>NZ_JAJAEG010000024.1:0-61161 GCF_047445655.1 Lentzea alba
TGGACCGAGTGTTCAACTCGGTCCACGGTCACCGGCTTCATCCTTAACAGCGGGCCGGATGCTCGCATCGAGTATCCGGCCCGCTGCGTTATGGCGGGAGCGTGACGTAGCCGACTAGAGGCGCTGGCGGTGCGCCGCCGCAGGATTCCGCGCACCCGCATGCTCCAGTCGGGTCGAACTCGCCGACCCAGCTGTCGCCTGCGGGCGAAGCACCGGGCATCTGCGCGACCAGTTGCGGCGTCGCCGACGCGGATCGCCGCGCCGTCATTACCTGCCCGCATCCGCAAACTAGACACCACGACCACCAGTCGAAACTGGGCAGGAGTGACGATGACGAAGCGCGATAGATCGGGCAAGGCGGTTTCGGGGGGTAGGTCAAGACGCTGCGCTCGGAGCGCTCGCCACGTTGGCGAGTGTCGCACTTGGCGCGAACCCCATCGGGGCGACGCTGGTGGGCGGCAGCGCACCAGTGCTCAAGTACTTGCAACAGGTCTGGACCCAGGCAGGAGAGCGTCGCGGGGACCGCGCGGCGCGGTCGCTCAAGCACGCGGCCGACCTGATGGACGTTGGCCTCGACATCCTGGTGGAGCGTGCAGTTGGTTATGACGCTCGTCTCGAACTGCTCGCCCAGGTCTTGGAAGCAGCGGCGAGGACCTCGATGGAGGACAAGATCCAGGCCCTCGGCCAGATCCTCGCCGATGGCCTGCGCAGTGACAGCCACCTTGACGAAGCGAGGCTGCTGGCCTCGATGGTGAACGACCTGGAGGCACCGCACGTCGTGGTGCTGAAGCTGATCGCTAAGCAACCGGTGCCTCCGGAGTCGATGTGGTCCAACCCTGGCGGGCCCCGTGGTTGGGAACGGACCCATGTGGCACTGGCGTTGCCCGACTACGACAGTTTTCTTGACGGGGTGCTGGCCGCGCTCGTTCGCCACGGCGCCTTGCGAACTTTGGGCGACGGGACCTGGGACGGCATGGCGAACATCGACGCGCACGGCATCACGACACTAGGAATCCGCTGCTTGCAGCTCTTCGGCCACGAACCAACCGAGGGTTCAAGCGTTCCCGACGGACCCACTGAACCCGAAAACTAGGTCCGGACAATACGCGCGGCCACCTTCCGAGCCTACCTTTCGAACCACAGCCCAGCGCGACGCACTCCCGCAAAGTTCAGCCGGACAAGACACCTCAGGTAATGTCCTGTCCGCGTGAAGATCGGTGTTCGGACCCCTAGTTGGCGCCAGGAGATCATCTTCCTCGCCAATCGCCCGCTTGGGCAGCGCGCTCCCATCAGCCCAGGTCAACGCCGATTCCACTGGATACTCTGTGGATTGTCCAGGAGCCGTGTTGGTGTGCTGCAAACCTGCCGGGATAATGCCACGGTACCGAACTTCGATCTTGTCCCCGGAGGCGCTCCACCGACGCTGAATTCGGAGTTCGAGGTCGCGTTTGTGACCGAGGCCGGCGAGCAGCGGTTGTCCCTGACCGAGGCGTGGTCGGTGCCGTTCGAGTCTTGCCTGCCGGTGCGACGCTTCCCCTCTTACAAGGGGCAATGCCACTACATCGGCCAGTGGTGGACCGCGACGACCGGCACCTTGGTCGGCTTCGAGTCCTGGTTCGAACGGGATCGGCTGATGCTGCTCGACTTCGATCCGGACACCGTCGACGCTCTCCACGCGGCGCTGGCCACTTCGAGCGTTCGCAGTGGTGGCACTGCTGACAAACGGTCAAGCGGTTGCCCGCGACGCAGACGCCGTCAGAACTGCCCTGGCCAAACCGAGCGCTCCGCCCCGCCGGCGACCGTGGCAGCGCGTCATCGCTGCGGTAGTAGCGGCTTGGTTCGAGATGCGCCGCGGCTGACGGCCGCTCAAGTTCAGCGTCAACTGAACGCCACGCAGGGGCTGGACGGGGATGGACTGTCAGCCAGATCACGCATCTCGCTGCCGCTGTATGGCTGCACAACCCAGGTTCATCCAGCTGACGGTCTCAACGATGGGAAACGGCGTTCAAGTCGTTGAATCGCCGCATGGTCTGGACGAAGACGCGCTGCACGCCGAACCAGCTCCAACACCGGCACGCGCACGGAGCCTCGCCGTCTCAGTTCCCTCTGCCAGTGGGCCTCCGCCTCGTCAATGATCTCGGTGAGGGCCTTGTCCAGCGACTCGGCAGACAGGTGGTCACAGACCTGCAGAAACTCGGACAGCCCCTCGTGATCCGACCCGTGACATTCCAGCAGCAACCCCTGTTTGATCGATTCGTAGTTGGCAACCAAGACCTGTTCCGCCGTGTAGTTGTCACAGCCTTGGAGTGCGGTTAGGGCATCGGCAGCGAGCTTCCAACGACCAGCTGAGGCATCAAGGTCGAGCGGCACACCGCGGTTCAACGCCTCGATTGTCGCCTGTGGAGCGAGGACTGCGTGCAATGCCACCAACGACTCCGAGTCTGCCAGCATCGACTCGATCATCCGCTCGGTCTCCTGCGGCCTGGCTTCTGCCATCACCATAACGATCTGCAACATGTGCATGTCGTTTTGGCCGAAGTACGGCTCGATAGCTTCGGCAAGCTCTGACATGTCCACGGCAGCAACGATCTTCTCGAAGGCAGGTAGGTCTGCTTCCCAGACGAACGTCATCAGTTCCGAGAGTGCTTGCCATCCTCGGGGCATGGACGAACTGATCGCGCGAGCCAGCACCATGGCGTCGAGCTGCGAGACGAGTTTGACTGCCACTCTCCTACTGTGCCTCGTTGGCTTTCGGTAGCGTAGGAAGCTCGGTCCGAACCCGAGTACGTGCCACAGAAAGTCGTACACGCCGTCAGGCCAGGACTCCACGGGATCGGCGTTGATCGCGGCGGCGACCTTTGGAAGGAACACCTCTGCCAGCCGCAGGCTAAGCGGTGGATCAAGCCACGCGATCGTCTTAGCCATTTGACAGCCTGCCCAAGCCTCGCTCTTGTTGTCCTTGAACAGGTCGAGCAGGGCACCGGCGTCGAGTGCCTCGGCTATGGACGCATGCAGCGCAGGACCACCGGCGTACCAGATCCTGTCGACCGCCTCTCCAAAGATCGCGGCCGATGTCATGTCGTCGGCGACCCACCTGGAGGTCAAGCTGCGCACGTCAATGTCCCGCAGAAGCTCCGTAGTGAAGTCGCTACGTTCCGCGCCAAGCCAGTTGAACAACTCCCTCACGCCTGAAGCGTCCTTAGCCGTCATCTCGTCGACCCACTGCTTGAGCACCGCAGCCATTGAAGTGACTTGGCGCGTCTGTGCAAGGCCGTCCTGCCAACGCCCGAGATAGCACAAGACATGAGCGCGGAGGCCGATGTCGGTGCCTCGCACGTCCACGGCTATGAGCCGATCGATCAACTGCGCGATCGTTGCGTCGCTCGCAGCGCCGTGCGACCGCAGGATCCACATGTGATCCCAGCCAAACCCGTGCCAACTGGTGAGCCAGGCAAGTCCGGCGAGACTGGTCGTCGGATCTGCGATCGCAGCCTCGACGACAGCGGCGATGACGCGGCGGTCTCGCTCCACATCATCCTTCGGTGGAGGTGGAGCCGGAGTCGACTTGCGAAGCGCTGGTTGTGCCGTCACCGGTCGGTCCCCCACATCCACTATCGGGAGTACCTTCGGTCGTACGTATGGTGGCGCCTCGTGTGGATAAGGATCAAGTAGATACCGCAGAGCGTTCCATGCAGCCTGTACATGCGCGCACCTGTAGTAGCCGTCCTCATCGTAGATCAACTGTTCTGCGCGCAGAACCTCGAGGGCTCGAACTACCCATGCCTCGTCACGTCCTACAAGGACCGCCTTCTCACAAAGAGCTGCCACCGACGTACCCGCGTCTGCGGTCGCAATCTGCTCGACAGCGATGACAACCAGCGCAAGGTGGGCATCCTCTCGATCACGCACTCGTGCGATCGCTCCCGCAACGCGACGCCACCTACCGGACAACACGAAGCAGAACTGCCAAGGCGTACCCTGGTTCGCCGCGGCGCGGAGACGAGGAACTACCGACTCGTCATGAAACCTCTCTCCCACGTTCGGGTCGACGCGACTCACCTGCCGAGTCAGTGAGGCAAGATCTTTCGACAACTCCGCGTGAAGCGTTGCTACGGCACGCTTCTCCACCATCCGCACCACAGGCGCAGGCCCTCGCACCTCCTCCGTGCTCACGACCAGAACGCAGCGATCTGGCTCTGCAGCCTCGAGAATTTCACGCAAGGTGTCACCCGGAACGGATTGCGCATCGTCGATCAACGCGATGAGAGGGCCTTCGACGGCAAGCAGTTCGTCCACGAGCAGGCTGCCGTCGACGTGTCGTGCCGAGTCGCGGAGCCGCAGGGATTTCCATCCCTCACGGACCCGATCGGCGACGACCTGGAACGCGGTGACCGACTTACCGCTGCCGCTTCTTCCCACCAGGATTGCCGCGCAGGTGGCCTCAAGCGCGGTCTGCACCTCAACGACCTCATGAAACCGCGGGCAGACGTCAGCGGCTCCAGGGCCGAGAGGACTGCCGCTCAGCGCCGTCGCGAGCTCCCAGAGTCCGCCGAAACGAATGGGCCGCCAAGCAGCCGTTCCGAGATCCGAGGCAATCAGTTCCGTCGGTGATCGGTCACCCCAATAAGTGATGTTCAGATTGCCGGACACGTGGCCCGCCTGGACAACCGGTCCAGAGACCGAGCCGTCGACGGAGTTCTGCACAACGGAACCGGACGGCCCTGTTTCAGGCCGCGACGCAAGCAACGGATCCAGCCGGGCGTTGAGTTTGGCGAACTCCTGCAACACGGTGAGGTCCAGCGTGGTCAGTCTCGAGAGCGTCTCCGTGCCGGCTGCGACTAGAAACTCCTGGCGACGGGTCGTCAACGCTACAACCTGAACGCATGCCGCTTGGAGCAGCTGATCGAAGTACTCCTCGCCGTCCCCGCCGAGCGCTGTCCGCCGCAAGATCTCGTCGGCGCCGTTTCGAAGGGCAGTTGCCAGACGACCTGAATCCGCGTTATTGCGCGCAACGAGACTCTGCTGGTCGCCGCACCGCTCAAGTACCTCCACCACGGCAGTAGCCGCAGCAGCTCGATCGTTCTCGGAGATGTTCCTGTACTCGTGTCCGTACGCGACGTACAGTTCGTCGCCTAACCGTTGTGCCACCTGGGAAAGTGCGCGACGGACCTTCCGGTCGTCGGACAGGCTGGCAGCGCGCCCGCCGAGCACACCCACGGTCCCGCCGCCCAACTCGCCCGCGACCTTGCTACCAGTGCCGGCTTCGACGGCGAACTTCACCACCGTCTCCGCGAGCTTGACGAGCACGGCTCCGAGCAGCGACACATTCCCCTCCCCCACCATTCGACCACTAGAGGCAGTATCGCTTAGACCAGACCGCCGCATGTCAGCCGTAGCATGCCCCCATGAGGCTCCTCAGGCGCGGGGGACGCGACGACTTCGACCATGACACCTTCACGATGCTTGTCGAAGGAACTCGCCGATTCACGAAAGCCGGCCTAGCAGAGGACGAGGCCACAGAAGCTTCAGCGAAAGCCTGGATCCAGGCGATGGACCGAACTGCCCCTGTGGTGGCCGCAGACATCCGGCGAACTGCGCCACGAATGTTGCGACGCCGCCGTCGGGGACACAAGCTGTTCCAGCGCGCACTCCAGGCGTATTGGGGACGTCCGCTTGATCTCTATCTCGCCATCTGTGTCGCCGTTCACGAGGCTGGGGAGCGGTTCGACAAGCGGCTGGCCCGCGAAGCCGAGGAGCGACAGGATTTTCACTTCGAGGTGCTAACCGGCCTGCACGCTCGGGCATGCCGGACAGCCTTCGAGGTGCATCACGCGCTCGCCGGTGGCTTTCCCATGGCCGCGCTCGCTCGCTGCCGCACCCTGCATGAGATCGCTGTGATCATGCGCGTCCTCTCAGAGTTCGGAGAGACCGACGACCACGCAGATCTGGCTGAACGCTTCTACCTTCACGAGGCGGTCCTGACAGCCAAGGACGCGAGGACTTACCAACTCCACTGCGCCGAACTGGGAACCGATCCTCTCCCCGCAGAGGAGATCGCCCAACTCGATCAATCTCGACAGGAACTCCTCGACAGGTTCGGGACCGAGTACAAGGAGTCTTACGGCTGGGCCACAGGACTCAACGGACTGAGACGTCCCAACTTCGCCGAGTTGGAGAAGCTCGTCAACGTCGCCCACCTTCGAGGTCACTACAGCTGGGCCAGTCACGAGATCCACGCCGATGCGAGAGGGTCGTTGCTCAACGTCTTCGAGCAGGGGCAGACGCTGTACAAGCAGACCGGACCGATGTTGTTCGGGTTTGCCGAGCCCGCCGTCTGGGCGCTGGCATCGCTGGAACTGTGCGTCCGGACGTTGCTGCACAGCACAGACGAGGTTTCTCCGATTGAGCTTCTTGGTTGCAAGGCGTTGGAACATCTGATCGCTGACGGATCCCAGCTGTTCGAAGACGCAGAAACGTTCGTGGAGAAGATGGAACAGCAGGTGCATCGCTGGACTCCATGGAGACGTCACCTTTGGGTCGGGTGGCGCCTGATCTTTTCGAAATAGTCGCAGCATCACCCGACGTTTGGCGACCAGGCGAGTTCAGTCCGAGAGGTCCGCAACCAGCTGGAATCATGCAACATCCGCCGGTCTGGTACCTTCTGCAACCATGGAGCAGATTCCCCAGTTGGGGGAACTCTCCCCGGTTGCAGGTAGTCGGAGGCATGACGGGACGCCGGTGTGTCTCCCCCGTTTTGGGGAAATTTCCCCGCGGTGGGGGTTCAATCCCCCCTCGGACACCAGAACGGCTGGAATCCCAGCTTCATAGTCCCACGCAAGGTGAGCAACCAGCCACCGAGCGTGGGATTTCTCGTTCCGCTGGGATTTCCACCGGACCCGAGCAGCGGGGTGACTTCCCCTCTTTCCCGGGGTCGCGTGTCTACGCGGCCGCAGTTGGCACCACTGTCGCTGGAATTTCGGCCGCGGGTGGTGATCCCGCGTGACTGAACATCCAGTACCGCCGCTGTTGCCACCGGAACTGCCCGCACGGCACCTGTCCAGGCAGGTGCATGCTCCCGTCAAACAAGGCCGTGAGCGCTCGGACCTGCTGTTGGGGACGGTGAAAGTCGACCACTCAGGTCGTGCTGGCGACCGCGTCCTGCTCGACGCGTTGGGCTGGCAGCCTGGCGACCGGCATGACGTCCGGCTGATCCGGCACGGCGCCGAGTTGTACCGCTCGCCCGCTGGACGATTCCGCGTCGACATCCGCGGCAATGTCTTTCTGCCTGCAGCCACCCGAACCATGCTCGGGATCCACAGTGGCGACCGCATTGTTCTCGTCGCGTCTCTGAGCACCAACACACTGCTCGTCCATCCCATCACCGTTGTCACCTCACTTCTCGCAGGTCTTTACCGCGAGTCTGCGGCGGGTGATTCGCATGTCGAGTGACGCGGAGAAGCTGCGTCTGGCACAGAACCTGCTCCAGGAGCTCGGTCTCCGCTGGTCCGATGTGGCGTCGCCGCGTGCGGTTCCCACGATCAGTGGGTATCTGCCGCGCGTCGTCGCGGCCGCCACGCCAGCACAGCGAGACAAGTACGCCACCTACTGGAATCGCGCCGAGTTGCTGCACGGCGACTGGCGGCTCGACGAGCTGCGGACCAGCGACATCCTGGCGCTGCAACAGGAGTCAACCGGCTCCGCCCTTCGCCGATCCAACAACCGCCACGGCCGACATGCTGGCGAGGGATGCATCCGCGCGATGCGATTCCTGTATCGGCTCGCCGTGGCTGACGGCCTCATCAGCAGCGGAGCCAACCCTGCCAATCGTGCACCGCTCCCCCGTCGGCTGCCCAACCTCCGCCGCGCACTCACCACCGGCGAACTCGCCGAGATCTACGACGCCGCCTACAACGGCGGCAACGACGTCGTGCTCGACGCCCTGCTACTGCGCCTGCACGTGGAGACCGCCTGCCGCCGGGGTGGCGCGCTCGCTCTCTCCATGAACGATCTCGACGAGACGTTGTGTTCGTTGCGGCTGCGGGAGAAGGGCGGAACCGTGCGCATGCAGCCCATCAGCCGCACGTTGTGCTCAGCGCTGCTCACCCACGCCCGGTGCCGCGGTGCGGTGTCACCAACCGACCAGCTGCTGCGGTACGCGAACCACTCGCCGTTGACGAGCCGACGCTACGACCACCTCTGGTCGCGCGTTCGAACAGCACTCCCCTGGGCTGCGAAGCTCGGCGTGTCCACACACTGGCTGCGCCACACCACACTCACCTGGGTCGAACGCAACTACGGCTACGGCATCGCACGCGCCTACGCCGGCCACACCGACACCAAAGGCTGCTCCACCCTCACCTACATCAAAGGCGTACCAAGCGAAGTCGCCACGGCGTTGTCCGCGCTGACCGGCGAACCACATCCGCTGGCACGTTGACGATGATCAATACAGAGGGAACCTGTCGCTCGTGTGGGTGGTGCCGAGACCATTGGCACAGTCGTTACAGTCAGCGACAGCCCAGGACATGCCGACGGACACGACCAAGGACACAATGAGGCCCGACGAAATCACCGCCGAGCAAGAAGAGCACCTGGTAAGGGAAATGCTGCGCCACCAGGTCGGCATCGATCCCGATCAGGCGGGCGCAGTGCTCGACATGGCCGCTGTCGGGCTGGTCAACGGCGCGTGGCGCAACAGTCCTGTAGAGGACTGGCACGCAGGTGACGGCCCGCTCAGTGACGGCGACATGCTGCGCATCAACTCCCACACGACACGCCGGGTCCGCGACATGCTCCGACGCTGGCGCACCGACTGCAGCATCGACGCCCACTCCCCCACCGCCGACCTGAACACCGTCGACGTCGACACCGTGGAATGGCTTCTCCGCAAGCTCTACCGCTGGCTCACCGACCCCAAACGCAAACTACCCATCGGACTCACCCTCGCAGACATCGCCGGCGACGGACTCGACGAGTTCACCGACCACGCCGCCGACACGCTGGGCGCTGTCGCCGTCCTCGCTGAAGAACGCAGCACCCGCTTCGCATTCGAACGTGCAGCGGCGCACGGCGGACTCGCATGCCGCCACTGGTGGGGCACGCCGACGTGGCCACAACTAGTCGACCGCTTCACCACCGCAGTGGATGACGCTTCAGACCCGCACTGGGGGGGCGGACGGACAATGGTTCGTCCGCCTTCCCGCGCGGCCGGCACAGATCACGGACAGCAGCAACCTGCGACGGCTGCTACTGCGACATCCCTGGAAGCTGGACGCGCGTTCGGCGAACTACATCGTGACTGCGGGCATCGGCTACATGCGCGACTCTGTACCACCGCTGACGCCCACACCAGACAGCCTCTGACCTCCAGCCAGCATTTGCACTCTGCGATCGCCAGGACCGCACATTGAGGGCCTCGAATGGGCCACCGGCCGACCTGGCGGACCCCTGAACTGGCTTCCGGCGTCAGCCGTGCTCGTCTCGGCCAGCGGCCGCCGATCTGCTTCCGACGAACGCCAGCTCTGTGGCGACGACTGGGGCCGGAACCATCGGTGCGCACGTGGTAGTGGGTCGTACTTGCGGTTCTCACGGCCATGCCGGCTTCTCCGCCAAATTCACCGGTCATTGGTTCGAGCTGCAGACGCGCCTCGAACCGCGTCGAAATGGTTCAGACAAATCAAGTCAAACCTTTCCTCATTCCTGGTCGGACAGGAATAAGTTGGCCACTTTCTGACAAGAAACTCCAGTGCACCCTCTGTTACTGTTTCATCCGCTCGCGATGATCAGCAGCGCGGGACAAGCAGCTGCGGTTCAGTCTGCCGGCCGACGCCGATCCGCCGCGATGACGGACTCCAGGAATCTTCATGTACGAGAACTATCTTCCGCTGCTCGGCGGGTTGGCGGGCCGTACCCCCGTGGAGCTGAACGGCATGCCCCACGGAATGAGAGCGGTGACGGTTCCCGTTCGTAGGAAGGGGGAAACGCGGGTTCCCCGTGATCGCAAAGGGCGCACGCAACCGACTCGCGTCGACGTTCTCGCCGCCGAGCCGACCCTTCTCTTCTCGCCGCCGGACTCGGTGTCCAAACAAGACCTGATCTGGGTTCTGTCCAGGGAGACCCGGCGCTGGTCCACCGTGACCGGACGCTTCGGACAACGCACCGACGTAGTCGTCGACCAGCTGATCCGCGCGGGCGGCATCGTGCTCCGGTGCGAGGTCGACCAGGACCGGATTAAGCTGGGGCAGCCGGAAGGCTGGAGACTGTCCCATGCGTGGCGGGAACAGGCTCCCGACGAACTCGCCGAACTGCGGCCCCGCCGCGATCCTGACGAGGTGCGGGCCGAGCTGCTGTCCCTCCTCGACGAGGCGAGGGATCACCCGGCGCCGATGACCAAACGCCGTGCCCGTGCCCGCGAGAGGCTGATGATCGAACGCGCGGTGCTGGTCCGCGTCCCTCCCGGCACCGGGCTCGTCGTGCCTGAGGGTACGGCGACGACCGCGAAGAGCTGGCCCACGTACGAAGCCGCGCTTCGCGCCGCCTGCAAGTGGTTGAGCTTCCGTCACGTACCCGGCGCCGCCGAGCTGGCAGGCCGGGCGTGGGGCGATACCCACGTCACCTGGTCGGCTGCTCGGATGCTGGTGTTCAGCCAGCTGGTCGGGCAGAGGTTCGAGTTGGCCGTCGACGGGGCCGACGTGGAGATCCGGCTTTGCGGTCCGCTGTTGTGGCAGCACGGCAACGCGATCGCGGACGCCGCGAGGGCGCGCCCGTGGATCGGCTTGCCGCGTGACGGCATGTGGTTGGTCGGCAGGGTCGAGTGCTCCGCCGACGGCATCCTCGTCATCGAGAACGCGGAGACGTTCAAGAAGGTCAGCGCGAACGACAAGATCACCCGATCCTGGCTGTGCGTCTGGGGCAAGGGCAAAGCCGTCGTGAACGCCGCCGAGCTCATCAACCGGTTGCCTGGGCGCAAAGTGGCGGCCTGGATGGACCTCGACGCGTCGGGGCTCGAGATCTTCACGATGCTCGACAAGGCGGTCGAAGAGCCCGTGCGACCGGTCGCGATGACCCTTGAGCTGCTGACCGCGGGACAGCCGAGAAGGCGAGCTGGTCGCGAGGAACAGGCAAAGGCCGAGCGCTATGACCGCGAGCTCGCGGCGAAGCTCGAGCCGCTGCTGTCCGGCGAGCTGGCCGAGATCGCGCGCCACATCAAGGACACCGGCCGCGCCGTCGAACAACAGGTGCTCCACGAACGGGTCCTTCCCATCCTGCCGGCGCTCCTCGACTCGATCTGATCGGAGACCTGGACCGCCATGGTTGCGATGGACGACCCGGACGAGCCGGACGAGCCGGACGACGAGTTTTCCCTGTTCCCGCTTCCCGGGGGCGAGCCGGAAGGCCCTGACGACACACCGCCGGACGAAGCGTTGCTCGAGCGCCTGCGGTCGTTCTTCGCCTCGATCGCCAACGACAGGTCCGCGGTCATCCGGGATCCGCGTGCGCTGCAGATGGCCCGCGACCTCGCCGAAGTGTTCGCCGACAACGCCGGACTCAACGGGCTGACGAAGGCGGAGGCGGAATACGCGCTGGCCCGCCTTGGCCCCTATGACCAAGCGCTCTTTGACTCGCGGTTCACCCTGTTCATCGAGATGGGACTGATCACCCCGTCCTTGCCGAAGAAGCATCAGCAGCGTTACGTGCTGGAGCCGTCCGGAATGGCCGGCCTGCTGGCGGTCGAGCGTCTCGGCAAGCGCGGTGGCGTCGACGAGATGCTGTTGCTCCTCGACCGCACGCGGAGCCTCGTCACGCGCGCGAACTCGGACCGCGGCACGCTCGTCCGCTACCTGAACCGGTGCCGCCAGCTGCTCATGGTCTACGCGGCGAAACTCGCCCGGCTGGTCGGCACGGCCCCGATCCACGAGCTGATCGCCGAGCACCGCAACCACAACCCCGCTCGGGTCGAGCGGGACGTCCACACGCTGAACCTGCTCGTCAGCAAGCAGTTCCGCGGCGACCACGAGCTGGGTGACCTGGCTTTCCGGCTCGTCGAGGCCGAGCTCGTCTACCGCGAGCAGGTGTACGCCGCGGTCGCCCGTGTGCTCGACCAGGGCGGGGCCAGCCTGGACTTCACCGTGCTGCCCGCTGAGACGTACCTCACCGCGGCCCGCGAAGCCACACTTGAAGAGCTCGCCACCGTCGGCGCCGGCCTCGTCGTCGATCCGCCAATGCCCTGGACCGACCCTGGATCCCTGCTGGAGGCGATCGAGGACTACCGGCCGCGAGCACGGCTCCGGGCACGTCCACCGGTTCCCACGGAAGGTGCCGAGGACGACCCAATCGGTGTGATGCGGGCACGTCACGAGAAGTCGGTCAGGGAAAAGACAGTGCGGGCCGAGCAACACCTGCAGGGCGCCAACCAGATAGAGCTCACCGGCGTGTTGCGCAGTTTGAGGTGGGACGCGGCGGCGGTCCGGCTGATGGAGCTGCTGGCCCTCTCGTCCGACCCGGATCAGCCGTTCGTCATCGAACTCGGCCAGTTGCTCATGATCGACACGGACGGCTCGGTCACCTACATCCACCCGGTGATCCTGAGACGGCTCGCCGGCGACACAGCTGACGGTCCGGGCAGCGTGCCCATCGCGTTCGTGGTGGTGTCGGAGCCAGACGAGGAGGAACCCCGAAGTGAGTGACCTGCGCGATCCCGAGGTCCTGCTCGCGGCGGTCAGGGCGAGCGGCGCGAGGCCGGTGGACGACATATCCGTGGCGCAGCTGGACTCCATGCGTGTCAGGGCGAAGAACGCTGGACGGGAGCTGGTGCGATGCGCGCCGCCACCCGGCAGCCCCGAAAGAGGAAGAGCGCGCTTGACGGCACTCGGGTGGTCGCCCCACACGACGCCGTCTCCCGAGGACAGCAGCGCTTACCCGGTCCGCAGGCTGACCGCCACGGCACAGCTCACCTGGGCCTGCTGTCTGGGGCTCGCCTGGGCCGACCGCACCCTGCACCCCCATCCCGGCGAGCCGTTCACCAACGCCCAGCTGCTCGATCTCGCCGCCGACATGGCCCTTCCCCTCCCCCACGTGAAGGGCTCGCTGTACCACGAGCTCATGCCCGCGCTGCTCGTCCAGGAGGGTCGCTCGGCCCTGTACCTCGGCCCGGCGGTCGCTGCCCTGCCGCCCGCCTTCGTGGAAGCCATGCGCCGGTTCCACGATCGGCTTCCCCGGCCGGAAGGACCTGCCGCCAGCGAGCACAGCGCCGTGGACGACGAGTCGGTGGAACTTCCCGAAGACGTTCCGCCTCCCAACCCGGAGGAGGAGTGGGAGTGGTGAGCGGGATGCGTCGACTGTCCGATGAGGAGGAAAGCCTGGTCCATTCCGCCATCGGCGCCTTGGAGATCGCCCACGGCATAGTCCCCGAGTCAGCGCTGCCCGCGCTGACCGAACCCGCTCTGCGCGCCGCCGTGGTCGAACGGCTCGAGCAGTGCGGCCGCGTCCTCAACAAGGTGCGTGACGGCTGGACGAGCGGGTACGACGACAACGTCGCCGACGTGCTCGTACGCGAGGGCATCGGTGTGCTGAAGCCCGTTGATCGAGCTGTGCTGACGCTGGTGCTGTTGCGGTGCGTCGCCGTACCACGTGCCCGAGGCGCGGCCTCCGGCGAAACGTGGGCCGACGGCAGGGGAACACGTCCGACCTCCACAGACGAGCTCGCGCAGAGCCGCCACCTCACGAAGTCCATGATCAAGCAGTCCTTGCGCCGGTTGCAGGCGGCCGGCCTCGTCAACCGGGGCTCGCGGGGGATCACTCCCGGCCCCGCCCTGCACCGCCTCACACCACGCCGGACGGCGGCGCTGTGGGAGGACATGGTGATCCTCGCCGCGTCCGAGAGCCCCTATGCCCGTGTGTTGCTCAAACGCCGTGGGAACGGCAACCAGCACAAGCCGCCCGCGAAGGATGAGAAATGACCACCGTCCCAACGTTGTTTACCCAGCACGGCGAACCGGACACGGGGATGGGCGACGTGCTCGGCATCATCGGCGAGCGCCAGCTTGTCGCCGTGCAGCTGTTCGACATCGCCCGGCACACCACGCATCCGGTGGCGATCGTGCCCTCCTCCTTCGTGGCGGTGACCGGCCGAGGCCCGCGCGACTCGAACGAGTCGGGCAAGACGAGCTTCAACGCGGCGGTGTCCCTGCTGCTCGGTGACCCGGAGTGGAGGGCGGCGAGCGGGGGCGCGGCAACGGTCGCGCAGTTGTTGTTCGAACCGAACACCGCCGGCGTGACGGCGACCCGCTATCCGGCCGCCCTACACGGTTTCATCGTAGGTGTCTTCGCCGAACCCGACGACGTCGCAGGCACCGCGCACACCGTCTGGATGAAGATCTCCTCGACTCCGAAGTACGTCCGGGTCCGCCACCAGCCCGGCGTCCAACTGGTCGACACGGGGACCCAGAACGAACGCCACGAGCAGGCGAAGGCCATCTGGGAGTCCTTGCCCGCGCCCGAGTACGGTGCCGGATCATACGTGGAGAAGCTGTACGGCCGGAGCCCTCGCTGCCTGGCCTACGTCGCCTCGCGCGGGAACCAGCGCAGCGGCCCGTCGCTGTTGAAGATGGACACCGGCGCGTTCAAGCCGGAGGACATCGGCGCCGCACTGATCCGGCTGACCGGCCGCAGCGAGGCGCTGGAGCTGGAGAAGGACCAGCGCCGCAAGCTCGCGGACCAGATCGCGCTCGTGGAGGCTACGAAGCTCGGCAACGCGGAGAAGTTCGCGGCGGAGGAGGAGATCCTCGACGGCGTGCGGACCAGGGAGACTGTCCGGGCCAAGCTGGGGCAGGGCGATCTGTTGTGGCGCAAGCACCTCGCCCGCGGTCTGCTCGACGGACTCGCCCGCGAGGACTGGCTGAAGGCCCAGATCGCCGGGATCGACGACGACCTGAAGCGGGAACTCGCACGGCTGACCGAGCTGCGGGCGAAGGAGAAGGAACTCCAGGATCTCCGCGCGCTCAAGGAGAAGGCGAGAACGGCTGAAGAGGCTTTCCAGCTCGCGGAAACCGGCGTCGCCGACGCCCAGCGCGCCGAAACGAGGTTGACCACGAAGATCGCGATCCATCTCGAACGCATGAACGAGCTGGAGCGGCGAGGCGCACGGGACGCAAAGCTGAGCGTTCCGGAAGCTGAAGACCAGCTGCGCAGACACCGGGAGGCGCACACGGCCGCCGTTGTCGTGGAGACCAAGGCGCGTGAGAAGGTCGAGGGGCTGCGCGAAGAGCTCGAACGGGCAGAGCTCGGTGCCTCCGGCTCCGCGGCCGCGGCACTCGCTGCGCTCGCCGGACAAGGCGTCGAGGCCGTCGGGCTGATGGACGCCATCGAGGTCGCCGCCGACCACCGCGCGGTCTGGGAACCTCGACTGCATCCCTGGCGGGCAGCCGTGTGCGTCACGGAGGGCAAGCAGACACGCGAGGCGATCGCGGCGCTTGCCGGCGTGCCGGGTGCCATCGTGGTCGCCGGTCCCGCGGTGAGCGGTCCGTCGATGCCGACCGGACTGGTGACCGCGCCGAACCAGGCACTGGCGTTCCTGACGGAGCTGGCCGACCGGACGCACCCGGTCGAGATCGACGGCGTCAGCGCGATGCGGGACCCGCTGCTCGGCGTCACCGTACTCGCGGGATTTCCCCGCCCCACCACCGGACGTGCCCACATCATCCGGTCGCTGCGGGACCAGCTCGCCGAAGCCGAGGTGGCCAGGGCAACGGCGGAGAACGCGACCGGGATCGCCGAGCGGGTCGAACGGGAGTCCGAGACGGCCCTTGCCTCAGCGCGCGCTGCGGCCGAGCACCGAGAACTCGCCGCCGAGAAGCATCGCATCGAAACCGAGCTGCTGCCGGCGGCACAGGACGAGGTCGAGAGGCGAATGAACGCCAAGGAACCGGCGCTCGCCGCGCACATGGCCGCGGCTGCGGACCTGCGGAACGCGCGGTCCGCGCTGGTCCTGGCCGAAGCGGCCAGGAGAAAGTGCGAGGAGGGCATCACCGCGTCCAAGATCGAGCAGGCCGACCTGCGGAGGTTGCTCGACGCGATGCAACTCTCCTACTGGTTCACGGAGTTCGGCGCCGACGAAGCCGCCGCACGGGTCCTGCTCAACTGGTCGGACGACCCGTACGACTACGACTCGGACACCCGAGTGTGCCGCCCTCCTGGTGCGCGCGACGCAACGGCGCCAATGGAGAAACTCGACCAGAACACACTCAGCAACAGGGCCAACGACTACCTGGTCGAGATCCTCGCCGACCTGCGCGTGAACCGCCACACGGGCGAAGGATCACCAACGCCGATGATCTCCGAGTCGTTGCAACGCAAGGAGAAACTCGGGAAAAGTGAGTCCAGCGGAAGGGACAACGGGTATGCGGGGGTGGCGGCCGCCCTGCACGACTGGCTCACTCAGCTCGTCGAGCGCGACATGCTCGCGACCGAGCAGATCACCTCGGCACGTGCGGATCGCGAACGCGAGATGAACTACGCCGAGTCCACGCTGTCCACCATGGAGGAGAGCCTCTCCAACGTGCAGGACAGTCTCGAACGCCGGATCGAGGCGAACCTCGTCGCGATCAGTGAGGCGCTGGACAAGCTCAACCGGTCTGCTCCCGACGGCTACGGCGCCGAGCTGCATTTCGAGGTCGACCGCCCCGCCGGGCCCGAGGACCCGTGGATCTGGTCGGTCGTGCCCAAGTGGCGACGCTCGCCGAACGGCCGGATGTTGCCCTACAACAACGCCACCAACTCGGCGCAGGAGAAGCTCTTCAGCATTCACCTGGTGCTGGCGGCGTTGCTGGCGAGCCCGAACCCGCGCGGCCGCGTGCTCATCCTCGACGAGCTCGGCGACTCACTCGGCGAGGAACACCGCCGGGACGTGCTCGCCGCGGTCGCGTCGGTCGCGGAGAAGTACGGCATCACCGTGCTCGGCACCTGCCAAGACGCCGTGATGCCCGACGCCGCCGCGTTCTGCCGCGAGATCCTCTACTTCTGCTACCCGTCCAGGGCGGAGGCGCTGAACCTGCCCACCCGGATGTTCGGCTTCGACAGCAACACCGAACGCGTCGAGCTCACCGCGGAATCGCTCCTAGCGGGACGGCCACTCGTGTAGGCCAGCGAACCGTCCTCGATAGACTCACGCGGATGGAGGTACAGGACCAGTTGTCGAGGCTGGACGAGCTCATCGACCAGATCCCTGCGCTCGACCAGCAGGCGGCGCGGGTGCAGATCGACGACTTCGCGGCTGGAGCCCGCATCGCCAAGGAGCTCGGCGACACCTACGACGAGTGGTTCACGACCTGCCTGTTGCTGCTGCCGGACGACCTTCGGGAGAAGTTCCGCTTCGAGTACGAGGGCAGCCCCGGCAAGCTGCAGTACCGCATCAGGCAATTCCTCCACGAGCCCGTCAAGCCGAGGCTGAAGGTCTTCGGCGGTGGGGGCAAGCGGCCCAGCGAGTTCAGCGGGCTGCTCGGCTACTGGCAGCACCCGTACGCGGATCGGTTCCAGGCTCCCCTCAGAGCCCAGAAGCGGCTGTTGATGGAGGCGCGTGGCCGACTCGCGATGCGGGCCCGGGACGTACCACGACCTGATCAGCTCCAGCAGCAGGAGGAATGGATGCCGTCGCCGGACAGGGATCGCACCGTCTTCGTGATCCACGGCGTGAACGAGAAGGCCCGGCGGGGCCTGTTCGACTTCCTGCGAGCGCTGAAACTCGAGCCGATGGAGTGGACCCAGGTGCTGGCCGAGGTCCGCCAGGGCTCGCCGAGGATCACCGACGTGATCACGGCCGTGATGAGCAAGGGCTGCGCCATCGTCGTCCTCGCGACGCCGGACGACACCGTCCAGCTCAGGCGCGAGTACGCGGAGGACGAGCACGACCCAGAGCTTGAGCCGATGGGCCAGGCGCGGCCTGACGTCATCTACCAGACCGGCATGGCGATGCTGGTGGCACCCGAACGCACGATCCTGGTCGAGCTGGGCAAGGGGCGCAGGTTCGCGAACCTCGACGGCCACTTCGTGGTGAAGCTGAACAACGACCCGGTGCAGCGCAAGCTCCTGGCCCAGCGGCTGAAAGATGTCGGCTGCGCGGTGGACACCGACGCGACCGACTGGCTGGCTGCGGGTGACCTCACACCGCCGGCATCAGCGGCGGAGGGGCGGGCATCGGCACCTGCGTCGGCGCGTCCCAGGCCGCGGCGCAGCGGCGGCATCGAGCTGGACAACTTCACCGTCGCGCCGGACCACACGGTCCACGGCGAGGCCTACAACGACGGTGGCACCACCAAGCACCTCATCATCAAGGTCACCTTCTACGACGCCGACCGCAGGATCCTGGGAACTGGAAACGGCGCGCTGAACGACCTCGCGGCCAAGGAGACCAAGACCTTCACCTTGAGGACGCTCGACGACGTGAGCGGGTACGACGACTTCAAGGTGCAGATCGACGCTGCTTTCTGACCGCGGATAGCCCAATTGGATGAACACAACGCCCCAGCGATAACGCATCGTCCACGCGCGTCCGATCTGATTGCTACCGGTGACGCCCATGTCGCTGGCCGACCAGCGAGGAGGTACGTCATCTCCGCCTTCAGAGAACTTCGCGAGCTGGGGCACTTCGGTGTCCAGTGCCTCGCTCTCGTCCAGAAGCTGGTGGGTGAGGAGGCACGCAGGTTCCCTGCGCTGGCTTCCGCGGCCCACGAACCGGAAGACCTCGCCCAGGACTTCTTGGTGGACCGGCTGCAGGCGGTTACGGTCACGCTCGCCGTCCAGGCCGGCAACGACGCCTCGTTCGCGAAGCTGCTGCGCCGGGCGATCAGGAACTGGTTGATCGACCGGGCCAGGCAGACCGACGTCGGCCACCTGCGGCGGTCGATCGAGAAGGTGCTGGCCGCGGAGGGCGACTTCGAGCAGGTTCCCGACAAGCAGCCAGGCGCCGGTCGATGGCGTCTCCGCGGGACCACGGGCGAACCCTGGTCGAATGATCCGGCCGTTCTGGTCGCTGCGGCCTGGGCCGTGCAGGATGTCAAGGTGCGCAAGTGGTCGAGCGCGACCCGACGGGCTCCGGTCACCGACGGAGCGTCGATGACCGCCATCTTGCGGGCGGTGCTCGAGACTGCGGCGGGCAGCCTGGAGATCGGGCAGCTCGTGGACGTGTTCCTGCGCCGGTTCGGCGGTGTTCTCGATCCGATCGACGTTCCGCTGGACGATCTTTCCGCTTCGTCCCCCGCCAATGACGCGCCCACCCCGGAGGAGTACGTGATCACGGCCGACGCCGAGCTCGACGCGGCGGCGAAGGCCGCGGAGATCTGCGGTGTGCTTTCACCGGACGAACGGAAGCTCGTCCCGCACCTGATGAACCTGTTGGCCATCCAGTACTTCCTCGACGTCGGGCGTTCGCAGGCCTACCTGTACGCCGCGAACCTCAAGAAGAAGATCGTCGAGCTCGCCGGCGACGGGGACGACGCCGAACAGGTGGTGCTGGAACTGATCCGGTTGTGCGGAGGGGTGGCTGAGCAGTGATGGGTGCCGCACGATTGCCCGGACGGCCGGCGAGGAGTGACGTCAGACTCCCGTGGCGACCCACCAGGTCGATTCGACGGGGAGGACACCATGAGTGAGCCGACCGCACTTCAGCGTCTGTTGCAGCTCGCCGAACAGGTTCGCGTCCCTGAAGCGCTCTCGCGGGAAGGACTCGCCGAACGGTTCGGAGCACCGGGTGATCTGGAGGTGGACGCGGGGCAAGTGTGGCGCGCCTGCTGGGACGACGTCAGCGCGCTCCTGCTCATCACGGACGTGGAAGATCTCACGGTCGCTGCTGTGCCAGTCACCCTGGACCTGCCGGCAGCACCCGGCCGCACGGTCGTTGTCGATGCGACGTCGACGGCCTTCGGTCTGGACGCGGTCGCGTGGATCAGCCTTTCGGGGCGGTTCCCGTTGCGGGTGCTCGACCAGCCCGTCGACAGGTGGCAGGACGACCTCGTCGCCAGCATCCGCGGCACCGTTGTGGACACGTCCGCCGAGCCCGCGTTCGCGTCACGGGAGATGATGTGGGCCGAGTTGGCGGACGACCTGACTGCGCTCCGCGACGTCCCGGCCCTCCCCGTCCATGTATCGGGTGAGAAGCACACCACGTTGCGGGCATTGCTCGGCCAGAGCCTGGACCTGAGGCAACTCGTCACGGCCTTGCAGCCGTTGGGATACACGCAGGCCGACGTCATGACCGTGCTGAACGGCAAGAAGCCGTTGACGCCGGACGCGGCTGCCACCGTGGCCGAGGTGACAGGGATCGACCCCGGTGCCATCGAGGCCGCCGTTCTCGCGCTACCGAGGGATTTCGTCGCGGAGGCAGACCACCCTCGCTGGCGACACGCGTGGCAACGACGTGCCGAACAGCACGAGCAGGACGAGGCGACCGGTCGGTTGGAAGGCAGCTACGCGTTTTTCGCGCGCGCTGCACGCGAAACCGGATCAGGGCCAGTGGACTGGCGAGCACGTTTGACGCAGTACTTTCAACGGGAGGAGCAGGAAGGGAGCGCGGGCTGATGACACGCGGCCGGTTCACGAAAGAGCTGGAGCCGCACGTGCAGGCCATGGCCGCTTTGGTCGAGCACAACCATCCCTGTGCGCTCGAACGGTTGCGCGGCGACCCGCTGGGAGAGCTGCAGACCTGGTCGGACCTCGCGGTGGCTCTGGTTGCCGAGGAGTCCGGCGCAGACCGTTGCTCCGTAGCGGGAAGCTACGAGCCGGATCCGCCGACGCTCGTCGTCGCCCGAGCAGCTTCCGTACGGCGCCGGGGGTTCACGGCACTCCACGAGCTCGGCCACCACCTGCAGCAGACGGACGTCGACCTCGGCGCGACCACCTTCGAGTACAGCGACCCGGAGCTGTTCCAGGAGCAGGCGTGCGATGCCTTCGCAGCGCACGTGCTCCTTCCGGATGACCAGCTCCTTCCGACGCTCGGGCCCCGCGGCCCAGTGGCGCAGGACGTCGTCGATCTCTTCGCCATGCACTCGTCGGCGTCACGGGAAGCCTGTTGCGTGTGGGCTGCCAGGCACCTGCAGGGCGCGGGGGCGATCGTTCTCCTCGATCGCATGGGCACCGTGCTGTTCGCCGCGCCGCGCGGACTCATCCCACCCGCGCGCAAGTCCGACCAGTCCGACACGCCTCTGATCGAAGCCGCGCTGACCCGCCGGTCCGGCGTGATCACTCGGGACGAAACGTACGTCAGCTATCGGGGCGGTGGCCGGAGCGACACCGTCTACGGCCAGGCCGCGTGGTTCGACGACGAGTACCTGGTCGCGATCATCGGGTCGGACAACGTCGGCTGGCAGGACTTCGCGCCGCCGCGGCCGGGTACGTCCGGGCTCCGTCCCGGTACCTGGTGGACCTGTGAGACCTGCGGCGAGCTCTTTCTCAACTTCGAGCCGCCCTGCCCGAAATGCAGGCAGCCCAAGTGCAAGAACGAGCACTGCGGGTGCACGGTGGCGAGAGCCGCCAACACCAAGACCTGCTCGAAGTGCAACCTCGCGCTGCACCCGTCCAGATTCGTGGGTACCGGCACCGTGTGCCGCGACTGCGACTGACCTTTCCGGACAGAACGCGAGATGTGACGTCAGACCCCGGTGAAGCCGATCAGCACGGCTTCACCAGGAGGTGGGCGGCACCGTGGCCAAACGAGCCAGCGGCAAGGCATCCGCGACGTCCGCGATCGGACCCGACGGGCTGTCCCGCACGATCCCAGAACGCATCGCCCGGCGCGTCTGGGTGGCGGCGGGCGGCCGCTGCACGATCTGCAACAGCTATCTCCTGGACGAGGAGTACACGGGCCAGGCCGTGATGGTCGGGCAGCTCGCGCACATCGTCGGCTGGTCGACCGCGCCGGGATCCCCACGCGGTGGCGATCCTCTCCACGCCGACCAGCGCAACCTCGCCGACAACCTGATGCTGCTCTGCCACGACCAGCACAAGGTCATCGACGACAAGTCGTTGTGGGACACCTACGACCCCACGACCCTGCGCGCGATGAAGCGGACGCACGAGCAACGCATCCGCAAGGTCACCGCACTCAAGGAAGAGCGGAAGACGACCGTCCTCCGCGTCGTGGGCAACCTGCACGGCCGTCCCGTCGAGCTCGACGACACCCGAGTCATCGCCGCCCTCCTGGAACGCGACCGCTTCCCCGACTGGACACTACGCGGCGCCGACGAGTTCGAGGTGGACCTCCGAGCCGTACCCGGTGAAGATCCCGGAAGCCCGCACTACTGGACGGCTGCCAAGGCCCATCTCGAAGACCGGCTGGAACACCTGCGCACCCAGGTCCGCAAGGGGCAGGTCACGCACCTGTCCGTGTTCGCGCTGGCCAGGATCCCGGTGCTGATCCTGCTCGGCACGATGCTGGACGAGACCTTGCCCACGCAGCTCTACCCCAAACGTCGTGACGGCTCTGAAGGGTGGGGCTGGAGCCCGGACGCGCCCGAGGTCGAGTTCAGGTTCGACCGGGTGCGGATCGGCACCGACAGGACAAAGGTCGCCGTCATCCTCTCGGTGTCGGGAACAGTCGATCCCGAACGGCTGGGCGAAGCGGTCGGCGACTCCTGCACCCTCTACGAGCTGAAACCAGACGGGATCACCCCGGCACCGACCCTGATCAGCAATGAGTCCACATTGGACCTGTTCAGCCAGACGTGGCGCGAGCTGCTGGCGACCATCGAGGTCGAACACCCGGGAGCCCGCGACATCGCAGTCTTCCCCGCCGTTCCGGCCGCCGCCGCGGTCAGCATGGGCCGGCACCTCATGCGGGTCGCCCATCCGCCGCTGCGGATCTTCGACCGGATGCAGGACTTCGACACCTACCAGTTCACGATCTCGACCGCCTGTGCGGACGAGCAGAAGGGTGACCCCCGATGACCAACGACCCCATGGACGTCCTGTCCGCGTTGCTCGCAGGCGCCGTCGACATCCTGGACATCCCCGACGACATCCGCGACGCGGCCGTGACGCGCTACGAGCACGTCGGAACGCACCTCGCGACGTCCGGCGGCCCGGAGTGGAGCATCTACCCACAGGGGTCGTTCATCACCGGGACCGTGATCCGCCCGCCGACGTCGGCCAGCGAGTACGACATCGACCTGGTGTGCCACCACGACATCGAGAAGGAGAGCATCACGCAGGCCGTTCTCAAGAAGCAGGTCGGCGCGATGCTCGAGGAGTACTACGACCTGTGCACGTCGGAAGCGTCTCCCTACGCTCCCGACGACTACTTCGAGAAGCGGCGGTGCTGGACCCTCGCGTACGACGGCGTGGGGTTCCATCTGGACGTCCTGCCGGCGATCCCGGACCTCGGCCTGAAGAGGTCGCGCAACGGGATCCTGCTGACCGACACGAAGCTCCGCCCGTGGCAGCACGGCAATCCCAAGGACTACGCGATCTGGTTCCGCAACAGGTCCGAGGAGATGCGCCGCAAGCTCGAGCTGAAGGCCCGGGCCGCGAACGTCGCCGCCGTACCCGACTGGGCCGTGCGCTCCACCTTGCAACGCCTGGTCCAGGTCCTGAAGTGGCACGCCTATCTGGCGTTCGCCGACGACGTCGACGACCGGCCCCCGTCCGTCCTGGTCACCACGCTCGCGGCGAGCGCCTACCGCGGCGGGGAAAACCTCGGCCACGCCCTTCTCGACGTGGTCGAGCGCATGCCTGATCACATCGATCAGGTGAACGGCCGGTGGGAGGTCCTCAACCCAGCGCACGAGAAGGAGAACTTCTGCGACAAATGGAACGAGCCGGATACCGCACACCGGCGCCTCAAGTTCATGGCCTGGCACAAGAAGGTTCGCAGGGATGTCAAGCTCGCCCACGACACGCGTGACGCGGGAATCGACGTCCTGGTCGACCGTCTGAGCGCGTCCTTCGGCCAGGAGGTGCTGCGGAAGTCGGCCGCCCGATGGGCCGCCACCACGACCGGTCTCCGCGACACCGGGCGGCTCACCATCGCGGCCAGCACCGGGGCGCTGGGAGTCGGGCTCGGGCGCCGGAGCCCGACTCACACGTTCTTCGGTCGTGAGGATTCCTGAACGGCAGGCAGGAGTGGGCAGGCAGGCGTTCGCGCTGCGTGCACTCCTGCCTGCCGCGAACATCGTCCTCAGGGCCGACTCCCTCACCGCGACGTTCGAACTCCAGCCGACCAGCGCCTCCCGCCGATACCGGGTGCGGCTGAACTACCGTCACGGAACAGCTCCGGACGTCGCTGTCTTGCATCCGGCGTTGGCGCTCCGCGACGGCGCCACGTCGCTCCCCCACACCTACCCCGGCGACAGGCTGTGCCTGCACCTGCCGGGGCAGTGGCGCCCGACGATGCTGCTGGCCGACACGATCGTGCCCTGGACCAGCGAGTGGTTGCTCTACTACGAGATCTGGCTGGTCACCGGGACCTGGCACGGCGGCGGGCACGGCACTCCGACCGCCACGTAGCTCGACTGAGCGTCAACCAGAAGTTCGCCGTCCGGAGCGTCCGATCACTCGCACCGGACACGCCGTGCCGTTCCCTCCGTGGTGCCCCAAGATCCTCCACCGCACCGGCATCATGATGTCCGCGGACACGAGGCCCGCGAGGAGGAAGCAATGCACCGCGTCGCGTACCGCTGCGACCGCGACGGTTTGGCCGACACGCTGAGGGAAGGCCTGCTAGGCGGGTACGACGGCATGGGAACGTGGACCCTGGTCCTGCGTAACATCGGTAACGGGGACGAGCAGCTGATGGTCGGGACGCACGAAGGGCTGCACCACGAGTTCCAGGCCAGCAGCCCGTTCGGCCTGGTCGCCGCCATGGGGGCGCTGCTGGCCCGCCGTGGCTACCGCGCCAGCACCCTCGACGAACTCTTCGAGAGCATGGTCGAGTACTCGACCGCGACCCACGAGACCTTCGCCACGACTCTGTCCGCATCGGTCACCGGTGTGGAACGCGCCCGGAAACTGTTGTCGGGCAACGTCGCCTACACCGCACACCTGACCCGCGGTCACGCACTCGCCGGGCCATCCGTCCTGCCCTGGCGGGTTCGCGAGACGGCGGCGGCGGCCACCCTACGCGTCTGCATGGCCCCCGCCGAGTTGCTCGAGCTCGTCGACAATGGCTTTGGGCGCATGCCGCACCGCCTGCCGAGCAGGACCGGCTGCCCGGACGACCGGCTGGCCGCCTTCGAACGAGCAGGCGGCCCCGGCGGGTTCGCTGACCTCTTCCGCGACCTCGCGGCAGAGTTTCCCGAGCGCGGAATCGGTGAGGGCGACCCGGACTGGCGTCACCTGCCGGACGATGACGAACTGGACGACCTGCGCGAGTTCGAAGAAGACGTCCTGCTACGCCGGTGCTACGACTACGCGGCTGGCGTTCTTGACGACCTCGGCCTGGCCACCGTGCCGTGGACCGAGCAGAAGCCCTGGACCGAGGCGCTGAAAGGCGCGGTGGCCGAGGTGGACGCCGAACTCGCCCAGCGACTGAGCATCGTCGCAGAACGACGGCCAATCAGCGACGACGGCCTTGAGTTTGACCGCCAGAACATCAGGCTGCGCGCACCCTGGCCCGCCGGCATCGTCAGCGCTGAGGCAACGCTCGCCTCGCTGCCCAGCTTCTACTCGTGGGATGTCGACGGAGACCCGCACGTGTGCGGAGTCTGGCTGAGCAGGAAGATCGCGACGAGGCAGTTCGCGTTCCTGGAGGGCATGCCGCCACCAGAACCGTTGACAGCACTGATGGTGCCGGTACGGACGCCGGAGGGCGAAGGAACCATCTTCGGGCTGCTACCGGACGGCTGCACACCCCAACACGCACAGGGCCTCCTGGAAGCCGTGCCGCTGCTGGCGATCACCACTCACTTCACGCTCACCGACGACCGAGTAGCCGCCTTGCTGCACGGCGCGGAGCCGGTGTTCGTGTTGATGGACCTTCCCGTTGCCTGGCACGTCGCCGACTGGATTCGGCAAGGCGCCGGAGTCGCGATGGGACTGCTCCCGCTCGAAGGGGCAGAGGACGGTGCGCTGTGGCTGCTCGCGTTCGCCGTCGACAGGGCGCCGAACTGCCGGTTCCTGCACATCGGCACCCGTGAAGCGGTCGCCCTGCTGTTCGAACAGCTCCGCCGGCGACATGGAGACCTGTTGACGATCGGCGACGACATGATCCGGCAGGACTGGGGAGCGTGGAACGTGGCGGTCAACCACGTGCTGGGCGCCTGGTCCGTACTCGGACAGGACGCCGCCGAGTGAACACCACAGACCTCAACGCACTGCTCTTCAGCCCGGCAGAGCACTCCGCCGCAGACGTCGGCCTCGTCACGATCGACGCCGCGCTGGTCACCGAACTGGCCAACGCGCTCCTCGTGAACCCCCGTGATCTCACCATCGCGATCCGGGTTCTGGTCCGGCAACACGCGGGTCCGGGTCCCGCGTTCGAGATCCGCACGGGCTCGTGGCACATCGACCTCAAGCCCGCCGCCGCGCGTGCGGTTCTCACCGGTGTCATCGCGACCTCCGCGATGTGGCTGATGGACGTCGGCTCTGTCCCGGTGGCAGTGCTGGCCGCGGTCGCGTCTCTGCTCTTCTCGGTGCGATCGGTCGAGCTCGACCCAAGTGAGCTGGTGCTGCACGCGCAGTTGCTCAAGTCCGGCGATCAACTGCGCGACGTGCGCGAACTGCACAGCGCCTTGCCACCGGACATGCGCGAGGACCTCACCGTCGCGCAACTCCACGACGTCATCGAACGCCTGCATCGTGCGGGCTTCGCCGCCTACACCGAAGGCGGCATCAGAATTACGCGTCCAGAACACAGCCGATCCGTGCGGCTCGTGTTCGGCGGCCCGTCGCTCGCGGCGGTGGAGGTTCAGGCGGACAAGTTGACACGACAGAACGACGAGGGCGAGAAAACGGTGACCGACGTGAGCCGGAAGATCTTCGTCGTGCACGGCCGCGACGAAGCGGTGCGGAGCCGGATGTTCGACCTGTTCCGCGCGGTGCGGCTGGAACCGCAGGAATGGGAGCCACTGGTCGCCGCCACCGGCAGCGCGCTTCCGTTCCTCAACGCAGTCGTCGCGAACGGACTGACGCCAGGCAATGCGCAGGCGGTGGTGGTGTTGCTGACCCCGGACGACATCGTCACCCTCCACCCGGACCTGCGCGGCCCCAAGGAGCCGCGTGACGAGACGGCCCAGGTCATGCAGGCGCGGCCTAACGTCCTGATCGAGCTCGGGATGGCACTCAGCGCCTTCCGGAACAAGACCGTGATCGTCGAACTAGGGCAGCTGCGCCGCATCGCCGACCTCGACGGGTTGAACGTCATCCGGTTCAACGGGTCCGCCGAGTCCATCAGCAAGCTCGTCGGCCGGCTCGGGCAGGCCGGGTGCCCGGTGGACACCAGCGGCACTGACTGGCTGTCGCCGCAGCGTTTCGCCGAGTTGGAAGCGTACGACCGCACGCCACCTGAGGACTGACGGATGTCACAGCCTCCGCAGGAACGCGGCAATCTGCGTTAACAACGAGGTGACGGTCCTCTTCGTAGATCTGATGCTGGCTGCGGATGCGCTGGCACGCGGCAGCAATGTCCAATGTGGAGTTAATCGCCGAGCTCACGACACCGAGCTCACGGCATAGCCTGACCCTACGGATCGTCGTACTGCTCATCGCACAGGTTCCAGAGCTGCTCGGATGTCCTGTTGCGCTGGCGTTCCGACGGCACTTCGCACCGCCAAAGTTCTTGGCGGTCAACAGTCAGAACCGTTGCTCACGGCGGCCCTCTCGACGGAACCGCTGGACACCGCAGACCTCGATGATCCCGCCGCGGTAGTCCAGGGTCGAGTCGAGCAACTACTGCTCGACAACTGCGCGTCCGCACTCGCCGCTTCCACTCGTGCCCCCACTGACCATTGGCGTTCCATCGTCGAGCAGCGCTCCCCCGCTGCGATCGAGGAGGACCTCTGGGAGCAGATGTGGCAGACGGCCGCTGCGGCGGGCTTGGGCACCGACACCGCGCCCTCCGACGCTGTTCGGCGGCTTGCCGCACGTTTCGGCACGGAGCCTGTTCCTGACCACCAACTCACGTCCGAGGCCCTGCGACCGCTCTCCGCGAGCAAGGCGACCAGGACGGCGGCGGTCCGCGGTGCAGTGGCCCGCGCACCTCACCAAGACCGCACGAGACACCAGAGTTGGCCGAACACCTACCTGCCCGCCCGAGCGATCATGAACGCGCAGCCCGCCTGCGCCAGAACGTCGCCGATTCACAACCAGGCTGGCTATGGGCGTGACCCGAGATCACGCCCCGTAGCAGGCGAAAGCCGCCCACAGCGTCGGTGGGACACCAGACTTGTGCGCGTGTCCGATCGCAGCAGCGAGCGCCTTCGTCGGGCTGGTTGTCAGGGCCTCCTGGTGGAAGCGGGTCATCATCCGAACCGTGCGACGGGTATCCGGTACAGGCCACAACGCCGCCACGACCGTACGAGCACCTCCCGCCAGCAAGACGGCTGGAAAGCCGAGTTGTTCTCCCGGGAGACCAGTGCCGATGCCTGCGAGATCGCAGGCCGACAGCACGACGAGGGAGCCGTGGCGCAGGTCCTCCTCCAGCATTGTCCCGACCGCGATGTGCTCGCCGAGCACGATCGACGAGCTGACAGGTTCGTCCGGACGGACGACACCGTGGCATGCGAGGTGCACCACGGCGCTGTCCCGGATGCGCGCGACCACGTCGGTTTCCGCAGATCCGGGTTGCCCCACGACGAACGGCCGCGCATCAAGAACGTCTGCGACCGCAGCGGCCTCGTGAGCCACGTAGCGCAGTTCGGCGGCCCCTGAGGACGGATCGGCGGCCACGAACGCCTCGCCACGTGCAGCGGACGACTCACCCGCCAGCACGAGGGAACGACCCGACGGCGCGATGGTGAGGTCGAGCAAGGTGCACGCCGGTCGCCCGTCGACGATCGCCGTGTAGAACGGCAGCATTCCGCACTCCCCCAAAGGAACGACCGCGACGGGCTGGGTGCGCAGCTGGGGCCACTTCTCGAGGATCGGCAGCCAGATGGTCTCGCCGACCCAGTTCAGCGACTCGGTGACGTGCTTGTCGAACGCGGAACCGTCCAGCGTGCCCGTGCGTCGCCCGGAAGTCGCGGTGAACAGCCCGACCGCCTGTTGTCCGATGTTGATCAGGCCTGCTCCCGGCAAGTCGATGCTCGTGGTCACCGGCCGGGCCGGGTCGTCCAGCGCAGCCGCGTCGACGAGGGTGGCGACGCCGGCGTCGATCCCGCCACTCACGTACAGAACCGAACGGCCGCACGTTCGGACCGCTTCCATGAGAACGTTGACACCCCATACTCGGACGAGGCCCAGACCGGCCTCCTCGCCGCCTTCGCGAAAGGCTTCACGCAAGCACCTGTCGAACCAGTCGGCGAGGTCGTCCACGTTGCCGGTGAACGCCGGCAGTTCGGTCAGTTCCACAACTGGCACGCCCGCCAGCCTCTGGCGCAGGGAAGTCGCTTCCTTCGGCAGTTCACCTCGTTCGCCCGAGACGGCGATCGACCGCGAGAGCATCCGTTCGCCGAGCCGCAGCGAGCACAGTGTCTCGGCGAGCACCGCCCCCACGGCGGGCACGTTCGCACGGTGGGCAGCGAAGTGATAGATCTCCGCCTGTCTGAAGAGGTCACGCGCCAACCCGCCCATCAGCCGCGGGTTGAAGCCGCTGTGCAGGTCCAGAGCGGCAACAGCGGCGGCGCTGACCCAGCCGAGCGCCATCGTCCGATGCCAGTTCCGGGCGCCGGCTTCTGAGGGCAGCGACAGCCTGATCGTCGCCGACGCGACGACCGCGGCGCGCGTGCTCGTCATCATCCTGGGCAGGCAGTCCGTGATCAGTTGCCACGCCTCGTGCTGCACCGTGTTCACACCGTCGCGCTCCGCCCGCTCCACCAGTACGCGGTACCTGGCATTGAGCGATCTGGTCCGCCACGCGTCCAGCCACCCCATCAAATCTCCTCACGGTCCACTGTGGATGATCGACACCCAGGTCACGCGGCCCACGCCCTCCACCACGCCACCCGCGCTCAGCGCGACACCAAGCCCCAGCTTCCCGACCACTGGGCCGGACACATCCACACAGGCCGCTGACGATCACGGCCACGCTCCGGTGTGGACGCCGGTCAACTCGTCCCCGAACAGTCCGAGACCCGCCCAGAACCACGGGTGAGGCCGTCGCTTTCGCTCCACCAGCACAGCATTCCGAAACGCCGACGCGACGTGCCCGAACCGCCGGTCAGCCAGATTGACGTAGAACCTGCTGATGATCCGGGAAGTGCTCCGATCCGGCACAGACCAACGGGCGGCGATGACCGACCGGGCTCCGCGGCGCAGCGCGGCCGTGACCCAGTCAAGGGGCACAGCGGCACCAGAGGGCTCAGCGGATCGGCAAGCTCCAAGGTTCACCACCGCGGGAAGGGACCACTCCAGCAGTTCGGGAAGTCCCAATCGCCCAGCTGGTGGTTCCAGCACCGGCACACCACAACGAATTGTTCCGTGTGTTGCCACTGTGAGCAGATCGCAGGGGTCGGCCGCTATCGCGCTTCTCAGCCGGACCGGGCCGGTGAACCCGACGCCGTCCGCCTTTCCACGGCTCACGAGATCGCGCAACACCTCGATCTCCGCGACGGCGCCGGACAGGCTTGGGTCGAACAGGCCGAACACCCGCAGCCGATCTCCCATCTCGTACTCGCGTGCTGGTCTCGTCGCCATCGACACCAAGCTCGGGACCACCGACACCACGGTGTCAGCGATGAGCTCGCGCCCTCCAGGTCTGAGAGCGTCCAGCGGAACGCAGCGCAACCGGGGAGACAACATCACGGTAAGCGCCCGCAGTTCCGATGAGGTGCCGAGCAACGGTTCCAGCAACACCTGCCCGACCCTCTGGAAGTCCTCCGTTCGAAGGTCCTTGATGCGTCCGGAAGCCATGTCGCGCAACAGACCGCGAGCGTGCTGATCAAGCTGTGCCAACGACGAGCGCCACCCGCCGCCGGTCGTGCAGGACACTCCGGCGATCACGGAGAAGTCCGGTTCCAGCTCGCGCAGCCACAGCACGTTGATTCCGGAAACGAGGGCGGACAGATCTGTCCAGGGTGCTTCGCCGGTTCGCCGTCCCGCACCGATGGCCGCTGCTCGGTAGAACAGCGAATCGAACAGCAGATCGCCACGGACGGCACCCCAACCCTCGGGCGGGCCACCGAACATGAACGGCCACGCGTCAGCCACCGCGACAGCTTCGAGGAGTTCGGCCGATCGCCGCGCCGGCGATCCGTCGGAGCCGCACGTTTCCTCGATCTCCGCGAGAACGTCGCGCTTGAGCATCGGTTCGCAAAGGTCGGGCCGGCCGGCGGCGATCATCGAACTCGCGACCTCGGCGGGATGCTTACCGCGCACACTGTCCGGACTCCCCTTCGACACAGGCTCCGCGGGCAGTTCGACATTCAGTCTGCCCGCCGCGCGCTTGGTCGCCGCAACCAGACGGGCGGCGCCGTGACTTGTCGCGATCGAGAGGATCTGGCGCAGATCAGCCCGCACCTCCGCGGGCGCGGACCGAGGTGCGCAGAGCAGGATGACGGCGAGTGCCTGCACAGCGAGACTGACCTTCCAGAACTCCTCGAAGCTCGCGTTCGTCCAACCACGAACCGGCAGCAGGGTCCCTTCCGGCGCCAACAGCCTGGCAAGGCGGAGCGCCCGGAAGGCGGTCCCCCTGTGTCTCGCACTTCTCCTGTCGGCTCCCCTCACCGTCGCGAGCGCCGATTCCACTGCGGCGACCCAGTACCAGTACTGATTCCGCCGCTCGGCCAGGCCCCGTTGCACCCCGTCGCGCAGCGTCTCCGCGAGCTCGTCCGCAGCGCGCAGGGCATCGTCCTCGACGTTGTCGTGCTCCACCAACCGCAGCACCACGTCAGCGACCAGCGCGGCCAGGTCTTCCGGACGGAAGATCTTCGGGTTCCTGGACACCGCTTCTAGGCTCCGACGTGCTGCAGCGCCGCCCAAGCCCGTGGCGCGCGTGGGTAACGGCGCCGGAGGTCGAGCGCACTCCGGTGCACCGCCAACGCGATGTCCGCCGCGGCCGGCGCCGGACCGATCTGGTCGTGAAACCGCACGGCTGCACGTCCGGACACCACGTCACCCATCGGCCAGAACGTGCCCACCACGGAACGGAAGCCGGCCAGGAAGAACGCAGACGTGAGATGGATGGCCTCGTTCGCGAGCTCGGTGGTCGTGCTGGAGGTCTCACAGGCCGACAGGTAGCAGAACGCGGAATCGCCCAGCTTCATCCTGAGCACATCGGTCACGTCGACCTGTCCATGAGGAAGGAGAAGCCTGCTGGCCGACGGATCCAGCGGATCGGACACCGCGTGCAACGCGATGTGCGCGCGTCCCGCCGATGCCAAAGCGGAAAGCACCTCGGCACCGGGCAGATCCGTCGCGTCCAGCGGGGACGTCCCCCACCTCGCCGCGACCTCCGCGGCTTCCTGCACCGAGCGCGGCAACGGGTCGTCCGCGTATCTCGCGGAGATCACCATCGGCAGGGAGGACGAGGTACCAGGCCGTCTGGCGTGTCTGATAGCGGAAGCCGTTGGCGCGTAAGACGAAACGACTCGATCCAGCGCCGACTCGCCGGTCCGCGCACTGGTCGCCGCGTGCAAGGGCAGCAACGACAGCACGCCCGTCGGCACCCACCACAGACGGTCGCCGACGTTCAACACTGGTGCCAGCCTTGTGAGCACCGGTCCAGCCACCGCGTGCCACAACCAGTCCAACGTACCCACAAGGTCGGCATCGGCGGGAACACCCGAACACACCGATCTCACCTGCTCGCGTACCTCGTGAAGGTTCAGTCGCGGCAACGGGATACACGCTACGCCGTCGCGCAGCAGGACCAGCGCGTCGCACCGATACGAGCTCACGTTGACCAGTACGACCGGGCCCTGCCGCGCGGTGCGGGTGAGCTCCGCGGTGCGCGGTGGCGCCAGGAAGCGACGCAGTCCCGGCTGCGCCCGGATCTCCTCCAGCACGTCGCGATAGCCGGCCAACGCGCGAGCGCGCTCCTCGACCTTTCCGCTCAGCGCAGTCGCCTCGACATGGTCAGACGCTCGTTCGAACGCGCCGGCCAGCTCTGCCGAAACCTGGCGCACTGCGCCGAGATCGGTGCGCAGGCTCAACGTCCGGTTCAGGAGCACACCTCGGCCCAGCTCCAGCAGGCCGGCCGCGCGGTCGTCCTGGTACCGCACCACGGCCATCGCGGCCGCGTCCTCAGCCAGGTCGCCGGTGCCGACCAACAGGCGCTGGACGTCGGAACGGGCGAGTCGCTCCGGCACGGCTTGGGCCTGCAGACGGACGGCATGGGCGAGTGCCGCGGCAGCCTCCGCCGGCCTGCGCGTCTCGGCGGCCAGGTAACCCTGGTTGCGCGCCGCGGTCTGCCTCACTTCAGGCTCAGCCGCCGTCGCCGCGGCCTCCCGGTATTCGGCCAGCGCCGCACGCCGGTCAGATCGCCTGCCGCGAGCGGTGAACCGGGTGTGCAGCGCGAGTCCGAGGTTGGCGCGGTACAGAGCGTGCGCCGGATCTCGTGGATCAGTGCCCTTCACCGCTTCCCTCAGCTGGTTCACGGCTTCACCGAGTTCACGTGGCTCGCGAGTGTGCTCGTGGTGGCCCAGCAAGGCGATGCCCAGCGCGGACCTGGCGCGCGGAAGCAGGATGTCACCGTCCTTCAACATCGCCACCGCCCTCCGCCCTTCAGTCACCGCCTCCGCGGCCATCACGGCGCTCGCGGCGCTCGTCGAGCCCAGCAGCACGACCAGATCGACCAGTCGTTCGGGCAGGTCAGGGTGATCGGCGGCACCTACAGCACGGCGAGCGAGGTCCACCGCCTCGAAGAAGTGGTCCGGTTCTCCCGTCAGCCGATGCTTCTCCTGCATCGCCGAGCTGAGTCCGGCCAGCGCACGGCCGCGACCAGCGCCCTCCTCGGCAACGGCCTGTCTCAACGTCCGCAGGGCCTGGTCGAGGTCGTCCTGTGCGGGTTGGCGGGCGAACCTGCTCATCAACGTCTCGCCGAGCCCTGTCATGATCTCCTGGCCGGGCCATTGCGCCTGGGCTTCGCGGTACTCCTCCACGGCCTCGTCGAGATGGCGGACCTCGTGTCCCAGGAGGTAACGCCAGCCCAGCATCGTCGCGAGGTTGGCGCGACGTCCCGCCAGCACGCGCTGCGGTTCCCCCGTCCCGGTGATCACCCCACGCAGTCTGGAGATCGCGGTGTCCAACCCGGTCGCCGAGGACGCGCGCATCGCCACTTCGCAGAGGAGCACCGCGTAACCGGCCGTGATCGGAGGCCATCCTGGATGACGAGCGGGCAGGTCAGCGAGGACGGTCTCCGCCACCAGCAGCGGGCGGTCAGGTACGGGCACGCCGAAATCGGCCAGCGTCTTCGTGTGCACCAACAGGTTCTGCACGATCGACAGATGGTCGTCGTACTCCTCCGCCCCCACCTCGACCGCTCGTAAGCCGAGCGCGACGGCTTCCTCGATGGCGCTTCTGTTGTGGCACACGCCGAACCACTCGTACTTCAGCGTCGCAAGCGTCCCCAGCGCCAACGCGAGAGCGGGATGACGAGGTTCCGCGGCGTCGACCGCACTCCGCCCGACTCGCTCCGCTTCCTCCCATGTCGCCTGGGAAGGTGTTTCGGACGCCCCGAACAGCAGGACCTTGCTCAACAACCGCAGAACGTCCGGATCGGACGCCGATGGTTCTGCCGCACGAACCAGGGCGACGGCTCTCGCGAGCGCCGCGCCGTCACCGTTCTGGTAGGCGGTGAGCTCACGGCCCGCCGCGTTGGCCTGCGTCCACTCGTCCGGCACCGTCATGCCATCCCGACCGGAAACCCGCTCATCACCTTCGACAACGCTACTTCTCCTGCCACACCTGACAATCACCACAGAGCCCAGTGCGAACTGCGGATCGTAGCTCCCTCGGACGGAACGTTCACCCGGCCGGGCGGAGGTCCCCACCACCGGCGTCGACATCTCCTAAGCTGACGCGATGACGAGCGCCCACAGCGGCATTTCCAGCGACCTCCGCTCCGACGTCCAGGACATCCTCGGTGACGCGGTCCAGTGGAAGCTGCCGAGGGATCAGTGGCCACTGGTCGAAGCTCTGGTCGAGCGGCTGCGGCTGGCGTTGCAGGCAGGAAACGCCGCCGAGGTCGAGAAACTGGTGACCGACCTCGAACTCGCGGCGCCGCTGCGGATCCAACCCATCGGTGGACCTCCCACGGAGCCCGCACCGGACCGGCTCAGGCACGTTGCGAAGGACATAGTGCACGACCTCGATGAGGGCTTGGAGGCTCCCGAAGCGGACGAGGACCATGGCGCCGGTCGTTGACGAGGAGTTCGTCGCTCATCTCTTCGTGTTCGAGAACGGTCCGTTGAAGCAGGAGTCCTACCAGGAGCTGCGCCGGCTGTGGACCGAGTGCCGCACCCAGCTCGGCACCACCTCGCCGATCGCCGGACTGGCGTGCCCCGACCAGTTGCCGGAGCGGTTGGAAGAGCTGCCGGGCGGCGTACTGCTCGCCGCTCAGGAACGTCCGGGCCACCGAGACCGGCAGTGTGTGCTGCGCCGGGCAGGTCACGTGCTGGTCGTCTCCGTGATGATGATCCAGCCGCGTCCGGAGCGCACGGGCAGGCTCGCACGGAGCGTTGGCAACACTCCGGTGCTCGGGTGGCGAGAGTTCGCGCAACTGTGGTCACGCGTCTCCCGCTACAACAACGAGGTGGTGCTCGGCGAGGTCGTACTGCTGTTGGGGCGCACGCAGTCCAAGCGCAGCAGGTGGGAAGGCGCCACCGAGAAGCTCGCCACGTCGCTGACGGCTCTGCTGCCACACGACGAGACCCGCCGGCGAGGCTGGGAACACGGCGGCACCACGTCACCGGGCGGCTTCGCGGTGTGGGACACCCACCAGGGCCAGCTCACCGGCACGCGGGAGCTGCTCGTCGTCGCCCGACCGGACGCGGACCGAGAGCTGGGTACGTGGGTCTGGTCTGACAACGGGTCGGCGGACCTGCCGTCGTTCGCGGAGTATCTGCTGCACGCCTCGCTGTTGCGTTACCAGTCGCAAGTGCTGGAGACCTGGCGAGGGCGGTCTGACCGGCCGGGCCCGATCAGCGCCACGAACGAGGTCTCCGCGGTGCTCACCAGGTTGTTCAGCGCTGGCAGCGAAAACGAACTTCGCGTGTCGCAGGAGCACCTCCGTCAGCTCCAGCGAGGCGAGCTCGTGCTCGACGAGCTCGTGGACCGGCTCAGGCAGGTGACCACCACGAGCCGCGACAGCCTCGAGCAGATGGAGAAGGCGTGGGGCAGGAACGACGGTTCGTGCCCGATCATCGCCAACGACGCCGAGCTGGCACGCTCACTCGTCCGGGACTCGTCCGCCGAACACGACGCACAACGCGCCCGGCTCGACCGGACCAGGCGGCACCGCGAGCTCGTCGCCGACGAGCTCACCCGAAGCGGAGCCGTGCCGAGCACGCGCTCGATCACACCGCGGTCCCGGTCTACCACGCAGCCCGAGGACAAGTCGCGGAACGTGTTCGTGGTGCACGGGCGCGACACCGAGATGAAGGAGATTGTCTACTCGATCCTGCAGGCCTTCGACCTTCGCCCGTTCGACTGGGAAGACCTCGTCGCGGCCACCGGCAGCACCTCCCCGTCGATCATGGACGTCGTGCGGCTCGCGCCGACGATCGCGCAGGCCATCGTGGTGCTGATGACGCCGGACGACGCCGTTCAGCTTCATCCCGCGCTGGCGGGCAGCCGCGACCCCGAGTCCGAGACGGCGCTCAACCTCCAGGCCAGGCCCAACGTCATCCTGGAGATGGGCATGTCGCTCATGGTCGCTCCCGAGCGGACGATCGTGCTCGAAGCAGGAGCGCTGCGGCCGATCGGCGACATGGGCGGCGTCAACGTCATCAGGTTCGACGGACGCCCCTACACGATCCTGAAGCTGGCACGCCGACTCGAGGTGGCCGGCTGCCCGGTGAACGACCGCGCCATCGACCTCTACCGCACCGGTCGGTTCAGCGACCTCAGCGCGTTCAGCAGAACACCACCTTCTCCTGATCCGTGAGGCACGAGCGGCTCAGGGCCCGGTGTGCAGGAACGCGGCCCACATGATCGGAGGCTTCTTCCTCAGCGCCCTGGCGGTTCGGTGCACCGCTTGTGCCGTCCCGTCCACACCTTCGGCTTTGATCACCCCGTACACGGCACCGCTGAAGGCGCACGCGGCAGCGTCCCCGATGGGCCACAACGTCGCCACCACGTGCCGGTAACCCGCCGCCTGGAACGCTGCCGCCAGATCGATCGCCTCCTCCGTTAGCGCGATGCCACCGCGCCCGGATGCGCACGCGGACAGATACGCCAACTCGGCATGTTCGAGGTCGAGCTGAGCGATGTCACGCAGCGTCAACGGGTTCTCCTCGTGGTCCGCGAGCACAAGACAGGCCGCCGTCGGCATCCGGACGCTCTGGTCCACGTGGCACACGAGATGAATGCGCTCGTGCGTCGCGAGCGCCTCCATCACCTCCGCACGTGCGGAGTTGATCAGCACTGTTGGCGGCGATGAGGCCTGGGCGACAACCCGGTCCACCTCGCGCCGTGCGGCGGGAAGCGGGTCGAACTCCGGCGGCTCGGACACCGCGATCACCGCCAGCCGCGACTCGCCGGATGCCACCGGCCGGCTCCTGGCGCGTATCAACGCCCGGACCGAAGGGGTGTTGGACGACACCACCCTGTCCATCACCGCCTCACCGTCCGTACCGTGCCGACCTGCGTGCGCCAGCGGCAAGAAGACCAGCGGCCCGGTCGGCGACCACCAGATCCGGGGCCACGGCTTCCCCTCCTGGTGCGGACCGAGGCCCAGCCGGTCGAGCACGGGTTGGGCGATCGCATCCCACAACCACGCCAGCACGTCGGGGACGAGCTCTCCCCTGCCGTCCTGAACGGTCGTGATCAGCGTCCGGAACCACTCCTGTGCAACCGCCGCACCGGCTTCGGACAGCTCGACCACCTCGACGCCCTCCCCCGTGAGCACCAGGGCATCCGTGCGCAACGCCGCCACGTTGACCACGACCACCGGCCCATCGGCGGCGGCAGCGCGCAGCTCGGCGAAGTCCGGCCCAGCGAAGACCCCTCCGAACCCCGGAAGTTCCCGCAACTCGGCCTCGACGCGCTCCCACTCCTCAGCCGCCGCGTGTACGGCGTCGCGACTGGCGGGATCGGCGGAGGCGAACACCGCGCGGCACGCGTCGATCCTCGCGGCCAGGTCGGGGCGAACCCGCCTCAGCTCGGACAGGTCGTCCCTGTCCTCCAGCAGTTGCCGGAGGAGGATTCCGCGACCGTGTTCGAGCACGAGCAGCGCGGCGACAGGATCGCCGGCCTGGATCGCGTACGCACAGGCCTCTCGAGCCAAACCGACACACCCGGCGAGCAGGCGTTCCTGGTCCAGCCGCGTCAGGTGCCGGGAAGCCAGCTGCGGCAGCAGCGACACCGCGTCCGCGAGCATCGCCGCCGCCCGCTGCCACTCCCCGGCCCGCCCAGCCTCGTACGCGGCGTGTCGCGCGGCTCGGAGCCTGCGAGGGAGGACGTCCGGTGTGCGCGCAGACGCCTCGAGAAGCTGCATCGCCTTCTCGGCATCACCGAGCCGCAACTCCACCGTTCCCCGGATCCGCAACACCGTCGCCCTAGCCACGTGGCGCTCGGGAACCGCGGCGAGCAGCTCGGTGCTGATCTGGTCCGCGGCTGCCAGCAGCGGTGAGGCGTTCGTGGTGGAGTACAGCTCAAGGAGCGCGCTCACGTGCGTGAGCTGGAACATGAGTCGATCGCTGCCGGTCCGAGGTGCGGCCGCCACGGCGGCCGCCGACACCTCGACCGCTTCTTCCATCCCTGCGACATCCTGCTGTTCTCGGAAGGACGCGCGCAACGCGCAAGCCAGCTGATCGAGCATCGTCGGCATCTCGGGATGATCTGCTGGCACCATGCGCACCGCGATCCGCAACAGTTTCTCCGCGAGAGCCAGGTGTTCGCGATCCTTCTCGACCTCGTAGAGCGAGGTGAAAGCACCGGCAAGGCCGCGGATGCGCCGCGCCAGAACGAGACCTTCGCCCTCGGTCATCCGGACGGCTTCCTGGAAAGCAGCCATCCCTTCCCTCAGAACCAGGACGTCCTGGCTGTGCGCGAACCTCTGAAACAAGATCACCGCGAGGTTTTCCGCGCTCGACGCGACATCCTCGGAGCTACCACCATGCTGTCGGGCCTCGCGAGCGGCATCCAGTCCGAGGCGGAGCCAGCGCTGATCCCCGGTGGTCGCGTACCTCGCCGGCGCCATCCCTGCCAGGTTGCGCAAGGCGACCACCCGCTCCGCGAAGTTACTGCGAAGATCGTCGACGGCCCGCACGAGCAGATCGACGCCCTCAGCGAACCGATCGTCCCCCTGGGACTCCCAACGCCTGCACAATGCCGTTCCCAGGCGGAGGCGCACCTTGCCCAAGTCCTCGACTTCGCCCGCACCCACCAGATCGAGGCACTCGCGCAGGCAGCCGATCGCGGCGTCCAGCTCCGCCACGTCGTGAGGCGGCTGCTCGTACCGCTGAAACCGCATCATCGCCCACCACAGCCGGACGGCCAGCCGGTTCGGATGGGCGAGCAAAGGGCACCTCAGCCGTGTCGCAGTGTCAGGGCTCAACGGTACGGGCGCCTATGACCGTGAAACAGCAAGATCAACCCAGCGAGTGACCCGTCACGCCGCCGGCCACGCGGTGACCACCCACGGCCCGAAGACGAACCGAGGCCGGCTCGCCGCCCAACGCCGCTGCACCTCGGTCAGCGCGCGGGCCGGGGCGACCCCCTGGGCCAGCAGCGCGTGGTACTCCGACATGAACGCGGGAGCAGCTCCGTCGGCGACCGGCCACAACGGCGCCGTCACGGCACCGGCTCCCGCGAGCAAGAACGCGGTGGCGGCGCTCAGCGCCTCGTCCGGCAGCGTCGCACCGGTACGGGCGGCGTCGCACGCGCTCAGCACCACGTGCGCGCGGGCGTCCTCGGACCTGACCAGGTCTTCGCCGACCCGGATGGGCGGGTCGAGGCGCAGTACCGTCCGCATCGGTTGATCGACATCGACGTCGCAATGGCACGCGAGGTGCGCGATGTCGGCCATGAGCAGGTCGGCGGGGCCCGCGCCGGTCGTGGTCTCTCCGCCGTCGATCCACACCTCGGCGCTCGGATGACGTCGTGCGACTCGGAGTGCTTCCCGAACCACCCCTGGGATCAGCCGGTCGGGCGGTCCGCTGTCTGCCCAGACCACCACACGTGCCGGACCTTCGGCGCGAACAGCCGATTTCCGGGTGATCGTCGCGCGGATCAGGAGCAGCGGCTCCAGATGTGAGAGCAGGGCCACTTCTCCTGGCCGCCCCGCGGTCGTGATGGGCAACCACGCCAAGCTCCCCAACGGAAGCACCGCCAGGCGTTCGACGTGCCCGAGCAGCGGCGTAATCCGGCTGAGCAGCACGCCGACGGTCCACGCCGACAACACGTCGGCCGCATCACGGCGATGCCCGACAGGGTCGTCGCCGACGGCCGAGGTCTCGTCGACGACTTTCCGGAACTCGTCGAGTCGCGCCGCCACCCCCGACTCCGTCAGCTCGGGCAGCTCGGTGTGCCGGGTGCTGCCATCCGGGCCGACGAGCACCGCGACGCCTTCCCCGTTCGTCACCCCGAGCAGGAGGACATGGCGCCCCATCAGGCTCGCGGATTCGACGATGCCCTGGAACGTCGCGGTCTCCTGAAGCGCGCCGACCGCCTCGGCGATGAGGGTGGCCGACGCCTGTTCGAGGTGGACGGCCGCGGCGGCCGCGTCTCCCGCCCGGACCGCGCACAACGCCGCCAGAGCGCCCAGCCCCTGGACACCGGAACGGGCGCGTTCCTTGTCCGGCCGCGACGGCCGCAGCACGGCGAGCTCACCGGCCGCCTCCAACGCCAGCCTGAACGCGTGCTCTCCTTCAGACCACAGCTGCGCCCGCCGGGCGATGTCACCAAGGCGTCGCCCCGCCTCGACGGTCAAGTGCGGGTATTCGGCGGCCACGGCATCGTCCAACAGGTCAGCCGCCCGTTGCAGGAGCACCAGGTCCTCGTGCCCGGACGTGAGGCCGACGTCGAACCGGTCGGCAAGCCTGCACCCCAGGTTGAACTTCACGATCGCGGGCACCAAACCCAACCGTTCCAGGTCGGTGGCAGACGATGCGGCGATGACCTCTGAGGCCTCCTGGAAGTACTCGATCGCCCGGTCGAGATCTTGTAGTTCACCAGTCCGCCGCCAGAGCTCGGTGGCGACGAGGCCCCAACTGTTGAGGTAGTTCGCGCGGTCACTCGACTCGCCCGCGAACCTGACCGCGGCCGCAGCGTGCTCGTCGGCAGCCACCCAGTCGTCCTGACCACCCCGGTGGTGGGCACGCGCAGCCAGCAAGTGGCCCGCAGTGTGGTGCCGCGCCGCCAGTCCTGCGGACTCCTCGTTTGTCGCGGCAATGGCCCGCTCAATGAGCTCGATGCCGCGATCGAGATCAGCGTCGACTCCGTCAAGCTCATACCTCGACAGCAGCGACGTCGCCTGGTTCGTGGCGATCACCACGAAGTCACCCACGGGCGGGCCCGATTCGAGCGCCTCGTCCACAAGCTCGATCGACTCCTTCAGATCGCGACTGTCTCCCACTAGGTCGAACCGTTCCGACAAAAGAAGTCCGAGATGATTGATGTACTCGGCCACCGCGTTGTCCCGCCCCATGACCTCGAGCACCGCACGGGCATCGTCGATGGCGCCGTCCAGGGTGGCGGAGCGGCCGCCGCGACGAACGGTTTCCGCACGTGCCGCCGCACGCACCGACAACGCGTTGGCAACCTGGTTCCGGACGCCGGACTCCTCGGCCGCCAGCACCGCCGCTTCGCTCTCCGCCAGCGCTTCCGGCAGCACGGACGGGTCACTCCCCGAGCCGTGCCGTGCGAGCAGCACCAACGCCAGCAGCCGGTGCAGGCTGCTTCGGTCGTGTGCCGGTGCGTCAGACAATGCCGCGCGGGCTCGTCGCTCCGCCGAGTCGAGGTGGCTCCCGCTCGACGTCGCTTCGGCGAACTTCATGAGCAGCTGGGCCACCTCGATGCCGCCCCCCTCCGGGCACGCTGCCGTCACGGCCAGCACTCCGCGGTTGAGCAGCTCCAGGTCGGCATCCTGTTGCCATGCCTCCACGTGCCCCGATGCGAGCACCGCGACCGCGACCTCGCGCAACGAATGATCAGGTCCGGCGATCGCGAGCTCATCCGCGAGCGCGTGCAAGGCAGGCGGACGCGTCTCGCTCTCGCCGGGACGCCTGGCCAGGAGAATGTGGCACACGGCCAGGTTGACAGCCGCGACCAACCGGTCGGAGCCTTCCGCGGCGCCGAGAACCAACTCGGCGAGTACGACAGCTTCCCGCAGGTCGGAGATCTCTCCCCGGTCCTCGTAGCGCGCCATGAGGTCGGCCCCGAGATTGGTGAGCAGTGCGGCGCCGAGCGTTGTGCGCAGTTCCTCCGGCAGTCCGGCGGCACCCAGCCGGCGTGCCTCGATCGCGCGGTCCCGATCCCCTACCGCCACGAACTCCTCGGCAAGCTCGTCGACCGCGCGAGCCCAGTGCTCACTACCGGGCTCCGCGGCCACCACCGCGGCCGAGGCGACTGCAAGAGCCGCCGGGATCTCCTCGCTGGCCACGTGTCACAACCTGCGCAAGTACGCGGCGACCTGAGGCATGTTGATCTCACCGGCGTCCTTCGGGTGGACGACGACCGTGAACTCCCTGCAGAACACCGCTTCCCTGGACCTGGTCACGTAGGACATGAGGATCATCTTGAGGAGGTTTTCCCGGTCGAGCGGGTTGATTCTCGCGAGCTCCGAACCGACCACCGGCATCGCCAGCGGTTCGAGTTTGCCGTGTTCGGCCACCGCGTCCCACAGCTTCCGCAGGCTGGCCCACAGAAGATCCACTGTGGACCGTGCCACCAGGTCGTTGCCCATCTCGCTGTATGCCGGGCAGAACACCCTCCTGCCGTGCGAACGCAGCACCACGACCGTGCCGACCGGGTATCTCGCGAGCTTGCCGAACCGCTTGGCGGAGGCTGATTCCACCGCGGTGGGCGTGTGGGTGCTCAAGGCCTGGTCCAGTTCCCGGTCGAGCTCCTCCCTGGAACCTCCGTAGAACTTGTGCAGCAACTGGCCCTGCACCGCACTCGCGCTGATCACGAGGTCGTCGGTCGTGTCGGTGTCGAACGTGCTGGTGAACCCGACGACCAGCTGCCCAGGCTGATCGAACAGATCGCCGGTCACCACTCGGACCGTTGTACCGGGGTGCTTGAAGACCCGGCTCACCTCGCTTGGCAGCCTCGCTCGCGCGCGTCCGGCCGCCGAGCCGGGCAGCGCGGGAACCGACGGCCGCAGAACGCGGACGAGATGGCTCATGTCACTGCCGATGGAATAGTGCCTGAGCCGCACGCTCTGGCACCGGGCCAATGCGGCGATGCCTTGCGGAAGATCCTTGGACGGTGGCAGTTCCGCATCCTCCACCAGGACCGGGATCACCCGAAGGCCCACCTCGAACGCGCAGTGGATCTCGCGGTACACCCAGTCCTGCTCCGGATCGCCCAGCAGCTCGCTCCACTGTGGACCCATGATGGCAAGCAGGACCGCGCATTGGCGCAACGTGCCGAACACCGACGCGACGTAGTCCTCGCCCGCCTGGATCGAACGCGAGGCGAGGAACACTTGATCGGCCCCGAACCGGGTAGACAGTTCACGATGCACCAAGGTCGCGTAGCCGGGTTGCTCGCGGACCCGGTAGCTGACAAACACACCGCTCATTCGCTCACCCCGGAGGTCGATTCTGCCATCCCGGCTTGGTGTTTTGCGGTAGGCCGTCGGGGCGATCTCGCGCCGGGGTGTTCATGCCGACGTTGGCGTCCCGCTCCTCTGGACCTCGTCGTCCTTGGCGGGCGCCTCCACTCGCACCCGCTGCACCGCAACCACAGTCTCGTCATCGACGAGCAGTTTCTGCGCAAGAGCCTGTTGGAAACCTCTTGCTCACTAACCGGCTTCTACCGCGACGCTCCCGATCTTCGGCCACCAGCACGAGGACCGGATGTCTAGCGGCCGGCGTGGATGTGGGCGGCCCAATGGTCAGGAAGCATGGGTTTCGCGTTTCGGAGTGCGCGGATGGTGCAGTGGAGGGCATGTGCTGCGAGCCGTGTGTCGGGTGGCTTGGTGCCTTTGCCGGTGAGGCGGCTGTAGAAGTTCCTGGTGATGGCGGTCGCGGTGTGGTCGTTGATGGTCCAGATGGTGCCAATGACGGAGGTGTATCCAGCGAGTTGAAAGGCCGCGGTGAGGTGGGTGGCTTCGTCGGCGTGGGCGGGGTTGGTGTTGGTGGTGCTGCATGCGGAGAGGTAGGCGAGCCGGGCGTCGGTGAGTCGGAGTGCGGTGATGTGGTTGAGGGTGAGTGGGTGGGTGTGGTGGTCGTGGAGGATGAGTCGGCTCTGGGCGGGGTTGGCCCAGTCAGCGAGGCCGTGGCAGGCGAAGTGGGCGATGTTGTGGTTGGACAGTCCGTTGAGGACGGTGTCGCGGGTAGCGGCTTGTCCGAGTGCGGGGAGTGTGGTGGCTGTGGGGATCAGTACGCGAAGGTTGGCCACTTCCCTTTTCACTCCGGGGAGATCTGGCTGGGTTGGGATGTCCGGGTGGGGATCGGCGTCGGGAACGGCGATGATCACCGTGCTGGGGACGCCGGTTGCGTCTGTGCCGGGGGCGGTGTGGAGGAGAGCTCGAGCGGTAGGGGTGTAGGAGGAGATGACGCGATCGAAGACGGTGTCGTTGCTGTGCGCGACGGTGTCCGTGGTGGTGAGGTGATGACCTGCGGCGTGAAGTGGGAGAAAGGTAGCGAGGCCGACGGGGCACCACCAGATGCGGGGCCAGGGTTCGTTGTCGGCTGGGGTGACTGTGTGGCCGAGGTGGGTGAGGACAGGTTCGGCGATGGTGTCCCAGATCCAGCCGAGGGTTTGGTGGATTCGCCGGCGGGCGATGACGCGGTCGCGGGCGCTGCGGCGGGGGTTGTTGGCGGTGTGCTGAGCTTCGCGGAGGAGGTCGATGTGGTCTGCAGTGTTGGTGGGAGTGAGGTCGAAGAGGGGTAGGGCGCGTACGGACTGGTGTGGGTTGTTCGTGACGATGAGGGCATGACTGGCGTGGCGGTGGGTGACGAGGTAGACGATGGGTCCTTCGTCGGCCGCTTTCCTGAGGTGTTGAAGGGAGGGCGGGAGGAGGAAGTCCGCGAGGTCGGGGATCGCGCGGATGCGATCCAGGAGCTGTTCCCAGGCTGCCAACAGGTAGCCGCGCTGTTTGGGAGATGACGGTGTTGGGAGCGGTGCGGTGGCGTGGTCGAGGGTGTCGAGCGCGTCGCGCAGCGCCGTGAACTCGGCGGCGAGGTCGGGGGCGTGGTGGTGCAGGACGGTGAGGTCGCCGCGGGTGTCAAGGGTGTCGGTGATGAGCAGGCCACGGGCTTGCTCCAGTAGTTCGACCGCTGTGTCGGGGCGCCCGGCAGCGATAGCGGCGGTGGCGACCGTGCTGGCGAGTCCAGCCAGGCTGGTGACGCGGTGTTGGCGGTCCACGCGCTGCAACCGCCGCGGTGCCAGCAATCCCAGCAACTCAACGCCACGTTCGGCCATCACCAGCGCATGCTTGCCATCCCCCGCTATTAGGTCCATGTCCGCCGCCCGGCGTGCAGCTGCCACCCGCACATCGACCGGGCCTGACCGCCCCGCCCACGCCTGCGCATAGCGCCGACGGCACTCTGCCAACACCTCTGTCCCCCCGAAACGCTCGAATCGGGTCCGCAGAGCGTTGCCCAGGTTGAACAGCATCCCGCTGAGTTTTGGGTGGTCCGCGGAGGTAGCGTCCACCGCCCGGCGCAGAGCATCGATCGCCTCGTCCAGGCTGGCCGCGTCCCCGGTCTGCTTGAACCGAGTCTGCAGGGTCGAGCCGAGGTTGGACAGCATCGCACCGATGTCGGCGTCGTCAGCGTGGATGGCGTCGACCGCTCGGCGCAAAGCAACGATCGCCTCGTCCAGGCTGGCCGCGTCGCCGGACCGCTCGAACCGGGCCTGCAGGGCCCCACCGAGGTTGGACAGCATCGCACCGATGTCGGCGTCGTCAGCGTGGATGGCGTCGACCGCTCGGCGCAAAGCAACGATCGCCTCGTCCAGGCTGGCCGCGTCGCCGGACCGCTCGAACCGGGCCTGCAGGGCCCCACCGAGGTTGGACAGCATCGCACCGATGTCGGCGTCGCCGACGGGGATGACGTCCACCGCTCGGCGCAAAGCAACGATCGCCTCGTCCAGGCTGGCCGCGTCGCCGGACCGCTCGAACCGGGCCTGCAGGGCCCCACCGAGGTTGGACAGCATCGCACCGATGTCGGCGTCGCCGACGGGGATGACGTCCACCGCTCGGCGCAAAGCAACGATCGCCTCGTCCAGGCTGGCCGCGTCCCCGGTCCGCTTGAACCGGATACGTAACGCGTTGCCGAGGTTGTTCAGGCGTCCGCTGAACTCGGGGTGGCCGGCGGGGGTGACGTCCACCGCTCTACGGCCAACCTTGATCACTTCATCCAAGTTGGCCGTATCACCGGTCCGCTCGAACCGGGCCTGCAGGGCACCGCCGAGGTTGGACAGATGCATACCGAGGTCGGGGTCGTCCGCGAGAGTGGTGGTCACGATGACGCGGAAGAAGATGACGGCCTCTTCCAACTCGGGGAGGTGCCCTGTCCGCTCGAAACGACGGAAAAGGTCGATCGCCTTGTCGGTGGGGTCGACGAAGGTTTCGTGGTACCGGACGATCTTGGGAGGGAACCGTTCGGGGTCACTGATCATGAGCGGCCCCCACACAGCAAACACTCGATCCAATTCGACCTGTCTCTCGTCCACAGGCAGCACCTGGTAGCGGTGGAGGTGCCACCAGCCCAGCAGGTAGCGGGCGTCCAAGTCGTGCTCCATGGTGGGTGACGCGGTCCGGGTCACCGCAGCAGCCAACTCGTCCAACGGTTCGGAGAACACCTCAGCGGACTCAGGTCGGCTGCCGAGCTTGTTCAGCGCCGTGGCCAGGGCTTCCAGTGCCCGTGTGCGGTCACCCGGACCTTCTGCATGTACCACCAGCGCGACTCCCTTTGATCCACAACTTGTCGATCTGCGCCCAGACATAGAGTGGTGTCGCAGGAAAAGGTGGCACAGTTACGGTCCGGCACCATCCGACGATCTCTCGACGGTCCGGCCTGTACTTGAGACTGCCGCAGTTCGTACTCGTTGATCAGTCCACCGTTGCGTCCTAAGTGGACCCATTGATCCGGAACAGTCGCCGAGGAACTTGTCGACCATCGTCCGCACCTCGCTTTCGTACCGCGGTTCAGCGGCAACGAAGCGGAAGACCTCATAGCCGCTCAGAGCCAGGTGATGCACGGTGGTCGAGCCGTGTCCTGCCAGATCAGCCGGTCATCGCACGTGGATGTCGGCTGCCCCAAAGGTGTTCACCTCCCTGCGCGGTGCCGTGAGGTGGCACGATCAACGAACGCAGATGTGCGCGAGAAGTCCGATGTAGATGGAATAGATCCGATGCTCAGGTGCTGACGTGGAGCTATAGGAAACGCGCACGCTCGCGGAATGGGAGCGTGTAACGCGGGTTGAAAGTCCCGCGATCCACCGGGCGCACGAACGCAGTATCTGTCGGGGACAGCAAAGGGAACCAGACCGCCGCCATCCCCATCAGGAGCACAGTCGTGTCCATCCGCATACGCGCGTTGCTCGCCGCCTTCGTCCTCGTGGTCGCCGGTGCGCCCCTCCTGGCCTCAGCCACAGTCGCCGCACCCGACTGCCAGCAGGTCCTCGTAGTGTTCGCTCGCGGCTCCGATGAGAAACTGAAAGACAAGACAGCCACCGAGTTCGGCAAGCTGCTCGACACCAACCTGGGCACCCGCGTCAGACACAGCTTCATCGAGCTTGGCGATCTCGGCATCGACGGCGCCGTCGATGCCGGTGGCTATCCGGCGAAGGACTTCTGGCATTGGTTCGGCGTCGATTTCAGCTTCGATCCGGACGCCGATCTCGTTCTCGATGGCTACAACAACAGCCGTGCCACCGGCCGCAAGGAACTGGTGAAGTTCCTCGACGAGCGCGCCGCGCTGTGCCGGGCGCAGGGCGAGGTTGTTGTGCTCGGTGGGTATTCACAGGGCGCGGATGTCGTCGGCGCCGCACTGCCACTGCTCTCTGCGAACGCCCAAGCGTCCATCGGCTATGTCGCACTGTTCGGCGATCCGAAGTTCAACAGCGGGATCCTCGGACCGGCCGCGTGGGCGCACGGCGACTACAACTGGCCGAACCTCGGCGGCACGCTTGGCAGCCGCATGCCGTACATGCCGGAGGCGTTGAAGGACAAGGTAGCGGCGTGGTGCAACAAAGGGGACATGATCTGCAGCCTCAACCCGTTGGACATCCGTCTCAACATCGACGCCCACATGGAATATCCCGGGAAGTGGATGCCGGAGGCGGCGAACTTGATCTCGCTCAAGCTCCGCTCGATCCGCCCTGATCTCGCGGGCGACCTTGTCACCACCGTCATCCCGATCGCGCTCCGCCCGACCGAAAAAGTGGACGTCGCGTTCGTCGTGGACACCACCGGCAGCATGGGCGACGACATCGCCAACGCCCAGGCGTCGATCAACCAGGTGACGTCAGCGTTGTTCGGACTCGCTCGTTCGCCCCAGGTAGCGCTGGTGGACTACAAGGATCTCGGCGACCCCTATCAGGCAAGGGTGGTCACGCCGTTCACGGCCGACCGCGCCGCGTTCGCGACCGCGGTCAGCACCCTCGGCGCTTCTGGCGGCGGCAACTTCCCGGAATCCGTCTACTCGGGACTGATGACGGCTTTCGGCCTTGGCTGGCGCGACGGGGCGTTAAAGCTAGCCATCACGATTGGCGACGCACCCGCGCACAATCCTGAACCTGGCACCGGCTACACCTCCACGCAGGTGCTCGCTCGGGCATTCGAACTCGACCCGGTAGTGATCAACCCGATCGTGGTCGGCGGCGATCCAGCGGCCGTCGCCAGCTTCACCGAGCTCGCAGAAGGCAGCAAGGGCAAGGTGTTCACCGCCGCAGGTGCCGACGAGGTGGTCCAGGCGATCAAAGATGCGGCGACTGCGTTCTCGCTCAAACCCGTCGCCGCGGCGGGCGGCCCCTACACGGCAGGCATTGGCGAAACCATCCACTTCACCGCCGCCGGGTCCTTCGACCCCGAAGGCGCGATCGTCGAGTACGCCTGGGATTTCGACGGCGACGGCACAGTGGACGAACGAGGACCGTCCCCCACGGCCGCTCACAGCTACAGCGCCGGCTACGACGGCCTCGCCTCCGTCACCGTGAAGGCCACTGACGGCGACGTCGCCATCGGCACAGCGCAGGTTCAGGTTGCCGCCGACAAGCACGTCCCCAGGCCGCCCGGCGTTCCGGCGTCGGCGAAAGCCGCATCGTCAGGAGACAGCGCAGTCACGTTGACGTGGACGCCTCCGGCGGACGCGGGTGACGCACCGATCGGGGGCTATCGGATCTACCGCGACGACGAATTCATGCTGGGTATGACCACCGCAGACGACCGCAGCGCTACCGTCCGCGGCGTTCCCACCGATCGAGAGGTCAAGTTCAAGGTCGAAGCCGTCAGCCGATACGGCTCAAGCGATCCCGCAACCAGCAACGGCATTCGGGCTGGCGCCGCCTCGACAACTCCCCCGAGCTCCACCACGTCCGTGACGACCACCACTACGCCATCATCCAACACACCAGCCCCGGCTCCACCGTTGAGCAAGCCAGGTGGCTTCCTTTCATACACCGGCGCGAACGTCGTAGTCCTCGTGGCCGCCGCACTGGTACTCCTCGCTCTCGGCGTCGGCGCGGTCGTGATCAGTCGCCGACGGAAGGCCTGACAACGACGCAGGGCCGGTAACGCCGCTGGCCCTGCGCTTCCCAGGACTCCAGTCAGGACGCCAGCAGGCCCAGGTATAGCACTTCGCGGGCATTCCCCTGCCAGCGAGCGCGCCGCTGACCCGGCCACGTGCAGGGCCCCTGCACGGACCACAGGCTGCCGGACACTTCGGCAGGAGCGACGCTGACTTCTCGATCACCTACATCCGCGCCACGATCAAGGAGGTCGCCTCCGCGGCATTGCGCCGCGGCGGGCCCGGCGGGCCGGCGAGCCCATGAACGGCTCACTCGCGACAGGGCCCGATCGTCCCCAATGCTCGTCACTAGATCTGGCCAGGTGGACCAACAGCCCGCGACGCCGATCTCCGCATCTGATCCAGCCAAACGATGATGTAGCTTCTCGCCGCCGAAGCAGAACAGTCCTGCGGTCCGTCGTGACGCAGCGCCGCCACGCCTGCACTCCGCACGGGCCCTCTCGCGAGCGGCTCCCTCAAATGCCCTCGAGGCGCGTCATGAGCAACAACCCCACCACCATCCGAGCCGCCCGGTTCCTCATCGCCCAACTCGGACTCACCCCCGACGACCTCCTCTGGGAACCCACCGACGTCCCTACCTTCGCCGAGTACGTCCCCCGTGTCGCTGACGCCGCGGGCCCAGGCGCCCGACGCACCTACGGCACCTACTGGACCCACATCATCACAACCTTCGGTGACCGCCCACTCGACCACGTCGACGCCACCGACATCGAAACCTTCATGCGCCAGATCGTCGACCTCCGCATGATCCGACGAACAGACCGCGGCGGCCACAGCACCGGCGAACACCTTCTCGCAGCGATGCGCACCATCTACGTACACGCCATCCGCGACCAAATCCTCCCGCCGCACCACAACCCGGCAGCCGCGATACCGAAACCACGCAGACGGCCATCGTTGCGCCGGGCACTGACCAACCAAGAACTGGCCGACATCAACAACGTTGTCGCCACGACCGGCGACGACACTCCACTCGACACACTCATCCTGCGCCTACACACCGAAACCGCCTGCCGACGCGGCGGAGCACTCGCACTCCACGAGAACGACATCGAGCCCCGCTGGTGCCTGCTTTGCCTGCGGGAGAAGAACAACACAATCCGCTGGCAACCAGCCAGCCCCACCCTCATTCAAGCGCTGCTGCGGCATCGCGAGCAACGCGGCACCCGTCGGCCATCACCCGAACCGTTGCTCCGCTACCGCGACGGAACGCCGATCACCAGCCGACGGTACGACGGCCTCTGGCGCCGCGTCGGAAACCAACTCCCCTGGGCAGCCGCCCAAGGCATCTCCACACACTGGCTCCGACACACCACCCTCACCTGGGTCGAACGCCATTTCGGCCACGCAGTCGCCCACGCCTACGCCGGCCACACCGACCACCACAACGACACCACCGGCATCTACACCCGCGCCCAACTACCCGAGATCGCCGCCGCACTCTCCGCCCTCGTCGGAGAACCACATCCCCTGGCACCCCAGCAGCCAATCAGCAACCCAGCCCTTCACAACGCCGCGAGGTGAGCGACGTGACCGAAGCCGCCGTCCCGCTGTTCCTACCGCCGCCGCCCCTGGCAGCGCGACCGGCTGTGCCCTCTGATCCACTCCCACTGCAGCGGATCCCCGCAAACAGCCCACACTCGCCACTAACGATGACCATCGCGAAGATCGACCACTCCGGCCGCATTCCCGCTGCCGATGTCATCGCCGCTCTGAACTGGGCCGTCCATGACCGCACCTACCTCTCAGTGAGCGCCGATGCCATCATCGTGCGGAGAACAACCGCCAAACGACCAACGAAAGCGATCGACTCACGACGACAACTGTTCATCCCCGCAGGTGCTCGAGCCCAATTCGGCATCCGCGCCGGAGATCGTCTATTGCTTGTCGCAATACCGGACTCGGCAATTCTCCTCGTGCATCCGATCGCGATGGTCACAGCGATGCTAACAAACCATTACCGCCGGAAGCGTTAACTGTGAAGCGCCACCTCATTGCACCCAGCCCTCCCCTGCCCCTTCTCGGCGTAACCCCTGCCTGAAGTGGCAATGCAGCCCGACCCCAGCCCGACAGAGTCAGAAGTGCCGCCGTGCCACAAGCACTGCCACTGCCCTGGACCTGATACTGTCTCCGACATGGTGAACCTTCCCCAGTCGGGGAGACTCACCCCGCTCGCAGGAGTCCAGCAGCAACACCAGAGAACGGTGAACTGTCACCGTTTCGGGGGATTCTCCCCACGGTGGGGGCGAAAGTCCCCCCTCGGACACTGGCTTTATCCCTACCAACAGGGCGGATGCTCGCATCGAGCGTCCGCTCTTTGGCGTTGTAGACGATTTCTACGTTCAACTTCTCGTACAGTCTTTGCAGTTCTTCCGGCTCTCCGAGCCTGGTCACTTTCTTCACGTCGCCGAGCGAATCAATCGCGGCGTAGAGGTCGGCGGCGACTCGCGCAGCAGGCTTCTGTGTCCCGCTCGGCTCAGCTTGAGCGGCCGCGCGCTTCTCCTGTGCTTCGTTGATGGCCTCGACCAAAGCGACCGGATCGACACCGTGTACCGCTCGAAAAGTCATCGCTGCAGCTCACACGGCATACCTGTACTCGTTGATCACCCCACTGAGAATCCGCGTGCGAAGTGGTGGGCAGCCAGGGCTATCAAGATCATGCGCCGCTGCGGGGTGTTCTTGGATGTCTGGCGGTCGCTGGGCACGGGCCTGGTGAGGCCGGTGCTCGTTGTAGTGCGCTTGGTAGGCCGCGAGGACATGACGTGCGTGAGCTTCTCCCATGATGAGGACATGGTCGAGAACCTCGCGGCGGATGCTGCCGATGATCCGTTCGCAGTGCGCGTTCATCCGGGGAACTCGCGGTGCAGTCGCAATCACGCGAAGTTCCTCTGCCTCGAAGACGGCGTCGAACGCGTCGCCGTATTTGCCGTCGCGGTCACGCAGCAGAAAGCGCAGAGATTCCATGCGCGTTCCGAGTTGGCCAGCCAGGTTCCCCGCCTGTTGCACCGTCCAGCCCCGCGTCGGATGCGCGGTGACACCGGTGATGTGCAGGCGCCTGGTGCCGTGTTCGAGGAACGCCAGCGCGTACAGACGTGTGCCGAGCACGGTGTCGATGTGGAAGAAGTCCGCCGCGATGATGCCCTCGGCCTGCGCGGTCAAAAACTCCCGCCAGGTCGGGCCGCATCGCCGCGGCGCCGGATCGATGCCCGCGCGGCGCAAGATCTCCCAGACCGTCGAGGCACCCAGGCGATGACCAAGCCGAACCAGCTCACCATGAATCCGCCGATGTCCCCGCCGCGGATTCTCTCTGGCAAGCCGGAGTACGAGCGCCCTGATCACCGCCTGGGTGGAGGGACGACCCGTTCGCCGACGTGATGTGTAGTCCCACTTCGAAGCGATGAACCTGCGGTGCCAGCAGAGCAACGTGCCAGGAGTAACTGGAAAGACCTCCTGCCAGCGCGAACGATGCACCAGTCTCGACAGCGCGGCGAACCAGAACCGGTCCGCGGGCTCGTAACGAACCGGACCGGTCAACTGCCGACGAAGCACGACGTTCTCGTGCCACAGCACGAGAAGCTCCGCATCCTTGGCTGACTCACTGGGAAACAGCACCGCCGGAACGGACAGCAACTTGCAGACCACCCTGTACAACAGCGAAACGATCACCCAGGCATGCTCGCAGCCGGGAAGACCTCGCTACTCAGAGCAGCGATGACTTTCCGGGCGGCACAGGTGACCAGATAGAGCTTCAGGCCCCAGTAGAAGCGGGAGTGGGAGGCGCAGCACGGTGCCAGAGACACCAACTGGTGCTCCCGCAACCACACCGGTGACCGCCGCGTCACCACGGCCGGCTCCGCGCGATCAGCCCAATCCAATCTCGAGGTGCAGCAGTCGCAGCGCCCACGATCATGCCCTCGGGACGACAGAACCTGATCACCGCAGTTCAGCGTATGAGTGCGGAGTTTTGGCACCCCCACAGGGTGGATCGCGCCCGCCCGCTCGCCACCAGCACCTCATCGGCGCGCTGGTAGGAGTCGGCCCCAGCCGCACGGCGTGGTCGGCGGCCTGCATGTGCGGGGCGTCGGCGTCGGGTGTCGAACACCGGCGGACCTTTCGTCAGGGCGACCCGAGGTAGATGGGAGTGGGGCCGGCGAGGGCGTTCATCGCGGCGAGCGAGCGGGTGGCGCGTTCGACGACGATCTCCAGCGAGGCCCCGATGTGCTCGTGCAGCAGGCGGTGCGCGGTCTCCAGATGGCCCTCGGCCACCCGTTCGGCGATCTCGATGTGCTCGTCGATCGAGGTTTCGATGCGGCCGGTGATCATGAAGTCGTACATGCGGACGCGCCGGATGCGGCGGGTCACGTCCGCCAGCACCGCGACGAGCTCGGCGTTGCCGGACGAGGCGAGCAGCGCGGTGTGGAAGCGTTCGTCCTCGAGCACGAACTCCGGTGACGGCTCAGGCGGGGCGGCCCTCAGCGCGTACCAGTGCTCCAGTTCGGTGCCCAGCGCGTCGACGTCGTGCCGCACCTGCGGGTTCTCGATGCTGCGGCTGATCCCGCGCAGCTCGACCGCGATGCGCACCTCGTAGATGTCGCGGACGCGGGCCATGCTCGGCACGACGACCGAGTAACCCCACTCCTCACGGGCGAGCAGGCCGTCGCCCACGAGCCGGGTCAGGGCGTCGCGAACCGGCGTGCGCGACACCCCGAACCGCTTGGACAGGCGTGGTTCGGTCAGCCGTTCGGTGGGACCGATCCGCCCGCCCAGCACCTCGTCGCGCAGTTCCAGGTAGACGCGCTCACGGAGCGAGGTCGGGGCATGGGCGTTGATCTCGTTCATGGACACTGTGTAGCTGCTCTCAGATAGCCATCGCAGCGCGAACGTCGGTGAGCGCTGTCTCTCCACCGGAACCAGACGAGGTGACCTGGCCGGACGCGAGCACGTAGTACGAGTGCGCGGCCGACAACGCGAAGCCCACATGCTGTTCCACCAGCAGCACGGACAGGTCTCCGCGCCTGGTCAGGCCGAGGATGATCTCCTCGATCTCGGCGACCACCGACGGCTGGATGCCCTCGGTGGGTTCGTCGAGGATCAGCACCCGCGGCTGGGCGACCAGTGCGCGGGCGATCGCGAGCTGCTGGCGCTGCCCGCCGGAGAGCAGGCCCGCGCGGCGGCCGAGCAGCCCCCGCAGCGCCGGGAAGAGGTCGAGGGCCTCGTCGATCAACGCCCCGCCGCGCGGGCGCCCGTCGGCGACCACGCGCAGGTTCTCCATCGTGGTCATCTGCCCGAACGACTGCTGTCCCTGCGGCACGTACCCCAGACCGCGCGCGACCCGTTTGTGCGGCGCGAGCGCGGTGACGTCCTCTCCGTCGAGGAGCACCCGCCCGGACCGTGCGGGCAGGGTGCCGACCGCCGCCCGCAACAGCGTGGTCTTGCCCGCGCCGTTGTGGCCCATGATCGCTGTGACACCACCGGCCGGTACCTCGACGGTGACGCCGTGCACCACGGAGGTCCGCCCGTAGGCGACCTCCACGTCGACGAGCTGCAGCATCTACGCCCCCTCCCCCAGCACGGCCTCGGCCACGGCCTTCGAGTGCTCGCCAGGACCGAGGTAGACCTCCTGCACCCGCGGATCGGCCTGCACCTGCGCGACCGACCCCTCCGCGAGCACCTTCCCGGCGTGCAGCACGGTCACGGACGTGGCGAAGGCCCGCATGAAGTCCATGTCGTGCTCGACCACGACGACGGTCAGATCGGCGGCGATGCGTTGCAGCAGCCGCCCCGTCTCGTCCTTCTCCTCAGCGCTCATACCGGCCACCGGCTCGTCGAGCATGATCAGCCGGGCGTCCTGCACCAACACCATGCCGATCTCCAGCCACTGCTTCTGACCGTGCGACAACGTGCCGGCGAGGGCGTCCGCGAGGTCGGTGAGTCCGATAGTTTCCATCGCCTTGACGACTACCTCGGGCAGACTCGTACGGCGCCGGGCCAGCGTGAGCGGGCCACGACGCGCACCGGCCGCGATGTCGAGGTTCTGCGCCACCGTGAGCTCCTCGAACACGGTGGCGGTCTGGAACGTGCGGCCCACGCCGAGCCGGGCGATGCGGTGCACCTTGCGGCCGACGAGGTTCTCGCCCGCCCACCGCGCCGCGCCGGTGGCGGGCACCAGTCCGGACACCGCGTCGATCAGCGTGGTCTTGCCCGCACCGTTGGGACCGATGAGGAAGCGCAGGTCGCCCGGCAGCACCGACATGTTCACGCGGTCCACCGCCACGAACCCGTCGAAGCTCACGGTCAGGTTGGTCAGTTCCAGGTAGTCGGCGTTCATCGCGAGCTCCCCGAGAGCGACGGGACAGGAGCCGAATCGGCGGTGTGGGAGGGCCGCAGCCGTTCCCGCCATCCGCGCACGATCGGCCGCAGCGACGCGAGCCCGCCTGGCAGGAACGCCACGACCAGCATGAACAGCAGGCCCTGCGCGTAGGTCCAGCCCGACGGGAAGCGTTCCGACAGCGACGTCTCGGCCCAGGCCACGGCGATCGCGCCGAGCACCGGTCCGAGCAACGTCGTGCGGCCGCCGATCGCGACACCGATGAGCAGCCCGATCGACGGGACGATGCCGACGTCGTTGGGCGACACGATGCCCACGATCGGCACGAACAACGCCCCGGCCACCCCCGCCATCACCGCGGCGACGGCGTAGGCGAACGTCTTGATCGCCGCCGGGTCGTACCCGAGGAACCGCACCCGTTCCTCCGCGTCACGGCACGCCACGAGCAGCTCGCCGTAGCGGCTCACCATCAGCTGGCGCGCCACCGCGACCATCGCGAGCAGGGCGACCACGGCGATGACGTAGAGGGTCATCCGGTTCGCCGGGTCGCGCAGCGAGAACCCGAAGAACCCCTTGAAGTTGTTGAGACCCGTCGATCCACCGGTGCTGCGCGGGTTGCCGATCAGCAGGATCGCGAACGCCGCCGCGAGCGCCTGCGACAGGATCGCGAAGTACGCGCCGCGCACCCTGCGCCGGAACGTCGCGAGTCCCAAGAGGACCGCTACCGCCGTCGGCACCACCACGATCGCGATGAGCGTGACCACGCCGGACCGGAACGGCTCCCACCAGACGGGCACTCCGTCCGAGGAGATCAGCGCCATGAAGTCGGGCACGCCGGTGCTCGGCGGGGCGTCGGCCAGTTTCAGGTGCATCGCCATGATGTAGGCGCCGAGCCCGAAGAACACGCCCTGCCCGAGCACGAGCATCCCGCCACGCCCCCACGCCAGGCCGATGCCGACCGCGACCATGGCGTAGCAGAGGTACTTGCCCAGCAACCCGAGCCGGAACGACGAGAGCAGCGCCGGTGCCACGACGAGCAGCAGGACCGCCGCGACGGCGAACCCGGCCGCCACCGCCCACCTGTTGGTGAGGAACGACTTGAGGTTCATACGAGACTCCGGGTCCGCACGACGAAGATGCCCTGGGGGCGTGCCTGGAGGAACGCCACGATGAGCGCCAGCACCACGACCTTGGCGATCGACGCGGTGGTGGAGTACTCGATCCACGACTGCGCGACGCCGAGCACGAACGCCGCGATCACCGCGCCCTTGATCTGGCCGACCCCGCCGACCACGACCACGAGGAAGGCGTCGACGATGTAGTTGGTGCCGAGGTTCGACGAGATCGAGCCCATCAACGTGAGCGCCACCCCGGCGACTCCCGCCAGCCCCGAACCGACGAAGAACGTGATGCGGTCGGTGCGCCGGGTGGAGATGCCCGAGCTCTCCGCGAGCGACCGGTTCTGCACCGTGGCGCGGATCCGGCGGCCCAGCGGTGTGAACGCGAGCAACGCCGAGAGCACGACCACGGCCACGATCGCGAGCACCAGGATGAACAACCGGGTCTTCGGGAACGCGACCCCGAAGACCTCCACCGGACCGGACAGCCACCCCGGAGCAGCGACGTCGACGCCGGCGGTGCCGAACACGTCGCGAGCGAGTTGTTGCAGCACCAGGGAAACACCGAAGGTGACCAGCAGAGTGTCAAGTGGACGGTGGTACATCCGCCGCAGCAGCAACGCCTCCAGGGCGAGACCGAGCAGGCCGCCCACCACGAAGGCCGCGGGCAGCGACACCAGCAACGACAGCCCGGCGTCGCCGAGCAGGTTCTGCACGACGAACGCGGTGTAGGCGCCGGCCATGATGAACTCGCCGTGCGCCATGTTGATGACGCCCATCTGCCCGAACGTCAGAGCGAGGCCCAGCGCGGCCAGCAGGAGGATCGACCCTCCCGACAGGCCGTTGAACAGCTGGCTCAGCAGGATTTCCACGACATGCCTCCGTGAGATCGGACCGGCAGGTCACCGGCCGGGTGGTCCCCGGCCGGTGTCGGAGTGTGGATGCTCAGCCGGACAGACCGGTGGCCCAGGGGTAGGACTTGAGGTAGGGGTCAGGCTCGATCGGCTTGCCCGAGGTCCAGTCGGTGTGGATCAGGCCGTCCTGGCCGATCTTGCCGATAAGCGCGGTCTTGGCGATGTGGTGGTTCTCCCCGTTGACCGTCACCTTCCCTTCGGGAGCGTCGAAGGTGACCCCGCCAGCGGCCTTCTGGATGTCCGCCACCGCGAAGGACTTCGCCTTCTCGACCATGCCCTTCCACAGGTACAACGAGGTGTAGGCGGCCTCCATCGGGTCGGAGGTGACCTTCGTCGGCCCGTAGGCGGCCTTGAAGTCGGCGACGAACTTCTTGTTCTGCGCGCTGTCGATGGTCTGGTAGTAGTTCCACGCCACCGGCTGGCCGACGATGTTGCCGACGCCGATGCCGCCGACCTCCTCCTCGGCGATCGACACCGACAGCACCGGCATCGCGTCCGCCGTCAGGCCCGCGTTCTTGTACTCCTTGAAGAACGCCACGTTCGAGTCGCCGTTGAGGGTGTTGAACACCGCGTCTGCATCGGCCGCCTTGACCTTCGAGACGATGGTGGAGAAGTCGGTGTGCCCGAGCGGCGCGTACTCCTCGCCTTTGACCTCGATGCCGTTCGCCTTCGCGTACGCCTTGATGATCTTGTTGGCGGTCTGCGGGAAGACGTAGTCGCTGCCCACCAGGAAGAGGCTCTTCGCGCCCTTCTCCTTGAGGTAGTCGAGCGCCGGCACGATCTGCTGGTTGGTGGTGGCGCCGGTGTAGAAGATGTTCTTCGACGACTCCAGGCCCTCGTACTGCACCGGGTAGAACAGCAGGGCGTTGTTGGACTCGAAGACCGGCAGCATCGCCTTGCGCGACGACGAGGTCCAGCCGCCGAACACCGCGGCCACGCAGTCACCGCGGATCAGCTTCTCGGCCTTCTCCGCGAACGTCGTCGGCTCGGACGCACCGTCCTCGGCGACGATCGCGAGCTGCTTTCCCGCGACACCGCCGGCGGCGTTGATCTGGTCAGCCGCGAGCTTCAGCGAGTTGTAGACGGTGTTCTCGCTGATCGCCATCGTGCCCGAGCGCGAGTTGAGGAAACCGATCTTGACCGACGACCCCGAGGTGTCGACGCAGCCGGCACCCGCCGCACCGGTCGACGGGTCGTCGGACACACGAGCGCCGCAGCCGACGAGCAGTCCCATCGCCGACACCGTTGCCACGGCGACCAGCCGCCGGGCTAGTGAGATGTTCATCCGCATGCGCCTTTCACGAAGGCCGAGGCAGCGCGGAGCTCGTCGAAAGCCGCCTCTGAGCTGCTGGATACAGGCCTGTATCCAGGGAGGCAACGCTAGGTACGCGATGTTGCGGTGGTGGCGGCGCGCGGTTACGACGTCGTAGCCGAACGGTCCGGCCAGGCCCGGATCGCGAGATCCGGCGGAAACATCAGGTCGTGAGCACCGTGCGCGGCGAGTTGTTCGGCCAAGCCGCCGATCCCGATCGGGTTGCGGTCGACGTGCAGGGTGAGCTGGTGCCGGACCCGGCAGGGAACGAGGAACAACGCGCGCAACAATGCCTGGCCGGACGAGCGCAGCCACAGCCCGGTCGTCAGGTACTCGGTCCGACCCGTCGCCAAGTCGGTGCGACCGCACTCCGGCCACCAGACCCCACCCTCGAAGAAATCGCCACAGCACTCGGCACACGCTTGTACGCCTTGGTGTTCCTCGAACACGGAACCAGACGCCTGCACACCACCGGCGTGACTACCCATCCGACCCAGGACTGGACGGTGCAGCAAGCCAGGAACCTCGCCGCCGACCTCGGGACGCGCATGGAGTCCCTGCGCTCCCTGCTACACGACCGCGACGGCAAATACGGCAAGACGTTCGACACCGTCTTCGAAGCCGAGGAACTGCGGGTGATCAAAAGTGCGCCGCAAGCGCCCCGGATGAACGCCCACTGCGAACGGGTCATCGGCACCCTGCGACGCGAACTGCTCGACCACGGCCTGATCACCGGCGAAGCCCACGCACGGCACGTCCTCAAGACCTACCAAGAGCACTACAACCGACACAGACCCCACCAAGCCCGCGACCAGCTACCACCCGCGGACCAACACCACCCCGCCGCAGTACTCGACCCCGAAACCCACAGAGTGCTCCGCACGCGCATCCTCGGCGGACTCATCAACGAGTACAGAAAGGCGCCTGACCAGCAGCGATGACTTTTCGAGCGGCACAGACTCGCCGGAGTACCAGCCGTTCAAGGACCTGCGCCGCAAGTACTCCACCGTGCAGGTCGTCGTCGGCGAGACCACCTGATCCGGGACCACGCCGGTCACGCGGCGAGCGTGCTCAGCAGAACCAACGCGTCGGCGGAGCGCGAGCCCGGTTCGGCGGGCTGCGCGACCAGTCGCTGACCCGGCGCGCTGCTGATCGGGAAGATCTCCGTGCGCAGGTCCAGCTCGCCGATGTCGGGGTGGAAGAAGCAGGTTCCCGGGCGGACCGGGCCGCGTGGCGACGGTGCGGCCCACAGCCCGCGGAACCGGGGACTGGCGATGGCGAGTTCGCCGACCAGCTCCCGCAGCCCGCGTTCGTTGGCGGCGTGGCCGTG
>NZ_JAJAEG010000024.1:61333-155847 GCF_047445655.1 Lentzea alba
CGCGGGCCGTGGCGGTCCAGTCGCGGAAGAACTCGAGTCCCGCGGGGTCGAGGAAGATCATGCGGTACAGGTTGTCCCGGTGGACGAAACGCGAGTGCAGTGCGTTCGCGAGGGCGTTACGCGCCAGGACGTCACCGGACCGGCCGAGGACATAGGCGGGCGCCGCGGTCCAGTCGTCGAGCAGGACCAGCAGGTGCGGACTGACGCGCTCGGGCCGGTCGCGGGTGGCGGGACGCGCCAGCCGGTGCAGCTCGACGGCGGCGCTCTCGTCCAGGCGCAACGCACGCTTCAGGCTCTCGACGGTCTGGAGGGTCGGGCGCTCGTGTCCCTGCTCCAGTCGGGCGTAGTAGCCCGCGCTCAGCCCGGCGAGCAGGGCGACCTCGTCCCGGCGCAGTCCGGGAACCCGACGGCGCCCCTCGGTGCTCAGCCCTGCCTGCTCGGGACGAACAAGAGCACGGTGCGTGCGCAGGAACGCGCCCAGCGCCGTGTTCCGCTCGTGGTTCATGCGACCGAGGCTAGGACAGGAGCAGGATGCTCAGCCTGGGTGCGTCTCACCCAGGGTCGCCGCGGTTGACGGGCGGCCGCCGCACGGGTTGAGTCTGCCGTCATGAGCGGCACACCTCTCGGCGACTTCCTCCGTGCCCGTCGTGCAGCCCTCACGCCTCACGACGTCGGACTGCCCGAGCACGGGCGCCGCCGCGTCAAGGGCCTGCGCCGTGAAGAGGTCGCGATCCTCGCGGGGGTGAGCAGCGACTACTACATGCGTCTGGAACAGGGCCGTGAGTCCAGCCCGTCGGCGCAGGTCGTGGAGGCGGTGGCACGGGCGCTCAAGCTCGACGCCGCGACCACCGAGCACCTCTGGCTGCTGGTGCGACCGGCGGAGGCCAGGGCGTGGCTCGGCAACGGCCGCCTGCCGGTCAGCGCGCAGCTGCGGCAGCTCATGGACAGCTGGTCCGACTCACCGGCGTTCGTCGTCGGACCCGCGCTGGACGTCCTGGCGGGCAACGCCATGGCCGACGCGCTGCACGCGGGCTTCACCCCGGCGGACAACCTGGCCCGCATGGTGTTCCTCGATCCGGCCGGGCGCGAGTTCTACCGGCAGTGGGATCGCGCGGCGCACTCCTGCGTCGCCGAGATCCGCGCCGCGTACGGGCATGATCCCGGCAACGCGCGCATCGCCGAGGTCGTGGCCGCGCTGTCCGAGCGCAGTCCGGAGTTCGCCGAGCTGTGGGCCCGGCACGACGTCAAGCCGAAGACCCAGGAGAGCAAGCACCTGCACCACCCGCGGGTGGGCGACCTGGAGATCCAGTTCGCCACCTTCACCGTCAGCGGCGCTCCGCACCAGCAGCTGGTCGTCTACCAGGCCGAGCCCACTTCCCCGACCGCGGAGGCGTTCCGGCGGCTGCGCACCCACGCCGACGCCGCACTCGCCTCCCCCGTGACGGGGGTTCCGCTCGTCTAGATCTCGGCGCGGTGCCTTGGGTGGGTGCGTTTCTCCCAGGAAACCCGCGGCCTTCTTCCGGCTGTCCCACGTGGACAAACTCGTTCCTGTCAGCAGCGGGAAACGCCCGCCGCACAGGCAGAACAGCCGGAAGGAACGAGATCCCCATGTCCACCTGGTTCATCACCGGAGCATCCCGCGGCCTCGGAGCGGAGATCGCCCGCGCCGCCCTGCGCGGCGGCGACAACGTCGTGGTCGCCGTGCGCAACCCGGACCGCGTGCCGGAAGACCTGAAGGCGGCGGCGAACGCGTTGGTGGTCGCGCTGGACGTCACCGACGCCCAGGCCATCCCCGGCGCGGTGCAGACCGCCACGGACCGCTTCGGCGGCATCGACGTGCTGGTCAACAACGCGGGCCGCGGCCTGCTTGGCGCGCTGGAGGAGATCACCGACGCCGAGGCGCGGTCCCTGTTCGACCTCAACGTCTTCGGCCTGATCAACATGACCCGCGCGGTACTGCCCGGCATGCGTCGGCAGGGCTCCGGCAAGGTCGTCCACATCGGCTCCCGGTCGGGTTTCGAGGGCGAACCGGGCGTGAGCCTGTACAGCGCCTCCAAGTTCGCCGTGGCCGGGATCAGCGAGGCCCTGTCGGCAGAGCTGGCACCGTTCGGCATCCAGTCCATGGTGGTCGAGCCGGGCGTGCTGCGCACCGACTTCCTCGACGCCAGCTCGCTGTCGCTCGCGGCCGAGCGCATCGCCGACTACGACGGCACGCCCGCGCACGTGACGCTGGACTGGGTCGGCACGGCCAACCACACCCAGCTCGGCGACCCGGTCAAGGGCGCCGCCCTGATCCACGAGGTGACCAGCGGCGACACGCTGCCCACCCACCTGTACCTCGGCCCCGACACGATCGACCGCCTGCAGGTGAAGCTCGCCCAGATCGAGCAGGACCTGGCGCCGTGGCGGGACAAGTCCGCCGCCACCGCCCACGAAGACGTCGTCGTCGCGGTCTGACCCTCAACCACCCGCTTTCCCAGAAGAGGACATCCACCATGTCTGCTCTGCTCACCAACACCCCGCTGGCCGGCCGCGTGGCCGTCGTGTCGGGCGCCTCCAGCGGCATCGGCGCCGCCACCGCCACCCGCCTGGCCGAGCTCGGCGCGAAGGTCGCCGTGCTCGCCCGCCGCAAGGACAAGCTCGACGCCCTGGTCGAGTCGATCACCAGCACCGGCGGCACCGCGATCGCCGTCCCGGTCGACGTCACCGACCGGGAAGCCGTGCACGCCGCGGCCCGCCAGGTCGCCGACCAGCTCGGGACGGCCGACCTCGTCTTCAACAACGCCGGCGTGCAGCTCATCTCGCCGATCGCCGACCTGCGCCAGGACGAGTGGCAGCGCCAGATCGACCTGAACGTCACCGGGGTCATGAACGTCATCGGCGCGTTCGTGCCGCACCTCACCTCCGCCGCGGAGGCGGGCAAGCCGGCCGACCTGATCACCACCTCCTCGATCGCGGCCACCCGGATCCTGGAGAAGTTCTCGGTCTACTCCGGCACCAAGGCCTACATCAGCCACCTGACCCGGCTGCTGCGCGTCGAGCTCGGCCGCAAGAACATCCGGGTCGCGACGATCGAGCCCGGCATGGTCGACACGGAGCTGCCCGACCACGTCACCGACCCGGACGCCAGCAAGCTGATGGCCGATCTCATCGACCAGATCGACGTGCTGCAGTCCTCGGACGTCGCCGAGACCGTGGCGTTCATGGCCTCCGTGCCGCGCCACGTCAACCTCACCGAGATCACGATCCTCCCGACCGCACAGGCGATCTAGCCGGATGCGGTGCGCGCTGCCGGTGACGGCGGGAGCGAGCTCGCCGTCACCGCCCGCGCCTCCACCAGAAGGGCTCCGACCCATGACCACCGCCAGTCTCGACCGCCAGGGGTTCACCGAGTACCCGATCAGCGACGTGCACCGGTTGATCGAGCCCGGCCCTGTCGTCATGGTGTCCACTTTCGACGGACACCGCGCGAACCTGATGACCAACGGCTTCAACATGCCGATCGCCCACGGTGCGTTGATCGGGCTGATCGTCGGCCCCTGGGACCACAGCTACGACGCACTGCGCTCGACCGGGGAGTGCGTCATCGCGATCCCGTCCATCGACCTCGCCGAGCGCGTGGTCGGCGTGGGCAACACCTCCGGCAGGGGCACCGACAAGTGGCGGCGGTTCGGCCTCACCCCCTCCCCCGCCACCGTGGTGCGAGCGCCACTGGTCGCGGAGTGCTTCGCCAACATCGAGTGCACAGTGGCCGACGACCGGCTCGTCGACGACTACCACCTGTGGATCCTGCGCGGGGAGCGGGCGTGGTTCGACGCCGCCAAGCGGGGAGCCGGCGAGTTCCACCACCGCGGCGACGGCACGTTCTCCGCCAACGCGTCCACTGTGGACCTGCGCGACCGCATGACCAAGTGGCACCACCTCACCCGCTGAACTCCAGAAGGCAGGACCACCATGTCCAGCACGCTCGAACTGCTGCGCCGGCACGCCTCTGATCCCCGACGCCGCGTCCTGTTCACCGGCGCCACCGTTGTCACCATGGACCCCGGACTGGGCATCCTGACCAGAGGCGACGTGCTCGTCGAGGGCGACACGATCACCGCCGTCGCCACCGAACTGCCCGTCACCGACGCGATCGTCGTCGGCGCCACCGGCTCGATCATCGCCCCCGGCTTCGTCGACACCCACCGCCACGCCTGGGAGGCGCAACTGCGCCGCGTCATGCCCGATGTCAACGACCTCGGCGAGTACGTCATGTCCACCCTGGCCGGCATCGCCCCGGTCTACCAGCCCGACGACATGTACATCGGGACGAAACTGGCCGCGCTGACCGCCATCGACAGCGGCATCACCACGATGCTCGACTTCTCCCACAACTCCCGCACACCCGCCCACTCGGACGCCGCCGTCCAGGCCCTGATCGACACCGGCATCCGCGGCGTGCACGCCTCGATGCGCCCGCACTTCGGTGAGTGGGAAGGCCAGTGGCCAGCTGACCTCACGCGGTTGAAGAACACCTACTTCTCCGCCCGCGACAGCCTGGTCACCCTGCGCCTCGCCTCGCTGGCCACCGACGAGATCGCCGGACCCGACCTCGCCTACGGCCCCCGCCTCGCCCGGATCGCACGCGACCTCGACATCGGCGTCAGCGTCGACGCCGTCTTCGGCACCTCCTCCTCGGAAGCGATCCTCCGCTGGGAGGAGGAAGGCGTCCTCGGCCCGGACGTCTCCCTGATCCACTGCACCGGCCTCACCGGCGCGGCCTGGCAGGCCGTGGCCGACGCCGGCGCCGGCGTCTCCCTCGCACCCACCTCCGAAGCGCAGATCGGGCTCGAGACCGCCGTCCCCGCCATCGACGAGGCACTCGCCGCCGGCATCCGCCCCGGCCTGAGCATCGACGTCGAGGTCGCCCTGGCGAGCGACATGTTCACGCAGATGCGGGCCCTGCACGCGATCCAGCGCATGAGCGCCGTCAACGCCGCCTACGGCACCACCACCACGCCGTCCCGGATCGGCGTCCACGACGTCCTCGACTTCGCCACCCTGCACGGCGCCAAGAGCATCGGCCTCGGCGACGTCACCGGCTCCGTCACCCCGGGCAAACAGGCCGATCTGCTGCTCGTGAACGCCGAAGACCTCAACAACATGCCGCTCAACGACCCGATCGGCACGCTCGTCCTGGGCTCCGACCCCCGCAACATCCACGGCGTCTTCATCGCGGGACACGTCCGCAAGTGGAACGGCACCGTCCTGGACGTCGACGTGCCCGCGCTCAGGCAGGACGTCCGAGCCTCACGCGACCGCATCTTCACAGCCGCTCACCCGCGCTGAACACACCGCAGAAGGGCCAAGACCATGTTCGAGGACGCGACCCGCCCCCCGGCCACCGCGCCGCACCCCCACGTCGGCATGTGGGTCACAGCCGAGGGCCGCATCCGCCAGGAACTCCTGCCCACCGGTCGCTACGAGGAGGAGCGCGACGGCCGCAAACGCGCCTACACCGGCCGGTACACCGTCGACGGCGACCACATCGACTACTTCGACGACCTCGGGTTCACCGCGACGGGCGACGTCCGCGACGGAATCCTCTACCACGAACACCTCGTACTGCACCGTGAACGGTGCGAGGTCCACACGAGAACGGCGCAGGAGGCGCTCGACCTCACCGCCGCGACGCTCATCCGAGACGGCATCGCGCCCTCGTCGACGTCGACCTCGACGTACTGCGAGGAGAACTCCAGGAATCGGCGGACCACCTCCTACCCGAACTCGTGAACTGACCGCTGTCGTGCGCCTGCGCCAACTCGAGTACTTCTTCGCGATCTGCGAAGCCGGTGACGTTGAAGCAGACAACTTCCCCGTTTCGGGTCATGAGCCCTTCGGCTTCTGGCCTGGAGTTTTTTCCAAGCGGTACCAAGGAATTCGCGCAGTGTGCTCGGTGAGCACCAAAGCGAGGGGATCCCGTGTCCAACAGCTTGACCACCCACCCGTGCTCGACCGCGTCAGCCGAACGTCGAGCGTCGAGCGTCGACCTGAGCGAAGCCGACGCGCGGTTCCGGCAGTGGCGTCGTGCCCAGCAGGCCGGCCAGGCGAAGCACCTCCGCGCGCACCACCTCCGGCGCGTTCTCCAACTTCACCGCCTCGACCTCCGCCGAACCGCCCGCGGCCTCCACCTCCAGCGCGCGGCGCGTCGTCATCGCTGCCGACACGTTCCCATCGGACGTCAACGGAGCGGCGGAGTTCGCTCAGCGTCTCGCGACCGGCCGCGATCGCACCGGCCACCGTTCTATCAGGACTCCCTGTTCTGTCTGCCGTGGCAAGCTTCCCGCGAGGCCGACGAGCTGATCGAGTTCGTCAAGACTGCTCTCGCTCGTGCGGCAGCACCATCCAGATCGGACACCGGAAAGAACATCAATCCCACCGGTGTCCTGGCCGTGATGAGCCTGGACGCCCTGGCGGGCACCACCGACACCATTGCCACGGAAGGCGCGGACGAGCCTCACGGGCGATTGATCAACCCGGCGTCGTGTGCCATCAGCGCGGCAAGGAGACGGCTGTCGCAACGAAGTTTGATAAGAATACGGCTGACGTAGGCCTTGACGGAGCTGTTGCTCATCCAAAGGGCGCGAGCGATAGCTGCGTTGGTCATGCCACGGGCGACGTGGATCAACACTTCACGTTCGCGTTCGGTGAGCGTGCCCACCCGTTCGTACACGCGTTGCGGCGGCTCCGTCTCGGCCGCGAGTAGTTGATCGATCAGATTGCGCGTGGCAGTTGGGCACAACGTTACACCACCGGCGGCGACACTCCGCACCGCGCGGACGAAATCGTCCGGCAAAGCACTCTTGCGCAGGAAGCCCGCCGCGCCGGCGCGCAAAGCGGGAACGGTCACGTCGCTCGTCGCCGATGCGCCCAGCATGATGATCTTGGTGGTCGGGACGTCGCGCCGCACAAGGCGGATGGCCGCGGGGCCGCCCGATCCCAGCACGTCCGCGTCCAGTAGCAGCACCCGCGGCCGGCACCTTCTGGCGAGTTCGACGGCAGCCGCGCCGTCCCGAGCCTCCCCGACCACGACGACATCCTCGGTGCGCTGCAACACGTCCCGCACTCCGACGTGGGTCGACCTCTCGTCATCAGCGATCCCGACAGTGATCCTGTTGTCCTGCTCCACTTTTCTCCTGCTCAGGGTTTCGTTGTTGCGAATGGACAGAACACCGGGGATACCCGGTGGCCGGATTGGTCTCCGCGCTGAGCGGTCGCTGCGTGCGGTGATCGGTCGCCGAATGCAGGCGAGCGGATGAGGGTCCGTCAGTCCGTCCGCCGGTCGACGACCATCCTGCGGAGAACTCTCAGTGCGGAGTGGATTCGGGACTTGACCGTTCCCTCCGGAACACCGAGCACGGCGGCTGTCTCGGCGCTGGTTCTTCCTTGGAAGTAGAACTCGTAGAGGACCCGGCGCTGGTCTTCGGACAGCCGCCTCACCGCTTGGTACACCACTATCGAGTCCACTGTGGTCTGTACGTGGTTCAGCTGCACCGGCGTGGTCGAGGGCGAGTCACCGGGCGTCGACATCTCCGCCGCACGCACTGCTCGTGAGCGGGCGCGATCGAAGATCAGGTTGCGCAAGACGACGTACAGCCAGCCATGTGCCTCGGCGTCCCCGGTGAACGACTCCGGATGTAGCCAGGCGCGCAGGAATGTCTCCTGCACCAGGTCCTCCGCCAGCCAGTGGTCGCCGGTAGCGCGTACCGCATAAGCCATGAGCCAGCAGCTGTGTTCCTCGTAGAGTGCGCGGATGAACGCCTCGTCCCGTACGTGCTCGTGCGTGCGGGGCCACAAACTGGACATCCACGCTCCTCGACGGCCACGACAACCGATAGCCGACCACGCTGTCGGTAGACCTGGAGCTTCGTGAACGCCGAGGATGTTCGTATCCGCCACCTCGCCGAGTTATTGCATTGCGCGCCGTCTCAGTTCGCGCCCTGACACCGAACGAGCCTCACCGAGGGTTGCGCCGAGCCGCTTCGCGGGCGATCTCGGTTCTCGACGCGACACCGAGTTTCGCGAGCGCATTGGACACGTGGGTCTGCACGGTGCGCCGGGACAGGAACATCTCGGCAGCGATGTCCGGGTTGGAAAGACCCTCGGTCACGAGCTCGGCGACTCGTTGCTCGGTCGGGGTCAACGCCTCCCACCCGGTTGCAGGGCGATGCCGGATCGCCCGCGGGCCGCGCCGCACTCCCAGCTGTCTCAGCCGACCGTCGGCACGACGAACATCCCACGTGGCACCGAGTTGGAGGTAGGCCGACACCGCGTCGGTCAACCAGGCACGAGCCGATGCTCGCTCTCCCTCCCTGGCGAGCAGGACCGCTGCCTCCTCGCACGTCTGACCCAGCTCGAGCGGTCGTCCCACGACGCGGTAGTCGTCGGCCACCTCCATCAGGCGCGCGATGTCGCCGTCGAGCACGGCTCTGGCCCGGCGGGCAGCCAGGTGCCGCTTCGGCAGCTGCTCCGCGGCGACGTCGGCCTCGGCGGCCGCCACCGCCGCGTGTGCGAGATCGGCATCGCCGATCGCGAGGGCAAGCCGGACGACATCGGGCAACCAGAGATGCCTGTCGTAGTAACGGACACCATCCTCGATGCCGACCGTCCTGATGAAGATCTTCGCGGCCTGCGCGATGTTGCGGCGTTGTTCTGCGTCGACCGCACGTGCCATCCACAGGTGGCTGGTAGCTCCGAGCAGAAAACCTGTCGGCTGGGGCATGCGGTCCGCGGCGGCCAACAGCTCCACAGTGAGAGCCTTCTCGTCGCGGTGGCACGCGATGAACGCCAAACCACCGAGAAGCACCCAGCGCACGTATTCGTCGGGTTCATCGGCCAGCGACTCGAACTCCGCCTTCGCGTCGTCCCAGCGGCCGATGTCGAGATACTGCCAGCCAGCCGTGCAGCGCACGGTCGCCAACCGCCAGGTGACCCGTCGCTGAGTCAGCGTCAGCGCTTCTCCCATGACCGCCTCGGCCTCATCGTGACGGCCGAGCTCGTCGAGACACGTGCTGCGGTTCACCAAGAGCGGCACGCGCAGATCCATCGTCTCCGGCGCCTCACCGATGTCAGCGAGTGCCTGTTCCAAACACACGAGGCCGCTCGCGTAGTCGAGCAGCATGTACAACGACAGCGCGGCGTACCCGGTGGTCGTCCCGTCCGCCAGACGCTGGCCCTCCGTCAGGGCTCGCTCGGCCGCCGCCTTCGCCGCCACGCCTTGTTCCGAGATCGCCAGCGCGTAGGCGCGGCACGCATTCAGCCTGGCCCGCCACACCGCCGGTATCCGGGGTTGTGCCGCGACCTGCTCGCACACCAGCAACGCTTCGGAGTGGCGCCGCAGCCGGGCGAGCGTCCGGCCGAGAACCCACGCGACTTCCGCCATCGCCTCTGGTTCAGCCGCCTGCGCGAGAGCTTGCCTGGCGACCCGTTCGGCGTCGTGCAACCTGTTCAGCAACAGCAGCGCGGTGGCCAGCCCGTACAGCAACTTCGCCTGCCGGGGTTCACCACCACACCTTTCGACGGCGACGTGCAACAGCTCCGCAGCGACCTGCGGCACGCGGTGGGCAAGTTCGACCGCGTGATCGACCAGCCAGTCCAGCACCCACCCGTCGAAGGACTCCGGTGACAACAGCAGGTGGCCCGCCACGCGGTCGACGGGCAACCCCGCCTCCGCGAGCGCCTGTGCCGCCTGTCGGTGCATCGCCAGCCGAGCGCTGACGGGCGCGGCCTCGTACAGGGCGGTACGGATCAGACCGTGACGGAAGACCAGCCGGTCGTCGTCCTCGGCCAGCACGCCGGCCGCTATCGCTTCGTCCACAACAGGCAACAGCTCACTGGCCTGCTGTCCGGTGACGGTGGCGAGATCCGACACGGAGAACCCGTGACCGAGCACCGCGGCCATCCGGAGGGTGTTCGTCGCCTCAGAGGTGAGAAAGTCCATCCGGGCTGCGATCGCGCCCGCCGGTGACATCCCGGCGAACTCGCCGTCGGACAACAGTTCCGCGCTTCCACGGGCGAGCCGCAGCAGCCCGTCCCGCAGCAAGGCGTCGACCAGCTCACGAACGTACAGCGGATTTCCGCCGGCCTGCGTCGCGACCGCGCGCAGTCCCGGCCCCGGCTGGCCTCCGGCCAGCAGCGCGGTCAGGGCAACGACCGCAGTGGGGTCGAGCGGTCCCAGAGGCAGGTGCACGGCACGACGCTGCAATGTGGTTCTGCGCAGGCGCGCGATCACAGGCCTCACCGGCACCGGCCGGCAGGCGCTGACGAGCGACAGCCGGTTCTGATCCGCGAGCCGGCCGAGTTCACGCCAGGCGAGGAGACTCGCCTCGTCAGCCCACTGCAGGTCGTCGAAAGCCAGCACGACCGGCGCCCGCGCACACCAGCGATCCACCAGCGACAGCAACCGCTCCACCGCGACGGGAACGGGATCGCCGCCAACCGCCACATCCCAGTCCAGCTCGGCCACGTCGCCGGCACGGCCGAGACCGTCGAGCAGCGCACGCACTGGAAGACCCTGGACGAGTTGGTCGCCGACCGCGAGGGCTGTCCGGCAGCCGGCCTCGGCAGCCTCCGCGAGCACTGTGGCGATCAGCGCGGACTTCCCCACGCCGGGTTCGCCTTCGATCCACACGACACTTCCGCGGCCTGTCTTCAGCGCGGCCAGCAGACCGCGCAACCGGCCGATCTCGTGATCGCGGCCGACCAGCTGGCCTGGCGGAGGTTCGTTATCGGACGTTCCTGCACCACCCTCCAGACGTGAGTCCGGAACAGCACGTCCACTCAGACGGCAATGCTAGTCCTCTCGATCGCCGAGCCGCCAGTTCTGTCCATTTTGGACGATCGTCACGAAGGCGCGGCCCGGTTGGTGCAGCGCAAGCGGTACGGGGGTGCCAATTCCCCCTCGGTTGGCCTGCGGCCATCGCCGTCACTTCAGGGAGAAGTGCACGTGCTTCAGCTCGGTGAACTGCTCCACCCCGGCCACGCCGCGGGTGCGCCCGAGCCCGGACGACTTGAACCCACCGCTGGGCACCTCGGGATAGGAGTGGTTGTAGCCGTTCACCCACACCGTGCCCGCCTGGATCGCCCGTGCGAATCGCCAGGCGCGGCCGATGTCGCGGGTCCAGACACCGGTCGCCAGGCCGAACCGCGTCGCGTTCGCCAGCCGCACCGCGTCCGCCTCGTCGATGAACGGCTCGACGGTCATGACCGGGCCGAACACCTCCTCCTGCACGAGCGGCGAGTCGACATCGACATCGGTCACGACTACCGGGCGCATGAAATAGCCGGCGAATCCGGGCAGACGACACGACCTGCCGAGGTATCGCTCGACGCGTTCGCCCGCGGCCGGGGAGATGAGCGGCCCGAGCTGGGTGCGCGGGTCGGCGGGGTCGCCGACCCGCACTGTCTCCAGTTCTGCTCGCACCTTCACCAGCACCGCCTGGTACAGCGATCGGTCGACGAGAATTCTGGTGCACGCCATGCACATCTGGCCCGACGTGATCACCGCCGCCTGGACCGCCGCGCTCACGGCGAGGCCGACATCCGCATCCGCGCAGATGACCACCGCGCCTTTGCCGCCCATCTCCAGCAGCGGCCGCTTGAAGCCCGTCGCGCACGCCCGCAGGATCTCCGCCCCGGTCGTCGAGGAGCCGGTGAACGCAACGGCACGCACGAGCGGATGCTCGACCACGACCTGTCCCACGTCCGCGTGCCCGACGATCAGGTGGGCGACGTCAGTGGGCAATCCGGCCTGGAAACCCAGCGACAGCACCAAGTCGGTGACGAGTGTCGTTTGCGGCGCGGGCTTGACCAACGCGGTCACCCCGGCGGCGAACGCGGGAGCGAGGTCACGCAACAGCAGGAGCAAGGGCCAGTTCCACGGCACGATGAAGGTCGTCACCCCGACGGGTTCGCGCACCAGGTGCGACGCCGTCCCGTCCGGCAGCGTCCCCGCGTGGCCGCCGAGGTGTGCGGCGAGGCCTGCGTTGTAGCGCAGGGCATCCAGGGACGCGCGCACTTCGACGTGTGCCTCGATGATCGGCTTGCCGGTCTCGGTGACCAGCGCGTGCACGATCTTGCCGGTGTGCGCTTCGAGCACGGACGCCCAGTCGAGCAGCACTCGGGCGCGTCGCCTGGCGTCGACAGGCCACGCTCCCGCGAGTGCGGCCTCGGCACGGGACGCCGCCACGTCGAGCTGCTCGATCGTCGTGGACTCAACGGTCTCGAGTGGTTCGAGTGTGGCGGGGTTGATCGGCCGCACGGTCACGTGAACACCTCCCCGCCGTCGACGATCAGGGTCTGTCCGGTGACGAACGCCGAGGCGGGCGAGGCCAGCCACAACACCGCGCCCACCAGGTCGTGCGGTGTCATCTCGCGTCGCAGCGACCGGCGCTGCGCTGCCGCCGCGACGTAGTCGGGCGTGTTCAAACTGCGGGTGGCGTCGGTGCTGACCAGCCCCGGTGCGACGGTGTTCACCCGGATTCCCAGTGGACCGAGCTCCCGCGCCGCCGCGCGCGTCAGGCCTTCGATCGCGCTCTTCGAGGCGACGTAGTGCGCGAAGCCCGGTGCGCCGATCCGGCCCACCACCGACGAGATGTTGACGATGCTGCCGCCCTCGGTGAGCGCGGGCACCACGGCCTTGATGCCCTGCCAGGTGCCGCGCACGTTGACCGTCAGCACCCGGTCCCAGTCGGAGACGGTGAGTTCGGTCAACGGCCGCTTGTGCCCGATGTCGCCGTACACCGCGGCGTTGTTGACCAGCACGTCCACCGGGCCCGCTTTCGTCACCGCCAGCTGCCAGTCCCGTTCGGACGTGACGTCGAACTCCGGCAGGTCCAGTGCCACGACGGCCGCCCCGTGCGCGGTGAAGGCGCTGACGTATTCGGCACCGATACCGCCGCCCGCACCGGTCACGAGAACGGTTTTACCGCCGAAGGTCACAGGTCGTTCACTGCCCGGTTGATCCGCTCCAACCCTGCGTCGAGCAGGTCGTCCGGCAGCGCGTAGGTGATCCGCACGTGTCCTTCACCGAGACTGCCGAACGCCGTTCCCGCCACGACGCCCACCGAGTAGTGGTCGATCAGATGGTCGGTGAACTGCTGGGCGGTCATGCCGGTGCCTCGGATGTCGGGGAACACGTAGAACGATCCTTCCGGTGTCGGGCACGTGACGCCGGGTAACGCGTTGAGCGCCGCGACCACCTTGTCCCGCTTGGCCTGTAGCCGTGCGCGCGTGGCCAGCACGTGGTCCTGCGGCCCTGTCAACGCGGCGAGCGCGGCCGTCTGCACGAACGCCGGCACGTTCGTGACCGAGTTCTGCTGGAAGATGTCCATGGTCCTGATCAGGTCGGCGTCGGCGACGCACCAGCCGATCCGGAACCCGGTCATGATGTAGCTCTTGCTGAACGTGTCGACCAGCACGGTCCGTTTGGCCATGCCGTCCACCGCGGCGATCGTCCGGTGCGCGGCGGGCGGGTACACCATGTGGCTGAAGATCTCATCGGAGATCACCATCACGTCGCGTTCCATGCACAGAGCGGCGATCTTTTCCAGCTCCCCGACGACCATGCCGTTCGGCCGCTGCGGCGTGTTGATGATCAGCAGCTTCGTCTTCGCCGTCATCAGCCTCGCGAGCGCGTCGAGGTCGAACCGGAAGTCCGGCTCCAGCAGCGGCGCGTACCTCACCACCCCACCGGCGTAGGTGATCCAGAACTCGTCCGGCGGGTAGCCGGGGTTCGAGAAGATCACCTCGTCGCTCTGGTCGACGAGCGTGAGCAGGCTCTGCGTCAACGCGTGCTTCGCGCCCATCGTGACCAGGACCTCCTCCCTCCTGGTCGGCCTGCCCCGGCGCGTGACCTCCTCGGCGATGGCGTCGCGCAGCTCCGGCAGACCTGGACCGGGCACGTACCGCACGTGACCGTCGCGCAACGCCTTCGCGCACGCTTCCAGGATGTGCGGCGCCGGCCGGAACTCCTCTCCCTGGAAGTCTCCCTTCTCCAGGTGGATGACATGCCTGCCGGTAGCGCGCTCCAGTTGCTCGGCGCGGCGCATCGACGCCCACTGCTTCGGCAGGAAGAAATGCGATGTTCGACTGGACAACCCTTTTGTCATGGGGTGAAGAGTTGTGTTCCGGCCTGATCGAATCCAGCACTGGCATCCAACGGCCCACTCAGAATGGCCGATGGTTTCACACCAACACCGCGCGGACGGGCACCGACAGAGAACATTTCGCGGCGTGCGAGCGGAGTCGACGCAGCTGGTCGGCATCGCGGACGATCGGTTCGGCGGCGCGGCCATTGATCGCGTCCTGCGGCTCGGCCCGGAAGATGTCGACCACCGCTGTTCCCCGGCTGCCCGGCGTGAGGATCACGTTGGAGCGCACCCGCACCAGGTCACCTTCGGCGATCACGGGCTTGATGTCGTACTTCAGGTCGGGGAACTGCGTGGCCAGATGGCCAGCGACCGCTTTGAGCGCCGCGGTGCCGTTCCCGTTGATCGGAATTACGCGTCTCACCGACCAGACAGCCCTGAACAATCACGCGCAGCGTCGTCTCGATTCGTGAATCCTTTCGAACCGATCAGCATCACTCTGCGTGTGACGGACATTCCGCGCAACTGGCCGAGCAGGGCTTGATCAGCGCGCTAATTGGCCGGATCCGACTACTCGAAGAGAGATCCGATATCGATGAGCATTGTCAGTTCACCACCGCGCCCTGGTGCGAGCGTCAAAACGGGAACTCACTGGGCGTGCTCCGTGACGTCAGCCATTGGAACTCGGTGAAGTCCTCCTCGGGCCGGTGAACCCGCGCGCCCGCGCCTGCTCAGCCCGAAGCGGACCGCGCCGCGGCATCTACTTGATCACGTGGAAGTCCGGATGGGCACACCACGCCGCCAGCACGCTGTCGAAGCCTGGATCAACGACCCCCCGCGCCGAGCCTGGACGTGTACCTCTCCCAAGCCTTCGACGATCTACGCGCCCTCTCCGCAGCCGCCTTGCCGACGTAGGCGCGTTCGGAACACTGACGCGGACCGGCCGCGGTCACCGAACGTCGCAACCCGGACCGCGTCACGAATGCAAGGACGCCCGGAGCCTGTGTGCGGAACATCCGCTCATCGGCAGAAGCGGACGTTCACGGCACACGGAGCTAAGGCGTGTCCGTAACGACTGGTCCTGCCGAGCGGGTCAGCACCTACCCTCCGCCGGCTCCTGACACATCCGGTCGCACCAGCGCGAAGCGCGCCTCCACAACCAAGCTGCCGGTACGAATCCGCAGGTCAGACCCGTCTGGCCCTCCACACAACGACCTCGCGCAGGGTGGTGCCCTCCCCGAGGTCCGGCCAGGGCGGCGACACGTACCTGGATCACTAACCGACTGAGGAAATGCCGCCACCCCTGGCCTCTTGACATGACTCGAGGCTCACCTCGGCGGTGATTCCGCGATCAAGGCGGTTGTCTCGTTGTTCCAAGACTCCGCTCCGCACTGACCGCTTCAGGTGACGCGAAAGACCGGCCAGCCGATCTCGGTGCGCCACGCAGCGGGATCGCTTGCGTCACGAGGGCCGACGGCGTAGACCTCCCGCACCGGCCCGGCCACCGACATCGCGTTCTCCACCACCCAGGTCCCGAGTGCGCCGTACGTGACCTCGATGCCGTCGTGCTCGCCGATGTGGGTGGTGACGGCCAGTTCCGCGGCCGGGAGAGTTGCGGGGTGCACGCGTCCGGTGCGAGGTGGCGCAGCGGTCGGCAGGTAGACGAGCGCGTGACCGCGCTCCTGTTCGAAAAGGGCGTTGTCGTAGCAGCCGCCCGGCGGTCCGGTCACGGCGGCGCCAACAGCCGCCTCCAGTTCGGCCATCGCGCCTGCGAACCAGGTCGCGACGTCGCGACCTCTGACTACGGCCTCCACCGCCGCGACAGTACGGGCAGGCTCCGCACGCAGCTCGACGTCGATCGGCGCGGGGTCGGGCCGGAGCAGGCGGCGCAGCGACACGACCGCGGCCCGGGTGCGGTCGAGCTCGTCCTCGAGGCGTTGCAGGTGGTCCGCGACCAGAGCCGCCCGGACACCGGGGTCGGGGGTCCGCAGGATTCGCTGAACATCGCTCAGAGGGACGTCGAGTTCGCGGAGCCGGTGGATGACCTGCGCGGTCGGGATCTGGTCGACGCCGTAGTAGCGGTAACCGGTGGTCTCGTCCACCACGGCGGGTTCCAGCAGGGCCGCCTCGTGATACCGACGCAGGGTCCGCACGCTCAAGTGGGTCAGCCGCGAGAACTCCCCGATGGTCAGCACCCCCGCATTCTGGACTCTCTCCCAGGGGGAGAGTCCACGGCTTGACCCTCCCGCACCGTGAGGTCACACGATGGGCTCATGACACAGCACACCGATCTCCCGTCCGATCTGCTCCCGACCACCGTGCGCGAGTTCTTCGCCGCCCACGTCGTCCACGACGCCGACACCGCCTCGTCGTTCCTCACCGAGGACGCGGTGATCGTCGACCAGGGCGAGACCTTCCGAGGCCGAGAAGAGGTCCACGCGTTCCTGCGGGACGCCGGGTTCGAGTTCGAGTACACGACCGAACAGATCGGCGCTCACCGAATCGACGACAACCACTGGGTGGTGACCGTGCGGCTCGAGGGCACCTTCCCGGGCGGCGTCGCCGAACTCGACTACCGGTTCGCGTTGCGGGATGGCCTCGTCGCCGAACTCGTCATCGCCAACCACACAGCCTGACCGAACTGGCGCCACGTCGATCTTCAGTGGAGAGAAAATTGTCTGGTTCAGATCGCGATCGTCTCGACGGTCGCCGGGCGCTGGTCACGGGCGGTTCGAAGGGCTCGGGCAAGGCCGTCGCAGAGAGGCTGCGAGAAATGGGTGCCGACGTGTACGTGACGGCGCGAACGATGCCCGACGGGTACGAGCACCCTGACCGATTCGTCGAAGCGGACGTGACGACGATCGAGGGCACCGATGCCGTGGCCGCTCGAATCGCTGAGGCAGGCGGCGCCCTCGACATCCTGGTGCACGTCGTCGGAGGTGCGTCGACGCCGGCCGGTGGATTCGCGGTCATCACCGATGATCAGTGGCTCACCGAGCTGAACCTCAACTTCCTGGGAGCGGTGCGGCTCGATCGAACTCTTCTCCCGGCGATGATCGAGTCTGGGGCGGGCGTGGTGCTGCACTTCACCTCGATCCAGCGTGAACTACCCCAGTACGACGCGTCCCTGGCGTACGCGGCAGCGAAGGCCGCTCTGCGCACGTACAGCAAGGGACTTGCCAACGAGCTCGCGCCGCGTGGCGTGCGGGTCAACGCGATCAGCCCCGGCGGGATCGAGACCGAAGCCTACGAACGATTCGTGGACCGGATCGCCGAAGGCAACGGACTCACGCGTGAAGCGGCCAAGCAGACCATCTACGACTCCCTGGGAGGAGTACCCCTGGGGCGATTCGCGAACACCGAGGAAATCGCGGACCTGGTCGGGTTCCTGGTGTCGGACCGCGCCTCGGCGATCGTGGGCGCCGAGTACGTGATCGACGGCGGGACTGTTCCGACCGTCTGAGCCAGGAGGCGGTTCCGAGCGGCCACTCGCTGACAGCTCGATCCGGCTGCCGAGCCCCTCCTGCGCAAGCAGGACTCGAACGCAGGCATAGCGCGGCGAAGGCGTGGGAAACGGCGAGATAGGCGAAACGGGCCAACACGGCCGCGATCATGCCGGATGACGACCACCACCCATCGATGCCCGTTGACCTGCACGGACGTACTTCTCGGCACGCACAGGTCGGGTGGGTCATGCGAAGGCGTGGCCCACCCGCTGTAAGTCGCGGACGCAGCAGTGCGCTACCGGCATCCGGCGGACGAGTCTACGACTGCCGAGACAGTAGGCTTTGGTTGTGAGCTCGGCGATCTACCGTTTCGGACGGTTCGACCTCGACCCGGGCCTTGGTCGGCTCCGCCACGACGGGCAACCCGTCCGCATCGAGCCCAAAGCCCTTGCCCTGCTGTGCTATCTAGTGGCGCATCGCGACCGGGTGGTGTCCAAAAAGGAACTGCTGACGACCGTGTGGAGTGGGGAGCCGGTCTCCGACGCAGCCCTCGCCACCGGACTGCGCACCGTTCGCCTGGCCATCGGTGACACCGGCAGTCAACAACAGTTGATCCGCACCGTGCACCGCCGCGGCTATCAGTTCGTGGCTTCGACGAACACAGAGGTAGCCGAGCCCCCTGTTTCGACCAATGCCGCTGTCGAAACCTCTTGGTCCCGCGACGTCATCCGGTTCTGCCGGACGGCGGACGGCACGCGTCTCGCCTGGGCCGCCACCGGCGAGGGACCGCCCCTCATGAGAACCGCCAACTGGCTGAGCCAGATGGACCTGGAACGGACCGTGCCCGAGTTCGCGCACTGGTTCGAGGGCCTCACTCGTGGCCGCCGACTGATCCGGTACGACGAGCGGGGATACGGCTTGTCCGACTGGACAACGACTTTCACGCTCGACGAGTGGATCGAGGACATCGACGCCGTCGCCGACGCGGCGGGACTCGACCGCTTCCCGCTGCTCGGCGTCTCGCAGGGCGGTCCTCTGGCGGCGGCCTACGCCGCACTCAGGCCGGAGAGAGTCAGCCGACTGGTGCTGAACGCGGCTTACGCGCGCGGCCGGATCGCCCAGGCACGCGACGCCACCGAACGGGCCGAGGCCGCACTCGACCTGAAGCTCACCCTCGCCGGGTGGCACGCCCAGAACCACAGCTATCAGCGGTTCTTCGGAGCCCAGTTCTTCGCCGACGACACTCCGGAGAAGTGGGACACGTTCACCAGCTTCCAGAGGCGCTCGGTCTCAGCGGCCAACGGAGCCCGGTTCCTGGAGGAACAAACCCGACTCGACGTAGCGGACCTGGCTCGGCGGGTCCGCTGCCCGACGCTGATCGTCCACTCCCGCGACGACCCGCGAATTCCGCTCTCGCAGGCGACGGAACTGGCCGAGCTCATCCCCGACAGCCGGTTGGTCGTTCTCGACGGCCGCAACCACCTGTTGACCGCCGACGAGCCCGCCTGGCCGCGGTTCCTGGAAGAGCTGCACACCTTCCTGGCCGAGCAAGATCAGTAAGCTGCGTCGATGGCGGGGGAAGTGTTGCGCTTCGGCGAGTACGAGCTGGACATCGCGGGTCACCAGCTGTGTCGAGCGGGCGAGCTGGTCCACGTGGAGCCGCGTGCCTTCGATCTGCTGTGTCACCTGGTGACGCACCGGGATCGGGTGGTGCCGAAGAATGAGCTGCTCGACGTGGTGTGGGGCGACCGTTTCGTCAGCGAGGCCGCGCTGACCACGGCCCTGCGGACCGTGCGTCTCGCCATCGGGGACACCGGCGAACAGCAGCAGTCGATTCGAACGGTGCACCGGCGCGGCTACCAGTTCGTGGCTCCGGCCGCGGTGGCCCGGCCCAGGCCCGCGGGCACCGTAGTGCCGGACGGTGCGAGCCGTCAGGTGATCCGCTTCTGCCGGGCCGAGGACGGCACCCGGATCGCCTATGCCACTGTCGGCTCCGGCCCACCGCTGCTGAAGGCGGCGAACTGGATGACCCACCTCGATCTGGAGTGGACCACCCCGGTGTGGTCGCACTGGTTGTCCGGTCTCGCCCGCGACCGGCAGTTGATCCGCTATGACGAGCGGGGATGCGGGATGTCGGACTGGGACGTGCCCAGCTTCACGTTCGACGACTGGGTCGACGACCTCGACACCGTGGTGGAGGCGGCCGGACTCGACCGGTTCCCGCTGCTCGGGGTGTCACAAGGAGGTGCGGTGGCCGTCGCCTACGCCGTACGCCGTCCCGAGCGGGTCAGCCACCTGATCCTGGCCGGGGCGTATGCCCGCGGGCGGCTGGTCCGGGCCCGCGACGACGACGAACGTGAGGCGGCGGGTATCGACCTGGAGGTGGCCCGAGTGGGGTGGCGTCACCAGGATCCCGGCTTCCTGCGGATCTTCGCCTCGCAGTTCCTGCCCGATGGCACAACGCAGGACTGGGACGACTTCACCGCCTTCCAGCGGCAGACGACCTCACCGTCCAACGGAGTGCGGTTCCTGGAGGAGTTCGCCGACATCGACGTCTCCCGCATCGCCCATCGGGTGCAGTGCCCGACGCTGATCCTGCACTCCCGCAACGACGCACGTGTCCCGGCCACACAGGCCAGCGAGTTGGCCGCCCTCATTCCCAACAGCCAGTTGGTCCTTCTAGACAGCGGCAACCATCTGCTCACCGCGTCCGAACCGGCCTGGCCCGAATTCCTGTCCCACCTCAACGCCTTCGTGGCCGAGTGACCGCGGTCAGCAGCACCCGGACGATCATGGCCGGGGTAATCAGAGTTTCCGGCCGGGCCAGCAGATGCTGCACCTGCATCGTTCGACGTGCCACCGGAACCGACGTGTGGCCTGCCCACAACGCCTTGTCGAGGTAGCGGTCGACGAGGTCGGTGCCGACGAGGTCGGGCCCACTGATGCGGGGGTCGGCGAGATCTGCTCTTGCCGCGATCCGCCACGGCAGGTCGATCACCCTGGCGGCCCGCCGGTAGAAAGCACCGGGCAAGCGCGGTGAGGCGGAGCCGTGCCGGGAGATGGCATGTCCGAGAGCTCGGGCCTGGAGAGCCGCAGACGACATCCCTTGCGCGTGAAGGGGGTTGAAGCTGCAGATGGCGTCGCCGAGCACGAGGAACCCCGCTGGGGTCTGCTTCAACCGTTCCACGTGGCGACGCTGGCTGGTGGGCATCCGGTAGGTCATGACCGGTGTCGCGGCCTCGGCCTGTGCCAGGACGTCGGCGATCAGCGGCAACGGCAGGGACCGGGCGAAGTCCTCGTAGGCGGCCGGATCGGCCGGGGGTCCGTCGTCGTGGAAGGAAGCGAGGGTGATGATCCACCGGTCGCCCTCCGCCGGCACCATCAGGCCGACTCGGTGGCCGAGGGCCGGATCATCGACGGCGACGGCGAGCGCACCGGCGAAATCGTCCGGCTGCCGCGGCACAACGCAAGTTCCGCACGCCACGTCGATGCGGACTTCGGACACCGGCGGTGCCGGGAACCCTGTTCCGGCCAACTGGTCGAGGAAACGGGTGTGGCGACCGGAACAGGCCACCACCAGGTCGGCCCGGTGCCGCACACCGTCGACCTCGACGCCGACCACCCGGCCGTCCTCCACGAGCAGGCCGTCCACCGCCGTCTCGTCACTGACCGACACGTTGGGCCGTTGTCGCAACAGCAGCCCGCGGATCGTTCGCTCCAGCAGAGGCTGGCTCATGGACGAGGAGATGAAGCCGAGATCAGCCGGCACACTGACCGCGCCGCCCGCCGTCAGTTCGTCGGCGAGTCCCGGAAACCAGTCGTCCAACTGCCTCTGACCGGAGGCAAGCAGCACATGGGCATGCCGCCCCTGCGGGACGCTGGGGCGCGGGACGGCCTCCAGGGGCAGGCGGTCCCGTTCCAGGACGCGCACGTCGTCGACGTGGTCGCTCAGTACCCGGGCGGTCGCCAGACCTGCCAGCCCCGCACCGATGACGATCGCGCTGGTGCCCGCACGCACACCCATGGTGTCCGCCTAGTGAGCTGGTGCGGGTTCGTGCACGCCCACTCCCGCGGAGTCGGCGTACAGCGCATCGATCTCGATCGCGTACTTCTCCGCGATGGGCTTGCGCCGCAGCTTCGAGGTCAGGGTGAGCTCGTCCCCGCCCGGCTCCCAGAAGGTCGGCAGGATCTGGAACCGCTTGACCTGTTCGGAGCGCGACAGCCTGGTGTTGCCGCCGGCGATCCCCGCCCCGATCCGGGCGATCACGTCCGCGTCGGCAACCAGCGCCGCGGCAGACACGTCCTGGAGCCCGCGCCGGACGGCGTAGGCGGCCGCGGTCTCGGCGTCCAGCACGATCAGGGCGGTGTTGTAGGGCCTCCTGTCGCCTGTCGCGGCGATGCCGCCGATCAAGGGGCAAGCGGCCTTCATGACGTTCTCGATGTGCGCGGGCGACATGTTCTTGCCGGCGGCGCTGATGATGAGCTCCTTCTTGCGATCGACGACAGAGAGGTGACCATCGCCGTCCATGGTCATCACATCACCGGTGTGCAACCAGCCATCGCTGTCGATCGCCTCGGCGGTCTTCGCCGGCTCCTTGCGGTACCCCTTCATCACCAGCGGTCCGCGCACCAGGAACTCCCCGTCCTCGGCGATCCTGCCCTCCATCCCCGGCAGCAGCCTGCCGACCGTGCCCAACCTGTGCTCGGCCGGCGACACCACGCTGGCCACGCAGCTCAGCTCCGACATGCCCCACAGCTCCGAGATCGGCACGCCGAGCCCGCCGAAGAAGGCCAGCACCTCCTTCGGGATCGGCGCCGCACCGGACACCGTCCACTTCACCCGGTCCAGCCCGATCTTGGTGCGCAGGCCGGAAAGCACCAGCTCGTCCGCCCTGGCGTAAGCCATCTGCTCAGCCTCGGACAGCTCTGCTCCGGCCAGGTCGGCTTCGGCCTTGCGCGCCGCGACCCCGAGCGCCCACTGCAGCCCCTGCTTTCTGGTCTCGTCCTGCTCGGCCGCCACCGCGGCCTCGATGGCCGCCTTGAGCTTCTCCCACACGCGGGGCACTGCGCCCCAGATCGTCGGCCGGCAGTCGGGCAACGCGGCGGCGACCTGCCTCGCATCGGGCACCACGGTGATCTGGCTGCCCAGCACCTCGTGGAAGTAGAGGCAGAACACCCGGTCCGCGATGTGTGCGGAAGGCAGGAACGACGTGATCCGGTCACCGAACTCCACCGGCAGCACCTCGGTCACCGCGTACACCTCGTACAGCAGGCTTTCGTGCGTCATCTCCACGCCCTTGGGCTCGCCTGTCGTGCCCGAGGTGTAGATCAGGGTCAACACGTCGTCCGGCTGGACCGCCCGCCACGCCGCGTCGAAGTCGAATCCCGACGAACCGAGGCCGACCAGTTCCTCGACGGTGATGGCGCCCGCGGGGGCACCGTCGACGCACACCACGTGCTCGACCGGAACCCCGGACCGCCGGACCAGGTCGACGTACTGCTCCTCGCACAGCACCACCTTCGCACCGGCGTTGGCGAGCACATGAGCGAGTTGTTCGGCGGACAAGGTGTTGTACACCGAGAACGATGTGGCGCCCAGATGCTGCGCACCGACCTCCAGCGGGTAGAACTCCACCCGGTTTGCCATCATCAGCGCGACGGTGTCACCACGTCCGACGCCGAGCGCGCTCAACCCCGCGGCTACCGCACGGACCTCGTCCGCGTACTCCCGCCACGTCAAGGTCCGCGTGTCCCCGACCGTCCGCACCGCCACCGCGTCCGGCGCGACGACCGCGGTCTGCTGAAACGCCTCGCAGAACGTCGTGGCCCGCCTCGGACCGACCACGGAGCCGCGTCCGAGACCCGTGTGGCCGTGCGGCTCCGCCATTTCGGCTCCGCTGGCCGTCGCGCTGGCGTTCGTGTCGATGCTCAATTCCGATCCTCCGGTGCCGTGCCGGCCCTGGGCGGACCGGACGGCTCAATCCTCGGATCGTCTGTGGGGCCACCGCTTGGTCGAACTCTGAGGAATCCATGAGGAAGTCCTGAGACCGGTCGACGTTGTGGGGCGCAAGTTCGGCTCCGAGGCTGGCGGGCCTGCCCGGCCCGGCAAAGCACTACCGGGCTCGGTCTCCACGCACGGTGTCGACGAGGGCGGCGGGATTCGAAGGCAACTCGTCGCCGCGCCACGCCACGTGACCATCGGGACGGACCAGGACGAAGGACCGTTGGTACAGCTCGGAGATTTTCTGGTCGCCTCCTCGGTACACGGTCAGGGGCACAGCCCGATCGGCGAACGCCCGTTCCACCGCTTCGAGCCCGCGGTCCTCGGCGAAGCACAGCAGCACGAAACCGCGTCCGAACAGGTCCAGTGTGGAGGTCGACGCGTCCCACCACGCGTGCGCGGCGCGGCTGCCGGGATCACTGCCAGGACGCCAGCCGGCGTCCGGCTTGCCCACGTGCGCCGGGGCGTGCGGATCGTCGAGGACGAGCGGAGACAGGTAGCACAGTCCGAAGTGGATCTCCGGAGCGTCGAACTCCCTCTGTGCCCCGCTGTTCTCGAGCCGCTGCGCCAGGTCCGCACGCGCCCTCTCCCCCTCCGGGCCATCCAGGTGAATCTCGGGTGGAACCGTCCTGTCCAGGGTGCGGCGCAGGTTCAGATTGGCCTCCCGCAGGCTCTCCACCGCGATCGGCCGGCGCTCGGTCTCGTACGTGTCGAGCAGGTGACCTCCGGCCCAGTCTTCCAGTGCGGCGGCGAGTTTCCAGCCCAGGTCGGCGGCGTCACCGATGCCGGTGTTCAGGCCGAAGCCGCCGGAAGGTGAGAGCGTGTGCGCGGCGTCGCCCGCGAGGAAGATCCTGCCGGACCGATAGCTGTCGGCGACCCGGTGGGTGAGGTGCCAGTCACCGTCGCTCACCAGTTCCACCGGGGTGTCGAGCGCGACGGCCTCGCTGATCAGTTCGCGGGCGTCTCGTTGCTTGAGGCCGGGATCCGCACTGACGACCAGGTTGTACAAGTCGCTGCCGTTCAGCGAACGCATCGGGAAACGCAGTGCCTGGGACTGCATGAGGAAGTAGACGAGGGCGGCCCGGTCCCCCAGTCGCTGCTTGAGTTCCGGGGCGCGGAAGAGGATGTTCCGGAAGACCTGCGTCTCGTGGCGTGGCGGAGCATCGATACCGCAGGCCTGCCGGATCGGCGAGGAAGCTCCGTCACACGCGACCAGGAACCGTGCTCGGACGGTGTCGACCTCGCCCGTGGCACCGTCGGTGAGAGTGGCCTCGACCCGGTCGTCGGACTGCCGCACGTCCTCGACCGTCGTCCTGAGCCGGAGCGGACCGTGCGGGTGGATTCCCACCGCCTCCATCAGCACCGGGTTGAGCCAGTGGGCAGGACAGATCTGGTCCGGCTCCGGGGTGTGCGTGAACACCGGCCGGTTCGCTGCGGTGCCGCGGTGGTACCGGTGCACCTCGTGACCGCCGACCCTGGTGACCCACGCGATGTCCAGCGGGTGGTCGACCGGCCATCCCGCGTTGCGGACGGCCTCTGCGACACCCCAGCGGCGGAACAGCTCCATCGAGCGCGGACCGATCGTGCTCACCTTGGGGTGCCGTACCACTCCGTCACCGGCATCGGCGACCACGCAGCCGATCCCGCGGTAGGCGAGGTCCAGCGCCAGCGCCAGCCCGACCGGCCCGCCGCCGACGATCAGCACGTCGGTGTCCGTCATGTGGTCCTGCCTTTCTCGGGGTCGTGGGTGGTTTCCGTCGCTCAGGCAACGGAAACCACCCACGAGCTGGTTAGCGAGGGCGTTCCGCGGTGACCAACAGGCAGCCGAAGTCGTCGGCCCCCGCCAAGTCGGACGGCTTGAAGTCGTCGTCGGAGAAGTGGAAGTTGCCCTCGTCCAGCGCCGCGGGGCGTTCACCACCGAGCGCGAGCTTCGCCAGCTCCTCGGCGAGGCGCAACGTGGTCTGCTCGGTGACGTCGAGGATCTCGCGCACCCGCAGCCCGGCGCGGTGCAGCATCGGGACGTAGTCGTCGATGTCAGCGGTGGTCGACATGAGGTCGCGGCAGAACTTGTCGATCCCGCCGTGCCGAACCTCCTTGCGCGGGAAGCGCTCGAAGATGTCGGTCAGCACGAGCCGTCCGCCGGGGGCGAGCACGCGGCACACCTCGGCGAGGACCTGCTGACGATCCGGCATGTGGCACATCGACTCCAGCGCCATCACAACGTCGAACGAGGCGTCCGCGAACGGCAGCTTCATCGCGTCGCCGTGCTCGAAGACGGCGCGGGCGGCCAACCCGGCCTCGGACGCGAGCCGGTTCGCGGTCCGGACCTGCTCGTGGCTGATGCTGATGCCGGTGACACGTGCACCGGTGCGCTCGACGACACGCAGCGCGGGGCCTCCGACCCCGCAGCCGAGGTCGAGGACGCGAGACGAGGCGTCCAGCTTCATCCGCTCGATGAACACGTCGGTGAGGCGGTCCATCGCCTCGTCGACCGACGCCTCGGAGTCGGGCGTGTCCCAGTATCCGATGTGGACGTTGGGGTTGAAGCTGCCGTCCCTCATCGCGCTGAGCGTCAGCCGGTCGTACAGCTCGCCGACGGCGTCCGGCACGGGCAGGGTCTGGGCGGCACGGGTCATGATCAGAACCTTTCGGGTTGGTTGGGGGGGTCAGCCGGCCAGCGGGAGGAGTTCCCGCTCGATCTGGCGGCATCGGTCGTAGTCGGGCAGCAGGCCTCGGGTCCGCGCCTCGGCGAGCGTGACCGCCGCGCGGTCCCGTTCGGAGAGAACCGGTTCGAGGTCGCCGGGGAGAGGAAGCCGGAGGTCCGGATCGAACACCGACAGCGCCAGCTCGTTCTCCGGTACGTAGCTGCCGGAAAGCATGTACGACATGACGGTGTCGTCCTCCAGTGCGACGAACGCGTGGCCGACCCCCACGGGGAAGTAGGTGGCCCGGTGGTCCTGCTGGTCCATCACCACCACGTCCCATCGACCGAACGTGGGCGAGCCGACCCTGAGATCGACGACGATGTCCAGGGCCTTGCCCCGCGCGCAGTAGACGTACTTGGCGGAGCCTGGAGGCGTTGCGGTGTAGTGGATCCCGCGCACGACGCCGTACCGGGACACGCTGTGGTTGGTCTGCGCGACCCGGAAGAGCGGGCCGCCGTGTGCGTCGGTGAACGCTTCCTCCTGGAACGGCGAGAGGAACCGCCCCCGGTCGTCGGGATAGATGGTGGGGGTGAACTCGAACGCCCCTTCGACGGCGAGTTCGCGGGCTTTCACATCTGCTCCAGTGGCTTGGTGGGACAGGGGTTCACAGCGACGCCAGCACGTCGCGCAACGCGTCGATGACACGGTCCTGCGTGGCGGAGGCGAGCGAGGGGTACATCGGCAGCGAGAAGATCTCGGTCGCCAGCGCTTCCGTGACGGGCAGCGCACCCTTGCCGTACCCGAGGTGGGCGAACCCGGTCATGGTGTGCACCGGCCACGGGTAGCTGATGTTCAGGTGGATGTCGTGGGCCTTGAGACGCTCGATGATCTCGTCACGCCGGGGGTGGCGCACCACGTACACGTAGTACACGTGCTCGTTGCCCGCAGTGATCCCGGGAAGGACGAGATCGGTGTCGGAGAGGCCCTCGGCGTACCGCTGGGCGACGGAGCGGCGGCCGGCGACGTAGGCGTCGAGACGCCTGAGCTTGCGCCGGAGGATCTCGGCCTGAACCTCGTCCAGACGACTGTTGTGGGCGGGGGTCTGAACCGTGTAGTAGCGGTCCTTCATCCCGTAGTACCGCAGCAGCCGCAGTTGTTCCGCGACGCTCTCGTCCGAGGTGATCGTCGCGCCGCCGTCGCCGTACGCGCCGAGGACTTTGGTGGGATAGAAGGAGAAGGCCGCCACGTCGCCGAACGAGCCCGCGATCGTGCCACCCTGTCGAGCGCCGTGCGCCTGCGCACAGTCCTCCACAATGGACAGACCATGCCGCCTGGCAAGATCCTTCAACGGGGCCATGTCGACGCACTGCCCGTACAGGTGCACCGGAAGCAGGCACCGCGTCCGTTCGGTGATCACCGCAGCTACCTGGCTGGTGTCCATGAGAAAGTCGTCCTCGCGGACGTCGACGAAGACAGGGGTCGCGCCCACGGCGTCGATCGCCACGACGGTCGGCGCGGCGGTGTTCGACACGGTGATCACCTCGTCGCCAGGCCCGATGCCCAGCGCCTGCAGGCCGAGCTTGATCGCGTTCGTACCGTTGTCGACCCCGACGCAGTGCCCCGCCCCGTGATAGGCGGCGAACTCCTCCTCGAAGCCGCGCACGCTCGCGCCGAGCACGAGCTGGCCGGAGTCGAAGACCATCTCCACGGCCTCCAAGATGTCCTGCCGCTCGGCCTGGTACTCCGGCAAGTAATCCCATACACGCACGGTCATGCGCGAACCTCTCCATCGCTGTGGTGGGTGAGAGCGGCCACGGTGCGGCGCACCCCTTCGGAAAGCGGAATTCGCGGAATCCAGCCGGTGGCCGCCCGGAACGCCGACGAGTCGAGCGTGACGCTGCGAAAGTCCGTGACAGGAGCCTGCTCCGGTGGAGCCACGGACGTCACGGCGACGGGCTTTCGCCCGGTGCGCTCCGAGACGGCCTGAGCGACGAGCCGGAAAACGTCGCCGAGCTCGTCTCCTCCGCCGGCACCGATCAGCCAGTGACCGCCCACCAGGAGATCCGGATGGGCAAGCGCGGCCAGGAAGGCCGCCGCGACGTCGTCGACGTGGACCAGGTCCCGTCGCACGGTGCCGTCGTGCCACATGGTGATCGGCTCGCCGTCGAGTGCCCGGCGAGCCATCGCGGACACCACACCATGGCCGGCAGGTCCGAACACGGTCGGCAGGCGCAGGCTGATGCCGTGCACGCGTCCCTGCGCCGTCGCCTTCATCAGGATCTCCTCGGCCATCAGCTTCTGCCTGTCGTAGGCGGTCGCCGGGCGGTCAGGCTCGGTCCCGTCGAGCGGCTCCCGCGGTGGGACGCCGACCTGAGAGGCGGCCCCCGCGTACACGACCAGAGGAGGAGAGTCACTGCGGGGCCGCAGCACGTCGACGAGGTCCCGCATCACCCCCACGTTCACGCGTTCGGCGGCCGGGTCCGTCTCGGCCGCACGCCACCCACCGTCACCCAGCAGCAGGTACATGACCGCGTCGGAGCCGGCGACCGCCGCCGTGAGCGCCGCCCGATCGGTCAGGTCAGCGGTGAGCACGGTCATCTCGGCCCGGCCGGGCGGTGGCGTGATCGCGCCGCGCGACACGAGCCGCAGGTGGATCGGAAGCTCCGCCAGGACGCCGGTGACGGCCGAGCCGATGAACCCGGACGCTCCGAGCACGGTGACGACTGGTGTGCTGTCCATGTCACGCCCCTCCTCTCGGTTGTGCCGCCGTGGCGTTGAGACACGCCAGGAGGGTGCGGGCCTCCACGTTGAGGTAGTGCCCGTGCCGGGTGAGCGCGGTGAGCTGGGCCAGACTGGCCCAGGCGTAGCCGGGAGGCGGGTTCAGCGGCGTCTGGGTGTCGTTCGTGTCGACCACCAGGTAACGGCTGTTGGCGTTGAGGAAGCGCCCGCCCTCCTCGGAATGGACGGCCTCGTAGCGAATTCGTGACAGCGGCGCGTTCAGGACCAGATCCAGGAACGGCGGTCGATCCACTGCGGACAGATGAGCGTAGTTGCGTGGCGTGCACTGGACGGTCGGGGCCAGCTCGACCGTGTCGAGGAAGCCACCGTCGGCACGGGCGTGCACCAGCACGTGCGGTACGCCACCGATGTCGCGCAGGAGAAATGCCACCACTCCCACACCGACTGCCTCGAACAGCGGCTGGGTCCACTGGACCCGCTCGCGGTTCCCCGCTCGAACGGCGACGGCAACGGCCTTGAAGTAGCGGCCCTCCTCGTGCTCGATGCTTTCCGGACCCTGTTTCCAGCCGCACACCGACGAGAGAGGGATGCGGCGGGCGCGCACATCGTGGCGCGACCGTTCACCGGTGAACCATGACAGGAGCTGGGTGTCGGAGAACAGCGCTTCCGGCATGCTGTCCGGGAAGGGCAGGCAGGACAGAACGCTCCTGGCGTTCATGTTCACCGTCAGGTCCTCGTGCAGCAACGCGGCGATCTGGCCGAGGGTGAGCCATTGGAAGTCGTCGTCCGCCTCGATCTCGTCGACGGTCTCCACGATCATGTTGCGGTTGACCTTGCGGAAGAACCACGAGCCCTGTTCGGACTGGAGCACGTCGGCGATGACGCGCTCCGGCCGGAGGAAGTGCTCGATCAGCTTGACGTCCGTGCCGCCGTGGGCCCTGGTGTAGTTGCTGCGGGTGGCCTGCACGGTCGGGGACAGCTGCACCAGGTTGGGGTTACCCGGTTCCATCTTGGCCTGCATCAGGAAGTGCAGCACCCCGTCGAACTCCTTGCACAGAATGCCGAGGATGCCTGCCTCTGGCTGCCTGATGACCGGCTGCTGCCACTCTCGGCGCGGCCCGTCTCCGTGCGGTCCGTCGCGCTCCACCACGTGCAGGCCCTCGATGGTGAAGAACCGCCCGCTGTGGTGGCCGAGGTTGCCGGTGCCGGGTTCGAACCGCCATTGGTCGAGCGCGTCGAACGGGACTCGTTCCACGTGGAAGTCCCCTGCCAGACGGCGTTCTGCCAGCCATGAGCGGACGTCTTCGGTGCACAGGTACGCCCCGTGGGTGATCGCGGCGGAGAGGGAGATGCGGTCACCCTGCCCGCGATCGGTGCGGGAACGTGCGACGGCGCGGGGTGAAGCGAGGCAGGCCGTGGCGGCCGGCTGCGTCATGGATGCTTTCCTTTCGTGCCGGACAGGTCGAGCACCAGCCGGGAGGGTCCGTGGAAGACCATGTCGTCGGCGTAGTCGACCTGGTGGTCTCCGTGGCCCAGCGCAGGAACACCGTCGAGCAGCGCCCGGAGTCCGATCTCGATCTCGGCACGCGCGAGAGCCGCACCGAGGCAGTAGTGGATGCCCAGGCCGAAGCCCAGATGCCGGTCAGCCCGCCGATGCACGTCCAGCACATCGGGATGCGGGAATCGTGCGGGATCCCGGTTCGCCGACCCCAGCAGTGCCACCACCCGGCTGCCGGTGGGTACCTCGTGCCCGCCGAGGCGGAGGTCCTGCCTCGACCACCGCGTCACGGCCTGGACAGGAGGGTCGTACCGCAGGAGCTCTTCGACCGCGGCCCGCGTCAACTCGGGGGACTCACGCAGGTCGTCGAGCACGCCGGGGTGCGCCCGCAGAGCCAGCACCGCTTTCGTCAGAGAGTTGGTTGTGGTCTCGTGCCCGGCGGTGAGCAGGTGAACGCAGGTACCCACGATGGCGTCCACGCTCAGCGGCACGCCGTTGTCCCTGGCACGCACGAGGATCGTGAGCAGGTCGCCGCGATCCTCGCCGCGCCGCAGCCGCACCAGCTCGCGGAAGTAGGCCGCGAACTCCTGGGCGGCCGCCTCGGCTCGCGCCTGGCCAGCGCTGCTGCGCCGGGAGCTGCTGCCTTCCTGGAGCGCCATCGCGGTGGCGCGAAGCCAGGCGTGGTGCTCCGCCGGAAGGCCGAGCAGTTCGGAGATGACGAGAATCGGCAGTGGTGCGGCGAACCCTTCGACGAGGTCGGCTTCCCGCTGCCCGTTCAGTCGCGCCAGGAGCTCGTGCGCGATCTGCGTGATGCGGGGCCGTAGTCCGGCGACGACCGCCGGGGAGAACTCCTTGGCGAGCTGGGAGCGCAGTTCGGTGTGGCGCGGCGGGTCCATGAACACCAGCCAGTTCTCCACGATCGCCCGCAGTGCCCGCCCCTCGGCGGGGACAGGCACCTCACGACCGAAGGACCTGCTCGACAGCACCTGGGAGACCTCGTCGTAGGAGAACACGTAGAAGGCACCAGACTGTCCCTTGTGGACCGAGGCGGCCTCGCGGCAACGCCGGTACACCGGGTAGGGATCGGCGATGTCCTCCCGGCTCCAGCCGGTCAGGCCGAACACGGGTTCGCTCCCTGCGAACGGAAGTGGTCCGCCCAGAAAGCGCTCATCTCCCCGACCTTCGCCGGCACCAGCGCGCACTTGCCGCAGTCGGCCGCGAGTTCGTCAAGGCGCCGCACGAGGGCGCGCCTGGCCACGTCCGGACGCGACACCGGTGCCGGCTGCTCGGTCAGCTCGAACGACGGCCCGGCGGTCCTGCCACGCCGTCCCGACGGCATGGTCACCAGCAACTCGGCCAGCGGGCGCATCAAGCCTGTCATCATGTCGATCGCCGCGTTCATCAGGTCGGAACGCCGCAGGCTGCCGTCCGGGCGTTCGGCGAAGTGCTGGGCCATGAGCTGCAACGTCAGGAAGTACGCGCGGTTGAACAGCTCCATGACCGTGCGGGCGTCCGGGTCGGTCACGGTCTCCCTGGCGGGATCTCCGTGCCGCAGCGTCGGGTTCCGCATCACCGGGTAGGCAGGGCGCCACGGTCCGGCGCCGCTGGTCGGCGCGTCGCGCAGCAGTTCTCCGATCCGCAGGAACGAGGTGTAGTGCGACTCCTCGTCCGCTCCGGGTTCGAGGACGCCTCCCTCGCCCTGCTCAGTGATGACGTCGATCGCGAACAGTGCGCTGGGCAGGTCGTCGACCTCGAGCTGGTAATCGGGATGGTGCTGGTTGATCGACTCCCGCAGGAAGAGGTGGTGTTCCCCTCCTCCCCTGCCCTTCTCGACTCCGAAGAGGTCCGGAATGTGCCGCAGTCCGTCGCGAATGGCGGCGTACAGCTCGCTCAGCGAGCCGTACGGGTGAGGGTCGTCCGGCGACACGGTGTCTCCTCGCCGCAGGTCGTCGACGAGGTTCTCCGGCTGTTCGATCAGCGTGAACCGCTCGACGCTGCCGAGCCCGAGCCGTTCGAGGGAGAAGTCCAGTGGCACCGGCAGCTCGTGGTTGATGGTGCCGAAGTCGATGCACGGCACGTGGAACGGCTCGCCCAGCGCGATGAGGATGTTGTTGACCAGCAGGAAGTGGATCATCTCTTCCCTGGCGATGGTGAGCAGCATGCTGCGGATGCCCTCGTCGAGCGTTTCGCCACCGTCACCACAGGCGAGCTGGAGTTGCTCGGGTGTCCAGACGTCGCGCCGCACGTACTCCAGACCTGCGCCATGGGTCGGCACGGAGTAGGCCGCGTACAGGTACTGGAGCATGACGGCCAGTTCGACGGCCGCCGCTTCGCGCAACACGCGGACGAGCTCATCCCGTGTGGTGATCCGGGTGTGCCCACTGCGGTCCGCCGTCGGCACCGTCAGCAGGACGGCGTCCGGTTTCTGCTGAGCCCGCAGGTATTTCAGCAGCAGCCGTGCCTTGGGCTCGGACAGGTCGCGCGTCGGCGGCATGTAGTAGGTCATCGCCTTGTTGCGCGGATCGCACATCTGCCAGATCAACTTCGCGTAGGTCTCCACCTTGCACCGGTCCGCGAGGCTGAAGACCTCCTCCTTCATGAACGAGAACATGTGCTCGTAGAAGGCGAAGACCTCCCGATGGACCAGCTCGAAGTTCACCTCGTCGTCGTCGATCGCGTCCAGTCGCCAGTCGTCGGGCAGGACCCGGACCGCGAGGCACCCGGCGCCCATCGGCAACCGGACCGTGGTGGTACCGGGTTTCGCGCCCCTCAATGTGAACCGGCCCAGGCCGGTGTCGTCGGTGTCCACGAAGGAGGAGCCTGGCTCGGCGCCCAGGCGGACGATGTCGACGTCCGATCGCACGGTGATCCCGTGGACCGCGCGCGGACGGCCGCGGACGTAGGACCGCACCAGGACCTCGGCGTCGTGGTCCGCGTCGTCCGGGGTGCGCGGATGTTCAAGAACAAGGCTCGCGTCGTCGGTCTGAATGTTGACTTCCTGCTCCCGCAACGACATCCGGGAATCGACGGCCACCAGCAACAGTCCCTCGTCGGCCGCGGACTCCGCCGCGACCGTCACGACTCCACAGGCCAGGTCGTAGTCCGGGCCGAGATAGGCCTGCCTGGGCACCCTGGCCACCAGCCTGCCGCTGACCGTGCGCAGTTCGAGATCTCCGACGTCGACCGGCGAACCGGCCGAGGAGGTGGGCAGCGCGGTGATCAGGTTGAGGGTGACGTGGTCGTCGGCCAGCTCGACGGACGCGCTGTGCAGAGCGCCTGCCTCTTCGGCCTCCGGGAGGAGCAGGCGGCCTGCCGGGTACGTGCGGAGCTCGTGCTCGTGCCAGGGGGCGATGGTTCCACGCAGCAGCCAGCGCCCCGGCTGGTCGGGCGCGGCGGGCGCGGACAGGTGGCTGAGTGCGAACTGCACCGCCAGGCCTGCCGCCTCTGCCTCCAGGAACCGTTGCACGACAGGGGAAACCGCGGCATCGTCGAGCCACGTCAGGTCGTCCTCGGTCACGACGAACTGGTGAACCACGGACCTGCGCAGCTCCTTCGCCAGCCAGTGGTCGCCGGCGTCCGGGCCGTGGAAGTCGTTGTGCCAGCGCGGAGGCTGGAAGCCCCGCACGGTTCCGGTGGCCAGGTACCCGACGTCGTGGGAGCGTCCGTCCCGCCCGAAACCGAACTGCCCCACCACGAGCGTCGTGGTGCGGTCGGACGACGGGTCGACGTCGAACACACGGGCGCGGTTCGCCGTGGTCGCGAGATAAGGGTTGTAGTGGCCCCACATGTCAACCGCACGTCCGATGACCGGGTCCGAGGTGTCGATCTCACCCGCGCGCACCTCGGCGGCGACGATCCGCGCGTCGATCGAGAAATGCCCGCTGCCCGCGAAGTTCGTGCCCTTGGCGGCACTGAAGGGACCGTCCGTGTTCGGGCGGCCGGTGGCGTCGTAGCGAGGTCCCGACCGGTCGAGGTGGTCGTGGTACTCCCCGGCGGGACGTTCCGCCGGGAACGGCGTGCCGTCCGCGGTGAGCGCGGTGTTCGTGGCGAGGTCCAGCAGGCCGTTGCGGGGTCCGGTGGGCAGGTGCGAGACGGCCGTTCCGCGGAAATGGAGCCGAGGCAGGTCGAAGACGCTCATGCCGGTCGCTCCCAGGCGGTGGCGAACACGTGGCTCGACCAGGGCTCGTACCACTCGACCTCGTGCGCGGCGTCGATCGCCGACTCGATGGCGCCCTCGATCCACGCGGGTTTCGACGAACAGTGCTCACCCGCGAAGAAAAGTCGCTGCTGCGGACGAGTCGCCTCCCGCCGCTCGGCCTCGCGCACGGCGGCTTCCTGACCCCAACGGACCGTGGCCGCGCCACGAGACCAGCGATGGTCGCCCCAGGCCCGGCCGGCCGTCCCGAGAATCATGCCCGGCCGGCGCAGCTCGGGGTGCATCCTGCCCAGTTCGTCGATGACCAGTGCGGTGCGGTCCTCATCGCTGCGCAGGCCGAGATCGTCGGCATCCGGTCCGATGCTGTAGCTCGCGAGCAACACGGCGCCCAGCGCCGGGTCACCTTCGACCGGCGGGTAGTAGGTCTGGCGCACGTGGCCACCGGTGAAGGACGCTCCGCCGCTGATCCCGTCGGCCTCCCAGAACGCCTCCCGGCAGTGCAGGGCGATCTTCGTCCCAGCCCAGTACTTCGTCTGGTGGACGATGTCGAGCTTGTCCTGGTCGAAACCGGTCAGCCGCATGGTCCTCAGCACCGTGAACGGAACGGTGCAGACCACGTAGTCGCAGGTGCTGGCGAAAGTCTTGTCTCCCTGGCGGACCTGCAGCACCACGGCGTCGCCACGAACGTCGATGCCCTCCACGATGCTGCCGGTGGAGATCGGGCCCCGGATGCGGGCGGCGAGCCCGCGCGGCAGCAGGTCCATCCCGTCGCGCAGCCGCACGATGCCCGGACCCGTCTCGTCGAGCACGTCGTCGAGGAAGCGCTCGAGGTGTGGCGGGCACAGCGATCTGATCAAGGGGTTGGCGGCGTAGAAGGCGGGCAGGTCGATCCTGTTGCCCGTGCTCCCGCATCGGAAGGGAGTCAAGTCGATCCTGTCGATGAGGTCGAGCAGTTCCGCGCCGATCTCGTTGTGCACATCGTCGTAGAACTGACGCGGGGCCACCGCTTTGATGGTGGCGTCCAGCCAGGCACCGAAAAGAAGCGTGTTCTCCCGGTAAGACCGGTTCGGCAATCCGGCGGCGAACTCCTTCACGAGCGTGGCGTGCGCGTCCCTCACCCGGATGTGGCCGGCGGGCCCCGGCAGGTACGCGGCGTCGTCGGAGAACAACGTCAGGAACGGGCGAACCTGGTGCTGCAGACCGAGTTGTGCGATGTAGTGCCTGGTCAGCCTGTGCCCGGCGGGGATCCGCATCGCCCCGAGTTCGGCGAACGGCCCCGAGCCGTCGCGGCCGACGAAACGATGTGTGGCGATGCGGCCACCGATGTCGTGGCTCGCCTCGACGATCTCGACCTGGTGTCCGAGCCGCTCCAGTTCGTAGGCCGTCACCAGGCCGGCGATGCCGGCACCGATGACGGTAACCCGCTTTCGCCCACCTCTCTCCTGCAAGGGCGTCACTCAGATTCCTCCACTAGGCGCGGCCAGGACATGAGCGGATGGGCTCAAGAAATGGCGATGTCGGATCGACTCGCCAACCATTTTTCGCGCCAGGAGAGCCTGTCCACATCACCTGCGGGGCAGGACGACAGGTGATTCGCCGGGTGCCCAGCAGAGGCGTTCGAGGGAGCCGAGGGGCTGCATCTCACTTGGTCGCGTGAGGTTTCGCCGCACCCCCTTCCGCGGGAGGCGGGTGGGCTGAAACTGGCCCAGGACAACCCAAATCCGACGGAGGCCACGTTGACGCGAGTGTTGATCGCGACCACACCGGCGCCCGGCCATGTCGTCAGCATGGTCGAGGTGGCCCGCGAGCTGACCCAGCGCGGCCACGAGGTGCGCTGGTACACCGGACGGGCTTTCCAGCGACAGGTCGAACAGGCCGGGGCGATCTTCGAGCCCATGAGCGCCGGGCTCGACTTCGGCGGCAGGAGCCGGGAGGAGGCCTTCCCCGGCCACGCCGGGCTGACCGGGCTCGCCAGCTTCAAGATCGGTATCCGGGACATCTTCTACCGCACGGCGCCCGGACAGCTGGCCGACCTGCTCGCCCTGCTGGACCGCTTTCCCGCTGACTGCATCCTGGCCGACGACATGTGCTACGGCGCGTGCTTCGCCAGCGAACGCACTGGGATTCCCCTCGCCTGGCTGAGCAACTCGATCTACATCCTCGGCAGCACGGACACCGGGCCGCTGGGCATGGGGCTGCCGCCGAGCACCTCACCGTTGCGCCGAGTCCGCAACACCCTCCTGCGGTTCACCGGAGATCAGGTGGCCCTGCGGGATCTCAGGCGGGAGGCCGATCGAACCAGGGCCGAGGCAGGCCTCCCGCGCCTGCGGTCGCGAGCGATGGAGAACATCGCGCGCCCACCGGACCTCTACCTGGTGAGCACGGTGCCCTCGTTCGAGTTCCCCCGCCGCGACCTGCTGCCTGGCACCCACTTCGTCGGCGGGCTCTTCGGGCTTCCGCCGGAGAGGTTCGATCCGCCCGGCTGGTGGGAGGACCTGGACGGAGACCGGCCGGTGGTGCTGATCACCCAGGGCACCACCGCCAACGACGTCCAGCGGCTGCTCGTGCCAGCCGTCAGGGCACTGGCAGGACAGGACCTCCTCGTCGTCGTCACCACGGGCAGCGACCTGGACGTCGACTTGCTGCGACCGCTGCCTGCCAACGTGCGGCTGGAGCGGTTCATCCCCTACCACCACCTGCTGCCGCGTGTGGACGTGATGGTGACCAACGGCGGCTACAACGGCGTCAACGCCGCCCTCGCCCACGGTGTGCCCCTCGTCGCCGCGCCGGCCACCGAGGAGAACCCCGACGTCGCGGCCCGGATCGACTGGTCGGGGACGGGCGTCGTGCTGCCCCGGCGAGCGGTGTCCGAGACCAGCCTGCGTGACGCCGTGACCACCGTTCTGCACAACGAACGCTATCGGCGGCGGGCGCGCGCACTGGCTGAGGAGCACCAAGACGCCGACGCCCCACAGCTGGCAGCTGACCTCGTCGAATCCCTGGCCGCCCGAGGCCGAGTCCCCACCGGAGGTACCGCTCAGTGAGTGTCAACACGAATGCAGACCTGGCCGAAGCGCCACTGACGACGATGCCCGTCGATCCCGGACCGTTCGACTGCATGCCCGAACTGCTCGCGGCCGCGCGGGTTGCACCGGTCGTGCGGATCCCCTACCTCGACCGGCACGCGTGGGTCGTGTGCGACCGCGAACTCGCAAAGACCGCGCTCACGCATCCCATGATGGGCAAGGACATCACGCTCGTTCCGGACTGGATGCGCAAGCCGGGCCTGATGGTCGGCTCTCAGCCACCCCCGGAGTACGCCCGCGCGATGATCATGAGCGACGGCGCCGACCACGCGCGCATCCGCCGCATCCACGCGCCGGTGCTGAGTCCACGCAACACCGAGCGGTGGGGCGAGCGGGTCGCCGTCAAGGTCGAGGGGTTCCTCGACGAGCTCGAACGAACAGCGGCCACCGAGGTCAACGTGGTCACGGACTTCACGCACAAGATCCCGCTGGCGTTCATCTCCGAGATGCTGGGCCTGCCGGAGGTGGCGGAGCGACGACTGCGCGGCATCACCGATGTCATGCTGTACTCCGCCGACTACCCCGCACGCAAAGAGGCGATCGGAGCGCTGTTCGGCGCTGTCGAGGACTGGGTGCGTGACCCGTCCGCGCTGCGCGACGGCGTGATCACGGGCCTGCTGGCCTCGTCGGACGGGCCGGACGCCGCGGTCACGGAGGGCGAGGTCATCGTCTGGACCCTCGGGATGATCATCACCGGCTATGAGACGACCGGGAGCCTGATCTCCGCGGCGCTGTACGAGGCCCTGCGCCGGCCCCCGACGGAACGGCCGCGGACCGAAGAGGACATCAAGGCGTGGATCGAGGAGACCCTGCGGGTGCATCCACCGTTCCCGCACCCGACCTGGCGCTTCCCCCTGGAGGACATCGAGCTCGGCGGCTACCTGATCCCCAAGGGTGCCGCCGTGCAGGTCAGCATCGCGGCGGCCAACCGCGAACCCGGTGAGGAGGCCGACAGCTTCGACGCCGCGCGACAGGGACTCGGACACCTCTCCTTCGGACTCGGTGCGCACTACTGCATCGGCGCCTCACTGGTCCGGTTGGAGGCACAGCTCGCCGTCAGCGGCTTCCTGGGCCGGTTTCCGCAGGCGCGGCTGAGCGCCGACACCGCCGTCGAGTGGGAGTCCGAGTGGATGATCCGCCGGATGAGCGTCCTGCCCGCACTGCTGACCGGCTAGGTCGTGGTCGTGAGTACTTCAGCGCTCCGCCAGGAGGCCTGAAGTACTCACGACGAGTTCACGACACGCGAGGTCTCGAGTCGGATCAGGGCCGCACGGGATCGGATCCCGAGCTTGCGGTAGACCTGCCGCAGGTGCGTCCCGACCGTGTTCGGCGAGATGAACAGGTGCCTGGCCGTCTGCTGGTTGGTGAGCCCGCTCGCCACGACCTCCGCGACCTTCCGCTCGGTCTGGGTGAGACTCTCCCAGCCGGAGACAGGACGCTTCGCGTGCTTCCAGTGCCTGCGCAACACCCCGAGCTCACGCAGCCGCGCCCGCACCCTGGTGGCGTCCCGTTCTCCGCCGAGCCCGCTGTAGGCGTTCATGGCACGGTCCAGCTCGGCGATCGCCGTCTCGTGATCACCGCGGACGGCGAGGAGATCGGCGTGATCCTCAGCCGCCGCGGCCTGAGCCCACGGATTCCGGTGCGACCGGCCTGCCTCGGCCACCGCATCCACGTCCCTGTCGACGAGCGCGCGCGCATGTGCGGCCACCGCACGCACCGCGGGAATGAGCGGGTTGCGCGCAGCGATGTACTCCGTCGTGTCGACCACCGCTCGGGCGACGTCCTTCCGGTGCACCGCGAGCGCGCAGCGGACCAGCCAAGACGCTGCCGCGGGTTCCTCCATCACGACCCAGTGCAGCGCCCCGTCTCGCAACCCGGTTCCTGCCAGCACTTCGACCGCCGCCGCAGGGCCTTCCTGTGCCGCGACAACCTGCGCTCGCAACCACAGACAGGCCGCCCGCCAGGGGCGGGTGCCGAGCTGCCAGCAGTCCTTCTCCACAGCCCGCAGGCAGTTCTCCGCTTCGGCGAGCGCACCCCGGCGCAACGCCACATGGCCCAGCGTCAGCCAGGCTTGCGGAGCGAGCAGAGACGGCTGCCGGTCGTCCGGACCGACCACGGCTTTCGCGGCCGCTTCAGCCTCGTCCAGCTGCCCCGTGACGAGGTACAGCCTCGCTCGGAGTGCGGCCTCAGCCGTGGGGGTCGTGGCTCGGGCAAATCCCTGCACGACCACCTCGGCGTTCTCGTACTCACCGATCCTCACGAGAGAAAGGGCGAGGTACCAACGTGGATCGAGGATCTGCGCGTCCCCTGCCGCGTGGTTGAGCGCGACGGCGCCACGCAGGGTGCTCACGGCATCCCCCACGTGGCCGCTACCCCATTGATCCAACGCAACAACGGTCATCGCACCGACCCGTACGGCGTTGTCGTGGCGATCGGGTGCGCGGAGGATCTCCCGTGCTCGTTCGACCGCCGAGCTGTCGCCACTCAGGTGAGAGGCAGCGAGGTGGGCGGCCACGGCCTCGCGGGACGGGGCGTCCTGCTGAACGAGCGCCTCGTCGGCCGTACGGACAGCGGACTTCGTGTCGCCCTGCAGCAACAGCGCGGTTGACATGGAGGCTCGCAACACCGCGATGTCTTCGGCGTCCCCTGGCACAGCCGGGTCAGTGGCCTCCTCGATCGTGCTCTTCGCCACGGCTACGGCCTCGTCCAGCTCACCCGCCCTGGTGAGTGCCTGGACCGCCGTGCTGGCAAGTCGCACCCGTGCGGCCTGTTCGGGCTCCAGCAACTGCATGCAGCGGGTCGCCAGCGACGCGGCTGTCGAGGGGTCGCCGACGACCATTCTGCGGGCGCCCTCGGCGATGACGTCCAGTTCCTCGGAGTTGCCGGGCCGGGCGACGTGCGCAAGTTGCAGCGCGGCACGTTCGACACCGTCTGGGCGCGACAGCATCAGCTCCGCTGCCTGCCGGCGCAGCAATGCCCGGACGGGGGTCGGCACGGAGTCGAGCAGAACGCGCCAGATCGGCTCGGCTCTGAACGCGAGGTTGTCCTCGCCACAGACCAGAAACCCGCGATCGACGGCTTCGTCCACAGCGGACAGCAGGCTGACCGGTGACTCGTCGAGCATGGCCGACAGATCCTCCGGGGCGAACGGCGATCCGAGCACGGCCGCCAGCCGGAGAGTTCTGACAGTGGGTTCGGAGAGCCACCGAAGGCTGTTCTCGATCAGCAGCGACACGCGTCTCGGTACCGGAGAGGGCAGGCCGATTCCGTTCCCCGCCAACGTGGCCGACACCAGCTGCGAGCGGCCGTCGGCCACCCGGATGTCGCCGTCCTCGAGCAGGCCGCGCACCAACTCGATCACCACACAAGGCGTGATGTTGACGCTCTCCACCAGCGCGAGCAGCGCCGGGTCGGGGGTAGCGCCGGTGTGGTCGGTGACCAGCTGCGCCAACTCGTCGCCCGACAGCGGACCAAGCCTGCGCACCGGTTCCACGGCGATTCTGCCCCGAAGCTTGCTCAGGCAGGTCCTGACCGGCTCGGACGGCGCACCGCCGGGCTCCGAGGTGAAGGAGAGCAGCCAAAGAATCGACCTGCCCCTGACCGCCACGATCAGGTCGCACAGCGCGGTGAGCACCGAAGCGCTGGACAGGTGCAGGTCGTCCAAGGTGATGAGAACAGGCAGGTGCTCCGGCACGTCACGGAGCCGATTCCACGCAGTCTCGGCCACGTCCGGCGCGCTAGCAGGCCGGCGCGCGATCAGCTGAGCAGGAGTGGAACCGGTGGCATCGACGAGTGCGAAACCCTTCCCTCGGGCAACCTTCGTCGCCTCCGTGAGAAGTCGGGTCTTCCCGCCTCCAGGTGCGGCCTTGACCAGCAGCACCCTGCTCCGCCGGTCGCAACTCACCCTCCCCAGGTTCGCGGTGATCTGTGCGATGTGCTCCTCGCGGCCGTGCACCGCTTTCGCCTCGACCACGGGTGCGGCACTTGGCTTGCGTGCAGCCTTGTTCACAGTTGTTGTCTCCCCATGAAGCATCCGTCGTTCCCGGGATGCCCGGCGTGCCGGCGACCTCACCACTCGGCGCTGACCTGCTCATGCACGCGGGCATCCACACCGGGAACGGCTCCCCCGTTCACCGACACCACTCATCGTCGGGCGTGGGTCCTGCCAACACTTGAGGGAGTTCTGAGCAACCTGTTGGGACGCGCTGAGGACAGAGGTGAGGCGGCTACCCGGCCGCGACGGTGAAGACGGCGGTGTGCGGCCTGCCGCCGTGGGAGAACTCCAGGAACAGCCGGTACTCACCGCGTTCGGCGAACACCGAACAGAACGTCAGCCCGCCGTCGATCAACGTGCCCGCCGACTCCACGAGGTGCAGATGGGTGGCCGGGAGCAGCATCGTGTGGCTGCCGGTCATGTGGCCGTTGGCGCCTGGGCGCGGGTCGAGCTTCTCGACCGGTGTGCGGATGGTGAACATGATCGAGCGCTGGTGAATCGGGCTAGTTCTCGTCGTCTGGGCAAGGGACCGACGCGAACACCGTTTTGCCGCCGTCAGGCAGTGGACGGGTGCCCCACTCGCGTGCGAGGTTGTCGACAACCACGATGCCCCGGCCTCTGGTGTCGCCGAGTCGTGAATGCCCGTGCACCGGCTGCGCCGGCGACTGGTCGTCGACTTCGATCGTGATCTCGCACCGTGTGGTGTGCCAGAAGACGCGGAGTCGCCCCGTGCCGGGTGTGTGGTCCAGGACGTTGCTCACCAGTTCGGTGACGACGAGCACGACGTCGTAGAGGTGGTCTTCGCCCAGATCGTGCAGTGCCGTGGCTATGTGGCCGCGCACTGCCGACAGATTGATGGTCGGCTCGACGGCCAGGTCGAGCACCGTTGCCGCTGGGCCGTCACCGGCGGTCATCAGTTGGGTGCCTCCGAATAAGCGCGCACCGTCCTGCTGCGCGCTCTTCGCACGGTATCCGCGACTGACCGGTTTCGAGCACGGATGCGGAGGCTTGGCCACCTTGCGAATTCATTGCGCTTTGGCGATGGTGATGCAACCGGCTTCGTCACCCCTTGGGCGACCCGGGGCTCACCACGAGCAACCTGTCCTCGCCACGCAACACCGCGACAGCCGGGTCTTCGGCCCAGAACCGTCGACCGCGTCGCACCACGGCGAGCACTTGATGCCGGCAGTCGAGCGGCGAACACCCGATCTCGTCGTGCGTCACCGCGCGTTCCATGACCGTCCACTCGAGATCAGCAAACGCCTTGCCACCGTCATGCGGGCGCTCCGCATCAGGAACCCACTCGTCGACTTGACTCACATTCACGACGTGATCGGCGCCGAGGTACTCGACCATCTGGTGTTGTTCCGAGCTGCGGGCGACGGTGATGATCGTGGCATCGTCGTTGATCGAACGCACCGCGGAGATGATCCGTTGTGCCATGTCGTCGTCCGGCACCGCGACCACGATGTGGTCGGCGATGTGCGCGCCCGCCAACCACAATGTGCGTAGACGCCAGCACGGACCTACTACCGCGTGCACGCCCGCCATGACGGCCTGTTCTGCTCGCTGGGGATCGGAGTCGACCACGGTGAAGCCAGTCGTGCGCCCACATTCACGCAAGGCCGCGACGACCCGTCGACCGCGGACGTTGTAGCCGATGAGCACGGTGCGCGAACTCATGACTGCTCCCCAATCGACCACTACCTCAACGACGTTTCCGCGTCGCAGGTAGCCCCGCCTCTGATCCTCCGGCCGGTGCCCGTTCTCCCCGGAGTGGTCTGGCACGGACCCTCACCCCGACCGAATGTGTCCGCGTCGGTAGTGTGCCGGAAGCCTGCACTGTGCAACCTTGCGAGGTCCTTTCGATGAGGGCGCCGACGGAGAAGATCAGCTCCTCCCGGGCAGCAGCCGCAACACCTGCACACCAAGCGCTTTGAGCAACTCGCCCGGCTCAGCCGTCACTGCGCATGATGACGGCGAGACCACCTGCGAGGATCACGGCAATGGTGATGAGCCCCGCCCATCCACCCCATGAAGCCAGCGCGAGCACCACTACTGGAACTACCGCCAACATGCCGATGAGAGCCCGCGGGCGGACCACACCACTGGAGTCGAACACGAATCGGCGCATCTCCACAGCCTTGCAAACGTCCTGTCGCGACCTTCGCCTGGGTGGGCTGGCGCAGCAGACGAAGCAGATGCTCGGCATCGCCCGGTCGGGCATCGCGTGGGTGATGCTGTTCTACCTGTGTCAGGTCAGGTCGGCCACGCGTTCGACCTCGGAGGTCCGGCCGGCCAGGATCACCACGTCGCCTCGGTTGATCACGGTGTCTGCGGTGGCGTAGGAGAAGCCCTCGCCCGGTCGCTTCACTCCGACCACTGTCACTCCGTACTTCGACCGCAGACGGCTCTGGTCCAGCGGCATACCGACGGCCTCTGCCGGAGCGCGGGTCTTGACCATCGCGTAGTCGTCCTCGAACTCGATGAAGTCGAGCATTCTGCCGGTTACGCGGTGGGCGACGCGCTCGCCCATCTCGTGCTCGGGCAGCACACGTGGTGCGCGCCCATGCGTTGCAGGATGCGACCGTGCTGACGGCTGACGGCCTTGGCCCAGATGTGGGGGATGTCGAAGTCCACCAGCAGGGCGGTGGTGAGGATGCTGGCTTCGAGGTCGGTTCCGATCCCGACCACGGCGCGCTGGAACTGGTCGACGCCGAGCTGTCTCATCACCTCCGGGTCGGTGGTGTCGGCGACGACGGCGTGGGTGAGTTCCTGTGCGTGCTGCTGGACGATCTTGGGGTTGGAGTCGATGCCGAGGACCCCGGTTCCGCGGGCGGCGAGCTCGAGCGCCAATGAGCTGCCGAAGCGGCCCAGGCACACCAACCTCGGTGCGCTCTCGTCCAGGTCGACGGCGCCCACGTACCGCTCTCGGTGCACCCCAAGCCTTCTCCACGGCACCCGGTGCTGGACCGGGACGACGTCGTCGCCGTGCTGTACGACGTCATCGGCGCGGCAGCGCGCCGCCGCGACACGCGAGTGCCTGATCTCGTCGCGGACGATTGCGGCGTCACCGCCACGTTCGCCAACGGCGACGAGGACTGGTTCGACCTGGTCGTGGGCGCCGACGGAGCGTGCTCCGCCATCAGGGACGCAGTCTTCTCCCCTCCTGGCGACGATCTGCCGCGCTGGTCGACGCTGTCCGGCCGGATCAAGCTGGCTTCGTCGTGCGCCGTGTCGATGCAGCTCGCCACCAGATCCCTTCGACTGCATCCCCTGCGGGACAAGCAGTCCGCCGTGTCCTTCGCCTGGCGGCACGCACCGGACACACCCCGGCAGCAGCAGTTCGCCGACCTCGGCTGGCTCGTACCCGAACTCGTGTCGCGAGTGCACGGTGAACCGAGCAGCGGCTGGGCGCGGACAGATCGATGGGTGCACAGGCGAATCGTGCTGATCGGTGACGCCGCGTGGTACCTCGGACCGCACGCCGAGCGCTACGTATCGCTCGCACTCGGCGGCGCCGAACTGCTGGGTGACGCACTGGACATCTTCACCGACTCCGATCAGGCTCTGAGTTGGTGGGAACGCACACTGCGCCCGTATGCGCGGCGCGCGGGGCAAGGAACCGGGCACCTCAGAACCGGGAGGCAAGGTGGGACTCACGGAGCACGAAAAGCGTGAGCTGGACGCGATAGAACAACACCTCGCGCAAGAAGACCCAGCATTCGCCACGAAGCTCAGCAGGCCGCGGTGGCATCTCCGGATGTCCGGCACCGCTCTGTTCGCCATCGGCTTGCTGACGACCTATGTCGCCGGACTGACCTTGCTGGCCGCGGGCGTCACGGCATCCTCCTGGCCGCTGACGGCCCTCGGCACCGCCGTAACGGCCATCTATCCAGTGAAGGTCACCCTGCACGCGGTACGAGATCGCCACCGTCGCTAGGTAGTCCATCCGGGTGAGAAACCGTGCCAGAACGCGGACAAGAGCTACCGCTGATGGTTCTCGGCAGGTATGCCTTTGCGCCATGCAGACCAGGAAGGCAGCACTCGGCTCCGCCGCGTTCTTCGTGCTGGCACCGGGTGGCGTCGCCGGCCTCATCCCCTGGCTGCTCACCCGCTGGCAGATGCAACCGTTCTGGCTACCCTTCCGGATTCTCGGCGTAGTCGTGCTGGTGATCGCACTCGCCGTGCTGATCTCCGCCTTCGCCCGATTCGTCACTGAGGGCTTCGGCACGCCCGCACCCGTGGCCCCGCCCGACCGGCTGGTGGTCGGCGGGCTGTACCGACATGTGCGCAACCCGATGTACCTCGCGGTGCTCTCGCTCATCCTCGGGCAAGCGCTCCTGTTCGGACAGTGGATCCTGCTGCCCTACGCCGTGGTCGTGAGCCTGGCGTTCGCCGCGATGGTCCACTGGCACGAGGAACCCGTGCTGCGCCGCGACTTCGGTGCCCAGTACGACACCTACCGCGCCGCGGTTCCGGGATGGTGGCCGCGGCTGCGCCCGTGGCGCCAGAGCTGATCTGCATAGACCAACTTTTTGGCTGATTTACGAGTTGTCAGGTTCGTCACCGCGTCTTCTCTGAGGACGACGGAGAGCGTCCGCAAGAGGAAGCATGACCACCGACGTCCCACCACCGCGGTGCTCGACGCGCGACGCGACCTCGACGGCAGGGACGTGCCCGAGACGGTCGCCGACCTGTTGCACCGGCTTGCTCGGCACCGCCTCACCGTCATGCGCGCCGCTGGCGCCACACAGGGGAGGCTGGGACGCCGTCACGCAGAGGTAGGTCAGCGAGGGCATCAGGATCCGTGCGTCCGCACCCCAACGCGACGAGGATTGTGCAGCCGCAGGTCCGCTCAGTCGCCCACCGACGTGCAGCTCAGCACAACCAACCTGTCGTCGCCGAACAACTCCCCGACCGCCGGGTCCTCCACCCAGAGCCGCCGACCGTCCCGCACGACGGCCAGCACGTCGTTGCCGCACTCCAGCGGCGAACTGCCGACCTCGTCCGGCATCACCGGCCGCTCCACCACGGCCCACTCCAGGTCGGGCAACTCTTCGTACGGAAGGCTTTCGATCTTGAGTGCCCACTCGCCGACCCGGTCCGCGACGAGGACGTGGTCAGCACCGAGATACTCGATGAGCTCGTGCAGTTGCGTGCTTTGGACCAGTGTGGTGATCGTGGCGGTCTCGTTGAGACTGCGCACGACCGAGGTGATGCGCAGGGCCAGGGCGTCGTCCGTGACGGCGACGACGATGTGGTCCGAGTTGTGCACGCCGGCCGACCACAGCACGTCGAGGCGCCAGCCCTCACCTGCCACGGCATGCACACCGTCCACTCCGGCCTGCGCGACGCGCTCGGGATCGGTGTCGACGACCGTGAAGTCCGTCGCATGTCCTCCGGCGAACAGCGCGCTCAGGACGACACGGCCGCGGGCGCTGTAGCCGATGAGCACGGCGTGTGAGCGCATCCAACGTTCCTTCATCGTGCGCGGGCGGGTACCGGCCGCCGATCCTTCCGGCCGGTACCCGGATCTCCCGTGGTGGTTTGGCGCGGACGCTCGCCCGACCGGTTCGCGTCCGCCTCCGACAGTCTGCCGGAAACCCGCACAGTGCAACCTTGCGAGGCCCTTTCGATGAGGTCTCACTGTCGTTTCGAACGCGAGCCGCGCGGACGTCCACCGGTCCACAGATAGATCCCACCCACCACGGCGGCCATCACGAGGACTCCGAGCAATGCATCGGTGCCGCCGCTGTCGTTGTCCTGGGCGAGGTTCTGGGTCCTGGGCACATTCGGTACAGCCTGAGGAACAGTCGGAACAGGCGCGGAACTGGCCAGCGGAGCAGCAATGGCGGCGAGCGGAATCGCTTCCGTGTCGTTGAAATCGACCATGCCGGTCGCTTCGAGGACCTGGATGTGGTCGAGCACGACTTCCATGCACCGCTTGGCGAAGTCGCGGATGAGGGTGTTGCGGGTGCCGGTGCGGACGACCGCGAGGAACTTGTAGACACCTCCGTGTGCCGCGCGCAGGCGGTTGGCGAAAATGCGGTCGAACTCGACGCTTCCTGCCGGGGCGTTGGTCATTTCGGCGATCCAGCCCTGTTGGTCGACGTTGGCCTCGCTGGGCAGCGGAACGTTGAGCGTGCGGCCGAGTTCGAGGACTTTGGCGTCCAGTTCGGCGTGCCCGTCGATCAGATGCCGACCGGCTTCCTTGACGAGCGGGTTGGCGGACTTCTGCAGACCGAGCCGTCCCGCAGGCCCTTCCCACAGCCCGGCCAACCGCACCTTCACGAGCATGTCACGACCCGCAGGTCCCATGGGACCGAACTGGGTCTGCGTGTACTCCGACCCGAAGTCGGGCTGCGCCGATGCCAGCGGGACCGAGAGCGAACAGATGATCGCGATCGCCGTCACCACCTGGGCGAGACGTGTGAGCACTGTGGATCTCCCTCCGCGTACAGCGGTGAACGTGTGTGCCGACACGGAGGGATACGGATGATTCGGACGATCCCGATTATTGCACCGTGCAAACGTTACTCAGCCGTTACCAACACAGACGGTGCAATAATGCGGGCCCAGCGGGCGATCCGAACCGGTCCAGCCTGCCTGATCGGCCTGCAGCCAGAGCAGGTCCCACGCGATTCGACCTGTGGCGCTGGTGCGGCGAGAACGCCCGCATCCGTCGCACACGAGAATGGTTCCCGTGAGGCCGTCGTCGGTGGTGGGCATGCCCGTCACGACTCGTGATGACCTTTCGTCGTCCCGAGACAAGCGTCAGCCGCGTCTCGACGGCCGACGCCTGACCTTCCCCGAAAGCGCGCGCAGGCACGCGCCCACTACGGGCGTTCACCCGCGGCGATAAGCATGCCGGACGCGTGCACTGTGCAACCTTACGAACTCCTTCCGAAGACACGCATTTCCGTCGAGATGCGGTCACCATGGCAACGTGATAGAAGCAGCACTAGAAACCAACGAGGAAAAGCAGGACATGGATTTCTCCGTGCTGCTCGTGGACGACGACGAGCGCATCCGCCAGGCACTCGGACTCGCCCTCGCCGATGAGGGCTTCGACGTCGACGAGGCCGTCTCCGGCGAGGACGCGTTGAGCCGCCTCGACACCGACACGTTCGACGTCGTGCTGCTCGATCTCATGCTGCCCGGTGTGGACGGTCTTCAGGTGTGCCGAAGCCTGCGGGCGCAGGGAGATCTGCCGATCATCATCGTCACCGCGCGCACCGACACACCCGACGTCATCGCCGGTCTGGAAGCAGGCGCCGACGACTACGTGACCAAACCTCTGGTCGCAAGCGAATTGGCCGCGCGCATCCGAGCGCTGTTGCGACGGCGCGGCGGCCCGAGGCAGAACATCTCCTACCGCGTCGAGGACCTCGAAATCTGGCCGGACGAAGGCGTCGTCAAACGCGGCGACGAGGAAATCCGGCTCACCCGCACCGAGTTCCGCCTGCTCGCCGAACTGGCCTCAGCGGGCGGCCGGATCGTGACCAGGGAACAACTGCTGCAGCGGGTGTGGGGATACGACTACTACGGCGACACCCGGCTGCTTGACGTGCACATCCGCCGGCTCAGGACCAAGGTCGAGCACAATCCTGAAGACCCGGTGTTCGTGCTGACCGTGCGCGGCTCCGGTTACAAGATCGGGCCGCCGAGGTGATGTCTCGCCGTCCGTCGCTGCGCTGGCGGGTAGCCGCCGCGCTCGGCCTCGGCTCGGTGCTCGTCACCAGTCTGCTGGCGATCGCCACCTGGAACCTGGCGTCGGACTACATGCTCAGACAGCGCCTGCAGGCCACGACCCGCCAGGCACAGGTCAACCTCCGCCTGGTCGAGGAGGCCGTCCGCACGAACTCGGACGGACTGACCGAACTGCTGACCGGGCTCACCACCAATCCGGACTCCACGATCATGCTGTTCCGCGCGGACGAGGTGCTGACCAGCGGACGGCAGGTCGACCCCGCCGTCGTGCCCGGCGACCTGCTCGCGATGGCCCGCGACGGCACTCCGGCCAGGCAACGTCTGCGCGCGGACGGAATACCGGTGATCGCGGTGGCCCAGTCGCTGGCCGACGGGCGGGGTGTGTACGTAGAGCTCTTCCAGCTGGTCCAGCTGGACCGCACGTTCCGGTTCCTCAGCGGCCTGCTGATCGCCGGAACGGTGCTCAGCGGACTGATCGGCGTAGGGCTCGGTTCGTGGGCCAGCAGACGCGCACTGAGGCCGCTCACCGAGCTCACTGCCGCGGCCTCCCGCATCGCCGGCGGAGATCTGAAAGCACGGCTGCCGGACCAGGCCGACCCGGACCTCGGCCCGTTGGCGAACACGTTCAACTCCACGGCCGACGCACTGGAGCAACGAGTGCTGCGCGACGCCAGGTTCGCCGGCGACGTCAGCCACGAACTCCGGTCACCGCTCACGACGATGGTCAACGCGGCCGCCGTGTTGCGTCGCAGACAGGCCGAGCTGCCCGGCACCGCGGGCAAGGCACTCAGCCTGCTCACCTCCGAGGTGGACAGGTTCGCACGCATGGTGGTCGACCTGATGGAGATCAGCCGCGCTGACCAGGAGGCCGACCGTGAGGACTTCGAGCCGCTGGATGTCGGCGCACTCGTCCGAGGCGCCGCGAGCCTGCGACTGGATCCGGACGTCGAGATCGTCGTCGAGCCGCCACCCCCGCTTGTGCTCGGAGACAGGCGCAGGCTGGATCGGGTGATCGGCAACCTGATCGAGAACGCCGAACAGCACGCAGGAGGTGCTGTCCGGCTCGCGGTGCTCCATCACCGCGGGAACGTCCGGCTGGAGGTCGACGACGCGGGCCCCGGTGTCCCCAGTGACATGCGGACGCAGGTGTTCGAGCGGTTCACCCGCGGCGCCAGAGCAGGCAGCCGCGGCGCCGACACCGGCAGCGGGCTCGGTCTGGCGCTCGTCGCCGAGCACGTCCGCCGTCATCACGGTCGCGTGTGGATCGAAGATCGACCCGGTGGTGGAGCGCGGTTCATCGTGGAACTCCCGGAGGCAGCTGCATGAGAACCGTCATGGCCGTCGTGGCGTGCCTACTGATCGCCTCGTGCGGGGTGTCCACTCAGGACGAACCTGAGCCTCTTGGCACACCGACGGTGTCCGGCGAGGCACCCACCCCCGTCGTGACGCAGCGCCCGCACCACTCGACGCCCGCATCGAGTTCGAGCACTCCCGCCACGTCGACGGCGCCGACGCCCACTCCGTGAGCGATCGTTAGCGACTCGTCAGGTTCGGTCCCGCGCAAATTCGGACAGGATGGGAGGAATCCGCCGGAAGGACCTCGTTTTGACCCGAAGCCGTTCCATGCCTGCCGACGCGGAGGCCGTCTTCGACGTCGTCTCCGACCTCGACAACATGACCACCTGGCTGCCCGACGCCGTGGAGGTCGAGCTGTCCGGCCCCAACCTCATCCGGCTCTGGTTTCCCGGCCGCCACAACGATGTCGACGTCGAGCGCAGGGTCACCGTCGACTGGGACCGGCTGCGCATCACGTGGGGAAGCGAAACCACGACCAGCTGCTCAGGCACCCTGCAGGTGCTGCGGCTCACCCTCGATCGGAGCGCGGTCAGCGTGCGACTCACCGGCCCGCCCGGTGCATCAGTGAGCTCGGTCGACGCTTGGGTCGAGGCAGCACTGGACGCACTGCAAACAGTCGTTGCCGCCGAAAGACGCACAAAACAGGCAGTGCACCAACCCGCTCGGTGATCACAGCACCGTGGTTGCGGTACAACAGTCGCATGACTCGGTCCAAGGCCAGTGCGAATGACATCGACGCGCTCGCGGACGCCGTGCTCACCGCGTCACGCCTGCTGGTCGCCGTGTCCGCGCGCTCGCTCGCTGCGGTCGAGGACACGATCACCCTGCCGCAGTTCCGGATGCTCGTCATCCTGGACAGCCGAGGACCGTTGAAGCTCAGCTCGCTGGCCGAACTGCTGGACGTCAACCCGTCCACCGCGACCCGCATGGTCGACCGCCTCGTGGCGACGGGAATGATCGCCCGGCAGCCCAACCCGGCTACGCGCCGCGAGGTCGTCGCCGAGCTGACCGACGCAGGTCGCCGCGTCGTGCGCGGCGTGACGCGGCGGCGCCGCGCGGTGATCGGGAGGATCGTCGCGACGATGTCCGAGGATGAACGACGGGGACTCGTCGAGGCGTTGACCGCGTTCACCGAAGCAGGCGACGAACCTGCAGTGACCGCTGGAGACCTCGGCTGGATCTGACCACCTCAGCCCAGCCACTTCCCAGCGTCGATGGCGACTACCAGCGATACCAGCGCAATCATCGTCCCGATCACGATCTGGTTGATCTGGACAACAGAGCTGACGTCGGCGCGTGCGAGGAACGCCGCCGCGACAAGCGCTGCCGCCAGACCGATGTTGACCGTGCGCAGCCATGGAACGTCCAAGGGCGCCACTGCGCGCAGCATCCCCGCCAGCATGATCACCACGGCGAGGCCCAGCGAAGTCCAGTAAGGCCGGAAAACATGCTGTGCGGCTTGGAAATCGAGCAGTGGAGGAGCCGCGATCAGCCACACGCCCGCGAGGAACGTGAGAGTTCCTGTTCTGGCTTCCGATCGACAACGCTGTTCTTCACGCACACAGCAATCTTTGCTATGAGCAAGTGAAGCTTACGAGGCGTTGCGTGGATCGTAGGGAGTTCGCAAGGGACGGCCGCGCGATTCGTCAATAGCCTTACCGCTATCCGCCGTCACACAGCTTGAGATCCGAGAGGATGACCATGCTGACCGCGATGACGGCAGCGGCCCTCACGCTGGCCGCGCTCACCCCCACACCGGCCGCCGCTCCTTCTGGGAAAGTCACGATCGACGTCGTGACGGTCAACGGTTCCGGTTGCCCGGCCGGAACGACGGCCGTCGCGGCCGCCGCCGACAACACGGCTTTCACCGTGACCTACAGCGACTACCTGGCCCAGACCGGTGCCGGCGCCGATCCCACCGACTTCCGCAAGAACTGCCAGCTCGTGCTGCGCGTGAACTATCCGCAGGGATTCACCTTCGGCATCGCTCAGGCCGACTACCGCGGGTTCGCGCACCTCGCCGCTGGCGCACACGGTGTGGAACGCGCGAACTACTACTTCCAGGGTGAGTCTCAGAACACGCCCCGTACCCACACCTTCAACGGCCCGATGAGCGACAACTGGCAGGCCACCGACCGCGCCGAGGTGGGCAAGATCGTGTACGCACCGTGCGGTGAGCAGCGAATGCTGAACGTCAACACCCAGCTGCGGGTCCAGGGAGGCGCCAGCTTCATGACCATGGACTCCACCGACGCGAGCTTCAGCTCCAAGTACCACTTCTCCTGGAAGAAGTGCTGACGTTCGTCACCTTCCGCCGCCATTCCTCGCGAACGAGACGAAGGTGGTTTCCCCATGCTGCACACCCTGGCCGCAGCGGCCATGGCCATGTCGACGATCGTCATCCCGCCCGGCGGCGCCCCCGGTGACACTCCCCCGCCCGATCACATCACCATCGACGTGGTGACCGTCAACGGATCCGGCTGCCCCGCGGGCACCGCGGCCGTCGCGGTCTCACCGGACAACAAGGCGTTCACCGTCACCTACAGCGAGTACCTGGCCCAGGTCGGCGTTGGCGCCAAGCCCACCGACTTCCGCAAGAACTGCCAGCTCAACCTCAGAGTCAACGTCCCACAGGGCTTCACCTACGGCATCGCCCAGACCGACTACCGCGGCTTCGGCCACCTCGAACGCGGCGCGAGCGGTGTGCAACGCGCCAGCTACTACTTCCAAGGCATGTCGGACACCAGGCGCAAGACGCACAACTGGCGAGGTCCGCTCAGCGACGACTGGCAGGCAACCGACAAGGTCGAGGTCGCCGCGATCGTCTACCACCCGTGCGGAGAGAGGAGAAACTTCAACATCAACACCGAGCTGCGGGTGAGCGCAGGCTCCTCGGATCCCAAGACGACCACGAGTTTCATGACGATGGACTCCACCGACGGCTCCATCAACACCACCTACCACTTCGCGTGGAAGCGCTGCACGTAGAACACAAGCCGCCGTGCGCTGTTCTGGACTGCAGGGGTTCAGGACAGCGCACGGTCCTGTTGTGGACGGTCGAGCACGTTGCCGGTCGGTGGCAGCACGGAGGCGAGTATCCGCGTGCGGACGAACGGAAGACCTGCCAGCCGGAACATCCAGTCGCGCAGAACGATCCGCCACCTCGACGAAGGCGCCATCCACTCGGTGAACCGGCGGCCGAACTCCTGCGTGCGCGTGACCGGTGGTCGCATCCGTGCCTGGTACCGCGCCAGCGCCTCCTCCACATTGCCGTCGGCCAGCTCCTCTGCCAGCACGTACGCGCCTGTCATCGCCAGCGACGCACCATGCCCTGCGAACAACGACACCGCTCCGCAGGCATCCCCCACCAGGACGATCCGATCACGGTGCCAGTTGTCCATCTCCACCTGTGCCGCCTGGTCGAAGTACACGTCTCCGGACGACGCCTCCAACAGCTCGGGCACCACCCAGCCGAGGTCACCGAACCGGTCGCGGAGCGCAGCCGCCGGGTCGTCCGGCAGCCGCCAGTCGTCGGTCCGGTAGAGGAAGAACGAGGCGAACCCGCCTTCGCCCACGGCGTAACAGCCGATCATGCGGTTCGGCATCGTGAGCATCTGGTACCGCTCGCCGATGCGCCTGCTCAGGCCGACGTCCTGTGCCGAAAACGCCGCCACGTGATAGCCCAGATAGCGGACGAACTGCTCCTCGGACCCGAACGCCAGCTCCCGCACTCGTCCGGCGCGGTGCCGGATCGACACCGGCGGTCTTGAGGATCTCCCACACCGTGGAAGCCGCGATGGCGACACCAAGCAGCGCGAGTTCACTGTGGATACGTCGACATCCCCACGACGGGTTCTCGCCTGCCAGCCGTAGGACAAGCCGGCGGATCGAAGCGACCGTGCGCGGGCGCCCGGTTCACGCTCGCACAGGTATGCCGACCCTTCATCAAGTCGCGATGCCACTCAGCACCGTGTCCGGGCTAACCAGCAGTCGGAATCGGCGCAACGCCTCGCGGGTCAAGGGCTCGAGAAAGGCGGCAAGCAACGCCCTGTCCTCAGGCCGCAGTCGCGGGCGCTGATCGCCGAGCAGTCTGCGCAAGATCTCAAGCTGATGGCGTAGCGCGAGAATCTCGATGTCCTTTTCACGATTGCTCATGCGCAACAGCCATAGCGAAGCGAAGGCTTGGGAGACTGCGAGGTAGGCAAAGCGGACCAGCACGGCCGCGATCATGCCGGATGATGATCGACACCCTGCCGATGCCGCTGACCTGCACGGACGTACTTCTCGGCACGCACAGGGTCAGTTGGCTCGGCGCGAAGGCGGGGGCGACCAGTCGGGCGCCGAGGCTCAGCGCATAGGCGATGGCCAGGCCTGGGCTGTCATGGGTGGCGCCCTCCGCGTGAGCCTTCTGGAAGACCTTCGCACCCAGTCCGCTCAGGACAGTCTCTGAACACTCGATTTCCGCCGCTGCCGGGAGAACGCCGCGGGGTCATCCGGCGTGGACCGATCGAGCCGATCAGAGCTGAGCCACAGCACTGAACTGCTCGACAACCGCACCGCCCACGAGCGTCTGTTTCTGGTCGAACCGGGGATCGACCACCACGCCGGTTCCGTCGAGGAACGCTCCGGCGACGAAGGCGTCGAACTGGTCGTCGGACTCGATCAGAACGGTCGCGAGTTCCGGTACGTCGAAGCCCGCCGCGGTCCAGTTCGCGCCGGCATCGCTCATCGCCAGCGGATCGGTGAGCAACACGAAGCTGCCCAGCAAGGTGAACCGCACGTCGTTGACGCGATCGATGAGCACGACGAGTGGCGCGTAGTAGTTCTCGGTCGTCCGGTGAGCGATCATGGTGGCCCGGTCGAGCTCGACGACGAACGCTTCTCCCACTCGGACAGGCTGGCTGCCGCCAGCGACCCGGACCAGGTGGGAGTAGAGCCCGAAGGTGTCGTCCCTCCCGACACAGAACGGGTCGTCGCGGAGCAGCGCCCCGGCGATGTGCTCGTTCATGGTGCCGGCCGCTTCAAGCGCACCTGCTCTCGAGTAGCGCTGCACACGACCTCGGTTGCGCAGGTAGTACCGTCTGCCGTCCTCCAACTCGTGCGCCACTCCCCAGGTACCGAAGGTGTAGCGGTCCCTATCCGGTTTCCAGCCGATCAGAACGGGCCCGCGCGAGACCGACTCCTTGCTGTTGAAGACGCCCTGACCAGTGGGGCGCACGCGAAACCAGGTGTTGTAGTCGAAATCCTTCAAGTGCGGAGAGGTCTCGAACAGCTCGCTCCGGAGCTGACCCATCACCCGATGCGTCGGCCGCAGGCACAAGCCGTGCACAAGACCGACCGCAGGGTCTATGTCCTCCTCGTCGACCTCGACGAGGTGAGCTTTGGCATCGGACACGGGCCGATTGCACACCAGACATGAGGGCGGCGCAACGTTCCGTTGCCAGAGCTGCTGGCAGAGCGCGGTGCGGGCGAGGGCGGTCGGCGAACCGTCGGGGTCGGTGTCCGAGTTGATGCCGGACGCGAAGATTTCACGTCCCTCGATCAGCTCCGGGTTCGCGTTGATCAGCCGCAACACGCCATCGGTCGAGGATGCCCGCCTCAGCACCCGGTGTGGATTGCCTCCGATGTTCACGCGACCGTCCGCGAACCGCACGCGCTTGGCGCCGTCGTCGCCGAAGCGGATCATCTCCGCCAGCAACAGCTTTCTCTCGAAGTCCACGAGCACGACCTCGCGCCCTGACCGCAGGGTTTGGCCAGCCAGATCAATCGGTAGATCGGTGGACTCGGATGTGGCAGCGTCGCCGCCGAAGTAGGCGCCCATCATCTCCACGAGCCGCTCTGCCGTGACCGACTGCCGGTTCTTGGCCAAGGACAGGCAGGAGGCGATGAGGCTGCGCCACACAATCAGGGGCCGCGACCTCGGACCGGCTTGCGATGGCCACCACCGCCACCCGCTCATGTGCACCACCGGTCTCGACGTCCAGCACCACGACCACAACACGACCGAGGACGCGGCCGATGATCTCTTCGTCCGGACTCTCGCCCCTCAGGTCCTCGTAGTGGTGTCTGATCAACTCGCGGGTGGTCTCCAGCACCCTACGTTCGCTCGCGGAAATCGGATTCCCGTTGTGCGCACCGGGGTTGAGCCGCACGGACTCCGTCAGCTTCCGGAGGTCCTGCCGGATCGCCTTCGACGCCGCGTAGGACGTGGCGAACACGTAGCGGTCGTCCGCGTCGGGCCGCTTCAGGTGCTGACGCACGAACTGCCGGATCACTGACGAGTATTCCGAGCCGATCGCGGAGGACAACGAGAGACTTCGTTTCGCCTGCACGAGACAGCTGCGCCTCGCCGACTCGATCACCAGGTCGTCGATGCCCTCGTCGGTCTCGAAGCGCAGCTCCGTGATGTCGGCACCGGCCAGGCCGTCGACCACCAGATCCACACCCGTGAGCACCGAGAGCATCGCGAGCGCACCGAACCGGTGCTGGAAGTCCATCCCCGAGTTCGTCGCCGCCCCGCCACCTGTCACCTCGCCAACCTACTGCAGTGCTCCTGGTACGCAGATCGGCGGGGAGCGGACGTCACCCTCCTTTATGGACTATGAGCCCGTCTCCCAGGGACGACCGCGAGAGGAGACGGGAAACCGGTGGTGCTCAACAGAGAACCGGAGCACCCTTGCCACATGTTGTTCATCAGCTTTCGCGTCGGCGACGGTGAGGACAAAGCGGCCTGGCTGGACGCCGAGCTCAACCCGATCTTCGGCAAGGACGGGGTGTTCCGCTCAAGCAGGTCCATCAGTCTCGGACACGACTACGAACCGATCATGTGGGGGGCGGTCGAGAACTGCTCCGCGATGATCGTGGTGATCGGCGACAAGTGGCTGACCGAGTTCGGACCTCGGTTGTTCGAGCCGGACGACGTCGTCCGCAGGGAGATCGCGACGGCACTGGCCGCGGGCAAACCCGTGATCCCGGTTCTGGGGCACGGCGGGCGGATGCACGAAGCACACGAGCTGCCCGAGGATCTCTCCGAACTGGCCAGCCGCCAGTACATCCGGCTGACCTACCGCGACCCGCACATGCTCGCAGGACTGGTCGACCGCTTGATCGACTCGGTTCCCGAGCTCGCGATCGGTGTGCGGGAGGGGATCAAGGATCTGGCGACGTGGACTCGCGAACGTTCCGTGTTCGCCGGGCCCGAGCTGCCCGCAGACCTCGTGCTGCTCGGACGGGAGAACGCCGCCGAACAGCTGCAGTCCTGGCTGGCCGGGCCGCCCGGCAACCTGGTGGTCCAGGGCCAGACAGTGGACGAGGTGGCGGCGTTCGCCGCCGCCGTCCTGGAACGTCACGACCCGCACCACCGCGCGATATTGCTGACTTCAGAGGCGGGGTGGGAGCACGCCTCCAGGATTCCCCCGCAGTTCCCCGCCGTGGTGATGAGCGACAGCGTTCCTGTCCGGCAGACGCAGAAGACCAGGCACGTGATCGTCGCCCGCGACGGGTTCGAGGGTCGTGCCGAAGGGCTTGTCCTGCCACGGGTTCCCCGGGACCAGGCGCGTGAGGCCTTCCTCGCCCAGGGTCTGCCTTCACACAAGGCGGACGAGTACGCGGGTCTTGTCCGCCGCAGCCTCCGCGCAGTGACCCGCAGGCTGCACCCGAACGAGCCGCGCCCGACGTGGACGCAAGCGCCAGCCTCCACGATCGCGACGCCGTTGGTGCTGGTCAGCAGGTGGTCCGCGACGAACGAGGCCGATCACGCCGTGATCGCGCGCATCACCGGCCACGGCTACGCAGAGGTCGACCGGTTCGCGACGACGTCCGCGATCTCCGACGACCCGTTGGTCCACCGCAGCGGCTCCCGATGGCAGCTCGCCGACCCGTACGACGGGTGGAGCCAGCTGATGACCCTGGTGAGCGCTACGGACATGAGCAGGTTCAGCGACGCGGCCGCCGAAGTCCTGAGCGAGGTCGACCCGGTGCTCTCGCTCCCCGATCCGGAGGTGGCGTCGGCCGGCCTCAAGGGCATCGCCCGGAACTGGTCCGACGACCTCCGGGAAGGACTCGCCCACGGTCTTGCCCGCCTCGGCGACGCAGGGACGGCGAGGGTGGCGGGAGACGAAGCGCAGAACCACGCGGCACGCGTTGTCGTTCAGCTGCTGCGCAAGGCCAACGACGACCGCACAGGTCTGCTCTGGCGGTCCCTCAGCGACGTGCTCCCCCTGCTCGCGGAGGCTTGCCCACAGGTGTTCGTCGAAGCTGTGGACAGCGCACTTCGTGGTGACAGCCCGGTGCTGCGGGCAGTGTTCGAGGACACCGGAGAACGAACGTTGTTCCGGCACTCCGCGCACACCGGCCTGTTGTGGGCGCTGGAAACGCTGACGTGGGCCTCGGAGCACAGCACGCGCGCGGTGTTGCTCATGGCGCGCCTGGCCGAGATCGATCCCGGCGGCAGATTGAGCAACCGGCCGGCCCAGTCGCTGGTGGACGCCCTCACCCACCAACCGGTGAGCCCGATTCCCCTGGACCGCCGACCGGTACTCATCAACCAGGTGCGCGCACGTCACGCGGCCGTGGGATGGCAGTTGCTGATGGACCTGACCGAACCGAACCACTTTCTGATGTACCCGGCTCGCCCGAACGTGCGGATCGACTGGACCGGAGCCGAGCAGCCGTCGTCCGGGACGGCGGAGGCATACCGCGACGCCGTGTTCAGCGCCGTGCTGGCCGACCTGTTCGCGGTGCCGCGGCGCTGGGTGGAGTTCCTGCCGCACATCACCTGGCTTCCGCCGGTCTGTCGTGATCCCCTCCTCGCCGCTCTCGAGGCGGTCGACACCGAAGCTCTTGGCGTCGACGGCGCTCGCGAGCTGTGGGACGAAGGCAGCGAGCTCGTGCGGCACGAGGTGGCGAGTGCGGACGGGCCACAGCATCTCTCCCCCAAGCACATCGATCGGTTGTCTTCCTTCCTGGACCGGATCGAGCCGGAAGCCGACCCGACCAGGCACGCCTGGTTGTTCTCCTGGCATCCAGACCTGCCCGGCATCGACCCGGTGGACCACGAGCGCCATCACGGCGCGGTCGAGGAGCGGAGACGTGAGGTCGTCACCGAGGAGCTGGCCCGGCACGGCGTGGACGGCCTGTCACGCCTCGCGGCGGTGAGCAACAGGGGCGATCTGGTCGGCTGGACGCTCGCCGAGGTCGCGGGAGACACGGTGCGCGACGGGGTGTTCGCCGTCCTCGGAGACCGGTTCGCGAGCGGATGGATCCACTGCAGGGCACGAGATGGCGGGCACGACTGGGTCGCCCAGGCGGCTGCCGCGGTGCCGGAGGATCCGGCAGCCAGGATCTCCTTCCTGCTCGCACTGCCGGCGGAGTTGGCGATGGACCATGTCGCCGCGGAAAGCGAGGAGGTGCGCGACCGGTTCTGGTTGTCGGCTCCGGCGTTCCCGTACCCTGCGGAGCGGGCCGAGGAGTACCTGGCCGAGATCCTCGGCCGTGACCGGCCGGAGGCGGTCATCGACGCGTTGGCGTTGGCGTTGCACGAAAACAGCGGCGCCTGGCGGCCGTCAGCCGATCTCATCGAGGCTGCCTTCGACAACCTGTTGAAGCACCCAGGTCGAGTCACCTCACGCATTGACTACGAGGTGGGAAAACTCCTCACGTACCTCCACGTCATCGGGCATGATCTGCAGGCCGTCGCGAGGTGGGAGATCGTCCTCTCGGGCCTGTTCCACAACCGGCAGCCGAAAGCGTTGCTGGAGCTGATCGCCGCCGACCCCCGCGCGTTCGTCGAGCTGCACCGGTTCCGCTACCTGCCGACCGGGAAGCTGAACCCCATGGCGATGGCGTTCTTCATGACCGGCGAAAAACTGCGTTGTGTCCCGGGACAGACCGGAGACCGCGTCGACCGGGAGTTCCTGCTCGGTTGGGTCCGGCAGGCTCGCAAGGCCCTGGCAGACGCCGATCTGCTGAGCAGCGGTGACAGGTCCATCGGCTCGTTGATCTCCGCCGCGCCGAAGGGTGAGGACGGAGCCTGGCCGGTCGAGGCCGTCCGGGACGTGCTGGAGCTGGAGGACGCCCACGAACTGCGGGACGGGTTCGGCATCGGGCTGGCCAACAACGACGGGTTCTCGACCAGGGGCCCGTACGAAGGAGGCAGGCAGGAACGGGAGGAAGCCGCGCAGTACACGGCCTGGGCGGACCATGTCGAGAGCGGCTGGCCGTATACCGCCCAGACCCTCCGCGACCACGCGGAATCTCTGCTGGCCCAGGGCAGATACTGGGACCAGCGAGCCGAGGATCACCAGGACGAGTAACCAAGAGCGGCGGGGTGGGTCAGTGTGAGAAGCCGCGCGCCTCGAACAGCAAACGCCTCGTTGACTGCAGCCTCCTGTACCGCTCGAAAAGTCATCGCTGCAGCTCAAGGTGTCGTGCGAGTTCGGAGGTGAACATCCGCGGACCAGAGCGCGCCGGTTTCGGCGTGCCTGCCGCCAGCATCGCCGCCGCCCGGCCGCGGTCACGCGACACCAGCAACGTCGCCGCGACACCGGCCAGCGCCAGCCCGGCGATGCGGTCGGCCGCACGAGCGGCCGGACCGGCCGGTGGCGCCGCTGGTGATGGCTCATGCGGAACGTCAAGACCCGCTCGCCGCCAGGCCACCTGCTGAGCCTGTTGCGCGCCGAACTCGCTCAGGGCGCACAGCGCGTCGGCGAACAGGCCGAGCGGACGCTGTGCCATCGCCTGCGCCACCGCGTTGCCGACCGTCAGCACCCGCTCGCCATCCGCCCGAGCGGCGACCGACGCCCGCAACATCGGCGTCGCGTCCACAAAGGACAAAGCGCTGGCGAGCGACTGCAAAGCCCGCGGAACAGGCAGCACACTGCTCGCCGCCGCCCAAGCGAGCCCGGCAGTCGTGACGCCCAGGTCGAACAGCGCGTGTGGTAGCGGGCGCTGGCCGGTCACTGCTCGACGGAGGTGCGCTCTGCGGGGGTGTGCTCGGTGGCCGGCTTCTCCTTGCGCGCCATGCGCTCCGCGACCAGTACGCCGGTACCGATCGCCACCGTCACCGGCCACTCGAGCAGCCCGAACAAGGCCAGCACACCGAGACCCGCGAAGTACGCCAGATGCTCAGGCGATGGCAAGAGCGACGGGAGGGTGTGAGTCACGACCTGCTCACGCTCGTCCTCCGCCTGCGTGGTCTCCTTCGGGCGAACGGCGGTCGGCATGGGAATCCTCCAATACCCGCGCGGACGATGGTCCGACAATCGACGTTACGACCACGGGCGCCCATCTGCGAGTGGCCAGTTCCACACCCGACCTGACCTCGGTCGCGGCCAGAACCAGCGGAGCCGAGTTGCCCCGCTCTGCCACTCACTCCGTCGTGCGGCGCAGCAGCCGGTGTGTGCGCCGGACGGCGGCCAAGCGCTCGTCGACGTTGATCGCCAAGGCGCGAACGACCGGATCATCCGGGCCGCGGCGCTCACGGATCTCCGAGAGCCGGTCGTTGACCATGATCGGATGACCGTCCGGACTGGTCGTCATGTCGCAGTACCACAGCGCGTCCCGCAGCCGGCCGGATTCGTCCTCGAACACCGCGAGCCGGTCGCCGAGCCTGAGCACCTCGGCGACGGCAGCAGCACCGGAGTGATGCGCCACCAGCGCGCACAGACGGCGAGCGACACCTGCCCGGAGCAGGTACTCCGCACCGTCGAGCGAATGCAGCCCCATGCCGACGAGCTCGGCGGCGTAACCGATGTCGTGCAGGCAGGCCGGGCAACCAGAAGGTCCTGCTCTTCGACAGGCAGCACCCGAGCCACCTGTTCGGCTCGGCGCGCGACACCCGCGGTGTGCGACCAGCGGCGGGGCAAGCGCTCGGCGAGCAGCCGGTGTGCCGTGTTCCGCGCCCAACCCGACACACCGGTCGCCGACAGGTCAGATAGCCCACGCGGGAAATCCTTCGCGCGAGCACGCACCGCCCGTTCCACCAGGAGAGGCACGAACTCCCGCACTGTCGCACGGGCGAAACGCGCTCGGGCACTCTCGACCCACTCGTGCACCAGGCTCGGCGGCACCAGGTCGTGGTCCCGGACCAGCCGCGCTTCCAGGCGCCGGATCTGGTCCTCCTCCAGGCATGGAGGGCCTACGTGACGAAAGAGACGACACCGCCTACCCGGCGCGCCCCTCGCCGTCCTGTGGCGGCCTCGCGCCCAACCGGGCAGCCAGATGGCGTGCCGCGACGGTGTAGCCCTTGAGCCGCAGCCGCCGTCTCAGCCGAGTGTCTCGATGTCGGTGAGCTCTTCCCCGATCTCCTTGGCCCAGGCGTCGATCGACTCCCAGTCGCGGAAGTCGCCGAATCTGCCGCCCGCTGCGCGGAACATCCAGACACCGGCCTTGTCGAAAGCCTCGGGGGTGACGACACCGGTGAACAGCCGATGGCCCAGCGGACGTACGTCGTCCAGTTCCGCCAGGATGTCGGCTTCCTCCAGGGCCACCCACTTCCGCATCGGGCCGCGATACGCGCCGGGCAGGCCGACGCTGAACAACCACACCGGCTTTCCGGCGAGTGCCTTGCGTTCCCGTGACAGGAACGCACTCGCGTTGGGCAGCCAGGCCTGATCGTGCACCGCGCTGCCGAGCACGAACGCCTCGTAGCCGTGCACATCCGCAATCTCGTCGACGTTGCACGTCTCCGTTTCGTGGCCGAAACCACGTACGACGCCGGCGATCCGCTGCGCGACGCTCTCGGTCGATCCGGCGGCCGTCGCGAATCCCACGAGCACCTTCATCCGGTCCTCCTGTTCTCCGTCGTCACCGGCGGAGTGTCTTGCGACGGATGAGTCCGACGACGGCCGTACCGAGGAACAGCACGATTCCGATGATGGCCAGCCACATCAGACCTTTGAAGGCGAACCCGATGACGGACATGACGAGCCAGAGCACCAGCAGGACGATCACGAGGACCAGCATGATGTTCTCCGATCCGTCGGGACCGCGGTCCCGACATTTGGGTTGCGAAGTGCGGGTTCGGTGCGGTCAGTTGCTCTCCACGGGTGACTGCGCGCGCCAGGCCGTCAGGTTGAAGGTGACCCGCGTGGCGCGCCCCAGCCGGCCGGCCAGCGCGGCGATCAGGGGCGGCAGCTCGGCGGCCAGGTCCGAGCTGCGCGGCCACCAAGCCCCGTCCACGAACACAGAGGCTTCAACGCCACGCGGCAAGCAGTCGGTGTGCGCCCGGTTCCACCGGGTCCGTCGTTCCTCATGACCGCCTCCAGACCACCGGCATCCAGGGGTCAGCGAACCTTCTCGGGGATCCGGTCGAGCGTCCTCAGCAGCTTCATCGCCAGCGCGCGGGACTGTTCGACCGTCAACGGCGTGTCGGCCTTCAGAACGTCCTGCACCAGCTTTACGCGTTGTTCGTAGCGAGACACGTACACCGGTTCCGTGACCATCGCTCCTCCTTCTCCTGATGACACACGCCTGGTACCTCCATGGTCGATCCAGTCCCCTGCGTCCAGAAGAGCGGAAGGGCACGTGCTACGGCAGACCAACTGCCCTGACACCGCGGTTCCCCGCACTGTTCAGCTGGAAGTGCGACAGGACGCAGGGTTCATCCATATTGGACAGTGCTGAGAGGATCCGTCAGATCATCCGGTGATCCGGCCCTCGGTCAGCGTGCCGGTCTTGTCGGTTAACAGGACCTCGATGTGCTCCAGATCCTCGATGCACAGCAACCGTTTCACCAGCACCTTGTGCCGGGCGAGCTGCCGTGAGCCCACCGCAACGCCGGTGGACACCACCGCGGGCAGCAGCTGCGGGGAGATGCCCACCGCGATGGCCAGGGAGAACAACAGCGCGTCGAGAACAGGTCGGTCCATCACCAGGTTCACCGCGAAGACAGCGACGGTGAGCACAGTCGCGACCTTCACCAGCAACATCGAGAACCGGCGCAGCCCGATCTGGAACTCCGTCTCCGGTTGCCGTTGCCCGAGACCGAGCGCGATCCGCCCGAACTCGGTCGCACCGCATCGCACTCGCCACCACGACGTCCATCGGACGCGCCGCCGAAGAGCCTCCGACGACACGCTTCCCGCCCACCACAGTTCTGTCCACAGCAACGATGCTCGCGACACGTGTGGCACCAGGCGAGGGACCAAGGACCTGGTTCCACACCTGTACAGTCCTCCATCGGAACAACGTGATCCGGTGAATCCCAGCAGGCCCAGGTGAAGCCGGTCAGGTGGTGGCTCGGTGTGCGGACACGCCGCCGCAACACCAGGGCCCTGCGGATTCCGCACCGTGACTCGGACAGCGCCCGGTGGACGGATGGTCAACCTCGCCGACGTGTCCGGCGAGGCTGCGCAGTGAGGCTGCGTTGTCCGAGCCCACTGCGTCACCGCGCGATCGCCCGCACGCCGGCGCATTCCGCGAACCTCACCCAGATCGACACCTGCTTCGTCGCGCGGAACATGGACGCGGCCAAGGGGCCGCCGATGCTCAGACCGGACAGGAGATCTCCAGCGCCTGCCGCCGCGGCGCCGGGACCCCGTCGAGGTGAACGAGGAGACGAGCGCACAAACTGGTGGAGGCAAGTGATGGCGACGTCGCCCAATCCGATGACCATCACCTGACCCGCTAGACGTCGAGCGGGACGCCGTTCTGCAGCACGGTGCGCACGCTCAGCTCGTCGTCGAGCACGAGCACGTCCGCGCGGTCGCCGGGACGCAGCAGGCCGATGTCCTTGCCGGGGAACAACCTCGCGGGTGTCCGAGTGGCGGCGTCGAACGCCTGCTCCACGCCCACGCCCGCCGCGTCGCAGGCGTGCCGCACCGCGTCGACGAGCGTGATCGTCGACCCGACCAGCGTGCCGTCGGCGCGGCGGGCCACCCCGCCGACGACGTCGAACTCCACCTCGCCCAACTGGTAGTGCCCGTCCGGCTGTCCGCAGGCGGCGAGCGCGTCGGTGACCAGCACGATCCGGCCGGGTGCGGCCTGGAAGGCGAGCCGGATGGTCTCCTGCGCGAGGTGGCTCGGATCGGCGATCAGGCCGAGCAGCACCTCATCTCGAGTCAGCGCGGCGCCGACGATGCCGGGGTCGCGGTGGGTGAACGGTCGCATCGTGTCGAACAGGTGCGTGACCAGCCGTGCTCCGCGGTCGAACGCCGCGTGCGCCTGCGCGGCGGTGGCGTTGCTGTGCCCGCAGGACACCAGCACTCCGGCGCGCACGCACTCAGTGACCACCTCCAGAGCGCCGGACAGTTCGGGGGCGAGCGTCACCTGGGTCACCGGTCCCGCCGCCAGCAACCGGCGCACCAGCGCGACGTCCGGTGCCCGCAGCAACTCCACCGGATGGGTACCGGGTCGCTGCGGCGACAGGAACGGCCCCTCCAGGTGGACACCCAGAATCCGAGCTCCACCGTTCATCCGGGCCTTGTCCGCCGCAGTGATCGCGGCGATCGTCTGCTCCGGTCTGCTGGTGATCAGGGTCGGCTGGTACGCGAGCACACCGGTCCGCGCGAGTCCCGCACCGGCATGAGCGAAGGCCTCCGCGTCCGCGTTCAGGAAGTCCACCCCGGCGAACCCGTTGACCTGGAGGTCGACCAGCCCCGGCACCGCCAGACCACGTCCATGCCCTGGCACACCGACCGCCGCGACCCGGCCCCCGGCGTCGATCTCGACGTCACCACGCCGGTACACGCCGCCGACCAGCGCCGCGGCCACACCCAGGCGCATCACGCACCGGCCCGTTCACCCTGCGCCTCGTGGAACTCGGTGAACGCGGCGAACGCGCGAGCGCCGTACACGGTGGCCGGGCCACCGTTCATCAAGAAGGCCACCCCAATGGCCTCCGCCGCCTCCTGCGGCGTCGCTCCGTGCTGCACCGCGCCGTGGGCGTGCGCGGCGATGCAACCGTCGCATTCCTTGCTCACCGCGATCGCCAGCGCGATCAGCTCCTTGGCCTTGGTGTCCAGCGCGCCGGGCGCCAACGCGGCCTCGTGCAACTCGCGATACCCCTGGTACACACCAGGAATCGCCTGCCGCAACGCGCGAGTAGGCGCCCGCAGCGCCTCTCGCACCTCTTTGCCGTAGCTCATGTCCCACCTACCTCCCGAGAACTCATCGCACCGCCGTCTCAGCCGAGCGTTTCGGTGTCGGTGAGGTCTTCCGCGATCTGGTTCGCCCAGGCGTCTATCGCCGCCCAATCTCTGAAGTCTCCGAACCGGCCACCCATGAGCCGGAACTTCCACGCGCCGACTTTGCCGAACGTCTCGGGGGTGACCACGCCGGTGAACAGCCGGTGCCCCAGCGGGCGCACATCAGACGCCAAGTTCGCCAGGATGTCGGATTCCTCCAAGCCGGCCCACTTCCGCATCGGCCCCCGCAACGCACCAGGTAAGCCGACACTGAACAACCACACCGGTTTGCTGGACAGCGCCTGGCGTTCCCGTGACAGGAACGCCGCCGCGTTGGGCAACCAGGCTTGGTTGTGCACCGCGCTGCCGAGCACGAACGCGTCGTAGCCGCGCACGTCGGTCACCTCGTCCACGTTGTGCGTCTCCACCTCGTGGCCGTACCCGCGCACGATTCCCGCGATCCGCTGCGCGACGCCCTCGGTCGATCCGGCGGCTGTCGCGAAACCGACGAGCACCTTCATCCGACCCTCCTGAGGTTGCACGCTGCCTTGCGTTGTTGGAGGTTCGCCCTGTCGTCGAACCATGATCTGAGTCTGTTCGTCACTGTTGGACGAACGGAACAGTCCTTGGCGTGCATCAGCACGGGACCTTCGCCTCTTTTCCGCGTTCTCGCAATTGAGGCGCACGACGAACGATTGCATTCCTCGTGACGCCCGATCAACTCACGCCACCTGGACAAACGCGTGACGAAACGGCCCCTTGCCTCCCCGTCGTCACGGAAATAAAACTGATAATCCAACGCAGAACCTGGCCGCAGCACCGGCACACATCAGGAAGAATTCTTCTCGAACCTTCCGATGACACATCTAGCCGGAACGCGTCCGCACGAATGAGACGAGAGGTAGAGCAACGATGAAATACGGACGTTCTTTCTCCTGGCGCAAGCTCATGACGAGCACGGCGACCGCATGCCTGGCCGCAGCCGGGATCACGGGAGTTGTGTCGCTGTCGGGTGCTTCCGCGGCCACGCAGCAGGGCCCCTCCGACACCGGCACCGAGGTGGGGATCGCCCAGATCGCGCCGGGCAGTGGCACCTTGTTCTTCGACTGGGGCTGCGACGGCAGCTACAGCTCTGTCACGATCACTTTCAACGCCGACGGGACGTTCGCCACGAGCTCCGGCAACAGCGGCAGGTGGGTCCGCATCGGCGGCACCGCGCCGGGCAACGTGGCGGGCATGCTCACCTTCCAGTACAACGGCCTGACCACGACCTACTCCAGCGTGACCACCAGCCGGTCCGCGAGCGGCGTCCAGTCCACCTTCGCCCCAGGCGGGAACGGATGCCACTACATCCTGGGGACGGGGCTGATGACGGCCGAACACGACGACAGCCACGACGACGCCGGCACCCCGATCACGCGATAGAGCACGGCGGCCGCTCGTCTGTCCACAACAGACCGTGATCAGCCGGGACCCAGGGGCCGGTCGCGCGCTTGCGACACCGGACAGCAGATCTGCCGCTGGTGTCCGAAGAGCTCAAGACCTGCCCGGAGGGTCGACACAGACCATCAGGCTGCTCGCGCCGGCGTTCCGGGGTGCAGTCGGTTCCGCAACCGTGCCAATGCCCGGCTCTCGATGCGGCGGACGCTCTCGGTCGGCAGCCCGCGCGAGCCGCAGTGGCTCATCACGCAGATCTGGTGAGGTCGCAGGCCGAACGCAGCTGCCGTGGTGTCGTCGTGGATGTGGTCGACCTCCTGGATCTCCAGGAAGTGTTTGCCGGAGCCGAGGCCGCCGACCTGCCCGAGTCCCGTTCGAGCGCTCGGGCGCTGCTCCGGGTCGGGTCGGCGCCGAGCACCACGCCTCGGTCTTCGCAACGGTCCAGGTCGCGTTGCACGCCATGCCGACAGTCCAGCGCATAGGGCACTCCGTCGGCGAGCACGCGGCGCAGCTGCGGCTCACCGGACAGGCTCTACACCCCTCCCCCGTGCATCCCGCGGGGTATCGCGTGGTCGAGGATGTTCATCACAGCCTCGAGATGCGGGGTGAGCGTGGCCCGGTCGATGCCAGGCAGGGGTCGCGATGTTGACGACCTGCTCGAGTGCGAGGTCGGCACACGGGTCTGGCAGCAGTTCCTCCGAGGCGAACACGATGCCGGGAACGCGCATCCGGCCGTGTGGTTCGATCCTCAGCCGGAACCGTCCTTCCCGGATGAGGTTCATCGGTGTCGCCATCGCACGACGAGTCGGTCTTCCACCTGGGTCACGTCGGTGCCGAACTCGGCGCAGGCCTTGGTGAACCTGTCGTAGATCCATCGCGCCTCGTCGCGATGCGCCAGTCTGGTGTAGCCGAACCCCAGCGACAACGGGACCGCCTCCAGTTCGAGCGGTCCCCGCTGGTCCAGTGTGACCAGGAAGAGCAGGCCGAAGTCGTTGCGCAGGAAGGGATCCCTGGCGTAGTCGTCGATGAAGTCGCCCAGGTCGAACAGGATCCGCCACGCCACGCCGTGGAAGACGTGCGCCGAGTGACCGGCGATCAGCGTGGCGCCCGCGTCGACCAGCTGTTGTGCGGCGGTTCGGACGTGGGGCACCGGCTCCCTCGTCATGTTCGGGCCCCAGTGCGGGGTGACGAGAACGATGTGGTCCCGCGCCGCCAGTTCCCGGATGGCGCGCACGAGCCATTCCGGTACGCCGAACCGCAGGTCTGCGTAGGCCACGCCGGGACGGTCGGTCCCCGCGGCGGCCTCACGTGGATGGTCGGTGATACCGAGCACAGCGACTCGCGTGTCGCTGTGCTCCAGAAGGACCGGGGCGTGGGCAGCGGCAGAGTCCAGTCCCGCACCGGCCACCTTGATACCCGCCTGGGCCAGGTGTGCCAGCGTGTCGGTAAACGCCGGCGCGCCGTAGTCGAGTGCGTGGTTGTTGGCCAGCGTCACGCAGTCGACCCCGAGCGCTGTGAGCGTCTTCACCGCGACGGGCGGCGCACGGAAGTGAAACCTCCTGCCCGCCACCGGGCGCCCGTGGCTGGACACACAGCATTCGAGGTTGAGCACGAACAGATCGGCACGGTCGATGGCCGAACGGACGCCGCCGGAGAACAGCTCGTTCGGCTCCACTGCCTCCAGCCGTTCCGCGACGCCCCTGCCCAGCATGGTGTCGCCGGCCAGTGCGATCGTGATGGCCACGGCCTCCTCCTGTCGTCGCGCCGGGTCAAACGTCCACCATCGCCGTGCACGACCACCGGCCAGCACGCTCTTCGGAAAGCCGCAGCGCGTGCAAAGCGACTGCCTTCGGCACGGGACCGGTCAGGGTCGCGGCGTCGACGTCGTGCAACGCGAACCGCAGCCGCACCCCGTCGGCCACCAGGCTTGCATCGATCACGACCGGGAGTTGCCCGCGAGCGTCGATGCGGAAGATGACCTCGTCGAGCACTGCGGCGAGCAGGTCGTCGTCACTGCTTGCGGCGATCGTGCGTTCGGTGATCGAGGCCGGGCTGCTGTGTCGTGGTTCGGCGACGCTTTCGACCAGTGCGGTTACTGCTTCGACGAGGCAGCCTTCCCTGGTCGGTGCCCACGCTTCGAGGCGCAGGTCCGCAGTGTGGGGCACGGTCCGGTGCCCGGAGCCGCGGCCGCTCATCCGCTCGCGGGCGAGAGCAGCCCGTAGTGACCGTCGTAGCGGTGGTACAACACGTGGCCGCGGGCGTGCTCGCCCTCCAGGAAGAACAGGAACGGCAATCCCGTCGCCTCCAGCCGGGTCACGGCTTCGTCGGTGCTCAGCAGTGGCGCCGGAACGGCGCTGATCGTCATCGGCGTCGAGTGTCCGCTCAGCTGCTCGACCGGTGCGGGATCGACCTGGGCCAGGCGGTATCCAGTCGGTCCGGCGCGGTACAGCACGCTGTCCTGTCCGGTGTTCTGCTCGGTGAACAGGTGGAAGTCGTAGTCCATCTGGTCCATCTCGAAAGCGGCCTCGTCGAGGGTGATCCGGGCCGGGGTGAACGACTTGTGCCGCACGATCTCCCGCTCGTCCACCGGGCGGGGGAACCAGCCGGGCCGGTGCTCGGGCAGCTCGCCGTGGCGCCACTCGTGCGGCTCGGCCGAGGGTTCCACACCGCGGATCGCCTCCCAGTGCCGGGCCGCGCGCTCGAGCCGATGCCGCAACCTGCCCTCGACGACGTCCACCGCCTCGCGCGTCGTCGGCCCTTCGGCGACGGCGCGGATCATCCGGCCGTTGACGTCGAGGTTCACCTGCACCACGACGGGCAGTTCGACTGCCGGGTCCTCGTGCCTGGTCAGCCGGACCCGCGCGGACAGCACCGGTTCGTGGGCGAGCGGGAGGACCGCGGCGACCTTCTCCCGTGCGTAGTCGGCCACTCCCAGCGGGAACGTGCCATGTTCGGACACCTGCACCTCGGGAGCCGCTGCCTGATGACCTCTGCGCATCATTCCTCCTCCCCCTCCGACGCTGGCACGTCGCCTGCTCGCCGGTCAGGGACGAAGGTCCTCGATGAGCGGGGGTCTCCGCGGTGGAGCGAGGACAACAGTTCGGTGGCGATGCGATGTGCCTTGCGATCGGCGATCGCGGTGGCGCCCTGGTGCTCCGGCGGTTCTCCCGTCACGTGGACGAGCTCCGCAGCCAGCACCTGCAGCCTCAGGTCGGACCGTTCGGCGATGTCGGTCAGCAGGCGTTGAGCTGCGAAGGAGTTGATGCGGCACAGCCCCATGACGATTCCGGTCGCCCGCTGCACTTCGTCTCGTGACTGCAGCACCGCGAGGACGCGCTGAGTGCGTTCCTCAGGGCCGGAGAACGCCGTCATCGCGGCGACCGCCGACGCCACAAGTCGTTCATAGCGGGACACCACGTCCGCCACAGCATCGTCCGCCCCGCCGGCCAGGTAGGTCGACACCACGATCAGACTGCCGTCGTCGCGCAGGCCTGGCACCACGACGACGCCGCGCGCCTTGCGCAAAGTGTGAGAATGCTGGGGGAACGCTTGACACGCCCGCCGAAGGTCGAGCTTGGGCCATCGGTGGTCATGCCAGAGGTCGGCGCTGGTGACGGACCGCTGCGCGGACGCCGCACTGAGCACCGGACCCATGTCGTTGCGGACCTGGATCTCCTGCAACGCGGACGCGACGCCGTGCGTGCCCAGTACGACCGGCCGGTGGTGCCGCCGGCGAGGACGCAACGCTGCGATGTCCGCACCGACGAGATCCGGCAAGTCGCGCGCGATGCCGCGCAGGACCATGCCGAAGAACTCGTCGAGCCAGATCTGTCGTGACTGCAAGGCTCTCCTTCTCCTGTCAGGTGGCGCCGATTGCGAGCAAGGCCATCTCGACGCCGTAGTCCATCCACTCGCCCTGACCCCAGTAGCGGTAGCAACTGGTTTCCGCGGCGAGCAGGTGGAAAAGGGCCCGGCGGTACCGTGGATCGGAGGTGGGCACACCGCGAGCGCGCAGGTTGCGGTGAAACAGCGCGCTGGCACGCTCCATGGGAGTCAGGACGTCGTCGTAGCCCTCGACCCAGGACCTGTCATCGGTCCAGCTGCCGCCACGCATGTGGAAGTGCGGATAGGCCGTGCTCAGTTTCGCGATGACCTCGTCGAGCCTTTCAGGGCCGTCTCCGGGTGTGAACCTCTGCCAGACCAGATGCTGGAACACCGGCTGGACGGCGGGCAACATCTGTTGTGACACGCCGGATCTGCGCAGATGTTCGATGTACTCGCTGACGTTCACGATCGGGGTGCTCGTGCCGGAGCACTCCGCCATCGTCTCGAAGTACTTGGGCGGGAACTCGTTCATCATCACCCCGCCGTTCTCCCCGTCGGCGATCTGGGTCACCAGCGGAGGAACCACCCGGTCGTCGATGCGCTGCGGAGCCAGGCCGAGAGCCTCGTAGTAGGGCTGCATCTGGCCCACGAGCTCGGTGTCACTGCCCTGGGTCTTGATGACTGCGGTGATCTCGACTGTGTCGCCGCGCGAGTTGGTGCAGCGCAGCCGATGCGGGACGTGCGGAGATGTGACGGCTGAGCCATCGGCACGTTCGACGGTGTGTTCCTGCACGAGAACCCAGTGATAGCCGCGGTCGACGAGGGTGCGCACGAACTCGTGGGCGACATCAGGGTGGTTGGGCAGCGCCATCTCGGCGGGCGAGAAGCCACGGACGCGGCTGAGCGCCTCCAGGCCGAAGATGGCGGCGAAGTGGTGCTGCCACGCCCGCACGTGCAACCGGTAGTCCTGCACCGGCGTGGACGGCGCCACGGCGTGTCCCCACGGGCTGCCAAGCCATTCCACGGCGTGGTTGTAGCCGGGGTCGCAGGTGATGGTGGTGAGCGCGTCGAGCACGTCGTGCAGACCCATCTGGCGCAGGCCGTACAGCAGGGTGCCCGAGTAGTCCAGCATGATCCGGGGCTGCAGCCCTCGAGCGAGCAACTGCGGGATGAACTCCCCCATCCGCTTGTAGCACCAGTGAAACACCGAAGCGTTGTAGTTGTCGCCGATGTCAGGATGTTCGACCATCCACTGCAGGTTGCCGATGATCCGCGCGGTGGCGGGATCTCCGGCGGGGATCAGCGGCTGGTGCATGTGCAGGGCGATGGCGAACGCGCTGTGTGCCTGCGAGAGGTCGATTCGCGGTTCAGGTGTCATGGCTGCGGCGATCGCCTGTTCGATCAGAGCTTCCTGACCGCAGATGTTGGGCAGCCCGTCGACGTGCTCGGTCAACTCGGTCATGACTGTCCCTTGTGGTCACTAGCACCGGATGTGGTCGTAGATGTTCACGTGGTGCTGTGCTGCTTCCGCCAGGAGTGGTCGGCGCGCATGGCGTTGGTGACCAGCTGCCGGAACGCGCCGGGCGCGGAGAACCACAGGCCGATCGTGCGGTGCAGCGCGGTCTCCAGCGCCTGCTCGTCGGTGTGCTGGAAGGTGAAGCCGTTGCTGGGCGTGCCCGTCCCGCAACCAGAGGCGTTCCCTCAGTCTTCGTTTGTTCTCGTACTTGCCCTCCACCGCCACTGCGGTGAAGTGGGCTGGGATCTGCGGGTTCCAGCTGGCGTAGTCCACCCCGTTGAGCACCCCGCCGAACTTGACCTGGTGGACGTGCAGGGCGTGCCCGAGACCGTTGCCGTGATCGCCGTACCGCGCTTCCACGGAGTGATTCGGGGAGACGGTGGTGACGAAGTTGGAGTACACGATCCCGCCTTTGAGCAGGTTGACACCGCCGTTGTGGCCAAGCCGGTCCGTGTGGCCGGAAGCGCTCCGGGCGGCCCAACCGGCTTGCCCACAGCACCTGGTCGCCGGCCACGCCCTGATACCTGAAGTTGTGCACGGTCAGGCACACGTTGCCATCGCAGACTCTCTTGATACTGCTCTGGGGCAGCACCGGGAGCAAGCCGGTCTACCAGTCGTGGCAGTGGATGACATCGGGGCGATTGCCGGCACGCAGCAGGAACTCCAACGCCGCCTTGCTGAAGAACGCGAACCTCTCCACGTCGTCGTGGTAACCGTAGGCGCGTTCCCAGTGGAAGAAGTGATCCGCCGAGTGCGGTTCGAGGAAAGAGCAACGACGGCCGTGGACATGCCCGAACCACACCGCGCAACGGATCGCACCGCAGTACCAGGGTACCCACAGGTCGTGGCAGGAGACCTGGAAGTCCCAGACGTTCAGGTACCGCATGTTCTGGTACCGCGGCAGCGCGATCTCGACGACGTGCCTGCGGATCTCCACTTCCCGGCTCAACCCGAAGACCCACGCCGCCAAGCCCCCTGTCTTCGCCACCGGTGCGCATTCCGGCGCGACCATCACCACGTACACACCGGCTCCAGCTCATGGAGTGGGGCGAGCAGGATCTGGTGCGCGTGCCGTGCCGCCTTGAGGGCGTGCTCGGCGACGGGCTCCTCGGCAGGTTTCTCCGCGAGCCCCCTCACGAGCACCAGCAATGCCTCCCGCAGTTCGTCGACCCGCGACTCCAGCCTTTCGATGCGCCCGCGCAACGCAGCGGACCCGCTCTTGTCGGTCATGCCGCCTGTCCCCATGTGGTGGTGTGTTCGCCGTCGGATCGATCATCGACAACGTCACCCACGGCCTCTTCCTCCTCTGCGGGTGAGGAATTCGGCGGCGTTGTTCGGCTTCATCCACTGCAGACGAAGCATCCGCCACGCTGCTCGGTTGAGGTCGTGACATGACCAACGCACTGCGGCCCATCATTGAGAACACCGCGGCTTCGCGTCGTGGATGGCTCCGGTTCGCCGATCTGCTCGCAACGCTCGTCGGTTCGAGCCTTGTGATCGCAGGCCTGCCGGCCTGGTTCCTGGTCAGCACGGCCGTGTTCGCGGCCAGGCCACGGGGGATCTCCGTGCTCGTCACGCTCATCTCGATCAGCGTGCTGGTCGGCCTCACGGTCGTGCACGGCCGTAAACGCCGCTTGTCGAGCCGATGACCAGCCAGCACATGCGGGAGATGGTCAACGAATACCTGCGACCAACGGATCCTGTCGCGTCCGTCTACATCGGATCGCCACCGGTGCACGACACGGGCTTCAGGTGGACGACGCGTTGGGGCTGCCTCGCCGACCAACTGCGTTGCGACGGAGCGGAAGAGGCTTTGATCCGCGCCATCGAGCACGCCGTGCTGGAGGAGTCGACCGTCGAGGCCGCGGCCGACGCCACTGGCCTGGTCGTGTTCGCGAGCGAGATCCGTCCATCGCGCGTGTTCCACACGCCCGGTCTCGTCCACGACGACCTCGCATGGTTCACCGCTCCCGCACATGTGCTACCGGTGGTGGCCTGGCTGCAGGACCGGCCGTCGTGTGTGGTCGTGGTGACCGACCAGACTGGTGCGGACCTGCACCTGCTGCGCGGCGGGAGCAGCGCGCCGGAGAGCTGGTCGGTAGAAGGGCTGGATGACGAGGGTGCCGTCGCGAAAGCGTGCGCAGCGGCGCTGGACGACCTCAGCGCGCGGCTGTTCGTCGTCTCGGGTGACGAACACACCGTCCAGCTTCTGCTGAAACGCTTGCCAGAACTGACGAAGGCGACCGTCACGATCCGCCGGATCGCCGGGAGCCACAGGCACGACGGATCTCAGCGATCCTTGTTCGGCCGGGTCGCCGCGGTGGCACGCTCGGTCGCCCGGCGATGGACCGCGGAGATCGTGGCGGACCTCGCCGAGCGGTGCCGTGCGGGAGGGCTTGGGGTCGAGGGCACGCAAGCGACACTCGAAGCCCTCGCGCAGAGACGGGTGGAGACGCTGCTCGTGGAGTATCCGGCGGACGTGAGCAAAGCGGCCTGGTTCGGCCTGCGTCCGACCGATGTCCTGCCCGGCGAGCGCGTTCCACCGCTCAGCTGGCCCTGTGCCGACGTTCCGGGCTGCTGGCCGACGTCGCCGTGCGCGCCGCTCTCCTCACCGGTGCCCAGGTGCGAGTGATCGAACCGGGTACGTCCGATGCACTGGCCGGCGGAGTCGGCTGTGCCGGTTCCCCTGCGAGTCGCTGAGCCGTGAGCCCCTACTACGACCGGGTCCGTCGACGCTGTGATGCGGGACCTTCGTCCGTGGGAACGGCGTCGCCGCAGCGGCCACGGTGGGATCGTGGCGGACCTGCGGCGCACGTTCGATTCCCTCGTCCTGGTGGCGGGGTCCAGGTTCGCGCCGCCGATCAGCAGACGGATCGACGCACTCCGCGCGCTGGGTGTGCACATCCGCACGGTCGACGGCCGCGACGACGTCGATGCGGTGACCGCGCGGGATCTCGTACTCGACGGGGATTCGGAGCAGGTCTGCCGGGTGCTGGACGAGCAGCTGCGCCGGCGGTCCCGCGGCCGGGTGCCGGACATCGACGCCGATCCGGCGTGGACGCTGCGGGAGACCGGTGGGGATCCGTTGCGGCACCGCGTGATCGAGTCGCTGTTCACCGTTGGGGCAGGCGGGTTCGCCACACGCGGTGCGGTGGAGGAGCCGCGTCCGGACTCGGTGCCGATGGTGCTCGCGGCAGGTGTCTACACCGGCCGCGGGCCGGACGAGCACCTGATGGCCGGGCCAGTCTGGACGGCGCTCGACGTCGACCCGGCGCCAGTCGCCGACGAGCACGTGCTGGATCTGCGCACCGGCACCTTGCTGCGACAGGAGACCACCGGGCAGATTCCCTTCCGCTCGCTGCGGTTCGCTTCCGCGGCACGGCCCGGCGTGGTCGCTCTCCGGGCCGAAGGGGCGGTCGGGCGGGTGCGGGCCGGTAAGGCGCTGCGGCTGCCCGACGGCGGGCACGCGACTACCGGCGTGCGCGACGGACATCGCTGGGCGCGAGTGGTCGACAGTTCGGAGATGACATCGGTCGCGTGGCAACGACAGCGCCGCGACGGAGACGTGCGCACGGTCGAGCGGCTGGCTGTGCTGGCCGCGGGCAGGTGTGCGGCGCCGCCGCCCGCCGCGCTGGCCGACCATCTCGAGGCGGCGAGGCAACTCGGGTTCGACTCCTTGCTGGCCGAGCACCGGGCGGTGTGGGCGGCACGGTGGGACGCGGTCGACGTCGAGGTGCCCGACGCGCCCGAGATCGAGCTGGCGATCCGGTTCGCCCTGTTCCAGCTGTGGTGCAACGTGGGGAGTCACGACGAGGCCGCGGTGGGTGCGCGGGGTCTGTCCGGCCGCGGCTACTCCGGGCATGTTTTCTGGGACGCGGACGTGTTCGTGCTGCCCGCCATCGCGACCATGGATCCCCGGCTCGCCGTGGCGATGGTCGACTACCGGTTTCACCGGATGTCCGCCGCGCGGGTGGCCGCTCGTGCCGCCGGCCGTGCTGGCGCGCGTTTTCCCTGGGAGTCGGCCTCCTACGGGCTGGACGTCACGCCGACGTCGGGCTACCTGGGCGGGGTCCCGGTGCCGATCCGCACGGGTGCGCTCGAGGAGCACGTCACCGCCGACGTCGCCTGGGCGGCGTGGCACTGCGCGCAGTGGACGGGTGCACAGGGCTTCTTGCGGGCCCGTCGTCCGCTGCTGGAGGAGACCGCTCGCTACTGGGCCTCGCGGTGCCGGGTCGACGACGAGGGCCGCGCGCACATCGACGACGTGATCGGGCCGGACGAGTACCACGAGGCGGTGTCCGACAACGCCTTCACCAATGTCATGGCGCGCTGGAACCTGCGCGCGGCGGCCAGCACCACCGCGTCACCGGAGGAAGCCCGAGCGTGGCGGCGACTCGCCGACTCCGTTGTAGATGGACATCAACCGGAAACCGGTGTGTACGAACAGTTCGCCGGCTACTTCGACCTGGAGCCGCTGGTGGTTGCCGACGTCGCGTGCGCACCGGTCGCCGCGGACGTCCTGCTCGGGAGGGAACGGCTCGCCGCGACGCAGATCATCAAGCAGCCGGATGTGCTGATGCTGCACCACCTGGTGCCCGACGAGGTGGCGCCCGGTTCGCTGGTGCCGAACCTGGACTTCTACGGTCCACGCACCGCGCACGGCTCGTCGCTGTCGCCCGCGATCAGCGCCGCGTTGCTGGCCAGGGCAGGGCGCCCCGACGAGGCCCTGCCGTTGCTGCGGATCGCGTTGCGCATCGACCTCGACGACCTCACCGGTACGACGGCCGCCGGACTGCATCTGGCCGCGATGGGAGGCGCGTGGCAGGCGGTGCTCTTCGGCTTCGCGGGCGTCCGCGTGCGAGACGGCGTGCTCTGCGTCGACCCGGTGCTGCCGAGCACCTGGCGTGGCCTCGGTGTGAGGTTCCGGTGTCTCGGCAGGCACGTCCGGCTGCGCATCGCGGCGGACGACGTGCGAATCGAGGTCGATGCGCCGTTGCGGGTGAACGTCTGCGGAGGCGGCGAGGTCGTCGTGACCGGTTCGGCCCGGATCGAACGGAGAAGCAATGGCTGAGGTGCTGGCGATCGAACGACGGGGAGCTCCCACCGCGGTGGTTTCGGTGGCCAGAGCGCTCGCCGACGTGCTCGATGGTGAGGTGTCGACGACCTCGGCCGGGCGCGACGCGGTGCTCGACGCGCTGAACCGACAGGACACCGTGCTGGGCGTACTGGCCCGCGATCACCCTTTGTCGTGGGGAATTGCCACCAGGGCGGCCAAACCCGTCGTCCTGGTGCCACCACGAGGAATTTTCACGCCATCGGCGATCTCACGAATGCTCGCGCCACTCGACGGAACCATCGAATCGGCAGGCGCCGTGACCGAGGCGATGAAGCTGTTTCCCCACACGGAGCTGGTTGTGCTGCACGTGTTCGACCACGACACCGTGCCGGTCTTCTGGGACCAGGCCGCGCACGCGCGCCGTGACTGGGAACGCGAGTTCCGCGCACGGTTCTGCCCACCCCCGGACGTGCGCGTCGAACTGCGCTCCGGCGCGCCGGAGGAGCACGTCGCCCAGGTCGCGGCGGACGAGCACGCACAGCTCATCGCCCTGGGGTGGTCGCAACACCTCGGCGAGGGCCGGGCACGCACTGTCCGCGGCACCATCCGCGATGCCACCGTCCCCGTGGTGCTGTTTCCCGCCGGAAGGTCGTGACCTCTCAGGACGTTGGTCCCTTATCGCCCCCGACAGCGGCTGGTGAGCTGGAATCATGGGCGTCTACACGGCAAGACTCGACTTCTCCTCCGCGTTCGGCACGCTGGAGCGGTGTCCTGGCTGCGGGTCCGCCGATCTCGCCGCGGTCGCCGCCGGCGAGCGGACGGTCTTCCGATGCCGCTCGTGTGAAGCGCGGTGGCACCTGGAGCTCGGTCACGTCGTCCGGATCGACGGGGGGCAGCCGTGCGAGTCGGGTTGATCGCGCCGCCCTGGATTCCCGTGCCACCACCAGCATATGGCGGCACTGAGGCCGTGGTGGGCGACCTCGCCCGCGGTCTCGCCGCGCGCGAGCACGAGGTCGTGCTGTTCACCGTCGGCGAGTCCACCAGTCCGGTCGACGTGCGGAGCCTCTACCCCGCCGCGGTCGAGCCGATGGGTGCGGATGCTCCGGAAGCGGCGCACGTGCTCGCCGCGTACGAGGCGCTGTCCGATGTGGACGTCATCCACGACCACACCGTGCTCGGCCCGTTGGTCGCGGCCGGCCACGCGTTCCCGGCACCGCCTGTGGTCTGCACGAACCACAACCCGTTCACGCCGGAGAACCAGCGGATCTTCGCCGAGATCGCCCGGCACGCGGCCGTCGTGGCCATCTCGCACTCGCACGCCCGTTCCGCCGCCGGTGTGCCGATCGCGGCGGTGATCCACCACGGGATCGACCTCGATGTGTACCGGGCCGGTCCGGGCGGGGGCGGCTACCTGATGTTCGTCGGCCGGATGAGCCCGGACAAAGGTGTGCATCGAGCGGTGCGCGTCGCGTGCGAGGCTGGTCGCAAGCTCGTCATCGTGACCAGGATAAGCGAACCAGCGGAACGGACCTACTACAACGAGGTCGTGCGGCCGCTGCTGTCGTCTGACGTCGAGCTGCTGACCGAAGAACCGCTCACGCGTCGGGTGGAGCTCCTGCGACACGCCGACGTGTTGCTCGACCCGATCAAGTGGCTGGAACCCTTCGGGCTGGTGATGGCTGAGTCTCTTGCCTGCGCCACACCGGTTGTGGCGTTCCCGCACGGCGCAGCACCCGAGATCGTCGACCACGGCCGCACGGGATTCCTCTGTCAGAGCGAGGATGAAATGGTCTCGTTGCTGGACCGCGCGACACGGCTTGACCGACGTGCCTGCCGGCGTGCCGCCGAGAAGCGCTTCTCCCTCGACCGGATGGCCGCGGACCACGAACGGCTCTACCGGGCGGTACGGGGCGGATACGGAACGCATCGGTCATCCGAGAAGGCCCGCCGATGACCGCGCCGTGGGCCACGACCTCCGAGCCCGACCCACACGCGGCGGCTGGTGACGTCGTGACGACGATCGACGGATCCTCGTTTTGCATCACCGACGCCATCGGCCGAATACGTCGTCCCCTTCCGCACGGCCTGTTCGTGCGGGACACCAGGCTGGTGTCGCACTGGGAACTGCTCGTCGACGGCAAACGTCCGGAGCCGTTGTCCGTCTGGAGGAGTGAACCCTACGCGGCGACCTTCGTCGGCCGCGTCCTGTCGGCCGGTCCACTGCTCGTGGTGCAGCGCCACTACGTCGGCGACGGCATGCGCGCGGATCTGGAAGTGCGCAACCCCGGCGCCACCACCGCGGACTGCTGCGTGGAACTGCGCGTCGACACCGACTTCGCCGACCTGTTCGAGGTCAAGGAAGGGCTGCTGCCCGAGCGCGGCGACATCGCGGTCGCCGTCCAGCGCGGGGTACTGGAATTCACCAGCCGCGGTCGCGGGATGACCGTGATTCCCGGCGGTGAACCGGAAATCGAGGACGGCGTCATCCGATGGCGGATGTCGATCCCCCAACGCGAGAAGTGGACCGCGTGCGTCGAGGTCTGCGAGGTGCTCGACGGAGCACCCGTCGAGCCGCGGCACCCCTGCGGCCAGTCGCTCGAACACGCGATTCCGGCCAGGAACCTGCGCGAATGGCGCACCCTCGCGCCCGAGGTGACGACCGCAGACGCCGACCTGGCGACAGTGCTCACTCACAGCGTCGAGGACCTCGGCGCACTGCGCATGGTCGATCCCGCACACCCGGACCGGGCGATCGTCGCGGCGGGCGCGCCGTGGTTCATGGCACTGTTCGGCAGGGACTCGCTCATCACGTCCTGGATGCTGCTTCCCCTGGACCACCGACTGGCCCTGGGCACCTTGCGCACTCTGGCCGAACACCAGGGCACCGAGATCGACCCGGCGACGGAGGAACAACCCGGCCGCATCCTGCACGAAATGCGCTTCGGCCCGGCCGCCTCCCTCGCCCTCGGCGGAGGCAACGTCTACTACGGCACCGCGGACGCCGCCGGACTGTTCGTCATGCTGCTCGGCGAACTGCACCGCTGGGGCGCCGATCCCGGCCAGGTGCGGGCTCTGCTGCCGCACGCCGACCGCGCGCTGGAGTGGATCGAGCGGTACGGCGACGCCGACGACGACGGGTTCGTCGAGTACCACCGGGCGACCGAGCGCGGGCTGCTCAACCAGGGCTGGAAGGACTCCTGGGACGCGATCACGTTCGCCGACGGGGAGATCGCCCGCTCGCCCATCGCACTCGCGGAGGTGCAGGCCTACACCTACGCCGCCTACCGAGCCCGCGCGGATCTCGCCGGGAACGACGCGGAACGCCAGGTCTGGATCGACAAGGCCGTGGCGCTCAAACAGAGGTTCAACGAGAGGTTCTGGTTGCCAGGCCGCCGCTGGTACGCGCTCGGCCTCGACGCCGACAAGCGCCCGATCGACTCGCTGACCTCCAACATCGGCCACTGCCTGTGGACCGGGATCGTGGACGAGGACAAGGCCGCCGCGGTGGCCGAGCACCTGATGTCACCGGCCATGTTCAGCGGCTGGGGCATCCGCACTCTCGCGGAGTCCATGGCCGCCTACAACCCGATGAGCTACCACAACGGTTCCGTCTGGCCCCACGACAACGCACTGTGCGCGGCCGGGCTCATGCGCTACGGCTTCGTCGAGCAAGCGCAGCGCGTAGCGGTGGCCGTGCTGGAGGCATCAGTCCACTTCGGACACCGCCTGCCCGAGGTGTTCTGCGGCTTCTCCCGCGACGAATTCGCCGTGCCGGTCCCCTACCCGACGTCGTGCTCACCGCAGGCCTGGGCGGCCGCCACGCCCCTGCACCTGCTGCGCACGCTGCTGCGGTTCGAGCCCCAACTGACCGCCGGTGCGCTCCGGTTCGCTCCGGCGGTACCCGACCAGTACCTGCCCCTGCGGATTCGTGGTCTTCGCCTGGGAGATCATCGCCTTACCGTCGACGTCAGCACGGGCGGGGCGTGGATCACCGGCCTGGAGAAGCTCGGCATCCAGGTCCACTCCGGGCCGATCACCTGGTCCGAGTGAGGCGCGGTCACCCGCAGCGCAGAAGGGTGTGGGCATGGGGCTCACAACCGAAGAAGTCCACCTCGACTCGTGGGAGCCGGTGACGGTGCTGCGCACGTGGCTAACCGCTCCCGCACCGCGCATGGCCGATGCCGTGAGAACCACGGTGGAAACACTGGTGACCGCCGCAGGTCACGCCTCGATGCGATGCGCCGGCCCCGCTGAGGTGGCCGTACTCGGGCCCCTCCGGCCCTGCACACAGGTCGAGGTCCGCGTTCCCGTCACCGGATCCCCCGCCGCGGGTGTGCTGAGCAGCTTGTGGCTCCGCCCAGGAGGAGCCATCGCCCGCACGTTGCACGATCCCGGTGCCGACGACCTGGCGACAACCTGCGAGGTGCTGCTCGCCTGGGTCGCCGACCACGGCTACCAGCCCACCGGGCCACTCACCCTGGTTCACCTCTGCACACCGGAGCAAGCCCTCGACCCCGGTGCCCACCTCGCTGAGATCGCCGTTCCCGTCACACACGAGCAAGGAGAACAGCTGTGCCCTACGCGGTGCACGTCAAGCAACTCGAACCGAGCACTGCCCTGTGCGTCCGCATGACCGCACCCGCCGGCCGGGTCGGCGAGGCAGTAGGACGCGTACTGGCGGGACTCGCCGAAGGTGCTGAACAGGTCGGACTCAAGGCCTCCGGTCCTCCGGAGGTCTGCTACCTGAGCGAGCCTCGCCGCGGTGCCGCCGTGCGGATCGAGGCGAGCCTTCCCGTGGCCGCGGACACCCGGCAACTCATGAGCGGCGTGGTCCACCGGTCCGGTGGAAAGGTCGCGCACGTCTATCACAAGGGACCGTACGAGGACATCACGTACGCCTACGACGCGCTGCTCCTCTGGACCGACCAGGCGGGCTACGAGGTCGCCGGACAGCCGACCGAGGTGTACCTGACCGGCCCTGCCGACACGAGATGTCCCAGGGATTTTCTGACGGAGGTCATCGTGCCGGTCCGCCGGACAACGCTGGCAGACTCAAACGCGGTCCCGCACACCTGATGCTCCCGCCTCCGTCGCACAGCGCGCTCCGCAGTGGATCTCGTCATCGATTCCGGCGCCGTGTCCGACCACGCGGAATGCTTTGTCGTAGTCGTTCCCGCACACGTCGCACTAGGTCATCTGCCAAGACACCCTTCCACTCGTGACGACGAAGTTCGTGCGAGCAGATCACGCGCGGTGCATCGGTGTTGCTTCATCCGGCCGGGGTGAAGCAACACCGCTCATCCCGTGCCGAGGAACCGGCGCAGCCTGTCGAGCGGCCAGGTGTTGACCACCTCCCCAGGCGCGGCCCAGCAGCGTTGTGCGGTCGCCACACCGAACCGCACGTTGTCCAGCTGTGACACCGCGTGCGCGCCCGTGGCGATCGCGAACCGGACGCCGAAGCTCCATGCCCAGCGGATCACCTCGCCATCGAGATCGAGCCGGTCCGGGAACCCGTTGACCTCCAAGGCCGTCCCCGTACGGGCCGCAGCGCGGAACATCGCCTCCAGGTCCACGTCCACCGGTGGTCGCCGGCCGATGCCGCGGTTGGTGGGATGCCCGATCACGTGGACGCACGGGTGCTCGATCGCGCGCAGCAAACGGGCCGTCATCTCCGTGCGAGGCTGCTCGAAGTACGAGTGCACGGACGCGACCACGATGTCGAAGCCGGCGAGGAGCTCGTCCTCCCAGCCGAGTGACCCGTCGGGCTGGATGTACACCTCGGTACCGTGCAACAAAGTAAGCCCGGCGCCGGGCTCCAGCTCACGGATGCGCTGCCGTTGCGCCAGTGCCCTCTCGATGGTCACCTGCCGCATGGACGCCAGCGGGACGTGATCGGTGATGGCGAAGTACTCGTACCCGCGTTTCCTCGCCGCCGCGACCATTTCCTCCAGCGTCGCCACTCCGTCGCTCAGGCCGGTGTGCGTGTGCAGGTCGCCACGCAGGTCACCGAGTTGGACGAGCACGGGCAGCCGCCCCTCGAGTGCGGCTTCGACCTCGCCGTTGTCCTCGCGCAGCACCGGCGGAATCCACGGCAGGCCCAGCTGTGCGAACACCTCTTCCTCGGTGCCTGCCACGATCAGCTCACCGCTTTCCGCGGAGAACAGCCCGTACTCGGACAACTTCAGGCCTGCCCGCACCGCCAGTGCCCTGACCCGGATGTTGTGCGCCTTGGAGCCGGTGAAGTACATCAGCGCGGCACCCCAGGACGACGGCGATATCACTCGCACGTCCACCTGGATGCCGCTGTCGGTCACGACCGACGTCTTGGTCGGCCCTTTCGCCAGCACCCGTGCCACGAGCGGCATCGCGACCAACGCGTCCATCACCGGCGCGGGCTCGTCTGAGGCAACCAGCAGATCGATGTCACCCACGGTGTCCCGCATGCGCCGCAACGATCCTGCGTACGTCGCCCGCCACACACCGGGGACGGCTTCGAACCGTGCCAGCACCCGTCCAGCGAGCTCCAGCGCGACGTCCAGCCTGAAGCGCACGGCACCGCCGTGCGCCTGCTGGATCGCCGTCACCAGGTTCTGCTCGCTCTTCTCGTCCCAGCCGCGCAACTCCCGCAACCGGTGCTCGCGCAGGGCGTTGGTCAACTCGCTGAGCGAGGTGATGCCCAGCTCCGTGTAGACCTGCAGGGCGTGGCGCGGCCCTAGTCCTGGCACCCGCAGCAACGTCCGCAAGCCGGAGGGCACCTTCGCACGCAGTTCGTCCAGCTCGGAGACCGAGCCGGTGTCGCCGAACTCCAGGATCTTGCGGGCCAGGTGGCTGCCCACAGCCGGGATCGCGTCCAGGCCCTTGACGTCGAGGCCGTCGACCTCCAGCGGGTATCCCTCGACCGCGCGGGCCGCCTTCTCGTACGCACGCACCTTGCGCGCATCACCGCCCGAGATCGCGAGCAAATCCGCGAACTCCTGCAACATCGCCGCGACCGCATCGTTCGACCGAGCCATGGTTCCTCCATTGACTCAATCGCCTGCCGTTGCCGGCAACGGCCGCTCTGCCCGTGATCCCGAGGACGAAAGGCCCTGGGTGCACCGAAACTTCCGGCGTAGCAAGGAAACATCGATCAACGACTGCTTCCTCGGGAGGTTGCCATGGGCACCGTGGCGCGCGTCATCGAGATCAGCGCCGAGTCCGACACGAGTTTCGGGGACGCCATCTCGACGGGCGTCGAACGAGCGACGCAAACACTGCGCAACACCAAATCGGTGTGGATCAAGGAACAGCACGTGGACGTGACCGACGGCCGCATCACGGGTCACCGGGTGCACATGCTGGTCACCTTCGTCCTCGACGAGTAACCCTTCCGATCCACTGTGGACTGATGTCAGAGGACGTCAAACCTTCTTCTGCCCTGTGCCAGTGCACGCAGCAGGTCGGCTCGGGACAGCACGCGCGGCCCGCACTCGCAGGAGGCGGGCAGCGCGTCGTCCACCAGCGGACCGCCCTCCAGTGGCTCGACCAGCTCCGTGCCGTGCGATGCGCCGTGATGCGGTTCGTCCACGCGGTCCCTGGAGCCGTGCGAATGCGGCCCGATCACGGAGGCATACACCAAGCCCGCAGGCGTGACGTACACACTAGCCACGTGGTGGCTACGAGAACACCGCACGCTCAGCCGCCGGGCGTCTCTTCGGTGCGCACCCAGCGAGTCCAGCGCTGCCCGCGCGGCTTCACGCGTGCTCATGACAGCGGGTTGAGCAACAGCCGGACGTCCGGCGGAAGCTGCGCGAAGACTTTCTCCAGCATTCCCTCGGACAAGTGACCCTGCAGCGCCGACACGACCGCGGCGACCGCCGTCGGCACGTCCTTGCGCGCGATGTTCGCCTCACGGACGAGCCGGTCTGCGCACTCCTCGGCGTCGAACTTCTCCGGGACCCGGCTCGGGTTCCAGCCGTCGTAGTACATCCCGCGCACCAGCTCGGGCAGCTGCGCGGCGAAGTGCGCGCTCGCCTCCACCGTCAACCGGTCCCGCAGCACGTGCAGCCACGCACGCAGCACGCGATGCGCGAACCGCCGGTCATCGGTCGGGAACGCCTGCGCGACGTCCCGCACCAGAACGTTCGCGCTTTCCAGGGCGTGGTCGAACAGGCCTGTCTTGGTCGTCGTCATGTACTCCATCGGACTGCATTCCGGCGCCCGCTGCCACCGTCGTAGGCCTTGCCCGCAGAGTGACCAACGTCCCTGTCGTCTTCCCCTGGGCGGGGACACCATCAGGTCATGCCCTTCGCCGACCGAACCGAAGCCGGGCAACGGCTCGCCGAGCGGCTGGCGCACTTGCGCGGCCAGGACGTCGTCGTGCTCGGGCTGCCCCGTGGCGGCGTGCCCGTGGCCTACGAGGTCGCCCGCGCGCTCGGCACGCCTCTGGACGTGATCGTGGTGCGCAAACTCGGCGTGCCCTACCAGCCGGAGCTGGCCATGGGCGCCATCGGCGAGAACGGCGTACGCGTGGTCGATCCGCGTGTCCTGCGCGCCTGCCGGATCACGCCCGTAGAGCTCGAGGGAGTCGAAGCGCGCGAACGCACCGAGCTCGACCGCCGCGCGCACCGCTTCCGCGGCGACCGCCCCCGGATCTCCTTGGCCGGCCGCACCGCGATCGTCGTCGACGACGGCGCCGCGACCGGATCCACCGCTCGCGCCGCATGCCAGGTGGCCAGAGCACAGGGCGCCGCGCAGGTGATCCTCGCGCTGCCGGTCGCCCCACCCGACGCCCTCGCCGCGCTGCACACCGAAGCGGACAGCGTGGTATGCCTGGAGACTCCGTCCTGGTTCTTCGCCGTCGGCCAGTGGTACGACGACTTCCGGCAGATCACCGACGCCGAGGTCGTGGACCTGCTGCGCCTTGCCACCGAGTCGGTCACCGTCCCGGATCCGGTGACCACCGAGGCTGATCCGCCCGCCCGTGACGAGGACGTGGAGGTGCTCGCCGGGCGAGTTCCGCTCGCGGGCCACCTCACCATGCCCGGCAACGCCGCCGGACTCGTGGTGTTCGCGCACGGCAGCGGCAGCAGCAGGCACAGCCCCCGCAACCGCCACGTCGCCCAAGTCCTCAACCAAGCAGGGCTCGGCACACTGCTGTTCGACCTCCTCACCCCCGAGGAGGAAATCCGACGCAGCTTGGTCTTCGACATCCCGCTGCTCGCCCACCGCCTCGTCGACGCCACCGCCTGGCTGCGCACCCAACCCGGCTGCGAACACCTCCGGATCGGCTACTTCGGGGCCAGCACCGGCGCAGCGGCCGCACTGCGAGCCGCCGCCGACCCGCGCACCAACATCGCCGCCGTTGTCTCCCGCGGCGGCCGCCCCGACCTCGCAGGTGACCGACTGCCCTGGGTTCGCACCCCGACGTTGCTGATCGTCGGCAGTCACGACCCCCTCGTGCTCGACCTCAACCGCGAAGCCCGCACACACCTGCGCTGCGCCAGCGAACTCACCGTCGTCCCCGACGCCGGCCACCTGTTCGAAGAACCAGGAACCCTCGACGAAGTGGCACAGCTCGCCCGCGACTGGTTCCTCACCCACCTCACGACCGACCAGGATCCGCCACGTGCGAAGTGATGGGAGGAGCGAACTCAACTTGAGACGGTGCCCGGACAGGTGACGAAGATCTGGTACGTGACACGGTCGCGCCCGGTCGCTCGCTGGCCCCTTGTCCTTCACACGACTCGAGCGGGACATTGTTGTTCGTGACGAAACGACTTCTGATCCTTGCCGCTACCGCTGTTTGTGGCGTCGCGCCGTGCGGTACCGAGGCCAAGGCGGAATCGACGGGCGTCGTGCCGCAGATCTCGAGAACGATGGTGATCAACGAGGTGTACGTCGGCGGGGTCAACGGTCCCCACGACGAGTTCCTGGAACTGCGCAACGTCAGCACCAGTCACCAGGATCTGAGCGGGATGGTGGTGCGGTTCTACGATCCGCGCTGCCAGGTGACCAGGGTCATTCCGCTGGTCGACCCGGCCGGCGAGTCATGGGTCATCCCACCGCGGCAGACGGTGCTGGTGACAGGAAGCGAATTCTCCGGTACCACCTCCACACCCTTCGTGCTGCCGGCCGCGGGGATGGAGCCTGAGGGGTTGTTGACCGCACGCGCCGGAGGGGCGGCATTGTTGCGCGGAACGACCAGAATCGACGCGGTCGCGTGGAAGACGCAGTCCCCACCGGGTGCGCCGACCTGTCAGCTGGAAGGCCGCCCCGCCCTGGCGCCACCGCCGCAGCTGATCGGCGCGTCCATCACCCGCGACATCCTGGGCACCGACACCGACGACAACCGCACCGACTTCCACATCGACATAGCCACCCCCTGAACGTCCCCGCCGACTCGGTGAGTCCAGCGCCGCGAGCACGTACGCAGGAGAATTCTCGCTGCCGTCCCAGCGGGTCGGCAGGCGATCCTGTGACACCAGGAACTCGCTGATCCTGCCGAGAAACCAACCGTTCGCGGACGAGCCGGGCGGGACACACGTCGCCGCCGGCCTCGCGCTGCTACAACCCGCTCCCGCACACTCGGCTCGAAGATGCGTGGCGGCCTTCTCCGCAGAATGTGCACCGCCTGCAGCACATCCTCGACGCGGTAGCGCTGCTCCAGTAACACCTCGGCCCGGTGGAGAGTCGCGGCGTCGTCGAGCGCGCGATGACGGTCGTCCCGCTCGTGCATGGGTGCGCGCCATCCGCTTCCGCGTCGCCTCCGGCAGCTCCCGGTACTCGGCGTGTGTCCTGTGTGCGGTCTCCCAGGCATGCTCCTCGATCGCGCTCGCCGTTGGCGCCACCGGCCGACCTGGGGCACGATCTCCGCGGTCACGACCGCACGAGGGTCAGCGGCACGCGGCACAGCCCGCCAATACCGGCTTCTGGTGCACCGCGAGCGCCTGGGTTGATCACGTGCACCCGCGCGCCGCTGAGCAACGCCGCGCGCACGGCGACATCAACGAGCAGGCCGCACCGGCGTCGCGCCCCGGCGACACGGCCGGGTGCCACGTCGGTCGGCTCCAGGCCGTACCACGCGGTCGCCGTGACGTCCTCGGGATGACCGACGAACAGGTCGTCGATCCGCCCGCCGGCAAGTGCGGCGAGCGTGTCGTCGACTCCTTCCACACCCAGTCGACGGGAGCGACCTCGTTCGTTGAAGTCCGCGAGCACGTCCTCGGTCCACGACTGGGCGGCGGCTCGTACCTCCGCCTCGACCCGGCTCGAGCTCAGGTCGGTACCGACCCACCGGACAGTCACATCACGCCGAACCGGTTCGGGCAACGACTCCCACAACGCGCCCACCACGGCGTCCTCCGCTGCGACAACCAGCAGCCGGGCTTCCTCCATTTCGAGCAGCGCCGCGCTTGCCGCCGCCGCGGACCGGATTCCCTCCCTCCAAGCCTGGCCGGGGTAACGCAAGTGCACCCGCCTGGCGCTACCCACGACCAGCTCGGCGTCGTCGTGTCCGGCAGCCACGACAACGCACGGCGGCCGCTCCTGCGCCCAAGCCAACAAGGGCAGCACGTGGGCCGGAGCACTGAACCACGCGAGATCCAGGTGACGCAGCCCCGGAGTGGAGAACACTTGCGGCGGCTGCTCAACGCCCGCGAACCCCACGAGCGACCCCTGTGCCGAGTCGGCACTGAGAGCGCTGCGCAACGCCGCGCCGATCGTGTCGACCACGTCCTGGCTCGCGCCATCGCTGCACAGCTGGTCCGCGAGCTGGATCCACCGCCGCTGCCACGGGCACGCCGAGGTCGGGCCCAGATACACCGACGCCACCGGGCGGGTGGGTCGGACGACGTCGAGCAGATCACTCAACCTGGGTCGGCAGATGTTCGGCACGGCCGCAACTCCTCTGTCCCGTCGCGAACATCCCACAGGTTCCGGGATCACCCGCACCGCTGCTTCGCCCGGCGCGGATGAACCGCCGCCTCACGGCCCAGCGCTACCGCCCCGCACGGAGGAAGCCGACCAGTGCGGCACTGAGAAGCGTCGGAGCATGGAGGAGGTGCTCGCTTCATGAGCCGTCTACCCCGCCGCGCACGGTCCCGTCGCATCGTGCTGGCCGTCGTGCTGTTCAGGCTCGTCGTTGGCGGTACTCGTGATGACGGGTGCGGCCGGCCCTCCCCGCTCGTGACCGCGGGAACGCTGGCGTGAACGAGCCTGCTGTCGAGGTTAACGGCTGTCCTCACCCGTGCGCTGGTCCTGTTTTCCCATTCTGGCAAGGCGAATGCGGCCAAGTGTGCACCCGAACGCTGATGCGGTTCGATCGCGCGATCAAGCGCGACAAGTCCGTCAGGAGAATCACCACCATGTCCGACAGTTCGGAGTGTGATCGACCCCGACGCGAGGCCGTTCCGCCCAGATTCCGCCTTCCCGGCTCAGCGGTCTCGCTCGTACATCGCGACACACTCATGACCGCTGCAGAGGACCACGTGTCATCAGTTCCGGTCACTCTCGTCACGGGGCCAGCGGGATGCGGTAAGACCGCACTGCTGGCGCAGTGGGCTCAGCTGGGCGACGCCATGCACACGCGCCGGGTCGCGTGGCTGACGCTTGACGAGCACGAACGCGCTTCCGTCCCGCAGCGTTCCGCGAACCGAGCCGTGGTCGTCGATCGTGACCGACACGACCTGATTGCCGTCCACTTTGGACACGAAGTCCGTGTAGGACAGCGAGCTCACCTGGATCGACCACTGGCTGGGCCAGAACATCAGCACCAGGAAGGCCAGCGTGACGAGCAACGCCAGCCACGACCACCAGCGCGATGGCCGCGCCGGGGGCGCACTGGGGGCCGGATCAGATGGTGGACCCGACTTCGCCGCACGCGACAACGTCGCCTCCTCATCGGATGCCTGATTTCTCCGACGGTAAGGCGCATGCCGAGCAGCTCCCCAGGGACCACTGGGCCTCAGACGAGGGACTTTGGTCTGCGGTCGATCCAACCGACCACCGCCCGATCGGCCAGCAGTGCGCTTCGGTCACGTCCGGTGGTGGCCACGCGACTGCGCAGGACCCGTGCCGGGACGGCCGCACAGCCCCGTTTCGGCACTCACCCGGCCCCGACGCCGGTTCGCGACAGGAAGCAGTCGCATTAGGCAGTCGATGAGAGTCGGGTCAGGTTCGCCGCCGCCGAACACGCGAAACGGTCCTTGGCATTGGCCCGCTCGGGACCTTCGTCTCTCCTGCGCCCCCTGCTTCGCGAGCACCGTGACCGCATACGCGCTCACGCGGAGTCGACCCAGAGGAGACGAAACATGATCACGTTGAGCATCATCAAAGCCGACACGGGAGGTTTCGTCGGACACTCGTCCGTACACCCGGACATGATGGCGGCTGCCGGCGAAGCGCTGCGCCGGGCGGTCGGCGACCACCTGCTGGTGGACGCGCAGGTCGCCAGTTGCGGCGACGACATCTCGCTGATCATGACCCACGAGCACGGTTCCGACGCGGAACCGATCCACTCGTTCGCCTGGGACGTCTTCCAGGAGACCACTGTGATCGCGAAACGTCTCGGGCTCTACGGAGCGGGTCAGGACCTGCTGTCCGACGCGTTCAGCGGCAACCTGCGCGGCATGGGCCCGGGCTACGCGGAGCTCGAGTTCACCGAGCGGCCGAGCGAGCCGATCATCTGCTTCCTCGCGGACAAGACCGAGCCGGGCGCGTGGAACCTGCCGCTGTACAAGATGTTCGCCGACCCGTTCAACACCGCGGGTCTCGTCATCGACTCGAAGATGCACGCCGGTTTCCGGTTCGAGGTCTACGACCTGCACGAGGAGAAGAAGATCTGGTTCGACTGCCCCTCCGACCTCTACGAGATGCTGATGTACATCGGCGCACCGGCTCGCTACGTCATTCATTCGGTGCAGTCCAAGACACTCGACGAGCAAGCCGCGGCGACCTCGACGCAGCGGTTGTCGCTCATCGCGGGCAAGTACGTCGGCAAGGACGACCCCGTGATGATCGTGCGCGCCCAGTCCGGCCTGCCCGCCGTCGGCGAGGTGCTCGAGCCCTTCGCGTTCCCCTACGCCGTGGCGGGCTGCATGCGCGGCTCGCACCACGCGCCGATCATGCCGGTGAGCATCGGCCAGGCCCACCCCGCGCGATTCGACGGCCCGCCGCGGGTCACGGCACTCGGATTCCAGGTCAAGGACGGCAAGCTGATCGGGCCACGCGACATGTTCGACGACCCGTCGTTCGACCGGGCCCGGTCGCAGGCCAACGAAGCCATGGACTACCTGCGCAGGCACGGCCCCTTCGAACCACACCGCCTGCCGCTGGAGGACCTCGAGTACACCACCATGCACCAGCTGGAGCAGCGGCTCGCANGGGCCCGGTCGCAGGCCAACGAAGCCATGGACTACCTGCGCAGGCACGGCCCCTTCGAACCACACCGCCTGCCGCTGGAGGACCTCGAGTACACCACCATGCACCAGCTGGAGCAGCGGCTCGCAGACCGCTGGGAACCCATGGCCGCCGCACCGCTGCCGGTCCCGCGGTAACCAGGGTCGTGAGTGGCTTCCGTAGTCATAGCTACGGACACCATTCACGATCGCCGGACGACCGCCAGCGGGCAGGGCGCGTGGTGCACGAGGGTTCTGGCCGTCGAACCGAGCAGCATCCCGGTGAAGCCGCCGCGGCCGTGGCTGCCGACGACCAGCAGCCGCGCCCGCTCGCCGAGCCGCATGAGCACCCGCGCGGCGCGGTCGCGCTCCACCACCCGGTCGACGTACACGTCGGGGTACTTCTCCTGCCAGCCGGCGAGCCGTTGTGCGAGCAGCCGCCGCTCGTCGTCCTCGACCTGTGTCCAGTCGGTGGCGATCTTCGTGTCGCGGTAGCCGCTGTCGAGCAGGAAGTCCTGCCACGACATCACGGCGGTGAGCGACGCGCCGCGGATCGACGCGGCCTCGAACGCGAACGCCACCGCGGCCTCGCTCACCGGTGAGCCGTCCACGCCGACGATCACGGGTCCGTCGGGCGCGGGTGTGTCCCGCGCGACGACCACGGGGCACTTGCCGTGTGACACCAGTGCGAGGGCGGTGGATCCGACGAGGAGGTCGCTGAAGCCGCCGAGGCCTCTCGAACCCAGCACGACCAGCCGGGCCCGTTCGGACTCGTCGACGAGCAGCGGCACGTCACCGGTGGAGGCGATGCGGGTGGTGACGGTGACATCCGGTGCGATGACACGAGCCGTGTCCTGCGCTCGCCGCAACCACTTGCGGCCCTGCGCCTGCAACGCACGGTTCAGGTCTTCGCCGACGAGCCCGATGTCGTCGCGGCTGGGGATCGGCATCGGGTACGCGTGCACCAGGCGCAGCGGCACATGGTGGCGCAGGCACTCGTCGGCTGCCCACTCGACGGCCTCGAGCGCGGAGGCCGAGCCGTCGACGCCGACAACGACCGGAGCTCCAGGTCCCTTGCTCATGCACCCAGCGTCCTGCCCGCCGGTGGTCTGCGGCAGGGCGCACGGGCACGGATCACACGGGGCAGAGTTGCCTGGTCCGCGAGGACTTTCGCCACTGAACCCGGCGGTCGCACGCAGGCCACACTCGATTGATGTCCATCATCGCGGTCAGGGTCGAGAAGCCTGACGACCTCAACGTCATCATCGGGCAGGCGCACTTCATCAAGTCGGTCGAGGATCTGCACGAGGCACTCGCCGGCGCGAGCCCGCACCTGCGGTTCGGACTCGCCTTCTGCGAGGCCTCCGGGCCCAGGCTCGTCCGCCACTCCGGCAACGACCCGGACCTGGTGGAGCTCG
>NZ_JAJAEG010000025.1:0-153933 GCF_047445655.1 Lentzea alba
TTCAGGGGCGTGTCACCTCAGATCACACGAAATCCCGAGGCTAGTACTGTCGCGGGTCATGCAGTTCACGTCCCCGGTGCTGGTAGGTCGAAGCGAGGAGACCTCAGCGCTGTGGGCCGCGGTGTCCCGGGCCGAGAACCGGCACGGTGGCGCGATGTTCCTGGTGGGAGAACCGGGAATCGGCAAGTCGCGGCTGGCGTCGGAGCTCGTCGCGCACGCCTCGCGGCGCGGGTTCCGCGTGCTCAAAGGAAGAGCGAGCCGGGCGGTGCCGCTGCGGGCGTTGTGCGAGGCGGTGCTGTCCGCGTTCCGCAAGGCCGATGCGCCGAACGAGCAGCAGCTCGGTGCGTATCTGCCCGTGTTGCTGCGGATGACGCCGGGCGCGCCGGACGGGATGCCGGATCCCGCGGTGGTGCGGGCCGAGGCGGTCCTCAGGTTGCTCACGGCCGAGAAGACCGTTGTGGTGCTTGAGGATCTGCACGACGCGGATGGCGAGACGCTGGCCGTGGTCGACTACCTGCTGGACAACCTCGCGGACGAACCTGTCCTCCTCCTGGCCACGCTGCGACCGCATCCCGAGGCCGCGCAACGGCTTGCGAACGAGGCGGTCGCCCGCCGGGTGGCGAACATCCTGCGGCTCAACGGGTTGAACGACGCGGAGGTCGCGGAGCTGGCCCGGTACCGGCTCGGTGAGCCCGCGCCCGCCGACGTGCTGGCCAAGCTCACCAAGATCGCGGACGGCGTGCCGTTCGTGGTGGAGGAGCTGCTCAACGGCGATCTGCAGGCCGGTGTGCCTCCCACGGTCGCGGCGGCGACGTTGCAACGCGTGGACGCGCTCGAACCCGAGTGCGTCGCGCTGCTCGAAGCGGCCGCGGTCTTCGGGCCCGCGTTCCCGCTCGACGTCGTGGCGGCCGTGGCAGGCGCTCAAGATGCGACGAAACTCCTGCTGGACGCCGAGAAGGCCCAGCTCGTCCACGGGCACAGGTTCCGGCACGCGCTGACCGCCGACGCGATCACCGGCCGGATGACACCGACGGCGCGGGCAGAACTCGCTCGCAAGGCTGCCCAGACCGCGGAATCCCTGCGCCCCAACGAGTTGGAACTCATCGCTGAACTGTGGGAGCAGGGCGGTGACCTGAGCAGAGCCGTCGGTTGCCTGGTGCGGGCCGGAAAGCACGCGGCGGCGGCCGGGCGGTTCGGCACCGCCGTCGAGCTGCTCGAACGTGGACAGAGCCTGCACAACGACGATCCGGACCTCGCCGCGGACCTGCTCGACGCGCTCGCCGCGGTGCTGCCGCTGGCCGCGGTCGTCGTGCCGGCGGACAACGGCGCGCGGGCTTTCGCGCTGGGAGAACGACTTCAGCAGACGCTCACCGCGATGCACGCCAAACCGGAACGCCGCAACGCCGTTCGCCTGGCGCAGGCGCGGGTCGCGGCCGTGTCGGGTCAGTGGGAACGCGGCCTGGACCTCCTCGCCGCGGCCAAGGAGACCTGCGCGGCCGTCGACGTCGTCAAAGCGACCCTGCTGCTCGGCCTGAACCAGCTGGACCTCCTGCCCAAGGCCAGGGAACTCGCCGAACGCGCCGCCGCCACCGGCACCCCGGAGATCGTCTGCGAGGCCCTCGAAGTCCTCACCCGGTGCACCAGGGGCCAGGACCTGGCCGAGGCGCGGCAACACATCCAGCGCTGGCTGCAGGTGGCCGAACAGCACGGGCTCGCGGCGTGGCGATTGCGGGCGTTGCTGGAGCTGGGGATCACCGACAAGTACCTGACCGGCGGCGTCGACGCCCTGCTGGCAGCCAGGCAGGCGGCGCTCGACAGCGGCGCGATCGTCATCCTCATCGCGGCCGATCTCCACCTCGGCGCGACCTACCTCGTGTACGGCGAGTACGAGCTGGCCGCGAAGTACGGTGCCAGCGCGGGAGACGCGGCCGGGAAGCTCGGGCTGCACGCGTTGCAGGCGCTCGCGGTCGCCATCGAGGCGGGCATCGCGTCGCTGCACGGCGACCGCAAGGCGACCGACAAAGCGCTGGCCCTGTTGCGCGAGCACGGCGGCTCGGAGGAGATCTGGTCGTACACCTCGGCGATCTGCGAGCTGATGGAGGAACGCTACGAGCGCGCGCTGGCCGAGTTCGAGGAGGTGGAGAAGGCGGTCCGCGAACCGCGCATCCTTCGCGGCACCTTCTACCAGGGCCCGCGCCTGCTCGTGCGGGTCGCGCACGGCCTCGCGGGGTGGTCCGAGCACGAGCGGCTGGCCGAGTCACACCTGTCGCAGGTTCGTCTGCACCGCACGTACTTCGCGTGGAGCCGCGCGATCCTGCTCGGCCGGGACGGTCGCAGGACCGAGGCCGACGCGGCGGCGCAGGAAGCGCTGGAGCTCAGCACAGGACTCGGCCTGCCGCGCTACCTCGGGCTCCGGCTGGCCGGTCCGTGCGCGCTGGCCGACGGCTGGGGCGAACCGCTGGAGTGGTTGCGCGAGGCCGAGGAACACTTCCACAGCAACGATGTGCACGCCGTGGCCGCCGCGTGCCGTGCGGTGCTGCGAGAGGCCGGCGCGCCTCAGCAACGACGCCGGCGCGATCACGACACCGTGCCCGCCGAACTGCGCAAGGCCGGCGTCACCGTGCGGGAGTTCGAGGTGCTGAAGCTCGTCGTGGAACGGTTCGGCAACGCCGAGATCGCCGAACGGCTGTTCCTGTCCCCCCGAACGGTCGAACGTCACGTCGCCAGCCTGCGCGCCCGCACCGGGGCGACCTCCAGAGCCGACCTGATCAAGCAGGCGCGCCCGTTAATTGAGGGCTGGTCCCGCATGTCTGTCGGTCCGCGGATCGGCAGACTTCTCCCCAAGCCCGAGTGATGCCGGGCGGTTTCCGGAGGGGGAAGCAGGATGAGAAACGGCTGGCCTGGTCCACTGCGACAGCCCCGTTGACGCTGCGGCGGGGGGGGGGGCCGGGGGGGGGGGCGNGACTTCTCCCCAAGCCCGAGTGATGCCGGGCGGTTTCCGGAGGGGGAAGCAGGATGAGAAACGGCTGGCCTGGTCCACTGCGACAGCCCCGTTGACGCTGCGGCGGCGCTGGACCCGGTGGGGTGTCCAGCGCCGCCGACACGCATGCCGGAAAATTCTCCCGGCGAGATGTCGATTCCCGGCATCTCCCGTTCGACGCACTGATGACAGCACGTCCGAACACCAAGGAGAACTCCGATGCGCACCCTGATCGCCACCGCGTTCGTCTCGCTCGACGGCGTCATCGAGGCGCCCGGCGGCGAGCCGGGTCACCGCAGTTCCGGCTGGACCTTCAAGGACATCGAGTTCGACGAGGCCGCCTACGAGCTCAAGGGCCGTGAGCAGGACGAAGCCGCCGCCATGATGATGGGCCGGGTCAGCTACGAGGCGTTCTCGCCGGTGTGGCCGACGCTGGACTACTTCCCGCGCTACAACGTGATCCCGAAGTACGTCGTGTCCAGCACGCTCAAGGAGGACCAGCTCGTCGACAACTGGGGCGACATCACGATCCTCCGCTCGCTCGACGACGTGGCCGCGCTGAAGGAGACCGAGGGCGGCCCGATCTCCATCCACGGCAGCGCGACGCTCAACCGCAACCTGTCCGACGCGGGCCTGATCGACCGCTACCACCTGCTGGTGTTCCCGGTGCTGCTCGGCGCGGGCAAGCGGCTGTTCAGCGAGACCGACAAGGACAAGCAGCTGCTGAAGGTCGTCGAGAGCGAGACCTACTCGAACGGCATCCAGAAGCTGGTCTACGACGTCGTGCGCTGACGAACGAGCTCGGCGAGCCGGAGCCACGCCGGCGAATAGTCACGCACGTGCGCACCCAGCAGTGCCTTCTCGTCGGCGGACAGCACCTCGTGCACGGTCTCCGTTGCCTCCTGCTGAAGCCTGGCCGCCATCACGTCGGCCAGGCCTTCGAGCCGCGGATCGCGCGGATCCCAGTCGTGGGCCTGGTCGTAGGTGACGTAGAACTGGCGGAAGTCCGGATCCGCCAGTTGCTCGTTCTTCTGCGCGATCCACTTCGGCACCTGGTCCGGGTACGCGGCGGCGAGCACGATCCACCCGTCGCGTTCGAAGTGCACGCCGCGCTCGCTGACTCCCATGGCTCGCAACCGATCCAGGTAGTCGGTGATCTCGGCGGGCAGGAACATCCCCTCACCGGCCTGCAGCGCGGCAACGCCGAGTTTGCGCTGCTCCAGCTCCTCGATCTGCCGGGTGAGGCCCTGGCCGATCTCGTCGATCGCCCGCGAGAACTCCTCGGGCGTGGCCTTGATCAGCTCGTGCACGCGGGTCAGCGGCACCCCGGCGGCGGTCAGGGTCTTGATGCGGATCAGGTCGATGACGGCCTGGGCGGGGTAGCGCCGGTAGCCGGACGCGTCGCGTTCCGGTTCGGGGAGCAGGCCGGTCTGGTGGTAGTGGCGCACCGCCCGCACCGTGACCCCGACGTACTCGGCCAGCCGCTTGATCGTCAGCACACCGTCCATTTTGCTGCTTGACCTTGACGGTGCGTCAGCCTTTGAGCATTGCCGTCATGTTCACGAACTGGCACCGCCCACTCCTGGTCAACACCCTGCTGATGGTCGGCCTCGCCCTGGTGGCCGCGGTCGGGATCCTCATCGACGACCGCACGCTGCTGGGCGAGCCGGTCTGGCTGAAGCCGCTGAAGTTCGGACTGGCCTTCGGCCTCTACTCCGGCACGCTCTCGTGGCTGCTGAGCACGCTCACCAGAGCCCGCAGGGTCGGCTCCTGGATGGGCACGATCTTCGCCGTCGCCGCGTTCTTCGAGGTCGCGGCGATCACCGTGCAGGCCGCGCGCGGCACCTTCAGCCACTTCAACACCTCGACCGACCCGATCACCGTGCTCGCCACGCAGATCTTCACCAACGGCGTGGCGGCGTTGTTCCTCGTGCAGCTGGCCATCGTCACGTTGGTGCTGTTCCAACGCAGTGGCAACCGGGCGCTGATGCGGGCGGTCCGGTGGGGTCTCGCGCTGGCGACCGTGGGCATGATCCTGCCGGTGTACTGGATGGCCACCGAGCTGAACCAGCGCACGGTCGTCGACGCCAACGGCCAGGAGATCGTGATGTACCAGGGGCACGACATCGGTGCGGGCGGCGACTTCCGGGTGCCGCACTTCGTCGGGTTGCACGCGGTCCAGGTGCTGTTGCTGGTCGTCTTCGCGCTGCGGCGGGTGGACTCGCGAAAGCGAGCGCGGTTGGTCACGGTCGCCGCGCTCGGCTACACGGGCCTGCTGGCGTTGGTGACCTGGCAGGCCGGCCGCGGTCAGTCGCTGCTTCAGCCCGACGCGCTGACCTTGGCCGGGCTGGCCGTCGTCGTCCTGGGCACCGCCGCCGGTTTCGTCGGCGTCAGCTGGACCAGGACGATCGAGCCGATGAGGATCAAGGCACCGACCAGCTGAAGGAACGACAACGTCTGACCGAGGAACACGAGTCCGAGCACGGTGGCCACGATCGGGCTGAAGAAGCCGAGGAACGACAACCCGATCGCGGGCACCCGGTCCGTGCCGCGGAACCAGACCGAGTACGCGAAGAGCGAGCCGAGCACGATCAGGTAGCCGAAGCCGAGCGCGTTGGTGCCGGTGATCGTGCTCGGCAAGCCTTCCATCAGGAACAGCGCGGGCAGCAGCACGAGACCGCCGGCGGTGAGCTGCCAGCCGGTGAACAGCAGGACGTTCACGTCGGCCGGGCGCTGCCACCGTTTGGTCAGCACGATGCCGGAAGCCATGCAGACCGCGCCGCCCAGCGCCGCGAGAACTCCGACGAGATCCAGCTGTGCGGTCGCTTTCAGCACCAGCAACGCCACGCCCGCTGAGGCCGCCAGGCACGCCAGCAGGTGGGGGAGCCGGATGCGGTCGCCCAGCAGCAACGCCGCGAGCGCCAGCACGATCATCGGCTGGACGGAGCCGACAAGGGCCGCCACGCCGCCCGGGAGCTTGTAGGCCGCCACGAACAGCAGGAAGAAGAACGCGCCGATGTTGAGCGTGCCCAGCACCAACGCGCGCCACCACCAGATGCCCTGGGGGAGGATGCGGCCGAACAGCAGCAGGATCAGGCCCGCGGGCAACGCGCGGACGGCTGCGGCCAAGAGCGGCCGGTCGGGTGGCAGCAGCTGGGTGGTCACCAGGTAGGTGCTGCCCCAGATCATCGGCGCCAGCGCGGTGATCGCCGAGTCCGCCAGCAGTCGGTTGCCCTTCATGGTCGCCTCTCGTCGGTTCCGAAGAACCGGTCTCCGAAGTCGCCGATGCCGGGCAGCATGTAGGCGTTGTCGTTCAGGCGTTCCTCGATCGCCGACGTCACGATCCGGATCCGCGGGAACCGTTCGCACACCGCCGCGATGCCCTCGGGCACCGTGATGACGGTGATGAAGACGATGTTCTCCTCCAGCACGCCCTCGTCGAGCAGCACCTGGATCGCCGCGTTGGCGGTGCCGCCGGTGGCCAGCATCGGGTCGAGCAGCAGGACGTGCCGGGACGCGATGTCGCGCGGCAGGTTCCGGTAGTACAGCTTCGGGAGCTTGGTCTCCTTGTCGCGCTGGATGAGGATCTTGCCGATCCGGACGCCCCGGCACACCGCCCGCAGTCCGGACTCCATGCTCTCGCCCGCCCGGATGATCGGGACGCCGACGATCTTCTCGGCGAACCTCAGCCCGTTGTACGTCGCGCCGACAGGTGTGGTGACGTCCTGCGGCTCGAACGGCAGCAGGTCCAGGCCGGCCTCGACCAGGAGCCTGATGATCCGCTCGCTGTAGAAGACGAAGTCCTCGCGGGAGGCGTCGCGGTCGCGGACGATCGTGTGCAACGCCCGCAGCTGGTTGGTCTGCGGCAGCAGGTGGACGTTCTTTTCGAGATACGCCTCGATCACGAGCACTCCCCGACCGCGGCCACGACTCCGGCGAACGAGTCGACGAGCCAGGTGGGGTTCGCGCTCAGCAGCTGCTCGACGCTGTGCACGCCGTAGGTCACGCCGATCGACGACATTCCGGCCGCGTGCGCCATCAGCACGTCGTGCGTGGTGTCGCCGACCATGACCGCGCGTTCCGGTGCCACACCGAGCTTCTTCAGCACCACGAAGCCGGATTCGGGATCCGGCTTGGGTTTGGCGACCTGGTCCGCGCCGACGACGACCTCGAACTCCTCGCGGAGACCGGCCGCGACGAGCAACGCCTCGGCGTTCGCGATGAACTTGCTGGTCGCGACGGCCAGCAGGAAACCGTCCTCCCGCAACGACTGCAGCCCGTCGAACACGCCGGGGAACACCAGCTGCGGCGCCATCGGCAGCACGATCTTGCGGAACGTCGACTGGTAGAGCTGCGCGCATTCGGCGACGCGCGGATCGTCCTCCGCGACGCCGAGCAGCTTGGCGAACGCGGCGGGCAACGGCAGCCCGATCGTGCCGCGGATCGACGCCGAGTCCATTGTGGGCAGATCGAGCTGGCTGAACACCGCGGCGAACGTCGTGATGATCCCACGTGGGGAGTCGACGAGCGTGCCGTCCAGGTCGAAGATCACGCACCGGTTCATCGGCCGAACTCCTTCGCGTGTGCGGCGGCGAGTTCTCCGGCGACCTCGGCGGTGCTGATCAGCACCGCCGTGTTGGCCTTCGCGGAACGGCCCGCGGTCGCCCGGTCGACCGCCCGCATCAGGAACTTCGTGATCGCCTGCCCGGACACGCCTTCGCGTTCCGCGTTCAAGATCGCCTCGGCGATCACCGACTCCACCTCGGCGCCGTCGATCGCGTCCGCGGGCTGCGTGGGGGTGGTGATCAGGAACGAGCCGGGACTACCGAGCGCCCAGTGGTTCTCGATCGCGCGAGCCAGCTCCAGCGGGTCGTCGACGCGGTGCGGGCTGCGCAGGCCGCTGGAGACGCAGTAGAACGCCGGGAAGTCGTCCGACCGGTAGGCCACGACCGGGACGCAGTGGGTCTCCAGGAACTCCATGGTGAGCCCGAGGTCGAGGATGTTCTTCGCGCCCGCGCACACCACGGCGACCTTGGACCGGGTGAACTGGATCAGGTCCGACGAGACGTCCATCGTGCGTTCGGCACCGCGGTGCACGCCGCCGATTCCCGCCGAGGAGAAGAACTTCAGCCCCGCCAGCTCAGCGGCGATCACCGAGGACGCGACGGTGGTCGCGCCCATCCCGCCGCGGGCCAGCACGATCGGCAGGTCCCGGCTGCTGACCTTCGGAATCCCCGGAGTCGAGGCGAACCGCTCGATGTCGTTCTCGGACAGGCCGACGAGGATCCGGCCGTTGTCGATGCCGATCGTGGCCGGCACCGACCCGCTGGAGCGGACCGCGTCCTCGACCCGGCGCGCGGTCTCGGCGTTCTCCGGGTAGTCCAGGCCGTGCGTGATGACGTTGGACTCCAGCGCCACGACGGGCTGGCCCGCGGTGATCGCCTCGGCCACTTCCTCGCTGTACACCAGGGGAATCGTCACTCCCGGCCTCCCGCGATGGCGAGGGTGACCGCCTTGGTGACGGCCGCGATCAGCTCGGACATCTGCTCGTCGGACAGCAGCACGGGCACGCGCGCGATCTCGGCCTCGACGACCTCACGCCGTTCCATCGACGCGATCAGCTCGTCGATGTCGGGCTCGCGCAGGAGGCTGTAGTGGTCCGCCTCCAGCTCGACCACGACCGGGTCGGTGACGGAGAAGCCCTCGCTGCCCTCGATGAACGAGTAGTCGTCGCCCTGCGCCTTGAAGATCGTCAACGGCGCGGTGATCGTGCGCTCGGCCAGCTCGCTGAAGGTGTACTTGAAGGAGAACGTCTCGGTGACGATCCGGATGATCCGGTGCACCAGTTGGCTGTCCAGGTCGCGGAACTCGCCGCTGATGAACGCCGCGAAGCTGTCCTCGTCTGTCGCCACCTCAAGGCACTTGGTGAGACGCGCGTCGGTGATGCTGCCCGCGAACACCGAGAACAGGATCGTGACGAACGCCTTGTTGTCGTAGGAGGCCTCGTCGTTGGCCCGCTCCGCCCGCACCTTCGGTGACCCCGGTGCGATCAGGAACAGGTTCGCGACCTCGTGACCTGCCTGTTCGAGCTGGTAGGCCGTCTCGAACGCGACCCGCGCGCCGAAGCTGTAGCCCCACAGCGTGTACAGGCCCTCCGGCTGGACCTTCTTGATCGCCTCGATGTCCGCGGCGGCCATCTCGCGGATCGTGCGGTACGGCGTCTCGCCCTCGTTGATGCCGTGTGCCTGCACGCCGTAGAACGGCCGTTCGGACCGGCCGGCGAGCGTGCGCAGGTTCATGGGGTATCCACCCAGCCCTGGCCAGCAGAACACGGGAGCGCCATCCCCGTTGGGCTGCAACGGAACCAGGCGGGAGATCGGTCCTTCGTGGACACCGTCGACCCGGCGGGAGAGCTGCTCGATCGTCGGCGACTCGAAGAGGACCTGCAGCGGCAGGCTGGTGCCGAAGTCCTTGTTGATCCGGTTCACCAGGCCGACCGCGATCAACGAGTTGCCGCCGGTCTCGAAGAAGTCGTCGTGCGTCGAGACGGTCTCGCGCTTCATCAGCTTTTTCCACATCTCGCTGATGCGGCGCTCGGTGAGGGTGCGCGGCGCGACGAACGGCCGGTCCTGGTCGTCGGCGTTGGTCTTGTCGGACGCCTCCAGCGCCTTGACGTCGATCTTGCCGTTGGCCGTGACGGGCAGCTGGTCCAGGACCACGACCTTGTTCGGGATCATGTAGTCCGGCAGGAAGTTGACCAGGTCGTCGCGGATCAGCTCGGCGGGACCCTTCATGTGGACGACGTCTTCCTTCATGCCGGGGCTGCGGCGCTGCTCATAGGACACCTTGCCGCCCAGGAAGAAGTAAGACGGACCCGGCTTCTCGCCGATGTCGCCGAGGATTCCGTTGATGCGCTTGGCCGACGGTAGGTCGTTGCCCGACTTCGAGCTGTAGCCGGACGACATGAAGCCGAGGTCGACGTCGTTGGCGGACAACCGGTGCATGGTCCGGCCGAGGTCGATGTAGCGCCGCCAGTCCTCGCGGGATCGGCTGATGACCGTGACGCCGAAGCTCGCCCGCTCGTAGACGGCCTGGTTGATGGCGATGACGTGCTTGCGCAGCACCAGTTCGTCGGACACGCGCTCCAACGTGCCGTCGCGGTATCGGTACTGGCCGCCCGGCAGGTTCGTGACCTTGCCCGGATGCGTCTGGACGTAGATGTCGACCTCGTCCTGGCGGGGGCCCGAGTACGCGCACAGCTCGAACGTGCCCAGGTAGTAGTCCTCGTCGGCGACGTCCAGCCGGTCCTTCGTGGCGGGCGTGGCCCCGGCGGCGCGGACGTCGAGGCCGTAGTCCGGCAGAACCTCCTCGAAGAGCCCGAGCATGTGGCCCGTCTCGATCTCCAGCACTTCCTGGATGTTGTTGAGGTAGACCGACTCGATCGCGGCCTTGCGTCCGATGAAGTGCAGCTTCGCCTGCGCGTCAATGCTTTCCTGCACCGATGTGATCAGCACGAGCTGGTGGCGCAGCGGGTGGTAGTAGTACAACCCGGCTGGCAGGCCCGCGATGTGGTGCAGCTCCAGGTAGAGCTGCGTCGCGTACAGCGAACCCGGCGACGCGTAGCCGTACTTCGGCAGCAGGCGCTGTTCGCTGAAGTGCGCGCCGAAGTACCGCAGGATCTCGCCCAGTTCGGCGAACCGCACGGAGTTCGGTTCACGCGAACCGGCGCCGACGGCCTGGCGCTCCAGCAGCCGCATCAGGTCGGCATCGGTGACCTTGCCGCCCTCGTAGAACCGGTACGACTTGCGCGAGAACACCACTTTCCGTTGCAAGCACGAGGCTTCCTCGCCGGGCAGCTCGAACGACTCGCGCCCGCGCAGGTCGTCGCGCACACCGGGGTTCGACAGCTGCGCGCGGACCTGCAACCGGCTCGCCTTCGACTGGTGGTGCGAACCCGCGTTGCCCTGGTCCATCAGGGCGGCTTCCTTGGGGTTCAGCTCGACGCAGGCGATCAGGTTCTGGAACCCGGTCCGCTCGTCCTCCTTGACGATCACGGCGGCGTTGCGCACCCAGTCGTGCGTCTCGATCGCGAGCCGGATCTCGTCCAGCTCGACGCGATACCCGCGCAGCTTGACCTGGCTGTCCGCGCGACCGGCGAACTGCACGCTGCCGTCGGAGTTCTGCGTGACCAGGTCGCCGGTGCGGAACATGCCGTCCACGAACCGTTCCTGCGTGAGCTCCGGCTGGTGGAGGTAGCCGCGGGCGACCTGGATGCCTCCGATGAAGAGCTCACCGATCTCGCCGGGGATGACCGGGTTCTTCTGGTCGTCGAGCACCAGGTAGGTCGTGTTCGCGACCGGCAAGCCGATCGAGATCGACTTCGGCGCCTCGGCCAGTTCCGCGGGATCGACCACGTAGGACGACGAGTTGATCGTCGTTTCCGTTGGCCCGTAAAGGTTGATGAGCCCGACGTTGGGCATCGCGTCCACGAAGGCCTGCGCCAGCGTGCGGGACAACGCCTCGCCGCCGCTGAAGACCTGCTTGAGGGACAAGCAGGTGTGGAACTCCTCGGTGTCGATCAGCGCCTGCAGCAACGTCGGCACGCACTGCAACGTCGTGACGCCGTGGTCGCGCATCGTCTCGATCAACATCTCGGGGTCGCGGTAGATGCCGGGCCGGCCCATCACCACGGTGCTGCCGACCGCGGGCGCCAGGATCTCCCACTGCGCCGCGTCGAAGCTCATCGGCGTCTTCTGCACCACGCGCTTCGTGCCGTCGATGCCGTGCTCGTCGTGCAGCCACAGCATCTGGTTCACGATGCTGCGGTGCTCGATCATCACGCCCTTGGGCCGGCCGGTGCTGCCCGAGGTGTAGATGATGTACGCGAGGCTGTCGTGCGCCGGGCTGAACCCGTCGTCGAACGCCTCGTCGCAGTCGGCCAGCGTGACGACCCTGACGCCGCTCGGCGCGAGCTCGAGCAGGCGGGACTTGAGTTCTGGTTGGGTGACCACGACTTTGGTGCGCGAGTCCTCGATCATGTACCGGAGCCGTTCCTCCGGGTACTCCGGGCTCAACGGCAGGTAGGCGCCGCCGCCGCAGAGGATTCCCCACGCCCCGACCACGAGGTCGAGCGACGGCTCCACGAACATGCCGACGCAGTCGTCCGCGACGATCCCGAGCCGCCGCAGGTGCGTTGCGAGCGCTGAACTCTGCTCGAAGAGCTCGCCGTAGCTGATGCTCTCTTCGCCGAAGACGACGGCGGTGCGGTCGGGGTGTTCCTCGACCTGCTTGCGCAGCAGGTCCGGGAGGCAGCCGCCGTCCACTGCAGCTTCGTTCGACATCTCAGAAATCCCCCAAGCGGTCGGCGGGCATGGCAGGTACGAGGGCTTTTGGTAGTTGAAGAACGTACGAGCGTGCCCTCGAATCCGTCTGGAGTACTTGTTGCGGGATCAGGACAAAACCTGGACCGGTGCCGGACTTCCGACCGGTACGAAGTGGTCCGTGCTGCGACTGACTCTCACCCTGCTGGTGTTGCTGCTCGGCCTGCCCGCGACGGCTGCGGCCGACCAGGTCCGGACCGCGTCCTACGAGGTCACGCCGACGATGTCCGCTTCCGTGCACTACCCGGCCGACGTCCGCGGCGGCTCACATCCGCTCGTCGTGTTGCTGCACGGCTGGTTCGCCGTGTGCGCGGACCGGCGGCCTGACGCAACTTATGAGGACCTCTACAAATGGCCTTGCCGTGAGGGCATCCCGCAGGTGCCGAGCAACCGGGGCTACGACTACCTCGCCGAATCGCTGGCGCGAGCCGGCCACGTCGTGGTTTCGGTCAACGCCAACCACATCAACGGCGGCGTGCGTGGCGACGACGAGTTCGCCGACCGCGCGGAACTGATCAACGCTCACCTTCGGCTGTGGCAGGAGGGTGTGGCGGGACGCGGGGCGCTGGCCGCGCGGTTCGCCGGGTTCCGCGTGGACTTCGACCGTGTTGGTGTGCTGGGGCATTCGAAGGGCGGCCGGGGTGCGTTCCAGCACTCGGCCGACGGCTACGGGTACGGCGAGTGGCCGGAAGGCGTGGACGTGAAGGCCGTCGTCGCACTGCAACCGGTCATCAGCGGCGGCGCGATCACGAAGGTGCCGTTCCTGACCGTGATCGGTGGCTGCGACCGGGTCAGCAACCCGTGGGCGGAGCAGTACTACGTGGACTCGGCGAAGCAGAACACCGTGCCGGTGCACCGGTTGATGGTCCAGGGCGCCAACCACAGCTTCTTCAACACGCAGTGGTCACCGTCGAGCGGCCAGGTCACCGCCGAGGACGACGCCGTGCCGACGCGACCGGGGTACTGCAAGGCGTTGGACCAGGAGGAGAAGCAGTTGAACGAGCGTGAACAGCGGGAAGCCGGTGTGCTGTACCTGTCGGCGTTCTTCCGGCGGTATCTCGACGGTGAGACCAGGTTCGACGCGTTGCTCAGCGGTGCGGAACGGCCGTTGCCGCACGTGATCGCGGAGGTCGACCTTCCTTGAGGCCCAGCTCAGTTCGCGGGCGGTGCTGCGAGACGGTGCAGTGCCATGCGTACTTCGTGAGGCTCGGGGATCTGGCGCCAAGCCGCGTGCGTGTCAGGCATGTGTTCCAGTGCCCGCCTGAGCCGCCTGCGGTCTTTGCCGTTGCCCCCCAGGCGCATGGATCGGTACGCACCGGTGTTCAGCGCGATCTGACCGAGGATTGCGATGTCCTCCCTGTGACGGTCGGGGTCGCGGCCGTCCGTCTGGGCCGCTGCGGCCTTGGCGACCAGGGCACCCAACAGGTTGGGGCGGCGGACGAATCCGACTCTCTCACCGAGCTGCACCGGCACACGTTCGCTGCGGATCAACGCCTGGTTGCCACCAGGCACCTCCAGACCGGGGCGGCCTGACGCCGTCGTGGGTTTCTGTTGCTGCCGGTGAGTCTCTTCCGGCAGCAGCAGATCGATGGTGGCCAGGTCACGCCGGTATCGGTAGCCGTAGCCGTCGGAGGTCTTGTCCTCGTTGAATCCGCGCTCGTTGAGGAGACGGCTGGCCTCTCGGAACGCACCGCGGTCGAGCCAGACTCCAAGGACGATGTCGCCGTCATCGGTGGAGCGATGGACCGGGTATCCGTACTCAGCGCAGGTGAAGGCCACCATCTGGCCTCCTATGAGTGACCAGTGGCAGTTCAGGTCGTCCTCGAACTCCAGGATCACGGACCATGCAGCCACTTGAGGCTCGGGCATCATCGGCAACAGCACCGGTGTGCGATCGACCTTCGTGACGGCTACCGGAAGGGTGGTCCGCAGGTGGTGCCACGCACGGACGGCTGCTGCGGAGACTGGTGGGAGGGCACCGAGCAAGGCTTTGAGTGGTTCGACCACCACAGGTTTGGCGTTGTGAGCGATCGGTGCCTGCTGAACGAGTCTGATGACCGATTCAACTTCGATCAGCATCTCGCTCGCTGCCGCTGCAGTGGCCTCACCCGCTGCAGCGATCCGGAACTCCACGTCGATCTGATCGCGAGGTCGGCCGCTCGTCAGGGCCAGGGCGTTCAGCACCTCGTCGCTTCCGGCGAGGTCATCGTCAGGTAGCAATGCCGTTCCTGCTGTTCGAGAGTGTTTTCAGTGATTGCTCAAGAAGCTGAGCGCCCAGACTGCGGCTTCGCGTGTCAGCACTGTCCATGAGATCAGCGGCAACGATGAGGCGGGGAGCTACCAACCCGCCGTCCGTGGCTGCTGCTGTGCGCTGGTGCCAGTCCGCATCACTGTCCTCAACGTGGATCAACAGGTTGCCTTGGTAGGACTCGATGAGGAAGAACTCGTCAACGAGCCTGGAAGCGTCCGACGAGCTGACATAGATCTCCGCCTCGTCGCCAAAGGCCAGACCGAGCGCGTAGTGGCCGGCCGCGCTGATACCGCCCGCGACGACGCGGTGATCCTTCAGCAGTTCGGGGATGTCACCTGCCGCAATGCGATAGCGGATGCTGCGAGCACGGCTCTGCATCCACCAGCGGTAGGTGTGCACTTCGCTGGCGGGATGCCGGTTCAGCCTGGCCCGCAGCCGTGATCGTTCGCTGGTGGTCAACCAGGATGTCTCCTGTCCGTCCAGCAGGGCGGCTGTGCACCACGCGCTCTTGGTCGACAGCGGGCGGCCACGGTCTGTCGCCGCGATTTCGAGCCGAGCGCTCACCGCGTCGCCATCTACGACCCACCGTGATCCGATGCGGCGTCCGGCAAGCTGGCCGGCGCTCAACAGTGCGCGAACACGCGCCTGGTTGACGCCCAGGCGCTCAGCGGCTTCTCGCACACTCAGGTCGGCCACGTACACAAGGGTAGCGGAATCGCTATAGAAGTGCTAGCGGCGGGACTGCGATGGCTGCAGACGACCTGTACTCCGGAATTTCGCCCCGATAGCACCGGAAATCGAGCAGAAATTTGTCATGGTTCGGTGACGAATGGTTGCCGAGATCGTTCGCATGGGGTTGGGTGTGTGGAACTTCGGCGAGCGGGGTCGACGAGGATGAATGTGCTCGAGTACGTGGCCGATCGCTGGGATCGGTTGTCATTGCAGGCGTTTTTGCACGTCAGTGCAGTGGTGCAGTGCACGGTTCTGGCGACGGTCATAGGTGTGGCCATCGGGGTCGCGGTCTATCGCAGCCCGGTCGGATCCGCGCTGGCCACGGCCTTGGCGAGCACGATTCTCACCATTCCGTCGTTCGCACTGCTGGCGTTGCTGATTCCGGTGTTCGGGCTCGGCGCGGACACCACTGTCGTCGCATTGGTGCTTTACGCGTTGCTGCCGATCGTGCGCAACACCATCGTCGGACTTGCCGGGGTGGATCCGGCGGTGAGCGATGCGGCGAGAGGTATCGGCATGAGCCGGACCGGGGTGCTGACGCGCGTCGAGTTGAGGTTGGCGTGGCCCGCGATTCTCGCCGGAATGCGGGTTGCGACGCAGATGCTGATGGGCATCGCGGTCATCGCGGCGTATGCGAAAGGGCCGGGGCTCGGTTCCGAGGTGTTCTCCGGGCTGGCCAACGCCGGCAGTGTGAACTCGTTGAACCAGGCGCTCACCGGGACGATCGGCGTCGTCATCCTCGCGCTGCTGCTCGACGGCGTCTACGTGCTGATCAACCGTCTCACCGTGTCCAGGGGTGTCCGTGGCTGACAAGGGTGTCGAGATCCGGCTCGACCACGTGACCAAGCGCTATCCGGGGCAGAAGGCGGCCGCGGTGGACGACTTCTCGATGGTCGTGCCCGCCGGGCAGATCGTGGTGTTCGTCGGGCCGTCCGGCTGCGGCAAGACCACGACCATGCGGATGATCAACCGGTTGATCGAACCGACGTCGGGCACGATCACGATCGGCGGCGAGGACGCGCTCAAGATCGACCCGGACGACCTGCGGCGCCGGGTGGGCTACGCGATCCAGCAGGCCGGGTTGTTCCCGCACTTCACGGTGGCGCAGAACATCGGTGTGGTGCCGGGACTTCTGGGTTGGGACAAGAAGAAGATCGCGGCCAGGACCGAGGAGATGATGGAGCTCGTCGGGCTCGATCCCGGTGAGTTCTCCGCACGGTTCCCGCGCCAGCTCTCCGGCGGTCAGCAGCAACGGGTCGGGGTCGCGCGGGCACTCGCGGCCGACCCGCCGGTGCTGCTGATGGACGAGCCGTTCGGTGCGGTCGACCCGATCACACGCGGGCATCTGCAGGACGAGTTGCTGCGGCTGCAAGGGGAGTTGCGCAAGACGATCGTCTTCGTCACGCACGACTTCGACGAGGCGGTGAAGCTCGGCGACCGGATCGCGGTGCTCGGCGACCGGTCCACGATCCTGCAGTACGACACCCCGGACGCCATCCTGGCCAACCCGGCGGACGACACGGTGGCCGGGTTCGTCGGGGCCGGCGCGTCGCTGAAAGCGTTGACGTTGCTCAGGGTTCGCGACGTCGAACTGGGGCAGGCGCTGACTGCGCGGGTCGACGCCGAACCGTCCACTGTGGAGCTCGGCGACGAACGGTTCGTGCTGGTGCTCGACCAGCGCGGCCGGCCCTTGCGCTGGGTGCACGTGAAGGAGCTCAAGCACGCGAAGTCGCTGGCCGGCATCGGACGGCCGGTGCAGGACTCGGTGACCCTGCAGTCGACGCTGCGGGACGCGTTGGAGGCGATGGTCAACGAGGGCGGGCGCGCGGTCGTGACCGGCAACCGCGGTGAGTACGTCGGCACGCTCGACCTCACGACGGTGACCGAGGTCGTGCAACGGCTGCGAGCGTCCGCATGACGGCCGAGCGGATCAGGTTCTGGGCTCAGCCCCTCGCGGTGCTGGCGATCGTCGGCGGCGTGCTGGCGTGGGTGTTCTCCAGCGAGTTGACCGCGACCGAGAAGAGCACGCTGAACGCGAGCTCGCTGTTCACGGCATTGGGCGACCACCTGCTGATGACGATCGTGGTGACCGCGATCGTCGTGCTGGTCGCGGTTCCGGCGGGCATCGTCGCCACCCGGCCGTGGGCGCGCTGGCTCGCGCCGCTCTTCCTCGCGGTCGCGAACGTCGGCCAGGCCGCGCCCGCGCTGGGCGTGCTGGTGCTGTGGTTCCTGCTCACCGGCGCCGAGGGCGGCCTGTGGGTGGCCGCGCTGCCGCTCGCGTTCTACTCGCTGCTCCCGGTGCTGCGCAACACGATCGTCGGCCTGCAGCAGGTCGATCCGTCCCTTGTGGACGCCGGGCGCGGGATCGGCATGTCGGCGTCGGGTGTGCTGTGGCGGGTCGAGTTCCCGCTGGCCACCCCGCTGATCCTGGCCGGCCTGCGCACCTCGCTGGTGCTGGCGGTGGGCACGGCGACGTTCGGGCTGTTCGTCAACGCGGGCGGGTTCGGGTTGCTGATCGACACCGGCTACAAGCTCAACCTGATGAAGGTGCTGGTGACCGGTTCGGCGCTGGCCGCGGGGCTCGCCCTGCTGGTCGACTGGGCCGGCGCGGTCATGGAGCAGTGGTTCGGGCCGAAGGGGTTGCGGTGAAACGACTTCTGCTCGTCGCGTTGCTGTGCCTCGCGAGTTGCGGCCTCGACGTCAACACGGCGTTGCCCTACAAGGTCTTCCCAGGCTCGATCAAGCAGGACGCCTCCCTCAAGGGCGTCGAGATCACCGTGGGGTCCAAGGACTTCACCGAGAACATCCTGCTCGGCTACCTGGCCGAGATGGCGTTGTCCGCAGCGGGCGCGCAGGTCGTCGACCTGACCGACCTGAAGGGCTCGCAGACCGCACGGCAGGCGCTGCTCAACGGCGAGGTCGACGTCACCTGGGAGTACACCGGCACCGGCTGGATCAACTACCAGGGCAACGAACTTCCGGTGCCCGGTGGTGAACAGGCCCAGTACGACGCCACGAAGAAGGCGGACCTCGAACGGTTCGGCGTCGAGTGGCTGGGCTACTCGCCGCTCAACGACCAGTACGCGTTCGCCGTCACCGAGGCCTACGGCGCGCAGCACGGGTTGAAGACCACCTCGGACCTCGCGGCCTTCCTCGGCAGGAACCCGGACCAGGCGGTGTTCTGCCTGGAGACCGAGTTCACCAGCCGCCAGGACGGATTCCCCGCGGCCGTGCGGACCTACGGCTTCCCGGTCACCGAGGTCAAGAACTTCGGCATCGGCACGATCTACTCGGCCGTGGCCGGCGGCACCTGCCCGGTCGGCGAGGTGTTCACGACCGACGGCCGGATCGCCGCGCAGAAGCTCCGCGTGCTGGAGGACGACAGGAAGGCGTTCCCGCAGTACAACGTGGCGCCGACGGTCCGTGCCGAGTTCCTGAGGCGCTACCCGCAGGTGCGTGGCCCGCTGGAGACCGTGAGCCGCGCGCTGACAAACGACCAGATGATCGAGCTGTGCCGTCAGGTCGACGTCGAGGGCAGGGACGCCGGCGAGGTCGCCCGCGACTGGATGGTGTCGAAGGGGTTCATCACGACCGACTGACCCGCAACGGCCTGAGCTCGCCGAGTGCTTCGACCAGCTTGTCGGGCAGCTCGACGGCGCCGTGGCCGGCCGTGGACACCGTGGCGTAGACCAGACCGCCGCTGCAGACGACCTCCTCGCCCCGGCGGAACGCGAAGTCGAGGGTGAAGCTCTTGCGTCCCAGGCGGGACGTGCTGACCGCGACCTCGACCCGGTCGCCGGAGCGGACTCCCGCGCTGAAGTCGAGCTCGACGTGCACGACGTGCGCGTCGAACCCCAGGCCCGGCCAGTCGCGATACGGCAGGCCGCGGTCGACGAAGAACGCGTCGACCGCTTCGTCGACGTGCCCCAGGTACCACATGTTGAACATGACGCCCTGGCCGTCGATCTCGTAGAACCTGGGTGTGAACGAGTATCCCGGCGTCGTCGTGGGATGGATCCTATGACGCCGGTTGCTCGATTGACGGACGGCATCCCCCGGACGAGGTTGGAGGAAACCGAAGGGGGAGAAGCAAATGCGAGCAACCCTGAGAACCCTGTTGGGTGTTGCGCTGACCGTGGGCGGCTTGGTCGTCGTGGTCGAACCCGCGCTGGCAGCCGGACCGTGCAACGTGAACCTCACCAGAACCACGCCGGGCGGGTACATCGCCAAGATGTCCTGCTCCAAGCCGAACGCCTTCATCGACGGCTACGGCAGCACGACCGGGGACGCGAACCGGGAAGGGCTGCTGCTGCGTCAGTTCCAGAACAACACCGGGACGTTGTGCAGCGGCAACCTCAGCCGTGCGGCGGTCGGCGGCTTCGAGGTGAAGATGTCCTGTTCCAAGCCGGACTCGTTCGTCGACGCGTTCGGCACCACGCTGACGGACGCCGCACGCGAGGCCAGGCTGCTCAAGGAGATCGCACCCGGCCGGCACTGCGGCCACTCGCTGGTGCGGGCCGTGCAGGGTGGCTACCAGGTCAAGGGCTCCTGCTCGAAGCCGACCGTGTTCTTCAGCGGTGTCGGCGCGACTGTCACCCAGGCGGCGGAGAACGCGAGGCTGAGTTCTGGCGTTGGATGACTCCATGCAGGAATACGACGTGGTGATTGTCGGAAGTGGAGCCGCGGGCCTGGTCGCCGCGCTGACGGCGGCCGCACGCGGGCTGAAACCGCTGGTGCTGGAGAAGTCCGATCTCATCGGCGGTTCCACGGCGTTGTCCGGCGGCGGGCTGTGGATTCCGGCGAACCCGTTGCTGCGCGGCACGGACAACGCCGACGACGCGCTGCGCTACCTGGCCGCGACCGCCGGCGCCGACAGCTCGGCGGTCCGCCAGGAGACGTTCGTGCGGCGCGGCCCGGACATGGTGTCCTTCCTGCTCCGTGAGGGCCTGAAGCTGCGCTGGTCCAAGGGTTATCCCGACTACCACCCCACCCTGTCCGGCGCGAGCACGAGCGGCCGGTGCGTCGAGGCGAGCGTGATCGACGGGGCGAAGCTCGGCGAGTGGATGAGCAAACTCCGAGTGCGGGCCAGCGCGCTCACCACCCCGATGTACACCACCGAGATCCGCTGGCTGGGCCTCGCGAAGCGCACGATCCGAGGCTGGCTCACCGAGCTGCTGGTGACGCGGATCCGCAAGATCGGCCGCAACCCGGCGCTGACCGGCGGGGTGTCGCTGATCGGTCAGCTCGTCGCGCTGGCGGCGAAGCGCGGCGCGGAGATCTGGCTCAAGTCCGAGGTCAGGGAACTCATCACCGAAGACGGTCGCGTCACCGGGGTGGTGGTCACGAAGGACGGCGAGGAACACCGGGTCACCGGCAAGGTCTTCCTGACCGCGGGCGGGTTCGCGCACAACGACGCACTGCGCCAGGAACACCACCCGCACCCGACCGGCACCAGGTGGACGAACGCCTCACCGACCGACACCGGCGAGGTCCTGCGGATGGGCATCGCACTCGGCGCCGCCACCGCGTTGATGGACGAGGCCTGGTGGACGCCCGCGATCGGCTTCCCCGGCGGCATCGCGGTGGCGTCGTTGCGGGAACGCGCTTTCCCGGGCTCGATCATCGTCGACGACGAGGGCCGCCGTTTCATGAACGAGGCCATGTCCTACAACGAGTGCGGCCACCAGATCTACTGGCGCGGCAGCGTGCCCGCGTGGATGATCATCGACGACCAGCACCGCTCGTGGTACCCGTTCGTCATCCTCAAACCCGGTGAGACGCCGGACAACAACGGCATCCTCACCAGGGCCGACACGATCGCCGAGCTGGCGACCAAGATCGGCGTGTCGGTCGAGAAGCTGGAGGAGACCGTCCAGCGCTTCAACGGGTTCGCGCAGTCCGGCCGCGACGAGGACTTCGGCCGCGGCAACGACGCCTACGACCGCTACTACAGCGACCCGAGGGTGAAGCCGAACCCGAACCTCGGAGCGCTGGACAAGCCGCCGTTCTACGCCTGCCAGATCTTCCCCGGCGACCTCGGCACGAAGGGCGGCCTGGTCACCGACGAGCACGCACGGGTGCTCAAGGAGGACGGGTCGGTCATCGAGGGCCTGTACGCGGCCGGGAACACGACCGCCACCGTGATGGGCCGGTCATACCCCGGACCGGGCTGCACGATCGGTGCCGCGATGGTGTTCGCGTACCTGGGCGCCCAGGACCTATGACTGCTTGCGATCGGTGTGGCCCAACGACCGTTCCGGCGCCACCCGGTCGCGCACCAGCTGCTTGAGCACCGCGAGGTCCGGGAACCCGTCCTGCTCCTTGCGCGACCACACCGTCTCGCCGTCCAGCCGCACGTCGAACACGCCTCCGGTGCCGGGGATCAGCGCGACCTCGCCCAGCTCGGTCGTGAACGTCGTCAGCAGCTCCTGCGCGGTCCAGCCGGCGCGCAGCAACCAGCGGCACTGCGTGCAGTACTCGATCTCCAGGCGAGGTGTTCTCATGCCTGTGATCTAACAGAGGTGCCGGCACTGGTCGCGTCGGTGCCCCAGCTCGCGAGCAGCTGCAACGCCTCGGCGGACGGGCTGCCGGGTTCCGCGTAGTACGTCGTGAAGAACAGGTCCGGCTCGGCGGGCATCCTCAGCGACTCGTACTGCAGCGTCAGCTCACCCACCAGCGGGTGCTTGAGGTACTTGACGCCGAAGTTCTTCTCCTTGACGTCGTGCTTGGCCCACAGCTGCCGGAACAGCTCGCTCTTCACCGACAGCTCGCCGATCAGCGCGGTGAGCTCGGGGTCGTCCGGGTAGCAGGCCGCGTCCATCCGCAGGAACCCGACGATGTCCGCCGCCTTGCTCTCCCAGTTGAGGAAAAGGTGCTGGTAGGAGGGCTGCAGGAAGATGAACCTGGCCCAGTTGCGCTCGCGTGGCTGTAACTGGCCCCAGTCGCCGAACAGCGCCGCGGCCATCGGGTTCCACGCGAGCACGTCCGCGCGCCGCCCGCCCACGTAAGCGGGTACGCCGACGCTGTCGAGCAGGTGCTGCAGGGCCGGGCGCACCTGCGAACGAGCGGCTTTCTTCTTGCCCCCGTACGGGCAGTTCGTCAGGTTGCGCAGGTAGGTGTGCTCGGCCTCGTTCAGCCGCAGCGCGCGGGCGATCGAGTCGATCACCTCGGCGGAGACGTTGCGCCCGTTGCCCTGCTCAAGACGCGTGTAGTAGGCGACCGAGACGCCCGCGAGCTGCGCCAGCTCCTCACGGCGCAGGCCCGGCACGCGGCGGGTCCGGCCGTAGCGGGGCAGGCCCACGTCGTCGGGTGACAGCCGCGCCCGGCGGCTGCGCAGGAACTCGCTCAGCTCGGTGCGCGGATCGGTCATGCGTCCGAGTATCCCCGGACCAGCGGCGTTGTGCCTGCTACTGCCAGTGGTAGGCACACCAGACGTACGAAAAGCAGGTGTCTGGGTGTGGTCCTCGAACGGGAGCAGTGTCGTGACTCGACACGACAGAACGAGGAGAAACCCAGATGAGCACCGTCGCTGCCTACGCCGCTCCCGCACCCAAGGCACCGCTGGAGCGCACCACCATCGATCGCCGCGCGGTCGGCGCGCACGACGTTCTGATCGACATCAAGTTCGCCGGCATCTGCCACTCCGACATCCACCAGGTCAACGAGGGCTGGGGCGAGGCGATCTTCCCGATGGTGCCAGGTCACGAGATCGCCGGCGTGGTCGCCGAGGTCGGCTCCGAGGTGACTCGCTACGCCGTCGGTGACCGGGTCGGCGTCGGCTGCTTCGTCGACTCGTGCCGCGAGTGCGACTACTGCCTGCGCGGGCTGGAGCAGTACTGCGCGAAGGGCAACACGCAGACCTACAACGCCGTCGACAAGAACGGCGACGTCACCTACGGCGGCTATTCGAAGCAGATCGTCGTTGACGAGAACTACGCGGTGCGGATCCCGGACTCGCTCCCGCTGGACGTGGCCGCGCCGCTGCTGTGCGCCGGAATCACGCTGTACTCGCCGCTCAAGAACTGGAACGTCGGTCCCGGCTCCAAGGTCGCGATCGTCGGCCTGGGCGGGCTCGGCCACATGGGCGTCAAGATCGCGCGTGCACTCGGTGCCGAGGTGACGGTGCTGTCGCAGTCGTTGCGCAAGAAGGACGACGGGCTCAAGCTCGGCGCCCACGACTACCGCGCCACCAGCGACCCGGCGACGTTCTCGGAGCTGGCGGGCAAGTTCGACGTGATCGTGTCCACGGTGTCCGCGCCGCTGGACTTCAGCGCCTACCTCGGACTGCTCAGGACCGAGGGCGCGCTCGTCAACGTCGGCGCGCCGGAGGAACCGATCTCCGTGAACCTGTTCGGGCTGATCACGGGCCGCAGGACGTTCGCCGGTTCGATGATCGGCGGCATCGCGGAGACCCAGGAGATGCTGGACTTCTGCGCCGAGCACGGCCTGGGCGCGGAGATCGAGCTGATCAACGCCGACCAGATCAACGTGGCCTACGAGCGGGTGCAGTCGAGCGACGTGCGGTACCGGTTCGTCATCGACACCGCGACGATCTGATCCGTCTTGTTTGGCAGCACTGGCCGTTCGGCCGGTGCGGCACAACGAGGTTCGCTGATAGCAAGGTCGATACCGCCGCCTTGACTCCACAGATCGAGGGGACATCGACATGCTGCGTTCCTCGCGTTCGAGGATCGCGCTGTACGCCGTGACCGGAGCCGCGATATTCGCACTGGCCCCGGTTCCGGCGTACAGCGCGCCAGCACCGACCATCGCCGACGACAGATCCACTGCGGACTTCGACGTCCGCAAGAGCGCTCCCACCAGGCCGGACAACGTTCTGACGATGACCAGCGCCCTCGGGTTGTTGCAGACCGAACTCGGGATCCAAGGCCGGGTCGACATCGACCAGCTGACCGGGACGCCCCGCCTGCTCGCCCGCACGGACGGGTTCCTGACCGGCCCGAGCGCGCTCCCACCGCGGGAGATCGTGCTGAACTACCTGCGCGAGCGGCAGGGCGTGGTCGGGCTGAGCGCCACCGATCTGCCGAAGCTCAGCCTGCGCAAGGACTACGTCGACGTCGCGGGCACGCACCACCTGTCGTTCGTGCAGCAGGTCGGCGACGTCCCGTTGTTCGGCAACGGACTCAAGGCCCACGTCAGCAAGGACGGCAGGCTGATCCAGCTGGACGGCTCGCCGGTGCGCGACCTGCCCTCGTCGCTCGGCCTGTCAACGTTGTCCGCGCCGGACAAGGCCTCGAAGAAGGTCGCGTTCTACACCGGTGACGCGGTGCGGCCGGCGTGGTCGACCGTCGTGCACCCGAAGCCGGACGAGATGCGACTGGAGGTCGTCGACGCCGGTACCGGGAAGCTTTTGTACCGCAAGAACCTGGTGCAGCGGCACGACGACGAGGACGTGAAGGGCCTGGCCTGGGAGGCGTGGGCGGGCAAGCAACGCGAGGTGAACCTGTCCGGTCGCGGCTGGCTGCCGGTCGGCGCCAAGACGCTCGACGGCAACGTGGCGCACGTCGTCGCGGACGCCAACGGTGACGTCACCGCGCAGCCGGACGAGGAGATCCCCGCGAAGGCGGACGGTTCCTTCAAGTACAGGTTCACCGACTTCACGCCCACGGTCGGTGCTCCGTGCAACGCCACCTACCAGTGCACGTGGAATCCGAAGGACAAGGATTCCTGGAAGGTGAACCGCAACCAGAACGCGGTGCAGGCGTTCGCGTACATCGGCAACTTCCACGACCACCTCGCGGCGTTCCCGATCGGTTTCACCCGTGCCGCGGGCAACTTCGAGAAGATCGACGGTGACGCGGTCAACGCGTACACGATGATCGGTGCCGGGTCCGCGCAGACGCCGTACAACAACGCGTTCATGGGCACGCCGCCCGACGGCCAGGCGCCCACGATGGGCATGTTCCTGTTCCACAACCCCGCCGACCCGCAGGACCCGTGGGTGCCGGGCAACGCCGGTGACTCCGCGAGCACCGTCTACCACGAGTACGTGCACGGCCTGTCGAACCGCTTGGTCGTCGACGCGAACGGTGTGTCCACTCTGGACACGATGCAGTCCGGCGCGATGGGCGAGGGCTGGAGCGACTGGTACGGCCACGACTACCTGGTGCAGAAGAAGCTGGAGAAGGACACCTCCGCGCCCGGTGAGATCGTCGACGGCGGCGAGCTCTCGTTCGGCAAGAACGGTTTCCGCAGCCAGCCGATCGACTGCCCGGTCGGCGCGACCACGCCGAACTGCCCCGGCACGCCCGGTGCCGGTCCCGGCGGCTACACCTACGGCGACTTCGGCAAGGTCGCCGGCCGGCCCGCGGTGCACCCCGACAGCGAGATCTGGTCGGAGACGTTGTGGGACCTGCGTTCCGCGCTCGGCGTGACGCTGACCCGTTCGCTCGTCACCAGGGCGATGGAGTTCTCGCCGGCGAGCCCGTCGTTCCTGGACATGCGCAACTCGATCCTGCAGGCCGACACGGTCGTCAACGGCGGCCAGGCGCACAAGAAGATCTGGCAGGTGTTCGCCAAGCGCGGCATGGGTTTCTTCGCCGCCGCGATCACGGGTGCGGACGTGGAGCCGGTCGAGGACTTCAGCACGCCACCGCCGGCCGGTACGCCGACCGGAACGCTGTCCGGCCGCATCACCGACGCCGGCAACGGCACGCCCGCGCAGGGTGTCGCGGTGCGGATCGCGGGCCACGACTCGGGCTTCGCGGGTGGGAAGTCCGCGGTGACCGGTCCTGACGGCCGTTACACGATCACCGACGTAATCCCGGGCACCTACGCGAAGGTGTACGCGTTCGGGGCGGGCTACGAGGCGGCCAACCGCCCGATCTCGGTGCGTTCCGGTGCGAACACCGTCGACTGGTCGTTGCGCCGCAACTGGGCCACGTCGACCACTGGAGCCGTGGTGACCGCGTCCAACGGCGACGACTGGTCCAGCGCGGGCTGCGGGCCGGCCGACCTGTTGCGCCAGACGCCGCTGGGCAGCGGTGGCTGGTCCACCGACCGGAAGCTGGACCCGGACGGCACGCCGCAGCCGCGGTTCGTGACGATCAAGCTGGGCAAGTCTGTCGACGTGTCTGCGATCGAGATCGACCCGGCCGGCTCCTGTGGTGACGACGGCACCGCCGGCGCCAAGGACGTCACCGTGGACACCTCGGTGGACGGGGCGACCTGGGTCGCTGCGGGCAAGGCGGCGTTCACTCCGGCTGACCAGGGCAAGCTGACCGCCGTGCCGTTGTCCGCGGGCCGGGACGACGTGCTGTACGTGCGTCTCACCGTGCTGGCCAACCAGGTCTCGCTGCACCCCGAGGTGCAGTGCGACGACCCGGCCAAGCTGGCGGCGGGCTGCTTCTACACCGACGTCGCCGGGCTGGCGGTGCGCGGAAGCTGAGTTCTGTGCCGTGCCCGCCTCAGCCGGGCGGGCACGGCACCCCGGACTCGTGCGACTTGACGGCTCCGGCCATCACCGAGTCGAGCTGTTGCAGCGTGTCCTGCAGGCTCTCGATCTGCTGGATCACCGACGAGCGGTGCTCCCGCAGCTTGGCCAGCACCTGCGGCGACGCCACCCCGGTGACCACGCACGGCAGCATCTCCAGGATCGACGCGCTGGAGATCCCGGCCGCGTAGAGCTGCTGGATCAGCCGCACCCGGGAGGCAGCCTCGTCGGGGTAGTGGCGTTGGCCGCTCTCACTGCGTTCGGAGGCGAGAAGGCCCTGCTCCTCGTAGTAGCGCAACGCGCGCACGCTCACGCCGGTCCTCGTCGCCAGCTCGCCGATCCGCATGAGACCTCCGCCACAAAACCTATCTCTGACGTCAATGTCAGGTTTCTAGCCTAGCCCTCATGCTTCTCACCAGCTACCGACTCGGGAACCTGACCCTGCCGAACCGCCTCGTCATGGCGCCGATGACCCGCGCACGAGCCGTGGACGGGTCGCCGGTCGCAACGACGGCCACCTACTACGCCCAACGTGCCACCGCCGGCCTCATCGTCACCGAGGGCGTGCACCCGAACGCCGTCGGCCAGGCCGGTCCGTTCATGCCCGGTGTCCACACGCCTGAGCAGGTCGAGGCCTGGCGCGTCGTCACGGATGCCGTGCACGCCAACGGAGGCCGGATCTTCGCTCAGCTCATGCACGGCGGCCGCATCGGTCACGTCGAGGTCGCCGGGCACCATCCCGTTGGCCCGTCGGCGATCGCGGCTCGCTCTGAGGTGTTCACGCCCAGCGGCGTGACGCCCGCACCGGTGCCCCGCGCACTGTCCACTTCGGAGGTTCGCGGTGAGGTGCAGGCGTTCGCCGGCGCGGCCCGGCACGCGGTCGACGCCGGGTTCGACGGGGTCGAGCTGCACGGTGCGAACGGGTACCTGATCCAGCAGTTCCTGTCCTCCAACGCGAACCAGCGCACCGACGCGTACGGCGGCTCGATCGGCGGCCGGATCCGGTTCGCCGTCGAGGCGGTGGAAGCGGCGGCGGACGCCATCGGCGCGGACCGCGTCGGCGTCCGGCTCTCACCCGGCGGCGAGGTCCAGGACATCGTCGAGTCCGAGATGCCCGCGCTCTACGACGCATTGCTGAAGGCGTTGCCGGACATCGCCTACATCCACGTGCTCGCGACCGCGGACGACGAGGTGCTGATGGGGCTGCGCAAGGCGTGGCCGACCGCGTTCATCCTCAACCCCGGCGGCCAGATCGGCCCGCACGAGAGCACCCGGGAGCAGGGGGAGCGCTGGCTCGCCAACGGCGCCGACCTGATCAGCTACGGCCGCGCCTACCTCGCCAACCCCGACCTCGTCGAACGGTTCCGGCTCGGCCTGCCGCTGGTCGGCACCGACCGGGAGACCTGGTTCCAGACTCCGCAGGGATACGTCGACTACCCCAGCTATCAGCACTGAAGCGCGCGCATCAGGTGATCGACGAGCCGTTCGAGGTAGTCGGGCTCGACGGCCGCCCGGCGCACGGACAGCCGCCAGTAGACGGGTGCGGCGACCAGGTCGAGTGCGATCTCGACGTCGAGATCCGCTGGTAGTTCGCCACGTTCGACCGCGCGCCGCAGCGTGATCGCGCCGAGCGCGCGGCGTGGTTCGCCGATGGTCGCCGCGATCGCCTCGGCCAGTGCGGGAGTGCGGACCGCCTCGGCGGTGAGGTCCGGCAGGATCGTGGCGAACCCGTCCGGCACCGTTCGGTCAGCACGGCGGAGATGACCGAACGACTCACCGCGGGACTGCCGGGGGAGTTCGCCGCGATCCTCGCCGGGCTCGACGAGGACATCCGGGGTGGCTCCGAAGACCGGGTCACCACGACCGTCTTCGACGTGACGGGCAGGCCGGCCCGGTCGTTCCGCGAGTTCCTCAGCTGAACGTCCACCGCGTCGCGCCGCCCGGCCCGGCGGTGGCCACGGCGTGCGCGGCCCGCAGCGAGATCCGGTAGACGTACCAGGGCGGCGGGCCGCCGCTCGGCGCGGTGTAGGGAGCGGTGAACGCCTGGCCCTCGCGCTCGGCAGGCCACCCGGCCTCGCGGTACCTCGCGGCGATCCGGTCCAAAGTGGACTCATCGGTGACGCGGTGCGCGTCGCCCTCCAGCACGAGGTCCATCCCGGTCAGCCGCACCGACACCGTGCAGGCCGGGTTCTCCGCGAGGTTGCGCGACTTGCGGGTGCCGGGCCCGCTCACGAAGTGCAAGGCGTCCTCGAACCAGACGGCGCCGACGCCCACCGAGTGCGGCCGGCCGTCCGGTCGCACGGTGTTCAGGAAGAACGGCACGTCCTTCGAAGCGGACTCCTGGGCGAGGAGGTCCTGCGCGAGGGTCCACGGCAGGGCGGAGTTGCCGTACTGGTCGAGGTTGCGGGTTTCGATCGTTGAGTTCGTCATGCACACACGTCGAACGGGCTTCCGCGGTTTCGACACCTAGCTGCGGTGGTGGACCTCCTGCAGGCCGTGGACGGGCGTCGGCAGGCCCTCGAAACGGGCCTTGAGCTGCAGCGCGAGGTACCGCGAGAAATAGCGCGACTGGGCGAGGTTGCCGCCGTGGAACCACAGCCCCGGCTGCTGGGTGGGCTTCCACATGTTGCGCTGCTCGCCCTCCCACGGCCCGGGGTCGAGGTAGGTGTCCGAGCCGAGGCCCCAGACCTTGCCGACCCGCGCGGCCATCTCCTCACCGCCGAGGTCGGCCACGAAGCCGGTCATCGACCCGTACCCGGTCGCGTAGACGACGAGATCCGCTTCGAGTTCGCGGCCGTCGTCGAGCACCACGGCGTTGGCGGTGAGCCGGGCGACGTGGCCGCGGGCGAGCTTGATCGAACCGTTCACGACGAGCTCGGACGCGCCCACGTCGATGTAGTAGCCGGACCCGCGGCGCAGGTACTTCAGCACCAGGCCGGAACCGTCGTCGCCCCAGTCGACCTCGAACCCCGCACCGGCGAGCCGCTCGTAGAACTCGGCGTCGCGTTCGCGGACCTGTTGCTGCACCGGCAGTTGGAGCCCCGGCAGCACGCGGTGGGGCAGCGAGGCGAACAGGGTGTCGGCACGTTCGGTGGTGACGCCGGCCGCGAGCGCCCGTTCCGAGTAGAGATCGCCCAGGCCGAGGTCCATCAACGTCTCGGACTTGATCACGTGCGTCGACGAGCGCTGCACCATCGTCACGTCGGCGCCGTGCTCGACCAGTGCCGCGCTGATGTCGTGCGCCGAGTTGTTGGCCCCGATCACCACGACCTTGCGGCCCGCGTAGGCGTCCGGTCCGGGGTGCTGGGAGGAGTGGTGCTGCTCGCCCTCGAACTCGTCCGCGCCGGGAAACGTTGGCACGTTCGGTTTTCCGGCCATGCCCGTCGCGAACACGACGTGCCTTGGGTGCAGCAGCACGGTTTCACCATCGCGGTCGACGGTCACCGTCCAGCCGTCGTCGTACGAGATGGACGTGACCTCGGACCGCGTCCAGTACGGGATCTCCATGACCCGCGTGTACATCTCCAGCCAGTCGGCGATCTTGTCCTTCGGTGAGAACACCGGCCAGTGGTCCGGGAACGGCAGATAGGGCAGGTGGTCGTACCAGACCGGGTCGTGCAGGGTCAGCGTCTTGTAGCGCTTGCGCCACGAGTCGCCAGCGCGGTCGTGGCGCTCCAGCACCACCGCGGGTACGCCGAGCTGCCGCAGTCGCGCACCGAGCGCGATGCCTCCCTGGCCGCCGCCGATCACCACGACGAACGGGTCCCGTGCGATCTCTTCCTCGACGTAGACGGGACGGCGTTCCCGTTGCGGTTCCTCGAAACCCTTCAGCTCTTCGAGGGTCGTGAGCAACGTCCACGCGCCCTCGCCGGTCAGCCGCAGGTGGCCCTTGCCGCGGCCGAGCGCGGTCTCGAACTCGATCCACGCCTCCGTGACGCCGTCGGCCTCGGCAGGCGGCTCGGTCGTGCGGAACCCGGACGCTCCCGGATCGCAGGACTTGACCAGGTCCGTCACGCCGTCGCGGCCCTCGACCGTCTTGACGTTCCAGGTGAACGCCACGAGATCGCGCCAGTAGCTGTCCGGGGCGAAGAGCGCGGCGACAGCATCGGCGTCCCGGGCCTTCAGCGCGGACTCGAACCGTGCCAACCAGTCATCAACCGTCACTCTCCGAGTTGAGCAGAGCGGCGATGAGAGCGCCCGTCATCAGCCCACTGAGCGGCACGGCAGCACGAAGAACCAGTCCTTCGGCTCATGCACCAGCTGCGCTTCAGGCACGTTGGTTGCGCACTGTGCACGGGCCTTCGCGACGCTCTCGTCCCACTCCACGCCCTTCAGCACAGGTCCCGGCTCCTGCAGGTGCCAGAAGACGCTGACCACCACGAGGAACCCGATGAGGTAGCGGCTGCCACCGACCACCGCCCGTTCCCAGGTCTTCGCGGGCGTCGCATCGAGCCCCACGAAGATCGCGGTGAACAGGAACAGGCACGGCGCGATGCTGTAGCGCTGCCCGGCCATCACGACCTCGGGCTGCTGCACCTGCAGGATCGCGGCCCAGTTCAGCACCAGGCACGCGACGATGACGATCACGCTGTAGGCGGTGGCGGCGAGCACGAGCGCCCGCCGGGGCCGGTCACCGAACCGCAGGCCGGCGAGGATCGGCACCGCGGCGATCAGGAGCGCCGCGAGGATCACCAGGTTGCCGTTGGCCGGGTAGAAGTCGTTGACCTTCTCCGACCCGGTGAAGGCCACCACCGGCACCCGCAGCAGGCTCGCCAGCAGCACCTGCACCGGGTCGACCGCGTCGTGCGAGTACGGCGTGCGGGACGCGAACAGCATCGCGACGCCCTGCACCACCAGCCCGGCCAGGAACGTGATCGGCACTTCCTTGCGCGGCAGGAACAACCGCACGACCGCGATCGGCGCCAGCACGAAGGCCAACGGGCTCGAAGTGGCCGCCAGGAAGACGAAGATCGCGACCGGTACGCGTGGGGCGTCGCGCCACAACAACGCCCAGAAGGCGCCGAACAGCAGGAACCAGTGCAGGTTCGACATGTTGTTCAACGTCTCGGAGTTGCCGGCGGGCAACACGATCACGAGCGCCGCCAGGGCGAGCCGCAGCGGCGTCGAGCGCAGGTACGCCCCAGAGGCCGCGAAGGTGATCAACGCGACCAGCGCCCGCAGCATCGCCGCGGCGATCGCGAACCCGGCGGCGGTCCAGTCCAGCGGGAGCAGCGCGACCAGTTCGGCGACCAGGCGCGGCAACGTGTGGAGGTAGCCGCCGTAGGGCTCGATGACGGTCGTGAGGGGCGAACGCACCGCGTCGACGTAGAACCGCGCCCCGTCCTCGGCCCACAGGTGGTCGAGCCGGGCCCAGCCGGGTGGGATGAGCAGCAGGAACGCCGTGGCCAGCACGAAACCGAACGTGTGTCCGAGCCAGGCCCTCTCGTGGGGCGGCTCTTCTCTGAGTGGGATCACTGGGTCAGGCGCTCGTACTTGTCCCACTGCTCCTGGGACACGATGGTGACCTCGGAGGAGTTGAGCGTCGCGACCTCGATCGCGGGCACGACGAACAGCTTGTTGTTCAGGATCAGGCCTGCGGAGCCGTCGGGTCCGACCACCGCCGGTACGCCCGCCGGGACGCGCACGGAGACCGGGAACGAGTCGACGATCTGCGGACGCCAGGCGAGGACACCGCGGGCGAACTTCGCCGCGACCGAGCCGCGTTCGAACCGGACCACCTTGCCGTCGACGACCACGTCCGCGGTGCGTTCGGGGGAGGGGACCGAGAAGCCGTTGAGCACCTTCGCCTCGTCCGGCGTCGCGCAGCCGTTGAGCCCGAGCGCGTCGATGCCGAAGTGGGTGATGTTCGTGGGTGCGCCGGAGCCGCCGTTCACGGTCGCGCGCAGCACGTCCAGCGCCACCTTGTCGCACGGGCCGCCGTTGTGGATCGGGGCGTGGCCCTGCGGCGTGCGCACCAGGCCGGGGCCCTCGCGCCAGACGCCGGGGATGGCCACCGGCTCGTACGGGTGGCGGGTGAACTCCTTGTTCCAGAACGTGATCGTGGTGCCTTGATCGGTCGAGTGCGCGATGGCGAACGCCGACGCCGCCTCGATCCACATCCAGTCCGCGCTGAACGCTTCGACGACGGACCGGGTGCGGGGGGTTTTCGTGCTGGTCACGGGCTTGAAGCCCTGCGGGCCGAGTGCCTCGACGCCCTTGCCGAACAGCGGGTCCTTCGAGCGCAGGACGTACTGGCCGGCGCCGTTCGTGGCCGCCGCGTAGCCGGTGGTGTCGGTGAACAGCAGGTACACCCAGCCGTCGAGGTAGACGGCGGACTGCTGGCCGGCGCCGTAGGTGTTCTCCCGGATGACGTCGTTCGAGGGGCCGAGGATCGTCTGGCCGCCGTTGGCCCGCGTCCAGTTCAGGCCGTCCTTGCTGGTCGCGACGCCGACGGAGCTGCCGTTGGCGTGGTTGTCCCTGCTGGCGCCGGTGTAATACAGGTAGTACGTGTCACCGATCTTGACCAGCGACGGGTCGCACGTGTGCATCGCGTCGAAGCTGGAGCCGCTGCCCGAGAGCACCGGGTGCGCTGCGGTGAACGGACCGTCCGCGCTCTGGCCCTCGCTGTAGAGGATGTCGTCGCCGTTGGGCTGCGCGATCCCCATCTGGCTGCACCACCACGCGCGCACCTTGCCGCCGTCGAGCATGACGGCGGGCGCGTAGTTGTAGACGGCGTCCCCGGTGCCGGCGATGACCGTGCCGGGGCTCTGCCGGCCGTTCTCGACCGTGAGCTTGAGCCCGTCCCGCGGCTTCACGGGCTGCGCCTTCTCCGGCGCGACCTGCTCCGTCACGGGCTTGCCAGCGGGGTCGCCGGCCGCCTCAGTCGTGCACGCCGTGACCGCGCCTAAAAGCGCGAGCGCAGCGAACAGCGCGAGAGGTCGGTTCCGGGGCACTCACCCATCATAGTGATCAACTCCTCCGTCCGGGTGAAGTCCGTTGTCGCAGGTCGGATTCATGTCCGCTCAATTCGACTTTCGATTAGCCGATCGAGTGGCCGTCGTGAGCGCGATGCCGCTGCCCAGGAGCACGATTCCCGCGATCAACGGCACCAAAGGAGACGCACCGGTGTTAGCGAGCCGGTTCGGGCGGAAGTTGAGCGGTGGGACGAGGTCCTGCGGCTGCTGTGGTGCTTGTGGGGGACCGGCCGGCGCGGGCGGGGTCGGCAGCGATGAGCAGGCCGAACCCGAGGTCAGCGTGAGGTCGTCGAGCTTGTCGCCGGCGCCGTAGAACCCCGCGAACGCCTCGGAGTTCGTGAGGGTGGTCTTCACGCCTGTGACGGTCAGCACACCGTCCGTGTTCGTGGTCTTCGCGGTTGTGAGATCCAGGTCGGCGAGCTCCACGCCGACCAGCTTCGTGGGCTTGCCCGGCGTGGGGCCGCTGGTGACCAGTTCGACGTCGGCTTTGAGCTCGCCCTTGGTGCCGGTGATCGCGACCTTCGGGTTCGCCAGGTGGATGGTGAAGAAGTGCGCGGGGTAGGCGAAGGTGATCTTGCCGCCGAACTGGACGTCGTACTGGGTGGGTGATCCGTAGGTCGCTTGGCGGAACGGGTACTGGTGCGCGCCGGTGGTCACGCCTGTGCTCGGGCTGGCGTCGACGTCGGTGACGATCGCGCCCTCGGAGCCGGTGATGCTGTTGCCGCTGCCCTTGCCGATGTAGTCGCGGAAGCTCTTCTTGAAGCCCCACAGCAGCGTGCCCTTGGTGATCGTGGTGATCTCGCAGCTCTGCTGCGCCTTGACCGTGTAGGTGGCACTGGCGGTGCGCTTCGACGTGACGCCCGTAGCCGTGAGCGTGTGGGTGCCTGGTCCCGCGGTGGTTTGGAGTTGGCCCGCGATGCCGCCGCTTGTGTCTGCGGTGTAGGTGTTTTGGTTGAGTGTGACCTGTTCGTTCGTGCTGAAGCCCTTGCCGTTGAACGTGAGTGTGCCGTTGGGGGCGATCTCGGTCTGGGCGAGCGTGAGGGTGGGGGCGGCGACCGGGTAGGTGAGCGTTGCCGGGGCCAGTGCGGTGCCCGTTGGGAGGTTCAGCGCCTGGCCGCCGGCTTCCGTGAGCTTCACGTCGTTGATCTGCAGCGTGGCGTTGTTGCCGTTGAACGTGGGCTGGCCGGGTTTGAGGTCGGCGAGGTGCACGCTGACGCCGTTGACCTCGGCGGTGAGCTTGGTGGCTTCGACGCGGGGCTTGGTGATGCGCGCGTTCGGCTCCGGGAAGTCGAACCGGCCGTTGAACTGCGCGTTGAGCGGGCCGTTCTGCACGCCGCCCGCGTAGGGCCAGGTCTGCCCGATCGCGCCGTCGCTCGGGGTGCCGGTCCAGTCCGCTTTGACCGGCCACGTCAGGCTGCCCTGCTGCGGCTGGGACGGAGAGGTGACGCCGGTGAAGTTGAGCGGTACCACCAGGTCCCTGCTCGTGTCCGGGCTGTCCCAGCTGAAGATCATCAGGTAGAGCTGCTCGGTCGCCGCGCTGAACTCGTCCGCGCCGACCTTGTACGTGGCCTTGACCGTCGGGGTGGCCTGCCAGGTGCCGTCGGGCTTGAGGTTGATGCCGACCGCCCAGTTCTCCTTGAGCAGCTTGGAGTACTGGCTCGTCGTGGTGGTCTTGTCCCGCCAGCCGTCGCGCTTCGGGCCGACCCGCACGCCCCAGCCCTTGCCGTCGTTGGCCTTCGGGTCGAAGCCGCGTCCGTTGATGGTGATCTTGGTGCCGGCCGGGTCGAGGCTGCTCACGTTCGGCGAGACAGTCACCGACGGGACCATGTTTTCTTGTGCTGTCGCCGGTGTTGCGGTGATCAGCGCGGCGGCGGCCACCAGTACCGCGATGGTCCTACTCATTGGTCTTGCCCCTCCTGGACCGCAGCCACCACACGAGGCCTGCCGCGAGCAGCACCGCTGCTATTCCGCTTGGAATCAGCCAGCCGGGCCTGCTGTCTGTCGTTTGCGCCGCCGGCTGGACCTCGGGCTGAGTCGTGGTCGTCGTCGTACTTGTTGTCGTTGTTGTTGTGGTGGTGGTCGTCGTGGTCGTGGGCGCGACCGTTGTTGTTGTCGTGGTTGGCGCTTTGGGCTGGTTCGGGACCGCGAAACGGATCGGGGTGAACGTCTCGTTGTTCGCGTTCACCACGCCGTGCGCGCCGACCGTGATGACACCGCAGGCGACCTTCAGGCAGTCCACCTCGGACACAGCGCCGTCACGTCCCGCTGTCTTGAACCTCGCGCCGGGCACGTTGAGCTGCGCGGTCCACGTGCCGTCGGCGTTCACGACGCCGTTGGCCGCGTGCTCGGTCTCGCCGCCGGGGAAGGAGATGAACCGCTGGTAGCCGTTGTTGTCCTTGGCCTCGCGGTCCTGGACGTAGCGCATCGTCGTGCCGGACGCGCCGCCCTGGCTGGGCTTCCAGGACTCGGACACCCAGCCGAAGAAGACGTAGATGCCGCCGTAGCCGTTCTTGACCGACTGGAAACCGGTGCCGCGCAACGACAGCGTTGTGGCGTACTCGGGGTCGGCGGTGGCGGGCGCGGCGCTGACCCGCGCGCCTTGGGCGTAGGCGGGTTGCGCCGCCAGGATCGTGATCGCTGCAGCCAGCGCGAGTCGTTTCACTGTTCCCCTCTCCACGGCAGCACGACCGGCCGACCGGTCCGCGGATGCGCGAACACCTCGACCCGGTGCCGGTAGACCTCGCTCAACAACCCCTCGGTCAGCACCTCGTCCGGCGGCCCGTCCGCGACGATCGAGCCGTCGGACATCACCGCGACCCGATCCGCGTGCGCCCCGGCCATCCCGAGGTCGTGCAGCACGACCAGCACGGCACAACCCAGCGACGCCTGCGCCGCCGCCGTCCGCAGCACCAGCTCGGAGTGCCGGATGTCCAGCGCCGCAGTCGGTTCGTCGAGCAGCAGCACCCCGGTCCGTTGTGCCAGCACCCTCGCGAGCGCCGCACGAGCCTGTTCGCCGCCCGACAACGTGGTGAACTTCCGCGCCGCGAACCCCGTCATCTCGGTCTGCGCCATGACCTCGGCGACGACGTCCTCGCCGTCGTCGTCCCACGGCGCACGCCCCATCCGGATCACCTCGGCGACCGTGAACGGGAACGACAACGTGATCCGTTGCAGCAGAACAGCTCTGCGCTGAGCGGTCTCGCGCGCACTCCACTCGTCGAGCGGCTTTCCGTCCAGCCACACCGATCCCGCGTCCGGCGCCACATCTCCAGCCAGCACGGCCAGAGCCGTCGACTTGCCCGCACCGTTCGGCCCGACCAGCGCCAGCACCTCGCCGGACTTCACGGTGAGGTCCAGGTCCCTGAGGATCTCCTGCCCGCCGAGTCGCACCGACACGTTCTCGCAGAACATCTCCGGCTTCACGCCCAGCCACCCGCCTGCCGCCGCGTCCTTCTCAACAGCCAGAAGAAGAACGGACCGCCCACGAGCGCCGTCAGCATCCCGATCGGCAGGTCCACGAACGTGATCACGCCACGCGCGCCCAGATCGGCGGCGACGAGCAGCAGTGCGCCACCCAGCGCGCTGGCCGGCAACAGCACCCGGTGCCCCGGCCCGGCGATCATCCGGATCAGGTGCGGCACGACGAGTCCGACGAACCCGATCACCCCGGTGAACGACACCGCGGCCGAGACCATCAGCGCCACCAGCACGATCGAGCCGAGCCGCAGCACCTCGACGTTCACGCCGAGATGCCGTGCGGGCCGTTCGCCGAGCGACAAGAGATCGAGCCGCCGCGACAGGAACACCGCCAGCGCAACACCGACGACCGCGAGCGGCAGCACGGTCCAGACGTAGCTCCACCGCGCACCCGCGATGCTTCCGAGCTGCCAGAACACGATCTGCTCACGAGCCTGCTGATCGCCGAGGAACGTCAGGAACGCGATCCCAGCGCCCGCCACCGCGTTGATCGCGACCCCGGTCAGGATCAGCGTGACGACCTCGGTCCGCCCGCCCGACCGTGCGAACGAGTACACGAGCAGCGTCGCCGCCAGCCCGAACGCGAACGCGATCACCGGAGTCGTGAACTGCCCGAAGAAGCTCAGCTGGAACACGATCGTCAGACACGCACCGACCGCCGCGCCGGAAGAAACCCCGACCACGCCGGGTTCCGCGAGCGGGTTGCCGAACACGCCCTGCATCAACGCGCCCGCGACCCCGAGCACCGCGCCGACGACCAGCGACATGACCACGCGCGGGAATCGGACGTTCCACAGCGTCGCCTCGGCCATCGGGTCGCTGGAGGCGTTGCCGAACAACGACGCGAACACCTCGCCGACCGGAATCGGGAACTGGCCGACGGAGGCGGACAGCAGGACCGCCCCGAACAGCAGGGCCGTGAGCGTCAGGAAGAGCAGTGATCTCACGTGTACAGCGCCCTGGCCAGGCCGTCGATGACCGCGGCGGTCAACGGCCCGAAGCTCAGCACCTGGTAGTCGTTCATGTCGACGATCCGGCGCTTCTGCCCGGCCGGCGTCTGGGCGACGCCCGGCACGCCGCTCATGCCCTCGACCCCGCCGACGGACTGAAGTCCCTTCGACATCACCAGGATCACGTCCGGTGCCGCCTTGGACAGCGCCTCCGGGTTGATCGGTTTCGCGCCCGTCAGCCCGACCTCGGACGCCACGTCGACGCCACCGACCGCGGTGATCAGCTCGTCGGCGCCGGTGCCCTTGCCGAACATCTGGTAGACCCCGGACTTGCCCCTGACGTACAGGAACACGATCCGCAGCTTCGAGTCGTTCGCGAGCTTCTGCGCCGCGATCTTGGCCTTCTCGATCTCCAGGTTCGTGCGGTCCGCGAGCCTGCGGCCTTCTTCTGACACGCCAAGGGCATCGGCGACCTGGTGGATCAGCGTGCCGACGTTGTTGACGGCGCGGCGGGAATCCGTGACGACGACCGGGATTCCGGAATCTCTGAGCTGCAGCACGACGTCCCACGGCCCGAGCGTCGTGTCGGTGATCACGACGGTCGGCCGCAGCCCGAGGATCGCCTCGGCGTTGAGCTGGTGGCCGTTGGTCGTGATGAGCGGAAGCCTTGCGGCGGCGGGGAATCCGGTCGACGTGTCGCGCCCGACCATCTTGTCGCCGAGCCCCAGTCCGAACACCGTGGCGCCGAGCGTGCCGTACATGTCGAACGCGAGAATCCGGTCGACGCTCGCGACCGCGACCTTGGTGTCCTGCGCGTCGGTGACCGTCACCGGCAGCTTCGGCGAGACCCTGTCGCTGATCGGCACGATGTCCGGCTCGGCCACCGTCGCCGTGCTGGGCCCGGTCTTCTGCCGGGGGTCCTCGGTGGGCGCGAGCTGCTCCAGCGGTGCCCGGTTCGGGTCACCGGACGGCACCTCGGGCGCGTTCCTGCCGGCCGACCCGGTACACCCCGCGGCGAGCACGACCGTGATCACAGCCACCCAGATTCTCACCCCTTGAACTTAACTTAGGCTTACCTAAGCGTCTAGGGTGAAGGTCCCACCACATCCCGCGTCCCTTTCATCGAAGGACAAGTGATGGCAAGAAAAATGCTGGTAATGGCGGCTGTCGCAGCTGCTCTGGTGACCACCGCCATGCCTGCCGCGGCTGCTCCGGGAAGCGCTTCCCGCAACGGCCACACCCTGTCCGCGTCGAACGCGACGGACCTGAACCCGGCCGGTGAGACGATCACGGTCACCGGCACCGGCTACGACCCCACCAAGGGCTACTACGTGGCTCTTTGTCAGGTGCCCGACGACTACAGCTACGGCACGACGCCGACCCCGTGCCTGGGCGGCGACGGCCAAGGCGGCAGCGGCGTGGGCCCGTCGGCCTGGGTGACCAACACCCCGATGGGCAGCAACCCGAGCGTGCCGATCGCCGCCGACGGCTCGTTCACCGCGCAGATCCACCTCACGCAGGCAGGGGGCAGCCTCGACTGCGCTCAGGTGACGTGCGCGATCGTCACCAGGCGCGACCACTGGGGGCTCTTCGACCGCAGCTTCGACGTCTTCATCCCGGCGTCCTGGAGCTGATCCTGTTGGGCGCGGGCACGGGTTTCGCCGTGCCCGCGCGATCAACGCGAGTAGACGACGCTGGGCGGGTTGATCGCGTCGGGGCAGGGCATCGGCAGCCTGGACCGTCCGAAGAAGTAGGCCTCCCAGTCGGTCCGGGAGACCCGCAGGTAGCCGACCTCGTTGCACATGGCGCGGGCCGCCGCGTCCCCGTTGACGTACCAGCGGCGCACGCTCGTGTCGTCGCCGACCGCGATCAGCGTGCCGGCGAACATCAGCTTGGTGATGTTCGCGCCGCTGTCGAACTCGGCGACCTGCTTGGGTTCGTCGGCCACGTCCCACACCACGATGCGCCCGTCTGCACCCGCCGTCGCGATCATCGGTGAGCCGGTGTCCGCGGCAATGGCGGTGACCGCACCGCTATGAGCTTTGAGGCGAACGGGTTTGTCCTTTCGCGGGGTCCAGAACGTGAGCTCGCCCGTGGCGTCGCCGGCCGCCAGGTAGCCGCTGCGGATCGAGAACGTGGTGGCGCTCGTGGAGCCCGTCGTGGTGAAGTCCGTGACCCAGCGGGGTTTCGCCGGATCGGTCCAGTCCCAGAGCCGAACCTTCGACGCTTCGGCGGTGGTCATGTAGATCCCGACCGGGAAGTCAGCGAGGCCTCCCGGCACCGCCTCGTCGAGCCGGTGTGGCTGCTTCGGGTCCTTCACGTCCCAGAACACGCTGCTGCCGCCTTCCTCGGTCACCAGGTGGTGGGACTCCTGTGTGAACTCCGCCCTGGTGAACCGTCCGGGAAGGACCGCGAGCTGTTCTCCGGTGTGGGTGTCCCACAGGCGAACGACGTTCTCCCGGTCGACGGTCGCGAGGCGCAGCTGGCCCGGGGACAGACTCGCATGTGCACCACCGCGGAACGTCGTGGTCTTGTCGTTCATGCGCGTGGTGTCGTCCGCCTTGTTCGTGAGCGCGGCCCGGTAGCCGAGGGCGTCGCGATCCGGCGTGGTGACGAAGCCGGGATGGGGCATCGACGCCACGGATTCGCCTTCGTGGCCCAGCGCCACCCTGCTGGCCGCCGCCGTGGCCGCGATCAGCGCGTCCCTGGTGTGCGGGGTCCGGTCCAACTCGTAAGCCGCCAGTGCGAGATGCGTTGCCAGCGCCGGGTTCGTCGCCGCGAGCCGTCGGGCGTCCTCGGCGGTCGCGTGCGCCTGTTCGATCTCCCGCTCGCGGGTCGTGATGCCGAACGCGTTCTGGTACGCCAGGGTGCCCACGATCAGCAACGCGACGACCGCGATCGACGCCTGGAGCAGGACGAACGCGCGTTGCCGCCGCGCGGTGCGGCTTTCGCGGGCGTACTCCTGCTCGTTGGTCTCCACGCTCTGGTCGAGCAGTTGTCGTTCGGCCTGGTTGAGCGGCGGACCGGTTTCCCACACCCAGTCGGCGATCACGTCCAGACGCGCACCTCGCAGCAGCGAGCCCGCGTCACGGCCATGCCGCTCCCACGCCGCCGTCGCCTCGGTGAGTTCGCGGTGCAGCCGTTGGCCGTCGCGGTCGCGGGCGAGCCAGTCCTGCAGCCGCGGCCAGGACCGGATCAGCGCTTCGTGCGTGATCTCGACGCCCTCGCGGGTGCGGGTGAGCAGGCGCGCGGCGGTGAGGCGTTCGAGCACCTCGCTCACGGCCGGGTCGTCGTCGATCTCGGTCATGTCGACGCGGCGCTTGGTGTCCTCGGTGCCGTCGCCGAGCGCGGACAAGCGCAGGAACAGCGCTTTGGTGATGTCCTGCTGCACCTCGTCCAGTTGATCGAACACCGCGTCCGCAGTCTGGGCGAGGGCGCCGTGCAGCCCGCCGGCGTGCTGGAAGGCGGTCAGCGTCAGCGCGTTGCCCTGGCGCCGGCGCCACGTCTCCAACAGCGCGTGCGACAGCAACGGCAGCATGCCGACCTGGCCGTGCGCTTCCGTTATGAGGGCGGTGAGCAGCGCGTTCTCGACCGTGCACTGGACGGTGGCGGCCGGTTGGGTGATGGCGCGGCGCAGCTCCTCGGCGGTCATCGGGCCGACGGTGACGATCGCGTCCTGCATGGCCGCGACCAGGTCGGCGTGGCTGCCGCAGCGGGCGTAGAAGTCGGCGCGCACCCCGATGACCACGGTGACGCTCTTCGTCGCGTCGAGCAGGGCGGTGAGGAAGTGTTCGCGTTCCTCCGCGTCCTGGCAGAGGGTGAAGATCTCCTCGAACTGGTCGACGACCAGCACGACGTCACCCTGCCTGGCCAGCAGCCCCAGCGCGCCGGGGTCCCTGGTCAGCTCGCCGCGCACGTGCGGTGCGCCCAGGTTCAGGTGGCGCGCGAGGTGGATCGCGCACTCCTCGATCGGGTGCGGTCCCGGGGTGAACACCAGGGCCTGCTGCTCCAGCCGTGGCACGAGACCGGCGCGCAGCATCGAGGACTTGCCGGAGCCGGACGGGCCGAACACCGCCACGAACGGCTGGCGGGCGACCCGTTTCGCCAGATCGGCCACCAGGTGTTCCCGGCCGAAGAACCGGTCGGAATCCGTTGTGTCGTAGGCAGAAAGGCCGAGGTAGGGGGCCTGCGCGCAATCCTGCTCGCGGGGTGCGGCGGCGGTCAGCGAATGCCAGCGCTGTTCCCAGTCCTTCTCGTCGCCGCCGCACGCTTTCACGAACGCCAGCGTGACCGCGAGGCTCGGCAGCTTCTTGCCGCCGGTCGCGTCGGACAGGGTCGTCGACGAATAGTGCGCGATCCGGGCCAGATCCCGGTACGGCGGTTTACCCGCCTTTTCGCGGAGCTCTCGGAGGTCGGCGGCGAATTCGACGAGAGCCGACCCGTCCCGTTCCAGCGGACTTTCTCGGCGCGGCACAGCGCCCCACCCCCTCAGGTGAACGGCGCCGATTGTCCGGGCATTGCTGTCCGGCGTCCAGTGGTCAGCTGCCGAGGTAGTGGACGACGGCCAGCACGCGCCGGCTCAGGCCCGTCGACCCGGTGAGACCGAGTTTGTCGAAGATGGCGTTGATGTGTTTCTCCGCGGCGCTTTGGGAGATGTGCAGCTGTTCGGAGATGCGCCCGTTCGTGAGGCCTTGTGCCATCAGTTCGAGGACGTCTTTCTCGCGCTGTGTCAGGGTTTCCAGCGGATCGACCTTGGTGGTCCTGCTCAGCAGCCTGCGCACGACCTCGGGGTCGAACGCCGCGCCGCCCCCGGCCACGCGGTCGAGTGCGTCCAGGAACTCGTCCACCCTGGCCACGCGGTCCTTGAGCAGGTAGCCGACCTTGCCGCCGGTGCTCGTGATGAGCTCGGTGGCATAGCGGTTCTCCACGTACTGGGAGAGCACCAGAACGGCGATGTCCGGCCACTTCCGGCGGATGTCCAGTGCGGCGCGCATGCCGTCGTCCTTGTGGTCCGGTGGCATGCGGACGTCGGTGATCACGACGTCGGGCTGGTGCTTCTCGGTGGCCTGCATGAGTTCCGGTGCGGTGCCGACGGCGGCTACGACTTGGTGACCCTCCTCGGTGAGCAAGCGGATCAGACCTTCCCGCAGCAGCGTCGAGTCTTCGGCCAGGATCAGTCGCACGGCAACCTCACGCAGATCAGGGTGGGACCGCCGGGCGGGCTGTCCATTTCGAACGTTCCGTCGGCTGCTTTGACGCGGCGGACCAGACCGGACAGGCCGGAGCCGGAAGGGTCGGCGCCGCCGATGCCGTCATCCCACACGGTCACGGCGATGTGGCCCATTCTGGGCAGCACGAAGACGTCCACGAGTGACGGTTTGGCGTGCTTGGCCGCGTTGTTCACGGCTTCGGAGACGACGAAGTAGCTCACCGCCGCCACCGCGCCTTCCAGTGGTTCCTCCAGCTCGTAGTTGATCCGCACGCGCACGCTCGACCGTTCTGCCAGCAGCTCCAGCGCCGCCGGGAGGCCCCCGTCGTCGAGCACCGCCGGATAGACCCTGGTCGCCACCTCGCGCAGCTCGTCGATGGTCTCGGTCGCGGTGTCCTGCGCCTGGCGGAGCAGTTCCTGCAGCCTGGCGTCGTCCTTCACACGGCGGGCCCTGCCGATCAGCATCGCGAGCGCGACGAGCCGCTGCTGGACGCCGTCGTGCAGGTCGCGCTCGATGCGCCGGCGCTCGTCGTCGATCGCCTCGATCACCTCGGCCCGCGTGCTCGTCAGCTCCGCGACCCGTTGCCGCAGCAGCGTTTGCGGGCTGCGACCCAGCATCGCCGTCGCGAGCCACCGGTCGAGCGCCGCGATGCCGCTGATGCCCGCGAGCGTGATGAAGATGAGCACCGCACCCGGCAGGCTGACCAGCGCGATCAGCTTCGTGTCGACCTCGTCGCCGTCCTCGACGAGCCCCCACGTCCCGTCGAAGATCCACGCGGTGAGCATCGACCCCGCGACGGCGAGGTACTGCAGCAACAGCAGCAGCGCACCGGCCCCCATGCCACCGACCAGCCACCGCACGGCGAGGTATCGGCGGCACCGGCGGGGCGTGAGCGAGTCGATGTGCGCGCGAGCGCCGTACCGCGCGATCCGGCGCAGCTCCAGTTTGGTCAGCCGGACCGTGCCGACCCCCAGCACCGCGGCGCCCAGGTCGGGCAGGGCGGTGAACGCCCCCACCAGCACGCCGTAGAACGTCCGGAACCAGCCGCGCACCAGCACACCCGCTCGGAGGTGATCGCTCTGGTCCACAGAGATCACGGTACCGAGAACGCCAGCCCCCGCCATTGTGGTTCACCGCAATATCGGGGTGCGGTTTCACCCCCAGTTCTCGATGGTCAACCCCATCGTGCACCGGCCACCCGATTCCTAACGTTCACCCCGAACCGATTTCTTCGTGAACAAGGGGGGACCGATGCTGGCTGAGTGGGCCGTCTCGGTGATGGAGTCGCTGGGCGGGGTGGGCGCGGCCGTGGTGGTAGGCCTGGACAACCTGTTCCCGCCCATTCCGAGCGAACTGGTGCTGCCACTGGCCGGCTTCTCCGCGAGCAAGGGCGTGTTCAGCCTGCCCGCGGCGTTGTTCTGGACCACCCTCGGCTCGGTGGCCGGGGCGATCATCGTGTATTTCGCGGGCATGTTGCTGGGCCGCGACCGCACCCGCCGCCTGGTGGCCCGCATTCCGCTGGTCAGCGTTTCGGATTTCGACCGCACCGAGGCGTGGTTCACGCGGCACGGCACCAAAGCGGTGTTCTTCGGCCGGATGGTGCCGTTGTTCCGCAGCTTCATCTCGCTACCCGCGGGCGTGGAGCGGATGAACTTCTTCAAGTTCCTGTGGTTGACCACGTTGGGCAGCCTGATCTGGAACACGGTGTTCGTCAGCGCGGGCTACGTGCTGGGCGAGAACTGGCACCGGGTCGAGGGCTGTGCCGGCATCTTCCAGAAGGTCGTGCTGGTCGCCGTCGCGGTAGCGGTGGTGCTGTTCGTGGTGAAGCGCTTGCGCACCAAGGGGGATCCGGAAGCGACGCAGGTGCTGCCGAGGGTGCGGCGGTGACGCCGCGCTCAGCGGATCACCTGACCCCGCAGCACGATCCGGCTCGGCCGCGTCAACACCGACGAGTCCTCCACCGGATCGGCGGCGTAAGCGACGACATCCGCGAACCCGCCGTGCACCAGCCCCGGCAGTCCGAGCCACGAGCGCGCGGTCCACGACCCAGCGCCGATCGCGGCCTCAACCGGCATCCCAGCCTCGATCAGCCGGAAGATCTCGCCGACCACCTCGCCGCACGGGTACTCGTCCGTCCCCGCCAACACCGTCACCCCGGCCTCATACGCCGCCAGAACAGTCGGAAACGCATGCTCCCAACCGCTCAGGATCCACTCCTTCAACCGCGGATCCCGCGACTCGTCCAAGTTCCCGATGATCTTGCCGAACGCGGTGAACGTCGGCACCAACGCCGTTCCCTGAGCCGCCATCCGCGGCAGCAGCGAGTGATCCAGGTGCACGCCGTGTTCAAGACTGTCCGCACCGGCCAGCACGGCGTTGCGGCACCCCTCGGCGGTCTGGCAGTGCACGGCCACACGCCCACCGACGGCGTGCACGGCGTCAACCGTCGCTGTCAGCACGTCCAGCGGCACCGGCGGATCGTCCGGCAGCCAGTCGCCGATGACCTTGCACCAGCCGTTCGAAGCCTCCTCGACCGCGGCCGCGGGAAGCTCCTCCTCGGTGACCCGCCGACCCCAGCCCTCGAAGAACCGGCCCGGCGTAGCGAGCCACCTCCCGCCACGCGACAACCGCGGCAGATCGACGTCATCGGCCCGGGACAAGACCTGGTCGGCGGATCCCGGCGACCGCACCGTCAGCACGCCCGCTTCGCGGTGCGCGATCATGTGCCGCCGGAACACCTCGTGGTCGTAAGCCTCACCGGGCTTCTCCGTCCCCGGATGCGAGTGCACGTCGGCCAGCCCGGGCAGCAGCCACCCCTCGACCACATCGTCCACAGTGGACGCCGAAGAAGAAGCCCGCAGCCGTTCCCCGTCGACGACGAACGACACCTCCTCGCGCTGTGGCAGCGCGATTCCCCTGATCAGAACCCCCATGAAAACGAAGGTACCCCAGGCCGGGGGAGTGGCCTGGGGTACCGGGAGGGGGCTGGATCAGACGTCGTAGCGGTCCGCGTTCATGACCTTGTTCCACGCCTTCACGAAGTCCGCGACGAACTTCTCCGACGCGTCGTCACTCGCGTAGACCTCGGCGACGGCGCGCAGCTCGGAGTTCGAGCCGAACACCAGGTCGTTGCGGGTGCCGGTCCACCGGACGGCACCGGTGGCGCGGTCGCGGCCCTCGAAGTTCTCCTGGTCCTCGGTGACCGACTTCCACTCCGTCTCCATGTCGAGCAGGTTGACGAAGAAGTCGTTGGTCAGCGTCTCCGGCTTCTGCGTGAGCACACCGGCGGTGGAGCCGTTGTGGTTCGCGCCCAGCACGCGCAGGCCACCGATGAGCACGGTCAGCTCCGGCGCGGAGAGGCCGAGCAGGTTGGCCCTGTCGATCAGCAGGTACTCCGACGGCAGCGGCGTGGCCTTGCCACCGAAGTTGCGGAAGCCGTCGGTCGTGGGCTCCAGCACCGCGAACGACTCGGCGTCGGTCTGCTCCTGCGTGGCGTCCACCCGGCCCGCGAGGAACGGCACCTCCACGGAGTGGCCCGCCGCCTTGGCGGCCTGCTCGATCGCCGCGGCACCGCCGAGGACGATCAGGTCGGCCAGCGAGACCTTCTTGCCGCCGCTCGCAGTGCTGTTGAACGCCTCCTGCACGCCCTCCAGCGTCCGCAGCACCTGCGCGAGCGCGTCGGGCTCGTTGACCTCCCAGCCGCGCTGCGGCTCGAGGCGGATGCGCGCACCGTTCGCGCCACCGCGCTTGTCGCTCTGGCGGAACGACGACGCGGACGCCCACGCGGTCTTGACCAGCTGCGAGACCGAGAGGCCCGTCTCCAGGATCTTGGCCTTGAGCGACGCGATGTCAGCGGCGTCGATCAGCTCGTAGTCGCGCACCGGCAGGCGGTCCTGCCAGATCAGCTCCTCCTGCGGCACCTGCGGGCCGAGGTAGCGCTGGATCGGGCCCATGTCGCGGTGGGTCAGCTTGAACCACGCGCGGGAGAAGGCTTCCGCGAACGCCTCGTGGCTCTCCGCGAACTTGCGCGAGATCGGCTCGTAGATCGGGTCGAACCGCAGTGCGAGGTCCGTGGTCAGCATCATCGGCGTGCGGTTGAGCGTGCCGTCCTCGGGGTCCGGCACGGTGTTCGCGCCCGCGCCGTCCTTCGGCTTCCACTGGTGCGCGCCGGCCGGGGACTTGGTGAGCTCCCACTCGAACGCGAACAGGTTCTTGAAGAACAGGTTCGTCCACTTGGTGGGCTGCTGCGTCCAGGTGACCTCAAGACCGGAGGTGATCGTGTCACGGCCCTTGCCGGAGCCGTGCGTGCTGATCCAGCCGAAGCCCTGCGCGTCGATCGTGGCGCCCTCGGGCTCGGCGCCGACCAGCGACGGGTCACCGGCACCGTGCGCCTTGCCGAAGGTGTGGCCACCGGCGATGAGGGCGACGGTCTCCTCGTCGTTCATGCCCATGCGGCCGAACGTCTCGCGGATGTCGCGGGCGGCGGCCAGCGGGTCCGGGTTGCCGTTCGGGCCCTCGGGGTTGACGTAGATCAGACCCATCTGGACCGCGGCCAGCGGGGACTCCAGGTCGCGCTCACCGCTGTAGCGCCCGTCGCCGCCGAGCCACGTGGTCTCCGGGCCCCAGTACACGTCCTCGTCCGGCTCCCACACGTCCGCGCGGCCGCCGGCGAAGCCGAAGGTCTCGAAGCCCATGGTCTCCAGCGCGCGGTTGCCGGTGAAGATCATGAGGTCGGCCCAGGAGACCTTCTTGCCCCACTTCTTCTTGACCGGCCACAGCAGGCGGCGGGCCTTGTCCAGGTTGCCGTTGTCCGGCCAGCTGTTCAGCGGGGCGAAGCGCTGCATGCCCGCGCCGGCGCCGCCACGGCCGTCGTGCGTGCGGTAGGTGCCCGCGCTGTGCCACGCCATGCGGATCATGAACGGGCCGTAGTGCCCGAAGTCCGCGGGCCACCAGTCCTTCGACTCGGTGAGCACGGCGTCGACGTCGCGCGCCAGCTCGTCGAGGTCGACGGTCAGGAACTCCTTGCCGTAGTCGAACTCACCGCCGAACGGGTCCGCCTGGACGGGGTGCTTGCGCAGGATCCGGAGGTTGAGCTGCTGCGGCCACCAGTCGCGGTTGCTACCGCCCTCTGTGGGGTGGCTGAGCCGCCCGTGCGCGACCGGGCAACCGCCCGCCTCCTCCTCGTTCAGCTCGCTCAGCTTGGCGTCAGTGCTGTCGGACACGGGAATCCTTCCGGGTGTTCAGGAACTTTTCGCGGCGGTCGTGCACTCGGGGCAGGTGCCCCAGTAGATGACCTCGGCCTCGTCGATGACGAACCCGTGGTCGTCGGATGCGTCCAGGCAAGGCGCGGCGCCGACTGCACAGTCGACATCGGCGATGGCGCCGCAGGATCTGCACACGACGTGGTGGTGGTTGTCCCCGACGCGAGCCTCATAACGTGCCACCGACCCCTGGGGTTCGATGCGTCGCAACAGGCCGGCTCCGGTCAGCGCGCGGAGCACGTCGTACACGGCCTGGTGGGAGACCGCGCCGAGGTTCTGACGCACGACACCGATGATCGAGTCCGTGTCGGCGTGCGGGTGGGTGTGCACCGCGGACAGCACAGCTATCCGCGGAGCGGTCACCCGAAGTGACGCTCCACGCAACATGCGCTCGAAGTCGGAAGCCGTGGGCACGAGCGCTACCCTGCCGTCTTTTCTGGAGTGAGTCAAGTTAACGAACGATGCAATTCACTCGACCAGGTCATCGCCGTGAGGCGGCCAGGGCGTCGGCCAGCCGCCGCACACCCTCGGCGAGCACGTGCTCGGGTGCGCCGCCGTAGGTCAAACGGAGAAAACTGCCCTGTGGTTCAGCGGCGAACCACGGCCGTCCCGGGAACACCACGACATCGCGGGCCGCGGCCGCCGCCGTGAGCTCCAGGTCGTCGACGCCGTCCGGCAGCTTCGCCCACAGGTGCAGCCCGCCCGACGACCTCGCGACCTCGAACTCCGGCAGGTGCTCGCGGAGGTTTCCCGCCAAAGCGTCGCGCCTGCTTCTCAAGGACTGCTGGAGCGTGCGCAGGTGCCTGCGCCACACCGGCGACGTCACGAAGTCGATCGCCGCCTCCTGCAACGGGCCCGCGACGTACAGGTCCTGCCGCGACCTGGTGTTCTTCAACCGGATGCCGGCAGGTCCGCGCGCTCCGATCACCGCGACGCGCAGGCCGGGCGCGGCGACCTTGGTCAGCGAGCGGACGTAGACGACGTGACCGTCGGTGTCCTGCGAGGCCAGCGTCGGTGGTGCGGCGCCGTCGATCGTGAAGCCGCGCGCCCAGTCGTCTTCGACGAGGAACGCGCCCGCGTCTTTGATGGTGCGCATCGTTGTCGCGCGCCGGTCTTCGGACAGCACGGCGCCGTGCGGGTTCGCGTGCAACGGCTGGCAGTAGAAGATCTTGGCGCCGGTCTTCTCGAACGCGGCTTTCAGCAGGTCCGGCCGCACACCGTCCTGATCCGCCGGCACCGGCACGACTTTCAGGTTTGCGTCGCGCGCGGCAGCAATCGCGCCGAGGTAGGTGGGGGCCTCGACGAGCACGGTGTCACCCCGTTCGCCAAGCCCGCGGAACACCGTGGCGAGCGCTTCCTGGGCGCCCGCGCACACCGTCATGTCACCCGCCCTGAGCTCGCCGCCGGCCTCCTTCGCGAACCATGCGCGCAGCTCCTCCTTGCCCTCCACCGGAACGCGCCCCCACGAGGCAGGCCGTCTGGCGGCCCGGCTGAGCGCGGCGCCGAGCGCCTCGGTCGGCTGCAGATCCGGGTCGAGGTAGCCGCTGGACAACGGGATGACCTCGGGCTTCGGCACCGCGACGAGGTTCGCCACGAGGTCCTCACCGGGCCTGCCCTCACCGAGCGCGACGGCCTGCCACGACAGGTCCTGGCTGATCTTCGGCGCGGGCTTGGCGACGTAGCTGCCCCTGCCCGGCCGCACCTCGACGATCCCCTCCGCCGCGACGTGCTGGATCGCCTGCTGCACGGTCTTCGGCGAGGCGCGATGCTTCGACATCAGCTCGCGCACCGACGGCATCCGATCGCCCGCGCGCCCGGCCTGTGCCGTGGCTCTCAGGTCCTCGATAACGCGGACGGCTGCGTTATCCTCATTCATGAGAGCTAAGAGTAACGTTATCGTGCCAGCGGGGGTAACACTCGGCGCTTTGGGCGTGCTGGGCTTCAGCTACTCCCTGCCCGCGACCCGCCTGGCAGTGGCCGGACTCGACCCGTGGTTCGTGGCGTTCGGCCGTGCGTTCGGCGCAGCCCTGCTGGCAATCGGCTACCTGGTGTTATCCCGTGCCCCGCTGCCCACCTTGGCGCAGGTCCGCCGCCTGGTCGTGGTCGCTGTGGGCATCGTGATCGGCTTTCCCTTGCTCACGTCGTTGGCTCTCACAACCCAAACCTCCGCCCACGGCGCTGTCGTGATCGCCGTGCTGCCGATGTCGACCGCGATCTGGGCCGTGCTGCGAGCTTCCGAACGTCCGCCGCTGGCGTTCTGGCTCTCCAGCGGTGCCGGCCTGCTCGCCGTGCTGGCGTTCGTGGCCACCGGCGGCGGTTTCTCCGGCTCCCTGAGCGTGGCCGACCTGTACCTGCTGGTCGCGGTTGTGTTGTGCGGCTTGGGATACGCGGAGGGCGGTGCTCTGTCGCGTGAACTGGGCGGCGCGCGGACCGTGTGCTGGGCACTGGTCGTCTCGCTACCCGTCACCGTGCCGGTTTCCTTGTACACAGCGGACTTCTCGCGCGCCACCGGTGTGGTCTGGTTCAGTTTCGCTTACGTGACCGTGATTTCGATGTTCCTGGGCTTCTTCGCCTGGTACGCCGGCCTGGCCGCGGGCGGGGTCGCCAAGATCGGTCAGATCCAGCTGGCGCAGCCGGTGCTGACCCTGATGTGGTCGTTCCTGGTGCTCGGCGAGCCGGTCGGCTGGCCCGCCCTGGCCACCGCCGCGGTCGTGGTCGTCTGCGTGGTCCTGACCCAACGCAGCCGCGTCGTCACACCGACGACGGTCGCCGCGGGTCAACCAGTTCGCTGACACCAGCCCGGTCAAAGGCCTCGATGAGCGCCCCAGAGCCCTTGTCGATCTTGAGCTGGATCTCGGCCGGGTGCAGCGGGACGACGGCGAGCAGGTTGATCTTGCCGTCGATCTCGCGCGCCTCCGCCCGCACGTTCAACATCGGCGTGATGACCATGCCCGCGAACTCGGTGTTCGGCGCGTAAGGCACCGCGGGCGCACCGTTGGGCAGCAGGTGCCACTCGCCGAGCCACGTGCCGTTCTCGTGCGGGAACGCCGCCAGGTACTTGATCAGGTGCACGGGCCACGAGTTGTGCGCGTTGAGGTCCTCGATGGGCCACTCTTTCGGCAACGCCATCATCAACTCGGCGAACGGGCTGACCCCGTCCGGCACGGTCATCGGCTCGTCACTCATGCCCTGGGTGACGAGCGTCCTGTGTGGACGATCTTGCGTGGGCTCGGTGACGAGCACGTGCACCCCGGTCGACGGCACCGCGTGGAACACGAACTCGATCGGCCCGAAGTGCTCCTCGACGTGCCGCTCGATCGCCTCGTGCACAGCCCCCACCTCATCCATGCCGCCGAGCCTAGGCCTTCGTCGCCGGCCGAAAATTGTCAGACCCTCCTGCCATTCTCAGCTCATGCCGATCGAAGTGGCGAGCAAGCGCCGCAAGCTGACACGGCCGGACGCCGTGGTCATCGACGTGACCTCGCGCGGCCCAGAGCCGTGGGTGCGCTTCAGCCCGTTCTACCCGCACGGCGCCATCCCGGTCCCACTGTCGCCCGGCGTGACAAGCGAGTCGGTCGAAGGCGTCTGGCAGGCCCTGAAGGTCTTCGAGTCAGCCGACGTCGACCCGAGCAAGCTCACCGTGACGTCCATGAAGGGCCTGAAGCGGACGGTCCGCCGGTTCGGTCCGGTGCGCGGCCACCGCGCCGGCCTGACCGGCGACCACCTGCTCGACTACCGCACCGCCCGCCACGAGATCTACTTACCGACCTATCGCTGGGTTCTGGAGAACCGCCTGCAGGACCTCGTCTCGCGGTTGCGCGACTTGGCTGAGTCGGCAGACGTCGTGCTGCTCGACTACACGACCAACGGCGACCCCGACGACCTCAAGACTCCGCTGTCCCACGCTGCCCTGATCGCCGACTACGCCTCGAACGGGTGAATGTTGTCCGGATCCAGGCGTGGCGCCGTCTGTCAGATGTCACGAAAACATGGTCATCTTCCTCCCGCAAAAAAGGCGGAACGCGGGGGCGGCGGACGTCAGTTGCTCGACTGCAGGACCAACGGCGACGCCGGCGACCTCGCGACCTCGGCGACCTCGGCGACTGCAACGTCCCACCCGGCCCTGGCCGCAGGCCACGAGAGGAGGTGTGTCGCCGCGTGACCTCCACACACCGATCGACTTGTGCTCGGCGCGTGTGCGGAGAGCATCGCGGGGTGGAGCGCGTGCGTGGTGGGCATAGCGGGGGAGCGCGGGGCGGAGCACGTGCGCGGTGAGCATCGCCAGACCGAGCGCGTGTGTGGAGGGGAGCGCGTGCGCGGTGAGCATCGACAGACGGAGCGCGTGTGCGGAGGGCATTGCCAGACCGAGCGCGTGTGTGGAGGGGAGCGCGTGCGCGGTGAGCATCGCCAGACTTAGCGTGTGTGCGGAGGGCATTGCCGGGCGGAATGACGGATTTATACTCGTGGCCTTCGGCTTTGGGGGCGGTTGTGGCAACGCAGAGCAAGGCACTCTTCAAGATCGTGGACGCGCTGGCCGAGGTGCAGCGCTCCTCCGGGCAGACGTACGACACGTTCCGCGTGCGGGGCAAGCCGTTCGGATACTTCTGGCCGCGCACGCAGACGGTGGGGCTCAAGCAGACGCTGTCCGAGCAGCAGGCTCTCGTCGCTGAACGGCCGGACGTCTTCGAGGAGCAGTTCACGGCGGGCGGGTTCGGCTGGGTCGTGGTGTACCTGGAGGGCATCGAGGCTGACGAGCTGAAGGAGCTGGTGTTCGAGGCGTGGCGGCTGTCCGCGCCGGACGAGCTCGTCGCCCAGGTTCCGGACCTCGCGCGATGACCAGGGTCAAGTTCGAGCTGCCGGCCGACGATCTCGAACGCGCGACGACGTTCTACCGCAGCGTTTTCGGCTGGTCGGCGCAGCAGCTGCCGTTCGAGTACGTGCTGGTCGACACCGATGGCGAGCCCGTCGACCCGGCGGACAGCGATGGCGGGATCTCGCCGCGGACCGAGTTCGTGCAGGGGCCCGTGCTGATCATCGAGGTGCCGGACGTCGACGACACCGCGCGCAAGGTCGCGGAAGCCGGTGGCGAGGTCCTCAACGCCAAGGAGCGCGTGGGGGACTTCGGGTTCTCGCAGTACGTCAAGGACAGCGAGGGCAGTGTGCTGTGCCTTTGGCAGTCTATTGTGGACGAAGGTCCAGCGACGAGCCGTCCGCGAAGCGAAGGCTGACGACCCGCCGCGCCGGCAGGCTCACGCCCGCGAACGAAGTCTCCAGCCGGAAGGCCGAGCTGGGGATCTCCGCGAAGGACGTGAACACGCTGGAAGGCTTGGCCTCGAACAAGTGCGTCGGATAGACGACGGCGACGCGCTGATCGCTCACGGCCAGCCGACCGTTGCCTCGGCTGAAGGCGAAGTGGTCGGCCAGCTGCACCGCGAGAGAAGTAGCGGAAGGCGCGGTGACCCAGTAGCCGAGGGTCGGGTCGTCGATCCAGTCCGGCGGTGACGGGACGGCGGGCAGCGGCCACCGCGGCTTGCCCAGCTCCAGCGGTGGCATCGGGTTCGGTGGCGTCCGTGGTTTGTCCGGCTCCAGCGGTGGCATGGGGCTCGACGGGGTCCGCGGCTTGTCCAACTGCAGCGGCGGCATGTGGTTCGGTGGCGTCCGTGGCCTGTCCTGCTGCGGTGGCGTCGGGCTTGATGGCGTCTGCGGCTTGTCCAGCTCCAGCGGTGGCATGAGGCTTGACGGGGTCTGCGGTTTGTGCGGCTCCAGCGGCGGCCTCAGGCTCGTCGGCGTCCACGGGACCTGCAGCGACCCGCCGACGACGCCGCCCACGTACCCGACGATGGGCGGCAGGCCGAGCACCAGCCGTTCGCCGCGCCGCAGCCAGAACTTGGTCAGTTCCTTCGTGACGACCTCGTCCACAGAGATCGAGGAGTCCTCCAGCGAGAACTCGAAGCCCGAGCCGTCGACCAGCACCACCCGCAGTGAGCCGAGGGCAGACTGGACGTCGGCGATCTGAGCCCGCGGAACCTCAGCCACCACTCGGAAATCAGGCACCGCAACAGGTTCGCCTTCGAGGTGCTCGCCGTACTTCCTGCGGTTGTCGGTGAGGATCTTGCCGACGTCCTTGCCGAACCCGATGGCCTTGCCCAGAAACGACGACGGAGCGGGAGCAGCGGCGTGCCGCGCGCAGACCACCAGCCGATCAGAGGTCAAGGCCCACAAGCGGTCCACGCGCTTGCCGGGCTCGAAGGCAGACACCACTCGCGCGGCCAGGCAGTCGCGAGAAGACCCGAACACCAGGTGATCGGCCACCGGAGCCTTGTCGTCGGCGGAGTCCCCGCCGCCGCCCAGCGCTGTAAGAGCGAAGTCACCCACCCCGCGCCCCACAGCCGAAACACCGCGCGAGACCAAGGACCGGCCCGGCGCGCCGAGCCGGTCGAGACCGTCCACGGCGTAGTAGAAGGTCTGCCGGTACATCGCCCACTGCAGGACCTCGCCCGCCCGGCAGACCTGCTGCCGGGCGACGTGGCCGGGGCCGAGTGGCGCCGAGAAGATCACTCGTACTCGAATCCTCGGTTCATGGCCTCAGAGCGTTCCTCGGAGGAGGACGGGTCCTGGCCCTTGTTGTAGCCGTACTTGATGCCCTGCTCCATCGCGAGGCCGGGAGCATTCTCCATGACGCCCTTGGTGATGGCGGTCGGCACGTGGGTGGTGCCGCTCATGCCCGCCATCCGCAGGCCCGCCTCGGTGAGGTTCGTCGTCAGCGCGTCCGAACCCTCGCCGTCCACGCCGTAGCGGCCGGCGAACCTGTTGCCGGTCTTCGACGCCATCGTCGTCGGGTCGGCCTTGGTGACGATCTTGGCCAGCGGGTTCGCGTCGATCTGGCGCATCACCCACTTCTCGGCCATGTTGCCCTCGCGCAGGCCTTCCGCCTTCTCGACGAGTCTGCGAAGAGGGCCCTTGCGCAGCGCCTGCAGCAGGTCTTCGAGCTTGTCGATCAACGGCTTGAGCTTGCCCAGCAGTTGCTTGACCTTCAGGCCCAGGCGCGCCATCGTGCCGCCGACCTGGGCCGTGGTCGCCACTCCGGCCGCGGCCATCGACGCACCGGCGGTGATCCACGAGGCGGCCAGCGCGGCCAGCCACTCGATGATCAGGCCCATGACCAGCTCTTGCAGGATGTCGATGCAGATCTCGACGAACGCGTCGAAGAGATCGGCGGCGATCTCCAGCATCTGCCGAAGGCCGCGGATCTCGTTCGAGAACGCCTCCGCGCCCGCGCCGAACTCGTCCATCTGCTTGCGGAACCTGTCGCCCGCCTGCCCCGTCCACGGCTGCGACGTCGCGGCCGCGCGGTTCTTCTCGTGCTCACCGGCCTGCTGCACCCAGTCCGCGACCTTGCCCCAGCCGGCTCCGGTGCTGCGCATCTGCTCGGGGTCGCCGATCGCGGGTTCGAGCACGAGCTCGACGATCGGGCTGATCACGATGCCGATCAGGAAGCCGAGGCCGTTGTCGATGAACGACTGACCGGGGCTCGTCACGAGCTTCAGCTGCTCCATGCGCGCGTTGACCGCCGCGATCGCCACGTCCGGCGGGCTGCCGGCGCGCGCGATGTCGCCGCTGGCGCTCATCCACGAGCTGCCGTAGCCGGCGTTCTGCGCGAAGTCGCTCTTGCGGTTCGCGTTGCCCGCGCTGTTCAGATCGCCCAGCGAACCGGGGCCGCTGCTGAACTTCTGCAACCCCTGCCCGATCGCGTCCTCGACGTCGCGGTAGGTCTGCGCGGTCTGGTCGGTGCGCTCGGCCACGCCCTCCAGGAATCCCTTGGCCTTGTTCGCCATGTCCTGGCATTCCTGCAGGCCCTCGAAGTACTTGAACGCCAGCAGTTCGCCGAGCGGGCCGAAGCAGTCGTCGCTCACCCGCGCCTGTTCGAGCAGCGTCGCCAACTGTCCGAACTGGCCTGCGGCCTCCTTCGAACCGTTGCTGTGCGCCGTGAGGGCACCGCCCTGCACGCTGAATCCCGTCATGCCGCCATCACCTCAGAATCGAGTCGCCGCCGAAGTCGTCGTCCTGGCTTGGTGCTGGACGAGGACGGTTCTGCGGTGGCGCTTCAGGCATCAGCACGTGCGAGTGCGCGTTGAACGCGTCCTTGAAGCGCTCGGCCTGATCACCCAGCACCGGCGTGACGGTCTCCTGCAACAGCTGCGCGGCCTGCTGCGTCGCCGCCCTGATGGTGGCGAGGATCTCCTGCTGCAGCTGGGTGTGGTTCATGCGCGTGGCGGCCGGGCTGAGCTGTAAGCCCAGCACGGCACCGGATGGCGCGACCGTGACCGTGACGGAGCCGTCACGGCTGCGGGCCTGCCCGCGCAGCTCGGAGATCTTGTCCTTGAGCTGGCCGGCCTTGGCGGCTTGCTCGGAGAACGCGCGGATCTTCTCTTCCAGTTGTGCCCGGCGGTCCGGCACGGCGACCCCTTCCAGTGTCCAAGCAGGTCGCTCATCAGGCTAACCACGAGCACTGACAGTCCTCTGACACCGGAGGAGGACCTCAGCGGAACAGGATGCGGGTGATCTCCGTGTCGGTGGCGCGGCCCTCGTCGTACCCGCCCTCGCCCTTGAGGTTGTTCATGATCGCGAGCGTGTACCGCTCGTCCTTGCCGACGAACCCGACCGAGTTCATCACCCAGCCGCCGTCCTCTTCGGACCAGCCGTTCTTCACACCGGAGTCCGGTCCCCACACGCCCCACTGCTGCGGGGTGCCGACTGCGCGCATCTGCCCCACGATGTACGCGCGGTCGTCCGCGGGCACGGTGTCGAGGACGTAGTTGATCAGCCGGTCGAGGTCGTTCGCCGTGCACTTCTCGAAGCCCCAGTAGGGGAACGAAGAGGAATAACCGCGCTGTGCCACCAAATCGGTCATTCCGTACTTCGGGAAGGCCGCGTTGAACGTCGCGCCGCCGTACTTGCGCCACAACGAGTCGGCCGCGTCGTCGTCGGACGTGTGGAGCATCGCGTTCATCAGCTTGCGATCGTCGGCGCTCAGTTTGATCTTGCCGGCGCGGTGGCGTTCCAGCAGGTTCACGACCATCGCCAGCTTGATCGTCGAGGCGGTCCACGTCATGTCGCCGGCTCGGTCGTTGCGCCACGTCACGCCGTTCTTGCGGTCTCGCAACACGATGCCGACGGTGCCCGGCCTGCCCTCGGCGTACTGCCGGGCGGCCTGGATGCGCTTCTGGAAGTCGCACTCGAAACCGCTGTCGGGCATCGGGCAGACCTCGGGTGTCGCGACGAGAGGCGCTGCCGCCGGGGTGTGTTGCGGGGGCGTCGTGACGGGCGGTGCCGCCGTCACGGACTGACCGCACGCCGTGAGGGCAAGCGCGCACGCAACAAGGATCGGCCGGAGCATGAGCCGGACGCTATGGGGCCGATCGGTCGTAGTCGACCGCCAGATGGACGCGTGATCATGTAAAGGATGTTTGACACGGTGTCTGCTGAGCTTTACCTTGGTCGTGTCAGGTTTCTTTGACATCGGGAGCGGGGCCATGGCGTTCGAGGAGAAGCGCGCGTGGGTCATGGCGATCGTCGCTGTGATCGGCTACGCGGTGTACGTGCTGGTCATCCTCACCACAGCGGACGGCAGACCGCTGCCGGAGGTGCCGTACGCCGGCGCGATGCTGTGGACGATCGGGCTCGGGATCGTCGCGGGCATCGTGGCCGGGATCGCGACGGGCATCGCCGCGCGCAACGACGGCCTGCAGGTCGACGAACGCGACCGGGAGATCGGCCGCTTCGGCGACCACATCGGCCAGTCGTTCGTCGCCATCGGCGGGGTGTCCGCGATCGTGCTGGCGATGGTCGAGGCGCCGTACTTCTGGATCGCGAACGTGCTCTACCTGTGCTTCGTGCTGTCCGCGGTGCTCGGTTCGCTGGCGAAGATCGCGGCCTACCGGCGAGGCATGCAGTGAAGCCGACAAAAGTCACGAACTCCATCCGTGCGTTGAGGTTCGCGCACGGGGAGATGAAGCAGGCCGATCTCGCCGCGGCGATCGGTGTGACGCGGCAGACGTTGATCGCCATCGAACAGGGCAAGTACTCGCCGTCGTTGGAGGTCGCGTTCAAGATCGCGCGGGTGTTCCAGGTGTCGCTCGAAGAGGTTTTCCAGTATCCGGAGGAAGAGTCATGAAGGCCTTGGTGCAACGAAGATATGGATCAGCAGCGTTCGGTGACCTGGATGTGCCTGTGCCTGGGTCGGGCGAGGTTCTGCTGGAGGTGCGGGCCGCGGGCGTCGACATGGGCACGTGGCACGTGCTCACCGGAAAGCCGTACCTGATGCGCATCCTCGGGTTCGGGTTCCGCGGGCCGAAGACGCCGAGGCCGGGACGTGACGTCGCCGGTGTGGTGACCCGGATCGGGCCTGGTGTCACCGAGTTCGCGGTCGGCGACGAGGTGTTCGGCACGTGCGAGGGCGCGTTCGCCGAGTACGCCGTCGCGCCGGTGTCACGGTTGGCGCGCAAGCCCGCGGGCCTCTCGTTCACCGAGGCGGCCGCGGTGCCGATCTCGGGCGGGACCGCGTTGCAGGGGCTCAGGGAAGTGCAAGCAGGGCAACGGGTTCTGGTGCTCGGCGCCGGCGGCGGCGTCGGGTCGTTCGGCGTGCAGATCGCGAAAGCCAAGGGTGCGCACGTGACCGGTGTCTGCAGCACCCGCAAGGTGGAGCTGGTGCGGTCGTTGGGCGCGGACGAGGTCTTCGACTACACGAAAGCGGACTTCACCGGCACGTACGACCTCATCCTCGACTGCGGCGGCAACCGGCCGTTGTCCAGGCTGCGCAAGGCTTCCACGCCACGCGGCACGGTCGTGCTGGTCGGTGCCGAGACCGACGGATCGCTCACCGGAGGGCTCGAACGGGCCCTGCGCGCGGTGGCTCTCAACCCGTTCGTGTCACAGAAACTCGTCATGCTGATGTCAACGGAACGCGCCGACATCTTCGACGAACTGCGCGTGCTGATCGAAGCAGGCTCGGTGAAACCGGCGGTGGAGCGGACATTCCCGTTGCCGGAAGCACTGGAAGCGATCGAGCACGTCTACTCGCGACGGTCGCTCGGCAAGGTCGTCGTCACGATCTGACCGCCGATGATCACGGTGGTCACGTGGTGCAACGCCGTGATGTCCCGCATCGGATCTCCTTGCACGGCAATGATGTCCGCATCCCAGCCGGGCCGCAGCATCCCCTTGGTGACGTTCAGCGCCTTCGCTGCCTGACTGGTCGCGGCGGCCAGCGCGGCCGCGTTCGGCACTCCGCCCTTGACGTGGTCGGCGACGGAGTACGCGATGATCCCGTGTCCCTTGCCGTAGGCGATGCCGCCGTCGGTGCCGGCGACGGTCTTGATGCCGTGGTCGTACATCATCCCGGCCATGTTGACCTTGCCGGGATAGCTCATGCCGATCTTCTCCCAGGCCTCCTTGATGAACGGCGGAGGTTCCTGCGTGATGCCGAGCGTGTGGCAGACGGTGATCTCGGCCTCTGCCAAGGCGTCCAGCAGGTCGCGGGGGACCTGCATGCCGCGATCGGACAGGCAGGAGAGGTGTTCGATGCCGTCCACGCCCGCGGCGACGGCCCGCTGAGCGGCGGCCAGGCTGTGGGCGTGGGCGGTCACCGGCAGCCCGTGCGAATGGGCTTCCTCAACCACCACGCGGAGTTCGTGCTCGGTGAACTGGCAGTCGCCGACCGCGGTGCCGGGCGTCGCGAACCCGCCGCTGGCCATGACCTTCACGACGTCGACCCGGCGCTCGGCCCGCTCGCGCACGGCCCTGCGCAGCTCGTCCTCCCCGGTGGCCTCGCCGCCCATCGACCAGCAGTGACCCTGCGCGCTGGTGATCGGCGGGCCGGACCCGAGGACGCGCTGGCGGTGCCGGTCGCGTTGGTCGATCACGGACCACTGGTGGTCGCCGAGGTCGCGAACGGTGGTGACGCCTGCGCGGAGTTGCCGGTCGAGGCTTTCCTTGATCACCGCGTCGAGCTGTTCCGGCGAGTACGAGGGCAGGCGGTCGAGCGCTCCCGGCTCGCTGTCCGCGCCCAGGTGGACGTGGGTGTCGATCAGTCCCGGTAGGACGGTGGCGTCGCCGAGGTCGACGACCTCGGCGTGCGGCACCTCGGGACGGCCCTGTTCGATCGCCTTGATCGTGCCGTTCTCGGTGATGATCGTGACAGGGCCGGCGAGCGAGTGCTCACCGTCGAATGCCCGCCCAGCTCGCAGCGCCAGCATCCGGACAGTTTGAGCTTCGCCCGCCGGTAAATCAACGGGCGTGCGGCAGCGTGAACGAGTCGACCTGCGGCAGGTCGTGACCCAGGCGGTCGCGCTTCGCCGTCAGGTACGCGATGTTGTGCGTGTTGGGCGCCATGAGCAGCGGAACCCGTGCGGTCACCGGGATGCCGTTGTCCTCCAGGGCCGCGATCTTGTCCGGGTTGTTGGACATCAACCGCACCGACTGCACGCGCAGGTGCTTCAACACGCGCGCCGCGGGGGTGTAGTCGCGGACGTCCACGGGCAGCCCCAGGGACGTGGCGGAGTCGAGCGTGTCGAGGCCCTGGTCCTGCAGGACGTGGGTGCGGACCTTTGCCACCAAACCGATGCCGCGACCCTCGTGGCCGCGCAGGTAGACGAGGATGCCGCTGCCCTCGCGCACGATGGTGTTCAACGCGGCGTCGAGCTGTTCGCCGCACTCGCACCGCATCGCCGCGAAGATGTCACCGGTCATGCACTCGGAGTGGATGCGCACCAGCACGTTCTCGCGCAGCTTCGTCTTGCCGTAGACGAGGGCCATGTGCTCGTGGCCGTCCGCGCGGAACGCGACTGCGCGGAAGGTGCCGCGGCGCGTCACCAGGTCGGACTCCGCCACGTCTTCGTCGTTGAAGGCCTGTTCGAACATCTCGGGTCCCCTCGTCAACCGGCGCCTCCCGGGCGTTCAACTACGCTCGGGTGCGAGGTCGCACCGTAACCCGACCGCACAGCGGAGGTCATCCTGTTCAGCATCACCGTCCGCGATCACGTCATGATCGCCCACAGTTTCCGCGGCGAGGTCTTCGGTCCGGCACAACGTCTCCATGGAGCAACGTTCCTGGTGGACGCAACGTTCAAACGTGCCGAGCTGGATTCGGACAACATCGTTGTCGACATCGGACTCGCGACGCAGGAGCTGAACAAGGTCCTGGCCGCGTTCAACTACCGCAACCTGGACGAGGAACCCCAGTTCAAGGGCATCAACACGTCCACTGAGTACCTCGCGAAGCACATCGCCGACGCGCTCGCGGACAAGATCTCCGAAGGTGCTCTCGGTGAGGGTGCTCACGGCATCGATGCGATCGCCGTCACACTCCACGAGTCACACGTGGCGTGGGCCGGCTACGAACGTGCACTTCGTACTGCCGGCTGACGTCGAAAATCCGGCCAGTCCCAGCGGCGGCAACGTCTTCGACCTGCGGGTCGGAGCAGGGCTCACCCGCCTGACCGTCGCTGGTGACTGGCCGCGTCCGCGTGACGTCACCGCGTTGCGGCAAACGCTTGCGGGCATCCCGGACGGCGACGTCGTGCTCATCGACGGCCTGGTCGGCTGCGGTCTGCCCGAGGTGGTCGTTCCGCACGCCCGACGGCTGAAGCTCGCCGTTCTCGTGCACCTGCCGCTGGCCGACGAGACCGGTCTCGATCCCGGGACGGCCGCGCTGCTCGACGACAAGGAACGCCAGGTCCTGCGGGCTGCGAGCGCGGTCATCGCGACCAGTCCGACCGCCGCTCAGAACATCAGGTCCAGGCACGGGCTCGCCGAGGTCCACGTCGTCCTGCCCGGCACCGATCCGGCTCCGCTCGCCACCGGCACGGACGGGGTGTCGAGGCTGCTCTGCGTTGCGTCGATCACACCCCGCAAAGGCCACGACCTGCTGGTCAGCGCCCTGCGGAAGATCGAGTTCGACTGGCGGCTGGAGTGCGTGGGCCCGCAGCGGCCGTTCCTCGACACACTCCCTCAGGACGACCGCGTCAGCTTCCCCGGACCACTCAGCGGCGAGGCTCTGACCAGCGCATACGACCGTGCCGACCTGTTCGTGCTGGCATCACGCGCCGAGACCTACGGCATGGTCGTCACCGAGGCGCTGGCGAGAGGTTTGCCGGTCATCGCGAGCGCCGTGCCGGACGCGCTCGGAGACGGCGGCCTGCTGCTCCCGCCGGGCGACGCAAATGCATTCGAAGCTGCACTAACGCGCTGGTTCCATGATCCAGATTTCCGGGCCGAACTGCGGGCGCGAGCACTGACCCGCAGGGCCAATCTGTCCACATGGGACGAATCCACAGAGGACCTGCGGAGGGTGCTGGCTAGTCTGCGGCCATGACCTTCGCCCCGGAATGGCTGGCACTGCGGGAAAACGCCGACGCTGCCGCACGCTCGACCGAGCTCGTCGATGTGGTCCGCGAAACACTGGTGAACCGAAACCGGCTGACGATCCGTGACCTGGGTTGTGGCACGGGATCGATGGGACGATGGCTCGCCGGGAGGCTCGGCGGCGTACAGCACTGGGTGCTGCACGACCGCGACCCCCGGCTGCTCGGGCTGGCGGAGGCCAGCATGAGCGCCATCGAGAACGTCACCGCCGAGACGCGTCAGGGAGACCTGACCGCGCTCACCGCCGCCGACCTCGCGGGCGCTGACCTGGTCACCTGCTCCGCGTTGCTCGACTTGCTCACTACCGACGAGATGAACGCTCTGGCGGTTGCATGCGTAGAAGCACATGTGCCCGCACTGTTCACGCTCTCGGTGGCAGGCCGGATCGACTTCGACCCGGCCGAGCCGCTCGACGCCGCCTTCCAGGACGCGTTCAACGCTCACCAGCGCCGCGTCGTGGACGGGCGCAGGCTCCTGGGACCGGACGCTCCGGCCGCTGCCGAAGAGGCATTCGCGGCAGCCGGCGCTTCGGTTCGAACGGAACCGAGCCCGTGGCGGATGAACTCCGACGCCCTCCAGCACGAATGGCTGAAGGGCTGGGTCGGTGCGGCGGTCGAGCAGGAACCCACGCTTGCCGCGGAAGCGCCCGAGTACCTGCGCCGCAGGTCACAGGCCTCTGCGGTGGTCCACCACGTCGACCTGCTGGCACTACCTGGAGCTGCATGATGAAGAAGTTCTGGCCGTGGCTCCGTCTGCTGCTGGCGGTGGCGATCCTGGTCGGCCTTGGCCTGCGCCTGGGCACCGGGGCGTTCCTCGACGGACTGCGCGCGATCGACGCGTTCTCCGTCGCCGCCGCACTGGCGATCGGGTTCGCGACGACGTTGCTCAGCGCCGGTCGCTGGGTGCTCATCGCGCGCCGCCTCGGCCTGTCGCTGTCCATGAGGACCGCGGTCAGCGACTACTACCGCGCGTTGCTGGTCAACGCCGTGCTGCCCGCGGGCGTGCTCGGCGACGTGCACCGCGCGGTGAACCACGGCCGTGAGTCGGGCGACGTCGGACGGGGCGTGCGCGCCGTGTTCTTCGAGCGCTTCGCCGGCCAGATGGTGCTCATCGGGATCGGGCTCGCGGTGCTGCTCCTGCACCCCGCGCCCGGCCTGGACCTCAACCTCAGCGGCACCACCGTCGGGCTCGTTCTCGCTGGTCTGGTCGCTGCGGCGGTCGTCGGCTGGCACATCAGGCCGGTCCGCCGAGTGTTGGTGAACACGCTCGCGGACGGCATCCGGCTGCTTTCGCTGAAGACCTGGCCCGCGGTCATCGCGCTGTCGGCCGCCACGGTCGCCGGCTACGTGGCGATGTTCGTGGTCGCCGCCCGCGCCGCCGGCTCGGACGCCACGATCACGCAGCTCGCGCCGGTCGTCGTGCTGGCGTTGCTGATCATGGCGATCCCGGTGAACATCGGCGGGTTCGGGCCGCGCGAGGCGTTCCTCGCGGTGGCGTTCGGCGCCGCCGGGCTCGGTGCCCAGGCCGGTTTCACCACCGGCATCGTCTACGGCGTGCTGGCGTTGATCGCGGCCCTGCCCGGCGGGGTCGTGCTCTTCCTGTCACGCCGTGCCAAGACCGAAGAGGTCGAGGTAGTGGCGGAACGACTCGGTCAGCCCCGCGAGCAGGAGCTCGCCCTTGCGCGCTGACGCCAGTGACGGTCGCCCGATGACGCCGGATTCCGTGTACGGCGTCAGACCGAGGGTGAGCATGTGCCGCCGGTCTTCCGCCAGGTGGTCAGCAGTCTCGTAGCCGGGCCGGATGAGATCGGGGTGAGCGTGCAGGAGGATCGAGGTCTCCAGCTCACCCGCGTGCATGTCGCTGTACGCCGAGGTTTCGATGCCGGCTTTCTCCCGCGCGAACGCCCAGTCGTCACGGCCGGGGAAGAGCGCGATGTTCTGCCCCTCCTGCACGATGTTCGACAGCACGTAGTTGCCGCCGTGACCGTTCACCAGCACCAGGTTCGTGACTCCGTTGCGCCGCAAGGACTCCGCGATGTCCGTGACGACTGAGATCAACGTGCTGGCGGAGATGCTGACGGTGCCCGGCCAGTCGGCGTGTTCCTGCGAGCACGAGAACTGGATCGGCGGCAGCAGCCGGACTCCGTGTGCCTTCGAGATCTCCGACGCGATGGTCCACGCGATCACCGAGTCGGTGGCCAGCGGCAGGTGCGGGCCGTGCTGCTCGGTGCTGCCGACCGGGAGCACGGCCACGTTCTCACCGCGGACGTCGACCGTGGTGTCACTGGGAAACATGCGTCCGACCGTAGTCAATCCGGTGGCACAGCGCCGGAATCTCGCCGTCGGCCAGCTTCGGCATCACGTCGGGCAGTTCCTCGAACGCGCTGTCGCCGGTGATCAGGGCGTCGAACCGGTCGTCGGCGAGCAGGTCGAGGGCGAGCGCCATGCGTTCGGCGTAGGTGCGGTCCGGGCGGCCGACCGTGCCGACCTGGCTGCTGCGGATCGTGAGCCGGCGCGAGTGGAAGTACTCGCCCAGCGGCACGGCGATCTTGCGGTCCCCGTACCAGCTCAGCTCGACGACCCGGCCCTCCGGCGCGAGCAGGTTGAGCGCGGTGGTGAGACCGGGTTCTGTCGCACTGGCGTGGAAGACGAGGTCGCAGCCGTCGAGGGCGTTGCCCGGCAACGCGAATCCGATTCCCAAGGCCCGGGCGACCGACTCACGAGCCGGATCGGCGTCCACGAGCTGGACGCGCGCGCCGGGGAACGTGGCCAGCACGGCCGCGATGCTCGACCCGACCATGCCACCGCCGACCACCGCGATCCGGTCGCCGATCGACGGGTGCGCGTCCCACACGGCGTTCACCGCGGTCTCGACGGTGCCGGCGAGCACCGCCCGAGCAGCGGGAACCGCGTCCGGCACGACCGTGACCGAGGCCTCCGGGACCACGTAGCGAGTCTGATGTGGATAGAGGCAGAACACGGTGCGCCCGCGCAGTTGTTCGGGCCCGTGTTCAACCACGCCGACGTTGAGGTACCCGTACTTCACCGGCCACGGGAAATCGCCCTCCTGGAAAGGAGCCCTCATCACCGCGTACTGGTTCTCCGGCACACCACCGCGGAACACGAGGGTCTCCGTGCCGCGGCTGACCCCGGAGAACAGCGTGCGCACCTCGACCTCACCCGGTCCCGGCTCGGCCAGTGTGACCTGCCGAACCTCTCCTTTTCCGGATTCATTGAGCCAAAAGGCACTCGCCGTACGTGTCACTCACAACACCTCCGCCGCACGAAGTCCACTAGGGGCACCTGATGATCACACTTCAGCACACCCGGACACCCGCTGTCGTTCGGGAGCCCGCCGTCTGGGCCGCCGCCCAGGTTCTCGCGCTGAGCGTGGTCGCTGCCACCGCGGGCCTCGGGCCGCTCGGCTGGGCCGCCGGACTGGCCTACGGGTTCGCCACTTGGGCGTTCCTCGGCTACGGCATGCAGCGCCACCGCACGATGTCGCTGGGACCTGCCGACCGGGTGACCCTGGCGCGCGGCCTGATGGTCGGCGCGGTGACCGCGTTGGTGGCCGATCGTGCTGGTCAGGACGTTCCGGTGGCGCTGGTGGTGACTCTCGCGGCGGTGGCGTTGTCGCTCGACTGGGTGGACGGCCAGGTCGCGCGGCGCACCGGCACCTCGACCCCGCTGGGCGCGCGGTTCGACATGGAGGTCGACGCGTTCCTGATCCTGGTGCTGAGCGCGTACGTGGCCGTGCACATGGGTCCGTGGGTGCTCGCGATCGGGCTCATGCGGTACGTCTTCGTCGCGGCGTCGTGGAAGTTCCGCTGGATGAACGCTCCGCTGCCGGCCAGCTACGCGCGCAAGGTGGTGGCCGCGGTGCAGGGCATCTTCCTCGTCGTGGCGGCTTCTGGCCTCCTGCCGTTCGCCACTGTTCTCGTTGGTCTCGCGCTGGCATCGTTGGTGTGGTCGTTCGGTCGCGATGTGCTGTGGCTGTGGCGCAACGCCAACGTTTCGGTGGGAGGATCCCGTCATGTCTGAGCAGACCACCTCAACCGCGGCGAAGGTCGGCAACGTCGTCGTCTGGATCCTGCAGATCGTGCTCGCGGTGCAGTTCGTGATGAACGGCTGGGCGTTGTTCGGCGACGACTTCGTCAAGAAGTTCGACGACATCGGCTTCGGTCAGTGGTTCCGCTACTTCACCGGCGTGCTGGAGATCGGCGCGGCGATCGGCCTGCTCATCCCGCGCATCTGCGGTCTCGCGGCGCTGGGGCTGGCGGGCATCATGACCGGTGCCGCGCTCACCGAGCTCTTCCTGGTCACCAACGGCGGTCTCGACGACGCCATGATGCCGATCATCTTCGTGGTGTGGTCGCTGGTGATCGCGGTCTACCGCCGCGAGCAGATCTTCGGCGCGCTCAAGCTGGTCACCGGGAAGAAGTGACTTTCGGGAAGTAGCGGAGAACCGCGACGTCCCCGACTTTCGTGACGTCCTCCAGGTGGAATCGGCGCGCCGGGCCACCGGGGAATTCGGCGGGATTCACGAAACGCGGGGCCGTCGCCTGCCCGATCAACATCGGCGCGACCGCGACCCTGATCTCGTCGGCGAGTCCTGCTTGCAGGAACGCCGTGTGAATGCTCGTGCCGCCTTCGACCATGAGCCTTCTCACACCGCGTGCACCCAAATCGTCCAGAATTTCCGGGAAATCGCGAAAGTTCTTGATTTCCGCGAGGTGGTCCACGGTGGTCGGCGTGGTCGCCGAGTAGACCACCCGTTCGCCTCCGCAGTGCCAAAACCGCAGCTCAGGGTCTAGTTGCCCGCGCCTGGTCACGATGACCCGCAGCGGGAACTCCGGTTTGCCGTCCGCTATTCTCTGCGCACGCCGCTCGTCGCTGTAGACGAGCAGTCGCGCGTTGTCACGACGCAGCGTCTCGGCCCCGGCCAGAATCGCGTCCGACTCCGCGCGCATCCGGTCGACGTGATCGAAGTCCTCGGCGTTGGAAAGCGGAAACCTCTCGGTGCCGCGATCGTCGATGTGGCCGTCGAGGCTGACGGCGACGCTCAGCAGAACGTGCGGGCGGGTCACGGACCAGATGGTAGTGCAGTTGAACCGGGCACGGGTCGCCACGCGTTTGTTCACTTAGGAACGGAAAGGGGAATCTCGGTGAGGATGTTGCTGCGTCGGACGGTCACGCTCTTGGCAGGGCTGTTCGTGTTGTTCGTGCTCATCGCACCGAGCGACCTGGAGAAGTTCACGTTCGAGGCGTTCCTGCGGGTGCCCCTCGAAGGGCTCATCGGCGTGATGGTGCTGGTGCTGCTGCCGGACCGGTTCCGCAAGCCCGCGGCCGTCGTGGGCGGCATCGCGCTGGGGCTGTTCGCGGTCGTCAAGGTCATGGACATCGGGTTCGACATGGTGCTCTACCGGCCGTTCGACCTCGTCCTGGACTGGCCGCTGCTCGTGCCCGCCATCGACTTCGTGGACTCGACGTTCGGCCGTTTCGCTTCCGTGCTGGCCGTGGTTCTCGCGGTCGCCCTGGTCGTGGGCTTCGTGTTCCTCGCCGCTGCTTCGGTGCTGCGGCTGAGCTCCGTCGCGGCCGGCCGGCGTCCGGTGGCCGTGCGCGCGGTGGCTCTCGTGGCCGTTGCCTGTGTTTCGCTTGCCGTGCCTGGGATTCCGGTCTACTCGGACGCCGCCGCGACGTCGTTGGTCGATCACGCCCGGCGCGTTCAGGTCGGGCTGCACGACCAGGAGGTGTTCGCCGCCGAGGCTTCCGTCGACGCGTACCGCGGCCAACCCGGGCTGCTGTCCTCGTTGCAGGGCAAGGACGTCGTCATCACGTTCGTGGAGAGCTACGGGAAGTCGGCTCTGGAACTCCCGGACGTGTCCGCGAAGCTCGCGGACGGCAACGCACGGCTGGCGGCTGCCGGGTACTCGGCTCGCTCCGCCTTCCTGACCTCGCCGACGGCCGGCGGTGGCAGCTGGATGGCGCAGGCGACGCTGCTGTCCGGGCTGTGGATCGACAACCAGCAGCGCTACCGGAACCTGGTCGCGTCGGACCGGCTGACGCTGCCGCGGGCGTTCCGCGAGGCGTCGTGGCGTTCGGTCGGTGTCGTTCCCGGCATCACGCAGGCCTGGCCCGAAGGCGATTTCTTCCACTACAACGAGATCTACGCGGCGCAGGACCTCGGGTACAAGGGGCCGAAGTTCGGTTACGCGACGACGCCGGACCAGTTCACGCTGGAGGCCTTCCAGCGCGCGGAACGGTCGAAGGCGCACGGCCCGGTGATGGCGGCGATCCCGATGGTGTCCTCGCACGCGCCGTGGTCGCCGACGCCGGACTCGGTGGACTGGAACCAGCTCGGTGACGGCTCGATCTACTCGACGATGCCCGCCTCGGACGACCCGCCGGAGTCGATCTTCGGCCGCGACCCGGCGGCCGTGCGTGCCGACTACGGGCACTCGATCTCGTACTCGCTGGAGTCGGTGGTCTCGTACGTCGAACGCTACGGCGACGAGAACCTGGTGTTCGTGTTCCTCGGCGATCACCAGCCGGCGCAGATGGTGACCGGCGAGGGGGCCTCCCGGGACGTGCCGATCACCATCGTGGCCAAGGATCCCGCTGTGCTGGACCGCGTTTCGGCCTGGAAGTGGGACGACGGCATCAAGCCGGGAGGGTCGGCCCCGGTGTCGAAGATGAGCGACTTCCGGGACCAGTTCCTCTCGACCTTCTCGCCACCGCGGCCTTGAGAGGCCTCAGCCCATCGTCTTCTGGCCGTCGATCGTCTCGCGGATGATGTCCGCGTGGCCGGCGTGCTGCGAGGTCTCGGCCACGATGTGCACGAACACGCGCCGCGCCGACCACGTCTTGCCCTCGGGGAACCACGGGGCGGGCGGCAGCGCGTGCGAGAGGTCCATGTCGACCGTCTCGACCAGCTTGTCGGTGTGGGCCGCGATCTCGTTGTAGCGCGCGATGATGCTCTCCAGCGTCTCGCCCGGCTCCATCCGGAAGTTGCGCTCGTGGTTCTCGTAGTCCTCCGACTCAGGGTCGGACGCCATGGCCTCGGTGCCGTGCTCGATGAACTTGACCCAGTTCTCCTCGACCGACGCGACGTGCTTGATCAGGCCGCCGATGCTCAGCACGCTCGCCGTCGGGCTCGACGCGGCCTGCTCGTCGGTGAGGCCCTGCGCGGTGAACGTCAGGAACCAGCGGTGCTGCCGCAGCGTCTCGAGGAGGTCCGCGCGCTCGCCGGTGAGGATCTCGGTGGTGGTCATCGCCCTGTCCTTCGCTCGTTTGTCCCGACATGAAGGACTGTATGACCACTTGAGGTCAGCTTGTGTCCTAGTGGAGCGGCCGCTCAAGCGAAACTTGAGCGATTTTCGAGCGATCTGGCGCTGACCTGGTCTGGTCCAAACGTTCCCGAACGGGTTACTCCTCGCTAAGGTGAAGAATCTTCACCTCTTGGAGGAATCGATGCTGGTCATTGGCGCCCTGCTCGCCTCCCTGCTCGTGGCACCGACCGCGGATGAGCCCGCGCCGACGCCGCCGCTCGGCTGGAACTCGTGGAACACGTTCGGCTGCGACATCAGCGAGTCGAAGATCCGTGAGACCGCCGACGCGATGGTGTCGTCGGGCATGAGGGACGCCGGTTACGAGTACGTCGTGATCGACGACTGCTGGTTCGACCCGGCCCGTGACGCGTCCGGTGCGCTGCGGGGATCTCCCGACCGGTTCCCCAGCGGCATGAAGGCCATGGGCGACTACCTGCACGCGCGCGGGCTCAAGTTCGGCATCTACCAGGTGCCGACCGCCCGCACGTGCGCCCAGCGCAACAACGCCTACCCCGGCTCCACCGGCAGCGCGGGCCACGAGGCGCAGGACGCGCAGACGTTCGCCTCCTGGGGCGTCGACTACCTGAAGTACGACTGGTGCTCGCCGGAGGGCAGCCGCGACGAGCAGGTCACGCGGTTCTCGGTGATGCGGGACGCGTTGCGCGCCACCGGGCGCCCGATCGTCTTCAGCATCAACCCGAACAGCTACCACGCGCCGACCGGTGACGACTACAACTGGGGCCAGGTCGCGGACCTCTGGCGCACCACCGAGGACGTGCTGGACATCTGGCAGAACGGCAACGTCAACAGCTACCCGATGGGTGTCGTCAACGCGCTCGACGTCAACGCACCCCTTGCCGCGCAAACAGGTCCGGGGCACTACAACGACCCCGACATGCTGGTGGCCGGACGTCCCGGGCTGACGCTGACCGAGTCGCGCTCGCACTTCGCGCTGTGGGCGTTGATGGCAGCGCCGTTGATGGCGGGCAACGACATTCGCTCGATGTCTGCGGACATCAGCGCGTTGCTGCGCAACTCACGCCTGATCGCGATCAACCAGGATCCGCTGGGCGCGGGCGGGCGGCGGGTGCGGGACAACGTCTACGTGAAGCCCCTGTCCGACGGCTCGGTGGCGGTCGGGTTGTTCAACCGAGGCAACGCTTCCACGACGTTGAGTGCTTCACCGGCCGAGATCGGCTTGGCGGGCAGCGGGTTCACGATCGTCGACCAGTGGACCGGTGCTGTCGTGAGCTCGCTGTCGGCTTCGGTTCCCGCGCACGGGGTGGCGGTGTTCAAGGTCAGCGGTGGCACGCCGATCCCGTCGAGCACTTTCTCGTTGCGCGGTACGGCATCCGGTCGTTGCACGGACGTGTCCGGCCCGTCGACCGCTCCTGGCGCCGCGGTCATCCTCTACGACTGCCACGGTGCGGCGAACCAGCTGTGGACCTCGTGGCCTTCGGGCGAAGTGCGGGTGTTCGGTGACCGTTGCCTTGACGCGGCAGGCACTTCACCTGGCTCTCGGGTCGTCACGTGGACGTGTCACGGCGCCGGGAACCAGCAGTGGCGGTTCAACTCCGACGGCACGATCGTCGGCGTCCAGTCCGGGCTGTGCCTGGACGCGTCCGGTGCAGGCACGGCGAACAACACGCGGTTGATCGTGTGGACCTGCACCGGGCAGAGCAACCAGAGGTGGAGCCGCTAGCCCCGCAACGTCGCGAGGTTCGCGCCGGTCAGCCCCAAGATGGCCTGAGTGGTTGCGCGTGGGGCGTTGGCCTTGTTGAAGCCGGACGCGTCGAACGCGATCGCGCCCGCTTCCGGTCCTTCGCACACCTGCAGAGACTTCAGGAAGTCGCGCGCCTTGGTGTTGCGGATGACCTGGGCCGCGAGACCGGTGCTGTTGGCGTTCGAACCGCCCTGCGCGCTCGGGAACCCGCCGTCGGGCTGCTGCTTCGACCGCAGCCACTTGACCGCGTTGCCGGTCGGCTTGCCCTGCGTGCGCAGCGCCTGGATCACGATGGCGGTGGCGTCGACGTCGCTCACGCACGGCGCTGCCTCGAACGTGACCGGGAAACCGCCGTCCGGGCACTGGGTGTTCGCCAGGTAGGCGGCGCCCTGCGCGTTCTTGCTGAGTGCGATCAGGGCGTAGGACTGGGTGAAGGCGTTGGAGAAGTCGCCGAACTCCGAGCGGTCGGAGAACCGGCCGGACGGTGCCTGCAACGCCTTGAGCCCGGCGATCAGGTCGACGCCGGCGAACGAGCGCGGGTCCTTGCCCTTCACCCTGGCCGCGATGGCGAGCTTGGCGTGCGCGCCGGCGTACGACTCGCCGTCCGTGCCCAGGTACGCGGTGGAGATCTCGGGCTTGGCGAGCCACGCGATGGCGCGGTCTCCGTGTTCGTCGGAGTGCTTGGCGGCCGCGAACGCGAAGATCGCGTCGATGGTCAGGCCCTGGTCCGGGTACTTCACGCCACCGAACTCGGTCTCCAGGCGTTCGCCGTCGGCCATCTGTCTCGCGAGCCACCCCGCGGCGGCGTCGACGCGATGGCCTGTGCCTGCCTGCGCCGGCACGGCCGTGGCGACGAGCGAGGCGCCGAGCGCTGCGGCAATGATCAGTTTCTGCACGTTCTCGACCTTCTCATTCCCGCGTGCTGGACCGACGCGTTTTGCCAGACTCGTGGCATGCGTCTCGCCCTGTCCCTGCTGCTGGTGCTGGCCGCGTGCTCGTCCGCGCCTGCGGACCCGAAGGTGCTGCTCAAGCAGTGGCTCGACGCCGTCCGGTGGCAGAAGTCGGTGCGGTTCAACGTCGAGATCAAGGTCGAGGGCCGGGACCCGCGGCGGCGCACGTTCGCCGGGGTGCAGCACGTGAACGTCAGCGGCGGCGCCACCGAGCAGCAGGACGTGACCGCGCACATCGAGAACAGCTACCGCGTGATCGACTACCGCGCCCTGACCCTCGGACACGACACCTACCTGCAGCATTCCGACCTGACCCTGCCGCCTGGCAGGACGTTCGCGCAGATGGGCGTCGGCGGAGGGGTGTGGGTCGGGCGGTTCGGCGTCGACCTCTCGCTGGACGAACGCGCGTACGACCCCGGTTCGTTGTTCACGTCCATCGACCGCGACACGCTCCGGCTGGTCGAGAGGGAGGACAACCGGTACGTGCTCAGCGCGGGCGGGGTGCCGCACTCCGGTGGCTACACGAAGGGCGAGGTGCGGCTGGTCGTCGTGGTGGACGACGAGGACCGTCCGCTCCGGGTCGAGCAGACCGCGCCGACGAACGACCGGCAGCAGGAGATCCGCATCGCCGAGTACAGCCAGTGGGGAACAGCGCCCGACGTTTTGCGCCCCGCTGCGGAAACCGTCGCGAAACCGTCAGAGGTCGTCGTTGAGGTCGGGCCATGATTGCTGAGGATCTCCAGCGGTACCTGCAGGAGTCACGCGACTTCATCGTGTCCTCTTTGGACGGTCTGAGTGAGTACGACGCGCGCCGGCCGCTCGTGCCCAGCGGCACCAACCTGCTCGGCCTGGTGAAGCACCTGATCGGCATCGAGTTCGGCTACCTCGGTGACAGCGCGGGCCGCCCGGCGCCGGTCACGCTGCCGTGGAACGAGGACGGTTCGGTCTGGGAGAACGGCGACATGTGGGCCAAACCGTCCGAGTCGCGCTCCTACTTGCTCGATCTGTACCGGTTGGCCTGGAAGCACTCCGACGAGTCGATCGCTTCTCTGGCTCTGGACGCCCCGGCTTCGGTGTCGTGGTGGGCGGAACACAAGCGCCAGACGACGTTCGGACACCTGCTCGTCCGCGTTGTTGCCGAGACCTCGCAGCACGCGGGCCACTGCGACATCGTGCGGGAGCTGATCGACGGCCGGTCCGGCGCCGACAACCCCGAGGGCTACTACGACCTGGTCCTGAGCATGGCCAGCGCTCCGATCACCGGCCCCGGCACGAGCAGCAAGAACGCATAACGCCAGGTGACGACCTCGGCCAGCAGCGGCACGAGCTGGATGCTGACCACCGTCAGCCCGAACCCGATGGCGGTCAACGCGGTGAGCGCCGTCCCGACGTAGCGCGGGTCGGCGACCTCGCTCAGCGACGTCGAGAACACCCCGGAGTCCGCGATCACCGAGGCACCCCACACCGCGCAGAACGCGATGAGTGCCACGGTGCCGGCCTGATGCGCCAGCGGGCTGAGCAGGCAACACGCCCCGCTGACGGTGAGCGCCCCCACCGCCGCCGGAGCACGCCCGAACCGATCCGCCGCCCAGCCGCCGATCAGACACCCGACCGCCCCGGCCACCCCCATCGTGAGGAACACCGCGAGCCCGGTGGGAGCGTTCGCGCTGATGAGGAACGTCGGCAGCCACGTCCACAGCGCGTAAAGCTCCCACATGTGCCCGAAGTAGCCGAGGTTCACCAGCCGCGGCTTGCGCTCGCGGAACATCTGCACGGCGTACCGCGGGTTGAGCTGCGCCGTCGTGGCGGTGAGAAACGGCCCCGGCCGCACGACGAAGAACGCGACCAACGCACCCACGAACGCGATCGCCGCGGCTGTTGTCAGCACCTCGCGCCACGGCAGCCGCCCGAACACGTGCGGAAGCGCCGAGCCCAACGTCAACGCCCCGATCAACACACCCAGCGCCCGCCCGCGGTTCCGCGTCTCCGACCAGGACGCCATCAGCTTCATCCCGACCGGGTACACGCCCGCCAATGCCACGCCGGTGAGGAACCGCAGCGGAATCGCGGCCCACAACCCGTCGACTCCGAGCGCCAACAGCAGCGTGAACCCCGCACCGGCCGCCGCCGAGATCGCGAGCAGCAGGTGCGGGCGGACGCGGTCGGCCAGGTTGAGCACCGTGGCCCCGACCGCGCCCGTGACGAACCCGAGCTGCACGGACGCGGTCAGCCACACCGCCGCACCCGCGCTGATGCCCCACTCGTGCCGCAACGAGGGGACGACCGCGGACATCGAGAACCACACGGCCAGGCCCAAGACCTGGACGAGTGCGATGGCCGCGCGCTGGATCAGCACACCGAGTCGCTCGGTTTGGGGTTCGCGAGGCCGAACAGGGGCCTCAGCCGGAGCCCGATCCACGTGCCGCCGAGCGCGAACACGCCCCACAGCCACCCGTGCAGTGACCCGACGGAGATGCCGCCGAGGTACGCGCCGACGTTGCAGCCACCGGCGAGCCGAGCCCCGATGCCCATCAGCACTCCTCCCAGCACGGCCGCCAGAGCCGTGCGCCACGGAATCGTGCTGTGAATCTTCCACGCTCCGGCCGCCGCCGCAGCGATTGCGGCGCCGATCATGATGCCGATGTTGGTCAGCGACGTCTTGTCCGTCCAGATCGGAGCGGCCAGCGCCTTGGCGTTGGCCGGCGTCTGCCAGAACTCCCACGCCTCGGGGTGCAGCCCGAGCAGCTGCACGAGCTTTGCGCCCCACAGCGCGAACGCGAACGTCACGCCCCAGATGCCGCCCTTGTCGAAAGTAAGGTCTGATCGGTTCCGATCAGCAGAGGTGCCGCGAGCGCGATCTTCGTAGCTTCGGCTGGGTGACTTGGCTTGTGATCGGCACCGACGCGGTGCTCTTCGTGTTCGCGCTGATGTTCGGGTGGTTGTTGCTGAAGCTCCGGCTGCGGGCGTTCCTCGCCGGCGCCGGAGTGGTGGTGGCGTACGCGGTGAGCGAGGTCGTCAAGCTCGTCGTTCAAGAGGAACGGCCTTGCCGCACAGCGCCTTCGCTCGCGGTGTGCCCGGAACCGGGCGACTGGTCGTTCCCCAGCAACCACTCGGTGATCGCGGGTGCGTCCGCGATGGCGATCTGGGCGATGCACCGCACGCTCGGCTGGGTGGCGGCGGTCTGCGCGCTGGCCGCGGCGGCGTCGCGGGTCGTCGTCGGTGTCCACTATGTACACGACGTCGCGGCGGGGCTCCTGCTCGGCGCACTGGTGTCGTGGGGAATCGCGGCTGCGCTCAAGAAGAAGAACGAGCAGAAGCGGAGTGCGGACGAGGCGCCGACCGTGGTGCTCAGCCGGCTGCGATGATGGCAGGCGTGGCGTGGGAGGTCGTGCTCTACCTGATCGTGTTCGTCGCGGCGTTCGCGGTCGTGCGCAACCGGCCGGCGGTCGCGCTCGGGCTCGCGCTCGCCGCCTGGCTCGTCTGCTACCTGGTTCGCGTCGAGTTCGACACCGGCGTGATCGCGCTGGCGCCCGCGCTGGCGATCACCAGCTTCTTCGCCGGGCGCAACGCGAAGGACCCCCGTGCGACCGCGATCGCGCTGACCATCGCCGAGATCGCGGGAGTCGTGGTCGCGCTGACCGAACGCGGTGGGTCCGACACCGCGCTCGCCGTCACGTCCGGCATCGGGGTGCTCGGCGTGGTGCCGTGGGCGTTCGGCAGGTTCCGGCGGAGCTACTCGCAGCTCAAGGAGGTCGGCTGGGAGCACGCCGCGCTGCTGGAACGGGACGCGGACAACGCCCGCAACGCCGAGCGCGCCCGTCTCGCCGGTGAGATGCACGACCTGGTCGGCCACGAGCTGGCACGGGCCGCGTTGCTGGTGGGGGCGCTCGAGCTCGAACCGACGCTGACTGCCCAGCAACGTGAAGCCGCGAAGACCGCGCGGGCCAGCGTCACGGCGGCCGCCGAACGGCTCGCCGACGTCATGCAGGTGCTGCGCGCCGACGAGGACGACCCGGTCGCGACGATCGAGGAGGTCGTCGAACGCTCCGGCCTCGACGTCAAGCTGATCAACAGCCGGCGGGAACCCCTCGACGGGATCATCGCCAGGACCGTGCACCGGGTGGTCGCGGAAGCGCTGACGAACGTGATCAAGCACGCGCCCGGTGCCCGCACAGAGGTAGAGCTCAGCGCGAAGCTCGAACTGCGCGTCACCAACGGACCGGCACCGCGGCCACCCGCCGTCGGCAGTGGAAAGGGACTCGTGGGCCTCGCCGAACGCGTCGCGCTCGTCGGCGGCTGGTTCGACGCGGGGCCGAAGGACGGCGGGTTCGAGGTCAGGGCGAAGCTGCCGGAGCGCCCGCTGCCGCGCACCACGCCCACGCACGTGCGCCGCGAGAGCACCGAGGCGGAGATCAGGAAGAGCGCCAAGCGGACCGTGCTGATCACGTCCGTCGTGTGCGCGGGGATCGCCATCGGTGTGCCCGGCTACATGGTGTTCGACGCGGCGACGTCGGTGCTCACGCCGCAGCAGTTCGCGCGGGCCGGGCTGGGCGAAGAAGAAGACGCGCTGGACCTGCCGTTGCGCACGCGGGTCGACAACCCGTTGGGGGTCCAGGGCCCTCCGCGAACCGAGTGCCGGTACTACTCGACGCACGCCAACCCGTTCGACCACGAGCGGCACGATCTGCACCAGCTGTGCTTCCGCGGCGACCGGTTGGTGCACAAGGAGTGGCTCGTCAGGAGGTCCGGTTGATCAGGGTGGTGCTCGCCGACGACGAGCCCGTGGTCCGGTTCGGGGTGAAGGCCGTGCTCGCGACGGCGGACGACGTCGAGGTGGTCGCGGAGGCGGAGAACGGCAGCCAGGCGCTCGACCTGGTTGCGCGGCACCGGCCCGACGTCGCCGTCCTCGACATCCGCATGCCCGGCCTCGACGGGCTGGACGCGGCGAACCTGATCCGCGAGCGCCACCCGGACACGCGGACGCTGGTGCTGACGACGTTCGCCGACGACGCCTACATCAGCCGGGCGCTCGGGGAGGGCGCCGCCGGCTTCGTGCTGAAGACCGGCGATCCGCAAGAGATCATCGCCGGAGTGCGGGCCGTCGCAACTGGTGCCGCGTATTTGTCTCCATTGGTGGCGAAAAGAGTCGTCGATCAGCTGTCGGGAGCACGTCCGAGGCCTGCTGCGACGCAGCGGATCGCCGTCCTGACGGCACGGGAGCGGGAGGTGCTCGGACTCGTCGGCGCGGGGCTGTCGAACGCCGAGATCGCAGCTCGCCTCCACGTCGTCGAAGGTACGGTAAAAGTGTACGTAAGTACCATTTTGAGACGGCTCGGTGTGCGGAACCGCGTGCAGGCCGCGATCATCGCGCACGAGTCCGGGATCATTCCCGGCTGATACACGAACCCTCGTGTATCACTAGAACCTTTTTCGGGTGTTGACGGCCGGAAATCCGTCGCTCTACGTTTGGCATCAATCGGACTTTGATCCGCCGACGTCCGGGCGCTCATTTCCCTGCATTGACTCATCTGGAAAAGGTGATGATCACATGAACGCGCCTGCAATCGTTCTGCTCAGTGGTGGACTTGATTCCACCACGACCCTCGCCATCGCGAAGAAGCAAGGTTTCCTCCCGTACGCGCTGAGCTTCAGCTACGGCCAGCGGCACAGCGTCGAGCTCGCGGCGGCCAAGCGGGTCGCCGAGCAGGTCGGCGTGGCGCGGCACATCGTCGCGGACATCGACCTGCGGGTCTTCGGCGGTTCCGCGCTGACCGACGACATCGCGGTGCCCAAGGGGCGCGACGAAGAGCAGATGGCGGGGGAGATCCCGCCGACGTACGTGCCGGCCCGCAACACCATCTTCCTGTCGTTCGCGCTGGCGTACGCCGAGGTCGTGGGCGCGCGGGACGTGTTCACCGGGGTCAACGCGGTCGACTACAGCGGCTACCCGGACTGCCGGCCGGAGTACATCGAGGCCTACGAGGCCATGGCGAACCTCGCCACCAAGTCCGCGATCGTGGGCGAAGGCCGCATCCGCGTGCACGCGCCGTTGATCGACCTCACCAAGGCCGACATCGTGCGCAAGGGCATCGAGCTCGGCGTCGACTACTCGCTCACATCGAGCTGCTACGACCCGCCCGCCGACGGCGTCGCGTGCGGCACGTGCGACACCTGTGTGCTGCGTTTGAAAGGTTTCGACGAGGCCGGTATCGCGGACCCCGTGCGTTACTTGGCAGTGCCGGCATGACCTACTTCGTCAAAGAAATCTTCTACACCTTGCAGGGGGAGGGCAGGCACGCCGGGCGTCCCGCCGTGTTCTGCCGCTTCTCCCGGTGCAACCTGTGGACGGGGCTGGAGAAGGATCGCCACCGCGCGGTCTGTCAATTCTGCGACACGGATTTCGTCGGCACCGACGGTGTCAACGGAGGAAAGTTCAGAACCGCATCGCAATTGGCGGCCGCCATTTCGAACGTGTGGGCCGCCGACTCGGACGAGGGCAAGTTCGTCGTCTGCACGGGCGGGGAACCGTTGCTGCAGCTCGACATCGCGGCCATCGACGCGTTGCACGACCGCGGCTTCGAGATCTCCGTCGAGACGAACGGCACCCAGGTGCCGCCGCCGGGCATCGACTGGCTCTGCGTGAGCCCGAAGCTCGGTTCCGAGCTCGTCGCGACCAGCGGCCAGGAGCTGAAGCTGGTCTTCCCCCAGGTGAACGGCGAGCCCGAACGGTTCGAGCACCTGCCGTTCGAGTCGTTCCGGCTCCAACCCATGGACGGCCCGGACGTCGTAGCCAACACCGAGGCCGCGATCGAGTACTGCAAGCGCAACCCGAAGTGGAGCCTCTCGGTGCAGACCCACAAGTACCTGGGAATCGCATGACCGCGTACTCGGTGTCCGTGCGGCACAACTTCGAGACCGCGCACCGGCTTCCACACCTCGCGGGCAAGTGCGTGAACCTGCACGGCCACTCGTGGTGGATGGAGGCCAAGGTGTCCGCGCCGGCCCTGCACGCCGGTGCCGTCGTCGAGTTCGGCGCCCTGAAGGCCCGCGTCCGCGAGTGGATCGACACGCACCTCGACCACGGCGCCATGCTCGGCGCCGACGACCCGCTGGTGGACGTGCTGACCGAGCACAAGAGCAAGGTCTACCGGTTCGGTGCCGCCAACCCCGAAGGCGCCGAACACCTCGCTGAAGGCCTGGCACACCCGACCGTCGAGGCCGTCGCCGAACTCATCGCCCGCGTCGTCGACGACGCGCTGCGCGACCTGCCGAGCGCACCCGGCGCCCGTGTCGCGGAGGTGACCGTGCGCGAGACGCACGTGAACTCCGCCTCGTGGTGTCAGAGCGAAAGGGGCTCAACCCCATGACAGTCACCAGCATCAGCCTCGGTCCCGCGTGGGCCGACACCGCGGTCGTCGAGGCCGCCGAGCACGCGCGGGCGATGTTCACCGCGCTCGGCATCCCGTGCGACACGGAGTCCACCGAACGCACACCGCTGCGGTTCGTCCGGGCACTGGCGGAGATGACCAGCGGCCTGCGCCTCGACCCCGCCAGGCACCTGCGGGTGCAGTTCCCGCCGGAGTCGGTGAACCAGGGCGTGATCGCCGCGGTCGACGTGCCGTTCGTGGCGCTGTGCGAACACCACGTGCTGCCGTTCCTCGGCCGGGCGACGGTCGCTTATCTTCCGGCGCCCGGAGGTCAGATCGTCGGACTGTCCAAACTGGCCAGGGTGATCCAGGAGTTCGCGGCACGGCCCCAGGTCCAGGAACGGCTCGGGGAGCAGGTCGTCGAGGCGTTGATGGGACACCTGGCCGCGTCCGGCGCCGCCTGCCTGATCCGCTCCGAGCACGCGTGTCTGACGATGCGCGGCGCGGAGGCCCACGGCGCGGTGATGGTGACCTCGCACCTGGCGGGGGACTTCACTTCCGATCCGGCGTTGCGCACCCAGGTCATGGGTCTCGCCCCGACCTACATCAGGAAGTGAGCTCCATGACCGATCTGCTGTCCACCGAGTACCGCGGACCGCACGCGCTCAGCAGCCGCGGCTGGCTCGACTTCGCGGCTCGTCTTGAACGCCGCGAGGAGATCGCACTCGTGCGGTCGCTGACGTCCGGCAACTCCCGCGCACTCGACGTCGGTGGCGGCACCGGCGAGCTGACCCGTGCGGTGGCCGTGCAGCTGGGCGGCTGCACGGCGGTCGAACCTCACACCGACCGGGCGACCAGGCTGCGGGAAACGGGCGGGGACATCGAGATCCTGCCGGGCAGCGCCGAGGACCTGCCGTTCGACGACGGCACCTTCGACGTGGTGCTGGCCAACTGGATCCTGCCCTACGTCACGGATCTCGAACGGTCGCTGCGGGAGATCGCCCGCGTGGTCGACCTCTCACACCCCGACGCGAAGGTCGTGTTCATCGGTGGCGCGCCGGACAACGAACTTGTGGCGTTGCTGAACGAGACCTGCGTGCCGATCGCCGGCGAGCCACCGGACGACCAGGGGTATCTGCTCGCCGTGGCGGCGGAGGTGCTGGCGGGCAACGGGTTCAGCCGGTTCGAGCGGTACCGGACGGAGGCCGCGCTGCACTTCCCGGAGGCTGATCTGGAGCAACGGGTGCAGGCCGCGGCTCGCACGCTGGTGAACTTCTGGTACGAGGAGCATCCGGCGGCCGCGGAGATGCTGGTGGCCGTGGAACCCGCGCTGCGGCGGCACTTCGCCCGCCGGCCGCACGCCGTCGGCGACCAAGGCGTGGTGCTGGTCGCCCGCCCGTAGTCAACGATGAAGGGCTCTTTCATCCACCTCAAGTGGACGAAAGAGCCCTTCATCCAGAACTCAGGCCTTCGTGCCGATTCCCGCGATCGCCCGGACTTCCATCTCCGCGGCCAGGTCGGCCTTCTCCGGCTCCTGCTTGGAGAAGATCGTGCCGAGGAACCCGCACAGGAACGAGAACGGGATCGACACCAGACCGGGGTTGCCCAGCGGGAACCACGCGAAGTCGACGTCCGGGAAGATCGACGTCTTCGCGCCGGACATCACCGGCGAGAAGATGATCAGCGTCAGGCACGAGCCCAGGCCGCCGTAGATGCTCCACAGCGTGCCGGTGGTGTTGAAGCGCCGCCAGAAGATCGTGAAGAGGATCGTGGACAGGTTCGCCGAGGCCGCCAGCGCGAGCGCCAAGGACACCAGGAACGCCACGTTCTGACCGTTCGCCGCGATACCGCCGATGATCGACAGCACGCCGACCACGACCGCGGTCAACCGCGCGACCCGGATCTCCTTGCGGGGCTCGGCATTCCCTCGCTTGATCACGTTCGCGTAGACGTCGTGGGCGAACGAGGCCGAGGCCGCCAGGGTCAGACCCGCGACGACCGCGAGGATCGTGGCGAACGCGACCGCGGACACGACGCCGAGCAGCACGGCGCCACCGATCCGGAACGCCAGCAGCGGCGCGGCGGAGTTCTCGCCGCCTGGTGCCGCGGCGATGGTCTCGGTGCCCACCAGCGCCATCGCGCCGAAGCCGATCACCAGCGTGCAGAGGTAGAAGATGACCATCGTCCAGGTCGCCCACACGACCGAACGACGGGCTTCCGAGGCGTTCGGCACGGTGTAGAAGCGCATCAGCACGTGCGGCAGCGACGCGATGCCCAGCACCAGCGACAAAGCCAAGGACACGAAGTCCAGTTTGGACATCGTGCTGAAGCCGTACTTCACGCCGGGGTCGAGGACAGCGGTGCCGAGCTTGTTGTTCTCGGTGGCCGCGGACATGATCGCGGACAGGCTGAAGCCGAACTTGCCGAGCAGGAAGATGCTCATCAGCGTCACGCAGAGCAGCAGCAGGACAGCCTTGATGATCTGTACCCAGGTGGTGCCCTTCATGCCGCCGACCAGCACGTAGAGCACCATGACGATGCCGACGACCGCGATCAGGAACGCCTGGCCGGTCTTCGACGAGACGTTGAGCAGCAGTGCGATCAGACCGCCGGCGCCGGCCATCTGCGCGATCATGTAGAAGAACGAGATCACCAGGGTCGCGTTCGCGGCGGCCGCGCGGACCGGGCGCTGCTTCATCCGGAACGCCAGCACGTCGCCGACGGTGAAGCGGCCGGTGTTGCGCAGGCCCTCGGCGATCAGCAGCAGGCCGACCAGCCACGCCACGACCCAGCCGACGGAGTAGAGAAACCCGTCGTAGCCGTGCGCCGCGATGCCGCCGGAGATGCCGAGGAACGACGCGGCCGAGAGGAAGTCGCCGGAGAGCGCGACGCCGTTCTGGGCGCCGGTGAACGAGCTGCCCGCCGCGTAGTAGTCCGACGCCGTCACGTTCCGGCTCGACGCGCGGTAGACGATGTAGAGGGTGATCAGGACGAACACCGCGAAGACGCTGAGGTTCAGCACCGGGTTGCCGGTGGTGGGCATGCCTTACTCCTCGACGCCTGTCTTCTCTGCGAGCAATTTGCGCTGCGGGTCCAGCCGTCGCTTTGCGTAACGGGCATAACCGAGCGTGATGATGATCGAAGTCACAAACTGCCCGAGGCCGAGCAGGATCCCGAGGTTGATCACACCGATCACCTTGGTGCTGACGAAGTCTTTCGCGTACGCGGACAGCAGCACGAACGTCAGGTAGGACGCGAGGAAAAGCGCCGTCATCGGGAAGATGAACGTCGTGAGGCTCCGGCGGAGTGCGCGGAATTCGTCGGTCTGCCGAATCAGTGCGAAGTTCGGTTTGCCGTTCGAATCAACGTACGACAAAGTCTCGGGGTCGTCGAACGACGCAAAACCCCGCATTTCCCGGTGCTCGTACTGCGCTTCTCCAGGCGACCGCATCGCCTTGGTCATGTACCCCCGCCCCTCTGCGTGCGGCGACCACTGTAGCGCTCTCACGTGTGCAGTCAACGTCGCGGAGTACCGGGAAACGGGCAAAACCGGACACTGCATTTGTCTCAAATGGTACGAACTGAGGATGGCTCGGCTCCTACCAGGCGGAGTTGCACGACATGCAACGGCGTTCGACGGCGTTCGACTGGTCCAGGCCGTTGTCGCACGTGTACACCTGGCCTAGGATCGATCGGTCCGCGTTTTTGGTGACGGTTGGGGATAAAGTGGGGTTCTTAGCGCGCGAACGCACAGTCGCGCCTCCCGGATGGAACCGCTGGCTCGTTCCGCCCGCAGCTCTGGCGATTCATCTCTCCATTGGTCAGGCCTACGCCTGGAGCGTCTTCAAGACGCCTCTGGAGAAATCTCTGGGCATCACGGGAACGCAGTCGGCATTGCCCTTCCAGCTCGGTATCGTGATGCTCGGGCTCTCGGCCGCGGTGCTCGGCACGACCGTGGAACGCAGGGGTCCGCGCTGGGCGATGTTCATGTCGCTGGTGTGCTTCTGCTCCGGTCTGCTGATCTCGGCGGTCGGCGTGTGGGCAGGCATGTACTGGGTCGTCGTCCTGGGCTACGGCCTGATCGGCGGCATCGGTCTCGGCATCGGCTACATCTCGCCGGTCTCGACGCTGATCAAGTGGTTCCCGGACCGGCCGGGCATGGCGACCGGTATCGCGATCATGGGCTTCGGCGGCGGAGCGTTGATCGCGTCACCCTGGTCGACCTCGATGCTCACGGCGTTCGGCAACACCTCCACCGAAGGCATCGGCAAGGCCTTCCTCGTGCACGGCCTCGCCTACGCGGTCTTCATGAGCCTCGGTGTGCTGCTGATCCGCCTGCCCTCCAAGGAGTTCACCGAGGAGAAGGCGGCGCTGCTCAAGGACAAGCCGAAGGCCACCGTCGCCCACAACGTCTCCGCGAACAACGCGATCAAGACGCCGCAGTTCTGGCTGCTGTGGGTCGTGCTGTGCTTCAACGTCTCCGCGGGCATCGGCATCCTGGAGAAGGCCGCGCCCATGCTGGTCGACTTCTTCAAGGAGTCGTCGACGCCGGTCGCGACGGCGGCGGCCACCGGCTTCGTCGCGTTGCTGTCGGCGGCGAACATGGCGGGCCGGATCGTGTGGTCCTCCACCTCGGACCTGGTGGGGCGCAAGAACATCTACCGCGTCTACCTGGGTGCCGGCGCGCTGCTCTACCTGACGCTGCTGACGATCGGCTCGTCCAGCGTGCCGCTGTTCGTGGTCGCGGCGATGGTGATCCTGTCCTTCTACGGCGGCGGTTTCGCCACGATCCCGGCCTACCTGCGGGACCTCTTCGGCACCTACCAGGTCGGCGCGATCCACGGTCGCCTGCTGACCGCGTGGTCGGTCGCCGGCGTGCTGGGGCCGCTGATCGTCAACGCCATCGCGGACGCGGGCAAGAAGGCGGGCCACACCGGTCCCGACTTGTACACCACGTCGTTCTACATCATGATCTCGCTGCTGGTCGTCGGTTTCGTCGCGAACGAGTTGGTCCGCCCGGTCAACCCGAAGTTCCACGAGCCCAAGACCGCTGACGAGACCGACAAGCCCGCGCCCAAGACGGACGACGAGGCCACGGTCGCCAAGTGGAACGAGGCCGAGGCGGCGGACGTCGCCGAGACGGCTGACAAGGAAGACGCGGACGACGCGGAAGGCGTGGTGCGGAAGTGAACTCCCAGCGCATGCTGCTGATCGGTGCGTGGTTGTGGGTGGGCGTCCCGCTCGCCTATGGCCTGTACCGGCTCTTCCTGAACGCGGCCAAGCTCTTCGTCTGATGATCGACAAGCTCGTCAACTGGCGCAACTGGCGCCTGCCGGTGAAGCTCGCCGCGGTGTTGATCGTTCCGGTCGCCATCGCGGTGGGCTCCGGCGTTCTGCAGATCCAGTCGCACATGGAACGCGCCGAGTCGTACGCGGCGCTGCAGCGGCTGGTGAAGGTCCGGGCCGCACTGATCCCCGTGATCGAGGGGGTGCAGGCCGAGCGGCGGATCATCGCCGAGGGCGCCGGCCCGCAGATCCTGGCCGATCAGGTGCGCGCGACGGACGAGGCCCGCACGAAGCTGCGCGAGGCCATCGGCAAGGTCTCGCTCAGCGAGGTCGCGTCGGCCCGCATGGACGACGTCCACTCCCGCATCGACGGTCTCCCGCAGCTGCGGGAGAAGACCGGCGACGTGCCGGGTGTCATCAAGGAGTACACCTCCCTCACCGAGTCGATGCTCGACGTCGACGAGGTGATCGCGAGCGACTTCGGCGACGCCGCGCTCTCCCGCACGGCGATGGGCCTGCACCACGCGCTGCACGTGCAGGAGCAGGTCCTGTACCAGCAGGCGGTCGTGCTGTCCGGGCTCACCCGCGGTCAGCTCGTCACGGCCGAGGTTCGGTCACTGGTCGAGTCGAACGTCAAGCTCGGCTACATCGCGAGCCAGTTCGCCGCGCTCGCGACGAAGGACCAGCTCAACTCGTACTGGTCGTTCTTCAACGGTCCGGACATCGAGTCGCACCGCAAGATGCTGACCACCGCGGTGCTGCACCCGACCTCGGACGGCGCCGCGCCGACCACGGGCAACACGGGCAACAACAACCGGCCCAAGGCGTTGCCCATCGCGGCCTCGGACTGGACCAAGGCCTCCAACGCGGTCTCGGCGTCGCTGGACGGCGTGGTGCAGGGTCTGCAGAACGACCTGCGCGACACCGCGAACCGCCTGCGCGACGAGACGAGCGACGCGGCCGGCACCGCGTCCGCCGTCCTGTTCGCGAGCCTGATCCTGGCCGGCACCATCGGGTTCGTCGTCGGCCGCTACCTGCTGCGATCTTTGAACGCGCTGCGCCGCTCCGCTCTTGAGGTGGCGTGGCACAAACTGCCTGAGATGGTGGCGACCGGGCGCGGCAGCAAGGAGATCGAAGCCGTGCCGGTGGACACGACCGAGGAGTTCGGCCAGGTGGCGCGCGCGTTCGACGCGGTGCACCAGCAGGCCGTGAAGTCGGTCATCGAGCAGGCCGGTATGCGCGCGAACATGCGCAACATCTTCGTGAACCTCTCGCGGCGCAGTCAGAGCCTCGTCGAACGCCAGCTCAAGCTGATGGAGGAGCTGGAGAAGTACGAGGAGGACCCGGACCAGCTCGCGAACCTCTTCAAGCTCGACCACCTCGCGACCCGCATGCGCCGCAACAACGAGAACCTGATGGTGCTCTCCGGCGGCGATGTGGCGCGCCGGTTCCACAAGCCGATCCCGCTGACCGACGTGCTGCGCGCGGCGGCCGCGGAGATCGAGCAGTACCAGCGGGTGATGGTGCACACGGCGCCGAACGCCGAGGTGGTCGGTTACGTGGCAAGCGACCTCGTCCGCCTGCTGGCCGAACTTCTTGACAACGCAACGGCTTTCTCGCCGCCGCACACCCAGGTCTCGATCAGCGCGTCGATCGAGGCGAGCGACATCGTGCAGATCGACGTGGTCGACCACGGCATCGGCATCGACCCCGAGGCGCTGGCCGTGGTGAACCAGCGGCTGGAGGCCGCGGGCGAGGGCGCGGAGATCCAGGTGTTCCGCGAAATGGGACTTTTCGTCGTCGGCAGGCTGGCCGCGCACCACCAGATCGTGGTACGGCTCGATGCCCAACAGGGCAAGGGCACTCGCGCGATCGTGTTGGTTCCGGCCGAACTGGCACCACGACGGGAAGAGTCCTGGGAGTCTTTCCGAGGGGAAGCGATCGAGCAGCTTCCGGTGCGGTCACCGATGCCCGCGCCGGAGCACGAGTCGGCGTCGTGGTTCGAGGCACCGGCTGCCACTGGGCCGCGTCCCCCCGCACCAGCACGCCAGTCGCCGGAGTCGGCCCGAGGCTTCCTCGACGCCTTCCAGCGCGGAGTGCAGCGCGGCCTTCCCGACCACCAGGAGAGTCGATGAGCACGCAGGTGGACCAGTTCGGCTGGCTGGTCACCAACTTCGCCGAACGCACACCCGGCATCGAGCACGCGGTGGTGATCTCGGCCGACGGGTTGGTGCTGATCTCGTCGTCGAAGCTGCCGGCGCACGTCGCCCCGCAGTTCGCGGCGATCGTGGCCGGTGTGGTCTCGCTCGCGGAGTCGGCGTCGCAGTGCTTCGCCGGCGAGTCGGTCGTGCGCACGGTCGTGCAGATGGACCGGGGCGTGATGCTGCTGTCGTCGATCAGCGACGGCTCGGTCCTCGCGGTGCTGGCGGCGTCCTCCAGCGACGTCGCGCAGGTCGCGTACGAGATGACGGTGGTCGTGCGGCAGGTGGGCCAGCTGCTCACGCCGGAACTGCGGGCCGAGCTGGCATGAGCAGAGAGCCAGAGGAGCAGGTCAACTTCGGCGACCTGGTCAGCGGTTTCAGCTTCGACAGCGCCAGGATCCGCAAGCGCGGCAAGAAGAAGGCGCCGCGCGTCGCGGACCCGGTGCCGGAACCGGACCCGTACGCGACGCTGCCCTTCGACGTGCCGCCGCTGCCGTCCATCGAGTCGTCGGCGTCGATCGTGCGCGCCTACGCGTGGACCGGTGGCCGCACCACCTCCGACGTGCACCTGGAGATCGAGACGCTGGTCTCGGTGAACGAGTTCTCGTCCACCGCGGTGCGCCCGGAACACCAGGACGTGCTGGCCCTGTGCCACTCGCCGCGGTCGGTGGCCGAGATCGCGGCCCTGCGCGGCCTGCCGCTGGGCGTCACCAAGGTGCTGCTCGGCGACATGGCCTCGCACGGCCTGATCGACGTGCACCGCACGGCGTCGTCCTACGGCGGCGACCGTCCGGACGGAGCGTTGCTGGAGCGGGTGCTCGCGGGGTTGCGCAGGCTCTAACCGCCGCTCAGCACCAGATGCTGCAGCTCCTTGAGCTGTCGGCACGGTTCGAGGCCCAGCTCCCCGACCGAGTAGCGGTAGGCGTCCTCGTAGGTGGCCAGGGCCTCCCGGCGTCGCCCGGCCCGGTGCAGCGCCCACATGAGCAGGTGCCGGTTCTGCTCGCGGTCGGGGTGCTCGGCCACGAGGTCGCGCAGGTCCTGCAGGTCCGGCACCTTGCCGAGGATCATGGCGAGTTCGGCGCGGCGCGCCCTGGCCTCGTCGCGGGCCTCGGTCAGCGCGCGGACCTCCGGGAACCTCTGCCAGTCCGCGATCACGCCGGTCAGCGGGGTGCCGTGCCACAGGTCGAGCGCCGCGTCCAACGCGCTGAGCTCGCTCCCCAGGTCGCCTGCGTGCCTCGCCTCGCCGATCCTGCGGTGGAACTCGGTGGCGTCCGCGGTGTCGGTGCCGAGGCTGATCCGGTAGGCGCCGGGGCTGGTCTCGATGGTCGCCTCGCAACCCGTCGCCTTGAGGAGCCTGCGCAGCCTCAGCACGTGCACCTGCAGTGTCGATGTGGAGCCGTCCGTCGCTGTGGTGCCCCACAGGCGGCGGGTGAGGTCGCCGGTGGTGCGCGCGGTCTGGTCGGCGAGCAGCAGGTGTGCCAGCAGGGTGCGCTGCATCGGCCCGCCCAGGTGGTGGTTGCGGTCGCCGTCGCGCAGTTCGAACTGGCCCAGCAGACGGAACTCCATGGTGCCGAGGGTGACGAACGCGGCTGACCCGGGGCTGATCCGGCGCTGAATCAGCCCCGGATCAGCCCCGGATCGGTTACGCGGAGGTGAGGGCTGACGCGGGGATCACGCGCTGCGACTCGTACGGGTTGGCCCACAACAGCTTCAGGTAGGCCTCGCCGGTGAGGTCGCTGTACTCGACCCGGATCGGGTACTTCCGGCCGGCTTCGAGCTGCACCACGGCTTTGTCGACGCGCGGCCCGTGCGGCTTGGTGTTGTCGATGACGACCTGGTCTCCCAGCCACACCTTCACGGTCTCGTCGGACACCGCCGTCAGCGTGTGCGGGCCGGTGTACGAGGCCTGCAGCGATCCGGTCCACCGCGCCGAGAAGCCGTCCAACGGCACGCCCGGCGCCGCTGGAGTGCTTTCGCGCCAAGGGAAGTTGAGCGTCGGATCGATGCGCTTCACCACGGGATCAGAGCCGGCGAAGTACTCACCGGTCAACCCGGATCCGTTGCCGACAACGGGTTGCGGTGTGCGGATCGTCAGCTCGATCACCGTGGCCGTGGAGTTCGTGGGCCGACCTGCCGGCAGCACGTCGATCCCGTCACCGGAAGCCTGCCACCGCACCCGTTGCCCGCTGCCGAGCACGCGCGCGGCCAGCACGTCGAACGGCGCCTTCGTGCTCAGGTGCAGCGACGAACTCCAGTCGTAGACGGAGAGGTACAGCTTGTCGCCGCGCCGGGTCACCGCGCCCCAACCAGGATCGGCGACCAGTCCGGTCATCGACGTCCCGTAGACGGCCTGGCCGTGAGAGCGCAACCACTCGCCGACCCCGCGCAGGGACTGCTGGGCTCCGGCGGGGATCCGGCCGAGGTCGTCCGGGCCGACGTTGAGCAGCATGTTGCCGCCGCGGCCGGCGATGTCCGTCAGGAACCGGGTGAGCTGGGACGACGGCTTGAACGCGGTGTCGTAGCGGGTCCAGCCCCAGCGGTTGCTGGTCGTCACGCAGGCCTCCCACGCGACGGCGTCGAGCGGCGCCTGGGGGATGTTCTGGTGGCGTTCCGGGGTCTCGTGGTCGCCGTCGACGAACCGGCTCTTGGTGACCCGGTCGTTGATGATCAGCGCGGGATCCAGCGAGCGCAGGTAGGTCTGCAGCTCGTCGCCGTCCCGGAGCGTCCACCACGACTGGCCCTGGCCGTCGAACCACAGCGTCGCCGGACGGTACGTCGTCACCAGTTCGCGCAACTGTTCGCGCAGACGCTGTTTGTAGACCGCCGGATCACCCGCGACGTCGGGGTCGTGCCAGTCGTTGATCGAGTAGTAGAGCCCGAACCGGATGCCGCGTCGCTCCGAGGCGCGTTTCAGCTCGGCGAGGAGATCGCGCTGGAACCCGGCGTGGTCGCGGAGGTTCCACGAGGTCGTGCGGGTCGGCCACATCGCGAAACCGTCGTGGTGCTTGGAAGTGATCACCACGTACTTCTGCCCGGCGTCCGCGGCCAGGCGGGCGATCTCGTCCGCGTCGAACCGGGAGGGGTTGAACTTGCGCGCGGCGGCCTCGTACTCGGGCCACGGGATCTCGCAGCGCAGCTTGATCCACTCGGCGTCGGTGCACAGCGTGCCGTCCACGCGCCGGTATTCGCCGCCCCACCAGGAGTACGGGCCGAAGTGCACGAACATGCCGAACTTCGCGTCACGCCACCACTGCGTGCGCGGCGAGGTCAGCGCATCGTCGAACGCCGGGGCCGCCGCAGACGCGGGCGGCGCCAGACCGAGCATTAGCAGCACCGCGAGCAGCACGCGCACAAGTCCTCCACGAAGAGGTCAGGGCGGCAGGGCTTCACGGTAACGCAGTTCTACGTTGCGAAAGGAGGGATCATCATCGCCCGGCCCTCCCCTCACGAGGACGCGTCACGAGTTGCACGCCGAGCAGTTCGATCACGAGCCCACCGTCGGCGTCGACGAGCGCGATGTCGCACTCGGCGTCGAGCGTGGAAGTCCGTCGCTTGCGCACGAGACAGCGCGCCGGCCCGGTGATCGGGCCGCGCGAACGGACCCGGCACTCGCGGATGGCCTGCGGCTGGGTGGCGGCACCGATCGCCTGCGCCGCCCACAGCGTCGCGAGCTGCAGCCCGCCGTCGACCGCCGCCGGGTCGAGCCGCCACGGGCCGTCCGGCCAGCCCAGCGCGTGCACGCCGACGACCACACCGAGTGCGCCGGACGGCGAAATTCCGGAGACGCGCCTGATCGCCCGGAACGACGGGCCGTGGAACAGCACGCCGTCGTCGTAGGGACTGCTCCGAACGGCAGGCCGCAGATCCCGCAGAACGGACCAAGGTCTGCGCTGCACCGGAAGCGGAAAGCGAGCGGCACTCGCGCGGTGGTGGGGCACGCCCTTCCCGCACACGAGCATCAACGACAGCGTCTCGTCGACCACCTCGGTGCGCACCTCGCACTGGTCACCGCCGGTGTGGAATCCTGGCAGCGCGATCTTCCGAAGTGCGGTGACTCCCCGCAGCACCAACGTGTTCGGGCACTGCGGCCAGGCGAGGGCGGCCGCGGTGAACCACTCCAGCACCATCGCCATGGGCACGACGGGCGTCCCCGCGATCGCGTGATCGCGCAGGAACGGGTGCGTCGCAGCGCCGAGCGCGATGTGCCTCACGAACGCGAGGGTCGCGACGCCGGGTCCCGTCTCGCTACCGTCTCATTCCCTTTGCGACAGGGGAGGAAAATGGCCCTACGGTGACGCCGTGGACTTCGGGATTCTGGGGCCTATCCAGGCTCGTGACGGGGGTGTCCGGCTCGAACTCGGCGGCGTGCGCGGACAGAAGGTGCTCGCCGCGTTGCTGCTCGCGCCGAACCGGGTGGTGCCGTTGACGCACCTGGTCGACGTGGTGTGGGACGGCGAACCCCCGTCGACCGGCAAGCACCAGATCCAGAAGTCGGTCGGTGACCTGAGGGCCGCGCTCGGCGTGCCCGGCATGATCGTCACCGACGGCCCCGGCTACCGGATCGTGCTGGGCTCCGCGACGCTCGACGTCGTCACGTTCGAACGGCACGTGGCGACCGCGCAGACCGTCGAACCCGCTGAGGCGGTGCGGTTGTTGCGCACGGCTTTGTCGCTGTGGCGCGGCCCGGCGCTGGCGGGCTTGAACAGCCAGGCGTTGCGGGTCGAGGCCGAACGGCTCGACGAACGCCGGATCGCCGTGGCACAGCAGTGCTTCGCGTTGCAGCTGGAGCTCGGCCAGCACGAGCAGGTGATCACCGAGTTGTCCGCGCTGGTGGCCGCGAACCCGTTCCGCGAGCAGCTGGTGGAACAGCTGATGATCGCGCTGTACCGGTCGAACCGGCAGGCGGACGCGCTGGAGCTGTACGACCGGACCCGCCGGCTGCTGGCCGACGAGCTCGGCGTCGACCCCGGCCGCAGCCTGCGCACCGCACACCAGGCGATCCTCAACCAGGACAGCGAGTCCGGCCCGGTCTCCCCGAAGGCGCCGGCCCAGCTGCCCGCCGACCTCGCCAGGTTCACCGGCCGCAGGTCCTCTTTGGACGAACTGGACGCCGGCCTGTCGTCGTCCACGGTCGTGATCACTTCCATCGCCGGCACCGCGGGTGTCGGCAAGACGGCACTCGCCGTGCACTGGGCACACCGGGTGCGCGACCGCTTCCCGGACGGCCAGCTCTACCTGAACCTGCGCGGCTACGACGACGCACCCGCCACGACACCGGCCGAGGCGCTGACCCAGTTCCTGCGCGGCCTCGGCGTCGAACCGGACCAGATCCCGCGCGAGGTCGACGAACAGGCGAGCCTGTACCGCTCGATCCTGTCGAACCGCCGAGTGCTGATCCTGCTGGACAACGCGGCGAGCGAGGACCAGGTCCGGCCGCTGCTGCCCGGCACGCCAGGCTGCGCGGTGGTCGTCACCAGCCGCAACGACCTGCGCGGGCTGACCGCGCTGGACGACGCCCGCCGGGTCGAGCTGGACCTGCTGACGCCCGACGAGGCGCACTCGTTGATCAACCGGGTGCTCGGGTCCGCGCGCACCGACGCCGAACCGGAAGCGGTCGCGGATCTCGCGGCGCTGTGCGGCTACCTGCCGCTCGCGATCCGGATCGCCGCCGCGAACCTGGCCTGCCGCCCGCACGACCGCATCGCCGACGCGGTCGCGGATCTCGCGCAGGGCAACAGGCTCACGCAGCTCGCGATCAGCGGCGACAAGCGGGCGGCGGTGACGGCGGCGTTCGAGCTGTCGCTGCGGTCGCTCCCGGACGAGGCCGCGCAGCTGTTCCGCAGGCTGGGGTTGTTGCCCCGCACGGACTTCACCGCGCACACCGCGTCCGTCCTGATGGCCGTCGAGGACGCGCGGCCGCTCGTGTCGTTGCTGGAGAGCGCGAGCCTGATCGAGCCGCACACCCGCGGCCGGTTCCGCGTGCACGACCTGCTGCACCTGTACGCGCGTGACCTGGTCGCCGCCGACGAGGACGCCGAGAAGGCCGGGCTTCGGCTGCTGGACCACTACCTGCACACCACCGACGCGGCGCTGGACGTGCTGGCGCCGGAGATGTACCGGCTCGGCCGCGACAGCACGTGCGGACTCTCGTTCGACAGCAAGGAAGCCGCACTGTCCTGGTTGGACGGTGAGGGGGAGTCGGTGGCCACCTGCGCGCTGCGGGCCGAGCCGTTGCACTACCGCTGGGAGCTCGCGGACGCGTTGCGCCGCATGTGGTACCTGCGCCAGCAGTTCGACCGGTGGCACGAGACGTCGTCGATCGGGCTGGCCGCGGCGGAGGAGGAGGGCGACCTGCGTGGCCGGGCGTCGATGCACCTGTCGCTCGGCACGCTGCACTGCGAGCTGGACAGCCGGCAGGGCATCGGGCACCTGGAGACGGCGCTGACGCTGTACAAGGACTCCGGTGACCGGGTCGGGCGGTTCCACTGCCTGAACAACCTTTCCGTCATCCACCTCACGCTCGGCCGCACCCAGGACGCGATCGGGCTGCTGCGCGAGGCGTTGCCGTTGGTGGCGGACAACCCCAGGCTGTCGGCCGTCGTGCACCTCAACCTCGGCGTGGCGACCGCGCAGACCGGCCGGCTCACCGAGTCGTTGGAGCACTACGAACGGGCGCGGGACCTGCTGCCCGGCGGCTGCATCTCGGAGACGCTGGTGGAGTTCGCACTGGCCGAGCTGCACGCGTTGCTCGGTGACCCGCAGCGGGCCCGTGAGTACGCCGACCGCGGCGCGCGGCTGGCCGAGGAGTCCGGCTCGCACGCGTGGCGGTACGTGCTGCAGTCGGTCGAGGCCAGGATCGATCGCGACACCGGCCGTACCCAACATGCGCTGGGCCGGGCGCTGGAGCTCGTCGCCGAGGCGGAGGAGGGCGAGGCGGAGCTGTACGTGCTGCTCGGCCTGGTCGTCGTCGGCAGCACCTGTCACCGGCTGGGGCGGCTGGAGGAGTCGATCGAGGCGTTGCGGCGCGGGTTGCGGCTGGCCGGCTCGCTCGGACGGGTCGACAACGAGACCGAGTACCTGATCGACCTGGCCCGCGTGCTGCACGCGGCGGGCGACGACCAGTCCGCGGTCGATCTCGCCGAACAGGCGCTCGCCCAGGCCACGACGTTCGGGTTCGCGATGCAGCGGGGCCGGGCGCTGACGACGCTCGCGCTGCTGAGTCTCAAGGCCGGCGACACCGAGCAGGCGCACCGGGCCGCGACCGAGGCGGTGGAGGTGCAGCGGGGGACCGGGTTCGCGCTGGGCGAGGCCGAGGCTCTGCTGGTGCTGCTGCACGCCGCCGACCGGCTCGACGACCCGGCTGCGACCGGCCACCTGCACCGAATGCGAGCGATCGTCGCACGTGCGACTGGGAATCACGGCGGTGATCCCGCGGGCGTTCTGTGTGAAACTGACCTCGACTGACGGTTCTCCGGCAGAAGGGGGCGGTGTGCAAGTCGAGTTGTTCCCGCGCCCGCACCAGCTTCCCGCCGCCGTCTCCGACTTCGTGGGACGGGAGGAGCTCGTCCAGTCCGTCGTGGACCTCATCACCCCGTTTCCGCAGGTGGTGCTGCTGACGGGCCAGGTGGGGAGCGGCAAGACGACGCTCGCCGTGCATTCCGCGCACCGGGTCGCGAACGGTCATTTCCCGGACGGCCAGCTGTTCGTGCGGCTGCGCGGGACGACGCCGCACGAGGTGCTGGGCCGGTTCCTCGCGTCGTTCGGGATGTCCGTTCCCGGGGATTTCGGGGCCCGGCTGAGCGCCTATCGAGACGCTGTTGCGCGCCAATCACTTCTGCTCGTGCTCGATGACGCGACGAGTGTGGAGCAGGTGACTCCACTTCTGCCGCACGCGCCGGGGTGCGCGGTGATCGTGACTTCCCGGCACAGGTTGCGGTTCCCGAACGTGGTGGACGTCGGTGCGCTGGAGCCCTCGCAGGCGATGACGTTGCTCCGCAAGCAGATCGGCACCCGGCGACTGTCGGCTGAAGTGTCCGAGGCGGACGCTCTGGTGACGGCGTCGGACGGTCTGCCGCTGACGCTGCGGATCGCCGGAGCCCGGCTCGCCGCGCGTCCGCACTGGCCGATCTCGCTGCTGCTGCATCAGCTGACCGAGCCACGTGGCCGGCTGGACGCCTTGTCGCACGGCGGTTTGTCGTTGCGGAGCCGGTTGGAGGAGACCTCCGGCGACCTGAGCCTGCACGCGCGCCGGCTGCTGGGGTTGCTGGCCGGGGTGGGGGCGGGGACGTTGCCGCGCTGGGCGCCCGTGACGGCGTTCGGCGACGTCCGCGGTCAGTCCGCTGTGGACGAGCTGGTGTCGGCGCACCTCGTTCTTCTTTCCGATGATCGCTATGTCGTGCCGGAGCTGGTGCGCGAGTTCGCGTCGGGGCACGCCGATGCTTCGGTGGCCTTGCAACGCGTGCTCGGCGGCTGGCTGTATCTGTTGGACTACGCGCGCACGGCGTTGTACGGCGGCGACTACCTGGTGGTGCGCGGGCAGTCCGTGCGCGAGGTGGTGCGGCCGGAACCGTTGCTGCGCTCGGATCCGTTGGCGTGGCTGGAGTCCGAACGCGCTGGTTTGTGCGAGGCGGTTTCGTTGGCCGCCGACGCCGGACTGCACGAGCAGGCCTGGGAGCTGGCGCACCGGCTCGTGACGCTGTTCGAGACCCGCACCGACTACGACCGCTGGCAGCACACGCACGACATCGCGCTGGCGGCGTGCGAGGCGGCGGGCGACCTGCGCGGCCAGGCGGTGCTGCGGTGCTCGCTCGCGTCGTTGCACATCAACCAGAGCCGTTACGACCTGGCGCACGAGATGACCGTGCTGGCCAAGGACGTTCTCGAAGACCTCGGCGATCTCGCCGGTCTCGGGCTCGCGTACCGCAACCTCGGCATCGTGTCGCGGTCCTCCGGGGACCTTCCGGGTGCGCGCCGGTGGTACCAGCGGGCGCTGGCGGTCTACGAACGGGTGCTGGATCCCGTCGGGCAGGCGACCGTGCTGCAGAACCTGGCTCAGATCGACCTCTACGACTCCGATCCCGTTGCTGCTTCGGAGCGGCTCAACGCGGCTCTGGACGTGTGCAACGGAGTTGGGCCCGCGCGTGTGCTGGCCCAGATCAACTATCGCCTGGGCAAGCTGCTGGCGGGCGAGGGGCGGCACGACGAGGCGTTCACCGTGCTGACCGCAGCACTGGAACTCGCGCGCGGTGCGCGCGACCGTCGTGGCGAGAGTTTCGTGCTGTATGTGTTGGGAGGCAACGAGTTCGCGCGCGGCAGGCTCGGTTCCGCACGCACGTTGCTGCACGACGCGGCAGCCATCTGTGACGCCAACTTCGACATCGTAGGCGCGGCTCGGGCCCGTTTGGAACTCGCTCGGGTGCACCACGCGTGTGGTGACACTCAACTCGCCTCCGAGATGGAAGCGGCCGCCCGTGCGGTTTACTCGGAATTCGGGCTGAAGCCTTCGATGGGTGATTTGATCTTCCGCATGTGAGGTACCCGTGAGGTATTGCTCCAACAGAGTGCTTGGCTGACTCGTAAGATTCCGTTAGGGTCGCATTCGCGAGCAATTGGCAGGGGCGATGGCGTTACCGAAAATCGCCCGAAAATTGATCAAAAATTAGCCACTTGTTCGATTGCAACCAAAACGCTGCTCCGTCCGGGTGTCGCTTTCCACTACAGGACCAGTGGGTCCTCACCCTCCGGGGCTGCGGTCACAGAGACGTGTGCGTGCAGTGGTGCGAGGTCGGCCAAAAGGGGCTTGCGAGTCGTGAGAATCGGACCAGTCTTGTCTAATGGCATCGCCGGGATCCGTCCGGCGGACAGTGGCCTCGACCAGGGGGTGGAACGCACCATGGGTGGTGTCCCGACGTTTCCCCACGGCAGACCGCTGACGTGGGCGGACCTGGAGGCGATGCCTGATGATGGGCACCGTTTCGAACTCGTCGACGGGGTGTTGGTGATGAGCCCCTCACCCCGCCCCGTGCACCAGCGCGTCGTCGCCCGCCTGCTGGTGGCGCTGACGGCTGTCTGCCCGCCGGAGCTCGAAGTCCTTCCAGCTCCGGTCGACGTGGTGCTCGCAGACGACACGGTCTTCATCCCCGACCTGGTGGTGGGCCGGCGCGAGCAGTTCACGAAGCAGGCGCTCATGGGACCGCCCGTGCTGGCGGTCGAGGTCCTCTCGCCCCGGACGCGGCACGTGGACCTGGAACTGAAACGCGCGAAGTTCCAGGAAGTCGGCTGCGAGAACTACTGGATGATCGACTACGACAGTCCGTGGCTGCGGTGCCTGCACCTCGAAAACGGTGTCTACGTGGAACAGGCGCGGTCGGACGGCGAAGAGATCATCGAGCTCCAGTTCCCCTTTGCAGTGAAGTTGAGCGCACAATCTCTGGTGCGGTGACGGCAAAGGGTCACGGCCGCCGCACCATGCGCTGAGTACGTGCCCGTTGAGACCGGCTGGGCTGAACGGGCGACACCGCGCTACAAACGTGTGGATCAAGGTTTCACCATCTGGCGCACCTCCGCGCTGGGCTGGTTGCGTGCACCGCGACACGTCCAACGCGCGGAGGTCCCACGCCCATGCAGCCGTTCCAGCTGCCGGAGTTCTACACGCCCTACCCGGCCCGGCTGAACCCGAACCTCGAGCGCGCACGCGTCCACACGCGCGCCTGGGCGCACGAGATGGACATGATCGACGTGCCGCAGCACGGCACCGTGATCTGGACCGACGACGACCTCGAGTCGCACGACTACGCGTTGCTGTGCGCCTACACGCACCCCGACTGCGACGGTGAGACGCTCGACCTGATCACCGACTGGTACGTGTGGGTCTTCTACTTCGACGACCACTTCGTCGAGCTCTACAAGCGCAACCCGGACATCAAGGGCGCGCAGGCCTACCTCGACCGGCTGCCGTTGTTCATGCCGGTCAACGGCGTGATCACCGAGGAGCCGACGAACCCGGTCGAGAAGGGGCTCGCGGATCTCTGGCGCCGGACCGTGCCGGCGCACTCCCTCGACTGGCGCGAGCGGTTCGCCTACAACACCAAGCACCTGCTCGACGAGTCGATGTGGGAGCTGCACAACATCAGCGCCAAACGGCTCAGCAACCCCATCGAGTACATCGAGATGCGCCGCAAGGTCGGTGGCGCGCCGTGGAGCGCGAACCTGGTCGAGCACGCGGTCGGCCTGGAGGTGCCCGCCAGGATCGCTCTCAGCCGCCCCGTCGGGGTCCTCCGGGACACGTTCAGCGACGCCGTGCACCTGCGCAACGACCTGTTCTCGTACGAACGCGAGGTGCTCGACGAGGGCGAGCTGTCCAACGGCGTGCTGGTGTTCGAGAAGTTCCTCGACCTGCCCACCCAGGACGCCGCTGAGGCCGTCAACGACCTGCTGACGTCCCGGCTGCACCAGTTCGAGCACACGGCGCTCACGGAGGTGCCTGTGCTGCTCGACGAGCACGCGATCGACCCCATCGGGCGCGCGGCCGTCCTGGGTTACGTGAAGGGCCTGCAGGACTGGCAGGCGGGCGGCCACGAGTGGCACCTGCGGTCGTCGCGGTACATGAACAAGGGCACCGGCAAGCCCAAGCTCGGCATGTCGGCGATCCTCGGCTCGTACGCGAAGACCATGCCGCAACGGCTCAGGCAGTTCTCGAACGTGCCGAAGATCGTCGAGCCGTACGAGCTGCCCTCGTTCGACGTGCCGTTCACGCTGACGCTCTCACCACACCTCGACCAGGTTCGCGAGGAGATCATCACGTGGGGCCGGGAGATGGGCATCCACGGCGAGGGGATCTGGGACGAGGCCAAGCACCGCGGCTTCGACCTCGCGCTGTGCTCGTCCGGGCTGGACCCGGACGCGACACCGGGCGAGCTCTTCCTGTCCGCCTGCTGGCTGACCTGGGGCACCTACGCCGACGACGTCTACCCGTGGGTGTTCGGGAGGCTGCGGGACCTCGCCGGGTTGAAGATCCAGACCGCCCGGCTCAAGCAGTGCATGCCGCTCGACATGGTGCTGACGGTCGTGCCCGCCAACGCGACCGAGCGCGGGCTGGCCGATCTCTGGCAGAAGACGGCGGCGCCCATGTCCGCCGGGTTCCGGGCGACGTTCCGGCAGACCGTGGACGACATGCTGGACAGCTGGGTGTGGGAAGTGATCAACATCCAGCAGAACCGCATTCCCGACCCGGTCGACTACCTCGAGATGCGGAGGTCGACGTTCGGCTCCGAATTGACGACGTCGTTGTCGCGTTTTTCGCATTCGACGACGGTTCCGCCGGAGATCTGGGGCACTCGGGTCATCCAGACCATGGAGCGGTCGGCCATGGACTACTGCTGCATGCTCAACGACGTGTTCTCGTATCTGAAGGAAATCCAGTACGAGGGCGAGGTGCACAACATCGTCCGGGTGATCGAGAACTTCCTGGGCGTTTCCCAGTCCCGTGCCTTCGAGGTCGCCTACGCGTTGATGGACGCCAGGCTGGGCCAGTTCATCAGGTCCGTCGACGTCGAACTGCCGAAGTTCTTCGACGACATGTCACTGGACGCCGCGTCGCGGGCCGCGCTGACCCGCTACAGCGACGAGCTGAAGGACTGGATCGCCGGAATCATCAACTGGCACAAGGGAACCAGCCGCTACGGCGAGGATGAGATCACGACCCCGGTGAACGCCCACCTGCTCGCGGGGGCGTTCAACCAGGGTCCGTCGGGCATCGGCACGTCGGCCGCCCGCATCACATCCCGAACTTAGTGTTCAGCCACGTGCGGGTCGCGTCCCGGTAGTCCTCCGCGTTCCGGTGCAGGGCAAGGGAATGCCCTGCACCGGGCAGGACGTAGGTCTGCAGCTGGGCCGCCGGGCTGTAGTACAACGCCTCCTGGGCGCGCAGGTTGTTCGCGTTCGAGCAGTCGCGCAACGCCAGCAGGCCGCAGAACAGCACGTCGTTCGTGCCCACGGCGTTGAACACCGGCACGTCGATGCCCAGCGTCGTCGGCAGCACGATGCCGAACACGGCCACGGTGCCCATGCCCGGCACGGAGATCTGGTCCTTGGTGGCCTCGTCCGCGTCCACCACGAGCTGCTCGGCGTCGTCCATGTCGTAGAACAACCCGGCTCGCGCACCCGGTCGTGTCGTGAAGTACAGCGGGTCGCTGCCGAGATGCGCCAGCACGTTGTCCAGGAACACCGGCTGAAGTCCCAGTGCCGCACCGAGAGTGAGCGCCGGGACGTTCGGCAGGTGCGTCATGCCGGACAGCACGACGCCGTCGACGTCCTTGTAGGTAGCGGCTTCCGCGGCCACGATGCCCGAGCCGACGGAGTGCCCGACGATCACGACCTTCTGGTACGCCGTGCCGCCGACGTGACCCGCGCGCAGGTGCTGCACGACCTCGTGGAGGTTCTTCGCCTCCAAGGAGATCAGCAGGGGCAGGCTCGGCGGGCGGGTCGACGCGCCGGTCCCGAGCCGGTCGACGGCGAACGTCGCACGGCCTTCCTGCGCCATGTTCCGTTGGTACGAATAGGACTCCGGAACGCCCGGCATGTCCCAGTACGCGCGGTTGTACGTGCCGCCGTGCACCAGCAGCTGGATCGACGTCGGGTTCTCGCCGGCCGGCTTGCACAGCTGGCCGGACATCGTGGCTGTGCCGGACGGGCCTGTCACCGGCACTGTGGTGATCGAACACTGGACTGCGGAGGCGTTGGCGGCAGGCGTCAGGGACGTCATTGCCAGCACCGCGGCAAGAACGGGGAGCAGTTTCACGTTTTTCTCCTAGTGGCCACCACCGGCAGCTGGTTCGGCTGCATGGTCGCCTTCACCTGGGCGTAGACGCGTTGTCCCGCAACGGGGACGAGATCCCACCGGGTGGCGATCGTCGTGGCGGCGATCGCGATCTCCGTGTGGGCGAGGAAGTGTCCTGGGCAGAACCGGGAACCGCCGCCGAACGGGATGAACGCGCCCTTCGGCAGTGCGGCGGCTCTTTCAGGCTCCCAACGGTCGGGGTCGAAGCCGTCGGGATCGGGGAACCAGCGGGGATCGCGGTGCAGGGTGTGCTGCGAGACCGCGATCTCGGAGCCTTTCTTCACCTGGACGCCACCGATCTCGACGTCCTCGCGGGCCCGGCGCATCAGGATGATCGGCGGGGTGCGGCGCAGCACCTCGTTGATGACCCGGCCGGTGTACTCGAGCTTCGCCACGTCCGCGAACGTGGCGGGCCTGCCGCCTTCGAGGACGGTGTCGACCTCGGCGTGGAACCGTTGGCGCACTTCAGGTCTGGTGCCGACCTCGTGGAAGAACCACGCCAGCGCCACGGCCGTCGTCTCCGCACCGGTGGTGAGGATCGTGACGACCTCGTCGTGGATCTGCTCGTCGGTCATCGCCTCGCCGGTGTCCGCGTCCCGCGCGGCGAGCAGGGCCGAGAGCAGGTCACCGTGGTCGGTGCCGTCCTTCCGCGCTCCGACGACGACCTCGGGGATGATCCTGCGCAGCCGGGCGGCGGCCTCGTCGAACTCGCGGTTCGCCCTGATGGGCAGCTTTTCCACGAAACCTGGCGAGAAAGCGCGCACCAGCACGTGCTTGAGCATGATCGGGATGGAGTGCTGGATCTCGGTCAGCACCTCGCGGCCGAGCTCCGCGGAGAACAGCGTGCGCGCGGCGACCGTGAGCACGAAGTCCTGCATCAGCTTGTCGAACGCCAGCCGTTGCCCGTCGTGCCAGGAGTCCCGCAGCTCGGTGGCGAGCGTGGTGATCACGTTCTCCGCGTAGGTCGAGACGCGGCCGCGGCTGAACGCCGGCAACATCATCCGGCGCTGGCGCTGGTTGAACGCGCCGTTCGAGGTCGCGAGCCCGTTGCCGAACAGCGGGCGCATCTTGTCGAACACGATGCCCTTGTCGAACTCGTCCGACGTCAGCAGCTGCGTCGCCAGCTCGGGCGTCGTGACCAGGTACACCGGTAGGGGACCGAGGAAGACTCTGACCACGTCACCCCTGGCGGGTAACGAGGACAGGAACTCGACCGGCGACCTGAGCAGGGTGACGGTGTGCCCGATGAGAGGCCATCGGCCCGGCACCGTCGTAACGCTCGGCATCGCATCACCCTCTCGTGCGACCCCGAACAACCTAGAGCCGCCACGCCAGTCAGGGGTAGCAGATACACACGATCGGATGCCGATGTAGTCCACCGAACTGGTGCGCACACGTACGCTCAGCCTTGTGAGCAACGACCACGGCTGGGTCCCCCCAGGTGTCGACACGACGGTGCCGTCGCCTGCGCGGGTGTACGACTACTGGCTCGGTGGTGGCCACAACTTCGCGCCGGACCGAGTGCTGGCGGAGCAGATCCAGAAGATCATGCCCGGCGTGCGGGACGCGGCGCGGCTGAACCGGTCGTTCCTGCGCCGGGCCGCGTTGTTCATGGTCGAGCAGGGCGTGCGGCAGTTCCTCGACATCGGCTCCGGCATCCCGACGGTCGGCAACCTGCACGAGATCGTGCAGGCGGAAGCCCCGGACTGCCGTGTCGTCTACGTGGACAAGGACCCCGTGGCGGTCGCGCACAGCGAGCTGATCCTGGCGGGCAACGGCAACACTGCCGTGCTGCAGTCCGACCTGCGCGACCTGGACGCGATCTTCGAGGCCGACTCGACCCGCAAGCTCATCGACTTCGACCAGCCGGTCGGCCTGTTCATGTTGCTGCTGCTGCACTTCGTGCCGGACGAGTGGGATCCGGTCTCGATCGTCGGGCAGTACCGCGACCGTCTGGTGCCGGGCAGCTACCTGGCGTTGTCGCACGTCGCGGCCGAGGCGCGACCGGAGGGGATGGACGAGGCCGTCCAGACCTACAACGTCAAGAGCTCGCAGAACCAGGCGTACCCGCGCACGCGCGACGAGGTCGCGGCGTTCTTCACCGGGTTCGACCTGGTGGAGCCGGGTCTCGTCGGCTGCCCGTCGTGGCGGCCGGACGGCGACGGTGACTTCTCGGTGAACGCGGAGATCAACGTCGTCCCGTACGCGGGGGTCGCTGTCAAACCCTGACCGCGCTCGGTCAGTGGACGGTCAGTGCTGGTCGGCACCTTGTGGCTACCAACTCACAAGGGGGAGCGACCATGAAGAACATCCTGATCTCCGGCGCCAGCATCGGCGGCCCCGCACTCGCGTACTGGCTGCGCCGCTACGGCTTCAACGTGACCGTGGTCGAGCGCTACCGCGGCATCCGGCCCGGCGGCCAGGCCATCGACGTGCGCGGCCCGGCGCTGGAGGTGATCGAGCGCACGGGCCTGGGCGACCAGCTGCGGTCGTTCAGCACGAACATGCGCGGCATGAGCATGGTCGACGAGGACGGCAACGAGGTGTACCGCTCGACCGAGCACACGCTGAGCGGCGGCGATCTCTCCAGCCCCGACGTCGAGCTGCTGCGCGACGACCTGGCGCGGATGATCTTCGACGCGGTGGAGGGCGTGGAGTACCTGTTCGACGACACGATCACGTCGATCGACGGCAACCTCGTGACCTTCGAGAAGTCGGCGCCACGCTCGTTCGACGTGATCGTCGGCGCGGATGGCCTGCACTCCAACGTCCGCAGGCTCGCCTTCGGCCCGGAGTCGCAGTTCATCAGCCACCTCGGCATGAACCTCGCCGTGTTCACCGCGCCGAACTGGCTCGAACTGGACCACTGGCAGACGTTCCAGCAGAGCGGGGACGTCGGCGGCGGCATCATGAGCGCCCGCGCCAACGCGGAATGCCGTGTCTACATGGGCTTCAACGGCGAGGTCGACTACGACCACCGCGACGTCGAGGCGCAGCGGCGGTTGATCGCCGAGAAGTTCGCCGACGCCGGCTGGGTGTGGCAGACGGCGCTGAAGCACATGTGGGAGGCGCCGGACTTCCACTTCGACGCGATGGCCCAGATCCGGATGGACTCCTGGTCGCACGGCAACGTCGTCCTGCTCGGTGACGCCGGCTACTGCGGTTCGCCGTTGTCCGGTCAGGGCACCAGCATGGCGCTGGTGGGCGCGTACGTGCTCGCCGGCGAGCTGCGGGACGGGTTCGGCACCGCTTTCCAGCGCTACGAGGAGATCCTGCGGCCGTACGTGACGGCCAACCAGGACATGGCGCTGAAGAACCAGGCCAACGGTGGTGCGCCCACCGAGGAGTTCGCCGAGGTCGTGAACAGCCTGACGCTTCCTAGGTACTGAACAGGTCGTGGATCGCGGCGGTGAGGTCCTCCTCCGGGAGGGTGGTGCCGGTGAACCGGGTGACGGCGGTGATCCCCTTGGCGTCGGTGTGCCGGAAGTTGCCGAAGTCGAGCCCTTCGAGTGCGGCGGCGACCTCGGGGTCGTCGCCGTAGTCGGCTTCCTCCCAGGGCTCCTCCGAGCAGATCACCCTGCCGTCGCGGGCGAACGACAACCGCCTGACCGCGTTGACGTTCCAGTAGTGGCTGGCGGCCTTTCCGTTGCGGGACAGACGTTCCAGCACCTCTCGCCGGGAGCCGACGTAGTTGTTCGACTCGATCACGACGACACCGCCGTCGATCTCGACGGCGATCGAGTCCTCTTCGAAGTCGTCCACAACGTCGTCGACGTCGAGGCCCATGGCGACCGTGATGGTCGCGGCCGGTTCGAGCAGCTTGGCCAGCCAGCGCAGTCCGGCCTCGGGTGAGACCCTCCGCTCCGGCACGGGTTCGTTCCGGAGCTGGTGGCCGACCTGGTCAGTCTTCTTGTGCACCAACGGTTCGGCCGTCGGCGCCGGCCAGATGAGCAACTCGTACTGCTCCTCGTCGTCGCCGTCCCGTCCGCAGGCGAACACCCGGACCCGGAACTCGCCCGGCCACGGCGGCATGCCTCCGTGCCCCAGCCTGGCGTCACCCTGTTCGGCCGTGAAGCTCACCTCGGCCACCTCGTCCCAGTGCCCGATCTCCTCGTCACCGGGGACGTCGAGAACGACCCTGACCGACACCGGCACGGAGCCTTCCGCGACTCCGGTGCGCACGGCGAACCCGGTGTCGATCGCCGCCACGAGTCCCGTCGCCGTGAAGTCCGCCTTGGTGATGCCCGGCTCCTCCACGAACACGAACTCGTGGTCGAACACCGGGACGCTCGTCCGCCAGGACGATCCCATGTACTCGGCGCGCCGCTTCTCCAGCAACGCCTGCGCGTACGCGGGTGGCATCGCGATCTCCGGCAGCAGCAACGCGGTCACGCCGATCGCGATGCCGATCATCGCCATCGGGTCGGTCGAGGTCGGCGTGCCGAGCGCGTTGAGCGTCGCCGCCGACACCGCCACCGCCAGCGCGAGATGTGCCGCGCCGTGCTTGGCGGCGATCGCGGCTTCGTCTCCGCTCACCTGGCTGAGGTCGAGCAGACCGGTCATCGCCCGGACCCGTTCGGTGATCAGCTCGATCGCTCCGCGGTGCACCGCCGCCACCATGGTGACCGGCGTCTTCATCGCGCTCTGGCCCTGTGAGGTGATCAACGCGAAGCTGCTGCCGTCCGGCAGCGGCCGCAGACCCGCCACGACGTCCGGCGGCGCGGTCAGCCGGAGGTTCGCCACGCCCAGCTCAAGGGCACCGAGCAGCCGTTCCGCCGTGAGTCCCGGAAAGTCGTCGAGAGCTCGCTGGGCCGGTGTGCCGTACTCGGGCAGCCCGGACCACCGGCGCGGTTCGTACCTCCCGAGCTCAGCCGCCGCGGCGGGCGGGATGAGCACCTCGATCGACGGCAGAGCGGCCAGGATCAGTTCTTCGAATTCCCCCACACGACGATTGTGGCGGTGAATGGCCCAGCTCACAGCCATTTGACTGAACATGATCCCTCGCGCACGATCCTGGGTTGACAACAGCATCCGCGCACCGCGGGGGAAGCCGGTGGAACTCCGGCGCTGACCCGCAACGGTGAAAGTCCGAATGCCCGTGGCGCGCGGTAGCTCCACCGACCCGTCGAGGACAGCGGGGCAGGGAGGCGTAGTGATCCGGAAATCCGCGCTGGTCGCGTTCGTCGCGGCCGCGCTCGTGGCAACACCCGCGACGGCTGCTGAACCGCCATCGGGCGGAACGTGGCTGGTCAGCCAGTTCGCGCAGGGTGACCACCTGCTCAACGCACCCTCCATCCCCGATCCCGGGCTCACGGCCGACGGCGTCTTCGCGCTGGCCGCGGCCGGTGTCGGCAAGTCGACCGCGGTGAAGGCCGCCACGTGGCTCGGTCAGCCTGATCAGCTGTCGGCTCTGATCGGCGCCGACGGGGAGTCGTACGTCGGTGGCCTGGCGAAGCTCGCGCTGGTCGCACAGACGCTCGGCACCGATCCGCACGAGTTCGCCGGCGTCGACCTGCTCGCGCGGCTGGCTGAGCTGCAGGAGGAGTCCGGGCGGTACCGCGACCTCACCGATCCGTCGTTCGACATGACCAACGCGTTCACGCAGGCGTTGGCGATCATCGTGCTGAAGCGCGCCTCGCTGCCGTTCGACAAGGCGGTGGCGTACCAGGTTTCCACGCAGTGCCCGGACGGCGGCTTCCCGATCGCGTTCGACGAGCCGGTGTGCAAGTCCGATGTGGACGGAACCGCGATGGTGCTGCAGGCGTTGCTGGCGGCGGGCGAGAAGACCGCGTCTGGCAAGGCTCTCGGCTGGCTCGTGGCGCAGCAGAAGCCCGATGGTGGTTTCCCTTCTGCCACCGCCGGTTCGAACGCCAACAGCACCGGTCTCGCGGTCGGCGCTCTCGTTGCCGGTGATCGTGTCCCGGCTGCGGACAAGGCCGTGGCCTACCTTCGGACCTTGCAGGTCGGCTGCGCCGGTCCGGAGGCTCAGCGCGGTGCGGTCGCCTACGACAGCGCGGGTTTCGAGCTGTACCCGGCGATCCGTGCCACCACCCAGGCCCTGCTCGGCCTCGGCCGCGTATCGCTCGCAGACGTGTCGGCCACTTCTGCCACTGCCGGCGTGCCCGCGATCGACTGCACCACCACTCCTTCTCCTTCGCCGTCTGAGCCGGCTCCGGCTGGCCCGGCCCCGGTCGATCCGCCGCTCGCGGTCACCGGTCCGGACCAGGTCGTGCCTCTGACCCTGTTCGGTTCGCTCGCGGTCGTCACCGGCGCCGTGCTGCTGCTCGTCTCCCGTCGTCGGAAGGTTGGTGCGTGATGCGCCGGATTCTCGCTGTCCTGGCCCTGGTCGCGAGCTCGTTCGTGGTCGCGCCCGCCTCCGCTGACGACTGCTCGGCCGGGGTGAAGGTCGTGGTCGACTTCTCCGCGTTCGGCGGCGGCGTCAAGACCGGTTGTTACGACGGCGACCCCGGAAACGGCCTGGTGGCCCTGGACGACGACTTCGACTTCTCGTTCGTGCCGCGCCAGACCGGTTTCGTGTGCCGCATCGACCTCCTGCCGAACCCGTGCACCAAGCCCACGCCCAGCGCGTACTGGTCGTACTGGCACGCCACGCCCGGCGGCACCTGGACCTACAGCACCTCGGGCGCCGCCGGCTACGACCCCGCGCCGGGCTCGGTCGAGGGCTGGTCGTTCGGCGCCGGCACCGCACCGGGCGTTACCCCGTGAAAAGGTTCGTCTTCGCGCTGGCACTGGTGATCGCTTCGACGGTCCCGGCACCGGCGTTCGCCGCTGGCTGCGACGGCGTGACCGTCGTCGTGGACTTCCGCGGTCTTGGGGGAGGCGTGCGGCAAGGCTGTGCGCCGGGCAGTCCGGCCACCGGCGTGGAGGCGCTGACCGCAGCCGGTTTCGGCTACACCTACGCGTCTCGGCAGCCCGGTTTCGTCTGCCGTATCAACGGAATGCCCGGCGCGGACGCCGACAAGTGCGTCAACACCTCGCCCGCTTCGGCGTACTGGTCGTACTGGCACGCTCCCGCCGGTGGGTCCTGGGCGTACAGCAACCAGGGTGCCGCGACCTACACGCCGGCGCGCGGGACCGTTGAGGGCTGGGCGTTCGGCGCGGGGGAGCAGCCCGGCATGGCACCGCCTGCTGCTCCGGCACCCCAGCCCGTCCCGCAACCTCAGCCGCCGGCTCCCGTGAACCCGCCTGCCGGGCAGCCGCAACCGCCCGCTGCGCCAACCACGACCACGACCACGCCGCCGGTGACGAGTTCTTCTTCGGTGGCACCGGTTTCGGAGTCACCCTCGTCGACCGCGACGGCGTTGCCGACGGCATCCGAGCCGACCATCGTGATCAAGGAAGTACCGGCGTCGCGGGAATCGAGCGGTGGGTGGCTCTGGACCGCGGTCGGTGTGCTGGTGATCGCGGTGCTGGTGATCGTGGGCTTGCTGGTCGCGCGGCGCCGACGCGGTGTGGAAGAAGAAGAGTGACAGCGTGAGGCTTCACTCCGGTGCGTGGTGGCTCTGGGCCGTGGGCCTCGCCACCGCCGCCAGCCGCACCACAAACCCGCTGATCCTCGGCCTCGTCCTGGCCGTGGCGGGCGTGGTCGTGGTGACCTGCCGGGCGAACACCCCGTGGGCCGGCACCTACGGCGTGTTCCTCAAGTTCGGCCTGCTGGTCATCGGTTTGCGCGTCCTCCTGCACGTCTTCCTCGGCGGCATCGCCGGCCCGACCACCCTCTTCACGCTGCCCCAGCTCCCGCTCCCGGACTGGGCCCAGGGCATTCGCGTCGGTGGTCCCGTCACCGCCGAAGGCCTGGTTTTCGCGCTGTACCAAGGTTTGCTGCTCGCCACGATCCTCAGCTGCGTCGGCGCCGCCAACGCCCTCGCGAACCCGAAACGCCTCCTCCGCTCGTTGCCCGCCGCTCTCTACGAGGTCAGCGTGGCGGTGGTCGTGGCGCTGACCGTTGCACCGCAACTGGTTGCGTCCGCAGGCGCCGTGAGGCGTGCTCGACAACTAAGAGGCGACACGGCCCGCGGAGCAAAGGCGATTCGCACGATGCTGGTGCCGGTGCTGGAAGACGCCCTCGAACGGTCACTGGTCCTCGCCGCCTCGATGGACTCGCGGGGTTACGGCCGCACGGCGGGCATCTCGAAGCGGGACCGGGTGCTCACCGGGACGTTGGTGCTGGCCGGGCTGTTCGGGTTCTGCATCGGCACGTACGGGCTGCTCTCCGACGCCTACTCCGGCTGGCTGCTGCTGGCGATCGGTGGCGTGCTGGCGATCGCGGGCCTGCTGACGGGGGCGCGCCGGGTGCCGCGCACGCGTTATCGGCCGGACCGGTGGACACCCACGGCGGCCGGGGTGGCGTTGAGCGGGGTGGCGGGGGCGGTGGTGCTGGTGTTCTCGGGAGATCCGGCGTTGTCACCTTCGACGGTTCCGCTCCAGATGCCGGAGTTGCCGCTGTGGCCTGCCGTCGGGGTCTTGGTGGCGCTGGCGCCGGTGGTGCTGGTGAGGGAGCGGTGACGGGGCTGGTGGCGTTGGTGAGCGTGAGGGAAGCATGATCAGGTTCGACGACGTCACGATCACCTACGCCGAGCGCGAGCAGCCCGTGCTGGCGAACCTCTCCCTGGAGATCCCGGAAGGCGAGCTGTGCCTGGTCGTCGGGCGCACCGGCTCGGGCAAGTCGACGTTCCTGCGCGCGATCAACGGCTTGGTCCCGCACTTCAGCGGCGGCACCCTGGCCGGACGCGTGCTGGTGGACGGCCGCGACACCTCGCAACACCCGCCGCGTGAGCTGGCGGACGTGGTCGGGTTCGTCGGCCAGGACCCGGTGGCGGGCTTCGTCGCGGACAACGTCGAGGACGAGCTCGCCTACTCGATGGAGTCACTGGGCCTGCCCGCGGACGTCATGCGCAAACGCGTCGAGGAGACCCTGGACCTGCTCGGACTCGCGACACTCCGTGACCGTCCACTTGCGACGCTCAGCGGTGGCCAGCAGCAGCGGGTCGCGATCGGCGCGGCGCTCACCGCGCACCCGCGAGTCCTCGTCCTCGACGAGCCGACCTCGGCGTTGGACCCAGGGGCCGCGGAGGACGTTCTGGCTGCTGTGCAACGACTTGTGCACGACCTCGGCATGACCGTGGTGATCGCCGAGCACCGCCTCGAACGGGTCGCGCAGTACGCGGACCGCGCCCTCCTGCTGCCGCAAGGCGAGATCGGCGACGTCGGCGAAGTGTTGGCAGCAGCACCGGTCGCGCCACCGGTCGTACGGCTCGCACAGGTGGCCGGGTGGTCGCCGGTGCCGGTGTCGGTGCGAGACGCGCGCCGACTGGCCACACCACTGCGCGCGCGACTACCCGAACCTGCCACCGAGTCCGCGCAAACAACCAGGGCTGTGCTGGCAGCACGCGACGTGACCGTGAAGTACGGCAACGTCCAGGCGGTGCGCGGAGTTTCACTCGAAGTCGGCACCGGCGAACGCGTCGCGCTCATGGGGCGCAACGGTTCCGGCAAGTCGTCACTGCTGTGGGCGGTGCAGGGGAGCGGCAAACGCACCTCCGGCACGGTCGCAATCGGCGGCCTCGACCCGAAGACGCTGCAGCCGAAACAGCGGCGGCAAACCGTGGCACTGGTTCCGCAGCAGCCGTCAGACCTGCTGTACCTGGAGACGGTCGCCGAGGAGTGCGCGCAGGCCGACGCCGAGACCGCGCAACCAGCCGGTACGTGCCGGAAGTTGTTGGACGGCTTGGCGAGCGTGCCACAACACGCGCATCCTCGGGATCTGTCGGAAGGTCAACGGCTGGCGCTCGTGCTCGCCGTGATGCTGACCGGAGCCCCGGACGTCCTGCTGCTCGACGAACCGACGCGCGGCCTCGACTACCCGGCGAAGGAAGCGCTCGCGAAAACCCTCAAAGACCTCGGCAGCGCGATCGTGCTGGCCACGCACGACGTCGAGTTCGTCGCCGAGTACGCCACGCGCGTCATCGTGATGGCGGAAGGCGAAGTGGTCGCCGACGGCGGAGCGCGCGAGGTCGTGACGTCGTCGCCGATCTTCGCCCCGCAGGTCAGCAAGATCCTCGGTCCGTGGCTGACCGTCGCCGACGTCAAGGCCGCCCTGTGATCGCGATCGGCAAAAGATCAGCAGCAGCCCTGGCGGTGTCCGGGACGATCGGGCTGGCCGCGTTCACCTGGCCGTTGTTCGTCGCGCCTTCCAGCGACATCGCGCACGGCGGCGACGCGCCGTGGACGTTCGCGCTGCTGCTGCCGCTCGTGCTGGCGGTGGTCCTCGCCGAGCTGAGCGAGAAGGGCATGGACTCCAAGGCGATCGCGATGCTCGGCGTGCTGTCCGCGCTCGGTGCGGCGATCCGGCCGCTCGGCGCCGGCACCGCGGGCATCGAGACGATCTTCTTCCTGATGGTGCTGGGCGGCAGGGTGTTCGGGCCGGGGTTCGGGTTCGTGCTGGGCAACACCACGTTGTTCGCGTCGGCGCTGCTGACCGGCGGCGTCGGGCCGTGGCTGCCGTACCAGATGCTCGGCGCGGCCTGGGTCGCGCTCGGCGCCGGGCTTCTCCCGCAGTGGCGCGGAAGAGCCGAGATCGCGTTGCTGGCGACGTACGGCGTGGTCAGCTCCTTGGTCTACGGGTTCCTGCTCAACCTGTCGTTCTGGCCGTTCGCGGTCGGCGAGGGCACGTCGGTGAGCTTCGACCCGAACGCCTCGGCGGGCGCGAACCTGGTGAAGCTGGCGGCGTTCACGCTCGCCACCTCGCTCGGCTGGGACCTCGGGCGGGCCGTCACCACCGCCGTGCTGGTGGCGGTGACGGGTCCCGTGCTGCTCAGGACGCTGCGGCGGGCGTCGAGGAAGGCAGCTTTCCTGCCTAGTCGTTGAGGTGGATGCGGCCCCACATGTTGCACTTGCCCCTGACCGTCGAGTGGTAGACGGAGATCTCGTCCACCTCGGGCCACTTCAGCGTGAACGTCTGACCTGGCCGCTTGAGCCCGCTGTCCGGGCCTGCGGTCGGGCGGCACGGCTGCGGCGGGGTGAGCCCTTTGCTGACTCGCTGCACGCCGGGGCCGCGGAACACCCACTTCACGCTGTCGCCCTCGTCGATCCAGATCTCCTGCGGCTGGAAGCTGTTGCCGATCACCTGCACGATGTGCGTTTTCGCGGCGTGCGCGGCCGGTGCCATGACCGCGATGAGCGCCAGTGCGAGCGGGAGCAGAAGCAGTTTGCGCATGTGCCTCTCCAACGTCGAACGGGAGCGGCGGACCGCCATGATCCCAAGAGACATCGGAGGTGTCCACAAATTGGCTCAGACCATTGACGGCAAAAGGGATGTTTGACCAGGCTGAGCACAGGGTCGCCGCCCCCGACTCATGAGGAGGAGTCGTGAGAACTCGCGTTCTCGCCGCGGTCATCGCTGTGACCGCGGCGCTCTCCGTGAGCGCACAGTCGCAAGCCGCCCAACCACTGCAGAGCCTGGTCCCGGTTCCCGTGTCGGTGCAGGCCAGAACCGGCGTGACGCACACCCTGACGGCAGCCACGAAGATCTACACCACCCCGGCGGCCAGGGATGTCGGCAACTTCCTCGCCGAGATCCTGCGCAGGTCGACGGGCTATCCGCTGCCGGTGTCCGATGCCGTCGGAGCGCCGACGAACGGCATCTCGCTGCTGCTCTCGGGGGCGCCCGGTCCCGTCGGCCAGCAGGGCTATCAGCTCGACTCGGCCACGAACGCCGTAGTGCTGCGCGCCAACACATCGGAGGGCTTGTTCGCGGGCGTGCAGACGCTGCGGCAGCTGTTGCCCGCCGCGGCGGAGAGCGCGACCACGCAACCCGGTCCGTGGACCGTGCCGGGCGCGCTGATCGTCGACTACCCGCGGTTCTCCTACCGCGGCGCGATGCTCGACGTGGCACGGCACTTCCACCCGGTCGCGTCGGTCAAGCGCTACATCGACCAGCTGGCCCTCTACAAGATCAACTACTTCCACCTGCACCTGAGCGACGACCAGGGCTGGCGGATCGTGATCGACAGCTGGCCGCGGCTCGCGACGTACGGCGGCAGCACGCAGGTCGGCGGCGGTCCCGGCGGCTACTTCACCAAGGCGCAGTACAGCGAGATCGTGCAGTACGCGGCCGCGCGCAAGATCACGGTGATCCCCGAGATCGACATGCCGGGCCACACCAACGCCGCGCAGGCGTCGTACGCGGAGCTGAACTGCAACAACCAGGCCCCGCCGCTGCGCACGGACATCGAGGTCGGTTACTCCTCGTTGTGCGTCAACAAGGACATCACCTACCAGTTCATCGACGACGTGGTGCGCGAGATCGCGGCGCTGACGCCCGGCCCGTACTTCCACATCGGCGGTGACGAGGCGCACGCGACCTCCGACGCCGACTACCAGGCGTTCATGGACCGCGCCCTGCCGATCGTGAAGAAGTACGGCAAGACCGTGCTCGGCTGGCACGAGTTCGTGAAGACCACGACCGACACCACCGCCATCCCGCAGTACTGGGGCACCTCGACGTCCAACGCGGTGGTGCAGGCAGCGGCGGCGCGCGGCAACAAGGTCATCATGTCGCCCGCGAACAAGGCGTACCTGGACATGAAGTACAACGCCAGCACGCCTTTGGGTCTCTCGTGGGCCGGCTACATCGAGGTCCAGACCGCGTACGAGTGGAACCCCGGCACGCACGTGAGCGGCGTTCCGGAGTCGGCGGTCCGCGGCATCGAGGCTCCACTGTGGACGGAAACGATCGTGACCTCGCGAGACATCGAGTTCATGGCGTTCCCGCGCCTCGCCGTGCACGCCGAGCTCGGCTGGTCGCCGTGGTCGACGCACAACTGGGACCAGTTCAAGGTGCGCCTGGGCAACCAGGCCCCTCGCTGGACCACCCAGGGCATCAACTTCTACGCCTCGCCCCAGGTCCCGTGGGACACCGGCGGCCCGCCGCCCGGCCAGTGCTCACAGCCGGCGTGGGAGCGCTCGAAGGTCTACAACGGCGGCGACGTGGTGTCGCACAACGGCCACAAGTGGACCGCGAAGTGGTGGACGCAGGGCGAGGAGCCCGGCACCACCGGCCAGTGGGGAGTGTGGCGTGACGACGGCGTGTGCTGATCGCCGGCAACACGACCGCTAGCACCACCAGGGCCTCGGTGGTGGCGGTGGGCCACAGTGTGACCCACCGCGACCACCGGGGGCTGGGTACCTGCTCACGGGCTGCAGGCGACCTCGGGGGTTGCCAAGCGCCCGCAGTCTGGGTACGTCTGAGCAGTGCGGGCACTGATCACGAACGACGACGGCATCGACTCGCCCGGCCTCCTCGCGCTGGCGCGGGCGGCAGCCGGCCTGGGCTGGGAGGTGCTGATCGCGGCACCCTCGACCGAGGCGAGCGGCACCGGAACCTCGCTGGCCTCGACGGAGGGCCGCAGCCGGATACGCCTGGAACGGCGGGATCTCGACGGCTTCGAGGCGTACGCCGTGCCCGCGCACCCCGGGCTGATCTCGTTCCTCGCCTGCCACGAAGGCTTCGGCGCCCGCCCGGACGTGGTGTTGTCCGGCGTGAACTACGGCGCGAACACCGGCAACGGCATCCTGCACTCGGGCACGGTCGGCGCTGCCCTGACGGCCGGCGTGCGCGGCGTGTCCGCGTTGGCGGTGTCGCTGGACATCGGGTGGAACGGGTCCGAACCACTGTCCGAACCGTTGTGGGTCAAGGCGACCGAGGTCACCCGCGTCGTGCTGCCGACGCTTTTGGAGATGCCGACCGGAACCGTGCTGAACCTGAACGTGCCGAATGGTGAGGTGCGCGGTCTGGAGTGGGCGGACATCGCGCCGGCCAGTCCGATCCAGGTGCGGGTGGAGCGCGTCGACGACCTGGAGCTGAAGCTGTCCGCGTTCGACTCCGGCCTGGAAGCCGTGCCGGGCACCGAGGTCGCCTTGCTGGCACGGGGTTTCGCCACCCTGACGCCGCTGAGCTCCGTCGAGCGCGCTACTCCCGAGTTGCCTTCCCTGGCCTGGCCAGGGTGATGATCAGTCCGATCAACGCCGTGCGGACCTCCAGGAAGCTCTCGGTGGTCACGTCGTTGAGCGAGAACGCAAGCATGCCGAAGCTGATCAACAGCAGAAGGCCGTACATGCGCGCGAGGTCGTGCCGCCACGCGCAGGCCACGCCCAGCGCCCCGATCCCGACCTGGATCACGTGGTAGTCGGGGTCCAGCCCGAACACGTCGAACCACCCGAACGCGAGCTGCAACAACCCGGCGGTGAGTGTGAGGATCTGCGGCCTCGTGAACTCCAGTTCGTCGCTCAACAAGGCCATCGTTTCTACCCTTCGGTTCGCCGCCAGACCGCGTCGTACTTCGCTTGTCGTTCGCGGTCCTGCACGGCGTTTCGTTCCCGGCGCCCCTCAGTCGCCGACCCTCGTGGGTACCCGTACTTGGTGAGCCGGTAATCCACACTTTCCGGTGCGTAGGACAACGCGAAGTACAGTCCTACAACGAAACCGAGCGCACCGCACGCGATCGCCAGGGGCCACGGCGACCCGAGCCCGAACACGAGCGCCAGCGTGATCGCCGTCGTGAGCGGCGTGACCTGCACCAGACTCCGAATCGTGAAGCGCAGCAACCACTTCGGCCCGGTCACGTCGTTGTAGACGAACTGCCTGTGTTCGTTCGGGACCCGACCACCCGCGTAGTACCAGACCTTCAGCAACGGGTTCATCTCGTGGCCTTGGCGATCACTTTGTGCAGCACCTCGTTCAGCTGCGCGAGCTCCTCGAACGTCATGTCCAGCTGCTCCACGACCTTGAAGGGGATCTTCAGCGCTTCTTTTCTCAGCTCTTGCCCGGTCTCGGTCAGCGTGAGCGCGAGCGCGCGCTCGTCCGCCTTGTCGCGCTGCCTCTGGACGTAGCCGATCGCCTCCAGCCGCTTGAGCAGCGGGCTGAGGGTGCCGGGGTCGAGCTGCAGCACGTTGCTCAGGTCTTTGACCGTGCGCGGGGACCGTTCCCAGAGGGCCAGCATCACCAGGTACTGCGGGTGGGTGAGGTTCAGCGGCTCCAGGATCGGGCGGTACACCGCGATCACCGTGCGTGAGGCCACGGCGAGGGCGAAGCAGACCTGTCGCTCCAGTTCGAGCGGGTTCTCCGGGATACTTGGTGTACTAATCATTTGTGTACACAGTAACTCGCGGGCGTGCTCAGGACCAAGAGGTGTGGCGCATCAGACGCTCTCTCAGGCCTTGCCGGGGTTGAAGATGTCCAACGGGTCGAGCGTGCTCTTGACCGCCCGCTGCACGGCGTGCGCGTCCGGGCCGAGCTCGCGGATCATGCCGTCGCGCTTGAGCAGGCCGACGCCGTGCTCGCCGGTGACCGTGCCGCCCAGGTCCAGGGCCTGGTCGATGATGTCCTCGAACGCAGCCTGCGCGGCGATCCGCGCGTTGTCGTCGCCGGGCGGGGTGATGAGCAACGGGTGCAGGTTGCCGTCGCCGGCGTGGGCGATGGTGGCGATCTGGACGCTGTGCTTCGCGCCGATCTCCTCGATGCGGGCGAGCATCACCGGCACGAGAGACCGCGGCACGCACACGTCCTCGGTCAGCAGCGGGCCGAGTCGTTCGAGGGCGGGGTAGGTGAGGCGGCGGGCGGCGAACAACGCCTCGGCCTCGGCCGAGTCGGTGGAGCGCTCGGTCCACACGGCGCCCGCGTCGGTGAAGGCGCTGACCAGGCCGTCGGCGTCCTCGGACGTCTCGGTGCGGGCCAGCAGCATGGCCTCGGTGTCCGGTTCGATGCCGAGGTGCTTCCAGTCCTCGACAGCTTGCAGGCAGGCGCGGTCGATCAGCTCCAGCGCGGCGGGCTGCAGGCCGCGTTTCGTGCACAGGGCGACGGCCTCGCCTGCCTCGACCAGGCCGGGAAAGGCCCCGACGACGGTGCCCTGCTGGCCTGGGGCGGGGCGCAGGCGCAGGGTGATCTCGGTGACGACGCCGAGCGTGCCTTCGGAGCCGACGAGCAGGCTGGTCAGGTCGTAGCCGGCGACGCCCTTGTTGGTGCGCCGGCCCAGCTTCACCGCGGTGCCGTACTCGACGGGGCCGCCCATCACGACTTCCAGGCCGAGCACGTAGTCGCGCGTGACGCCGTACTTGAGGCAGCAGAGGCCGCCTGCGTTGGTCGCGACGTTGCCGCCGATCGTCGACCACGGTGAGCTGGCCGGGTCCGGTGGGTACCAGAGTCCTCGCGCGGCAACGGCTTTCTTCAGGTCGTCGTTGACCACGCCCGGTTGCACGACGGCGAGGAGGTTGTCGGGGTCGATCTCGATGATCCGGTTCATCCGGCTGAGGTCGAGGACCAGGCAGCCGTCCGTGGCGTTGGCGCCGCCGGACAGCCCGGTGCCCGCGCCCCTCGGCACGATCGGCACGCCCTGGGCGGCGCATTCCCGCACGGCTCGCTGGACGTCCTCCGTGGACCGCGGACGAAGAGCAGCGAACGGGGTGCCCGCGGGTGCCCACTCGGCTTCGTCGTGGCTCAGGTTCGCGAGCGTGGCGGGATCGGTGATCAGGCCTTCGAGGTCCACGAGCCCCAACGTAACCAAAAGGGCTGTCACCGCCGGAGATTCCGGCGGTGACAGCCCAGTTTCGCGTGACTAGAGCGAGCGGACCGCCGCGGCGAGACGCGTGATGCCCTCGTCGATCTGCTCCGGCGTGACGCCCGAGAACGCGAGGCGGATCTCGTTGTCGCCGCCCTCCAGGAGGAAGTCGGAGCCCTTCACGAACTCGACGCCGTGCTCCTTGGCGACCGGGAAGAGCTTCTCGATCGACACACCCGGCAGCTCGACCCACATGAAGTAGCCACCCTGCGGCGCGGTGAAGACGGCCTCCGGGAGCTCCCGCTGCAGCGCCGCCACGAGGGCGTCCTTGCGGGCGCGCAGCGCGGTGCGGACGTTCGCGACCGACTCCTCGAGACGGCCGGAGCGGCAGTACGAGTTCACGATCGACTGCGCCACCATGTTCGGCGAGATGTACGTGGTGGTGGCGATGTTCTGGATGGCCTTGATGGTGTCCTGCGGGCCCACCAGGTAACCGCAGCGGATGCCGGGCGCCATGGTCTTGGAGAACGACGACGCGTAGACGACCTTGTCGTTCTTGTCCTGCGACAGCATCGTCGGCAGCGGCTCGCCCTCGAACCGCACCTTGACGTACGGGTCGTCCTCGAACAGCACGAAGTCGTACTTGGCCGAGAGCTCCAGCAGCCGCGCGCGCTTCGCCTCGGACAGCGTGTAGCCGGCCGGGTTGTGGAAGTTCGGGATGATGTGCGCGAGCTTCGGCCGCACACCGCTCTCCAGCAGCTTCTCGAGCGCGTCGACGTTGATGCCGTCGGTCTCCAGCTCGATGGCGTGGATCTTGGCACCGCGCTGGCGCAGGTTCAGCAGCGTGCGGTCGTAGGTCGGCGCCTCGACCACGACGTCGTCGCCCTCGCTGACGAGCAGCTCGAAGAGGAAGGCGTCAGCCTGCATCGAGCCGTTGGTGACGAGCACCTGCTCCGGCGCAACACCGTGCTGCTCCGCAAGCCATGCGCGCAACGGCACGTAGCCAACGCTCGTGCCGTACGCGAAGGTGCCGCCGGGATCGTCCGTGAAGGCTTTCTGCGCCGCTTCGCGCAGGCCTTCCTGGTCGATGATGTCGAGAGAGGGCGCTCCGCGCGTGAACAGGATCGAGGCCATGCGCGGAGCGTACAACTCCCACAATTTGGGCTACGGCCGATATACGTATGAGTTCAGCTGGCTCACCGCCTGCGCCGCGTTGCCCAGGTGATAGAGATCAACTGACAGGTAGTTCGGCTTCTTCCTGGCCGCAGGCTGACAGAACTGCTGCGCACGGTTGCCGAGCTTGCTGTTGTCCGTCGTGGCCGTGCTGGTGAACGGAATGTCGCGGAAGTGGTTCATGACGAACAACGGCTGGAAGTTTCCCGTGGCAGTGAGCGGTTTTTCATCCCATCGGCTGTAACAGGACCAGTCGGAGCTGCCGAGGCCGCCGCCCATCGACCAGTAGTTCTCGACCGTCCAGTCCTTCTGGTAGAGCACGCCGGAGTCCTCGCGGCCGTCCTTTCCGTGATCGGTGAAGATGAGGAGCCTCTTGTTGGTGTTCTGCATCTGGCTGCGGGTCGGCCACCCGTTCTGCTGCACGCCTTCCGCCCGGTACAGGACGTCGTTCAGCCCCTGCACCTTGCGGAGTTCGTTTCGCAGGGTGCTCGCGTCGACGTAGTCCTCCAGGAAGACCGTGATGATCTCGCTGCGGTTGGCTTTGAGGAAGTCCACGATCCGCTGGACGTCGACGTTGAGCGCCACCGGCCGGCTCACCAGCGTGCAGCTGTTGTGGCACAGGATCGCGCCGTCCGGCGTCTGGTGGATGTCCAGCATGAAGCCCCGCACGCCGTCGTTCAGCTGTTGAACGATGCCGCGCGTCTGATTCTTGGCGAGGTTGACGAACGGCGGCGCGAACCCGCCGTCGACCCCGTTCGCATAGGCGTTGTGGGCCGTCAGGAACGTCATCTGGTCGAGCCGCGGGTCTTGTGGCATCGGCTCGGTCTGGTTGGTGACCGGCGTCAGGTACCAGCGGGACTCGCCATTCAGGCTGAAGAATTCCCATTGATCACCGAACTGACGCGGCTCGTGAACCGTATCCCCCTGTGAGCACGAACCCATGGTGAGCTGACGGGTGATGCACTGGCCGGGCGCGTCGGTGTTCTCGAACCTCCCGTCGCTCAGTCGCCATTGCTGGTGGTCCTCGTTGCCCTTGGGGCGGTGCAGGGCCAGTCCACTGCCGCTCTGGGCGACGTTGAGGCCGGTCCGGACACTGGTGACGTAGTACGTGCCCGACGGAGCCGCGTTCGCGGTGGTCGGCACCAGGGGAAGTAGCAGCAGGGCTGCGACGGCAGGGAGGTATCGCACGGTGACCAGGGTCACCCATCTGAGTGAAACATGAAACGTCCTCAGCCGTTTGGACGTTTAACACTGTGGGTATCCCACACCTCGTCGAAGCCTCTTCATCGGTAGTACGACAACTCCACGGGCAGCCGTCGCCCAGCCGAAGGGCTCGGGCCGGTTTTGAGCGCCGCCTTCACAAGCCGCGCAGGGTTCGACTCCCTCGGTTGCCACGATCTTCATCGTCCGTTCCCGCGGCGAGAAGCGCAGGCGTCGCGGTCGACGGACCGCGGCGCCCGCTTCGACTCAGAACGGCGGATCGCCGCCCGACGCGAAGTCGGCCTGTTCCTCGCCGGAGCCTCGTGGTCCTGAGGCGCCTTGACGCCTTCCGAGGGCGCGCAGCCGGTCGCCGGCGTATTTGAGGGCCTCGCGCAATTGGTCCGCAGTGGCCTCGGCCCGACGGTCAACGCCCATCAGGTCGTTCAGCTCCCTGTTGACCGAGCCCGGATGGCGTTGGGTTTCCTTGGTCAGCACGAACGCCGCCTTGTTGAGTGAGCTGCGCAACGACTGCTTGGCCGTCCGGGACGCGGCCTTTCCGCGGCTCACCGCAGTGCCCGTTCAGGGGCACAGCCTCGTTCAACCGCTCCTGCACCCACCGCAACGCCGCCCGCAGCTGCTCTTCGGTTGCCGACCGGCGGGTCCGCACCCCGATCCGGCGGTTCAGGTCGAGGTTCACCTCCCGCGCATCGCGCCGAGTCCAGCGGGCGAGCTGCCGGACCTTGCAGTTCACGGCGGAATGCAGCGGAGAAGGGGTGCACGGCAGCCTCTCGATCATCATCGGTCACCAATGGAACTCTGTGTGACCTCACGATGACAGACAGGTCTGACAATTCTGGAAGCCCAGCTCAGGGGCGGTGTCAGGGCGATCTCGGATCCGAACTGGCGGGAGCCGACCCGCAGCCAGGTTTCCTGACCGCGTTCAAGCGGTGGGCTGCGTCTACGTCGTCGACAACGCGATCGGCATCCTTGCCCTCAGAGGCAAGTCGCGCACCTGGCTCTGCTGGGCGGAAATCCGTCTGGGCACAAAAGAAGCCCGCCCAGCCGTAAGACCGAGCGGGCCCCGGAAACAACTCAGACGGCGCGGACAGCCTGCGCCTGTGGTCCCTTCTGGCCCTGACCGATCTCGAACTCCACCCGCTGCTTCTCCTCGAGCGACTTGAAGCCGTTGCCCTCGATCTGCGAGTAGTGCACGAAAACGTCCGGACCACCGCCGTCCTGCGCGATGAATCCGAAGCCCTTCTCGCCGTTGAACCACTTCACGGTGCCCTGCGCCATACCAATTGCTCCCTAGCGTTCATGTCCCCGTCGAGCGGGGTGCGCGGGCAGTCTGCCAGCGGACGGTCTCTCTCACATCGTGGTTAGCCCGGTGGTGTGACGAAGTAAGTTGAACCGGGTACCACCGAGAGGAGCAGGGATGACGAACTGGCTGGACGTCGCGCACGAGGTGGCGGCGGCGCTCAGGTCCGACGCGGCGGACCGGGACCGGGCCAACCAGCCACCCGCCAAAGAGGTGGAACTGCTTCGTCAGAGCGGCCTGCTCAACGTGAAGGACTGGGCCGAGCAGCAGAAGATCAACCGGATCATCGGGGCCGCCGACGCCAACGCCGGGCACCTCCTCGGGTACCACTACCTGCAGATCTGGCGCAGCGGGCTGTTCGACGCACCGTTCACCGTCCAGCCCGACCAGTTCTGGGCCGGTGTCAGCAACCCGCTCGACGCGGCGCTGGAGCTCACGCCCAACGGCAGCGGCTTCCTCCTCAACGGCCGCAAGACGTTCGCCACCGGTGCCTCCCAGGCGGACCGCATCGTCGTGAGCGCCACCCGCACGGACAACGGCGAGAAGCTCACGTTCCTGCTCGACGGCAAGGCCGACGGCATCACCTACCTGGACGACTGGGACAACATCGGCCAGCGCCTCACCGCGTCCGGCGGCGTCGTCTTCGAGAACGTCGAGGTCACCGAGATCCTCGGCGTCCAGCCGGTGAACGAGGACCCGCGCATCAGCCTCGCCGCGATCGGCTTCCAGCTCGTCCTCGCCCAGCTCTACGTCGCCATCGCCGAGGGTGCGCTCGAAGAGGCCGCCGACTACACCCGCACGAAGACCCGCCCGTGGTTCGTCAGCGGGGTCGAGCACGCCACCGAGGACCCGTACATCGTTGCCGCGTACGGCGAGATGGTCGCGCAGACCAAGGCAGCCGGCCTGCTCGCCGACGAAGCCGGCAAGCAGCTCCACGAGGCCACCGAGCTCGGCCGCCACCTCACGTCGGCCAAGCGCGCCGAGGTCGCCGTCGCCATCTCCGCGGCCAAGGTCGTCAGCACCAAGCTCGTCAACGAGGTCACCAGCCGGATCTTCGAACAGGTCGGCGCGCGCGGCACCGCGGCCAAGTACGGCGTGGACCGCTTCTGGCGCAACGCCCGCACGCTCACGCTGCACGACCCGGTCGTCTACAAGGCCCGCGAGGTCGGCGAGCACTTCCTGACCGGCGCCCGCCCCGCCTACACCGGGTACAGCTGATGCAGCCGGTGCTCGCCGACTCGGTCAAGCTCACCGACGACGGCGTGCTGATCCTCGACCGCCGCGAGTTCCCGTTCGAACGGAACTGGGTGCTCTGCCGGACGGTCGAGGACGTCGCGCGGGCCATCGAGGACATGGTCACCCAGTCCTCCGGCCCGTACTTCGCGGTCCTCTACGGCATGGTGCTCAAGGCCAGAACCCTTGAGCGCCAACCGTTCGCCCAAGCCCGCGACGAGCTCGCCAAGACCGCCCGGCTGCTCGAGAACACCAGGCGCACCAACAACGCCCTGCGCAAAGCCACCAAGATCGTCCTGGAGCACGTCGACGCGACCCAGGACATCACCCAAGCCATGAAAGGCGCCCAAGAAGGCGACCGCAGGTACCGCGCCAAGAGCCAGGCGCTGGGCGAGCACACGGCGAACCTGCTGCCACAGCAGGCGACCGTCCTCACCCACTGCTGGGCGGATCTCTACCTGACCGAAACGGTCAGAGCCGCCCAACGACAAGGCAAGCAGCTCCGGTTCTTCTGCACCGAGACCAGGCCCTACCTGCAAGGAGCACGGCTCACCGCCGAAACGTTGCTGGAGATGGGCGTCGACACCACGCTCATCACCGACGGCATGGGCGCGGCCGTGCTGCAATCCGGCGAGGTAGACGCATTGGTGACGGCGGCGGACCGGGTCACCATGGACGGGCACGTCGTCAACAAGGTCGGCACACTGGGGCTGGCCGTGGCGGCGCACGCGTTCGGCGTACCGTTTCACGCCCTGGTGCAGGCACCGGACCAGCAGGCACCAACGGCGCAGGACGTGCCGATCGAGCACCGGGACGGCGCGGAACTGCTGCACGTCAGAGGCAGACCGAGTGCCACGCCGAGGGTGAAGGGCCTGTACCCGGCGTTCGACGTGACGCCGCCGAGGTTCGTCACGAACGTGGTGACGGACAGAGGCGTGTACGGCGCCGGGGAGCTGGACAAGTACTACGAGGGAGAACAGCGGTGAGCAAGTGGGTCGTGCTCGACATCGAGGGCACGCTGAGCGCGACGGACCAGGTGCTGGTCGTCCTGTACGACTACGCCCGGCCGCGGCTCGGGCCGTGGATCGAGCAGCACGGTGACGACCCCGTGGTCGCCGACGCGGTCGAGCAGATCAAGGAACTCGCAGGGCACGACGACGTTGTCAAAGCGCTGCACGACTGGATGGACGCGGACCAGAAGGTCACGCCGCTCAAGACGTTGCAGGGCCTGATCTGGCAGCAGGGCTACGCGCAGGGTGACCTCGTCGCGGAGTTCTTCCCGGACGTCGTCCCCGCGATCCGCAAGTGGCACGACGACGGCGTGAAGCTCGCGATCTTCTCCAGCGGCTCGGTCGCGGGCCAGATCGCGTTCTTCAAGCACACCACCGACGGCGACCTGACCCCGTTGCTGGAGCACCACTTCGACACGGTCAACGCAGGCCCGAAGCGCGAAGCCGCGTCGTACCACAAGATCGCGGAAACCCTGCAGAGCGACGACATCACGTTCTACAGCGATGTTCCGGCCGAGCTGCACGCCGCGCAGGAGGCGGGCTGGAAGACGGTCGGCGTCGCGCGCGCCGGTGAGCCGTACGGCAACGCGGACTTCACGCCGCATCCGACCGTGTGGGAGCTGTCGTGACGGCGGAGCTCGCGCGCGAGTGTGCCCGCTACGCCGCGATGGGCTGGATGCGTGGCACGAGCGGCAATCTTTCCGTTGTCCTGCAACGGGATCCGCTCCGGCTCGCGGTCACGGTCAGCGGCGTCGACAAGGGTGAGATCACCGCGGAGGACTCTGTGGTGATCGACTCCGAGGGCCTCGCCGTCGACTCCGACAAGGTCCCCTCGGCGGAGGCGGGCCTGCACGCGAGGATCGCCAGGGTCGCCGGGGCGGGCGCGGTCGTGCACGTCCACGCGCTGGCGCCGGTCGTCGCGGCCGAGCACTGGCCGGACGGTGTCGTGCTCAAGGACCTGGAGATGCTCAAGGGTTTCGGCCGGTACGACCACGAAGAGGTCGTGATCCCGGTCGTCCGCAACTCGCAGGACATGATCGAACTGGGCGACGCCTTCGAGAAGGGCTTCGACCCGAAGGTTCCGGCGTTGCTCGTGGCCCGGCACGGGGTGTACGTGTGGGGTGACGACCTGGTGCAGGCCCGGCACCGGCTGGAATGCCTGGAGTGGTTGCTGCGCTTCAAGGTGGAGACGCGAGACATCTTTACGGGGAGGCACTCATGACGCTGCTGACGGTGTGGCCGGACTCCGGCCCCGAGGAGACCCTCGTCCGCACGACCGACCCCGACGTGATCGCCACCGAGCTCAAGGAGCACGGCGTGCGGTTCCTGCGCTGGTCCGTTGTGGACGGTGTCACGGCCGAGAACGCCTTGCAGGTCTACGAATCCGACATCGCCCGCGTCAGCGAGACGGAGGGCTACTCCTACGTCGACGCGATGGAGATGACCCCGGCGGACACCGACGAGTACCGCGCGAAGGCCGTCGAGTTCCGCAACAAGTTCCTCGCCGAGCACACCCACGACGATGACGAGGACCGCTACTTCGCCCGTGGCGCAGGCGTTTTCTACCTGCACATCGGCTCGAAGGTCTACGCGGTGCTGTGCACGGCCGGCGACCTGCTGAGCGTTCCGGCGAACACGACGCACTGGTTCGACATGGGCACGACGCCCGACTACGTGTCGGTCCGGTTCTTCCACGACGACGACGGCTGGATCGGCAACTTCACCGGCAGCGACATCGCCACGAAGTTCCCGACCTTCGACGAGCTCAGTTCAGGAATGTGAAAAGTTCGCCTATCTGAATCTAGTTCCGGAACTTGAACCAGCTATTGATCCCTCCACCTTCGTGCCCTCAAAGTGGTACAGACCACTTATCGAAGGTCGGAGGGATTCAACGTGGAAACCCCTGCTCTCCACACGCGACGCTCTGCGCTCGCCCTCGCTTTGACCGCACCCCTGCTCGTGGCCCCGGCGGCTCAGGCCCTCGCTCAGCCGCCGTCCGCGCAGTGGGTGTCGACGCCGTACAGCTACACCGTGCAGAAGCCCCACAACCTGGCCGTGAGCGCCCGCTACAAGTTCGAGGGCGGCGTGCACACGATGTGGGTCTACGACTACGACCAGCCGCACACCCCTGGTAGCCCAACGGATCCGCGCACCGAGCTGCGGTTCAACCAGGAGTACACGAGCGGCTCCCGCGCCTGGCAGGGTGAGATCTTCATCCCGAGCGGCGTCAGCGGCCCGACGGTCGTGCAGATCCTGCGCGAGAACCGCCCGGCCGGCACCCGTGCCACGGACATCATGCTCAACGTCGCCAACATCAACGGCGGCACGCTCCGCAAGGACAGCAACCAGGTCATCGCGACCGGCATCTACAACAAGTGGTTCACCATCCGCATCGAGCACACCGCCGTCGCGAACGGCCGCGGCACGACGCGGACCTACTACAACGGCTCGCTGAAGCTGACCCACGCCGACGAGGGCCCGGCCAACCGCTACTTCAAGAACGGCGTCTACCACCACGGCAGCGGCCGCGCGGAGGCCCGCTTCCGCAACATCACCTACTGGCGCCAGTAACCGGATTTTCGGGCTAGCCCGGACGTTGCGGAGTCCGGCCTCGGTGTGGTCATGCTGGTCCAGACCACTTACCGAGGCCGGAGGCTCCCGTGACCCTGCCCCGTCGTTCCCTGTTCGCCCTGCCAGCCGTGGCCCTGCTCGCGACGCCCGCGCACGCAGCTCCGGCGTGGACCCGGACGCCCTACACGTTCAAGGTCCAGAAGCCGTGGAACCTCCCGCAAAGCGCCAGGTACAGCAACTCGGGCGGCGTCCACACCTGCTGGGTGCTCGACACCGACGAGCCGCACACGCAGGGCAGCAACACCGACCCGCGCACGGAAATGCGCTACCTGCAGGAGTACTCCAGCGGCGGCCACGCGCTGGAGGCCGAGATCTACGTGCCGAGCGGCGTCAACGGCCCCACCGTCATGCAGATCCTGCGCGTGCGCGGCGGTGACCCCGGCACCCCGGCCACCGACTTCATGCTCAACGTCACCAACGCCAACGGCGGCACGCTCCGGTACTACACGAGCACCGTCGTCGCGACCGGCATCTACAACACGTGGACGCGCATCCGCATCGAGCACACCGCGGTCGCGGGCGGCACCGGCAAGATCAAGGTCTTCGCCAACGGCGCCCTCAAGGCGACCGTGAACGACCGCGGCAGGGCCACCCGCCACTTCAAGAACGGCGTCTACCACCACGGCAGCGGCCGCGCGGAGGCCCGCTTCCGCAACATCACGTACTGGACGCAGTAAGAGCGTCTTCGGCGTCGACGTCGTAACCGACCGGCTCCCAGCGGATCAGCAGCAGCGCCAGCAGCCCCACCGCCGGCGCTGCCGCGATCACCCAGAACACCCCGGTCCCCAGCGCGGAAGCCAGCACGGGGAACAGGAACAGCGACAGCGTCGACCCGATCCGCAGCACGCCCTGGTTGAACCCGACGCCGACCCCGCGCAGCGACGTCGGGTAGCTCAGCGACGCGAACGTCATGTAGTGCGCGCCCGGCCCCCACGCCTGCGCGAACAGGAAGGCGCCCAACGAAAGCAGTGCGGCCGGCGCCAGTGAACCCGTCGGCTTGCCGATCACCGCCAACGCCACGAGTGACGCCAGCTGCACCGCGAACCCGAGCACGGTCATGCGCCATGCACCCCGCCGCGCCCACCGGATGCCCAGCAGACCGCCGGTGACGGCGAAACCGAGGTTCAAGACGAGCGAGGCGGTGATCGTGGTCAGCGGCCCCTGCGCCAGGAACGACGCGATGATCACCGGCAGCCCGTACGCGACGGCGTTGTAGGCGAACGTTTGCGCCAACGCGACGGCCAGCGCCAAAGTCGTGCGCAGCCGGTACCTGGAGCTGAACAACGGCCGGAACGACCCGCTCGCCTTCTTGGGCTCCGGCGGTCCAGGTTCGGCGACCGCGTCCACCCCGTACGACTCGCGCAGAATCCGTGCCGCACCTTCAAGGTCACCCTGCTGCGCGGCCCACGACGGCGACTCGTTCATGTACTTCTTGCGCACCAACAGGATCGCGATCGCGGGAACCGCGCCGAACCCCACCGTGAACCGCCACAGGTGCTCGTGCGGAACGACCTGGTAAAGCCCCAGGATCACCAGGTAGCAGGCGGAGGTGGCGGTGAACCACGCCGGCGCCCACGCGGCGGTGCGCGAGGCCTTGCTGCCGCGCCCGGTCAGCCGCGAGAACTCGGCCAGGAACGCCATCGCCACCGGCAGGTCCATCCCGACGCCGATGCCCATCAGGAACCGGAAGAACACGAGCACGAACTCGTTCGGCGCCAACGCACACCCGACCGCGGCAACGACGAAGAACAACATGTCCGCCATGAACACCTGGTAGCGCCCGATCCGGTCGACCAGCACGCCACCGAACAACGCCCCGACCACCGCGCCCACCATGATCGACGCGTTCACGATCCCGGCCCACACCGGCGACAGCCCGAACTGCTGCGTGATGTCACGCATCCCGTACGCGAGAGAGCTGAAGTCGTACGCGTCGAGGAAGATCCCGCCGAGCGCGAGGAACACGATCACACGGGCGTTGCTGCCTCGCGCCGCACCAGAGTTCACCAGTGCGTTCACGTCGGCGGCCGAGCGGATGACAACGGTGGACACGCGCCCCATGCTCAGGGCCTGATCCATCCGGGACAAATCGTTCCGCCTGCTGGGAGGCCCTAAGGTGACGTGCATGGAATCACGTGTGGCGGTGGCCTCGCTCGGCGGCACGATCACGATGACGGGGTCCGGGGGAGTGGCGCCGACACTGGGCGCCCAGGACCTGGTCGGCGGCCTGGACGTGGGGGAGATCGTCACCCTGGCGACCATCCCGGGCGCCTCGCTGACGTTCGAGACCCTCCTGGAGGCTTTCGACTGGGCCGACCGTCAGGTGCGCGAGGGCGCTCGCGGCGTCGTGATCATCCAGGGCACCGACACCCTCGAAGAGACCGCGTACTTCTTCGACTGCCTGTGGCCGCACGAGGAACCGGTCGTCGTCACCGGCGCCATGCGCCACCCCGGCCTGCCCGGCGCCGACGGCCCGGCCAACCTAGCCGCCGCCGTCTCGGTCGCCGGCGCTCAGAACTCACGCGGCCGCGGCGCCCTGCTCGTGATCAACGACTCGGTGCACGCCGCCCGCTGGGTTCGGAAGGCGCACAGCAGCCTGCCGAACGCATTCGAGTCGTTCCCCGGCCCGCTCGGCCTGTGCGTCGAGGGCGCGCCGCAGTACTTCCACCCCGCGCACCAGCTGCCCGCGCTGCCGCGCCCCCTTGACGTGCCAACGGTTCCGCTCATCGAGGCCACGCTGGACGACGACGGCTCGATCCTCGACTGGCTCAACGTTCGTGGTGCGGTTGTCGCGGCTACCGGCGTTGGTCACGTGTCGGTCGGGATGGCTGAGGCGATCTCTCGCGCGCAGTTCCCGGTCGTGGTGGCCACACGGACCGGTGCGGGCACCACGTTCCGGAACACCTACGGGTTCGTCGGGTCCGAGTCGGATCTGATCAAGCGCGGTGCGGTGATGGCCGGGTGGCTATGCGCTCGTAAGGCCCGTGTGCTGCTGCGGCTCGCTATCGGCGCGATGCAGCCTATCGAGGACGTTTTCGCTGTTCGCGGGGGTGTTTTCTAGCCCGTTTTCACCCGAATGAGCGGGTGCTTGGAGTTCCTCCAAGCCCTACGTTCGGTGGACATGACCGCGATCATTTCCACGGCCTACAGCCGGCTTCTCGGGGACGAACTGCGCCGGTTGAGGGAGTCCTGCACCACGTTCACCGGTCGCGAGATGGCCGTTCATCTCGGCTGGGATCCGAGCAAGGTGTCGAACATCGAGCTCGGCAAGGTGCGCGCGACCGAGGTCGATCTCGTGCAGTTCATGGCGACGTGCGACAAGAACCTCCGCTACTTCGAGGACTTTCGCGACCGCTACCGCAACGCCTTCGATCCGTGCGTAGTGCCGCGGGCTGACAACCTGCGCATGATCGTGATGTCCGAGGCGATGGCCACGAAGATCTATTCCTATGAAGTCATGAATCTGCACGGGCTCGTGCAGACAGAACGCTACGCACGGTCGTTGTTCATCGAGGCCAACCTCGAACCGCCGGAGGAGATCGAAAAGTACGTCCAGGCGCGCATGGAACGGCAGACGATCTTGAGGCGGCCGTACCGCCCCGAATGCGTGTTCTACGTGCACGAACTCGCATTGCGCAGACGGCTCGGCGACGCGCAGCTCATGAAAGAGCAGCACCTGCGCCTTCTCCACCGCACACACGTCTTGCGGATCGTGCCTGACAGCGTCAGCACGTTCCGCTCTCCGTTCCAGTTGTTCGAGTTCGGCAAGGCGTCCCCGGTGGTGTACACCGAGACGGACATGGCTCAGGTGTTCGCACAGGACACCACGGCCGTCACGCGGGCGACGAAGTACTTCCAGCGGCTGGATGCCCTTGCCCTGGACGAGGAACAGTCGCGGCGCATGCTGACGGAGTACGTCAACGGACTGCGAGACGATTTTGACGTTCCCAGCACAGGAGCGGCCTAGAAGAACGCGAGCGGTGACGTTCTCGCGTTCTCCACGACGTCCTGGCGCGCCCTGATCACCTGGCTCTGACGACCGAGGTGTTCGGCGTCTCCACCGTCACCCGCACGGTCTGAGGCGCCAGCGACTGCAGGTACTGCGTGTGGTCCGGCCCGATCGTGTCGCTGAACGCGATGAACCCGAGGTGCGGCAGCTCGAACGCCGTGGTGGCGCAGAAGTCCTCCAGCCGGTCGAACCCGCGCCGGATGCCGGTCGCGTCCAGTCCGAACACCGCGTGCCGGTCCAGCTTGGCGGCGCCGATGTCGAACAGGTGCAGCGCGTGCAGGGCGTGGGTGAACGCCATCGCGCACACCTCGATGCGCGCGCACGAGGTCAGCAGCGTCCGCACCATCGACGGGTGCAGCGACTTGCCGGAGGTGCGCAGTACGACGTCGATGCCCGCTACCCGGAACTGGTCGAGGATCTCGAACAACCCCGGCACGCTGAGAGGCTCCCCTCCGCCCAGCGTGACGGTCTCCGGGCGCATCGAGATCAGCGCCTTGGTGATGTGCAGCATTCGTTCGTGACTGAGCCGCGCGTGTGCGACGTCCCAGGTGATGTCCATGCGGTCAAGCCCCCTGAAGCTCGGCGGATGCGCCGATCGAACTCAAGGACCTGTCCCGCCGTCAGGTGACCGGTGTCCCAAATCAGGAGGGACTTCCCAACCCCGCCTCACGCGCGCGGACGATCGCCTGCGCCCGGTCCGCCACCTGCAGCTTGGTGAAGATCGCGGACACCCGGTTGCGCACGGTCTTGCCCGACAACGACAACCGGTGCGCGATCGAGGTGTTGTCGAGCCCGGACGCCATCAGCTCCAGCACGTCCCGTTCCCGGTCGGTGAGCTGCGGAAACACCACGGCCTTGGACGACGAGATCGCGGTGAAGTAGCCCATCATCCGTTGCGCGATGGTGGCGCTGAAGATCGCCTCACCGGCCCCGATCGCCTGCACCGCGCGCACGATCTCGTCGTCGTCGGTCGTCTTGACCAGGTAGCCGCGAGCGCCGGCCTTCATCGCCGCGAACACCAGCTCGTCGTCCTCGTGCATCGTCAAGACCAGCACACCCAACGACGGCAACGCCTCCAGGACCCGCTTGGCCGCCTCCACACCACCCAGAACAGGCATGTGGAGGTCCATGACGACCACGTCCGGCTCCAGTTCAAGCACAACGGACACGGCCGAAAGCCCGTCCGCGGCCTCACCGACCACGGAGAGCCCGTCCTCGCCGTCCAGCAACGCCTTGAGCCCGCGCCGGAACACCGGGTGGTCGTCCGCGATCACGACCCGCGTCATTGAGCCTCCAACGGAATCCGCGCCACCACCCGCGTCCCATGCGGTGAAGCCGGTTCCACTGTGCACGATCCTCCCAGCTCCGCACAGCGCTCCCGCATCGAGCCGAGCCCGACGCCAGGCCGTGCGTCAGCCGGAACCCCGTGCCCGTCGTCGACGACCTCCACGACGAGATCGCCATCAGCACGAACCGTGATCACGCACGTAGAAGCACCGGAGTGGCGCGCGGTGTTGGTCAACGCCTCCGCGACGATCCGATAGGCCGCGACTTCCACAGCCGCGGACAGCCCGTCGATCTCCTCGGCCTCGACCCGAACCGTCAGCTCACCGTTGAACCGCGCGGCCTCATCGCGCACGGCCAGAGCCAGACCCTGGTCGAGGATCGGCGGCCGCAACCCGTCCACGAGCCGCCGCACCTCCCCGGCGGTCGAGTCGACGTCACCCAGAACAGGATCGAGCACGTCGCCCAGAGACCGCCGCAAAGCCTTGAGCTGCAACCGAATCCCGACCAACGCCGGCCCAACGCCGTCATGCAGGTCGCGCCGCAACCGCAGCCGTTCTTCTTCGCGCGCACGCACGAGCCGTTCGCGAGCGAGCTGCAGATCAGCGGTCAGCTTGATCGACTGAGCGGCCGGCGCAGTGGACCGGGCGAGATCCACGAGCAGGGCCAGTTCACGATCGCTCAACCGCTCGTCAGGAGCACGAGGCTCGACGACGAGATCGCCGACCAGAGAACCCCGATACGTCATGGGAAAACGCAGCTGTGGCCACCCGAGGCTGCGCCCGTGCTCGGCCAGCACCGACCCGCCCCGGATCGCCACGTAGGGCAGCTTCAACGACTCGGCGACCGTCTGAGCCACCGTCGGCAGCACGTCCTGCGACCGTTCGAGCTTCTCGCTCAATGTCGACAAAGCGGCATAGGGATCGGCACGGACGCCGAACAGCCACCGGTCGAGCTTGCGCTGCAGCCAGCTGCGGATCGGCGCGAACACCAGCCCCGCCGCGACCACCCCGATGACCTCGGCGTCGTCCGCGAACAGCTGCCCGCCCGCGAGCATCACGCCCATGTAGACCAGCAGCAGCACCACGGTCAGCGAGCCGTAGAGCAACGACCGGTGAATCAGCAGGCTGATGTTGTACAAGCCGTACCGCACGATCGCGATGACCGCAGCAGCAGGAAACGCCAGCACACCAACGAGCCATGCGACGTGACCGTCCGTCGTCTCCACAACGGTCGCAACGCCGGCCAACGCCAACAGCGCCACCGCCCACACGAGCAGCCGACGTTCGTCGCCCTCTGAACGCCGCCACCGCAGCACCAACGACACCACGGCCGCGAGCACCGCGACACCGGCCGCCAACACGGCGATCATCGTGATCGTCTTGGCCGGCCCGGAACCGCCGCCCTGCCAGAAGCCGACGGGATCACCCCACGACCCCCACGCGATCCCGACGACACCAAGGACAGCGCTCAACAGCGACGCACCGATGGCGATCCACCAGCGGTTGCTCAACGGCCGACCGTTGGGGAAAACGAGAGCCACGGCAGGCAACAACGCGTAGGTGGGCCACCAGACCCACGCCTCGACCCAGCGGGCGGGATGATCAGCGGGCTGCCCGGCAACCGCCACGGCGACCGCACCGAACACGCCCATGACCAGCAGCAACCACCCGACGGACGACCTGCGGACATGGCCGATCACCCGCACCCCGAGCAGGGTGCAGGCGATCGCGACCAGCCAGTTCCGCGGATGCGAAACCGCGCCGGTGACCGCTGTGTGCACGACGGCGAAGAGCACACAAGCGGCCACCAGCGCGCCAATGACCCGAGCGAGGACGACCTCGCGTCGAGTCAGTCGCTGAGCCAGTGCCACAGGTTGTGAAAGGGCGAACCGGCGTCCAACGTGGTGAACTCCTGGATCGAGACCTCCTCGGCCGCGATCTCCTTGGGCCACCCCTGGAACGTCATGATCCGGTGCCGCAGCTGTGCCACGGTCATCGGCTTGGCGGCCTTGTGGGAGTGGTCGAAATCGACGTCCCCAGGCGGCGGGTTCACCGCGCGCGCCTGAAGCTCCGCGTACCAGGCGAGGAGCTCTTCGTCGGACATGTGCGAAAAGTACGGCGGTACTACTTTCTGCCCGGACTTCGACATGTCAGGAAGGAGTCGTGAGCACTCGTCTGGATACACGAGTGCTCACGAACATTCGAACCAACTCAGGGCAGGACCTGGATCTTGCGTCCCTTACCCGCCTTGAACTGGTCCAACGCCCCCGCGTAGTCGTCCAGTGGCACCCGGTCGCTGATGAAGATCTCGGGATCCAGTACTCCGGTCGCGAAGAGATCCGCCGCCCGTTCGAACGAGTGCAGCACCGCCATCGAGCCGGTGATGGTGATCTCCTGGTTGTAGATCTTGTACGGCTCGATGGTCACGCGCGCCGAGTAGTCCGAGACGCCGAACTGGAGGAACGTGCCACCCTTCGCGACCCGGCCGAGGCCGTCCTGGATGGCCTTCTCGTTGCCGGTCGCGTCGATCACGACGTCCCAGCCCTCCGGCCGGTCCAGCTCGTCGGCCGATCCCGCGACCGCCGTGACCCCCAACCGAACCGCCGTCTCCAGTCGGTCCGGGTTGAGGTCCACGACCTCGATCGACGACGCCCCGGTGAGCTTCCCGAGCTGCAGCATCATCAGGCCCATGGTCCCGGAGCCGTAGATCAGCACCCGCGAGGCCATCTGCGACCGAAGCACGTCGTACCCGCGCACCGCGCACGACAGCGGCTCGATCAACGCCGCGTCCTCGGTCCGCACGTGATCGGGCAGCTTCACGCAGTTCGCCACGGGAGCCTTCGCGAACTCCGCCGCGCCACCGGACGTCGTGACGCCGATGGCCGCCCAGCGCTCGCAGAGGTTGTTCTTGCCGGAACGGCACATCCGGCACTCGTAGCAGTAGAGCGACGGGTCGACGGCCACGCGGTCGCCGACCTTCAGCTCGTTCACCTGCGACCCGATCTCGACGATCGTGCCCGCGAACTCGTGGCCCGGCACGACCGGCAGGGTGGGCGCGAACTCGCCCTGCAGGATGTGGAGGTCCGTGCCGCAGAGACCGCAGGCAGCCACGTCGACGACCACTTCGCGCGGACCGCACGTGGGATCGTCCACAGTGGTCACTTCGACGGACCCGACGCCGGTGATCACTGCTGCTTTCACTTGACTGCTCCCAACGAAAGGCCCTGGACCAGCTTGTCCTGGGCGGCGAACCCGGCGATGAGCACCGGCAGAGAGACCACGACCGCGGCCGCGCACACCTTGGCCAGGAACAGGCCCTGGGAGGTGACGAACCCGGTGAGGTACACGGGCGCGGTACCGGCGACGACACCGGTCAGCACCCGCGCGAACAACAGCTCGTTCCAGCTGAAGATGAAGCAGATCAACGCTGTCGCCGCGATGCCCGGCATCGCGATGGGTGCCACCACCCGGCGCAGGATCGTGATCAGCCCGGCACCGTCGATCGCCGCGGCCTCAAGGATCTCGCGCGGCACCTCGGACAGGAACGAACGCATGAGCCACACCGCGATCGGCAGGTTCATCGAGCAGTACAGCAACGTCAGGAACGAGATGTTGTCGAGCATCCCGGAGAACTGCGCGATCAGGTAGATCGGCAGCAGCGCCGCGACGACCGGCATCATCTTGGTGGACAGGAAGAAGAACAGGACGTCGGTCCACTTCTCCACCGGCTTGATCGACAACGCGTACGCGGCCGGAATCGCCAGCAGCAGCACGATGATCGTCGATCCGATGGACGCGCTGAACGAGTTGAGCAACGGCGGCCACGCGCCACCGTCGAAGAACTCCGCGTAGCCGTCGAACGTCAGCGGCGCCGCGATGGACGGCGGGTTCGTGGCCGCGTCCGTCTCGCTGTGCAGCGACGTGAGGAACATCCAGGCCACCGGCGCGAAGAACACGATGCCGGCGAACCAGGCGAGCACACCCCAAATCCGGCTCATCGCGCTTCCTCCTTGAACAGCGAGGACACCACGCGCAACGCGAACGTCGCGATGACGATCGACCCGGCGACCACGATCACGCCGGCAGCGGACGCCTCGCCGTACTCGTGGGCCTGGTAGAAGGTCTGGTAGATCATGTACGGCAGGTTGGCCGTGCCCAGACCCCCGGACGTGATCGTGAAGACCGCGTCGAAGTTCTGCACGATGTAGATCGACCCCAGCAGCCCGCCGAGCTCCAGGTACTGCCGCAGGTGCGGGAAGGTCAGGTACCGGAAGATCTGGAACGGCGAGGCACCGTCGATCGTCGCGGCCTCAACGGGTTCGATCGGCTTGGACTGCAACCCGGCCAGCAGGATCAGCATCATGAACGGCGTCCACTGCCACACCAGCGACAGCACCACGGCGCTCATCGGCATGGAGCTGATCCAGTCCGGCTGGGCGTCGAAGCCCAGCCAGTTCAGGATTCCGTTGAACAGGCCGTACTCCGGGTTGTAGAGCACGTGCTTCCAGATCAGCGCCGCCGCCACCGGGACCACGAGGAACGGCGCGATGAGCATGGTGCGCACGAACCCGCGGCCCCGGAACTTCTTGTCCAGCAACAGCGCCAGGCCCAGACCCAGCGCCAGGCTGATCAGCACCACGGACGCCGTCAGCACGATCGTGTTCACCACGGAGGAGCGCAGGTCCGGGTCCGTGAACACGTTGATGTAGTTGTCGAACCCGGCGAACCCGCGGTTGGTGGGATCCAGCGAGTTCCACTTCATGAACGAGATGACCAGCGTCGCCACGAACGGCAGCTGCGTCACGACGATCAGGAAGATGAGGGCGGGCAGCAAGGGCGCCCGCCGCGCCCACTTCGGATAGGACTTGCGGGGGACGGGAGGCGGCCGGTCGACGACCGACCGCTCCCGCGTCAGTACCGCCATCTCACTGCCCCTTGTACTTCGCGGCGACCTTCTCCGCCAGCTGCTGGGAGTTGTTCAGCGCGTCGTCAACGGTGGTGGCGCCGGCGATCGCCGAGCTGATCTGCTGCGACACCTGCGTGCCCAGGTCGGTGAACTCGGGGATGCCGACGAACTGGATGCCGGGCGCCGGACGTTCCTGCACGCCGGGGTTCAGCGGCTTCGCGCCCTTGATCGCGGCCTCGGCCTGCGCGGAGAACGTGCCGGAGGACTGCTTGTACTCGGCGCGCTGGTAGGTCGACGAACGCTTGCCGTCCGGCACCTTCGACCAGCCCAGGTTCTTGCCGACGAGTTCCTCGTAGCCCTTGCCGGACGCCCAGGAGATGAACTTCCAAGCCGCGTCCTGCTTCTTCGAGGCCTTCTGGATGCCGAACGCCCAGGTGTAGAGCCAGCCGGAGCTGTCGGTCTTCACGACGGGCGCCTGGGTGAAGCCGAGCTTGCCCTTGACCGGCGAGTCGTTGGCTTCGAGCAGACCGGCGGCGACCGTGGCGTCGTACCACATCGCGACCTTGCCCTGCGTCATGTTGTTCAGGCACTCGGCGAAACCAGCTTGGGGGGCGCCCGCTTCGCCGTGGTTGCGGACGAGGTCGACGTAGAACTTGGTGGCCTCCTTGAACTCCGGCGCGTTGACCTGCGCCTGCCAGTCCTTCGTGAACCACGTGCCGCCGAAGGTGTTCACGACCGTCGTGAGCGGCGCCATCACCTGGCCCCAGCCCGGCTGGCCGCGCAGGCAGATGCCGCGGACCTCGGGCGTGGCGACCTTCGCGGCGGCCTCGGCGACCTGCTGCCAGGTCGGCTTCTCCGGCAGCGTGACGCCCTTGGCCTCGAAGATGTCCTTGCGGTACATGAGGAACGACGATTCGCCGTAGAACGGCTGCGCGTACACCTTGCCGTCGGCGGCGGTCAGCGACTGCCGGATGGGCTCCAGGATGTCGGCCTGGTCGAACGCGCTGTCCTTGGACACGAAGTCGTCCATCGGCGCGAGCCAGCCGTTCTTGGCGTACATCGGCGTCTCGTAGTTGGAGATCGTCGCGACGTCGTACTGGCCGGCCTGGCTGGAGAAGTCCTGGCTGATCTTGTCTCGGACGTCGTTCTCCGGCAGCACGGTGAAGTTCACCTTGATGCCGGACTCCTTGGTGAAGTTGTCCGCGGTGAGCTTCTGCAGGTCCTGCATCTGCGGGTTGTTCACCATCAGGACGTTGATCGAGTCGGAGCTGCTGCCCCCACCACCTCCAGCGCCCGCGCAGGCGGAAGCTAGGAGCAACACAGCGGTGGCGGCCCCGAATGTGCGGAGGTGTGTGCGGATCGACGACATCGTCGTTTCCTTTCCGGGGGATTTCGGGCGCGCTGAAGAGGGGGAACCGCACCCGAAAGATGAGGCGGACGTCAGGCTCTGATGACCTTGGGGCCGAGCAACGTGTAGCGGTGGGCCTCGTGAGCGGAGAGGCCGCTGTCGGTGACGATCGCTTCGAGGTCGGTGACCTCGGCGAACCGGTGGAAGCTGGACACGCCGAACTTGGTGTGCACGCCGACGAAGATCTTCCGCCGGGAAGCGTTGAGCGCCTTGGCCTTCACCGCGCCGACTGCCGGATCGGGCGTGGTCAGGCCGTGCTCGCGGGAAATGCCGTTGGCACCGATGTAGGCGAGGTCGATGACCATCTCGCCGAGCATCCTGGTCGTCCAGTGGTCCACCGTGGCCAGTGTGTGGCCGCGGACCCGCCCGCCCAGCAGCAGAACGGTGCACGACGGGTGTTCGGACATCGCCGCCGCGGTCGGCAGCGACGCGGTGATGATCGTGAGCGGGTTGCTGGTCGGCAACGCCTCGGCGACGAGCTGCGGGGTGAAGCCCTCGTCGATGAACACGGTCTCGGCGTCGTCGATCCGTTCGGCGGCGGCCTTCGCGATCCGCCGCTTCTCCGGCACGTGCGACCCCGCCCGGAAGCGCAGCCCGGTCTCGAAGCCGGCGCTCTCGACCGGGACGCCGCCGCCGTGCGTGCGGCGCACCAGGCCGTGCTCGTCGAGCACGCGCAGGTCGCGTCTGACCGTCTCGGGGGCGACGCGCAGTTCCTGCGCCATCTCCACCACGTCGACGCGGCCGTCGGCGCGGGCCCTGGCCAGGATGCGCCGCTTGCGTTCCTCGGCTCGCATGTCACCTGCCCACTCGGATCTGTGGTTGCCCGTTCGGGCCGTGCATAGATGAAACACCCACGTAACGTTGTGGCCGCCACCACAACTGAGTGAGATCCTGCCCGATTTTCGCCCGTTTCACATGACGAAAGCCGCGCCCACCTGGGGCGCGGCTTTCGGGCATGCCCGGATGTGAGACCTCAGCGGCCCGTTTCTAGCCCAACCAGGCAGCGGCGTCGGGCGGCAGCTGGCCGTTGACCAGCGGGACGCTTGACAACGTTGCCGTGCCGGGGAGGTCGATGGCCTTCTCCGACAGGTTCACCACGCAGGTGTGCTGGCCCCGTTTGAACGCCAGCACGTCCGCGCCGAGGTCCAGCCACTCCAGGTCGCCGTCGAGCGCGCGGCGGTGTGCGAACACCTGCCGGTAGAGGCTGAGCATCGATTCAGGGTCGTCCGACTGCGCCGCGACCGAGAAGTCCTGCCAGTTCTCCGGCTGCGGCAGCCAGCTCGGGCCGTCGTCGGCGGCCCAGGGGAGCGGCACCCGGCAGCCGTCGCGGCCGCGGTCGGTGAAGCCGGAGCGGTGCCACACCGGGTCCTCGCGCAGGTCGTCGGGCAGGTCCTCGACCTCCCACAGGCCGAGCTCCTCGCCCTGGTAGACGTACACGCCACCGGGCAGCGCCGCGGTGAGCATGATCGCCGCGCGGGCCCGTCTGGTGCCCAGCTCGAAGTCCGTCGGGGCGCCGTGCTGCCGGTCCGCGAACGAGAATCCCGTTTTCTCGCGGCCATAACGGGTCACGTGCCGGGTGACGTCGTGATTGGACAGAACCCAGGTCGGTGGCGCGCCAACGGGTTCGTGCGCGGCGAGTGTGTCGTCGACGACCTGGCGCAGCTCCTGGGCGTTCCAGGGACAGCAGAGGAAGTCGAAGTTGAACGCGCTGTGCATCTCGTCGGGGCGCAGGTACCTGGCGAACCGGACGGGGTCCGGCAGCCACATCTCGCCGACGAGAATCCGGTCGCCGTCGTACTCGTCGACGATCCGGCGCCACTCCCGGTAGATCTCGTGCACGCCGTCCTGGTCGGAGTAGGGCTGGTCGGCGTCGGGCTTGCTGAAGTCCTTGACCAGGCCGTCCGCCACGTCGATGCGGAACCCGTCGACGCCGCGGTCGAGCCAGAACCGCAGGATGTCCTCGAACTCGTCCTCGACGGCCGGGTTCTCCCAGTTGAAGTCGGGCTGCTCGGCGGCGTAGAGGTGCAGGTACCAGCGACCGTCGGGCAGCTTGCTCCACGCCGGGCCGCCGAACCGCGACTGCCAGTCGTTGGGGATCTCCTCGCCCTCACGGATGTGGAAGCGATCCCACAGGCCTTCCTTGAACCACGGGTGCTGGTCGCTGCAGTGGTTCGGGACCAGGTCGATGATGATCCGGATGCCGAGCCCGTGCGCGTCCGCGATGAGCTTCTCGGCGTCGGCGAGCGACCCGAACACCGGCTCGATGTCGCGGTAGTCCGCAACGTCGTAGCCACCGTCGGCGAGCGGGCTCGGGTACCACGGGTTGAGCCAGATCGCGTCGAAGCCGAGGCCCGCGATGTGCTGGAGCTTGGCGCGGAGGCCGGCCAGGTCGCCCACGCCGTCCCCGTTGCCGTCCGCGAAGCTGCGCAGGTAGACCTGGTAGATGGATGCGTTGCGCCACCAACTCATCTGGAGTCCTTTCAGCCTTTTACGCCGCCCGCGGTGAGCCCCGCGAGGATGTGCCGCTGGAACGCCAGGAACAGCGCGACCATCGGCAGGCTCGCCAGCACGAGGCCGGCGAGCAGGAGGTTGATCGGTGTGTCGGGGGCGAAGCGCTGCAGTGCCACGCTGAGCGTCTGCTTCGCCGGGTCGGAGAACACGAGCAGCGGCCAGATGAAGTCCTTCCAGGCCGCGACGACCGCGAAGATCGAGACGACGGCGAGGATGGGCCGCGAGATGGGCAGGACGATTCTGATCAGCGTGGTCCAGGTGCCCGCGCCGTCGATCCTCGCTGCTTCCAGCAGTTCTTCCGGGATCTGGTCGAAGAACCGCTTGAGCAGGTAGACGTTCAGCGCGTTGGCCGCGAACGGCAGCCAGATGCCCGCCGGGTTGTTGAGCAGGTCGAGGTCCGTGATCGTGAGGTAGAGCGGGACCAGCAGCGCCGTCGCGGGCAACATCAGCGTGGCGAGCATCAGGCCGAGGACCAGGTTGCCTCCCCAGGGCCTCAGCTTGCTCAGCGCGTAGGCCGCCGGGACGATCACGGCCATCTGCACGGCCCACGCGCCGATCGCGACGACGAACGTGTTGAGGAAGAACTGGCCCAGGTCCATGTAGTTCCACGCGTCGACGTACGCGCCCGGTTCCCAGGTCTCCGGCAGGATCGTCGGTGGCTGCCGCGCGAGTTCGGCCGGTGGCTTGAACGCGCCGACCAGCACCCAGATCAGCGGGACCAGGAACGCCGCGGTGAACAGGACCAGCGTGAGGGCGAGGACCACCCAGTAGGCAGGGCCGCTGCCCTTGGTGAGGGTTCTCATGCGTCCGCCTTCCTGGTGATCTTGAGGTAGAGGAAGGAGAAGACGCCCAGCACCGCGAACAGGATCAGGCTCAGTGCGCTCGCGGTGCCGAAGTCGTTGTAGTAGAAGGCGTAGCGGTAAAGCAGGAGCAGCACGGTGACCGTCGACTCCTCCGGGCCGCCGCCGGTCATGACGAACGGCTCGGTGAAGATCTGCATGGTCGCGACCACCTGCAGGAGCAGCAGCATGAGGATCACGAACTTGGTCTGCGGGATGGTGACGTGCCAGACCTTCTTGAGGATGCCCGCGCCGTCCAGGTCCGCCGCCTCGTACAGCTCGCCGGGGATGGTCTGCAGCGCGGCCAGGTAGATCAGCGTCGCGCTGCCCATGTTCGCCCACGTGATCACCAGCACGAGGCTGATCATGCTGGTGCTGCTGGAGTCGAGCCATTGGCTCGTGGGCAGGCCGAGTCCTCTTAGGACTGAGTTGAACAGGCCGGGCCCCGGGTCGTAGAACCACTTCCACAGCAACGCCGTGACGACCGGCGGGAGCATCACCGGCAGGTAGACCAGCAGGCGGAAGTAACCCTTGGCGTGCCGCAGTTCGTTGAGCACCACGGCCGTCAGGAACGGGACTCCGAAGCCGATGACGAGTGCCAGGACCGTGAAGTACAACGTGTTGCGCCACGCCACCACGAACAGCGGGTCCGCGAAGAGCCGTTCGAAGTTCTCCCAGCCCACCCAGTCGGGACTCGTGACGAAGTTGACCTGCTGGAAGCTCAGGACCACCCCGCGCACGATGGGCCACCAGGAGAACACCGCGAAGACGACCAGTGCGGCACTCAGAAAGCCGTACGCGGTGACGTGGCGCCGCACCTACTTCACCTGGGCCAGGACGGCGTTGACCTTCGTCTCGGCGTCCTTCAGCAACGCGGCGTGGTCGGCGTCCTTGTTCGTCAGCGTCGCCTGCACGACGTTGTCGAGGATCGCGTAGACCTGCTGCGCCTGCGGCGGTTCGAGCGAACCCCTCGTGCGCTCGGAACCGTCCACATAGGCCTGGAAGTTCTGCACGGGCATGGTGGCGTACTTGCCCTTGAGCGCTTCCTGCTTGCTGCGCGGCTCACCGGTCCAGATGTCGGCGATCGGCGGGATCGGCAGTCCGACGGGCTGGCCGCGGTCCTTGTACTTCTGCAGGTTGCTTTCGAGGCGGTCCGGGTTCAGGTACTTCCACTGCACCCACTTGAGGCCGGCCTTGATCTTCTCCGGCGTGGCCTTGGGGTTGATCATGTACCCCTCGCCGCCGAGCAGCGTGCCCTGCTGGCCGGGGATCGCCGCCAGCCCGTAGTCGTCGTACTTGCCCTTGAACTGGTTGACGATCGTGGCGACGTTGTCCGGTGCCGCGAGGTACATGCCGAGCTGGCCCGCGCCCATCATGTTCTGCACGTCGGCGATCTCCAGGAGCTGCTTCTCGCCCATGGAGTTGTCGTCCCAGCGCATCTCCTTGAGGCGGCGCAGGACTTCCTTGCCCTTGTCGTTGTTGAAGTCTGCTTTGTAGGTGTCGCCGTCCTTGCGCGCGATGTCACCGCCGACGGACTTCATCCACGTCGTGAAGTGCCAGCCGCCCTGGTTGCTCTTGCTGTACTCGGCGAACCCGGTGACACCGGCGTCCTTGAGCTTCTTGGCGGCACTTCGCACGTCGTCCCACGTCTTAGGCGGGTTGTTGGGATCGAGGCCGGCCTTGGTGAAGTTGGTGCGGCTGTAGAGCAGGCCCATCGTGTAGTTCGCGGTCGGGAGGCCGTAGACCTTGCCGTCGACCGTGAAGACGTCCTTGAGCTCCTGCTTGAGGTCGCCGTAGTACTTGACGTCCTTCACGTAGTCCGTGAGGTCGGCGGCCTGTTTTCTGGCGATGAGCGACGCGGGATCTGTGAAGTAGACGTAGAAGACGTCCTCCAGCTGACCGCCGGCGAGCTTGGCGCTGAACGTCTTCGGGTCCATGAACCCCTCGTGCGGCACGAGGTCGATGTCCTGGTTCTGCTTCTCGAACTCCGCGACGTCCTCGTCGAACACCTGACGGTCGAACGGCTGGGTCTGCGGTGGCTGGCCGTTGATGTTGACGACGACCTTGCCGCCCGGTTCGGTCGTGGAACCGCTCCCACAGCCGACTGCGCTTATGGCCAGGACACCGCAAATCAGCACGGCAGCGGACTTCTTCATGGTGGGGCCGCCCTTCTCGCGAGCGCGTCGATGTGACGGCGACCATAAGACGCCGTTACATCTGAACGCAATATCTAGACTGAAACTCGCAAGAAGCCGACTGCCCTACCGGACGGGCGCCGTGGAGGCCCTCACCACCAGTTCCGGCTCGAACAACAACTCGTCCGGCGCCACCGCGTTGCCCGAGATCTGGTTCGCGAGGAGTTCGACGGCGGCCCTGCCCATGGCCTCAATCGGCTGCCGCACAGTCGTGAGCGGCGGATCAGTGCAGGTCATGAACGCCGAATCGTCGTACCCGATGATCGACATGTCCTTCGGCACGTCCAGCCCAGCTCGTCTGACGGCCCTGATCGCACCCAGCGCCAGCGGGTCGCTCGCACAGATGATCGCCGTGACCCCGCGCTGCACCAGCTTCGTCGCCGCCGCCTGCCCACCTTCAAGGCTGAACATGGCGTGCTCGACGTCCGCCCCGCCCTGCTTGTTGATGGCTTCGAGCTTCCGCTGGCTGGGCACGTGATCCGGCGGCCCGAGCACCGCCCCGATCCGCTTGTGCCCGAGTGAGAGCAGGTGCCCGTACGCCTGCTCCACCGCCACCGCGTCGTCACACGAAACCCGCGGAAACGCCAGGTCGTCGATGGCCGCGTTGACCAGCACCGCCGGCAGCTTCCGGCTCATCATCTGCTGGTAGTGCCCGTGGCTGGCGTCCTTCTGCGCATACAGCCCACCCGCGAACACAATGCCGCTGACGTGCTGCTCAAGCAGCAGTTCCAGGTACTCGGCCTCGGTGACCCCACCAGCGGTCCTGGTGCACAGAACGGGCGTGAACCCCCGCTGCGCCAGCGCGTTGCCGACCACGTCCGCGAACGCGGGGAAGATCGGGTTCTGCAGCTCAGGGAGCACGAGACCCACAAGCCTCGCGCGCTCACCCCTGAGCTGCGTGGGCCGCTCATAGCCCAGCACGTCCAGCGCCGTGAGCACAGCAGATCGCGTGGCGTCCGACACCCCCGGCTTCCCGTTCAGCACCCGGCTGACGGTGGCCTCGCTGACCCCGACCTTGGCCGCGACCTCGGCCAGCCTCCGTTGCGTCATGGCGCAAGTGTACGCAAGTTCTTGCGCTCGCTTGCGCGACGAGCCGAACGGGTGACGACAGTGCCGGTCGCTTTCCCGGTCTGCTTACCCTGGATGACCTGTTGATCGAGCCAGAGGACACGCGATGGCAGATCCGGTCAGATCGGGTACCTCGCCCGCTGTCGCCGCGTTCGCCTCAGGTGCCGTCAGCGTCCTGTTGACCGTCGCCGCCACGCTCGTCAGTCTCCGGAACGAAGCTGACAAGAAGCAGCTCTTCGAAGTTCTCAACTGGGTCATGTACGCCGCGGGAGCGGCGACTTTCCTGGTGTTGCTCTGGATCATCAGCACGACGTTGCAGCAGCGGATCGCCCTGTTGCGATCGTTGCGCGATCTGGAAGCCCACGTGTCTCGACACGTGCGGATGCGCAAGCGCACAGACCGGCTTGTGGTCAGCCCTGGCGGCAGCGGCACCTACACGGTCGATCTCGAAGTGGAGGCGGAGCGGGACGTCGCGGTGCACTGGATCGCGTTTCCGGTGTTCTCCAGTGCGAAGTCAGGCGCCCCTGCGTGGCAAAGCGCATCGCTACGTCGCATGGTGGTTGATGGGCGAGTCCACGACGTGCGCCAGTCCTATGACCGCAGGCGGCGGTCGACCGTAGAAGGACAGCAGTACACCGGTCTCGTTTTTGAAGAATGGGTGGTCCACGTGCCGGTACCACTGGAGGTGGGCAAGTCCAAATGTCGCGTCACGTTGGAGATCGCGTTCAACGAAAGCATGCCGGCTCTATTCACGGAGGAGTCGCACATGATCGATATTTCGTACCTGACGGACGAAGTCGACGTCCACTTGATCGGTGAGGAGAGCCTTGAGCTGTACCCATCTCCGCTTGCGCGTTACCTCGTTGAAGCAAGTCAGAACCGTGATGAGCAGGTTGACGGCGAAGAGTCCATACTCCAGTCGAGCACGTGCCGACACGGCAACGGTGTCCATTGGCGGTCGAAGAACACGAAGCTCGGTTACCGATATGAGATCAAGTTCGTTGGCTGGCAACCAGTGTCGGCGAAGTCGTGATTCCCGATAGACTTCATGGTGACAGAGGAGGAGGGGACGCGATGACCCCCGACCGCACGTTGCCAGAGGACGACAGCTCGACTGCGGCGGTGCCGTCGAACCCCGGAATTCCTGTGCCTCCTGAATATCCGAGCTCGCCGGGCGAGGCAGTGAACAGAGTCGACTGGTTCCGCCGCGCACCGAACGGTGGCACGGTCAATATCGGGCTTCCCGCCACATCAGAGCCACCCCGTGACCGGGGAGAAGCCACGACCGGACGGTGAGGTCGTCCAGGTCGTCCGCCTTCAGCCACTGTCCGGTCACCGTGGCAGAGCGGAAGAGGAACGGCATGATGCTGAACTCGTGCTCAGGGGAGTGGTCGACACCGAGTTTGCGGGCGTCGAAGCTGATCTGCTCCACATAGGACGGATACGGCGGCTGCCAGTAGCAGAAACCTTCGTTGGTGCGCTGGAGCGTGCGTGATCGAACACTGAGTCCCTGGATGGCACTGACGATGTGGTCGTCCGCGATCGCGCTGAGGTCGCACTCGAAGATGCGCAGATCGCTGAGGTGATCGTGCGGGCTGAGCTTGCGCATCGTGCCCATCGACTCGCGGAAGAAAGTCAGGTAGTTCGGCCACTGGTCGAACCGCACCTCGACCGGCGGGATCTGGCTCGGTGCTGCGGATCGCCCGGCGCCGGCGTGGTCGATGTAGTCCACCGCGATCTGCGTGGAGCCGAGCAGATCGTCGACGGACTCGAGGAACAGCGACGGGTCGGTGATGTAGTAGAGCTCGAACAGGGGGTAGCGGCACGCAGCGCTGATCGTGTCGCGCAGCAGCACGTTGCTGGTGGCGAAGATGACGAAGCGGTCGACGGGGACGTTGTGCCGGAACTGGTAGGTCTGCGTCGTCACCAGGTGGTAGGTCTTCGTGTCGATGCCCTGCAGCTCCATCTTCACCGTGGTGTTGGTGCTGATGGTCAGGTCCTTGCCGTGCGGGCGCAGGCCGTTGCCGCCCAGCACCCCGGAGATCACGTCCTGGTTCGCGTCGTTGCTGCCGTAGATCGTCGTCAGGAACGTGCGCAGGACGTCACCGGGCAGCAGGTGCTCGACGATGCCGGGGCCGGCGATCCGGCCGATCTCGCTGACCAGGCGGCTGTGCACGAAGAGTTCGTACGCGCCGATCACGATGCCGATCAGTGCGGGCAACGGCCACAGCACCACCAGCACGTCGTGCGGCAGGCTGCGCGAGGTCGGTTGCCAGAGCAGGACCGCGGTCAGGTCCGCCGCGGCGACCAGGATGAGCAGAACTGCGACGGCCAGCGCCTGTTTGTGCCTGCGCGCCGCCACCACTCGTCGCCCGCCCCCTCACTCCACCGGTCGTCCATACATGGTGGGAGTGATGTCGCAGCGGCGCCAGACCCGTTCGGTCGATGCCGTATCAGCGTCTCGGGTTCCAGATCGGGTTGTCCGACACCCCCACGTACGTGTTGAGGGTGGCTCTCGCTTTGGAGTCGTCGGTGGTGAGGTCGTTGTACAGGCCGAGCAGGTGGGTGGTCATGGCGCTCTTCGCGCCCACCTCGTCGTGCCTGCGCAGGAACCAGATGATCTGCTCGTGCTCGTTCGCCGACCGGATGTGCACCTCGCGGGACGGGTGCGCGTGCCGCTTGCAGTCCTGCAGCCCCGGCACCAGCACCTGGTACATCTGCTCCAGCAGCTCGTTGTGCGACGCGCGCATCAGTGCCGAGTGGAACTCCTCGTCCGACTCGATCACCTCCTGCACGTCGTCGACCGGTGCGCGCTGGTAGCGGCGGTTCAGCTTGGCCAGCTCGTCGAGCTCACCGTCGCCCGCGCGGACCGCGGCCAGGCTCGCGGCCGTGGTCTCCAGCGCGATTCGCACCTCCAGCAGGTCGGTCTGCACGAACTGACGTGCGGCGAGCCTGCCCTCCAGGTGCTCCTCGACGGCGGCGAGGTCGGTGCGGCGGACGTACCAGCCGAGGCCGCGGCGCACCTCGACGATGCCCTGCAGCTGCAGTCGCTGCAGAGCTGTACGCAGCGAGCTGCGGGCGACATCGAGTTTGCGGGCCAGTTCCGGCTCGGTGGGGAGGCGGTCACCGGCCTTGAGCGTGCCGCCGATGATCTGCTCGCGGAGCTTCTGCTCGATGAGCTCCGGCAGCGGCCGTCGCGAGTCGGGCGAGAGCGCCCAGCTCTCGCCGAGATGGGAATCGTCGACGGGCATTGGTTCAGTTTAGGCCTCTCGCAGTCTGGTTGCAACTTGTCTGGCAACCTGGCGACCGTTGACAGACAACCTACAACTACGCGATCCTTTACGCAGGCGAGGCGCCTGGGACCGCCCACACCCGGATCACGTACTCGCCTAGTCGGGAGGGAATCGAGATGTCCGCAGGAAGTGCTCTCGGAATCGCCGCCACCGTCGCAGTCGCCGTCACCGCGATCGGCTGGCGCCGCGTTCTCACGATGGTCGCCGTCTCGGTCGTCGCGCTCGCCGTGGTCGGCTTCGTGAACGTCACCAGCGTCATGTTCGGCTGATGAGCAGAACCAGCCAGACCGGTGCCCCGGCCTGCGTCTTCGGACGCCGACCGGGGCACCGGCCGTTGTAGGGGGTCCCGGTGTTGTGCAGATCACGGTATGCTTTATGGTTTCGCGCCATCAGGGCGCGTCGCTGTGTGGCGGGCCCATGACTCCATGGCGTCGGGGGACGTGAGTAGGGGTCCGAGATGGGTGCGCCCGCTGCGAGCACGCATGCGCTTCATGCGGCGATCTCGCCTGCGTCGAAGCTGGTCGCCGAGCGGCGGGCGCTGTATCGCCTCGCGGTCGATTTGTTCGCACCTGGCATCGGGTTGTCGGACAACCTCCTCGACCACCCGCTCGTGCGCTACGAGATCGGTCGATCCCTGGCGGGGCACGGCGACCTGGATCCGGCCGTGCTGCACCGGGTCGCTGGCCTGCGGGTGCGCGACGTCGGTGTACTGCTCGTGGAGGACCCGAAGGCGGTTGATCTGCTGGAAGCGCCGTTGCGGATCGTCGCTCCACCGGGTGCGGCGCCCGCTCCGTTGACCGCTGCGGACGGGGAGCGGTTCGAGGCTGTGGCCTCGATCGTGGCCGAGGGTGTTCGGCTGTTGCGGCGGTTGGTGCCGAAGATGGCCGACGACCTCCTTGTCCACGTGTCGATGCTCGCCGTGCTGAAGGCGGAGACGTCGGGTGGTGTGGTGTCAGCGTCTTCGCGTTACGTGCCGGGCATCGTGCTGATCGACGAGCCCGCCACTCCGATCGAAGTGGCTGAGGCGCTCGTGCACGAGGGCGCGCACGAGAAGTTCTTCGATCTCGCGATCACCCGCGAGTTCCTCGACGTGCATGCCGAGGACGTCGAGTGCTTCGAGACTTCGTGGTCGCACGCCAGGTGGCCGCTGGAGCAGACGTTCGCGGCATGGCATGCGTACAGCTGCCTGGCGCAGTTCTTCATCTCGGCCAGAACCGAAGGACTCGGCCCGATCTCCCTGCTGCCCAAGGCGCGGGAACGGGCCGACGAGATCGGTGACTGGCTGCTCGCCCACGAGAACGATCTGCGTGCCGACGCGCGCTGGTTGTTGCACGGACTCGCGGGCATTCCCACAGATGAGGCGGGTGGGCAGTCTGATCTGGACCGTCTCGCCCAGAGTGTCGAACTGAACGATGACGACTATCTTCACGTATTGCCAGGTGTGCGGTTTCGGGTTGCTGAAACCGGACGAATGGTGGGAGCTCGTGTGGTACAACCGCCCGAGATCTTCTGGCTCGACACTGACGCGAGCTGGCTTGTAGCCAGGTTGCAGCAAGGCGATAGAGCGGCAATGTCGTTCGAATCCATGCTGGTGGAGGCGACTGAGCACTGGCAGGCAGATCCTGTTGTCGCGGATCGACGCCTTCGCGCAGTTCTAGGTCAACTTCTGCGTTCCTCACTGCTCGGAAAGACAAACTCGAGTATTTGATCCCTTTCGAGAAGGAACCGATGACCACCCCGAACCAACCACTCCACCGGCCGCAGTCGTCGCAGACTCCTGGCGTGCACCTTCCCCATCTTCCGACCGGGGTCGGTCCGGTGGTCGGGCAGCCAGTGACTCCCGTCGACTGGTTCAGGCGCATGCCCAACGGTGGCGGCACTGTGTTCCTGCGACCCGCCGAGGTCGAGCAGAACGACTGAGCTTCGTTCTCCTGTGTTGCTGAAGGGGCCGGTTCGCCGGCCCCTTCGGCGTTCGGTCGTTCGGGCACGCGACTTCACAGACGAATAACAACTAGGCCACAAGGCCGCAGTTGATCGTCATCTAACCCGTTCGGGCGACGTCGATCGTCTTAGATCGCGGCATCCCGCCGAGCCCCCACGGAGTAACCCGATGCGTTTGACGCCCCTGAGAAGAGCCGGCCTGCTCGCTTCGGCCGCCGTGGCCGCTGTGGCCACGCTTGCCCTTGCGACCACCGCCTTCGCGGACGAGCCGACCACGGACGACCCCCGTGCGACGCCGTTCCTCAAGAACGTCGACATCAACCACCCCGAGGCCTGCACCGTCGGTGGGCTGACCGGGACCACGATCCACCCGAACAAGTTCACGTACACCGGTGGTGACAACCAGCAGCACCTGGACATCACCGCGCTGCCCACCGGCGTCAAGGTCACGGGCATCGTGGTCAAGGGCGGGGACAAGTTCAACGTCTACCTCGCGGACAAGCTCGGCGCGACGCTGCCGTGGGAGGACCTGCGGTCGCCGTTCAACAACGGTGGGCAGCTCCCGCAGATCAGCCACTGGTACGGCTGCGGCATCGTCGACGAGCAGCCGCCGACCAGCACGAGCAGCTCGTCGAGTGAGACCTCCACGTCGACGTCCACCTCGACGGTGACGCACTCGTCGACGCCGACCTCGACCTCCACCTCCGCCTCCAGCGAGGAAGTCGCGCCGACCACGACCACCACGGTCGCGCCCGTGCCGGTCGCTGAGACCGACGACCTCGCGTCCACCGGCTTCGGGTCCGCCTGGCTGCTCGGCCTGGGCGCTGCGCTCGTCGCTGCCGGTGCGGCCGTGTTGCTGGTGCTGCGCAGGCGCCGCGCCTAAGAGTTCTCCATGAGCACGCCCCAGAGCGTGCCGAACAGGATTCGGGCTTCCAGCTGGAACTCGACGTCCGAAGGGGCCGCCCCGCCGCCGTAGATCTCCACGGCGCGCTGGGCGGCCTCTTTGCCGCGTGCACCCGCCAGGCAGGCGACGTCCCACGCGACAGGGCCGCGCCACGTGTCCTCGAAGTCGTTCCAGACCGGGCCGGCAGCCGTCATCAGGACGTTGCCGTAGTGCGAGTCGCCGTGCAGCGGCTGGACGTCGTTGTAGTGCGCGTCCCACGACTCCAGCAGTTCGTCCCGGCGCTCCCGGAACTCCTCCACCGCCACCCCGCGGCCTTCGAGGTAGGCCAGCGTGTTGTCGACGTCGTCCAACGGGCCGCGCAAAGGCAACGGACCCGCGTACGACCGAAGCTCCGCGTGCAGGTCGGGCAGCAGCTTGAGCACCTCGGGCCGCGTCAGCTCGACCGAAGGGTCGTGCGGAACGTGAGTGCTGAACGTGAGCACGAACCCGTCAGACAAGTGCGGCCCAGGAGGCAGCTCGGCGGAAGGCGCCACGACCGGAACACCGCGCGAGGCCAGGAAAGCGGACACCGACAGGTCACGGGCCAGGTGATCGGCCACAGAGGGACGCACCAGGGCCGTGCGCCGAGCGATCCGGGCGACGACCGGGGCCGGGCGCAGGTGGACGATGTAGTTGCTGCCGTCCTGCAACACCACCGGATCGGTCGACACCACGCCGAAAGACGCGGCGACCGAGACAGCGGCGCGTACTGCTGCTGAGGTGCTCACCGCAAGAAGGCTGGCATCAGCCCTGCGGCAGGAGCGACTCCATTTCCGAGATCTCCTTCTCCTGGTGCGTCACCACGTCCTGAGCCAGCTTGCGGGTCTCCGGGTCGGTGCCGGCGGAGAGGTGCTTCTTCGCCATCTCCACGGCGCCGCGGTGGTGCTGGATCATCAGCGAGAGCCACTGGCGGTCGAACTCGGTGCCGTCCAGGTCGGCGAGGTTGCCCAGATCGACCATGCCGTGGTCCTCGGCGTGGCCGTGCGACGTGTGCGACGACGCCGCGACGGGGGCGTTCCACGAGCGCAGCCAGCCGTTCATGCGGTCGATCTCCGGCTGCTGCGCGGAAGCGATGCGCTTGGCCAGGTCGATCACGTGCGTGTTCGACGTGCGGGAGTCGACCATCTCGGTCATCTCCAGCGCCTGCTCGTGGTGGGGGACCATCCCCTGGGCGAACGCGACGTCCGCCGAGTTGTGCGTGGCGGGGGAACCACAGGCGGCCAGCGACAGGACGGCGGCGACAGCGAGCAATCGGAGCACGGCGGCAGGATACGTGTGACGTGCGCTACGCCGCTGGCCACCGGCCATGGCCCACCCGAATGGAGCTGATCGGCTCCGTCTAATATCCCGGGGAGTTTCCCGAACGAACTGGTCCCACCAAGGCCTGGAGGCACCGTGACGGCCGTAGCCCCGCAGCCGATCGCAACGCGTCCTTATCCGACGCGCACTGCGGTCAAGGGGTCCTTCCTGCTGCGGATGTTCCGCACCACGGACCACAAGCAAATCGGCATCATGTACCTGGTCACCTCGTTCGCCTTCTTCATGGTCGGCGGCGCGATGGCCATGCTGATGCGGACCGAGCTGGCCCGGCCCGGCATGCAGTTCCTCTCGCAGGAGCAGTTCAACCAGCTCTTCACGATGCACGGCACCGTGATGCTGCTGCTGTACGCGACCCCGATCGTCTTCGGCTTCGCGAACTTCGTGCTCCCGCTGCAGATCGGCTCGCCCGACGTCGCGTTCCCGCGGCTGAACGCGTTCTCGTACTGGCTGTACCTCTTCGGCGGCCTGATCGTGATGGCCGGCTTCATCACCCCCGGTGGTGCGGCTGACTTCGGCTGGTTCGCGTACACGCCGCTGAGCAACGCCATCCACTCGCCCGGTGTCGGTGCCGACCTGTGGATCTCCGGCCTGGTGGTCGGTGGTCTCGGCACGATCCTCGGCGCGGTGAACATGATCACCACCGTGGTCTGCCTGCGCGCGCCCGGCATGACGATGTTCCGGATGCCGATCTTCACCTGGAACATCCTGGTGACGTCGGTGCTGGTGCTGCTCGCGTTCCCGATCCTGACCGCGGCCCTGCTCGGCCTGCTGGCGGACCGGCATCTCGGCGCCCACGTGTTCGACCCCGCCAACGGCGGCGTGATCCTGTGGCAGCACCTCTTCTGGTTCTTCGGGCACCCCGAGGTCTACATCGTCGCGTTGCCGTTCTTCGGCATCGTGTCGGAGATCTTCCCGGTGTTCAGCCGCAAGCCGATCTTCGGTTACAACGGCCTGGTCTACGCGACGCTCGGCATCGCGGCCCTGTCCGTCGCCGTGTGGGCGCACCACATGTACGCGACCGGNGCACCCCGAGGTCTACATCGTCGCGTTGCCGTTCTTCGGCATCGTGTCGGAGATCTTCCCGGTGTTCAGCCGCAAGCCGATCTTCGGTTACAACGGCCTGGTCTACGCGACGCTCGGCATCGCGGCCCTGTCCGTCGCCGTGTGGGCGCACCACATGTACGCGACCGGCGCCGTGCTGCTGCCGTTCTTCGCCTTCATGACGTTCCTCATCGCGGTTCCGACCGGTGTGAAGTTCTTCAACTGGATCGGCACGATGTGGAAGGGCCAGCTGACG
>NZ_JAJAEG010000026.1:0-152377 GCF_047445655.1 Lentzea alba
TCAGAGCCCTATGGCGCCGTGCGTGCCGTGTCGCTCGATGCGCGCATGTGCCGCGACGCGCGTTGCGCACGCACCACACACACGACACCGGCCGGGTACCCCCAATTTCAAGCTTAGGCACCAGGTCTGACGAAGCCGTGCCGCACCAACGCAACAAAAACGGCACTACGCAACGGGAACAGCCCGCGCACCGGCACGTTTCACCCGAACGAGCGGGTTCATGGACGGAAAACAAGCCATAGCTTCGAAGACGTGACTGTGACTACTTCCACCGCGTACAGCAGGGACCTCGGCGACGAACTCCGCCGCATGAGGCAGCGTTTCACCGGCCTCAGGGGCCGCGCGCTGGCCATTCAACTTGGTTGGGATCCAAGCAAAGTCTCCAACATCGAGCACGGCAAGGTGCGGGCGAGCGAGATCGACATCGTCCAGTACCTCACCGTGTGCGGCCAGGACATCGACGTCATCGATGCGTTCCGCCGCCGCTATTACAACGCCTTCGACACCTACTTCGCCCAGGTGCCCGACAACCTCCGCACGCTCGTCATGACCGAGTCGTTGGCCACGAAGATCACCAGCTACGACGTCCTCAAGGCACCTGGGCTGCTGCAGACGCGGAACTACGCGCACAAGTTGATGACGGAGACGGCGTTCAACGCTCCGGAGGACATCGACAGGTTCGTCGATCTGCGCATGGAACGACAGACCATCCTGCGGCGGCCTTTCCGTCCCGAGTGCGTGTTCTTCGTCCACGAACTCGCGCTGCAACTGCGCATCGGCGACGCGAAGCTGATGGAGGACCAGTACCAGCGCATGATGTTCAAGACCCACGTCCTCCGAGTCATCCCCGCTCGCTTCAGGTCCATTGCCACGCACGACAAGTGCACGCTTTACGAGTTCGACAAGGCCGATCCGGTCGCCTACAGCGAGTCGGACACCGCGCAGGTGTTCGCCCAGAACGAGGCGGCCATCAAACGCGCCGAGCGGCTGTTCGAGCGGCTGGATGCCATTGCCTTGGATGCGGAACAATCGAGGAGCAAGCTGGCTGAGTACGTCAGTGCTCTTCGAAGGGACGTTCATGACTCTGGACCGCAGCTGGCGCAAGAGCACGCACAGCGGGGGGAACGGCGAAACTGACTGCGTTGAGGTGTCGCTGGCCCAGGACGCGCTCGTGCGGGACTCCAAGAACGTCGGCGACGAGCTGAAGTTCTCCGGAACCGCGTGGCGCGCCCTGGTCAGCTGGGTCGCTCAGTAGCCGTACACCAGGTCGTACGCGAGCTGCGGGTCGAACTTGCCCGCGTCCACGCCGGGCGCCTTGCCGCAGCGGCCGTCCGAGTCACCGGGCACCTTGACCCACAACAACATCTCCGCGCCGCCACCGGTCCGCGCGGGCGTGCCGAGCTTGCGGCCACCTGGGTTGCACCACTCGCCGTTGTGGCCGTTGCCGTTGCGGCTGGTGTCGATCACGTACGGCTTGGTGAAGCCGGAGAAGCTCGCGTTCACCGAGTTGCCGTACGAGGTCGAGGCCGCGGTCGTGTGGTAGTTGGAAACGTTGAGGGAGAAGCCGCGCACGTTGCGCACGCCGGCCTTGTCCAGCCGCGAGGCCATCTGGGCGGCCGGCACCCACTGGGCGTTGCCGGCGTCGAGGTAGGCCCACGTGTTGGGCGCCTTGGCCTTGAACTGCTCGGTCGCGTACTTGATCATCGCCGTGCGTTCGGCGATCTTGGCGTCGGTCATGCAGTTGAAGTCGGCCAGCGAGTCCGGCTCGATGATCACGACGGCGGGACGGGAGCCGACGGCCGAGGCGAACGCGGAGATCCAGGTGCGGTAGGCCTCCGGCGTGCCCGCGCCGCCGCCGGAGTGGCCACCGCACGCGTCGCGGCCGGGGATGTTGTACGCCACCAGCACGGGCAGCTTGGTGCCGGTCTTGCCGACGTAGCCCGACACCGCCGTCTTGATGTCGCCGCTCCAGTTGCCGAACCAGCGGGCGATCGGCTTGGACGAGATGTTCGCCTTGATCGCGGGCTGACGGCCGTCGCCGGCGTGGTCGCGCACCCACACGGCGGGGTTGGAGTCCGGGTCGACGTAGAAGCCGTCGGTCAGGCTGACAGGGCTGGCGGCGTGGGCGGCCGGGGCGGTCGCCACGACGGCCAGCAGGGCCAGCGCGAGTGCTCTCATCATGGTCACGACACTCGCGCGGACCGCTTAAGGGACGGTTAGTCGCGGTTGAACGCCCAGGCCGCGCGGTCTCAACTCCGTGACAGCCGGGCCAGGAAGGTCTGCTGCGCGCGCGAGGGAGTGCCAGCCCCGTGTGCTCACCCTCGGCCAGCAGGTACCCGCCCGGCCTGCGCGCGATCTGCTCGCCGTCGAGCGTCTGCCTGAGCCGGAAACGTAGCTGGACAACGTTCTCCGCGCCGACGTCCACCGCCAATGCCGCGGGCACACATCGCTGCCGCCCGCGTGCCGCCCGTCGATTTCTGCGGTCATCTCGCCCAGCAGGTTGACCACCGTCATGCGTTCCTCCCCCAGGAGCCCGTGACCCTGCTGAGCTGGGGATTGCACAACGGCCCAACATTCGCACATCCCCGCACGGCCACCCTGACGGAGCAATCCAACTGACCAAGGGGAGGCAGTTTTGACGGCAAGCAAAGCAATACGAGCATTCCTCGTCGCTTTCGCGGCGTTCCTGCTCGCGGCGGGGGCGGCGGCGCCCGCGATGGCCCAGGAACCACCTGTGCTCGTCACGCAGGGCGGGAACGAGATGGGGGCACAGGCGCGCCACTTCAACGAGGTCAGGTCCTGGCAGATCCTGTACCAGTGCCCCATGCTCGGTTGCAACGAGGGCGCGGTGTATCCCGGCCAGCACCTCGGCGAGATCTGCCACATGGATGTCAACGGATTCCGGTGGGCGCTCGTTTACAACCGTGCAAACGGTCACACGGGCTTCGTCAACAGGGACAACCTGATTCACAAGAGGTCACTGGGCCCCTGCGACAACGTCGGCACGGAGGGGTCCGTCAGCGGACGTGTGGACCTCTACCAGTGCCCCCAGTTCGAATGCAACAAGGGCAGCGCGGACCGCGGCCACCTTTTGCGCGTGGAGTGCTATGTCGATGTGAACAACGGTTACTACTGGGTCTGGTTGTACAACAGGGCCAACGGCCACGAGGGATTCCTCCCCGTCCTGGATCGCCCGCGTTTGGAGGTGTGCTGAGCTGAGGTTCTAGCCGACTACTCCGGACTGGAGCGGCAGCAGCGGCGCCACCACGCGTGAGAACGGGCCGCTGCGGATCGTCCCGCCGACCGGGCCGAGGAACGGTGTCGCGGTGTCGAGAGCGTTGGGCAGCCTTGCATAGGTTGCCCAACGCTCGTCCCACGCCTGGACCACGTCCAGGTGCCCGCCGGGCAGGAACCGGGTCAGGTGCACCCCTGCGACCTGCCCGGTGTTCCCCAGCAGCGGGAGCAGCCGAAAGCCGCCTTCCCGCCGCAGTCTCTCGATCAGCTCCGCGCTGTCCATCTCATCTCGCCGCCAACTCCGTGTTCGCCCGGTAAGCCTTCACGGCCTGGTCCCGCTCGGTGTCCGTCCACCCGAGCGGGTCGGCGATCAGATCGGCGACCCGTGAAGCCACCGACGCACCGAAGTCCAGGTGCTCCATGGCGATCCGGGTCCGCCGCGCCAGCACGTCTTCGAGGTCCAGAGCGCCCTCGTGCGTCACCGCGTAGACGATCTCCGCCGCCAGGTAGCCGGCGACGTCGGACGCAAGCGACGGATCCTGTGCCACCAAAGCCAGAACGTCGGATACAGCCGAGCCGTAGCGTTGCAGCAGACGTTCCACAGTGGACGTGGGCAGGCCGGACTCGGCGGCGACTCGAGCCCGGTCCGCCCACAGCTCTTGGTAGCCGACCGCGCCGCACAACGGCAGCCGAGCGGTCAGCGAAGGTGCAACAGCGCGACCAAGCCCGGCGACCGCGGAGTTCACGACGTCCGCGGCCATCACGCGGTAGGTCGTGTACTTCCCACCGGCGATCACGAAGAAGCCCGGTTCCGGTTGCGCCACAGCGTGTTCACGGGACAACTTGGCCGTGTCACCGGAAGCACCGTCGAGCAACGGCCGCAAACCCGCATAAGTACCAACGACGTCGTCAACGCTCAAAGGCGTCCGCAGCACCGCGTTGACGTGATCGAGGATGTAGGAGACGTCCTCGGAAGTAGCGGAAACGGCAGCGGGATCGCCGTCGTACGGCGTGTCCGTGGTGCCGACGATCCAGTAAGGGCCCCACGGGATCACGAACAGCACCGACTTCTCGGTCCGCGTGATCAACCCGCCGTCCAGCGAGATCTTCGATCGGTCGACCAGGATGTGCACGCCCTTGGACATCCGCACGTGGAACGGCGGCTTCCCCGGAGACATCGAGTTCAACGAGTCGGTCCACACGCCGGTAGCGCTGATCACCCGCCGCGCACGCACCTCGACGGACTGCCCGTCGACCTCGACCACAGCACCGGAAACACGACCGCCGGACCGCGTCAGCGACGAGACCCGAGCCCGCGACAACACCGTGGCGCCGTGCTGAGCAGCGGTGCGCACCAGCGTCAGGACCAGCCGCGCGTCGTCCATCTGCGCGTCGTAGTACCGGATGGCGCCGGCGAACTTCGACACGTCGAGCGACGGCCCGACCTGAGCCATCCTGCCGCGAGACAGATGCCGGTGCATCGGCACCGCACCCGCGCCACCCATGGTGTCGTACAGCAGCACGCCCGCGCCGACGTAAGCGCGTTCCCACTGCTTCTCCAACGGGAAGAGGAACGGCACCGGCCGCACCAGGTGCGGTGCGAGCCGGCGCAACAACAACCCGCGTTCCTTCAGAGCTTCCCGGACCAGCTTGAACTCCAGCTGTTCCAGGTACCGCAGCCCGCCGTGGACGAGCTTGCTGGACCGGCTCGACGTGCCCGCCGCCCAGTCGTGTGCTTCGACCAGCGCGACGGAGAGGCCGCGTGACGCCGCGTCGAGAGCAGCGCCCGCGCCGACCACACCACCTCCGACCACGAGCACGTCGAACTCCGTGGAGCCCAACGAACGCACCGAGTCAGCACGCCGAACCGGATCCAGCCTTGCGAACAACTTCAGCTCCTAAGAAAGAGACTCAACGGACGTCGGAGTCGACCCAGTCGAACGACTTGGTGACGGCCTTCTTCCAGTTGCGGTACTCGCGCTCGCGCTCGTCGGCCGCAAGCTCCGGCGTCCAGCGCTTGTCCTCGGCCCAGTTCGCCCGCAGCTCGTCCAGCGACGACCAGTAGCCAACGGCCAGACCGGCGGCGTACGCGGCACCCAGAGCGGTCGTCTCGGCGACGACCGGACGCACCACCGGCACGTCGAGAACGTCGGCCTGGAACTGCATGAGCAGCTCGTTCTGAACCATGCCGCCGTCGACCTTGAGCTCGGTCAGCGGCACACCGGAGTCGGCGTTCATCGCGTCCAGGACCTCGCGGGTCTGGAACGCCGTCGCCTCCAGCACGGCACGCGCCAGGTGGCCCTTGTTGACGAACCGCGTGAGGCCGACGACCGCACCACGCGCGTCCGCCCGCCAGTACGGCGCGAACAGACCCGAGAACGCCGGCACGAAGTACGCGCCACCGTTGTCCTCGACCGACCGCGCGAGCGTCTCGATCTCCGGGGCCGAGCTGATGATGCCGAGGTTGTCGCGCAGCCACTGCACCAGCGAGCCGGTGACCGCGATCGAGCCCTCCAGCGCGTACACCGGAGCCTCGTCGCCGATCTTGTAGCAGACCGTGGTCAGCAGGCCGTTCTTCGACGCGACCTTCTCCGTGCCCGTGTTCAGGAGCATGAAGTTGCCGGTGCCGTAGGTGTTCTTCGCGGTGCCCGGCTCGTAGCACGCCTGGCCGAACGTCGCGGCCTGCTGGTCACCGAGGATGCCCGCGATCGGCACGCCCTTCAGCACCCCGCCGGGACCGCCGGTGCCGTAGACCTCCGACGAGGAACGGATCTCCGGCAGCATGGACAGCGGAACGCCCATCTCCGAAGCGATGTCGGCGTCCCACTGCAGCGTGTCGAGGTCCATCAGCATGGTCCGCGACGCGTTGGTCACGTCCGTGGCGTGCACACCGCCGTTGGGGCCGCCGGTGAGGTTCCACAGCGTCCACGTGTCGGTGTTGCCGAACAGCAGGTCGCCGGCCTCGGCGCGCTCACGGGCACCCTCGACGTTGTCCAGGATCCAGCGGATCTTGGGACCGGAGAAGTAGGTGGCCAGCGGCAGGCCGACCTTCGCGCGGTACCGCTCGGCACCGCCGCCGAGAGCGCCGAGCTCCTCGACGATCGCCTGCGTGCGGGTGTCCTGCCACACGATGGCGTTGTAGACGGGCTCGCCGGTGTTCTTGTCCCACACCACCGCGGTCTCGCGCTGGTTGGTGATGCCGACGGCGGCGAGGTCACCGGTGTTCAGGTCGGCCGCGGCGAGCGCCTGGCCGATCACGAACCGGGTGTTCTCGGAGATCTCCACCGGGTTGTGCTCGACCCAGCCGGCCCGCGGGAAGATCTGCTCGTGCTCCTTCTGGCCCACGGCGACGATGGAGCCGCTGTGGTCGAAGATGATCGCCCGCGTGCTGGTCGTGCCCTGGTCGACGGCGAGAACGTACTGCGTCATCGAAGTTTGTCCTTTCGGGATGGTCAGAACACGAGCGAGGCGACGACACCGGCGATCGCGCCGCCGAGGAGCGGGCCGACGACCGGCACCCAGGAGTAACCCCAGTCGGAGTCCTTCTTGCCGATGGCCTCACCGTCGGTGCCCTTGTAAGAGAGCGGCAGCAGGGCGTGCGCGATGCGCGGGCCGAGGTCGCGAGCCGGGTTGATCGCGTAGCCGGTGGGGCCACCGAGCGAGGCACCGATGCCGACGACCAGCAGCGCCGCGGCCAGCGGGCCGATCTGGGTCGGGGTCTTGCCGAACGCGAGGATCACGAAGACCAGGACGAACGTGCCGATGACCTCGCACACCAGGTTCCAGGTGTAGCTGCGGATCGCCGGACCGGTGGAGAAGACGGCGAGCTTGAGACCCTCGTCGGGCGTCTCGTCGAAGTGCGGCTTGTACGCGAGCCACGCGAGCACGGCACCGAGGAACGCACCGAGCATCTCACCCGCGAAGTACACGACCGTCGAACCCGCGCCGACCGGAACACCGGGGGCGTACTCGGCCGCACCACTGGTCAGGATGCCGACGGTCACGGCCGGGTTGAGGTGCGCGCCCGACTTGTAGGCGACGTACACACCGGCGAAGACCGCGAGGCCCCAGCCGAAGTTGATCAACAGCCAACCGCCGTCGAAACCCTTCGACTTGACGAGCAGCACGTTGGCCACCACGCCCGCACCCAGCAACAGCAGGACGCCCGTACCGAGCACCTCGCTGAGGAACACTGACCCGAGACCCACGCTGGCCTCCCATTCGTCCTTGAACGGCTCATCACCCAGTGGTGATTGACGCGGAAGTTAATGACCCACGTCACGCCTGCTCAACGGGCACGTTTCGACAATGTCGACACCGACGGGGTGCAGCACTGTGACCACTCGGTCACTCTGTGCTCAAACAGCCCTCTTCCAGCGGTTTTCCGGAGGTTCTCCAGGTCACGGGGCTCGGGGAGCTGTTCGACATTGCCGACACGAGTCGTCTCAATTACGTTTGCCGCCGTGCCGGGACCAATCCAGTCGATCGAACGCGCCGCAGCCGTGCTGCGGCTGCTCGCGCGTGGCTCCGGCCATCACGGTCTCACGGAGATAGCCGACTCGCTCGGTCTCGCGCGCGGCACCGCGCACGGGATTCTCCGTACCCTGCAACGGGTCGAGTTCGTCGAACAAGATCAAACAACAGGCCGCTACCGGCTCGGCGCGGCCCTGCTGCACCTGGGCACCTCCTACCTCGACGCGAACGAGCTGCGCTCACGCTCGATCAACTGGGCCGACACGCTGGCTGCGCGGTCGGGCCAGGAGGTGCGCATCGGCATGCACCACGACGGCGCCGTGCTCGTCGTGCACCACGTGTTCCGACCCGATGACTCTGTGCAAACCCTCGGCATCGGCGCGATGCTGCCGTTGCACGCGACCGCCTTGGGCAAGGTGCTCCTCGCCTACGACCCGGACCTGTCGGCGGCCGCACGCCGGCGGGAGCTGACGTCGTTGACGCGCAGGACGATCGTCCGGGCGCAGGCGTTGGAGAGGGTGCTGACGGAGGTACGCGCGCAGGGGTGGGCAGGCGAGGCTGAGGAGTACATGCCCGGCGAGGCCAGCATCGCCGCGCCCATCCGGATACCGGGTGGTCTCGTGGTCGGTGCGATCGGCATCTCCGGGCCGGTGGACCGGCTGTGCGACTCCGCGGGCCGGCCGCGCGCGACGCTGGTGCGCCAGGTGTCCCAGGCCGCTGAATCCGTAACCACGTCCCTGGTCGACGAGAACTGAAAGGCGCGCCGTGCAACGGTTTGTGATGGCGATCGACCAGGGGACGACGTCGACGCGCTGCATCGTGTTCGACCAGAACGCCCGGCTGGTCGCGGTCGCCCAGCGCGAACACCGCCAGTACCACCCGCGACCGGGCTGGGTGGAGCAGGACGCTGTGGAGATCTGGCGCAACGTCGACCGGATCATGCCGCAGGCGTTGCGGCAGGCCGGGATCACCGCCGAGCAGGTGGTCGCCCTGGGCATCACGAACCAGCGCGAGACGTTCGTGCTGTGGGACCGGCACACGGGTGTTCCGATCGGGCGCGCGATCGTGTGGGAGGACATCCGCACCGAGGAACTCGTTGCTTCCCTTGAGAAACAGCCCGGCATCGAGGAGGTCCGCGAGCGTTGCGGCCTGCCGTTGGCCACGTACTTCTCGGCGCCGTCGTTGCGGTGGATGCTGGACAACGTGGCCGGGTTGCGAGCGAAGGCCGAGCGCGGTGACGTGCTGTTCGGCACGATGGACACCTGGCTGATCTGGAACCTCACGGGTGGGGTGAACGGCGGCCTGCACGTCACCGACGTGACGAACGCGTCGCGGACCATGTTGATGAACCTCGGTACGCGGCAATGGGATCCGATGCTGCTGGAGTTCTTCGGGGTGCCCGCGGCGATGCTGCCGGAGATCCGGCCGTCCTCCGAGATCTCCGGAACGACCACGCGGGTGGTGCCGGGCATCTCGATCACCGCGGCTTTGGGTGACCAGCACGCGGCGTTGTTCGGGCAGACGTGCTTCGAGAAGGGGTCGATCAAGGGCACCTACGGCACCGGTGGCTTCCTGCTGATGAACACCGGGAACGAGCTGGTGCGGTCGAAGCACGGGTTGCTGACGACGATCGGCTACCAGATCGGCGCGGAGCCCACCTACGCGCTGGAGGGCTCGATCGCGGTCGCCGGGTCGTTGGTGCAGTGGTTCCGCGACAACCTCGGGCTCATCCACTCGGCGCCGGAGATCGAGACTTTGGCGCGCACGGTGAAGGACAACGGCGGCTGCTACATCGTGCCGGCGTTCTCGGGGCTCTTCGCGCCGCACTGGCTCGCGCAGGCACGCGGGCTCGTCGTCGGGCTGACCTCGTACATCAACAAGGGGCACCTCGCGCGGGCCGTGCTGGAGGCGACCGGATGGCAGACGCGGGAGGTCGTCGACGCGATGAACGCGGACCTCGGGGCGCCGACGCCGGTGTTGAAGGTGGACGGCGGGATGACCGCCGACCACCTGTTGATGCAGTTCATCGCGGATGTGCTGGACATCCCGGTGATGCGGCCGCTGGTCGCAGAGACCGTGTCACTGGGTGCCGCCTACGCCGCAGGCCTCGCCGCCGGATATTGGCCGGACCTGGAGGGACTGCGCCGCAACTGGCATCTGGCCGCGCGGTGGAACCCGGTGATGGATGCCCGGCACCGCGAGGACGAGTACGCGAACTGGAAGCGGGCCGTCGAGCTGACGTTCGCGTGGGCCCGCTCCACCCCGTCCTGATCTCGATGAAGGGAATCTTCCTCCACGTGAGGTGGAGGAAGATTCCCTTCATCGTCAACGGGAACGTTGTTTGCGCACCCAGGCGGCCACGTCGTCGGCGGCGATCGGCAGCGCGTCCGAGAGGATGTCCGCGCCCGTCGACGTGACGACGAGGTCGTCCTCGATGCGCACGCCGATGCCGCGCAGCTCCGGCGGCAACGTCTCGTCGTTCGGGTGGAAGTACAGGCCGGGCTCGACGGTCAACGCCATGCCGCGCTCCAGGATGCCCATCTGGTAGGTCTCCTGACGGGCGTCCGCGCAGTCGTGCACGTCCAGGCCGAGGAAGTGCCCGGTGCCGCAGACGATGTAGCGGCGGTGGTGCTGTCCTGCCGGGTCGAGCGCCTTGTCGACGCTGACCGGCAGCAGGCCCCAGTCGTGCAGGCCCTCCGCGAGCACGCGCATCGCGGTGTGGTGGAAGGCGCTGTAGTCGTTGCCGGGCTTGACTTCCGCGAGCGCTGCCACGTGCGACCTGTAGACCAGGTCGTACACCTGGCGCTGCGGCTCGCTGAACTCGCCGCTCACCGGGAACGTGCGGGTGACGTCGGCGGTGTAGAGGGAGTTCATCTCGACGCCGGCGTCGAGCAGCAGCAGGTCGGCGTCGTGCACGCGGCCGTCGCAACGGGTCCAGTGCAGAACCGGGGCGTGCGGGCCGGCTGCGACGATCGAGGTGTAGCCGGGCCCGTTGCCCTCGGTGCGGGCGCGGCGGTCGAACGTGCCCTGCAGCCAGCGCTCTCCCCCGCCGCGCACGGCCTGACCGAGCTCCATGGCCACGTCGGCGAAGCCCTTGACACTCGCGTCGACCGCCTGGCGCAGCTGGTCGATCTCCCAGTCGTCCTTGATCCGACGCAGTTCGGAGAGCGTGGTGCGCAACTCGTCGCTGTGGCTGCCGGTCAGCGCGTCCAGCAACGGGTCGACGCCCTTGGCCGTCAGCGTCTCGGGGTGGCGGCCGCGCAGCGCGTTCGGCAGGTCTTCGAGTGGCCTGGCCGTGATGCCGAGCGCCTCGCCCCACTCCTTCGGCCCGGCCGCGGCGCCGATCCAGAACGGGCTGCGGTCCGCGTCACCGAAGAAGTCGACGCTGTGGGTCTCCGACGGGACGGGCACGAACAGCGTGGCGTCCTCTTCGGACAGCACCAGCACCGCACCCTCGACCTGACAACCGGTCAGCCACACGAAGTCGCTGTCGGCACGGAACTCGTGGAACGTGTCGTTGGATCGCACGTGCGCCCGTCCGGCGGCCAGTGCGATCCGCTTGCCGGGAAGTGCCGCGATGGTCTTGGCCCGGTGTGCCGCAGCGGCCTCACCGGTGCCCTCGGGAAGCTCGATGTGGCTGTCCCACTCGCCCCACCCGTCGCGGATGTACGTGCGGAAACCGTCCGCGTCCACCAATTTCGCCATGTCACGGCGTGTCCGGGCCACTCTTCGTCCTCTCGCTGGGGCTGTGCCCCAGCCTGCGGCGGTCCGGGTGATCGCACCAATCCCAGTTGGCCATAGCTTCGCGCTATGGAACGGCGGCGCTGTATCCACCGGTTGGCGGCAGGCCTCTACGTACCGGAGGAGGCATCACCATGAACCGCCGCGCTTATCTCTGTCTCCTGGCCGCGGGAACGCTGGCCGTTGGAACTCTGACCGCCTGTGGTCAGCCGCCCTCGCCTGGCACGCCGAGGGCGGAGCTTCAGGCCGAGGTCACCACAACGACGACGACGCCGACCACGGCACAAGTCGCCACACCAGCGCCACCACCACCGCCGACCACGACGACTCCGCCACCACCGAAACCACCGCCACCGCGAACCACCACCAAGCCGCCACCACCGCCACCGAAGCCCCCGGACCGCTGGGCGCTGCCGTCCGGCCTGCGCACGTCCATCGAGCAGCGCGACGAACAGCAGTTCCCCGACATCTGGGCGGGGATGACGGACGAGCTCGCCAACGCCTGCCCCGGCAAGAAGCTGTGCGTGGGTTACGCGCTGGTGGTCGACCCTTCCGTCGTGGACGAGAGAAACTGCTTCGTCCCCGACAAGGGCATCTCGGTGCCGGATCCGCTGCGCGAGGGCGGCAAGATCACGTTCAAGGTCAACAACAAGACCGACTGCGTGGTGGGCTGAGCCGTGCGCGCCGCACCCGCGCGACCTCGCGACGAGGCGCCGTCGAAAGCGTTGCGGGTCTTCGGCTCCCTGCTCGCGCCGACCACCGTGCTGACCGCGCTGCTGTTCTACTTCGGCACCCGGCACGCGACGTTCTTCTGCCAGTGGTTCGGCGTGCACTACTCCGTGCTCGGGCTGTCCGCGCCGGACTACCTGATCCGCAGCTCGGACGGCATGTTCGTGCCGCTGACGGTGTTGTCGGCGGCGGGGCTCGCGGCGTTGTGGGGCTACCGCTTCCTGCGCTCCGCCCTGGCGCCGCGGACGTGGCGCGCTCTGGCCAAGCGCGCCGTTCCGGTGCTGGTGGTGCTGGGTTTCGTGCTCCTGCTGGTGGGGCTCACCGGCCTCGCGGTGCCGGCCCTGCTCTACGCCGTGCCCGGTCTGCCGGGACTGTGTGTGGCGCTGGGCGTCGTGCTGTTCCCCGTCGCTGAACGTTTGCACGCCGGCCTGTCCGGCAAGCAGGCCGCCGGCGTCGTGCCGGTGATCCAGTGGACGTTCACGTTCGTGCTCGCGAGCATCGGGCTGTTCTGGGCGGTCACCGACTACTCGGCGGCGGTCGGCGAGGCCAGGGGCTACGAGTACGAGACGAAGCTCGCCTCGATGCCGGAGGCGGTCGTGTTCAGCACGAAGGACATCGGGGTTCGCGGGCCTGGGATCACCATGACCGGGTGCACGGCACCGGACTCGGCCTATCGGTTCCGCTACGACGGCCTGGTGCTGGTGCTGCAGTCGAGTGGGCAGAGCCTGCTGCTGCCTGCGCAGTGGAACCGCCGCGACGGCGTGGCGCTGGTGCTGCCCCGCTCCAACGACGTGCGTCTGGAGTTCGCGCGGGCCGAGGCCGAGCTCGTGCGCACCTGTTGACCCGCGTATAGCCTCGCGCTATGGAACTGGAGATCCGGCACCTGCGGGCGATCTGCGCCATCGGTGACGCGGGCAGCCTCTCGCGGGCGGCGACGCAGCTCGGCATCTCCCAGCCGTCGCTCACCACGCTGCTGCAGCGGGTCGAGCGGATGGTCGGCGGCAAGCTCTTCGACCGCGGCCGGTCCGGCGCCGTTCCCACGCCGCTGGGAGCGCAGATGCTGCAACGGGCCCGGCTGCTGCTGGTGGAGCTGGAGGCGTTCGGCGCGACGGTGCCGGTGGGCGGGCCGGTGCGGTTCGGGTCGGTGCACATGGAGTGCGTGGCCGCGCTGTTCGCACGGCTGGAGGACGTGCTGTCCGACGTGACGCTGCACGTCGACCCGTCGTCCACGGGCCTGGCGCTGGCGTTGGGCAAGGGGCACCTCGACGCGGCGGTGATCGCGGTCGACGAGGACCAGGACCTGGGCTTGGCGCGCGGGGTGGCGCAGCGGATCGTCGTGCCCTGGGTGCCGATCTACATCGCACTCCCCGCAGGTCATCGGCTGGCTGCACGGCCGGAGGTCGATCTTGCCGAGCTGGCGACCGAGGCGTGGGTGGGGCCGCCGGGTGCCGAGGACGGGTCGCTGACGGCGTTGCGCGCGGCCTGCCGGGCGGCGGGGTTCGTGCCGCGGATCCGGTTCGAGATGCCGAGCGGGGCCGGGCGGCAGCTGGTCTCGACTGGCAAGGCGGTGCAGCTCGTCGAGCCGACGTCACAGGGCGGGCCGGGCGTGGTGGTGCGGCCGCTGGCGGGGTCGCCGATGCGGATGCGGCTGGTGTTCTGCTGGCGGCGGGAGCGGCTGACCTGGAGCCAGGCCAGCCGCGTGTTCGCCGAGGTGCTGGGTGCCTATGCGGACGCGGCGCTCGCCAGTGCGGCGTTCCGGCCGTGGTGGGAGGAACGCGGCGAGGTGCTCACGTCGGCGAGGTGAGCCGGGCCGCGGCCAGTCGCAGTCAGCTCAGCGTGCCGAGCCAGCCGTACCAGTCCGCGTCATAGCGGTTGCCGACCACGCGCGTCACGTGGTCCCTGGCACCTGCCCAGTCCCCCATCCGGTACTCCGCCAGCACCGCCGCCACGTCCTCCGGGTGCTTCTCCACCAGGTAGCGGACGGCGAGATAGCCCCAGTTGTAGACGCGCTTCACGTCGTGGTCGTACGTCGTGTCGAAGAGCGCGCTCAACGCGTACGTCTGCTTCTTCGCCTCAGCCAACGCATCGGCGTAGACCTCGCCCCGGTAGCTGTAGGAGAGGTACTCGGCGAACCCCTCGATCCACCACACCGTCGGTGTCTTCATGTTCTCCTCGAAGGGGCCGTACATGTCGAACCGGCCGTCGAGGTAGTGGGTGTACTCGTGGTTGAGGTTCCAGATCGCGAACGTCGGCAGCCAATCGGCCTCGTGCGCGATGAACCGCGCCTGGTTCAGGGCCGGATCGCCCTCCAGGTACATGCCGCCGTTGTTGGTGGAGATGTCGAACAGCACGCCGGCGTACGTCCGGTAGTCGTTGCTGGTGTTGAAGACGACGACTTCCAGCGAGGTGTTGTTGTCTCCGGCCACGGGACCCGGATCGCGCACCACGCCGTGGAACACCGAGTCCTGGCCGGCGAGACTGCTGCACGTCTGGCGGAGCTGCGTCCGCGTCAGCTGCTGGGCGCGGATCTTCAACGTCGGGCTGCAGGTGTGCCGGACCGTGAGCACGCGGCGGTCGATCTTCGTGCGGAAGTCGCAGGTGCCGTAGCGGCGGCAGTTCGCTTTGTCGTACCAGTCGACCATCTCCGCGATGCCCACCCACATCGGTGCGAGCCGACCGACGACGTCACCGCGTGACGCCAGGTCCACCAGCAAGGGGCGGACCAACGAGACGAGCGAGCGGTGTTGCAGGAACCGGCCCAGCTCACGGGTCGCGTTGTGCACCAGGTACTGGCGGTCGGTGCCGAAGAAGTCGAGGTGCCGCACCACGAACCGGCGCAGCGCCCGCAGGATCTCCGGCTCGGCCTGGACCGCGGCCAGGAACTCCGGATAGCTGTGTCCGTAGTAGAGCATGATCATGCCGGCGTGCACGGTGGCGTCGTCGGCGCTGGTGTAGTTGTCCAGCACGTGGGTCAACGCGCGCAGTTCGGCCGGGTAGTCGGCGACCGCCGCGTAGATCGTGGAGTCGGGCGCCGGGTGGTGGATGTTCCTGGCGATCTCGGGTGGCAGCAGCGGGCTGTCGGGCGAGCCCGAGGGAGCGGCCTGCGCGGCCCCGGGGGTGAGCAGCGCGGCCAGAAGCGCCAGAACGGCTAATCGCATCATGTCCTCCGCAGGGGATGTGAGGTGCTCAGGAGCGTCACATCACCCATGGGCCCGCGATCATTTCGGCCGCTCATAGCCCGCAGCTATGGACAACCTTGTCATCTTGGCGCAACGCGGTCGACGGCGACCCCGGCACGCGCTGGGCGTCGGAGTACCGGGACAACGAGTGGATCGCGGTCGACCTCGGCGCCGCTTCCCGGTTCGACAAGGTCGTGATCTCCTGGGAGCGCGCCTACGCGTTGCTCTACAAGGTGCAGATCTCCGACGACGGGCAGACCTGGCGTGACGTCAAGCAGGTCAGCAACGCGCCGAGGCCGTTGAAGATCCGCGTGAACGGCGTGCCGATCTTCTGCCGCGGCGGCAACTGGGGCTTCGACGAGCTGCTGCGCCGCATGCCGGCCGAGCGCATGGACAACGTCATCGCGCTGCACCGCGACATGAACTTCACGATGATCCGCAACTGGATCGGCGCCAGCAACCGCGACGAGTTCTACGCGGCCTGCGACAGGTACGGAATCCTGGTGTGGAACGACTTCTGGGTTGTCGGCTACTTCCCCGACAACATCCCGGGGTACCTGGACACAGCGCTCGACACCGTGACGCGCTTCCGCCACCACCCGAGCATCGCGGTGTGGTGCGGCGCGAACGAGGCCTCCCCACCGCCGAACACCGACGCGGGCCTGCGCAAGATCGTGACCGAGCAGCACACCGACGTCCACTACCAGAGCCACTCGGCCGACGGCTGCGTCTCCGGCCACGGCCCGTACCACTGGGTCGAGCCCGCGAAGTACTTCGACGCCAACACCTACGACACGTTCAACTTCGGCTTCCACACCGAGATCGGCATGCCGACCGTGCCGGTCGCCGAGACCATGCGCAACCTCGTGGGCAACGAGGTCGCGTGGCCGATCGGCGACGTCTGGTACGCCCACGACTGGTGCACGAACGGCAACCAGCGCCCGCAGCTCTACCAGGCGGCGATCGACGCGCGGCTCGGCGCGTCCACCGGGCTGGACGAGTTCTGCCGCAAGGCGCAGTTCGTGAACTACGAGAACATGCGCGGGATGTTCGAGGCGTGGAATGCTCATCTGTGGGACGACGCTTCGGCTCTGCTGCTGTGGATGTCGCACCCCGCCTGGCATTCCACGGTGTGGCAGACCTACGACTACGACCTGGACGTCAACGGCACGTACTTCGGCGCGAAGAAGGCGTGCGAACCACACCACGTTCAGGCTTCTTTGGACACTTGGAAGGTCACGGTTCTCAACCACACCACGGGTGTGTTGCGCGGCCGCGTCGAGGCAACGGCTCACGCTTTGTCCGGTGCCGTGTTGAGCACGCAGAAGGCCGACGTCGAGGTCGGTGTGTCCGGCCGCGCTCAGCTGTTCGAGGTGACCCGGCACGCTTCTGCTCTGCACCTGGTGCGGCTGCGGTTGTTCGACGGCGACCGGTTGCTGTCCGAGAACACCTACTGGCGCTACCGGACGCCGGCGGACATGCAGGGCCTGAACTCGTTGGGGCGCACCAAGATCTCTCTCGACGTCGGCAGCACCCGGCGCGACGGCGACCGGCGCAGGTTGACCGTGAAGGTGCGCAACACCGGCAAGGTCGTCGCCGCCACGACCCGGCTCGGGCTGCGCGACCGACGTTCCGGCGACCGCGTGCTGCCGACGATCTACAGCTACAACTACCTGTGGCTGCTGCCCGGTGAGACCCGCGAGATCACGTTGTCGTGGCACAAGCGGGACCTCACCTCGGAACAGCCGCGGGTGACGATCGAGGCCTACAACGCCTAGTCGGGCTTCTTCGGCTCGGTGTAGAGCAGGTGCCGCACGTGCGGGTTGTCCTTGGCCAACGCACGTGCGGCTTCCTGGTTCTGCTGGTCGACGACGGTGCCGCGTTCGAGGTGCTGACGCAGGTGCTCCTGCCAGGTCGCCACGGTGAACGTCTCCAGGAACGTCTCGGCCTTCTCGGTGTCCCGGAACAGCCCCCACATCGTGGCGCCGGTCCGCCTGCGCGCCCTGCCGACCCGTTGCATGGCCTCGACGAACGCGTCCTCGTTCTCCTTCGCCACCGGCCACTCGACAGTCACCAGCACCGGACCCGCGTCCGTGTCGTCGATCTCCGGCGGCGCGTCCCAGTACGTCGCCGGACTGACGTCGAGCGGCCGGTCGATCAACGGCAACCACTTCGTCGCCGCCAGCGCCAGCACCGCCATCGCCACCGCAGGCACGATCATGGCCGTCCGGAGGCTGTACGCGTCCGCGATGACACCCCACACCACCGCGCCGAGCGCCTGCCCACCCATCAGGATCAGCTGGTAGTACGCCAGCGCCCGCGCCCTCGTCCACGACGGCAGGAGGATCTGGGCGGAGGCGTTGAACGTCGACAGCGTGGCGATCCAGCACGCACCCGTCAGCAACATCGCCACGATCACCAGCGCGAAGCTTTCGGTGAGCACAGCCGTGCTGGTGGCCGCCGCGTAGAGCCAGGTCGCGAAGAGCACCATCCGGTTCTTGCTCATGCGCTGCAACAACTTCGGCACGACGAACGCGCCACCGATCGCGCCCGCTCCCACACTGCCGAGCAACACGCCGTAACCGCTCGCGTCGAGCTGCAACGGCCCGCGCGCGATGGCCGGCAGCAACGCCCACAGCCCGCTGCCGAACACGATGAACAGCGCCAGCCTGACGAGAACCCGCCTGAAGAGTGGCGAACTGGCGACGTACCGTGCGCCGGTCCTCATCGCCGAGGCGATGTGTTCCGTCCCGAGTGGACGGTGATCCGACGGCCTCTTCCACCTCGTCAGCACGATCAGCACGCCGAGGAACGAGATCGTGTTGAACGCGAACGTCGCCTCCGACCCGGCGAGCGCGATCAGCAGACCACCGAGCGCGGGCCCGATCGCGCGTCCGACGTTCATGTTGACGCCGTTGAGCAGCGCGGCCTGCGGGATCTCCTCGCGCGACACCAGCTCCGGCTGAATCGCCTGGAACGACGGCATCGACAACGCCTGCCCGATCGCCATCAACGCGAGCAACCCGAGCAGGCTCGCCGGCGTCGCCTTGTCCGTGCCGGCCAGGAGCATGAGACCGGCCGCACCCGCCAGCATCAACGCCTGCCCGGAGATCAGCACGTGCCGCCGGTCGAGGATGTCGCCCAGCGCCCCGGACGGCACGACCAGCAGGAACACCGGCAACGTCGTGGCGGTCTGGACGAGCGCGACCTGCAACGCGGAGCCGCCGAGGTCGCCCATGAGCCACTGGGCGCCGACGGTCTGCGCCCACGTGCCGATGTTGGAGGCGAACTGGGCGAGCCACAGGGCCCGAAAGGCACTGCGGCGCAGGGGCGCCCACGCGGAGACGGTCACGCCCCCGATCTTCACATCTGAGGGCGCGGTCCGCCGAGCACCCGGCCCTGTCGGTCTGCTGGCTGGTGCCGTCACCGGCAGCCTTGCACTGCGTTCGACGTTCAGACCGGGCACTTCGCGGTGCCGGCCGCACGCCCTCGTTCTGATTGGCGGTGGGCGTGGAGCCGGTGCTGCACTCGTGGTCTGTCGCGCCCCGGCCCTGTCGGTCCTGCTGGTCAGGATCGAAATCGGGGGTACCTGGCCGGAGTCGTGTGTGGAGCGCGTCGCTCTCAGACCACCGTGACCGGGTGCTTCACCACCGCGCCGAACAGGTAGCCCTGCGTGTTGTACGGCGACTCGTCCGGCTGATCATCGGCCCGAACCCGCAGCACGTGCGCCCCCGGCGTCGCCTGCCAAGGCACCTGCCACCGCGTCCAAGCCCCGCGCGACACCGGAGTGGCCCGCCGCCAGGTCCGCCCATCCGTCGACACCGAAACGCGCCGCACCCCACCAGGCGCCCAAGACCGCCCGGTCAGCACCTGCCGCCCAGCAGGCACGGTCGCCCCGAACCCCAACTCGAACGCGCTCTTGGCCACCTGAGTCGTCACCAGCGACCCGTCAGCCGGATAGGTGGGCCCGAGCAGCCGGTAGTACTGCGTGTCCCACGGCGAGTGCATAGCCGACGTCGACACCTCCAGCGACCCCAGCCACTTGATGCTCGCGATCCCGACCCACCCCGGCACCACCAGCCGCGCCGGAAACCCGTGATCAGGAGGCAACTCAGAGCCGTTCATCTCGTAAGCCACCAGCACGTCGTCCAGCGCCTTCGACACCGGCAACGGCCGCCGAACCCGCCCCAGGTTCACCCCACCGGTCACGAACTCGTCATCCAGCCCGACCGGCAGCACGTCGACTGCGGACCGCCGCACCCCAGCCAGCCGCAGCAACACCCCCAAAGGAACCCCTCGCCACCGCGCATTGCCCACGGCACCCAGCTTCCAGGGCGTGCCGGAAACGGTCTGCCCCTGTTGCGACGAGAAGAAGCTCCGCCCGTTGCCCGCGCATTCGATCACAGCCTCGACCGAACAGGACGGCAGCGCGCGAAGGTCCGAAAGCGACAGCGTCAGCGGCCGGGCGACGCCGGAGCCGAAAATCCGAAGCCGCCAAGAAGCAGCAGAAAGAGCAGGCGTCGAGGTGTGGTTGCGGACGAAGAACTTCGACACGGGCACCAGTGAGCCGACGTCGCGCAGCGCCTCCCAGCGCGTCTCGGCGTTGGTGCCGTGCACGATGAAGTCCGTGGCGGGCAACGGTTTCACGATCGAAGGAGCCGCCACCGCCACGGCACGAGAAGGTAGCACCGAGAGTCCTGCCGCGAGCAGCACGCCGCGCCGAGAGATCATGCCTTCGACGCTAACGACCGCCACAAGGGGCCATCCCACAGAACGAGAAAAGGTCGTGCGCGGCTCCCGGTACACGTGGAGCCGCGCACGACCGTTCCCCCCTCACGAATGGGCTGGGGGACCCACTCGCTTCCTGCACCGGTGCCGCCCGCTCCCCCGGACGGCACCGGTCGTTTCTCACGGGCAGACAGCAGGCTTCTTCCCGATCGACAGGTCCACGACCGCGCCCACCGAGACCGACGTCCCGGCAGCGGGGTGGCTGGTCAGCACCCGGTCCACAGAGGTGCAGGTCTCGACGCCGGAGACCGCGCCCACCTTGAGCCCCGCCGAGACCAGCCGCGTCCGTGCCTCGTCGTAGGTCAGACCGCGCAACGAAGGGACCACCGCGCCACCGAAACCGCCGGCCCCGTCGGAAAGACCGACGAACACGCCCTTGTTGCCGAAGCCGACGACGTCCGCCGCGCCCTCACCCGTGACGTCCGCCAGCAGCCGCGGATGCTGAGCCACGGTCCAGCCGGTTCCGGACCCGAAGTCCGCGTTGACGTGCCGGGCCGGAGCGAACGTGCCGTCGCCGCGGGCCACCGCGGACACCACGCCGGTCGAGCTGAAGCCCACGAGATCCGCACGGCCGTCGTTCGTCACGTCGGCCAAGGCCGGCGACGGCGAGGACGAGGTGCCGTAACCCGTCCCGTTGTCGTAGCCGAAGTGGCCCACGCCCACACCGAACGTTCCGAAGGTGCCGCCACCCACCGCGCGGCCGGTGTAGGTGTTGGCGTCGTAACCGAAGCGGATCGCGTCGGCGTAGCCGTCACCGGTGATGTCGGCGAAGCGGAAGACCGGGGACTCCGGGCTGGTGGCCGAGACCTGCGACGCGCCGTAGGTGCCGTCGGCGCGGGCAAGAGACGACATCGGTGCGACGCTGGGGTTGAAGCGGACAGACAGGATGTCGGACCGCTTGTCGCCACCGACCTGAGCGAGCTTGAACTGGTTGAAGTCGAAGCGGTCCGTCGTGAACTCCGTCGAGGCCAGGTACGGCGTGGCGAAACCGCCGCCGCCCGAAGCGAGCGCGATGTCGACACGACCGTTGGCGAACGCGTAGATGTCGGTCCGGCCGTCGGCGTTCGCGTCACCGGGCAGCACGACCAGCGGGCCCGGCCGGCCGTTCGAGCCGAAGATCCCCGACACGAACCGCATCGGAGCGAAGGAGCCGTCACCAAGACCCACCGAGGTCCAGACGCCTTCGGACCTGATCCCCACCAGGTCCGCGTAGCCGTCGTTGGTGATGTCCGTGACCCAGCGCTGGTGTTCGCCGTTGCGCCAACCGGAGTTGTAGCCGTAGCCCGAAAGGGCGTACTTGGGCGGGGCGAAGTTGCCGCCTCCCAACGAGATCGACGTCCACACACCGTCGTCGCCGAACGCGACGACGTCCGCCTTGCCGTCGCGCGTGACGTCGGCGAGCGTGCGGAGGTGCTTGTCGGTTCGCCACCCCTGGTCGTAACCGAACGCCGCCAGCGCGTACTTCGCTGTCGGCACGGGTGCCGCCGCAGCCGCGGGCACCGAGGGCAGCAGGCCCACCAGTGCCAGCGCGGCCGCACCCAGCACACGTCTCCACGCATTGCGCCCCAAAGCATTTCCCCCTAATACAACCCAGTTCGACGGTCTATCCACTTAGGCGTTCCACCCCGTTCCACGCCCGTTCCACCGGTCTGCTTGGGTGTGCGGCGTGACGCCCGAGTCGTTGTTGGAAGCAGGCACGCGCGCGTTGGCGGAGAACGGGGACCTCCGGACCAGCAGGCAGCACTTCGCCCAGGCCTATGAAGCCGCTCAGAACGCCGGTGACGTGCACACCCTCGTCGCGGCCGCGCTGGGCGCCGGCGGGGTGTGGGTGCACGAGCACCGCACCGCCGCGGAGGCGGAACTGGTGCGGTCGCGGATCAGGCACGCGCTCACGCTGGTGGAACCGAAGTCCGACATCGCGTTGCGCCTCCGGCTCAGGCTCACCGCGGAAAGCGATTACCAGGCCAACACGAGCGAGAACGTGCTGCGGCTGCTGGCAGAAGCCCGACAGGTCGTCGACCCCGTCGTGCGGGTCGAGGCGCTCAGCCTCGCGCACCACTGTGTACTCGGGCCCGATCACGTGGAACTGCGCAAGGAACTCGCCGCGGAGATGATCAGCGAGAGTCTCCGCAGCGGACGCCAGGGCGACCTGATGATGGCGTTGCTGTGGCAGGTGGTCGACCACTTCCTCGCCGCCGACGCGCACGCCGTGCGGCGCCTCACCGATCTGCAGGAACGGCTCAAGCACGAGGACCACCTCGCGGTGCGGTTCGTGGTGAGCGCGGTCGAGGTGATGCTCGCGATCCGGGATGGACGGTTCGACGAGGCCGAGCAGATGGCCGGCGCGAGCGCGCAGCTCGGCGGCGAGGTCGGCGACGTGGACGCGACCGCCTGGTACGGCGCGCAGCTCTGCGCGATCCGCTGGTACCAGGGCCGCACGGCCGAGCTGTTCCCGTTGCTCGACCACCTGGTGCACTCGCCGACGCTGAGCACGGTCGACAACTCGTTCTTCGGCGCGCTCGCGGTCGCGGCGGCACTGTCCGGGGACAGACGCAAGGCCCAGGGCGCGCTCGCGATGCTGTGCCAGCGCGGCCTCGACGCACTCCCCCGCTCCAGCACGTGGATGGTCACGATGAGCGGCGTCGCGGACGCCGCGCACCTGCTGGACGACGCCGAGGTCGCGCGCGAGGTCTACGCGATCCTGCTGCCGTTCGCGCACCTGCCGTTGATGGCAAGCCTCGCGGTCACGTGCTTCGGTTCCACGCACCACCCGCTCGGGCTGGCCGCGCTGACGTTCGGCGACGTCGACAAGGCGGTGACGCACCTGCGGGCCGCGGTGCGGGACAACCTCGCGCTCGGGCACTGGCCCGCGGTGCTGTCGTCGCGCCGCAAGTACGCCGAGGCGCTCCAACGGGCCGGGAACGTCGAGGAAGCCCGCCGCCAGCTCGCCACGTGTGCGCAGGAGGCCGCGACGCTCGGGCTCGACGCTCCCGACAACGCCGACCTGTCCGTGCGGCGCGAGGGCAAGAAGTGGCTCGTCCGGCTCGGCAACCGCAGCGTGCTGGTCGACGGCGGGATCGGGATGGCCCACCTCGCGGTGCTCGCCGCCAACCCCGGCCAGGAGATCGACGCGGCCGAGCTCGTCGCGGGCACCAATGCCCTCACCGGAGACGCCACCGCGCAGGACCAGCTCGACGTGGAAGCGTTGCGGCAGTACCGGAGCAGGCTCGCCGAACTGCGCGAGCGCGATCTGACCGATGCCGAGCAGGCCGAGCACGACTGGCTGGTCGGCGAGATCGCGGCGGCGGCCGGGCTGGGCGGCCGGGCCAGGACGTTCTCGGACTCCGGGGAACGGGCCCGCATCGCCGTCGGCAAGGCGATCCGGCGGGCGGTGACCGCGCTGTCCGCTGCCGACCCGGTGATCGGCGATCACGTGCGCGACCACGTCCGGACCGGGCGCCGCTGCAGCTACTCGCCCACGTGAGTGCGAATACATAGATCAACTACGAAAACGGGTGCATGCTTTCCTTGTGCGGGCCCGTTTTTGGTCACCCCGAAGACCACACGATCGAGCGATAGGCCGAACAGCGGGTAACCACCTCAAGGTGACCCTAAGATCCGATTACGGACCCACGTGATTTGGGCCACATTCATCCCAGGTCAAGACCCGTTTCAGTGATGTGAACGGGGATTGGATGCCCGAACGGGCAGCACATCGAGAGCGCTCCCACAACCTGGGGAAACGATCTTTCCGGCCACCTTTCGTTCACCCGGTGGTGGCCCGTTTGGCTGTCTCACAACGGATTGTGAACGCGGGTCTCAATTGGTGACGCGCAACTCTCAGAGCAAGCAGTGCACGAAAAGCTACTTGATACTGCACGCATGTACATCGTCGGTGACAACGATGCTGTCGCGCTCCGCGACACCGTGAGCTCGGGTCAGGTCCAGCTCGACCCGGCCGCGGGCGAGGAACTGCGCAAGCAACTGCAGGCCCAGATCGACCAGGTCGACTCGTGGCTCGAACGCGCGAACAACAGCATCGCCCGTCCCGCACCGCTGGGCGCCAACCCGGTCGGCGACAAGATGCGCGACAAGTTCACCCACCGCGCCGAGGGTGAGCAGTACTCGTTCGTCAGCGTCATGACCGCGTACCGCACGGTGCTGGAACAGACGAAGACCTCGATCGTCGAGGCGATCGAGAACTTCACCCGCCTCGACGAGGACCAGCAGGCCGAACTGAAGAAGCACATGGGTAACAGCTGATCTCCGGACAGCTGCTTCCACCGACGCGAGAGGCGAGCCGGTCATGCCCCCCGAGACCGACCCGAGCGAGATCGAGAACATCCCGGTCCTCACGGACCCGCAGAACTGGGCGTCACGCTCGCACGAAGAGCTCTACGCCGCGGTGCACAACAACAACGACCCCGGTCAGGCAGGCCAGATCAGCTCCGACTGGGAGAAGTACGGCACCGAGCTGACCGAGGCCGCCCGCACCATGAACGCGGTGATCACCGCGTCGGAGTCCAAGTGGACCGGCACCGCCGCCGAGGCCGCCCGTGACGCGATGAAGAAGCTCGGGGACTGGGTCGACCAGACCGCCCGCACGGCCGTCGAGGTCGGCAACAAGGTCGCCGAGCAGGGTCACGTGATGGAGAGCGCCCGCGCGCAGATGCCGGCGCCCGTCGCGTTCGACTGGAACAAGGCCGCGGCCGCGCTCTCGCAGCCGGGCACGCCCGCGTTCGTGCTGGCCTCCGCCGACATCGCGGCGGCGAACGCCGCGTCGCGAGCCGCGCACGACCAGGCCGTCTCCGTGATGACCAACATGGAGAACAGCTCCCGGCAGATCGACACGTCGACGCCGACGTTCAAGCCGCCGTTCAACCCCAACACCGGCAAGGTCGAGGAGCCGGTCATCGCGATGCCGCGCTCGGCCGGAGGCGCGCCCACGCTCGGTGGCGCCGACGCGCTGATGTCCACGCACGCGCAGAGTGGTGGTGCCACGGCTGCTCCGCCCGCTCCCACCGGCGCACCGCAGGGTGGAAACGCTCCTGCCGCACCTGCTGCCTACACGCCGTCGGCACCTGGCTACGCCGGGCCCGGCGGCGGAGGTGGCGGCGGCGGGAGCTACACGCCGCAGATGCCGGGCTACAACCCCGGCAACACGAATGTTGCCGCTGCGGCGTACACGCCGACGGCGCCCGGTTACACGGGGCCCGCCAACACCGGCAGCACGTACACGAGCAGCAGCGGTGGCGGTAACAACTACACGCCGCAGATGCCGGCGGGCTACAACCCGAGCACGGGGCCGAGCGGTTCGGGACCGCGGCCGAACCAGAACGTCCCGAGGGTGCCGGTGGTCGGCAAGGACGTGCCGAACCCGAACTACGTGCCGCAGAACCCCAACTCCCCCAAGGGAATGACGCCGGGCCTCACCAGTCCTGGAGGTGGCGGCGCTGGTGGTGGAGGTGGCGGCGCTGGTGGTGGCGGTGGTGCCGGCATGAAGCCGGGCGCGATGCCGAACTTCGCGGCCGCCGGTGGTGGCGCGGGTGGTGCGTTCGGTGGTGGCGCGGGTGGAGCCGGTGGTGCGATGCAGCCCGGCGGTTCCGCTGGCGTCCAGGGCCAGGCCGCCCGTCCGGGCTTGATGGGCATGACCCCGCCCGGTGCGGCGAGCGCGGCCGGTGCGGGCATGGGCGGCGCGCCGATGGGTGGCGCTCCCGGTGCCGCCGGTGGCAAGGGCGAGGACGACAAGGAACACCGTTCCGCCAGCTACATCATGGGCGGCGACCTGTTCGAGGTTCCCGGTGAGAACCTGCCGCCGTCGGTGATCGGCGGCGCGAAGCCCAAGAAGTCGAAGGGGGCCGAGCAGTCGTGATCACGCCCGAGTTCCTGCTCACGCCGCGCGAGTTCGGCGTGCTGTGGCAGGACCTGCGCCTGGGCCGGGTGCCGTACCCGCTGGACGTGCCCGCCGAGGGCGACACCGAGCAGGAACGCCGTGTGCTGCAGGAGAAAACGCTCGGCGACCTGCGTGAGCGCGGTCTGGCCGACAACGATCGGCTGGAGGGGTTCCTGCGGCTGCTCGACGACCACGACGTGGCCGTGGACGCCGTCGCGGGGCTCGACCGGACCGTGCGGGCGCTGGCCGTGTCGAACGGTTCGGAAGCCGTGCTGGCGATCATCGACGGCGACCGGGTCGGTCTGTTGGCGATCCGGGAGACCGGGCTCGCCCGCGAGATCGTGCGGGTGCTGCCCGACGGTGAGGCCGGCCCCGGTTCCGCCGTGAACGTGCGGGTGGAGTCGTTGCAGCAGGCCGTGGCGCTGCAGGAGGCCGAGGAGGACGACTCCGAGGATCCGTGGGGCGCGGCCGACGACGAGATGGACGACCGGGCGGCGTTGCAGCGCGCCGGACTGTCCGCTCAGGACGCCAAGCAGTTCGGTGAGCTCGCGGCGAACCGCGTCGCGGGCGGCCAGTTCGGTGTCACGCACGGCCGGCAGCGGTCGGACGTGGTCATCAACTGGTTCGACACCCACCAAGGTCGTTATCTGATGGTCAACTCCGACGGCTGGCTCAGCCTCTCGCCGACCGACAACGACCGCATCGCCACCCGAATCGCCGCTGTGCTCGCGTGAGCCCGCAGTTGAACCGCCGCCGGAGGACCGTGTGAACCCCGCGAACCCCACCCAGTGGGTCGAAGAGTACGAGGCCAAGCTGGCCGACCTGAAGAAGAAGTCCGAGGACCTGCAGGAGAACTTCGCCGCGTCCACGGCGACCGTGACGTCGAAGGACGGCGCGGTGACGGTGACGGTGGGCCCCAACGGCGGCCTGCAGAACCTCCAGCTCGGGCACCGCGCGGTGGAGCTGGGCGCGCCCCGGTTGACCGCGCTGATCCTGGAGACCGCGCGGCACGCCCAGAAGCAGGCCGCGGAGAAGGTCCTCGAGGTCTTCAAGCCGCTGGGTGAGGGCACCGAGGCCTACCAGATGGTCTCCGACTCGATCCCGTCCGACGAGGAGATCGACGAGACGGACTCCTACGACATCGACGACGAGCCCGAGCCCGAGCCTGCGCCCGCGCCTCCGGTGAGCCGACCCGCGGCGGCCCCGCAGCCGCCGCCGGTCCGCGGGCGCCGCCCCGTCGCGGACGACGATGACGACGACAACCAGCCTTGGTGAGGAACGATGACTGCGCCTGAAACCCCGCTCCCGTCTCCTCCCGGGATGAAGATCACGGAGGAGAACAAGCTCAAGGGCTCGTTGTTCATCGAGGCCTACGGCAGCCTGATCGACGGCATCGGCAAGGACGCGGAGTCCGAGACCGAGAAGGCCCTGGACATCACGTTCAACGCGATCGGTGCCGCTTCGGCCACCGTCATGCTGGCCATCGACCCGCTGGGCAGCATCATCGGTGCCGGTGTCGGCTGGTTGATCGAGCACGTGTCGTTCCTGCGCGACGCCCTGAACCAGCTGATGGGCAACCCGGAGGAGATCCAGGCCAACGTCGAGGCGACGAAGGCCCGCGCGGCCGAGCTGCGCGTGCTGGCCGAGGACCACAAGAACGGGCTGGCGACGTTCGACGGCTGGACCGGCGCGTCGTCCGAGGCGTTCAAGAAGAGCATGGACGGCATGTCGCAGGAGCTCGACGAGCTCGCGCAGGCCGTCGAGACCAAGGCCAAGATCGTCGCGATCATGGGCATGCTGGTCACCGTGCTGCGCGACATCGTCCGCGACCTCATCGCGCAGCTGATCGGTTCGCTGATCGGTGGCGCTTTGCTCGCCGCCGCCGCGATGATCCCGACGTTCGGTGCGTCGATCCCGGCGTTCATCGGCTTCGCGGTCGGCAAGGCCGTCGCGCTGGGCGTGAACATCGCGTCGCGCGTGGCCCGCGTCGTCGCTGCTCTGGGGCGGCAGATGAAGCGGATCGGCGACCTCGACGACATCATGGCCAAGATCAGCAAGGGCTGGGAGCGGTTCGAGAACTCCGCCGACGTCGCCGAGATCACCTACGAGGGGTACAAGGCGCAGAAGGACGTCGACAAGAAGATCGACGAGGCGGTGGCCAAGAACCAGCCCGGTGGTGCTGGCGGTGGTGGCACTGGTGGGGCTCCCACGGCGTTGGCCAACGCTCGGGTGGGCACGGTGCAGCAGGACGGGGTCGAGCCTCTGCAGCCGATGCAGGCTTTGAGGCGTGTGGACGCCGCCGAACCGTTGCAGCCCATGCACGCCGTGTCCCGCGTGGACGCTGTCGAGCCTTCGCAGCCCATGCAGGCTTTGAGGCGTGTCGACGCCGCCGAGCCCTTGCAGCCCATGCACGCCGTGTCCCGCATGGACGCTGTCGAGCCTTCGCAGCCCATGCAGGCTTTGAAGCGTGTCGACGCCGCCGAGCCCTTGCAGCCCATGCACGCCGTGTCCCGTGTGGACGCTGTCGAGCCTTCGCAGCCGATGCAGGCTTTGAAGCGCATGGACGCTGTCGAACCGTTGCAGCCCATGCAGGCAACAGCCCGGATGGACGCGGTTGAGCCGTTGCAGCCGACCCGGATGAACGTGGCAGCTTCGGACTCGACCGTGGCGTCGGGTCTGGCGATGACCTCGGGGACGCCGACCCACGAGGCTCTCCAGCCTATGCAGGCCTACACGCCGTTCGAAACCGCTACGCCGGCCGAAGAGGGCTACAACCCGCTGATGGCCCCGGACGGCTTCTCGCAAGCCGGCGGCGCCCCGGTCCAGCCGCTGCGCCCGACAGTCGCCTACGAGCGACCGACCAGGCCCGCGGAGTAGTCACCCCGCAGCCGGGACCCACGCTCACCCTGCTTTGTTCTGACGCAGTACTGGAGAAACGCCGCTCATGGCCAAGGGGAACGTCAATCCCACACCGTCGCCGTCGCCGAACCCGGCGCCGAACCCGACGCCGTCCCCCTCTGCCCCACCAGGAACCGGCAGCGGCGGACCCACGGGCAACACGGGCTTCTCCATGAACGACTCCTCGATGCAGGGGTTGCAGAGCAAAGCGGGTGATCTGGGGTCCCGGCTGTCGAGCATCTCCAGCGGTCTGCGCGGCCTGAACTTCAGCGGCAACGCTCTGGGCCCGATCGGCCTGTTCGCCGTGCCCGCCCTGAACGCCTCCAACGACAACGCCGTCTCGCAAGCGGACAAGGGCGCCAAAGCCTTCACGGACGTCCAGTCGAACCTCAAGGCCACGCACCAAACCGCCACCTCAACCGACACCTACAACCAGTCGAACATCAAGTCGATCGACCCCTCGACCAACGTCAAGCCCCCACCCGGTCAGGGCGGCCCCAACACCAGCGCCACCAACACCAGCGGCCCCAAGGTCTCCGGCCCGGGCACGATCGCCGGCGGCACCGGCCCGAACGCCACCGGTCCCAAGGGCCCAGGCGGTCCCGCGGTTTCGACCGCCCCGAACATCAAGGGCGGGACCGGCCCCAACACTTCCGGCGGCCCCAAGGGCCCCGCAGGTCCCGCAGTCACCGCCGCCCCGAACGTCAAGGGCGGCACCGGTCCTTCAACGTCCGGCGGCCCCAAGGGACCCGGCGGTTCCGCGGTGAGCGCCGCCCCGAACGTCAAGGGCGGCAGCGGCCCCGCGTCGTTCACCCCCACCGCACCCGGCGGTCCCTCGGTCTCCAACGCACCCAACGTCAAGGGCGGCGGCCCCGCACCCTTCACGCCCACCGCACCTGGCGCACCTGGCGGCAAGGGCGGTGCCACTCCGTTCGTGCCCACCGCACCTGGTGCGCCTGGTGCGAAACCCGGCACTCCACCCGCAGGCAAGGGCAGCCCAGCCGCCTTCACCCCCACCGCACCCGGCGCCCCAGGTGCCAAGCCCGGCACTCCACCCGCAGGCAAGGGCGGCCCAGCCGCCTTCACGCCCACGGCACCTGGCGCACCCGGCGCCCCAGGTGCGAAACCCGGCACTCCACCCACCGGCAAGGGCAGCCCAGCCCCCTTCACCCCCACCGCACCCGGCGCCCCAGGTGCCAAGCCCGGCACTCCACCCGCAGGCAAGGGCGGCCCAGCCGCCTTCACGCCCACGGCACCTGGCGCACCCGGCGCCCCAGGTGCGAAACCCGGCACTCCACCCACCGGCAAGGGCAGCCCAGCCCCCTTCACCCCCACCGCACCCGGCGCCCCAGGTGCCAAGCCCGGCACTCCACCCGCAGGCAAGGGCGGCCCAGCCGCCTTCACGCCCACGGCACCTGGCGCACCCGGCGCCCCAGGTGCGAAACCCGGCACTCCACCCACCGGCAAGGGCAGCCCAGCCCCCTTCACCCCCACCGCACCCGGCGCCCCAGGTGCCAAGCCCGGCACTCCACCCGCAGGCAAGGGCGGCCCAGCACCGTTCACCCCCAGCGCTCCGGGCAGCCCTGCGGCCAGCGGTCCCAAGGCAGGCGTGACGCCGCCCGGCCCGCAAAGCGCAGTGACATCCCCTTCCGCCGGCGGCCCGCGCGGCGCCACCCCACCGCCCACGGCCCCCGGTATGGCACCCCCGATGGCCCCAGGCGCGCCCGGAGCACCCGGAGCGACCGGAGGACAGTCCGAACGCGGCGGCAGCAAGTTCGGCACCACCGGCGGCAAGGGCGTGTTCGACGCCCCGAAGCCCTCCACACCCGACAACACCATCACCAAGGCCCCCGGAACCTCCCCGTCGACCCCACCACCGGCGCCCAAGCCGACGCCAGCCACCCCTCAGGCCGCAACGCCAGGCACGCCGCCCAGCTCCCCCGCCGCAACCCCAGGCACGCCGCCCAGCTCTCCCGGCGCAACGCCAGGCACCCCCAAGCCCGGCGGCGTCCCCAGCACGCCCCCCGCCCCGCCAAGCACCCCCGGCCCGCAGGCCTCCGTGGCCGCGCCACCCCAGACCGCCCCACGAGGCAGCGGCATCGCCCCGACGCCGCCCCCGGCCGCCACCACCCCAGGCGCGGCACCACCCCCGATGGCCCCCGGCGCAACGCCGGCCGCCACCCCCGCAGACCGCAGCGGCAGCAAGTACGGCACCGGCCCCGGCAAGGGCGTGTTCGACGCCCCCAAACCGCCCACGCCCGACAACACCATCACCAGGGCCCCGGGAACCTCCCCGTCAACGCCACCACCGGCCCCAAAGCCGACGCCACTCACCCCACCGCCTGCTGCCACGACACCCTCGCCGAACACGCTGCCGCCCGCAGCCACCACACCCGCGCCGAGCGCCCCACCGCCCGCAGCCACCACACCCGCGCCGAACACCCCAGCGCCGGCCCCGAACACGCCGCCGCCCGGATCCCCGAAGCCCGCCGCGAACGTGCCACCGGTCAACGCACCATCCCCGGCACCCACCGCGCAGTCACCCAACCCCGCCCCGGCGCCCACGCGATCCCCCGACACGAACCCCGCACCCAACACCCAGCCCCCCAGGGCCGACACTCCGCCCGCGCAGCCACGGCCCGCGCCACCCGCACCGGCGGTCAACGCACCGTCCCCGGCACCCAACGTGCCGCCAACGAACACCCCGTCGCCCGCACCGAACACGCCACCGGCCAACACGCCGAACACTCCGTCGCCGAAGCCGGACACCACGCCGTCCACCCAGCCACCAAAGGCCGACACAGCACCACCGGTCCAGTCGCCACCCGCACCGGCGGTCAACGCACCGTCCCCGGCACCAAACGTGCCGCCGACGAACACCCCAGCGCCGACCCCGAACACCGCACCACCGGCCAACACGCCGTCGCCGAGGCCAGACACCACCCCGTCCGCCCAGCCGCCGAAAGCCGACACGGCACCGCCGGTCCAGTCGCGCCCCGCACCGGCCGCGCCGCCGGTCAACCCTCCGGCCCCGGCACCCAACCCGAACCCAGCACCCAACGTGCCGCCGACGAACACTCCGGCGCCCGCACCGAACACGCCACCCGCCAACACGCCGCCTGCGAACACGCCGTCGCCCAACCCCGCAGCGAGCACGCCACCGGTCAACACGCCGGCGCCCACCCCCGCACCGAACGTGCCGCCCGCCAACGCGCCCAACCCCGGCGACTCCGCCGTCAAGTCGCGCCCCGCGCCCGCCCCGAACGTTCCCTCGACGTCGGCCGGCACCAACACCCCGGCGAACACCGCGCCCGACGTGGCCGTGGTACCACCGGTCGCCACGCCGGCACAGAACCAGCCCGCCGCGAACAACCAGCCGCCGCGCAGCGACAGTGACGCCGACTCCGTGTACGAGGACGCCCCGGAGTTCCAGACCGTCGAGCAGCGGGTGGACAGCTACCGGGCCGAGGATCCAGGCAAGCAGGACTCGCGCTACCAGCCGGACCCGGACAAGAACGGCGAGCTCACGTACCAGCCGAACAAACCGTCCGAGTTCGTCGGCATCAAGGTCGAGGACGGCAAGACGGTCGGCCTGACGCCGTACATGGCCAGGCAGTGGTTGGCGGACAACGGGATCGACGTGCCTGCGCGGAGTGGCGTCGACGCGACGATCATGCCGCTGCTCTACGACCCCGAGCTGGGCGGCGGCAACCGCAAGCCCGAGGCGTACGACGTCGACAACGCCGCAGACTTCCACGCCGAGATGATGGGTGTGGCTCGCGACCAGCACATCCAGGGGCAGCAGAACCTGGTCAACGCGGTCAACGACGTCGCCGACCACATCACGAGCAAGTACCCGCCGAGCGACTTCGCCTACGTCGGGCTGGGGCGCAGTCCGGCCGCCGTGGTCGCCGCGCTGCAGAACCAGGGGCACCCCGCGGTGTCCATTCCGCTGTCGAACTTCCGGCCACCGCCCGCGGACCCGAGCTCGATCCTCGCGCCGTCGTTCGAGGCGCACGGCGGCAAGGTCGGGCCGTTGAACGCCGACCAGCAGAACATGCTCAACCAGCACTTCGACGAGTTCCTGGGCGATCTGCCCGACGGCAAGAACGTGGTGCTGATCGACTACACGCAGGGCGGGCTGTCGCTGGTGTCGGCGCAGCACCACCTGCAGCAGTACCTGAGCGACCACAAGGGGTCGGGTGCCAACGTGCACGCGTTCGCGATGCACCAGGACATCGACGCAGCCAACCTCGGCAAGACGGTCAACGCCGCCACCAACCCGGGGTCGTGGACCCAGGCCGCCTGGGAAATGGTCGTGGACACCGACCGCAAGGCGAGCCGGCAGGAGTGGGAGAGCCGCTTCGAGTCGTACCCGATCACCAAGGACAACCCGCTCGGCGACGCGTTCCGCAAGGAGGTCTTCGACGACCTCGCCGAGTACGGGTCGTACAAGATCCTCGACCAGGACGCGGCGACGTTCGACCAGGACCGCCCGCACCGGGAGCACAACACCGACCCCGGCACCACCACGGGCTACGAGGTGCTGGGCGACGCCGTCCGGGAGGGCACCCCCGACACGAAGCCAGGCCCGGACGACAGCGACAGCACCCGTTCCGCGCCACCATCGGCCGACACCAACACCGAAGCCCGCAGCGGTGGCGCGCCGCCCCCGATGACCCCGCCGACCCCGGAATCCCACCAGGGCAAGGACGTCATCACCGACGAGTCGTGGCGCCACGACCCGGCCAAGACCGCGGACTGGTCCCAGCCGAACAACCCGGCCGACCGCAGCACCTGGGCCGACCGCCGCAACGACACGGACGTCCGCACCGTCGACCAGGTCGTCCACGACGTCCGCACGGACAGCACGCCGAGCAACATCAAGTCCTACCAGGGACTCATCAACTACGACCTGCGCCGGATCGAGACCACGCCGGGCAACTTCGTGCAGGAGTACACCGTCAAGGTGCACGTCGACCCTGCCGCGGACGTCGACCCCAAGGTCGTCGAGCAGGTCAAGCAGAACGCCACCAACGGCGTGAACTCCTTGCTGAACCAGGGACACCGGCTCCCGAGCGGCGACCAGTTCCACCTCAACCTGGAGTTCACGAACAACCCGGCGGACGCCCACACCACGATCAAGGTCGACCCGGCCAACCCGAACGTCGACCAGACGAACTGGAACCCGGACACCAGCCCCGAGGTCCTGGCGCACGAAACCCTGCACTACCTGGGAATCCCGGACGAGTACAAGGACACGAGCCGCGTCTTCCAGCAGCACGACACGAACTCCGGCGTCCACCAGAACGACGGCGGCCTCATGGGCTCCGACGTCCACCTGCCCGACCCCGGCATCCGGCCGCGCCACCTCTGGCTGATCGAACGCACCGCCAACAGCCAGGTCATGGTCCCGGACACCACGATCAACCCGCCCGGCCCCGCCACCGTGCCGCCTCCGGCAGGCTGGACCCCGCCCGCCGACACGAACACCAGGTCCGACGCCGCACCGAACCCGGCAACGGACACCAGGTCCGACGCCGACACGCGCCCCATGCCCAAGCACAAGCACGGCTGGGACAGCGACAGCGACAGCGAAGCCGAGACGGGCCCCGAGCAGAACAAGAAGCTCAAGCACCACGGCGCCCCGTTCGACCCGGACAACGTCGCCGGCCCCAGCAACGCCGGTCCGTCCACTGTGGACGAGCAATCGCCGATGGACGTCGACACCCAGCCTGAAACCCAGGCCGACGCCGACATGAACGACAGCCAGGTCGACGAGCTCACCAACGCGCTCAACGACATGTCGCTCGACAACATCCAGTTCAACCAGGCGTTCAAGGACCTGGCGAACGACGGCTTCGACCTGCCCACCAAGGACAACTACCTCGCCAAGCTCAAGGAGAGCGTCGAGGCGGACAAGCGCCCGTCCTTCGTGGTCAACATGATCGTCAGCCACGCCGAGGTCGGCAGGATCAACGACGTCATCAACTCGATCACCGCCGACGCCGGGCCCACCGGCAAGGACATGGTGTTCGTCGTAGGTGTCAACGGCCCCAACGGTTCCAGCGCCAACATCGCCAGCAGCATCACCCAGGCGAACAACAGCGTCGCCGGCAGGCCCGAGCCGATCGCGCTGGTGCCGTTGCCGACGTTCGACCCGGCGAAGGGCTTCCCCTTCGGCACCATGCGCAACGAGACGATGCACAGCCCCGCCACCACGTTCGCCATCGGCGCGATGAACGGCAAGGGCACGCACCCGTACATCTCGTTCCAGGACTTCGACACCGGCTCGCGCAGGGTCACCGGCGACCAGAAGGACATCTTCAACCACTTCAAGGACTCGCTGAACCCGCCGGGCGCCGGCCCGATCCGCCCGCTGCTCTACTCCGGTGGCTACCGCGTCGGTGACCCGGCCGCGCTCGTCAACGACACCCAGACCCGGATCGACAACGAGCGGGCCAAGGTCAACAGCGACACCAAGCTCAAGCCCGACGAGAAGGCGGCCGCCCTCAAGGAGCTGCGGATCGCGGAACAGCAGATCAACAAGCCGGACTTCGCGGAGAAGTTCCAGCAGGCGATGAGCGACGACATGGACGCGCGCACCCGACAGAAGGACTCCGCGCCGCTGTTGCCGTACTCGCCGGAGCCCAACCTCTTCATGGACGCGAACGTCGCGGTCGTCGACCCCGGCGTGAAGTTCAGCAAGGACGGCAACGAGTTCGGCGGCCTGAGCCAGTCGATCAACCAGTTCGCCGGCAACGAGATCGCCGAGATCCACCAGAACCAGCTCCCGAAGCCGCCGTTCGTCGAGGACGTCAAGCAGGCCAAGGCGCAGCTCGAAGCCGACATCCAGGAGCAGGGCGGCAAGCCCAGCCCTGCCCAGGCCAAGGTCCTCGCCTCGCTCGACGCCGAGATCAAGGCCAAGGAAACACGCGCCGCCGCCGATCCCGGCTTCCAGGGCAAGGCACAGCAGCTCACCATCGACTCCGCCATCGACGTCGACCTGAAGACCAACCGCAACCCCTACCGCGGCGAGAACTTCACCAGCGACTTCAAGGAGGGCGCGGTCGGCACCGACCTGTCCCGCCTCGCGCTCGGTTTCGCCAAGAGCGAGGGCAAGTCCTGGCCGCAGTCGCACGTCGCGCTCACCTCGGTGACGAACCGCATGTACGGCGCGGCGCCGGACCCGGTCACCGGCAAGGTGGACAACAAGGCCGACAGGAAGGCCAAGGCCGACGTGTCGGGTGCGGACATCCGCAACGACTTCCAGGACAAGAAGCCGAAGGCGGACGGCACACCGAACCCGAAGACCAAGTCGCACGAGCAGCGCGAGGCCCAGCAGCTCAAGACGCACGAGTACAGCTACAACCCCGAGACCGGCAAGCACACGCACGTCGGTTCGCAGGGTGGCTGGGACCCCGGCGCCGATGCGAAGAAGCTCGGCTCGGAGGACAAGAACACCCTCAACTACGCGGTGTCCGCCCCCGTCGAGGGGCACTCGAACATCGGCATCGACCCGACGGCCAAGAACGAGAAGATGGCCGCGATGCTCAACCTGGCGTTGTCGGCCAACCCGAGCAACGTCATCCGCACGTTCAGCACGCTGGAGCACGGCGTCCTGCCGATCGCGGCGGACCCGCGCCCGGACGGCCTGTTCAACGCCGTGCACGACGCCGTGGTCAAGGACGCCGCGGCCAACCCAGCCCCCGCACCTTCCAAGAAGGGCAAGGGCAAGGCCGTTCCGGCGCCGGAGATCAAGTCCGCGGCGGACCTGCGCACCGGTGCGGTCCAGAAGGGCTCGACCGCGTCGCCCGCGATCACCAAGCAGATCGCGAACTTCCGTCAGGAACACGGTCTGGAGAACGGCCACCTGGTCAACGCGCTCGTCGAACCGAGCGCGGCACCGCAGGCCGCCACCGACACGCAGGACATCGACGCCGACAAGATCGCCGACAACGCCAAGGCGGCCAAGGCGGAGGAGCTCGCCGCCAAGCTGCTCGCGACGGAGATCGGCCGCCCGCTGACGATCCACGGCCCGGACGGCGCGAAGACGATCGAGCCGTTCTACGAGCCCGCGCCCGAGATCACCTCGAAGTCCAAGCCGGCGGAGATCAAGAAGGCGCAGAACTGGGCGCCGCCGACGTTCCCGCCGCCGCTGGAACTCGACGCGCACCCGCAGCCCAACGGCAAGACGCACTACACCGCGCACGTGCCGACGAACGACCTCGGCGAAGGCCCGTCCGGCACGTCCGGCACCAGGGGCGCACCACCGGCACCGGACACGCAGACGCGCCCGGCACCGCCGCGGCCGACGCCGAACCCGGTCATCCCGATGACCACGCTGGCCCCGCAGCCGGTGGGCCAGGTGCCGGGCACGAACCTGCCGAGCTTCTTCCAGGACAACAAGGCACTGGGTTCGATCACGCCGACGGACGTGCGCGGCGCGGCCGCCGTCGTCAACGAGATCCAGGGCCTCAAGCCGAACGACCAGGCACGCATCAAGAACGCGCTGGAGAACGACTTCGAGACGTTCCTCGGCGGTGGCCGCAACTTCCAGGTGAAGATCGGCAACTCCTGGTTCGAGGCGAACATCCGCGCCGAGATGCAGGCGGACGCCACCACGGCCGTCAGGGACGCGGCCGCCACCAAGGTGGACAGGAACTTCCAGGCTGCTGCGGCCTCCACCACCACGAACACCATCGCCACGTCCAACGACGTCGGCGCATCGGCCACGGCCGGCGTCGCGATGGGCCCGTACGGCTCGCTGGGTGGCAAGGCCGCGCTCGCGACGCCCGCGGTGTCCCAGACGACCACGAACAGCACCACCGAGCAGCGCGCGATCAAGTCGTCGGACGACGGCTCGAAGCAGGTCACCGTGCCGGTGGAGTACTCGATCATCGTCACCGACGCGAGCGGGAACCCCAGCCAGTTCGCGACGCTGAGCACCGGCCCCGACGTCACGCTGCAGGTCCCGGCCGACCTGAGCACTATCGTCAACTCGGGCAGGACCTCCGACGTGGTCACGCCGACCGACGCGGCATGGGGCACAAAGGTCGAGCACGCGGTGCCGGAAGCCGTGGTGGTCAAGGACTCCGCGCAGGCGTTCAGCGACGTCGCCGAGAAGCTGCACCCGTCGATCACGAAGATCGGCTCGCCCGGCCGCGAGGTGCTGCAGAACTTCCTCAGCCCCACCTCGATCCGCGACAACCTGCCCGCGATGCTCGGCGGCTTCGTCACCTCGCCCGACCTGACGAGTCCGCACGCGAGCAAGGGCGGCGCGGTGCAGATGACGGCGACGCTCAAGGACGCGAAGCTGGTCGGCACGCACGACAGCGCGGTGCTGGACCTGAAGGACACCTCCGCCTGGGGCAGCAGTGTGTCCTCGTCCACCAAGACCGGGTTCGACGTCACCGCCGGGTTCGGCGGCAACCTCGGTGTGCCCGGCAAGCTCGGCGGCGCGGTCGGTGCCACCGCCACCTACTCCGCGCGCACCGCGGAGGGCGTGAACGCGGGGTCGAGCAGCAGCCACAAGACCGGGATCGGGGTCAAGAACGAGACCGGCCTGTACGAGGTCACCGCCGAGGTCGAGGTGCGCACGCCCGCGGGCGACAGCGTCAAGATCCCGGTCACCACGCACATGCGGATGGGCCTGCACGAGGCGGGCGCGGTCGGTCTGCCCACCCCGGACGGCACCAGGAACACGATCACCGATCCGGCCACCGCGGACACGAAGTACCTGCCGCCCTACCTCGCGGACACGCTCGCCGCCGGCAACGCCAAGGTCGGCGAGTTCACACCCGCCACCCAGGTGCAGAGCCAGGTCGAGAGCGCGCTCAAGGACCTGCCCGGCATGGGCAAGTTCCTGCCGAAGTGGAACAACCCGGACGCGAACCCGCGCAGCGGCAAGGGCCAGAGCTTCTCCGACGTCGCCGAGCAGCTCGCGAACCAGCGCAAGCTGACCGCGAGCCTCTCCCCCGCCGCGCTGAAGGCGAACATGGACAGCCTGCTCGGCCCTGGCGTCCAGGTGCAGCTGAAGAACACCGGCAAGACCACCAACACCTACGTCAACGTGACGGTCAAGGCCAAGCTCTCCAACCCGAAGCACCTCGGCCAGGCCGACGCGCGGCCGGTCAGCGACTCGACCACGACCGGCCCGAAGCTCGACGCCAACACCAGCACCACGAAGGGGTGGACCAGCGGCGTCCAGGGCCGGATGAACATCCCGGTCAAGACGGGCGTCGCCGCGCTCACCCCGACCCCGCAGGCCGGTGTGTCCTACAGCCACTCGTGGACGGACAAGACCTCGGCAGGGCCCGCCGTCTCCGCCACGTCGTCGAACCCCGGCAGCGCGGACGCCCAGGTGTTCCAGCAGGACGTGGAGTTCGAGGTGGAGATCACCTCCTTCACCCGGCCGCGGAGCTGGGTGCGCAACATCGTGCCCGGCGCTCCCGGTTTCCACTCGCCAGAGGTGAAGACCGTCGCCAGGACCGGCGCCGGTCTCGACAAGATCGACGGCAAGGTCAACCTGTGGGTGTCGGACGGCTCGACGCTCGACAACGACCCCGGCGACGGCTTCAAACCCGGTGACCCGCAGCCCACGAAGCTCGACACCTCGCCGACGGTCAAGGACCTGCTCAATCCCAAGGACCCGCGGCCGAAGTCGCCGGAGTTCCTGAACGTCGAGGCCGTCGCGAACACGACGGCGTTGCGGGACCAGGCGATCGACGCCTTGAACCGCGCCGCGAACGGCGACTCGGCCCTGACCACTCCGGGTACCGCGTCGCGCGCTCAGATCGACAAGATGTTCACCCCGGAGAACATCAAGGCGAACCTGCAGAGGTTGATCGAGACCGGCGTGCAGGAGCAGGGCCTCAAGTACGACCGCCGTGTCACCGACCGCTCCGGCGCCATCGGCATGTCGGTGAAGCTGGGCGAGGCGAAGCTGGTGTCCATTTCGGACACCACCGGCGCGGACAACTCGGTCAGCGGTGGCTACAAGGCCGGTGAGTCGTCCTCGACCAGCCGGTCGGTCGACGTCACCGGCGGCGTCAACGTGCCGGTGCGCCCGAACGTCACGCCACCGCCCGCGGGCACGCCGTCGCAGACCAGCGGTTCCGGCGGCGCCGCGGTGACCGCCAAGTGGACGCCGTGGTCAGACACGAAGACGGAGTCGAACGAGATCGGCGGCAACGTCGACCGAGGCAGGACCACCCCTGGTGACGCGCGGACCGTGCTGGTCCAGATCGACGCCGAGTTCACCATCGTCGGCGAGAGCCGCGCGGGGAACTTCCTGCACGGTGGCACACCGAACGCCGAGGGCGTCACGGTGAACATGCCGAAGTCGGTGTTCGTGCGCGTGTCCGAGGACGTCGCGCGAGAGCTCGGCGCGCTGCCGACGGTGGCGCCGAACGTGCCCAAGCCGGACTTCCCGAAGATGGCGCCGCCGTCGACGGTGGCGGTCGGCGAGCCCGGTGCGCTGGGTCTGTCCACTGTGGAGTCGCTGCCGAACCTCGGCGGGGTCGTCAACGACCTCACGAACCAGCTCGCCACGAACACCAAGAAGTTCGGCAGCGACGCGCTGATCCCGGACTCGGTGCTCAAGGACTCGATGAGCAACCTGCAGCGCATCGTCGACCTCAACTCACCGACCAGCGTCAAGGCGATGATCGACAGCGCGCTGGACGGCGGTGTGCCGCTGCTGGTGCACCAGCCGGGAACGTTCGGCAAGGACTCCTACCAGGTCACGTTGCGGGCGAAAACGGGCGAGCCGAAGTTCGACCAGGTCGTCAACGACGGCGTCGACATGAGCCACAACACCGGCGGCTCCCACAAGAAGAGCTCGGGGCTGGGCCGCGGCTCCGGGTGGGGCGCCGGCGTTCGTGCACCCGGCCTGGCCGCACCGGGCAGTGCGAACCCGAACGTCTCCGGCACCGCGGGTGCCAGCGCCGGCGTGAACGTCGGCGGCAACAACAGCAGCTCGGTGACGACCTCCACGCAGGAGGCGTTCAGCCACACCCGCACGGCCAGCGGACCGGCGGCGCAGTACACCGTGCCGGTCGAGTTCGAGCTCGTCGTCGAAAAGGGCTCGAAGGAGATCGCCAAGGCCGGCAGCGGCAAGCAGGAGATGGTCGTCCGCACGCACGCGGACAACCAGAAGGTCTCCCAGCCGACCTCCGGTCGCGGAAACCCGGAGCCCTACATGTCCGCTGCGTCGCGGCGCGGTGGCGAGTTCGGCACCCCGGAGGCGACGTTCGCCTTCCAGCAGGACAGCCGTGCCTCGCAGCTGCCGCCCACCGCGTCGGTGGAGAACCTGCGCGGTGCCGGCGACCTGCGCGACGCCGCGCTGAAGGCGCTGACGGAGGCAGGCGCGGGCAAGGGCCTGACCGGCAAGGGAACCGGCGCGTTGAACAGCCTGTTCTCCACCCTGAGCCCGGAGAACCTGCAGCCGCACCTGCCGTCGATGCTGGCGGGCCCGCTGGACGTGCCCGGCCTGAAGGAAGCGGCTCTGACGTTCGGGCAGGACGCCGACGTCAAGGTCTACGCGAAGCTGGTGAACCCGCGGCTGGGGTCGTTGAGCGACAGCGTGACGATCGAGAACCCGCTGACCACGAAGACGGTGGAGACCTCCAGCGAGGCCAAGGTCTCCGAGACCGCCGACGTCTCCGTCGGTCTCGCGCAGGGCAGCGCGGCGGTCAAGCAGGGCGGTGACGCGAAGGACACCGTCAACTTCAGCACAGGCGGTGTGGAGGCGCGGCACGGCGGCGAGAACTCCGCCGCGGTGTCCGGCGGGCCTGCCACGGCCCAGGGCGGCAACATCAAGCCCGCCGAGCCGTCCCGCAGCGGGCTCGTGCAGTTCGACGTCGAGTACCGCGTGGTGGCGACGATCGGCGGCAAGACCGGCGTGGTCGACCTGACCGTGCCCGGTTCGGCCGGTGTGCGCATGCCGGCGGACGCCGCGGAGACCGTGCTGAACCAGACGTTCGACGACTCGTTGAAGGACGCGCAGACCGAGGTCAAGAAGGCGGCCGACGACTGGCGAACCGCCGAGAAGGACGTCGAGACGGCCCGCCACGAGGCCCAGGACGCCATCAACTCCGCCGCCGCGGTGCTGGCCAGGACCGACCGGCCGCTGGGCGACGCGGCGACGGCGTTGAACACCGCGATCGACGCCCACCTGGACGCCGAGTCGAAACTCCCGGCGCTGGAGACCGCGGCGGCCACGACCCAGGCCGACGTGGCGCGCACCCGTGCCACGATCCAGGAGCTGAACCCGCAGATCACGTCACTGAGCCAGGACGCGTTGTCCGCAAAGGACGCGCTTGACGACGCGCAGGTCAACGGTGCGCCCCAGCCAGAGCTGGATCGGCTCGGGCAGGAGGCCGATACCGCGCACAACGCGCTGGCCTCCGCCCAGCAACAGCTGACCGACGCGCACGCGGAACTCGACACCCAGCGCAAGGCCGCCGCCGACGCTCGTGCCGCGCTCCAGGCGCAGCAGCAGGTCGTCGCTCAGACCGACGCCGCCCGCGCCGACGCCGAACAGGCGCACCAGGCGCTGGTGGACGAGCGGGCCGCCTCGGAGAAGGCGATCAAGGACGCGGAGATCAAGCTCGACGACGCACGGCGGGCCGCGGACGCCAAGCAGCAGGAGTGGTGGGACGCCAAGGCCGAGGTGGATCGCGAGGTCGACGCGTTCAACACGGCCCCGCAGACGTCGCCGCCTCCGCCGCCCAAGGACACCGCTACGACGAGCGGCACGTCGGCGGACACCGACACGGCAACGCAGAACCCGCCACAGCCGCCGTCTGCCGGCACCTCCACGAACACCAGCGCGGACCTCGACCAGAAACCGCTGCCCCCACTGCCGCCCGAGTCCCAGTCGTCGGTGGCCGAGAGCAGCAGGGCGGGGGCCGAGGCTAGCTCGTCCCGCACCACACCGCCGCCCGCTCCCCCGGCACCGCCCGCACCCAGCAGCGACGCCAGGACCGACGCGCCCAGGGTGCGCAGCGGTGGCGCGCCGCCCGCGATGACCCCGCCGACCCCGGAATCCCACCAGGGCAAGGACGTCATCACCGACGAGTCGTGGCGGCACGACCCGGCCAGGACCGCCGACTGGTTCGCCCCCAGCAATCCGGCGGACCCGAGCACGTGGGCCGACCGCAGGGCCGTCGCGGACGTCCGGACCGTCGACGTGGTCGTGCACGACATCCGGACGGACAGCACGCCGTCGAACCTGAAGTCCTACCAGGGCCTGATCAACTACGACCTGCGCCGGATCGAGACCAGCCCCGGCAACTTCGTGCAGGAGTACACCGTCAAGGTCCACCTCGACCCCGCCGCGAACGTCGACCCCGCCGTCGTCGAACAGGTGAAGCAGAACGCCGCCAACGGCGTGAACTCCTTGCTGAACCAGGGACACCGGCTGCCCAGCGGCGACCAGTTCCACCTCAACCTGGAGTTCACCGACAACAAGGCCGACGCCCACACCAGCATCAAGGTCGACCCCGCCAACGAGAACGTCGACCAGACCCACTGGAACCCCGCCGCGAGCCCAGAGGTCCTCGCCCACGAAACGCTGCACTACCTGGGAGTCCCGGACGAGTACAGCGACTCCTCACGGGTGTTCCAGCAGCACGACACGAACTCCGGCGTGCACAAGGACGACGGCGGGATGATGGGCACCGACGTCCACGGCGACGAACCCGGCCTGCGGCCGCGGCACCTGTGGCTCGTCGAACGCACCGCCACCAGCCAGGTGATGGTGCCCGACACCAGGCTGGACTCCACCGGTCCGATCAGCACACCGCCACCCGCGCGGACCACGACCGAACTGGACCCGGACGTCCAGACCCGGCCCATGCCGAAACGCACCGACCGGGACGACGACGGCAGCGTCGAACAGCACAAGCGCCGCCGCGACGACGACCACGTGTTCGACGACGGCAACCACGGCAACGACGCCGATCTCGACAACCTGGCCGACAGCTTCACCAGCCTGTCGCTGGGCGACGTCGACTTCCGGTACAACCGGGCGTTCGCGAACCTGGCCAACGGTCCCGTCGAGGTCCAGACGCCGGACAACTACCTCGCCAAGCTCAAGGAGAGCGTCGAGGGCGACAAGCCGCCGTCGTTCGTGATCAACATGATCGTCGGCCACAACCAGCTCGGCGAGATCAACTCCGTCATCGACGCCGTCACCAGGGACGCCGGAGACCTCAAGGAGAACATGGTCTTCGTCGTCGGCGTGAACGGCCGGGCCGGCTCGAACGACGCGATGCCGGCGAACATCGCACAGGCCACCGACGACGTCGCGCATCGCAAGGAACCCATCGCGATCGTTCCACTGTCGACGGTGAAGGCGAACGAGGACTTCCCGTACGGCCGGATGCGCAACGAGACGATGACCAGCTCCGCCACGAAGTTCGCGGTCGGCGCGATGAACGGCAGGGGCACCCACCCGTATCTGTCCATTCAGGACTTCGACTCAGGTTCGCGCCAGGTCCCGTCGGGCAAGGACGTCTTCAACCACTTCAACGAGACACTGAACTCACCGGAGGCCGGCCCGATCCGCCCGTTGCTGCACGCGGGCGGCTACCGCGTGGGCGACGTGGACGCGTTGATCGACGACGTCACCAAGCGGATCGCCAAGGAACAGCAGGCGCTCGACGCGGACACGTCTCTCGACGCGAAGAAGCGGGCGGAGAAGCAGCGGCAGCTGGACCTCGCACGGGATCACGTCAAGCCCGAGAACAAGCAGGCGTTCGTCGAGAAGTTCCAGCAGGCGATGAACGACGACATGGACGCGCGGGTCCGGCAGGCGGACTCGGCTCCGTTGTTGCCGTACTCGCCGGAGCCCAACCTGTTCATCGACGCGAACGTCCCGCTGGTCGACCCGACGGTGAGGTTCAGCGACGGCATGGCCGAGTTCAACGGCCTCGGCCAGTCGATGAACTCGTTCGCCGGCAAGGAGATCGTCGAGATCCACACCAACGGGCTGCCGAAGCCCGAGCTCAACGCCGACCTGAGGGCGGCAAGGGATCAGCTGCGCGCCGACATCAGGGAGCAGGGCGGCACCCCCAGCCCGAGCCAGGCCAAGACGCTGGCCTCGATCAACGCCGAGATCCGGGTGAACGAGAAGTTCATCAGGGGCAACGCGGAGTTCGAGGCCGCGGTCGCCGCGGTCGCCGTCCAGTCCGGCATCGACGTCGACCTGCAGACCAACAGCAACCGGTATCGCGGCGTGAGCTTCTCGACCGACTTCGTGAACGGTGCGGTCGGCACCGACCTGTCCCGCATCGCGCTCGACTTCGCCAAGAACGACGGCAAGTCGTGGTCGCAGTCGCACGTCGCCCTCGGCACTGTGCCGGGCAGGACCTTCGGCGGTGACCCAGGGCAGGCGGCGAAGGCGGCCAAGGCCGAGATCTCGGTCGCCGACATCCGCGACCAGTTCCAGGACAGCAAGACCGGCAAACCCACCAAGAACAACCCCGACAAGCCGCACGACAAGCGCGAACCCCAGCAGCTGATCCGGCACGAGTACGCCTACGACGAGGCGACCGGCACGCACGTCGACGCGGGCACGCAGGGCGGCTGGAACCCGTCGAGGGTCGACGCGCTCAAGCTCGGCTGGGAGGACAAGAACACCCTCAACCAGGCGATCTCCGCGGAGGTCCCCGGCCACGGGCACATGGGCGTCGATCCGCAGATCGACCCCACCACCGTCTATCCCCCGCCCAGGCCGAAGCCCAAGGACGGCAAGAAGCTCCCTCCGCGGACCGAGGCCGAGCTCGGCCACATCGTCCCGACGGAGAAGCAGCACAAGATGGCGACGGTGCTGAACGTGGCGCTGTCGGACAACAGCAGCAACGTCACCCGCACGTTCGACCTGCTCAAGAACGGCATCGCGCCGCACGTCGGCGACCCGCGGCCGGGTGGCGTGTTCGACGCGGTGCACAACGCGCTGGCCGCCGAGTCCGATGGCGCGCCCGCGGCGACGGACCTGCGGGCGAGCACGATCCGGCAGGGAGCGGTCGCGTCGGCCGGTGTCACCTCGCAGATCGCGAACTTCCGCCGCGAGCACGGCCTGGAGAACGGCCACCTGGTCAACGCGTTCATCGAGCCGCTCCCGGCGCCGCCCACCGCCTACTCCCCCGAGGTCGACCCGGAGATCGACGACGTGTTCGATCCTCAGGAGAAGGCCGCCGAGAAGGTCAAGGCGGGCAGGGCGGAAGAGCTCGCGCTCAAGCTGCTCGCGACCGAGCTCAACCGGCCGATCATCGTTCACGGACCGAGCGGGACGACAACTCACCAGCCGTTGTACGACCCCAAACCGGTGGTCCTCGACCACTCCACCCAGCCGGACAAGAACAAGGCCGCGAAGTGGAAGGACCCCGAGCCGGGGTTCCTCCCGGCGCTGCACATCGCCGCTCAAGCGAATCCGGATGGCAGGACGACCTACACCGGGTCGGTTCCACCGCCCGCGCCCGTGCAGGTTGCGGCATCTGGCCAGGTCAACGACACGTTGCGGCAGCTGACGTACCTGTCGCAGGACGTTCTGCAGCGTCCTTCGCCGCCGCCGACCACGCCGAACGGCCTGTACGCAACGGTCGCGCAGTTGACCGGCAACAACCCGGCGGTGCTGCGGCAGCAGGTCGTGAACCGGGCGGCGAATGACCCGAGCGTGTCGCAGGCGGTCTCGGACTTCACGGTCAGCCGTCCGATGCACCCCGGGCACCTCTCCGGCGCGCTGGTGGAGAACCTGAACTGGAGCATGCGTCCGGAGCCGAACGAGAACCGCGGCGCCGGCAACGCACGCGACCTGGTCGGGCACCTCATCGCCACCCAGCTGGGCGTGAACCTGCGCATCCACCAGCCCGGCGGCAACCCGGTCGTGCTGGCGCCGATGGGCGGTCCGGCCCAGTTCACCGTCGAGCTGGAGATGGCAGTGGTCAACGGTCAGGTGACCTACCGCCCCCGGCAGTGATGCTTTAGCTTGAGGACGTGAACGAGTTCGCGGAAGCGCTCCGGACGGCGATCACAAATCGCGGTCTCGGTCTGGAGCGCCTCCGCGAACACCTGTCTCAACACGGCGTGACGGTCTCGCTGGCCACGCTGAGCTACTGGCAGACGGGCCGCAGCCGGCCGGAGCGCAAGAAGTCGCTGCAGGCCGTCGTCCACTTGGAACACATCCTGTGTCTGCAGCCCGGCCAGCTCTCGGAGCTGCTCGGACCGCCGCGCTCACGCGGGCGCTGGCTGCGCAAGGCCCCGGCGCCGATGTCGTCGTTCTGGCCGTCGCCCTCACACGTCGAGCGCGCGCTGCACGACCTCGACACGCAGTGGGACGACCAGCTGATCCGGGTCAGCCAGCAGGACTTCGTGACCATCGGGGCGGACCACACCGAGCGGTCCTTCCGATCGCGGCAGGTGCTGTCGGCGTCGATGAACGGCCCCGACCGCTGGGTCGTGATCATGCACATCGACGAGCACGACCGGCCGTTGCCCCAGCTCAACGCCCTGAAGAACTGCCGGCTCGGGCAGCAGGTGCGGGACGAGGCGCAGGGGTTCCTGGTCGCAGAGCTGGTGTTCGAACGGCCGCTGCGCAAGGGCGAGAGCGTCGTGATCGAGCACGAGCTGGTGAACCAGGCGCCGTGTCCACTTGCGACGAACTACGAGCGCAAGTTCCGGTTGCCCACGCGGGAGTACGTGTGCGAGGTGACCTTCGAGGGGTCTCCGCCTGCCTCGGTCGTGCAGCTCGCTGATGGTTCGGCGGTGGAGCCTGGGCGCACGCTGTTGGATGTCGCTCTGGACGTGCAGCCCGGGATTCGCGGCTTTCGCTGGACGTGGTGAACGGGTGCTCCCCTCTTTCGTTGGGGAGCACCCGTCCATTGTGGACCTTGATCAGCCGATCTTTTCGATCTTCGCCCGGCGGATCAGGAACTTGCCGGGTTCACGCACCTGCTCGAACGCCGCGTTGTTCAACAGCGCGCAGCTGCCGGACACCGAAGCGACCTTGACCGTGGTGGACTTGTTGTTGTCCAGGTTGGTCACCTTGAGCGTGGTGCCGATCGGGAACGTGCCACTCGACGCGGCGGGCGCGCCACCCTCGCCGGACAGCGTCACGGTCGAGCCGTTGCACACCTGCTGGCCGGACGCGCCGCCACCGTTGTCGGCCTCTTCAGGCTCTTCCTCCGGTGCGGGCTGGGCCGTTGCCTGGCCCTGGTTGCCAGCATTGTTGCCCTGGTTGTTGTTGCCCTGGTTCGCATTGCCCTGGTCGGCACCGTCACCCTCGCAGCCCGCCGCCTTGCGCCGCTGCTGGATGAGGTCGACCACCGCTTCGCGGTTGGCGATGCGTGCCTCGGACTGCGCGTCCGGGTTGGCCTTCTGGCCGGCGATGAAGTTCAGGTTGTTCTGCAGTGCCTTGTCCAGCCCACCGCAGTCCTCACCGGAGGTCGCGGCCTCACCCTTCGCAGGGGCTTGCGCCTGGACGTTGTTGCCACAGCCGGCCGCCTGGCGCCGCTGGTTGATCAGGTTGACGACCGCCTGCCGGTTGGCGATGCGCGCCTCCGACTGAGCGTCGGGGTTCGCCTGCTGGCCGGCGATGAAGTTCAGGTTGTTCTGCAGGGCCGTGTCCAGTCCGCCGCAGTCCTCAGCCGCGTTCGAGTTGGTGCCGCTGAAGGCGAAGATGCCACCGGCGACAGCAGCGACCGCGAGCATGGCGCCCGCGCCGATCATGGCGGGCTTGCGGTGTCGAGCGCCCATTCGATTCTCCTCGGGGGGTCGATCGGTGTTGTACCGGTGACTACGGGGAGGTCACGGACGGGGTTCAAATCGGACTAGACCATGTTGGTTTTAAATGCTTTTAAGGTTTTGGGGTGGTGGTGATCTTGCTGGTCAGGCGCGGTTTTCGGGGGGTTGATGTCGTTGGTGGCGGTTGGGGCGCGAATAGACCAAGCGAGTGGATACCGGTGGGCGTGGTGGTCTGGTTGTGGGGATCGGCGGGGTCTGCGGGCGTCGGGTGGTTCGACTGGATTCGACGCTGAGCAGGGGCGTGATTCGACGCCGGGTGGGGGGTGATTCGACTGGGGCGTGCGGGCGGCCGGTGGTCCCGTTGCGGGCGAGTTGTTGCGTTCGAGCGGAGGCATCGCTTGCCGTGCGGGCGGTAGTCCCGTTGCGGGCGGGCCGTTGCGTTCCAGCGCAGGGGTCGCCGTGCATGCGGGCGGTCACCTTGCGAGAGTGGTCGCTCAGGTCCTTGGACGAGCGCTGGTCACGTCATCGCCGCTTCGCGACGATTGCGATTGGGGCATGACTTCGGGGCCCTTACAAGGCGCTGGTCGGCCTTGAAAAGCCGGGCACATAAAGCGCCCGGCCGATCCGAAACGGACCGGTAGCACCTCGAACCCAAAGTCAAGCCCCAATTGCCAGCGTGCGTGGTTGCGTTGGCACGACACGTCACCATTACCGGTACCCATGCGGGCATTAGGCCTTTACGGGCTCGCTTCGCTTCGCGGCGGGCGGAAGGGTGATGGCTCGGCTTCGCCTTCGCGCGTCGTCCACCCGCCATGGCGCCTACATGCGGGTCAGTAAACGGTCCCTGGCGACTTCCAGGTGCGCGGTCATGGCCGCGCTCGCTGCCACGTCGTCCTTGGCGATCAGCGCGTCCACGATCGCGCGATGTTCCGTGATGGTCTGCACCCCGAAAGGCTGCTGGAAGTTCAGCCGGAACAGGTGCAGGTGGCAGTGCGTTTTGGCGAACGCCTGCAGGACGGCGTCATTCCCGGCGATTCGCAGGATGAGTTCGTGCAGCCGTTGGTCGTGCGCCGTGAGGTTTTTGTAGTCGTCATACGCGTCGTCCGCGGGCGCAGCCGGGCACGTCGCCAGCTCCTCCTGGATCAGGAGGACGTTCTCCGGGGTCATCCGGCCTGCCGCCAGGGCTGCGGACGGGGGTTCCAGGAGGAGGCGGAGGGCGTAGAGGTCGTCCACCTGTTTGCGGTTCAGCAGCTCCGTTACGCGGTAGCCGCGCAACGGGAGCCTGCTGACCAGTTCTTCGGATTCCAGGCGAGCCAGGGCTTCGCGGACCGGAGTTGGGGACACGTCCAGCTGGCGGGCCACCTCGTCGATGTTGACCTTGGCGCCCGCTGCTATGCCGTCGTTCATGATCAGGGCACGGATCTGCTCGTAGACGTCGTCCGCGAGCACGCGCCTGGTCGGTATCCGCAACACCACTCCTGTGACTCCCTGTCTAGTTCTTGGCCAGTATCTCCTGCGAGACGCGTTCCATCTCGGCGAACACGTCATCTGAGCGCTGGCCGGAGAAATAGGCCTCGATGAGGGGCTGTTCGGCGGATTGGACCGCCGAGCCGTTGGCGTAGGCGGTGGACGGGTAGAGGACGTCGTCCTTCACGTACTGGTTGAAGACGGAGAGGTCGACGCCCTGGGACTTCATCGAGGTGACGGTGTTGTCCATGGCGGCGGGAATCGACGGGAAGAACGTGCCGGTGGCGCCTGCCTTGGTCTGGCACTCCTCGCTGCCCATGTAGCTGACCCACTTCCAGGTCAGGTCGGGGTTCTTGGTGCCGGCCCAGATGTTGTTGCCGTTGGAGTTCGAGAGGACGGAGCGCTTGCCCTCGGGGCCGAGCGGGGTGGGGGCGATGCCGACGGGGACGCCTGGGATCTTGCCGAACGAAGGAGCGGACCAGGAGCCGCCGATGGTCATCGCGGTCTTGTTGGAGCCGACCAGGTCGATGTCGGAGATGGTGGACTGGTTGCCGGTGGTGAAGGTGCCCAGCTTCGGGGAGAAGCCCTTTTCCGTCAGGGAGGTCACCCACTTCATCGTCTTCACGAAGCGGGGGTCGGTGTAGTTGAACTTGGTGGGCCACTGGTCCTTGTCGCCGAACTTCCAGCCCAAAGTCGAAACCAGAGGAGCCCAGGTGGTCTCACCGATGAAGCTGCGGCCCGCGATGGCGCCCACGCCGTAGGTGGCGATGGCGTTCTTGTCGAAGCCGGGCTCGTCGCCGCGCTTGCCGTTCTTGTCGACGGTCAGGCGGGCCACGATCTTTTCGAAGGTGCCACCGTCGTCGGGGTTCCAGGTCATCTTGGCCACGTCGGCCTCGGCGATGCCGGCCTGGGTCAGTGAGTCCTTGCGGTAGTAGATGCCGGCGGCGGCCCAGTCCAGGGGCAGGGCGTACTGCTTGCCGTCGGTGAACTTCCAGGTGTCGACGCCGACGGAGTACTTCTTCATGTCCACAGAGGACTTCGCGATCAGGTCGTCGAGAGGCATCAGCTGGTTCTGCCCAGCGTAGGCCTGGAGGAACTGGACGGAGTTCTGGAACGCGTCGGGGGCGGTGCCGGCCACGAAACCGGCGGTGAGCTTGGTGAAGTAGTCGTCGACGTTGTAGCGGGTGATCTTGACGTCCACTCCCGCGTTCGCGGCCTCGAACGCCTTCTCGCACTCGCCGTAGGCGACTGCTTGCTTGTCGTCCCAGGTCCACCAGTTCACGGTGTTGCCGGAGGCCGAGTCGGAACCCGACGAACAGCCCGCGACCGCGAGCGCTGTCACAGCTGCCAAGGCGGCGAATTTCATGGCATCTCCAAGAGGCGTGATCGGAAGGCGTCGAGTGCGATGTCGAGGTCGTCGGAGCCGCCCGCCTCGTGGGCGCTGTGCTCCCAGACCTGGATCTGCCGGGGTCCGGCGTAGGCGTGGTAGGCGCCGAACACGGTGGACGGCGGCACGATGTCGTCCATCAGGCCGATCGAGAACCAGGCAGGGGCGACGGCTCGAGCGGCGAACCCCACACCGTCGAAATAGGACAGTGTCGGGAAGATGTCGGAACGGCGGTTCTCGGCGATGTAGGTGGTGAGCTCGGTGTAGGGCAGGCGGCCGCAGACGTTCAGCGCCCTGCGGAAGTCGCAGAGAAAAGGAGCCTGCGTGTGCACGGCTGCCAGATCGGGCACCAGCCCCGCTACGGCCAACGCGACTCCGCCGCCCTGGCTGTTGCCGATCACGGCGACCTGCGGGGAACCCAGTTCCCGCACGGCGTCCACAGCGCGCACGCAGTCGGTGAACACGCGCCGGTAGAAGTAGGTGTCGCGGTCGGCGATGCCGCGGGTCATGAACCCGGCACCGCCGCGCTGGTCCCGCACCTCGACCTGCAGGTGTGCGAAACCGGAGCTGGCCCAGGTCAGGTTCTCGACAGCAGTGCCGCGGTTGCTGCCGTAGCCGTGGTACTGCACGACAGCGGGCAGACCGGAAGCGCCGCGCGGAGTCCTCAGCCACGCTCGGATGCGATCGCCGCCGAAGCCCGAGAACGTCACGTCGTAGACGTCCAAGGTCTGCAACGGGGTGTCGACCGGAACCGCTTCGACCTTGAGCTCCAGCGACCGGGCCTCGGCCAGCGTCGCGTCCCAGAACGAGTCGAAGTCATCGGGCCGGATGTACGAGCTGCGGTACTCCCACAGCGAGTCCAGGTCCAGGTCGGTCAGCACGAAATCCTCCCCCGCAGCTCCACGACGTCACTCACCACGACCTCGGTGACCTCTCCGTTGATGCTCACCGGCACGAGCTCCGAGGCGTCACCGGACAGCCGCCGCACCCGCACGGAGACATCGCCGTCGTCCCACGAGACGTCCACCGAGAGCCCGCCGCGGCAGCGCAGACCGCGCGCCGAGCCGCGTGACCAGCCGGAAGGCAGCGCGGGCAGGATGTCGATCACGCTCGTGTGGCTCTGCACCACGACTTCCGCGAGAGCGGCGGTGAAGCCGTAGTTGCCGTCGATCTGGAACGGCGGGTGCGTGCTGAACAGGTTCGGCAGCAGGCCGCCCCACTCCGAGCCGTCGAACGGCGCGTCGCGGTGTCGATCGCCGGTGAACGCCTGGGAGGCCTCGGACAGCAGTGATCGAAGCGTTTCGCCATCGCCCAAACGCGCTCGCAATGCCATCTTCCAGGCCCACGACCAGCCCATCGCGCCGTTGCCGCGCCGGTCCAGCGTCTGAACCGCGGCGTCGCCCAAAGGTGTGCCGGCGACGATCTGGCCGAGCGGGTAGACGGACACCATGTGCGACATGTGCCGGTGCGTCGGGTCTTCCTCCGGCAGGTCAGAGACCCACTCCCCCAGCCGCCCGTCGAACACCGGAACCGGGCGGAGGCGGGGCAGGGCGGCCGAGATCTCCGCCAGCAACGGGTCGGAGCGGGCGGATGCCAGTGCCAGCGCCAACGTGCGTTCGAACACGGCGCGGATCAGCACCACGTCCATCGTCGCGGACCACGTCAGCGCCTGTGGTCCGCCGTCGACGAGGAACCAGTTCTCCGGCGAGGTCGACGGGCACGTGTCGAGGTAGCCGTCCGGGCCCTCGACCAGCCAGTCGAGGCAGAACTCCGCACAGCCGCGCAGCAACGGCCACGCTCGCTCCAAAGTGGACCAGGTGCGGGCGAAGTCGTAGTGGTCCCAGGCATGTTGGACCAGCCACGCGCCGCCCATCTGCCAGATCGCCCACGACACCGCGCCGTGACCCATGCCGACCGGCAGCGCCCAGCCCCACGCGTCGGTGTTGTGGTGCGCCACCCAGCCCCGCGCGCCGTACAGGTCCCGGGCCACCTCGGCGCCGGTCACCGCGAGCTTCTCCAGCAGCTCCAGCAGCGGTTCGTGGCACTCGGCGAGCCCGGTGACCTCGGCCGCCCAGTAGTTCATCTGGGTGTTGATGTTGATCGTGTAGTTCGACGACCAGGCCGGCCGCAGCTCGCCGTTCCAGATGCCCTGCAGGTTCGCGGGAGGCGCGCCCGGACGTGACGACGAGGCCAGCAGGTAGCGGCCGAACGCGAACAGCACGGATGCCGTGAGCTGCTCGTGCTCCTTGGAATTTCCTTCTGGGCCAAGCAACAGGTCCGGCACGTTCACCTCGTCCGGCACGTGGCCGAACCTGACGTCACAGGCGTTGAGCAACGTCGGCAGGTCACTCCGGCGCTGCCCCCGCCAGTGCGACTCGGTGGTCGTGGAGCTGATGAGCGTCAGGAACCACCGGTCGCCGTCGGCGTTGATCCGCACGGACACCATGCCGCGCTCAGCAGCGCCAGAACCGTAGACCGGCGCGTCGACCTGCGGTTCGTGCCGGGGCGCCGAGTCCACCGGGATCTCGATCACGAGGTCCAGGACGTTGCGCGACACCTCGCGCAACGGCGTCGTCACCTCGACGTCGAGCGGCACCGCGCCGACGATCTCCACGCACAGCGCGGTTTCCGACGTCCACACGCGCCGCACGACCTCGACGCCGCCGATGGTCAGCCGCTCGGTGACCACACCGGTGCTCAGATCGAGCGTCCGGCCGTGCGACTCGCCCTCGGGCAGCGTGATCCACAGGTCCACGTACGGCAGGTACGTCTGGCTGTACCGGCCCTCGAACGACATCAGCAGCTCGGTCGCCCGCTCCAGCTCACCGGCGAAGATCGCCGCGCGGACCTCGGCAAGTCGCGCAGGACCGGCGCCGGCGGCCAACACGTCCGCCAGGGCACGGGAAGGCCCGTCAGCGGTACCGGACCAGACGGTCGCGTCGTTGACCTGCACGCGGGACCGCCCGGCCCCACCGAACACCATCGCGCCAAGGCGTCCGTTGCCGACCGGCAACGCCTCGGTCCACTCCGCCGCCTGTGACGGCCAATGCAGTCTCACTTGATCCCCGTGAAGCCGATGGAGTTGACCAGCCGCCGTCCGAACACCAGGAACAGCAACAACATCGGGAGCGCCGCGACCAGCGTCGCCGCCATCAGCCCTGCCCAGTCCAGTGAGGCCTGCGGCGAGGACTGCTTGAACACCGCGAGCGCGAGGGTGAGCGGGCGCACGGACTCGTCGTTGGTGACGAGCAACGGCCAGAAGTAGTCGTTCCAGGTGGTGATGAACTGCAGCAGCGTCAGGGTCGCCATCGGCGCGATGCTCATCGGCAGCACGATCCGGAAGCACACCCGCAACGGCCCGGCGCCGTCGATGATCGCGGCCTCCTCGACCTCGTTGGAGAGCCCCAGCATGAACTGCCGCAGGAAGAAGATGTTGAACGCCGAGAAGAACGCGGCAGGAAGGATCATGCCGCCGAACGTGTTGAGCAGCCCCAAATCCTTCATCAGCACGAAGTTCGGCAGCAGCGTGAACACCGACGGCACCATCAGCGCGGTCAGCAGCACGCCGAACACCACGTCCCGGCCCTTCCACTGCAACCGGGCGAACGCGTAGGCCGCCAGCGCCGAGAAAACCACCGTGCAGAGCGTCAGAAGTCCCGCGTACACAATGGAGTTCCACAAAGCAAGAGCCAGGTCGATCTTGGCGCCGGAGCCACCTTCCTCTGCGGCCTCGGCGGGCGTCGCGAGGCCGAGAGCTCGCTTGAACGGGCCCCAGGTGAAGTGGACCGGCAGCAACGACGACGGGTTCGTCGACATCGCGAAGTTGTTGGACAGCGCGGTCCGCACGATCCAGTAGAACGGGAAGATCGTGATCAGCAGGACGACGATCAGGTAGCCCCAGGCCACGCCCCTGCCGAGCTTCATCGAGAGGTTCACTCCGCGGCCCTCCTCAGTTGGTGTCGGACTCGCTGGCGCGCGCCATCCGCATCTGCGTGAAGGTGACGGCGACGAGCAGCAGGAACAGAGCGAGCGACATGGTGGCGGCGTAACCGAAGTCGAACTGGCCGAACGCCTTGTCGTAGATGTACATCTGCAGCACCAGCGACGCGTCCGCCGGACCGCCCTTGGTGCTGACCTGGACGATGTCGAAGATCTGGGTCGCGCTGATCACGTTGAGGATCACGACCATGACCAGGATCGGCCGAAGCAACGGCAAGGTGAGCGAGCGGAACATCTGGAACTCCGAGGCGCCGTCGATCCGCCCGGCCTCGTAGATCGACGCGGGGATCGTCTGCAAGCCCGCGAAGATGAGCACCGCGTTGTAGCCCATGGACTTCCACACGTTCAATGCGGCCAGCGTCGGCACCGCCCAGTCGTCGTTGCCGAAGAACATGATCGGTTCGCCGAAGATCCACGTGATCAGCTGGTTCACGATGCCGAGCTGCGGGTCGAGCATCCACGTCCACACCAGCGCCGTGACGACGCCGGAGATGAGGAACGGCAGGATCATCAGCCCGCGCACGGTCGTGTTGACCCCCAGGCGGTGCAACACGACCGCGGTGAGCAGCGAGACGCCGACTCCGAGGACCGTGGTCAGCACCACGAAGTACGCGGTGACGCCGAGCGAGTGCCAGAACCTGTTGTCGTTCAACAGTTCCTGGATGTTCGCCAGGCCGGTCCACACCGGCGGGGTGAGGATGTGGAACTCGGTGAAGCTGAGGTAGACACCGCGCAGCATCGGGTAGGCGAAGAAGACGCCGAACCCGAGGATGGCGGGCGTGACGAGCAGCCACGCCACCCACGTGTCGTTGCGGCGCGAGGCGGGGCCTTTCCGCCTGCGGGGTGCAGGCGGAGGCGTCGTGGTGGCAGGTCCACGCACGACATGGGCGCTGGAGTCTTGCACGGTTGTCACCACGACGCCTCCTGGTCTCAGCGGGGTCAGATGCGGATGCTGTCGACGTCGAACACGGAGTCGTCCGGGTTGCCGATGCGGATCGTGTTGTTGCCCTTCATCAGGTAGATCGGGACGGTCATCTTCTGGGGCGTGTTCCAGTTGTCGTCGTTGGAACCGGCGACGGGCAGCTTGAAGCTGGTGCCGTTCACCGTGATCACGCCGGTCCGGCTGGCGTCACCGGAGATGTAGGACAACTCGACGAGGTAGTTGCCCTCGCGCGGCGCGGTGACCGTCGGGAGCGTGAGGAGACCGCTGCCGCCGATGTAACCGACCTTGCTGCCGTTGGAGCAGGCGCAGCCGTAGATCGTCGCGCCGCCGGCGAGGCTGCCCTTCTCCGCCTCGTACGTCACGGACTCCTGCGGCGTCACGTAGGTGACCGCCTTGGAGCGGTTTCCGTTCTGCACCACGGTGAAGTCGTAGGACGTCGCCGGGGTGAGGCCGGTGATCGTCGCCTTGGTGTCGGTGGTCGTGGCGACCTTCTTGTTGCCCGCGTAGACGTCGTACCGGACGCCGGTCTTGCCCTGCCACTTCAGCGAGACGCTGTTGGGCGTGGCCGCGGTGCCCTGCACGACACCGGGAGCCGACGACGTGCGCGGCGTGATCTTGAACAGCTTGGAGCCGTGCACCGGCAGTTCTTCGGTGATGGAGCCGGACTTCTGCTCCAGGTCGCGCTTGGCCCACACGTCGCGGACCTTCGCCTTGCCCTGGATGCCGAGCTGCTCGAAGTCGGCGGTCACCTCGGCGGGCTTGGAACCCAGGTTGAACAGCGCGACGGTGTAGCTGCCGTCGGCGTTGCGGGCGTACCAGACCTGCTGGTCGGAGAACTGGTCGACGGGCCGGGCCGGGACGCCGGCCTGGTTGATCGCGATGACCTCGTCGTTGGTCAGCAGCCTGTAGCCGTAGTCGTCGATCTTGGTGAGGTCGTCGCCGATGTAGAGCGGCGAGGACGAGATCGACCACAGCGTCATGTAGCTCTGCCGCTCGGCCTCGGTGATGCCGTCCATCTCACCGTTGCCGACCGCGAGGCTGTCGAGGTTGTTCCAGTGGCCGGGGCCGGCGTCGTCGATCCACTGCACGACGTCGTTCCAGCGCTGCTTCACCGACGCGTTCCAGGTGACGAGCGTCGGGCAGTAGCACTCGACGTCGGTGTCGACGCGCCAGCCGTTGGTGTTGGCCTTCCACACGTCGGCCTGACGGTGGCTCAGCGCCCACGAGATGAGGAACTCGATCGGGCGGCCGGTGCTCTTGAGCGCGGAGTTCCACGCCTTCACGTCGCTGGTGTTGTCGTAGTTCTCACCGCCCTTGAAGCTGCCCGGGCCGACGCCGTCGAGCTTGAGGAAGTCGACGCCCCAGCCCGCGAGCACCTGCGCGATGGAGTCGATGTACTTCTGCGAGCACGGGTTGTCGAAGTTCATCTTGTAGGCCATGTCCCACCCGTTGGTCTTGCGCAGGTCCGGGTAGACGATGTCCTTGGTGGTGCAGCCGGGAGCGTTGTAGATCGGCGTCTTGCCGTCGTTGTAGGCCTTGAGGTCCAGGCCGACCGCGAGGTACGACCCGAACTTGAGGCCCTTGCCGTGCACGTACTCGCCGAGCCACTTGAAGCCGCGCGGGAACTTCTTGGCGTCGACGACCGGGCGGCCGTACTCGTCGAACGAGCCGAGCCAGCCCGCGTCGACGTTCACGTGGTTGTAGCCGTGCTTCTTGAACTTCGCCGCGAGCACGTCCGCCTGTGCCAGCACGTTCTTCTCGTTGAGCCAGCTGGCGGGACCGTCCGGGTTGACCCCGGGGTAGTTGGTCGCCTGCAGTGTCCAGCTGCTCCAGCCCATGTACGGCTTGGCCGCCGGTGCTGCGGTGTTCTGCTGGCCTGCGGTGTTCTGCTGCTGTGCTTCCGGTGCCTGAGCTGCTGCGGGAACCGCGATCAGCGACGCGAGCAGGCCGGCAACGACACCTAACGCTCTCAAGACCACTCCTTTGTGATTTGGTTTCAGGCGACCCGGAGGTCGTCCATCGCGTCGCGGTCCCAGTCGATGCCGAGACCTGGCGTGTCAGGGGCGAGCGCGTGTCCGTTGTGGACGGTCAGCTCGCCCTTGGTGATCGCCCGCAGCTGCGGGATGTGCTCGACGAACTTCCCGTTGGGCAGCGCGGCGGCAAGGCTGACGTGCAGCTCCATCAGGAAGTGCGGGCAGACGTCGGCGTTGAACGCCTCCGCGGTGTGCGCGACCTTGAGGAACGGCGTGATGCCGCCGATCCGCGCCGCGTCGACCTGGATGATCGAGGCGGCACCGCGTTCGAGGTACTCGCGGAACTGGGCCACTGAGTACAGCGACTCCCCGACCGCGATCGGGATTGTTGTCTTCTGTGCGAGTTTGACGTGCCCGCTCACGTCGTCCGCGGGCAACGGTTCCTCGAGCCAGGTCAGGTCGACGTTCTTGAACGCATCGGCCCTGCGGATGGCCTCCGCAGCCGTCATCGACTGGTTGGCGTCGACCATGATCGCGAACCGCTCGCCGACGGCTTCCCGGACCGCTTCAAGGCGTTCGACGTCCTCGGCGAGGTCGGGCTTGCCGACCTTCATCTTGATGCCCTGCCAACCCTGCTGCGCCGTCTCCTTCGCACCCTTCACGAGCTCCTCGGTGCTCAGGTGCAGCCAGCCACCCTCGGTGTCGTACAGCGGCACCTCCTGCCGGAAGCCGCCGGCCATGCGCCACAACGGTTCCCCGGCGCGCAGGCAGTGCAGGTCCCACAGCGCGGTGTCGACGGCCGCGAGCGCAAGCGAGGTGATCGCACCGACCGTGGTGCTCCGGGTGCAGGCGAACAGGTCGTGCCAGATGTGCTCGATACGGCGCGCGTCTTTCCCTGCGAGCCGTGGAAGGAGGTGGTCCCTGAGGAGCGCGAGCACGGAGCTGCCACCCGTGCCGATCGTGTACGCGTAGCCGAGTCCGGTGCGGCCGTCGTCGGTCGTGATCTCGACGAAAACGGTCTCCTGCTTGATGAACTGCTGCACCGCGTCGGTGCGCAACGTCTCCACCGGAACGTCGACCTGGAACGCCTCGGCACGCAGGACCTTTGCCACGCCAACTCCTCGGATCTCTGATCCTATAGGATATTTGCGGGCATTGAACGCGGGCGTTACGAGGGTGTCAACCGTCGTTTGGCCACGCTCCCACGCCGATGAGAGCGTTTACAACGGGCCAGGCGGACCGGATCTAGTTCCGGTCCTCCGATGTTTGCAGCTCACAGGCATGGTGGCTGCTGTTGGCGCCTGTTGGAGTGTGAGTGAAAATGTGAGCGTTTCTGTCCGGTTGTCAGGGACAGGTCAGCCGGCTTCGGCGGTCCGCTTCAGCCGCTGCAGCGTCGCCTCGATGTTGGCCTGGTTCGTCACCGCGCGGTCCCTGACCCCGGTCGCCAGCATCGTGATCGGCTTGTACCAGCCCGGCCGGCGGTCCCACGTGGACTCGGTGACCCGGCAGCCGTCAGCGGTCGGCTCGATGTCGTACTGCCAGCGCGACACCTTCAGGCCGAGCGACCGCACCTCGAACGCGAACCGCCCCGGGCCCGCGTCGGTGACCGTCGAGACGGTCGACCAGCCACGCCAGCCGCGCCGGTTGATGCCCCGGAACCGCGCGCCCACCTGCGGACCGGACGCGTTGAGCCACTTGCCGCCGGAGTACTCCTCGGCGACCTCGCACCACCTGCGCAGGTCACTGACCAGCTCGAACACGCGCTGCGGAGAGGCGGCGATGTCGATGTGCGCGGAGGCGTCCGGCGTCATGCACCAGAACTTACTACCAGTAGGTAACCGGCGCTAGAGCTCGCGGATCGGTGCGCCCGCGATGAACGCGTGGATGTCCTCCACAGCTTCCTGGAAGTACGTGCGGTAGTTCGCCTCGGTCACGTACCCGAGGTGCGGGGTGGCCAGGACGTTCGGCAACGTCCGCAGCTCGTCGGTCAGCGGCAGCGGTTCGACCTCGAACACGTCCAGCCCCGCACCGGCGATGCGCTTCTCCCGCAGCACCTCCAGCAGAGCCGCGGCGTCCACGATGGCGGCGCGGGATGTGTTGATCAGGAACGCCGAGGGCTTCAGGCACGCCAGGGCGGCGGCGTCGACCAGGCCGCGGCTGCGGTCGCTCAGCACGAGGTGGATCGAGGCGAAGTCGGCCTGCCCCAACAGGTCGTGCAGCGACGAAGCCAGCCGAACACCCTCCGGCTCAACCCGGTCGAGAGTCAGGTTGGGGCTCCACGCCACGACGTCCATGCCGAACGCCTTGCCGATGCGGCCGACGGCCCGGCCGAGGTTGCCGAAGCCGACCAGACCGAGCACACGACCGGCCAGGTCCACGCCGACGGTGCTCTGCCACGGGCCGCCGGAGTGGAAGGCCGCGTTCTCGGTGGCCAGGTGCCGGGCCAGGCCGAGGATCAACGCCCAGGTCAGCTCGGTCGGCGGGGTCTTGGCGCTGCCGGTGCCACACACCGTCACGCCGTGCGCGCGGGCGGCTTCCAGGTCGATCGAAGCGTTTCGCATGCCGCTGGTGATCAGCAACCGGAGGCGGGGCAGCCGGGCGAACAGCGCGGCGGTGAACGGGGTGCGCTCGCGCATGATCACGACGCACTCGGCGTCTGCCAGCGCCGGAGCCGGGTCGGAGAGGTGGTCGCGGACCACGGTCACGTCGAGACCCGACCAGTCGGCGTTCGTGAGAGCGACACCCTGGTAGTCGTCCAGCACCACGCACTTCATGAGGCGATCATGTCAGAGTAGGCGGATGGGGGAATTCCACCTGGCACAGGCCAACATCACGACCGGGCTCTGGGAGTTCGACCACTGGCGGATGCGCGGGTTCACCCGCCGGGTCGACCCCATCAACGAGCTCGCGCAGCAGTCCCCCGGCTTCGTGTGGCGGCCCACGTCGGACCAGATGACGCAGGACATGCTCGAACTCGGACGCGACCCGATGCTGGAGGCCTTCAACCTCAGCGTGTGGGAGTCGGTCGAGGCGTTGTGGGACTTCACCTTCCACGGCGTCCACCTCGAGGCGGTCCAGCGCAAGGCCAAGTGGTTCGACCAGGAGACGGCGCTCGACGTGATGTGGTGGGTACCAAAAGGACATCGGCCGACGACCGAGGAAGGGCTCGCGAAGCTCGAACTGGTCAGAGAAAACGGCCCGACACCGGAGGGGTTCAACTTCCGGAAGCGGTTTCCGGCGCCAGGGCTCCCCTGATGATGATCTCCAGCAGCGGGCGCGGGTCGATCACCTCGCCGCGGGCGAACTGCTGCAGGAACAGGCCCTGCACGGCCGCTCCGAGCGTGTCCGAGACGGCCACCGGGTCGCGCATGCCGAGACTTGCGAGAGCCGGGATCAGCATCGAGGTCATGGTGGCCCGGCCGCGCAGCAACGCCTCGCGCACCTGGAGGTTGGTCGCGGCTTCCACCCACAGCACCATGCGCGCCTTGACCGTGACGACGTTCGGGCCGGTCATGAACTCGTAGAGCCGGCACAGCTCGTCGATCAGGTCTTCGGGTGAGGAGGGTTTGAGCGTCGCCTCGACCGTCGGGGTCTCCTGGCGCAGCATCCAGTCCATGACCCCGTCGAGCAGAGCGGCCCGGCTGCGGAAGTAGTTCGACGCCGACCCTTTGGGCAGGCCCGCGCGGTCGTCCACCCGTGCGTGGGTCAGGCCGCGCAGCCCTTCGGTGCCGAGCAGCTCGACGGCGGCGGCGAGGACGCGTTCCCGGTTCGAGGTCACGCGTCCACTATAGACGTAGTGACTTGACACTACGATCGTAGTACCGTCGGGTCATGACAGCGACAATCGCCCTGGCCGCGTGGATCCTCAACACCGTGATCGGACTGGTGATGCTGCTGCGCCTGCTCATCGCACGAAGACAGGTACCTCGCCTCGCCTACTACCACCTCATCACCGCACTGGTCGGGCTCGGTTTCTGGATCGGCTTCATGGCCATCGGTTCGGCCGTGCTGGCGTGGCTCGGGTTCGCAGTGCTCTTCCTGCACAACACCTTCGGGGACCGCCTGCGGGTGAGGGGCTGGCAGAAGCGCAACCCCACCACCCAGAGGAACGTCTACCTCAAATCGATGATGGCCGCGTTGAGAAGGCCACTCACGGCGGTGCACGCCACGCTCGCGGGAGTGACCTTTTTCCCCGCCCTCTTCGCCGCCGTGTTCAGCAGTTGGGGCGCGTGACCTTCCCGGCGAAGCGGTCGCCGAGCCAGTTCAGAGCTGAACTGCCCCACGCGCTGATCGCACCGATGTGGCCCGCCAGCGGCAGCGGCGTCCACTGCACGTCCGCGCCGAGCGAGCACCACTGCGAGCGCAGCTTGGAACCCACGCTGAACGGGATCAGCTCGTCGATCGTGCCGTGGTAGAGGTAGACGGGCGCGACCGGCTTCACCGCACCGAGCGTGTTCTCCTTCAACCTCTTCTGCCACAACGGGTCCTGGATCACGTCCGGCTGGGTCGTCAGCGAGTTCAGGCGCGTGAACGGTGCCACCAAAGCGATCTCGGCGACGCACGAGTTGCGGATCTGGTCGATGACCTGCTTGCCGCGGGCGTTCAGCACCGAGGACAACGGCAGTTCGGGATAGGCCGCGGCGTACCCCGCCGCCGCCGCGAAGACCAGTCCCGAACCGGCGTTGCCGTCGTTGAAGCGAGCGACCGCGTTCAGGTCGGCCGGCACGCCACCGGCTGCGACGCCGACGACGTTCAACGAAGGCGCGTAGGACTTCCACTGCTCAGCGGCGGAGGAAGCGGCCTGACCTCCCTGTGAGTAACCGAAAACGCCGACCGGTGCGGCAGCGGAAAGACCGGGCAGGGAAGCTGCGGCACGAGCGACGTCCAGCAGGGCGCGGCCTTCCGAACGGGCGACCGCGTAGGTGTGATCTCCTGGCGTGCCAAGGCCTTCGTAGTCGGTGACGGCGACCGCCCAGCCGTTGAACATCGCCTGCGCGAGGAACGCGATCTCGACCTCGGTGCCGTTCTGCAGCTGCTGCGACGGCGCGCAGCGGTCGGCGAGGCCCTGAGTACCCATCGCGTACGCCACGATCGGGCGCGGGCCGTTCGTCCACGGCAGGGGCGAGACCAGGACCATGCCGGACACGACGTTGCCCACGCCGGTCGCCGACGTGGAGCGGTAGCGGATGTCGTAGGCCTTCACGGGTGCGGGCAGCAGCCGGAGCGGCTCTGGATGCCACGCCACCTCCCGGCTGCTGACCAGTTCGCCCGGTGCGGCCGCCGAAGCGGGTGTGACCAGGGTGAATAAGAGCAGAACGGCGGCAAGCACGGCTCGGAGCTGCATCGTTGGACCCCTTTGTGGTAACCGGCGTTACCGCAATGTAGGGCCGAACGTCGTAATGTGGCAATAGGGGTTTTCGCTTTATGGATTCACCCGCACGCCGTAAATCGCTTGATCTTGACGGACGCCCGCCGCTGGACTGTGCCGATGGAGATCCGCCAGACCAGCGCCGACGACCTCGCCACGTTCGTCGAAACGTTTCACGCCGCGCTCGGCCGCTTCCCGGAGGCACCGGCGGACGCCACCGGGGTCTGGTGGGCGGGCATCGAAGCGCATCGAGGCCTGCTCGCCACGCAGGACGGGCGGCCCATCGGCACCGCGACCTCCTGCTCCTTCGAGCTCACGCTGCCCGGCGGGGTCGTCGTCCCCGCGCCCGGCGTGACCTGCGTCGGCGTCCTGCCCACGCACAGACGCCAAGGCGTGCTGACCGCGATGTCTCGCCGCCAGCTCGCCGACCTGCGCGACCAGGGTGAGTTCCTCGCCGTCCTGCTGGCCAGCGAGGCCACGATCTACGGCAGGTTCGGGTACGGGATCGCGACCTACAGCCATCGGCTGACCGTGCAACGCCACCAGGCCGCGTTCCGCACGAACACCGCGGACACCGGCTCGATCGAGCTGCTCACGAGGCCGGGCGCCACCGAGGTCCTGGAGAAGATCTACGACCGCTACCGCCGCGCCCAGCCCGGCGCGGTGTCCAGGCCGCACCGCTGGTGGGAACGCGGTGCGGGACAGCCTCCGATCGCGCCGGCGGATCGCTACGTCGCCGTCCACCGATCGAGCGACGGACTCCCGGACGGTTACGCCACCTACGCACTCGACAACGGCACGCTCACGGTCGACGAGACCATCGCCACCAACGACTCCGCGTTCACCGCGCTCGCCCGGTTCGTGCTCAGCCACGACCTGGTCACCCAGGTGGTGTTCAAGCACTTCCCGCCCGAACACCCGTTGCGCTGGCAGTTCGCGGACTTCAACGCGGGCGTGCTCGGCCCGCACATGGACTGGCTCTGGGTGCGGCTGCTCGACATCCCCCGCGCGCTGACCGCGCGCGGCTGGTTCACCGACGGCGAGCTCGTCCTCGACGTCGACGACCCGTTCCTCGGCGAGCACAACCGCTACCTGCTCACGATCCACAACGGCCACGCGGAGTGCGTCCCGACGGATCGCGAACCCGACCTGTCGCTGGACGTGCGCGACCTCGGTTCGATCTACCTCGGCGGCACCACGCCGAGCACGCTCGTGCGAGCCGGGCACATCAAGGCGCACAACGGAAACTCGGCCACAAGAGCAGATGCGATCTTCCGTGCCGAACGTCCGCCGCACTGCCTGCACTGGTTCTAGGCGAGCCCCTGTGGGAAAGCGAACACCCGGTCCGGGTCGTACTTGCGCACGACCTCCTTCAACCTGGTCAGCGAGGAGCCGTAGTAGGTGCGCGCCCAGTCCGGCATCTGCGGATCGAGGTAGTTGACGTACCCGGTGGCGCCGAACATCTTCGCGAGCTCGTCCCGTGCGACGCCCATCGCCTTGCGCGCGTTGGCTTCCCCGGCCTGCAGGCTCAGCTCGACCTGGATGCTCGCGAGCGCGGTCCGGTGCGGGAACGCCGACGCCGGACCACGGGCGACCGCGCCGCCCATCGCGTCGATCATGTTGTACGAGTTGGGCGTGCTCTTGAAGATCTCGGCGAGCCGCTGCGGGTCGGTGATCGGGCGGCTCAACATCCGGGACGTGGCAACGTAACTGCCGCGCGACTGCGTGCCGCCACCACCGTTCCAGCTCGGCTTGCAGGAGCCGTCGGTGGTCCGGCACCAGGCGAACCGCTCCATCGCGGCGAGGAAGGTCTGCTCCTGTTCACGGCGCGAGGTCGGTTGCGAGCCCACCCGGCGCACCAGGTCGTCGAGCAGCGGTTTGGCGTTCGCTGGAGTACCGACGAAACAGCCCGAGACCTCGACGTGCGGGTTCGGGCCGTTGCCGACGCCGACCGTGGTGGTCATCGCGTCGGGCGCTTTCCCCTGCCAGTCCGGCCAGGCGCTGAGCAACGAGGCCAGCGCCGCCGACGGGAACGTCAAGCTGATCGTCGTGACGTTGCGGACCGGTTCGGTGCGGAACACGAACGACGTGACGATGCCGAAGTTGCCGCCACCGCCGCCGCGCAACGCCCAATACAGGTCGGCGTGCTCGGTGGCGGAAACGTTTCGGTGCACGCCGTCCGGCGTCACGATCCGCGCGCTGACCAGCCGGTCGCAGGTGAGACCGAACTGCCGTGCGGTGACGCCGATGCCGCCGCCCAGCGTCAGACCGGAGATCCCGACCGTGGCACAGGTTCCGGCCGGCATCATCCGGCCTGCCTGCGCCAGCGCCACGTACAGGTCCATCAGCAGCACACCGGCACCGACCTCGACCGTGCCGTCCGGACGGACGTCGATCCGGTTCAGCCCGCGCACGTCGACGATCAACGCACCGTCCGCCGTGGAGTAGCCGGGATAGCTGTGCCCGCCACAACGAGCCGCGATCCGCGTCTTGTCCTGACGTGCGATCTCGATGCAGCGCTGGACGTCCGCCGGCGTGGTCACGCGGGCGATCGCGCTCGGACGTTGCCCGTCGTACTGCGTGAAGTAGCCGAGTTTCGCGTCTCTGTAGGCGGCATCGCCGGGCCGGATCAACTGGACGTCCATTGTGGACCTGCCGAGCAGACCCGTCATCGCTCCCAGCGCGACGGTCTGCAGAAGTGCCCTGCGACGCAACATGGCACGAACGTAGGAGCCGGACGAACAGGGACACAACGGATCTGCGGACCGGTCCTGTTTCCGGCGCTGGGCGTGTGCCGCAACGGATCCCGGCGGTCAGGACGACGTCAGGCAGAAGGGATGACCAGCCGGATCCAGGAGTACCCGCCAGCGTCCGTCGCCGGGCTGATGGTCCGGTTTGGCCGCGCCGAGTTCCAGCGCCAGCTCTTCCACCGCATCGAGGTCGTCAGCGCGGAAATCCAGGTGGAACTGCTGTGGCACGTCCTGACCCGGCCACTGCGGAGCCCGGTATCCGTCAACCCGCTGGAATCCCAGATCACAGCCGGAGTCGTCCGTCAGAGCGACGAACTCGCTCGTGCTGAAGAACTCGCGCATCCCGGTCAGTGCACCGTAGAAGCCCGCCAGCGTCTGCGGGTCGGCACAGTCCAGCGTCACCCCTCGCAGTTCAGCGCCTGGCACCATCGGCTCCTTCGTGTCCGCGCGTCTGTCCCTGCAAGTCGCCGCACCACACGCGATCACAGGCCACAGCCACACCGTACTTGCCGCATCCACCGCTGAAGTAGCGGTTTGTCCATGCCCTACGGGTTCACCGCGAGGAACAGGAACGCCGCCAGCAGCAGCAGGTGCACGCCACCCTGCAGCCGGGTCGCGCGTCCCGGCACGACCGTCAGCACGCTGACCAGGACCGTGAGCAGCAGGAGGATCATCTGCATCGGACCGAGCCCGAGCAGCAGCGGGCCGTCCAGCCAGATCGTGGCGAGCGCGATCGTCGGGATCGTCAGGCCGATGCTCGCGATCGCCGAGCCGTAGCCGAGGTTGAGGCTGGTCTGGATCCGGTCCCGCCACGCCGCCCGCGACGCCGCGATCGTCTCCGGCAGCAGGACGAGCAACGCGATCACGACGCCGACGAACGACGGCGGGAACCCCGCGGCCTTGACGCCGGCCTCGATCGCGGGTGACTCGATCTTCGCCAGGCCGACCACCGCGATCAGTGCGACGAGCAGCAGACCCAGCGACGCGAAGGTGGCCTTGGCGGACGGCGCCTCGGCGTGCTCCTCGGTCTCGATCACGCCGTCCTCGGTGACCGGCAGGAAGAAGTCGCGGTGCCGGACGGTCTGGGTGAAGACGAACAACGCGTACAGCGCAAGGGAAGCGAGTGCGGCGAACGCGAGCTGCGGGCCGGAGAACTCCGGGCCGGGCGTGCTCGTGGTGAACGTCGGCAGCACCAGCGTGAGCGTGGCCAGCGTCATCACCGTGGCGAGCGCGCCGCCGCTGCCCTCGGCGTTGAAGAGCGTGGTGCCGTGCTTGAGAGCGCCGAGCAGCAACGCGATGCCGACGATGCCGTTCGTCGTGATCATGACCGCGGCGAACACCGTGTCGCGCGCGAGCGACGCCGCCTCGGGCCCGCCGGACGCCATCAGCGTGACGATCAGGGCCACTTCGATGACCGTCACCGCGACCGCGAGCACGAGCGACCCGTACGGCTCCCCCACCCGCAGCGCCACGACCTCGGCGTGGTGCACGGCGGCGAGCACGGTCACGGCGAGTACCAACGCCACCAGCGCGACGAGCACTCCGCCGAGGTCACGTCCCCAGGTCAGCGCCAGCAGCAGCACGCCGAGCACGGGGGCGATGGTCGTCCAGGACAGCAGTGGGAAGCGGGAGGTGGCGGCCATGATCACACCCTCGCACGCTCGCCTGCTTGACCGCCATTCGGCGCAACACCCATTTTCGGGTACAACAAAATGTGGAGCGGAGCGCCCCTGCCGCGCCCCGCTCCACATTAATAGCCGGTGCTAGAAATCAAACACCGCACCGGTGTGCGCCAGCATGACGCACGAGTTCGGGTAGGTGTGCACCTGGTGCACGGGCTCACCTCGCCAGAAGCCGAACATCGCCACCTCGACGGGTGCGTAGATGAACGTGCAGGCGCGGCCGTCGGCCTCCATCGCCTGCAGATCTGCACCGGAGGAGGCGAGCGTCGCGCAGGCGAGGGCCCTGCGCGGGTGGCTGTCACCTCGTTCACAGGTCAGGACAGTTGCCTTGAAGGCGTTGTCCTCGATCTCCGAGTACTGGACGGTCAGCACCAACGCGGTGTCACCCCTAGATGACGACTGTGCGGCCGGGGCGGCCTGTGCGGTGCCGGTGAAGGCGAAAAGTGAAGCGAACAGAGCAACGAACGCAAAAAAGCGGCCGAACATGAAAGCGGTCCTCCTGAGACCTCATGAAAATCGGGCCGGTTCTCGGCCGCCGCAGATGTTGCCACCATGTTTCGTCGCTGCGAAAGGGGCCAGGAAACGTTCACCGATCACATTTGCCGACTCCGCCAAAAGCGTGATTGAGCCAAACGGATGTGTTCCGCGCCACGTTCACCGGGACGCAGCTGCCGACGGACTGTTACGGGTTGCTGACACACGACCTCGCACTTGGACGTATTATCCGATTCATGTCCAAGACCTCCAGACGCGTCGTGTTCGGCGTGCTGCTGATCGTCACACTCGTGGTTTCCACCGGCGCCGCGCTGGGTTACCTGGGCAGATTGACGCTCGTGTTCGACCGGCATCCCGGAAAGCCGCTCGCGATTCTCGAAGAAGTCGCCGGACCACCGGACGGACCGAACTGCTCGATCGACGCCCGCTACTTCGACGAGGACCCGGACGGTCTGCGCCCGGACGTGCTGCAGGCCTGGCTTTCCTTACGCGCCAAGGCCTCTGAGCAGGGCGTGAAGCTCTGCCTGAACGATGGCAAGCGCAGCCGCGGGCAGCAGCAGAAGGAGTTCGACGAGGCCGTCGAGAGGTTCGGTTCCGAAGAACTCGCGAAGCAGTACGTGCTGCCGCCGGACAAGTCGATGCACGTGCTCGGACTGGCGGTCGACATTCAGCCGATCGAATCAGCAAAATGGGTCGAGAAAAACGGCAGCACCCTCGGTTGGTGCCGCCGTTACGAAAACGAGCAGTGGCATTTCGAGTACGACGCCAACTACTCCACGGGCGGCTGTCCTCCGATGCTCCCCAGAGCACCCGGCACCTGACGGCCCGCGTAAAGGTCTAGACGCCTGGGGTGCGCACGAGGTTGCGCGGACGTAATCTGGCAACCCCGATTACCGGATTGGAGCACGCAGGTGGCACGTGCCTACGGCGGCATCTCACCCGAGCAGCGCAGAGCCGAGCGCCGGGCGAAGCTGCTGCAGGCCGGCCTGGCGTTGTTCACGAGCACGGGCTTCGCGGCCACCAAGATCTCCGAGCTGTGCAGCGAGGCGGGCGTCTCCACGCGCAACTTCTACGAGGAGTTCGCGACCAAGGAAGACCTGCTCCGCGAGCTGCACGACCTGATCAACGCGACGGCGTTCGCGCAGGTCCGCACAGCTTTGACGAGCCTGGAGACAGCCGACCTGGCCACCCGGATCGGCACGCTGCTCGACGTGTTCGTGCGCAGCGTGACCGCGGATCCCCGTGCGCCGCGCCTCAACTACGTGGAGGCCGTCGGGGTGAACGCGGAGATCGAGCGGCAGCACGTGCGGTGGGTGAACACGTGGGCGGAGTTCATCGAGTCCGAGGCGATGCTCGCGGCGGCTGCGGGGGTGGCGCCGCAGCGGTCGTACCGGCTCACGGCGATCGCGCTGGTGGGGGCGATCACCGGGTTGTTGCGGGAGTGGCAGGCACATGAGCCGCCGCTGGAGGCGGACGAGATCGCCGCCGAGATCCGGGAGCTGATGTTCGCGGCGATCACGCGGCCGTGAGGTGGTCGCGGAAGTCCGCGAACTGATCCCTGCCACGATCGCCCGGCCGTAACGTGAGCTCGTGCAGACCGAGCTGATCCTGCGGCGCGCCCGCTCCGACGAGGCGAGCGCCCTCACCGAACTCGCATTGGCCGCCAAGGCGTTCTGGGGCTACGACGACGACTTCATCGAGTCGTGCCGCGCCGAGATGACCTTCTCCCCCGGCGACGTCGCGCAGCGCCACATCGTGGTCGCCGAGGTCGACGGCGAGATGGTCGGCTTCTACAGCGTCGACGGCGAACCACCGACCGGCGAGCTCGGCAACATGTGGGTGCGGCCCGACCAGATCGGCACCGGGCTGGGCAAGGTGCTGTGGCAGCACGCCATGGCCACCGCCGCCGCCGCAGGTCACGAGCACCTGGACATCGACTCCGAGCCGTACGCGGAGGGCTTCTACCTCAAGATGGGCGCCGAACGCGTCGGGGAGTCGCTGTCCGGGAGCATCCCCGGCCGCGTCCTGCCGCGGCTGCGGGTCGCGGTGTGAGGGCGTGCAGACCAGGCCGATCCCTGCCGCGGCAACGGGTCGCGGTTTGAGAACCCTGACGAGTCTCGTCACGGCGGCCGCGGCCGTGGTCGGGTACGTGGCGCTGATCCTGGCGATCGCGGCGGGCATCGACCTCCGCGAGCGCCTCACCTTCCACGACGCGCCCGCGCAGTACGCCGCGTTCGTCGCCGCCCTCGACCGCGGCTCGGCGCAGGACGCCCGCGCGGTCTCCGACTGGTTCCGCGACAACGCACCCTCGCCCAGCAAGAGCCGCGCCTCGATCTCCCTCGGCGCGGACTCCGCCGAGGACGGCGACTTCGACCTCGCCCGCCGGTTCACCGACGACGTCGCCGCGAAGATCTCCGAAGACCAGGCCACGCTCGACCGGGACACCGCGGACGCGTGGTCGCTCGCCGCGCCGTGGCTGGTGATCGGCGCGATCCTCGTTGGTGTCACGGTGTTTCTGCGGCGACGCCGACGTGCGGCCAACGCCGAGGTCGTCGAACTGGTCAACCAGTTCGTGCCGCCACGACCGGTGTGGCGGCGGCCGGTGTTCATGGTGGTCACCGGGATCGGCTACACGTTGCTCATCGGCGGGTTCATGGGGCTCATCGTGGTCACCAGGGCCAACGCGATCCCTTGGGACGTCAGGGGATTCATCCTCGGCGGCGGTGTGGTCGGCCTCGTGATCTCCTACTACGTGCTGCGGTACTCACGCCCGCGATCGGCACGGGCCGCAGCGCAGGTGCTGCAGGCCGACTGGCGGAAGCCCGTGCTGTACCTGCGAGATTTCTCCCACGACCAGAGCGCGGCGGTCGTCGACGGCGTTCCCGGCGCGCTGGCGTCCGGGCTGCTGACCATCCACTCGCGAGAAGAGCAGCTGGTGGGCGCGCTCGGTGCGTTCGGGCCGGTGATCGCGGTGGGCCGCCCGGGCGAGCCGTTGCCGCACCTCGGCGCCGCACGGTTCTACCTGCCGTTCGACGACTGGCAGCCGGGCGTGCTGAAGCTCATGGACCTGTCCCAGCTGATCGTGCTGCGATTGGGTGAGGGCGAAGGGCTGTGGTGGGAGGTCGAGCAAGCGCGCACGACCCAGCCTCCTGGCAAGCTCGTCCTGCTGATTCCAGGTGGGGGTCACGGGCTGGCCGGGCGGCTCGACGAACTGCTGCCGGCGCCCACCGGGCTGGCGAAGTCGGCGCCGACCGGGCAGTGGACGTCCGCGGTCGTCGCGTTCGATCACGAGTGGCACCCGCGCGTGCACGCCGTGGGCCCCTTCCCCGGCGAGAAGAACAAGTACGGCGCACCGGTCTTCTACGTGGCCCGCGCGATGCAGGAGGCGCTCGGCGTGCGCTGGAGCGCCGTGCGGATCAACAGCGGGATGCTCAAGACGTTCGGCAAGGTGCTGCTGATCGTGCCGGCGTTCTTCCTGATCTTCTTCCTGCTGCGGCTGATCTTCGCCTGGTAGCACCGCGCGGGCCCGGAACGGTCCCGTTGTCTTCCCAGGTCAGGTTGTGTGACAACGCATCCGGAGATCGATAGCGTCGACGCGTCCGCCGCCGAGTCCTGCCAGCGAACGGACAGCCATGCGCAGATTCGTCGCCGCGTTCTCCGCGGTCGCCCTCCTCTCCCTGCCCGCACCGGCACAGGCCCAAGAGCCCCCGAAATCGCCGCAACAGCAGACCGACGTCATCACGCTGATCACCGGCGACCAGGTGTTCGTCCGCGGCACCGACGTCGAGGTGAAGGCCGCGGAGGGCCGGGAGAAGGTCGAGTTCACGCGGGTCACCGACAACGGTGACGTGCTCGTCCTGCCCGTCGACGCCATCGACGACGTGGCGTCCGGGCGGGTCGAGCAGCGGTTGTTCAACGTCAGCGAGCTCGTCAGGGAAGGCTTCGCGGGCAGGCCGTTGCCGTTGATCGTCAGCCACGACGGACCGGCGATCCTGGGCGGCCGTCACCTGAGCAGCATCAACGCCACCGCCATCACCGCGTCCGAGGCGGTCATGGCGTCGAGCTCGGTGAAGAAGATCTGGCTCGACGCCAACGCACGGCTGATCGACGACGAGAGCAACGCCCAGATCGGCGCGCCCGCCGCGTGGCTGGCGGGGTTCACCGGCAAGGGCGTCACGGTCGCCGACCTGGACACCGGCTACGACCCCGCGCACCCGGACTTCCAGGGCGTCGTCGTGGGGCACAAGGACTTCGTGACCGGCGGCGGCACGAGCGTCGACGAGCACGGCCACGGCACGCACACCGCGGGCATCATCGCCGGGTCCGGCGCGGCCAGCAGCGGCAAGTACAAGGGTGTCGCACCGGACGCGAAGCTCTTGGTGGGCAAGGTCTGCGGCCCGTCCGGCAGCTGCCCGAACTCGGCGATCATCGAAGGCATGGAGTGGGCCGCCCACAGCGGCGCCCGCGTCGTGAACCTCAGCCTCGGCGGTGGCGCAACCGACGGCACGGACCCGATGTCGCAGGCGGTCAACAACCTCACCGCGCAGACCGGCACGTTGTTCGTGATCGCGGCCGGCAACGCGGGCACCGCGGGTTCGGTGGCGAGCCCCGGTGCCGCCGATGCCGCGCTGACGGTCGGCAGCGTCACGAAGACCGACGCGCTGAGCTCGTTCTCCAGCCGTGGCCCGCGCGTCGGTGACGGCGCGATCAAGCCCGACATCGCCGCACCCGGCTCGGCGATCATCGCGGCACGGGCGGCCGGCACGTCGATGGGCGCGCCCGTGGACACGAACTACACCAGCGCTTCCGGCACGTCGATGGCCACGCCGCACGTGACCGGCGCGGCCGCGATCCTGGCCCAGCAGCACCCGGAGTGGAAGGCCGAGCAGCTCAAGGCCGCGCTGATGGCCGCGAGCAAGCCGTTGAACCTCTCGGTGTTCGCCCAGGGCGCCGGTCGGCTCGACGTCGGCAAAGCCACCAGCACCAAGCTGACTACGTCACCCGCGAGCCTGTCGTTCGGTCTCATGAAGTGGCCGCACACCGGTCCCATCACCAAGACCCTGACCTACCGCAACGACGGCGACGCACCCCTGGAGCTCGACGTCACCGTGCCCGCACCGTACACAGTGGACACCCAGAAGATCACGGTTCCGGCCAAGGGCACCGCGTCGGTCAAGGTCACGATCACGCCCGGTGCCGAGGGCGAGTTCACCGGCCGGGTCCTCGCGTCGAACAGCACGACGTCGCTGAGCACCGCGATCGGCGGCACGGTCGAGGGCGAGCGCTACGGCCTGAAGGTCACGGCAGTGGGCCGCACCGGCGTCGGCGCCTTCACCATCGGCACCGTCGTCGACACCGCCACCGGCAACGGGGTCGCGCTGATCCTCGGGACCGGCGAGTTCTCATTCCGGCTGCCCAAGGGCACCTACGACGTCCAGGTCGCGCTCGGCGACCCCTACGTCAACGGGCAGGCCGGCGCGCGGTCGATCCTCACCAAGGCCGGCGTCGGGCTGGACAAGGACGTGACGGTCGCCCTGGACGCCCGCACCGCCACGCGGGTCACCTCAGCGGTCGAAGGCGTCACCACCACGGCGGACTCCAACGAGTTCGGGGTCAGCGTCGGCCGTTCGGGCGTCACGTACATCGCCGATCCCACCGCCCCGCTCTACGCCACGCCGACCGGCCGGATCACCGACCGCGTCTACACGTTCCACTTCTCCCCCGCCCTGGTCGCGGGCACCGACCTGTACCGGCCGCTCTTCTGGGACAAGAACGGCATCCCGGACGAGCTGGACCACGTGGCGCGCAGGAAGGACTTCGCGACGGTCCGCGCCGACTACGCCTCCCAGGCACCCGGCAGCATCGGACTGCGCGGCATCCACGGGTTCTACCCCGGCTCCACCGGTGGCATCACGATCCTGCGGAACACGCCGTTGCCGTTGCAGCGCAAGGAGCACTTCTGGGCCTCGCGTGAGGCGAGCTGGAGCAACACCCTGTACTACCAGGAAACCCAGCCGGTGCTGCGCTACGAGACCGAGACCATGCTGCGCCGCACGTTCGACCGCCGCACCTACGACGTGCGGTGGAACCGGGCGCCCGTCGGGCCGGCGACCGGTCCCGTCGACATCGGGTGGGGCGCGTCCCGCAAGGACGGCAAGTTCAACTTCTACGTGCCGGTCCTGTCCACCGCGGGCAACGACACGTTCCTCCAGTCGGTCAACGCCAGGCTCACCGCGAGCACCGCGGTCACGTTGAACGGCAAGGCGATCGGGTCGTCGATCTATCCGGGCTACGGCTCCTTCACCGCGCCCGACGCCGGTGTCTACGAGGTCAAGACGCAGGCCACCCGAGCGGTGCCGTGGACCGCGCTCGGGACGTCCGTCGACGCGGTGTGGCGGATCAACGACCCCGGCGTCAACGGCCAGCTGCCGTTGCTCGTCGTTCGAACCGATTCGACGAAGGAGGCTCGCGCGGGCAGGTTGCACTGCCTGAAGGTCTTCGTGGAGAAACCTGCGAAGTCACGGATCACCAAGCTGTCGGTGGAGGTGTCGTTCGACGACGGCAAGACGTGGAAGCGCGTACCGATCGTGGCCGGGCACGCGTTGGTCACGCACCCGTCCACGCCCGGCTTCGCGTCGGTGCGCGCGGTGGCGCGTGATCAGGCAGGCAACTCGGTCAGCCAGACCGTGCTGCGTTCGTACAGCTTCAAGTGATGAACCAGGCCCCGGGCTCCGTCCGTAACCCCTGATGTGAAGCGATTCGCCGTTCTCGTGCTTGTCGTGTTGCTCGGGGCCTGCTCCTCGCCGCCGGAGGAGACCGCCTCGCTGGAGGAACTGGAGGCCGCGGCCGGTCCAGTGGCCGGCCCGACCCCGGTGCTGCCGAACGACATCGCGAAACTGCAGGTCGAGCAGTCGGCCGCGGTCGGCCCCGTCGTCGCCGACCGCGACCACTACACGCTGTACTTCCACGAGAAGGACGGCACGAACCCGCCGTCGTCGACCTGTCTCGAACCCGAGTGCACCCTGACGTGGGCCCCGCTGCTGGCCGCTGGTGGCGAGTTCGACGCACCCGCACTCGACCGCTCGTTGCTCGGCACGTTCAAGCGCCCGGACGGCACGGAACAGGTCACGGTCGGTGGCCGGCCCGTGTACCGGTACGTCGACGACGAAGAGGCCGGTGACGCCAACGGTCACGGCGTGGACGGCCGGTTCGCGATCTCACCGAGCGGGCAGAAAGCCCTACGGTGAGCCGGCGTGGGTGAGGGTCTCCCACCCGTAGAAGTAGCTCGCGCCCGCCGGCCGCATGCTCTCGGTGTAGCGCTGCGAGGTGTCCATGACCAGGCCGAGCCGGTTGCGGTAGTGGTTGACCAGCACCTCCGTGGTCGGGCCGAACCCGAGATTCACGCTGCCACCGCACAGCCACGACGGCACCGACGCGCCCAGCTGGTACCTGGAGTGGAAGTACGCCGCCTGGGTCAACCGCTGCTGCGCCTCGCCGTAGAGGTTCACGCCCTGGTGCCACGCGGTCTCGGCGACGTGCGCCATCGCCTGCACACCCCAGCCCGTGTGCCCGAAGTCGCGGCACGTCTCCTGGGCCAGGCCGTCGACGAACGTGCTCTGGTCGTGCCAGTAGTCGACGATCTCGGCCTGGGTGTCCTTCGACGGGCAGGTGGACGGCGCCTTCGGGCGTGAGCCGTCCGAGGTCAGGTAGACGTAGCCGGGCACGCGGCCGCGCCAGATCGACACGGCCTTGTCGAACGCCGGCCGGTCGTCGAGGAACACGGCGATGCCGATCGCCGCGTCCATCATGATCAGCTCCCAGTTGCCGTTCGTGCAGCCGCCGCCGTTGCTGATCTCCGGCAGGTACACGGTGCGCAGCACGGACGCGAACCTGGCGCTGTTGGGCCAGTTCCCGTAGGTGTGCTTGATGATCTCGGCCGACCTGGCGAACGACGCACCGGCCCAGCCGGTCTGCAGCCGGGCGTTGTGGTTGGTGTGATCCTTGATCACCGCGGACCACGCGTCCATCACCTCGATCGCCTTCTGCGCGTGGCGGGCGTCGCGGGTGATGTACCAGAGCAACGCCTGCGTGTAGGCCGCCAGCGCGTCGTTGCGCTCGTCGCTGCAGCCGAGGTTCGGGTTGGAGGACGGTCCGCACTCGACGACCGCGCGGGGCTTGGGCGCCCTGGTCAGCGAGGCGAGGGCGTTGGCGCGCATGGAGTCGTACGCGCCCTTCCACGGCTGCTGACCGGCGTTCACCCTCGCTCGCGCCGCGTCGAGCTGGGCTTTGCTGACCAGCACGCCGGGATGGGTGAACACCGCCGCCCGGGCGGGGGCGACCAGCAGGCCGGTGGCGAGCAGAACTACGAGCAGGAGCCGGAACATGACGGTTCTCCTCGGTGCGGAGGCAGGGGTTCACACCAGGGCTCATCCGACCATGACCGGGACCGGCCCAGCCATCAACTGGTCTGGACCAAAACTTCCCCGCCGAAATTCCGGCGCCTTGACTGAACCGGTACAGGCGACCGGTTTGTCGTGTTCAGGGGTAGTTGACCGACGACTCAACCGATCCGTTTGTACCGGAAATCCAGAAACCGGTTTCGCGCGGAACCGGTTTCAGCTAGACATTGTGAGAGCGCTCCCACACGCTGCCGCCGCACGAGCCCTCCGGAGACCACATGGATCGCGACGACGTGCCCTACCTCGATGCCGCTCTGCCGACCGCCGAACGGGTCGCCGACCTGCTCGGGCGCATGACGCTGCCCGAGAAGGTCGGGCAGATGATGCAGCTCGACTCGAGGGAGGACCTGGACGACCACGTGCTGCGCAAGCACGTCGGCTCGATCCTGCACACCTCGCCCGAACGGGTCCTGCGCGCGCATGACCTGACCACGCAGACAAGACTCCGAGTCCCGCTGCTCATCGCGGAGGACTGCATCCACGGCCACTCGTTCCACGAGGGCGCCACGATCTTCCCGACCCAGCTCGGCATGGCCGCGTCGTGGGACCCCGAGCTCGTCGAGCAGGTCGCCCGCGTCACCGCGGTCGAGGCCGCAGCGACCGGTGTGCACTGGACGTTCTCGCCGGTCCTGTGCATCGCGAGAGACTTGCGCTGGGGCCGCATCGACGAGACGTTCGGCGAGGACCCCGTTCTGATCGGTGAGCTCGCGGCGGCCATGGTCCGCGGCTACCAGGGTGACGGACTCCAGGACCCGACCGCGATCCTCGCGACCGCCAAGCACTTCGCCGGGTACTCGGAGACGCAGGGCGGCCGGGACGCGAGCGAGGCCGACCTGTCGCGCCGCAAGCTGCGGTCGTGGTTCCTGCCGCCGTTCGAACGGGTCGCGCGCGAGGGCTGTGCGACGTTCATGCTCGGCTACCAGACCACCGACGGTGTGCCGATCACGGTCAACTCGTGGCTGCTCGACGAGGTCCTGCGCGGCGAGTGGGGTTACCAGGGCACGTTGATCACGGACTGGGACAACGTCGGCCGCATGGTCTGGGAGCAGAAGCTGCAGCCCGACTACGCGCACGCCGCCGCGGCCGCTGTGAAGGCCGGCAACGACATGATCATGACGACCCCGCGGTTCTTCGAGGGCGCGCTGAAGGCCATCGAGGACGGACTGCTGACCGAGGCCGATCTCGACCGCGCGGTCACCCGCATCCTGACTTTGAAGTTCGACCTCGGCCTGTTCGAGAACCCGCGCCGCCCCGACGCCGAACGCCAGCGCGTCATGATCAACCACGCCGACCACGTGGCGCTCAACCTCCAGGTCGCGCGCCGCTCGTTGGTGCTGCTGCGCAACGACGGTGTGCTGCCGCTCGCTGACCGAACGGGCAAGATCGCCGTCGTCGGCCCGCTCGCCGACGACGCGCAGACCCAGCTCGGCGACTGGGCCGGTTCGTCCGGTCAGGCCGACTGGCTGCCCAACGGCCAGCCGCGCGAGATGATCACGACGACCCTGGACGGTCTTCGCGAACTCTCGTCCGGCGAGGTCGTCTACGCGCGCGGTGCCGACATCCTCACGATGGAGCCGGATCCCGCAGGCCCGGTGCTGCCGGACGGCCAGCCCGCGCCGCCGATCGTCACGCCGTGCGCACCGGACGCGAACCTCATCGCCGAAGCCGTCGCGGCGGCCGAGTCGGCGGACTACGTGGTGGCTGTGGTCGGCGACCGGATCGAACTGGTCGGCGAAAACCGCTCCACCGCCACGCTCGACCTGATCGGCGGCCAGATCGCGCTGCTCGACGCGCTCGCCGAGACCGGCAAGCCGCTGATCGTCGTGCTGCTGGCGTCGAAGCCGCTGGTGCTGCCCGCCTCGGCGCGCAACGCCGCCGCGCTGGTGTGGGCGGCCAACCCCGGCATGCAGGGCGGCCGGGCGATCGCCGAGCTGCTGCACGGCCTGATCGAACCCAGCGGCCGCCTGCCGATCTCGTTCGCGGGGCACGTCGGCCAGCAGCCGACGTACTACAACCAGATCCGCGGCCAGCACGGCAACCGCTACGCCGACTACACCCAGGAGCCGGCGTTCGCGTTCGGCGAGGGCCTCTCCTACACCACGGTCGAGTACGGCGACCTGCACGTGGAGACGGCGGTGCTGCGGCCGGACGAGACCGTCCAGGCGTCGATCACGCTGACGAACACAGGTTCACGGCCCGCCCGCGAGACCGTGCAGGTCTACGTCAGCGACGCCGTCACGTCGGTGAGCTGGGCGGACAAGGAGCTCAAGACGTTCCGGCAGGTCGACCTGGAGCCCGGCGAGACCGCGAAGGTGTCTCTGGAACTCCCCGTCGCCGCCTGCTCGATCGTCGACTCCGCGGGACTGCGCGTGGTCGAGCCCGGTGAGTTCGTGCTCCTGGTGGGTCCGAACTCGAAGGATCTGCGTCGGGCCGAGTTCACCGTCAAGCCTCAATTTTAGCTCACACTGAAGCTATTGAGAGAACGAGGAACGATCGTGAGGTAGCGGGGAGGCACCTCCACCGCCTTCGTGATCGCCTTCTTCACCGCCGGGACCAGGTCCGCGTCGACCAGCGCGACCGCGGGCCTGCCCGGCGGGTCGATCAGCATGCTGGCACCCCGTGCGCCGGCCGCGAGAGCCGCGTAGACCACCGCGTTCTGTTCCGGATCCGGTTCCTGAACGTGGTGGTACGCCGTCAAAGCCGCGCCGAGGTCGTCGGTGTGCGGGGTGTACGGCCGTTCCTCCTGCGGTTCCTGGCGCCGCACCCGTGTGTCGACCACGAGCAGCCGCTGCCCCTGCAGGTCCAGGTCTGGTGTTTCCGGCTCGGCGTACGTGTTGCCCGCCAGATCGCGCAGTGCCAACCCGACGGCCGTCCTGAGCGCATCACCCGCGGACAGCCCGCTCCCCTGCGGCAGATCGACGCTGCACATCAACGTCGCCCCGCCGGTGGTCCCGCTCAACGGCTTCGCCCACGCGGGAATCTCTTCGGACGGCAGCAGAGCCCGTTCGGTCGGCCGGTTCACCGACACCAGTTCGAGCTTGCCGTCCTCGCGCCTGTCCCCGGCCACGATCGCGCCCCACTTGGCGTGGACGCGCACCGCACCGCCGAGCAGGTTCAGCACGCCAGGGGCGTACCAAACGCCCTCCGCAGGCCTGCCGAACGTCTGCCGGAACGCGTGCGGCACCAGCCTGAGCTCCGGCGCGATCTCAGGCCGATCCGCGATGTCCATCATGCTTTCTGGGCCAGCAGCCGGTAAGCGTTGCCGCGGTCACTGCGGTGCGCCAGGAACCGGTTCACCGTCTGGTCCAGCGCCATCGCGACGAAGAACGCCGGAATCCCCAGCGACCACACCAGGAAGCTGCGGGTTCGTCGCAGCCGTACCCGTTCCGGACGCCACGGCGCGGGTGTGCGGGGTGCGATGTTGCCGAGGAACAGCAGCACCGCGAGCATGAAGTCGTTGCACAGGTGGGCTTTCGACCGTTCCTTGGCCACGGTGGTCAGGCCGCGGTCGGCCAGCGCGTGCTCCAGGTTGTCGATCGGCATCATGTGCTGGTGCTGCGGCTGGAACCACGGCATCCAGTACTTCCCGAACAGCCTGCCGAGCCGCCACTCCGGGTCCGGCAGCTCGATCAGCAGGTAACCGCCGTCCGCCAGCACGTCCGCGGCGATGTCGAGCTCCTCCCACGGGTCGCGCACGTGCTCCAGGTAGTGGTGCATGCTGATCACGTCGTAGCGGCCCTTGAGCTCGCCCGCGAATTCCTTGAAGCTGCCCCGATAAGCCTGTTCGATCCGGCCGAGCTTGGCCGCGTCCTCGATGGCCGCGCCCTGGTCGAGCCCGTCGAACGTCGTCTGGGGCAGAACCTCCTTGGCTCCCAGGCAGAAGTGCGCGTGCCCGGAGCCGACGTCCAGCCACCGTTCGGGCTTGGTGAACGGCTCGACCATGCGCGCCCGGCCGTAGTACGGGTCGGTCTTGCCGGAGAACACCGCTTCCGCCGACGTCTCGCCGAGACCGTCGTAGAAGTCGCGGTAGTAGAAACCGAGGCCCTCTTCGGACAGCCGCGGGTTCTGCCAGACGTGTCCACATCGGACACAGCGGTCCATCGTGAACGTGCCGGGCTTGCGCTGCACCAGATCCGTGGCGGTGACCCACAGGCGGAGGTCGGTGCTGCCGCAGGACGGGCAGTTGTCGCGCCGCGCCTCGTGGAAGTTCTTGGTGCGGTTCTCCTCGTACCAGGGCGTTGCCTGCTTGAGGTGCTCGGCCTGGCGGCGTTCGGCCGTGGACTTCTTGCCACCGGCGGTCTTCAGCCACAGGTACGGCGTGCGCAGGAACCTCGGCACCCACAGATCACGCGGCTTGAGCGGCGTTCCCGCGAACACCAGGATCGGGTGCGCCCAGTACGCGGCCAGCGCCATCAGGCCCCACGGCCAGGCGGTGATCACCGCTGCGGCAACGGTCGCGTACCCGATGACCGAGCCCGCGATCCACAGCGACGGCCGCTTCCCGAGCCGCCTGAGCGTCGCCGCGCGGTACCCGAGGTCGTACGGGCCGGCCTTCAGCCCCGGCGCGACCGCGATGTCGACCTGGGCGTGCACGTGGTCCTTGACCCGGCGCACGAACGCCACGAACTCCGTCGGGTCGTCCGGGTTGATCTCCTCGACGAACTGCTCGCGCACCAACACGGCCTGGGACGCGCTGATTCCGCGTGCCCACTGGTCGTCGCGGTACTTGGCCGGGTCGAACGAGCCGAGCAGGTCCAGCGCGGCGACCGTCGGGAGGTCGCGCGGGATCAGGTCGGTGAGATCCGCGTCGGTCTGCCACGAGCCCTCGGGATGGACTCCGGTAGCGGTCAGAAGCGAGTGCTCGCCCGCGCCCGTGGCGAGCACTCGCAGCTTGGACGCGCGGGACCGCAGGCGCAGCACGTCCAGAAGGACGACGAGCACCACCAGCCCACTAAAAATTGACACTGTGAGAATCACCCGGCCCCGCTTTCTCCACCTTCTCCAGTCGGTCGGCTGCGGCCGCTGCGCCGCCTGCCGCCAAGAACGACTCCCGCACCAGTTCGGCGGCGGCCGCGTACTCCGGCTCGTCCAGCACGGATTCCAGTGCACTGCGAATATCTGCGGCCCTTGCCCGTGAATAGGTCAGCCGCACGCCTGCTCCAGCCGCCACGACCTGGGCGGCCACGGTCGGCTGGTCGTCCCGGATCGGGGCTACCACCAGCGGCAACCCGTGTGCCAACGCCTCGCAGACCGTGTTGTGGCCGCCGTGCGTGACGACTGCGTCCAGGTGTGGCATCAGCGCCAGTTGGGGCACCGATCGGAGGATGAGGACGTTGGGTGGGGCGGGCCGCGGGTCGCCGACCATCACCACCTGAACGTCGAGGTCAGCCACCGCTTCGAGGGCCTGGCTGAGGAAACGCTCGCCTGCCGGGCCGTTGAGAGTGCCGAGAGAGATGAGGACGCGCCTCTTCTCGTTCAACCTCTCCCACGGGAAGTCCACCCGTTCGACGCGGTGGCTCAGGGCAGGCCCCACAAAGGCCACCTCGTCCCCGAACTCGCCCTCCACCAGCGCCTTCGAGCTGTAGACCAGCACCAGCCGGTCGGAGAACCTGATGTCCCCGCCCGCGAAGTCGTACAGCAGATCGCGCACCCAGGCGTCGACCTTCGGCATCGTCCTCAGTGGATTGATCAGCTCGGCCGACGTGCTCGCCGAAGTGGCCCACGGCAGGTACGCGTGCTGAGCGACCAACGGCCCAGCCAGCGCCTGCTGATCCGCGACGATCATGTCCGGCTCGAACGCCGTCACGGCCTTCGAGACACCGGGCACCATCGCGTGCCCCAGCGGAATCAGGAACTCTTCCCAGAAGAACTTCAGCACCGCCATCCCGCGCAACGCGAGCCACCGCTCTCGTTTCGCGCGGATGTCCGCTTCCAGGTCGTCGTCGATCGCCGGGAACACCACGGCGTTGTCCGGCAACAGGGGCGCCAGGGTTCCGGGATGCCCGACCCACGCCACCTCGTGGCCGCGCGCCAGCAGTTCGCCTCCCACGGAGGCGGTCGGGTTGATGTGGCCGGTCAGCGGCGGCACCACGAACAGGAACCGGCTCATGACGGCAACCAGTCCAGCAGCACGTCGAGCAGCTCGGGCGTCGCCTCGCGGAGCACCGTGTGCCCCAGCCCGGAGACGACGTGCAGCCGGCACGACGGGATGCGCTCCTGCAGTTCCGCGGCTGCCCCGATCAGCTCGGACTCCGCGCCGAACACCCCGAGCACCGGGCACTGCACCTGTGTCAGGTCGAGTTTCGCGCCCGAGCCGAGGTCATCGATCAGCGTCGTGCCGTTCAGCAACGCGTTGGCGTTCACCGCAAGCCGGGCGATCTTGCGTTGGCCGAGGGCCATCAGCTGGTCCTGGGTGCGGTCGAACTCCAAGCCCAGCGCGGCGACGGTCAGCGTGTTCGTGATGTCCTCGAACCACGCGTCGCCGACCACTCCCCCGCACGCCGATTCGACCAGCACGACACCGCCGACTCGTTCGGGAGCCTGGACCGCCGCGTACATCGCGACGACGCCGCCGTAGCTGTTGCCCAGCAGGTAGACCGGCTCGGTCACGCCGATCTCGTCCAGCACCGCGACCAGGTCGAGCGCGCTTTCCTCCGGCGTGTAACCGGATGGCGGCCGTTCGGAGAGACCGTGCCCGCGCAGGTCGAACAACACGGTGCCGAAGCCGCGTGAGGCCAGCGGTGCGGCGAGCGTGTAGTAGAAGCTGGACAGGTTGTCCATCACCAGGCCGTGCACGAAGACCACGGTTGGTGCGTCGGTAGGCCCGAGCCGCTGCACGTGGAAGCGCAGCCCTCGGGCGTGAACGTCAGACACGAGCCGTGATGTGGTCGACGAGCCGTCCGACGGACATCGCCATGATCTCGTCGATGTCCATGTCCGCCAGGAACGCCACGAGGTCGACGCCGTAGTGGGCGTTGAGCTTGTCCGCCAGCGCGACGAACTCGATCGACTCCAGCCCGAGGTCGTCGCTGAACGTGGTGTCACGGGTGATCTCCACGCCCAGCAGGAAGTCCGGCCCGACCACCTCGGTGATCAGCTTGGCGACCTGCTGCAGGACCTCGTCCATCACTTCTCCGTCCTAACCCGGGCGGCGGCGTTGCCTTGTTCTGAAACGACTTCGATCGGGGGCACGGCGAACGCTCCGCGCACTCGGGCGTTGGCGTCCACGGTCAGTTCGGCCGGGTAGATCGGCCCGGCCCCGCGGTCCCACAGCCAGGCGCGCACGGCGTCCTTCACCGCGATCACGCGCAGCAGCCAGTTCCGTTGAGCGGGCACGTCCAGCCCGCCGTAGTGCAGTCTCTCGGCGGCGTTGAGATAGCGGCGCATGATCAGGTCGCGGGTGGCGCTGTCCGCCCAGTTCTCCGCTACGCGCAGCCACTCACCGTCCTGAGTGGACAGCATTTCCGTACCCGGCTTGAGCTTGACCTGCCAGATCCGGTCGTCGGTGGTGAACCGGCGGGTCGTCCAGCCGGTGATCCGGCACCACAGCACGCCGTTCACGGTCAGCTCGGCGTCGGCGACCATCTCCTGGCCGGTCACCGAGCGGATCCAGGCCGTGCACTGAACATCGTCCACAGGTGCGGGCCCGTGGAACGAGACCTGCTCGATCCCGGTCGGCAGCACGGTCTGGTCCACGGTGAGGCTGACCTGCATCCAGTGGCCGATCAGCTGCCCGGCGCTGTCCAGCAACGCGCCCGGCGCCGGCAACGGCGTCAGCACACCGGCGATCCCGTTGTCCGCCAGGCAGTCGATCTTCGTGACGCCCGCGAACGCAGGTCCGTGGAACATCCAGTTGTCCCGGTACAGCTCACCGGCGGTGACCGGTGCTTCGCGGACGCCTTCGAGTTCCTTGCCGACTCGTTGTGCGGTCACCGACGACATGAGCACGATGCCTTCGGCGTAGTCGCCGACCTTCACGACGACGCGGTCGGCACCTTCGGCGCGGGCGGTGATCTTCACGGTCGTCGCGGGCAGCGCGGTGAGCCAGCGCTTCGCCCTGACGTCGGCGAACCCGTGGACGGTGCCGCCGGTGAGCCTGCGGGCGGCGTCGGCGAACACCTCCAGCAGGCCGGTCGCGGGCACGATCGGGAAGCCGTCCGCGAGGTCCGGCCAGCCCGGCGCCTGCGGGAACACCGAGTGGTCGACGAGTTCCGGCATGGTCCTGAGCGAGAACTCGCGGGTGAACCCGGCCTCGTTGGGCCTCAGCGCGCCGACGACCTCGCGCGCCACGGCGTTGGTGTGGGCCAGGAGCTTGTTGACCGCCGCGGACATCGGGCTGTCGTCGGCGACCAGCACGGGTTCGGTGCCGAGCGGGTCGACCTTGATCTTCGGGGTGCCGAGCTGGAGCTTGACCTTGTGCGCGGTGCCGCGCTTGAGCCCGAACGCCCACAACGCCTCCGGCGCGATGTCCGCGTTCACGGCGAGGTGCGGCCGGTCGTTGAGCGTGTCGGCGACGAATCCGGGGAGACTGCCCTGTCCGATTTGGACGAACGCCCGGAAGCCGGCTCCGTGCAGGCGTTCCAGCAGGGGCCGGAACTTCACCGGTTCGACCAGGTGCCGCAGGACCAGCTCGCGGACGTCCTCGGCGGCCATGGGTTCGAGCGAGTTCGCCGACCAGACCGGGATGTCCGAGGTGCGGACCGGCAGCTGGTCGAGCATCTCCTTGGCGCGGCCGAGGTACGGGGCGAGCGCCGGGGTGTGGAAGCCGGTGCGGAACGGCATGAGCTGAGCCATGACGCCGTTGGCCTTCAACCGTTCCAGGACCAGTTCGAGCTTGTCGATCGGGCCGCAGATCACCGACTGGTGGGGGCAGTTGTCGTGACTGATCGTGACGCCGTCGACCAAGTGCGGCTCGGCCGTGTCGGCGGAGCAACCCAGTGCGGCGTAAGCGATGTCGACGACCGCGACCGCGCCGGGCCCGAGGGCGTCGACGAACTGGTCGATCGTCGGGTAGATGCCGCCGACGACCATCGCGGTCCACTCGCCCATGCTGTGGCCCGCCAGCGCGCCGGGCGTGATGCCGAGCGCCATCAGTTCGCGGGCTTCCCGGCGGCCGTCCTGGAGCAGCTGCACGGCGTGGTCGACGACCTCGCCGCTGAACTCGCGCTCGAAGCCCGGGAACAGGAACGCGACCTGATCGGTGCTGGTCAGCAGCGGTTGCGAGGCGAACCAGATGTCGTGCCGGCCGGGCCACGCCTTGCCCTGGTCGACCACGCGCTCGGCGAGCTTGAGCTTGCGGTCGTCGGGGTTGCCGATGGCGAGCCGGAACGCCCGGTCAGCGGTGGACGTGCGGCGGTGTCGAAGCGCTTCGACCAGCTCTTCGGCGGTGTCGGCGGCGAAGGTCATGACCGGCTTGCGCGGTTTCGCGAGGGTGTGGCCGTCGAGGACCGCGTGGGCGTTGATCCCGCCGAACCCGAACGCGTTCACGACCGCGCGGTGCGGGCCGCTCCACTCGCGGGCTTCCTTGACCGGCGTGAACCTGGTGCCGCTCAGCGCGTCGTGCGGGTTCTCGACGTGGAGGGTCGGTGGCAACGTGTTGTGGTGCAACGCGAGCGCGGCCTTGATCAGGCCGGCCATCCCGGCGGCGGGCATCGCGTGGCCGATCATCGACTTCACCGTGCCGATGCCGATCTCGTCGCCGTCCGCACCGAACGCGTTGATCATCGTGGCGAGTTCCGCGGCATCGCCGGCAGGGGTGGCGGTGCCGTGGGCTTCGATCAGGCCGAGCCCGTCCTGGTGCGGATCAAGCCCCGCGCTGGCCCAGGCCCGTTGCACGGCGAGGAGCTGGCCCGCGGGGTTGGGCGTCATCATGCTGGTCGCGCGGCCGTCGCTGGCCGTGCCGATGCCGCGGATCACCGCGTAGACGCGCTCGTCACCGACGTCTTCAAGGCGCTTCAACACGACCATGCCGACGCCCTCGGACAACAGCGTGCCGTCTGCGTTCGCGTCGAACGGCCGGATGCGCTCGCTCGGACTCAACGCCCTGAGCTGGGTGAATACGCTCCACAACGTCGGGTGGTGGCACACGTGCACCGCGCCGGCGAGCATGGCGTCCGCTCGGCCCTCCTGGAGTTCGCGGACGGCGTGCTCGACGGCGACCAGCCCGGACGCGCAAGCCGCGTCGACCGTGTACGCGGTGCCTTTCAGGTCGAAGCGGTTCGCGATGCGGGACGCCGCCAGGTTCGGAACCAGGCCGATCGACGACTCCGGCTGCTCCGGGCCCATGCGGTCGCGGATGGCCCGGCGGACCGTGGCGAGGTCCGCGCCGGCCAGGTTCGGGAAGAGGTCGCGGACCACCGACACGACCTCGTCCGCGAGCCGTACCTTCTGGTCGAGGCGCGCGCACCCCGGTGTGAGATAGCCGCCGCGACCAACGACGACACCGACACGTTCCCGGTTCGGGAGTGCTTGTTCGCCTCCCGCGTCCGCAATCGCTTCCGCGGCCGTGGCGAGGGCCAGCAGCTGGTCCGGCTCCGCGCCGTCCACTGTGGACGGCATGATGCCGAACCGGGTCGGGTCGAACTCCGCCAGGTCGTCGACGAACCCGCCCTTGCGGCAGTAGAACCGGTCGCCAGTGGTGCTGCCCTGGTCGTAGTAGGTGGCCGGGTCCCAGCGTCCGGCCGGGATCTGCCCGATGGCGTCGACGCCGGAGACGATGTTGCGCCAGAACGTCGCGGCATCGGGAGCGCCGGGGAAGACGGCGCCGATCCCGACGATCGCTATGCCTCCCATCGGTAGATCACCTGCACGTCCTGGCTTGAGGCGATCTCGTTCAACAACGCCTGCGCGCCCTGCTCCGGGTCGATCAGCGGGATGCCGCGGCGCGCGTACTCGTCGGCGAGCTCGACCGCCATGCCCGCACCGGCCCAGGGACCCCAGTCGACGGCGACGACCTTCCGTTGAGTGCCCCAGAACCTGGCCATCCGGTCCAGCGCGTCGTTCGCCGCCGAGTAGTCGGCCTGGCCGCGGTTGCCGAACACGCCGCTGACGCTGCCGAACAGGACGAGGAAACCGTCGGTGAACGCCTTGGCGCCGTTGACCTTCGTGGCCCAAACGCGGTCGAACGACTCCTGGGTCTTGTCCGCGATCAGCTTGTCGTCCAGCACGCCCGCGCCGTGGATGACACCGTCGATCTTCCCGAACCTTGCTTTGATGTCGTTCTGGATCTTGGCCACAGCTTCGGCGTCGGTGACGTCGCACTCGTGGTAGCGCACGCTCGACGCCTTGGCGCGCAACCGTTCCATGGTCTGCCGGACTTCGCGCTCGGCCTGGATCCTGCGTGCCTTGGCTGGGACGTCCTTGGTCTCGCCCAGCTCGAACAGCGCCTTGACCAGTTCGGGCTCGGTCGTGGCGTGGGTGAGGCGGTGATCTTCCGGCGCGATGGGGGTTCGGCCGATCAGTTCGACGTGGCAGCCGGTGCGTTCCGCGAGTGCGATCGCGGCCAACGCCGTGATGCCGCGCGCGCCACCGGTCAGCAGCACGACGCTGTCGGCGTCCAGGTTGAGGGTTTTGGGTGCGAGGTCGGCCGGAACCGCTTCGATGACCTGGCGCCTGCCCGCCTGGTAGCCGACGACCGCCGGCCCTGGGCCCATCTCGGCTTCGAGCGCGGTGGCGATGTCGCGGTGGCTTTCCTTGGGGTTGACGTCGACCGCGCGCACCACGAGGTCCGGGTACTCGAGCGCGGCCGTGCGGATCAGGCCGTGCAGCCCGATGTCCGCAGGCAGGCCGTCGGGCATGTGGTCGAAACCGAACGTGCCGCCGCCCGTGGTGACCACGACGAGGTTCACGCCGTTGGTCACGCAGGCCTTGACCTCGCTGAACGCCTCCGGCAGACGTCCGCCGAGCCGGACCACGACGTCGATGCCGGTCAGATCTGCCGGGAAGACCGGTTCGATGCGCGGACGGGTGGTGTGGCGTTCGAGCAGGTCGGCGAGTTCGAGACCGATGCCGTTGTCGTCGATGATCAGCACGGTCTTGCCGGTCAGGTCGACGGGGTCCGCAGGACCGCACGGCACGACCTGGGGAACGAGGCGGACAAGACGGCCGGGCATGGGCGCCGAGGTGGTGGGAGCCCCGGCTGCGAGTGTCAATTGCGGCGCGGCGGTGGCGAGCGCGGGCTGGGACGCGGTCGGCGAAGCACCGAACCACCCCACGATGGCCTCGATCGTCTTGAGCTGCGCCAGCTCGTCGATCTCCCCCGCCGCCCCCAACTCCTGGGCCAGCTCGCCGACGATCTCCGTCCGCTTGATCGAGTCGATCGACAGGTCCGCTTCCAGATCCAGCCCCGGCTGCAACATCTCCACCGGATAGCCGGTGCGGGTGCTGATCGTCTGGAGCACGACGGCCCTGACGTCCTTCACCGGAGCACTGACCGGCGCGGCGGAGCCGAACCAGCCGACGATCCCCTCGATCGTCTTGAGCTGCGCCAGCTCGTCCACCGACCCGGCCGCACCCAGCTCGGCCACCAGCTCGCCGACGATCTCGGTGCGCTTGATCGAGTCGATCGACAGGTCGGCTTCCAGGTCCAGGCCCGGCTGCAGCATCTCGACGGGATAGCCCGTCCGCGTGCTGATCGTCCGCAGCACGACCGCGCCCACGTCCTCCTGCGGCTTGGCCACCGCGACCGGGGCGGCGACGACAGCCTGTTCGATCACCTGCCTCGGCGCCGGGACCTCGGCGGGAGCGGTGCCGAGGTAGCTCAGCAGGACGTCGCGCTGGGCGCTGACCGCGTCGCGCATGCCGTCCAGGAACTTCTCGATGATCTCGTCGCGCCCCAGCCCCGATCCGACCTTCAAGGTCGGGAACTCGGTAGCGGGCCGCAGCCCGCCGGGCAGTGCGTCGCCGTTCGCGTCCCGCACGAGACCTCCATCCACGTACCAGCCCGGCCGTGGCGGCACGACCGTGGCGGGTTCGGCCCTGTCCTCGAACAGCGGTGCGGCGTCCACCTCGACGCCGGCGACCGCGAGTTCCGCGAGCGTGCGCAGGAACGTGACGTGGTCGTCGCAGCGCAACGCCTGGTGCGGGCGGTCGCCGAGGGTCTTGCCCACCAACGACGTCAGCACGCCACCAGGCCCGGCCTCGACGAAGATCCGCGCGCCTGCCTCGTACATCGACTCGATCTGGTCCACGAACCGGACCCGGCCCGCGAGCTGCGCGGCCAGGCCGGCCAGCACATCCATGTGGGGTTGAGCGCTGACGTTCGACCACACCGGGAAAGCCGTCTCACCAATGGAAATGGCCGACAAACGGGCCGCGAACCGGTCACGGGCACCCGCCATCAGCGGGCTGTGGAACGCGGCGGCCACCGGGATGTCCTTGACGCTCAGTCCGGCCTCTCGAAGCGCTTCGACGGCATTCTCGACCGCAGCTGTCGGGCCTGAGATGACGACCTGCTCGGGTGCGTTGTGGTTGGCCACCACGACATCCGCCGGTAGAAGCGCCTCGACATCTGCCAATGGCGCGGACACCGCCGCCATCGTGCCGGGATCCTCGCCGACCGCCTCCAGCATCGCCTCGGCCCGCGCCACACTCAACGAGAGCAGGTCGGCAGCCTCGAACACACCGGCGGCAGTGAGGGCGACGAGCTCGCCGTAGCTGTGCCCGCCGGCCAGATCCGGCCGCACCCCAACGGATTCCAGCAGAGCCGTGACCATCAGCCCGGCGATGCCGAGCGTCGGCTGGGCCATCCGCGTGTCGGTGATCGCGGCGCGTTGCGCGGCGACATCCTCCGCGGTCAAAGCAGTCGGCGGGTACATCACCCGCTCGTACTGAGGATCAACGAACTCCTGCAGCCGCGGGAAAGCCGTGACCAGGTCGAGCAGCATGCCGGGCCGCTGGCTGCCCTGACCGGGGTACAGGAACGCGATCTTCGGCCGCTCTCCCCCACGCAACCGGACGGCCTCCGAAGCTCGCCACACCTCAACATCCGCGAGCGCCGCACGCAAACCGGCGTGATCACTGACGACGAACGCCGCCTGGACCGTTCCGCTGCCACAGGCCGCGGCCAGTGAGCGCAACGGCGTGCGGTCGTCGACCAGCCCGGCGAGACGAGCGGCTTCCCGTTGTGCGGCAGCCTGATCATCACCGCGGATCAGGAACAGCTCGGCGGGCCAGACGGTTCGGCCGTGGCGCGGCTCGTCCGCACCGGCGTAGCCGGAAAGCACGGTGTGGAAGTTGGTGCCGCCGAAGCCGAACGCGCTGACACCCGCGACCCGTTGCGAGACCGGCGCGGCCCAGGTGCGGTGGCCGAAGGCGAACGGGCTGGTCTCGGCGTTCCAGAAAGCGTTGGGCTGCTTGACGTGCAACGTGCCGGGCCGCACTCCGGTGTGCACGGCCAGCGCCGCCTTGATCACGCCGGCCAGTCCCGCCGCGCACTTGGTGTGCCCGATCTGCGACTTCACCGACCCGATCGTGCAGGTGCCGGCCTCGACCCCGGCGAACATCTCGGTCAGCGACGCCAACTCGGTCCGGTCGCCCACCACGGTTCCCGTGCCGTGCGCCTCGACCAGCCCGACCGACGTGACCGGCAACCCCGCCGATGCGTAAGCTCGGCGCAGAGCCCGCTGCTGGCCTTCCGGACGCGGCGCGGTGAGCCCCATCGACCGGCCGTCACTCGACGCGCCGATGCCCTTGATCACCGCGTACACCCGGTCGCCGTCGCGTTCGGCATCGGCAAGCCGCTTCAGCACCACACACGCGACACCTTCGCCCAGAGCGATGCCATCGGCGGCCGAGTCGAACGTCGCGCAACGGCCCTTGGCCGACAACGCCTTGACCGAGGCGAACATCTGGTAGTCGTGCGCGCTGTTGTGCAGGTCGACCGCGCCGCACAGCACCATGTCGCTGGTGCCGCCGACAAGTTCCTTGCACGCCACGTCGAGCGCGGCGAGGCTGGACGCGCAGGCCGCGTCGACCGTGTAGTTCGCGCCGCCGAGGTCGAGCCGGTTGGCGACCCGGCCGGAGATGACGTTGCCCAGCACGCCGGGGAAGGAGTCCTCGGTCAGCGCCGGCAGGTGGTCGTCCAGGCCGCGAATTCCCAACGCGGGCAACGCTGTGCGGACGGTGTAAGCGTTTGCGAGGTCGGCGCCGGCCTCGGCACCGAAGATCACCGACGCACGCTCGCGGTCGAACACACGCGTCGCGTAGCCAGCATCCTTGAGTGCTTGCGCCGCCACCTCCAACGCCAGCAGCTGCGCCGGTTCGATCGAGGTCAGCGAGGCGGGCGGGATGCCGTAGACGAGCGGGTCGAACGCCGTGCGCGGGATGAACCCGCCCCACTTGAACGGGCTGTTGTAGCGCTCGGGCGACCAGCGGTCCGCGGGGATCTCGGTGATGGAGTCGGTGCCTGCCAGCACGTTCGACCAGAACTCGGCCACGTCCCGCGCGCCCGGCATGATCGCGGCCATGCCGACGATGGCGACGTCCAGCGGTTCTCGTTCGACGGTCTCCGAACTGCTCTCGGGCAGCACGCCGGAGCAGATGTCCTCGTGCAGCTGGGCGATCGTGGTGCGCTCGGATCGCAGGGTCGCGACCTGGCCGATCATGAACATGCCCTCGCGGCGCTGTTCGTCTTCGTCGACCGCGACCAGCCCGTCCTCGCCGCGAACGAGTCCGCGGCTGGCCAGCCGAAGCCGGCCCAGGTTGAGCTGTTCGAGCCGCTCCCAGCTCTCCTGCTTGGGCAGTCCCGCCAGCTCGGCCCGCGCCTGCTCGAACGTGTCCACATAGGACGTCTGTGCGCAGCGAACCGCGTGTCCCGGCGAGGTCTCCAGCAGCGCGGTGTCCTCGCACTCCAGTGCGACCTGCTGGAACACCGGCCGGATCGCACCGTGCTCAACAGCTTCCTCGGTGAACAGGTAGGCCGTGCCGACCAGCACGCCGATCGCCGCGCCGCGGGCGGCAAGCGGTGCGGTCATCGCGGAGATCATCGCGGCCGAACGGGCGTCGTGGATGCCGCCCGCGAACAAGGCGACGACGTCCTTCTCTCGGCCGCGCAGCACGTCGATCTGCTGCTGCCACAACGTGAAGCTGGTTCGAGGGCCCGTGTGCCCGCCGCACTCCGAGCCCTCGAAGACGAACTTGCGCGCACCCTCGTCGAGGAACCGGCGCAGCAATGCGGGCGACGGCACGTGGAGAAACGCTTCGATCCCAGCGGACTCCAGCTCACGTGCCTGCGCGGGCGTGCCACCGGCGACGATCGCGTACCGCGGCCGCACCGCCAGCACGGCCTCCAGTTGCCGCGCCCGCAGCTCCTGCGGCGCGAACCCCAGCAGCCCAACGCCCCACGGACGGTCGCCGAGCTTCGCGGCGGTCTCCTCCAGCAGCTCGTGAACCGCCGGACCCTCCATCAACGCGAGCGCGAGGAACGGCAGCGCACCGCCCTCCGCGACGGCCGCCGCGAACGCCGGCTGGTCGCTGACGCGGGTCATCGGCCCCTGCGCGATCGGGTACCGCAGGCCCGGCACGCGGTTGCAGAACGGCCCACCGGCCCGGATCGAGCGGTGTTCGCCCGCCTGTGCCACATTGTCCCGAATGGCGCGCTGAATCGCGCCGACCACGCCTCCGACGGTCCCAAACGAGACGCGATTGAATTCCGCGAAGGCGCCTTCCTGCCCTATTTCAAGCGTGTTCCGACGAACATGTACACGCAACCCGTCGTTCACGACGGTGTCAGCTCCGTCCATCATCCGGACGACGTTCACAATTTCTCGCGAAATGTGTTTTCGAGCCTCACCGACCAGTGCGAGCTGGCCTTCCAGCACCACCCCGCGCGCACCGCCGGCGATCGCCGCGGCAGCAGTGTCGGGACCGATCGAACCAGCCGCCCAGACCGGCAGATCGGTCACCGCGAGTACCTGTTGAAGCAGGACGAACGCGGGCGAACCACCCACTCGGCCGCCGGTCTCGGCACCCTTGGTGATCAACCCGGTGGCACCGAACTCGATCGCCGCAACGGCCTCGTCCACCGAGGTGATCATTGCCAGGATTCGACGTTCGCCCAGCTCAGTCAGGTTCGGAACATGTCGAACGAGATCAACCACCACGGTGTCGACGGCCTCGGGCAAGGCAACCGTCAACGGCCCGTGCAGGCGCACCCCGAAGGCGCGCGGGTGACGCGCGGTCACCCGCCGAAGATCGGCCGCGGCGTTCGACCCGAGGTCGAGCACGCCGAGGCCGCCCGCTCGTTCGGCCGCGACCACAAGGGCAGGGTTGGGGGTGCTGAGCGGGCTCAGGCACAGCACCCGATCTCGATCCGACGGCATGTTCACTGCGCTCGCTTCCTCACCGTGCAGGGGTGGGGAGAAAGGAATTCAGCTAGGGTTCCTACTGACCGGTACGGTTAGTGCGCGCTCACCGTACGCACAAACCGCAGGCGCCGTCGAGAGGGGTGATGAAACTTTCTCACATGCGTAACCTGACGAATGGCCCCAGATGGCGGGGCCCATTACGCCAGTTCGCGGATGGCGCGGCGTGCTATGGCCGCAGTGGGCTCAGAACAGGCCGTTGCCGTGCGGCAGTTCGGCCGGGATCGGCGCGATGACGTCCCAGTGCTCGACGATCTTCCCGTCCTGCACGCGGAACAGGTCCCAGTACGCCACCGGTTCCCCGAACTCGCCCTCCGACTGAAGCAGCACCAGATCACCTTCGGCGACAACCTTGTGAACGGTCTTGTAAACCAGGTTCTTGCCCTGCCCGGCCCACTTCGCCGCGGCGGCGCCGAACCCGGTGAGCCCGTCGGCGGCCTCCGGGTTGTGCTGCAGGTAGGTCTCGGTGGAGATGTAGTCGGTCAGCACGGTGTAGTCCGCGTCCTGCAACACACGTTGCGCGAACCCTCGGACGAACGCACGTGAGTTCTCGGTGTCGACGTTCGCCGACTGGGTCGGACCGTCCGTCTGGGACCGTCCGCTCGCCGTCTCCTCGACGACGGGCGTGAGCGCGTCCCAGTGCTCGGCGAGCTTGCCGTCCGCCACCCGGAAGAGGTCGAACGCGACCAGCGGCTCCGGCCCGAAACCGCGGTAGATGCCGTGCAGCGCAACGAGATCACCATCCGCGATCACGCGCGCCAGCTCGTAGTGGAAGCCCTCCGGCAAGTTCGCGACGAGCCCCCGCAACGCCTCAGGCCCGTCACCGATGAGTGCGCTGTGCTGGCGGTAGTCCGGTGCGACCCAGCGGTCCACAGCGGACGGATCCTTGTCACCGAAGAGTTCGCCGGCGGCCTTGAGCACGAGTTCCTTGTTGTCCATGGCTCATACGATCTCCCGGCAGCGCACCGGAAACGAGGTAGGATCACGCCTCACCATGGTCAGAAGTGGACACGTCGCCAGCTTCGGCTTCAGCAACCCCGACCGCGGCCCGCTGGGTCTCGAAGTGCTCGACCTCGCCGTGCTCCGCCGCAGGCTCACCGAAGACACGCTGACGAAGGTGCACCGCACCGACTTCCACCAGCTGTTCCTGGTCACCGCGGGCCAGGCCACCACCATGGTCGATTTCGTGGACCACCCGTGCGAACCCGGCACGTTGCTCCACATCAGCCCCGGCCGCGTGCTGCGCCTGCCCACCGGCGACGCGGAGGCGTTCATGGTCCTTTTCACCCCGGCGTTCCCGCCCCCGCTCGACGGCACCCGCCAGCTGCTCACGCCGTTCGGCCCGGCGGCCCGCACCATCCCCAAGGCGGAGCAGGCGGTCTTCACCCGCGCGGTGCGCGATCTGCTGCACGAGTACCGCCGCAACGTGCTGACGAACGAGCCACCGGACCTGCTCCGCCAGCTGCTCGGCGCGTTGCTGCTGCGCGCCGCCCGCTTGCCGATCGACGTGGAGCTGGGGCCCGGCGACGCTCGCTTCGAGCGCTTCCAACAAGAGCTGGAGCGTTCGTTCGCGACCACCCGCAACGCCGGCGACTACGCGGCCAGGATCGGTTACTCGACACGCAGCCTCAACCGCATCTGCCTCGCCGCGACCGGCCAGTCGGCGAAGGCGTTGATCGACGCCCGTGTCGTGCTGGAGGCCAAGCGCCTGCTCGTGCACACCGACCTGTCGTCGGCGGCGATCGGGCACCGGCTGGGGTTCAGCGAGGCCACCAACTTCACCAAGTTCTTCACCCGTGAGGCGGGCATCTCACCCGGCGCCTTCAGGGACTGAGGAATTGCTCTCGGAGCGATTCGGCGATAGTCGACAGGGCAACGCATGCGCTAATTTCGGCGGATGAATTTCACGCACGAGGGGGTCGTCGTGAGAGAAACACCGGATACCGCCGCACTCCTGTTGGGGAGGGTGCGGGCGGAGGTGCTCCGTTCAGCCGACCGCAATCCGACGATGGGTGAACTAGCCCACCTGACCAGCACCGCGCGGAGCGTCACGACCTATCACTGCGAGATGCTCGAGGAAGCAGGACTGCTGGTCAGAGAGCGGCAAGGGCAGTCGGTGCGGGTCCGCCGCACGATCATGGGCAGCGCACTGCTCACCCTGCTCTCGTCTCATTTCAAAGATTCTTGAAAAGCTAGCCGCGACTCGGCCCAAGAAATAAAGTGCATCGAGTTCATTTCAACCACGTCCTGGGCGACCATCGTGAGAAAAATGCTCGCACTCTTCGCCGTGCTCATCTCGGCCATCATCGCCGCGCCCGTACAGCAGTGGGACTGCGTCAACCAGGCCGGCGCCTACTGGGAGGCCTACACCGCGGGCGGCGGCTACGTCTACGTCGTCAACCGCAACAGTGGCAAGTGTCTCGAAATCCAGAGCTCGGCCACGCACAACGGAGCCCCGGCACAGCAGTACCGGTGCGAGGCCCTTCCCACCATGAACTGGGCTCTGCCTTTCTGACCGGTTGACGACACCGTCCGCGGCCCCGGACCAACCGGGGCCGCGGACGGCTGTCACAGAACCGGCCCTCGCCCGGTCTCGACTGATGACCGGACGGCAACGGACGCCTCCGGTGGGACGGGAAGGCGTGACATGAGCGGCGACTGGCGTGACCTCGAACGCGAGGTCGAGGACGAACTGAGGATGGCGAAGGCCAGCCGTCCCGACGAGGAGATGAGCGCGCCGATCGAGGACTGGCGGTTCGACCCGACGGACGTCCAGCGCTACGAGGTCGGGTTGCACAGCCTGCTCGACGCGGTGGAGGCCGAGCACGACGGCTCGCAGCAGGGTCCGCTCGCCCCGTGAACGCCAGATGGGAGATCTTGTGATGAGCAAGCACGTGCTGGAGCCCGCCGCGCAGGAGTTCGCGGACGCGACGGCGAAGCCTCCCCTGCTGTACGAGCTCGGGGCGGCCGGCGCGCGGAAGGTTCTCGACGACGTTCAGGCGGCGCCGATCGACAAGTTGCCGGTGGACGAGAAGTAGGCGGCGTCGCTCGACAGCGAGCGCAGCGGGTTGGCGACGGCCGCGACCTTGTACCCGTGCTGGTGCAGCCTCGTGATGACGTTGCTCCAGCTCGAAGCGTCCGCCCACGCTCCGTGCACGAGCACGATGGTGGGCTTCTGCACAGGCTTGTCCACCTGGGCGACAGCGCCCAGCGTCGGGCTGACGCTCAGGGTCAGCAGGACGACGGCGAGGATGCAGAGCGCCGTGGCGCGGCGAGCAGCGGAACCGAATGTGATGGTCATGGTTCTGGTCCTGTTCTGGGTGACGATCGACTCGTCCAGGAAGACCAGGCCTCCGCTCGCCGCGTGACATCTCGGCCCCGCGGACCGTTCGCGACGTGGCCGCGTACGAACATCCCGCCCTCGTTCACGTCGACGGTGATGCCACGCGCTAGGACGAGGATCCCGCGCGCATTGTCCGGCGCACCATGAAGTCCAGCATCGAGCCGCACATCGTCAAGAGCTGTAAGGCGCCGCCGGGACAAGCTCTACCTGGTCGACCAGTTGGCGCCCTTCCACGTGCTCCGGAAGCTCTAGACGGTCCGGCGATCCCGATCGGCACCGCCAGGCGAAGGGTCACCTCGAGGAGTCGGTCGAGAAGGTCAAGTGGTCGACCTTGCCCTCCGTCTCCAAACCCTTGTCACCAGTGCGCGACTGGCGAACGATCTTCATCCCGTGAACTCGTGCGGACCGGACAGCGGAGCCTGTCCGGCACCTCATTCGCAGGCCGCCAGCACCAGGCAGAGCAGGTTGCCTTTGTCGTCGACGATCTCCCAGCCCGTGACGTACTCCGCGTCGTGCACGGGGAAGACGAAGGCGTTCGCACCGGTTTCCTGGTCCAACACCACGTTCGTCCAGTTGTCCTGTCGGCGGCTCGGTCCTCTGGCCCGGATGTCGCCTCGCGCATCACGCACGAAGACGGGCGTGCCGTCCTCGTCATGCGGGAGCGACGCGCGCATGGCCTCGTCACCCCACAAGACGGCGTAGTCCTCGATGAAGTGGCTGTCGTCGTAGCCGGGGACGTTCCAGTCCGCCGCCGCGATCCTTGAGGGCTCGGTCAACGGGATCACGACCATGGTGACGGTGTGCCAGGACGCGTCGGGGTCCTCGCCGTCCGGGGTGTAGGGGCAGGAGCCCACGTGCACGGGGTGGCTGCCCGCGGGCAGGCGGTGGTTGAACCCGCCCTCGGTGCGCCACGGGGTCTCCCAGGTGATCGGGCTGTCGAGCACGACGAGATCACCGGCGTGGTCGAACCACACTGGCCTGGTCGCGACGGAGTACGCCGGCCGGGCGGGCGCGTACTTGTCGGTCAACCGCCACAGCAGTTCTTCCATTTCCATTGGTGTCGTGTTCCCTTTCGGTGTCGAAGGTCGGCGGGTAGGTCGAGCATGCGCGGCGCCCTGTGGTCACCCCGTCGCCAGATTGACGCTACGTCGACGGCGACCGGAGACTGGCGGTTGAGAAGGGGAGTATTCCTTCGCACCGATGTCGTCAACACGGACCCCGCGTCGAGCGGTCGAACCGGCTTCCGCCGCTCAGGGAAGAGGTCCCGGTGTCGGTGGCTTCGCGACTCGTTCCCGTGCACGATCAGAATTTCTCGGCGCACCACGACCATCAGCCTGCCCGCTGCCAGCATGATCATTAGCACATCACAGACCACGCTCCCGGCAAGCGCTTCGCCCGCGCTAGAGGTGCGACTGCGGCACAAGCCGTTGCCAGCGACCAGACCACTGCGACCCAGATTCTTCCTGCCGTCGTGGGGATGCAGTACTGCTTCGTCACCGCAGACGGCCGTGTTGCCTGGCCGCGTGTCAAGACCTCCACGTTGTCTTCCTTCGACGCATCTGCCTTCCTGGTCCTCCGTCTGCATGTGGCACCCGTGAGCCTTGCAAGACAGGCACTGCGGCTGTGGATGAAGCGGACACGACGGTGGCGGCTTCGGTGGAGGCTGATGGTTGGCCGGTAGCCAAGATGACCTCCAGGACTGACTTTGGCCGCAGTCCAGTTTCACTCCACTTAGTACGGTGGGCAGCGGCAGGATGCACACAAGTGCCTACGACACAAGCATCTCTCGCCCGCTCCACGTAGGCAGTTCCTGGCCGATGTGGCGAGGAGGCTGTCGCCGGGCTTCAGGTTCCCGAAGCACGTGGGCAAGCTAGCCGCGGAGGCGTTCAAGCCCGTTCAGGAGCAGGTCGAGGGTGAACTCGAACTCGATCTGGCTGTCGCACCACCCGAGGTTGGGATCGGTGCTGTCGTGGACCTCGGCTGCCATCATGGCGGTCAGGTGCGGCACGGCTGCGGCCATCGCGGCAAAGTCTGCTTCCGCGGCATCAGCCTCCATGCTCCCGCCGGCTGACTCCGGACTGAAGATCTCCTGCGCGAACCCGAGCGGCAGGCTGCCGAACGCGTGCAGCGCCCGGTGCGCGAGGTGGTAGGAGAAACCGGCACCGACGAGAGTGCCCACGATCCCGTCGTAGTAGCTGTACACGCTGGCGGGGACGGTCCGGCGCGAGCCGAGCAGCCCAGGTACCCACGGGTGACGCAACATGACCTGACGCGCCGCGAGGAACTGCCGCCGCAGCCGCGTGCGCCAGTCCTCGTCACCGCCACTCGGGTCAAGGCTGCCGACCTCGGCACCGACCTCGGCGATCACGGTCTCGACGACGCCGTCGAGCAGGGCCTCTTTGTCGGGCAGGTGGTAGTAGAGCGACATGGCCTCGACGTTGAGATCGCCGGCGAGGCGACGCATCGTCAACGCCTGAATCCCCTGTGCATCGGCCAGTGCGATCGCCGCAGCCAGCACGCGCTCGCGGCTGAGCGGCTTCCTGGACGCCTTCGCTGCCACCAGCCTCCCAACTCTTGCACTCACCTTACATCGTATGGTCACCTTACAACGTAAGAATCGCGAACCGGATTCGATCACCGCCATGAGCCGATGCGGCCTCCGAAGGAGCCACCATGCACGCGCTGATCCGTACCGCACGCACGACCGGGCTGCTCTACCTCGGCCTCGCCATCACAGGGTTGGTCGGTTTCCTGTTCATCCGGTCACAACTCTTCGTGGCCGACGATCCCGGCGCGACATTGGCCAACCTGGTCGAGCACGAGTTGCTGGCCCGGGCCGGCGTCGCCTTCGAACTGCTCATCGTCGTCACCCAGACCCTTGCCGCCGTGTGGTTCTACCGCCTTTTCCGCACCGCGGACCCGCTCGCCGCCGGCGGCATCGCCGCGTTCGGTCTCATCAACGCGGTCGTGATCCTCGTCAGCGCGGGCCTGCTGGGCACGGCGCTCCACGTCGCGCTCGATCCGGTCGGGGACGCGGCAGCCACCGTCCAACTCCTGTACCTGGTCAGCGGCGACATGTGGGGCGTGGGCGCACTGTTCTTCGGCCTGTGGCTCATCCCCATGGGCCTGTGCGTGCTCCGCTCGGGCTGGATGCCACGCGCCCTCGGCTGGATCCTCGTCGTCGGCGGCGTCGGATACCTGCTCAGCGCGTTTGTCGGATACCTCGCCCCCGACGTGCCGGTGGTCGCCGACGCTCTGGTCTTCCCCGCGACCGTCGGCGAGTTCTGGATGATCGGCTACCTGCTCGTCCGCGGGGTCCGCAGCCAAGCACTGCACGAAGCATCGTCAACCGAGCGCACGCCGACACCGGCTGCGAGCTGACCGGTCGCGCAAGACCTCATTCGCTCACGTGCCGAATCAGCTGCCGAACAGCCTCATCGTGGCCGCGGATCAGGGAGAGGTCCGCGGCCAATTCCGTGCGCAGTTCGCCAGAGACCTTCACACCTCGTGCCATAGAGAGGCCCAGGTGTGCGGCGAGAGCGCTGATTGCCACGTGTTCCGCGGTTCCCGGCTGCACTGCTCCTCTGTTCCAGGTCATCCGTTCGACGTTCATCTGTCGCATGGCGTTCGCCGGGCTGCTGTAAGCGTGCTGGTCGCTGTCTTTGGCTCCGCCCACGTGTTTCAGGAGACGTGGCGGCTCATCCCATGGCTCGTGGATGAGCGGTCTGCCCGCCAATGCGTCGGTCACCGCGGTGAGGACACCTTCCGGCTCGACGCCGAGCTTCAGCATGTCGAGTCCCGCACCGACGATGTTCGCGATCGGGCTTCCCGATCTCCACATCATGCTGTGGTCCGCGATGTGACCGGCGTTGGCGATCAGAACGGCTTGCAGGTGGTGCCCTGCTTCGCGCAGTGCGTTCGCCATGTCGAACGTGACAGCACCCGGCGCCACCTGCGCGTCAGCGACCTGGCCGAGTGCCGCCAAGGCTGTTTCCAACTGCTCTGGCCGCACGGCCGATCGAAGCAGGCAGCGTCGCAGCTCGTCGCTTCGCGGCAGGTGCTGGATCCCTGCCAGTGCGCAGGTGTAGACGACTTCGTCGCCACCTTCAGGGAAGGCGGCGGCGAGCTCGCTCAACGCTTGGACGTCCGAGGAGTCTTCGGCGAGCATGGACAAGAATCCGTTCGAGCCTCGGTCAGCGCCGATGTCCGAGCGGAGCGCCGTCAGGCAGCCGGCCACGTCGCCGAGCACGGTGTCGAACACGTGCCGAACGGGTTCGGGCCACGAGGATCTGGGGCTCGCCAGCCTTCTCAGCAACGTGAGCTCGATCCACCGCCCAGGTGGATGTGTGTCGCGGAGTTCCGTCAGCTCGTCGTACAGGTGATGGCTCGCCGCGGTGGGCCGTGTGGGCCGGGACGGGTAGCGCCAGGTGCAGCTCTGCAGCAGCCATGCGTCGTCAAGGCCGAATCTCTCTGCGATCGCCATGCATTCTTGTGCCACAACGCCGAAGCCGAGACGGGCTGCTGTCGTCGCCATCGTCGTCACGTTCTCAGCCAGGTACGCGAGGTCTCCTTGCTCGGCGTGGATCCTCAGGTTCAGGAAGCCGACGTTGACGAGGTGCTCGGCCACCTTCATCTCGGCGGCTCCGTCCGCGGCGCGGTCGGCGCACCAACGGGCCTGATCGACCATGCCCGCGTCGAGCGCGCAATGTCCCAGTTCCTCGTGCACCATGCTCGAGATGCCAGGTTGGCCTGATCGGTGAACGAGCGTCACAGCCGCCAGCGCGGCAAGCGTTGCCGCACGCACCCGTCCGAAGCCGCGCAGCACTCGCGACAACGTGCGCAGCGTGAGCGCGAACTCGATCATGGCCTCGGCGCTGTCTGTGGCGTGCTTTGCGCCCAGCATCTGGAATGACGTGTAGTCGGCTTCCTCGATGAGCGTCGAAACGGACAGTGCCGCGTAGCACGCGTGTTGCGCGGAGGCGTAGGCGTCGGTGAAGTCCTGTTGTTGGGCCAGCGCTTCCGCGCGCAGGCGAGCCGGCGATGGGTCGGCGGGGTCGGGGTCGAGCAGTTTGAGGGCTTCATCAGGTCTGCCGTCGAACACAGCGATCTCGCCCTGGCGGAAGGAGAAGCTGTGGTCGACCTGCCCGGTCGCCGCGGTGCGAGCGGCGCGGAACGCGGCGGTCAGCGACAGCAGCGACCTCAGGTCGCCGAGCCGGAAGCGCAGCGTCATGAACAACGAGTTGTTCATGACGTGGCGGGCGTCGCTGAACAGCTCGCGGTCGAGCAACGAGAGGTAGTAGCCGATGTCGTGGTCGAGGTCGAGCACCGACTCGACCTCCACGTCGGGGTCGTAGTCGGCCATGCCGTCGTGGTCCATCGCGGGAAAGTAGAGCTTGCCGCCCTCATAGAGGACGTCCAGACGTCGGTAAACCAGTTGAAGGTCCCCGTCTGAGCAAGACCGCAACACCGCTTCGCCGGTGATCTCGTGGGTCTCGTATCGGCCGTCGTCACGGCGGTGCACCAGGCCGAGCGCCAGCAGGCTGCCGGGCGCCATCCGAAGCCCTCCGCGGTCACCGTCCTCGCTCGCGAAGGCTTCCCCGATGGCCAACCAGTCGTCGAGCAGCAAACGCCGCCGCGACGCCGCCAGGGCCAGCAACATCTGCTGCTCGGCGCCTGTGACGTCCCGGATCACCTCGACCAGGGCCGCCTGCTGGAAGGCAGCCCTGCTGTGCATCGACTGCACGAACTGGGGATTGGCCGCCAGCCATTCCCGCGCGCCGTTGTCCTGAACGCCGTGTGCTACCGCCCACCGCGCGGCGGTGCGCATCAGCAGCGGGTTGCCGCGAAGAGCGGCAGTGACAGTCGCGCAGTCGGCTACCGACCCGCCAACTCCCAGGCCGGACCAGAAGTCCGGTGAGTGCTCGGGTCTGATGGAACCGAGGTCCAGCCGTTCCCGGTGCCGAGCGACCTCCGGATCGTCGGTGAGCGCGGGAGCGAACCGTGCCGTGAGCAGCAACCGCGTCGATCCGCAGTTCAGCAGTCGCCGCAGAAGAGCCTCCACTCTCAGGTCGGCGATGGTGCGGTGCACCGGGCTGCTGATGTCCTCAAGGCGTTCGGAGAGCCCGTAGAGCTTCTCGAAGCCGTCGAGCACGATGAGAGCGCCGTGCTGCTCGATCTGCTCGATGGCGTGATCCACATCGGCGATCTCGACCTTCGAACACTTGGCCGCGAAGGTCTTGAGGCTGTCGCTCAGCGAGGCGTAGTGGTCAGTCTCAAGACTCAATCCGTGCCACAACTTGTTCTTCGCAGTCTGTTGGAAGAATGTCCAGGCAAGCGCGCTCTTCCCTTGGCCACCGGGAGCGATCAGACACATCATCCGTCGCGTCTGGCTGGTGAGCCACGTGGCCAACGCGCTCAACTCGTCCACACGGCAGGTCAACGCCACTTCGCCCAGCAGGACATGCGGATTGTGGCTGTGTACGACCGAACTGATCGCCACGGGAACAGGCCACGCGCGATCGGTGTCGGTACTTGCCACCTTGCGCACGACGAGATCCACGAGGTCCTCATGAGTGGTCGAGCGCAGGTCGACGTAGCTGATGGTGGGCGCCAGACCAGGTATGACGGTGTCATCGAATCGGACCGGCAGGATGTACTCACGCTCCTCGAACAACGCGCGAGCTTGAGCGCTTCGTCGCTCGTGCCGGGTCCACACGCTGTTCGCGTAGCTCGCCGACACGAAGATCACGCAGTAGGCGGCGGCGTTCCGGTACACGTGATCGAGGTGCTCCACGAGGTCCTTGCCCCACAGGTCGGCCCGCTCGAAGTCGTCGTCGAACACCCTGATTCCGCGTTCCCGCAAGAGAAGCGCGATGCCCTGGACGTAGACCCGCTGCTCCCCCGAATAGGACAGACACACGTCATAGGCGAAGTCAGAGGCTTCACGGTCGTGCGTCATCTCGCCATGGTAAGAGCGGCTGGTCCACCTGTCGGGGATCACGTCGCCGCAGGTCACCGGATCGGCGCAATCCAGCGAAACGCTCGCGGGCCAACACGCGATGGACCTGGCGAGCAAGTCCCCTGGGAGGTCGTGGTGGCACTAGCGCCGCTGCAAGACGATGATCCGCGCCGGATCGGCGATCACCGTCTCGTCGGCAGGCTGGGCGCCGGCGGCATGGGCGTCGTCTACCTCGCGCACGCCGCGGACAATTCGCTGGTCGCGATCAAGCAGGTACGCGCCGACCTGGCGGACGACGCCTTTAGGGCGCGGTTTCAGCGAGAAGCCTCGACGCTGACCCGCGTGCAAGGCGAATTCACGGCGAATGTCCTTGCGGTAGAAACGGAAGAGACACCTCCGTATCTCGTGCTCGAGTACGTTGACGGCCCATCGCTCGCCGACTACGTAGACCGATCTGGACCGCTGCCGCCGGAAGCTCTGTTCGGGTTCGCTGTGGGACTTGCCGCCGCGCTGCGCGCGGTGCATCGAGAAGGCGTCGTGCATCGCGATCTCAAGCCCGCGAACGTGCTGCTCGCCGAGACCGGTCCCAAACTCATCGACTTCGGCATCGCCCAGTTCACCGATTCCACCCGGCTCACCAAGACCGGCCTCGCGGTCGGCACGCCCGGTTTCATGGCACCCGAGCAGCTCACCGGAACCGCCGGTCGCCCTGCCGACGTCTACTCGTGGGCGTTGACCGTGGCCTATGCCGGCACCGGACGACCGCCGTTCGGTGTGGGGCCGCTCGAGGCTGTCCACTACCGGCTCCTCAACACCTCGCCAGATCTGGCCGGGATGCCCGAGGACCTGATGCCTGTGCTGACCTCCGCGACGTCCAGGGATCCACAGGCGCGGCCGACGGCCCAGGAATTGCTGTCGACGCTGACAGGAGAGAGACCGACACGATCTGACGACGCCGTGAGGCAGGTGGTGCAGCGGACGTGGTTGCAGACGCGAGTGTCTGAACCTCCGCGCAAGCGACGGCGGCCCGTGCTTGTCGCAGCCGCCTCCGCCTTGCTGGTGCTGGTGCTGGTCGCCGCTGGCATCTACTTCGCCGGTCGTCCGTCCCAGGTTCAGTCGCATCAACAAACCTCGCCGACGACCACGACACCAACCACCACAACGACCACGACACTTCCTGCAACACGCGTGCTCACGTATCAACCTTGGGCACCCGAAGGCCTGGCACCGAACGTTGCGGTCTCCTCCGTGGAGAGCGGGTCGTGCACATCCGGCTCGAGCATGGCGCTCAGACGTGAGGCTTTCCGTTGCACTGTCGGAAACATGCTGCATGATCCGTGCTTCGCCAGCCCGTTCACACAGGACGTGGTCGCCTGCCCCGACTTGACGCCCGACCGGGTAACGATGATCAACCTCACGGAGCCGCTACCGTTCGACCTCGTGATGGCACCCCAGGAACCACGTGCCTGGTTGCTCGAACTGGCCGACGGCCAACGCTGCAATGCCGCGGGCGGAGCCACTACGACCGTGGGCGACCTCAGGTTGAACTTCCACTGCCAGAACGGCTTCGTCTACGGCGACCCCGACCCGGCATCGCGGTTGTGGACTGTCCACTACCAGGCGAACGGCAGCAACATCATGGAGTCTGTTCCGGTCGCGGTGGTGTATCAGTAGTCAGGCCCTGTTCGTTGAGCCAGGGTCCGGGATCACCTGGGTGGCTCGGGGAGCACTTCAGCCCAGAAGGTACGCGCGGGCCTGCTCGGCGACCGGTTCCGGCGCCATCCAGAACGCCGAGTGGTCGTGGTCGGCCAGCGTCAGCACGGTGACGTTGGGCAGGATCGAGGCCAGCGCCTCTGCACCCTTGCGGATGAACTCCTCGCCGTTGCCGCCGACGGCCACCGCGATCGGCGCCTCGATCGACCAGCGATCGGTGGGCAGCGGTTTGCCGTCCTGCAACCCCTGAAGGATGCGGCCGTCGTAGGCGTAGGTGTGGGCGTACTCGGCCATCTCGTCCCAGGACGGATCCTGTTTCATCGCCGGGATGTACTCGGCCGGCAGGCGGATCATCTCGGTCATGAAGTACTCGACGGCCTCGCTGCGTTTGCCCGCCGCGACCAGCGCTTCCACGTGCTCGACGTAATCGGCGGGCGCCGGAGGCCGGGAGTCGTCGACGATCAGCGGCGGCTCGTAGAGGTAGAGCCCGGTCACCTTGTCTCCCAGGGCGCTTGCCGCGTCGAGAGTCAGACCTGAGCCACCGGAACCGCTCATCAGGGCCGCCGAACCGCCCAGGACCTCGATCAACGCGGCGATGTCCTCGATCTCGCGGGCCGGGTCGTAGGGCTGCGGGTCACCGCTGGCGCCGCGCCCGCGGCGGTCGAAGGTGATCACGGTGAAGTGCGCGGACAACGCCTCGGCCAGACCGGCGACTCCGGTGCGGTCCTCGGCGACGTTGCTGATCACGATGACCGCGGAACCGGAACCGGTCTTCTCGTAGGCGATCGTGGTGCCGTCGGCGGAAGTGATCGTGGACATGATCGTTTCTCCTTCGTGCGAAGTTGGTTCGAGCAGGCCGGCGAGCCGGCCGAGCGCTTCGGCGTAGCCATCGGCCATCTGGAGTTCGACGGCCCGCTGCAAGGCGGCACCGTCGGGAAAGGTCGCTGCCACCTCGACGGTGCAGCCGGTGCCAGACGCGGCGAAGGTGACCGAAGTCGGGAAGGTCCCCGTGCCATCGGCTTCCCACTTCTCGTCGGCAAAGCTGTCCTCATAGGACAGTTCGACGCGGGGTACGACGGTGCCATAGGTGGCGATGATGCGGACCGGGTCGGCCGATTCGTCCACCGGCGCGATCCGGAACCGCCAACGCCCACCCGGCCGCACGTCCATCTCGTACACGGTCGCGTCCCAGCCCTCAGGTCCCCACCAACGACTGATCGCCTCGGGGTCGGTCCAGGCCCACCACACCCGGTCGGGACCCGCGGTGTAGGTGCGGCTGATGTGAATGGTGTTGCGCGACCGGTCGATCGCGATGCCGTCCGGCATGTTCACACTCCCTGCTGGTTCGTGTCGTCGTCGAGGAAGGCATCGAGGCGGTCCATCCGGGCCGACCACAGCTCGGCGAATCCGGCTGCCCAGTCGCTCAGCTCACGCATCGCTTCGGGGTGCAACCGGTAGATCCGCTGCTGGGCCTTCTTGGTCGCCTCGACCACGCCCGCCTCGGCGAGAAGCCGCAGGTGCCGAGACACCTGCGGCTGGCCGAGCTCCAGCGCGCCGACGATCTCCCCCACCGACCGCGGGCCGCCCTTGAGCAACTCGACGATCCGGAACCGGTTCGGCTCCGCGATCGCCGTCATTCGCTGTTGCACGTAGCTGACCATGCCACGAACATACACCGTGCCATATATACACACAAGTAGATATACCCACCTGGCACGCCTCCGTGCGTCGGCCAGCCGAAGGGGCACGTGATCTCTGGTGCGCGGGCCACCCACTCAGTGGACCGGGAGCCGAACCGCCCGCTGTTCCAGCGACCTCCACCCGCCTGACGAGGCCATCCGCCGGTCCTGAGTCGCGCTTCCTCGCGACCTCACGGCTTCGTTCCAATGTGGACTGTTCTCGCGGTGAGCAGCGCGAGGTCTTCGCAGTTGCCCAGCCACATCGGCGAAGTGCGGTCGAGCAAACTGTTCCACGCGGCGCGATCGTCCTTCGCCAGGAACGCCTGGGCTCGTCCGACTCGTGCGGCAAGCTCCGCGAGCACCACCTCTTGCACAGCCGCGGCGAGCGGGGCGGGAAGGTCCAGCAGCGTGCTGCGGCTGGTGACCTGCTCGAGCCCGGCCGACCGCAACAGGCCCGGCCATCCGCGCACCTCGCGCACGACCCCGGGCCTGCTGTCGAACCACGCCGTGAACCACTCGTTGTGCGCGGCGTCCAGCCGAGCTTCCAGTCCAGGCCTGCCCACGCCGACGTCCCACGGCAGGCACCGCGCCGGCAGACCGCCCTCGCCGAGTGCGAGCACACCACCGGGAGCCAGGAGCCCCGCGAGCCCGGACACGGCTTCCTGCCACGACAAGGCGTGGTGCACGCAGGCGCCGGACCAGATCAGCGACACGGGTTCCGGCAGTGGTACCGGCCCGTCGTCGAGATTGTGGAGCACCGTGCGCACGCGATCGCCCACTCCGGCTCGCTCGGCGCGTTCGCGCACCATCGCGAGCATCGCCTCGTCGTTGTCCACCGCGTAGACGCAGCCGGCGCGTTCGGCCAGCCGCACCGTGCTGGTCCCGGATCCCGGTCCGACGTCAGCGACCACGCCGGCGACCGGCAACGCGTCCAGGAGTGCCTGCTCGGCCGGCGCGAACACCGCCTCGGCCGCAGCGGGATCCGCGGTCGACGGGCCGGTCATCAGGCGTGCTCGTGCAGGTCGGTGAGATCCCATTCCGGCAGCGGGTCCTCCAGCGTGCGCCAGAGCACCGGGCCGGCCGTGAACTCCTCGTCTGTGAGCAACGCAGGCTCCAGGCGGCGGCGTGGTTCGTCGAGGTCGAGACCGACGCCGATGAAGACGAGTTCCTGCCTGGCCTGCGGGGAGTCCAGCAGCTGTCCTGGTTCCAGTGTGAGGTTCGGACCAGCCTGGGACCACACCGCGAGCACGTCCGGCCGCGTGGCGATGTGACAGAAACCCTTGCTGCGCAACACACCGTCCCAATCGGACAGCGCCGCCATCAGCCGGGCGGGGTGGAACGGCCGCGACGCGCGAAACGCGACCGAGCGGATGCCGTACTCCTCGGTCTCCGGGGTGTGCCCGCCCGCCAGTTCCTGGGCCCAGCCAGGAGCTTGAGCGGCGGTGATCGGGTCGTAGCGGCCGGTGTCGAGCACCTCGGCCAGGTCGACGACGCCGTGGCTGGTGTGCAGCAACCGGGCAGCCGGGTTCAGCCTGCGCAGCACGGCGTCGAGCCGCGCCAGCTGCTCGGTCGTGACCAGGTCGGTCTTGTTCACCACGAGCAGGTCGGCGAACTCGACCTGGTCGACCAGCAGATCCGCGATCGTGCGCTCGTCCTCCTCCGCAGCAGCCAGGTCGCGGTCGGCCAGCTGATCACCGGTGGCCAGCTCGCGCAGGAACCCGGCCGCGTCCACAACGGTCACCATCGTGTCCAGCAGGGCGTGATCGGACAGGCTCGTGCCGTCCTCGAACGTCCAGTCGAAGGTCGCGGCCACCGGCATCGGCTCCGAGATCCCGGTGGACTCGATCAGGATCGTGTCGAACCGGCCCGACCGCGCCAGCTCACCGACGCTGTCGAGCAGGTCCTCCCGCAGCGTGCAGCAGATGCAGCCGTTGGTCAGTTCGACCAGCCGCTCCTCCGTGCGGTCCAGGCTGCCTTGACCCGCGACGAGCGCGGCGTCGATGTTGATCTCGCTCATGTCGTTGACGATCACCGCGACGCGTCGTCCCTCCCGGTTGGCGAGGACGTGGTTGAGCAACGTGGTCTTTCCGGAGCCGAGAAAACCGGACAGCACGGTGACGGGCGTTCGAGTCATATGCACATGATAATCATCTTCATCACCGCGCGGGATCGTCAGAGTTCGACGACCGCGAGTTCAGCGGCTAGACCGTCGAGTTGGGACAGGAGATCCTCACTCACGGCCCCGATGCACCCCCCTTCAGGCCCGCATCGATCAGGTACAGCTCGCCTGCTTCGACGACCAGCACCCGTTGACCCGTCCAGAACGATGAAGGCACTGGACACTCCAGCAACCGCTGCGCCGGCCGCACGGCCTCACTGTCGTCCCACCCATCGCAGACGTTCTCCAGTGCAGGGCTCCGATGGCACATGTAGCCGCATTCGCCCCGTAGAAGATGTCCGCGTGACCGAGCACCTGCCGGCCGCCGACGGCCTCGATGTGGCGCGGGCCGAGATTCGCGCACCAGTCCACTCCCCTGGCGATCCCGTCGAGGCGAACGCCTCGTCGATCTCCACCACGAATTGCGCCGGACAGCCGTCGGGCAGCAGTACCTACGCCCAGCGCGAAACAACTCGACATGGGAGCGACACCAGAACAGGCCCGGCAACCCTGGACTGTGATGCGCGTCACTAGAAGTGAGGGGGTGGAGCTCAAAGGGAGACGAGCCACATGGGAAAGATCCTGAGACGCATCGCCGCACTGGTGGCGCTGCTGACCACGACCGGGCTGCTCGCGCCGTCCACGTCCGCCGCAGCACCGTACTGCGGCATCACCTGGGGCTCACTGCCCAAAGCGGGGCCCAGCTACGCACACACGACGGCAACCATCGACAACGTGCGCGCCGGCCGGCACGACTGCTACGACCGGCTCGTGGTCGACATGACGGGCGGCCCGGCCCCGGAGTGGTACCACGTCTCGTACGTGCCAACCGTGCACCAGCAGGGCAGCGGGTTCCCCGTCCCACTGGCGGGAGGCGCGTTCCTCGACGTGAGAGTCGGCTCGGCGGCGCACGACGTGCACTACAACCCGACCTACAGCCCGGCAAACCCGATGCAGGCGGTCAACGTCGCCGGCTTCACGACCTTCCGGCAGGTCGCGTTCCTCGGCACGTTCGAAGGGCAGACGCAGTTCGGGCTGGGAGTCCGTGCCCGCTTGCCGTTCCGGGTCTTCACGCTCACCGGACCGGGTGCGAACGCACGTCTGGTGATCGACGTCGCACACCGCTGGTAAATCCGGCAGACATCGCCTTGCCCCGGCCATCACACCGGGGCCAGGCCGAACAGTCGCCACGCGTCCCGCCCGCCGCCGAGGCGTCCTCGCCCGCACGGCTCACCGACCCGGAAACCCTCGGGCTGCCGGACTTCTCGCAGCCGATCGCCGCGCTGATGTTCGCGGTGCCGCACTTCGTGCCGGCCACCGGCGACCCGAACGGCGTCATCCACTCCTACCTCGACGCGATGTCGCCCGGCGGTTCGGTCAGTGGACGTTGACTCGGACGAGGCGCCATGGACCAGTCCGTGCGCAGCTGCTGGTTCGCCTGCGCAACGTTGCCAGCCGCGCAGATCCCACTGCGAGGGTCCACGATGTCGCCGCTCTCCGCGGCGGGAAGCTGCCACCAACCCGAGCAACCGTTGACGCACGGATGATCGATCTGGTTGAGCGACCAACCGCCGTGAGGATTGGCGACAGGCTGCTGCCAGGTCATGGTGCCTGTCCCATCGCACAATTCGCACCCAGATCCTGGCGGCATGCAATCACCTTGCCATCTTCAATTTGCAGCCGAGCAGGAGTGCACCCAAACGAGCTAACGGCGTGCAGAGTTGACTATCAGCGGACCTGATGACAGCACCCCGCCCGGCATCTGCGTTGGTCAGGAAAGGCCGCGGAAGAAGATGCGGATGTCGCCCGCGAGCAGCTCAGGCTCCTCCATTGCGGGGAAGTGACCACCCTCGGTGAACTCGCTCCAGTGGCCGATCGCTTTCCACGGGTCCATCGCGCGGCGCACGAGCGGGTGGGTGTCGAACACGGCCCATCCGGACGGCACGCCGGAGGCCATGACCAAGTCGAGTCCGGAGTGCTCGGACTCGTAGTAGAACTGCGCGCTCGACGCGCCACTGCGGGTGAACCAGTACAGGCTGATGTTCGTGAGGAGCTGGTCGCGGTCGACCGACTCGTCCGGCGTCCGACAGTCGCCGCTGGTCCTGGTCTTGAACTTCTCGGCGATCCACGCGAGCTGACCGACCGGCGAGTCGGTGAGCGCCGCGCCGATCGTGTCGGGACGGTGGTCCTGCATCAGGAGATACCCGTGATCGGCCGCATCCTCGGTGCGCACCGCCTCGATCTGGGCGATCTCGTCATCGGACAGGCCTTCGGGGAAGGGGAACTTGTCGCCGAGCAACCCGAGCAACCGGGGGTCGCAGCCGATGTGCGTGCCGATGACGCGCTCCGGGTAGATCGCCGCGAGGCGACCGGTGGTGCCCGAACCGATGTCGGTGCCGTGGGCTGCGAACCTCTCGTAGCCGAGACGCGTCATGATCTCGGCGTAGGCATCGGTCGTCCGCGCCATTTCCCAGCCGGTCCCGGACAGCGGGGTGGAGAACCCGAAGCCGGGCAGGGACGGGACGACCACGTGGAACTCGTCGGTCAGCAGCGGAATGAGTCGCTGGTACTCCACGAACGATCCCGGCCAGCCGTGGTTCAGGATCAGCGGGATGGCCTCCGGGTTCGCCGATCGAGCGTGGACGACGTGGAACGTCTGGCCGTTGACGGCTGTCGTGAACTGTTCGTGCTCGTTGAGCTTCTCCTCCTGCGCACGCCAGTCGAATCCGTCGCGCCAGTACTCGGCGAGCTCCTTCAGGTACACCAGCGGGATGCCGCGACTGAAGTCGGTGCGATCGTCTCGGCCCGGCACGGGGATCGGCCAGCGCGTGTGTGCCAGCCGGTCGCGCAGGTCGTCGAGGTCCGCCTGCGGGATGTCGATGCGGAACGGCGTGAGTGCGTTGTTCTCGTCCATGACCTCGACGTTTCCAGGTAATGCGGCAGGATTGCTTCCGCAATTGCTGGAATGATCGAGACATGTTGGAGACCTCGGCCCGTCTGCTCGAACTGCTGTCGTTGCTCCAGCTCAAGCGCGACTGGACGAGCACCGAGCTCGCCGCCCGGCTCGATGTGAGCCCGAGGACCGTGCGCACCGACATCGGCAAGCTGCGGTCGCTCGGGTATCCCGTCGACGCGCGCCCCGGCGTCGCGGGCGGGTACCGGCTGGCCGCCGGCACGGCGATGCCCCCACTGCTGCTCGACGACGACGAGGCCGTCGCCGTCGCGGTGGGACTGGGTGCGGTCGCTACCCGAAGGCTCGGAGTCGAAGAGACCTCCCTCACCGCGCTCGCGAAGCTGGAGCAGGTGCTGCCCTCGCGTCTGCGCCGACGCGTGGAGGCAGTGCGCGAGGCGATGAGCGTTGTTCCAGGAGCTGGGCCGCCGCTCGATCCCTCGGTTCTCGGCGCGGTCGCCGCCGCGATTCGCGGCCACGAACGGCTCCGGTTCGGATACACGAAGCCCGGGGGCGACGAAGAGGCGCGCCACACCGAACCACAGCGGCTGGTGAGCTGGGGAGCGCTCTGGTACCTGCTCGCGTGGGATCTCGACCGTGACGACTGGCGGGTCTTCCGTGTCGACCGCATGGTCCCGCACGCACCGACGGGTGCGCGGTTCCGGCCGCGCGTGATCCCGGATGACAGCGTCGTCGAGTACGTCGTCGCACGCGTCAGCAAGGGGGCCTGGAAGTACCGCGCCCGGGTACTGGTGCACGCTCCCGCCGCCAAGGTCGCCGCGAAGATCCACATCCCGGTCGACATCATGGCGGTCGACGAGTCCACCTGCCATGTCGAGGTGGGTTCCGACGACCCGGACCGGCTCGCGCTGTGGATGGCACAGCTCGACGTCGACATCGAGGTGATCGACGGAGACGAGCTCGCGGTGGCGTTCGACCGCCTCGCGACGAGGTTCCGCCGCGCCGCGGGTGGCGCATCCACGTGAGTCTCGGCCATCAGCCATGTCGGACCGATCGACCTCGACGAGGACGGCCGGTCAGGATCCGGCTTGTCGCTGTCCCGCCAACCGGTACCGCACGTGTGTGACTGCCGGCGACGACATCGAGAACTCCTGCTCCAATGGCACGGACACGCCGTCGAACAAGCGAGCGCCACCACCGAGCAGCAGCGGCACGACGTTGAGCTGCACGTGGTCGAGCAGCCCCGCCAGCATGACCGCCTTGCTGGTCTCAGCACCCATCACGATCACGTCCCGGTCGCCAGCCGCTTCCACCGCCTGCCTCACAGCGGCGGCCACATCGCCGACGAACGTGAAGGAAGCCGACCGAGCAGGCAGCGGTGGCCGTTCGGTGCGGGTGAGCACGAAGGTCGGCACCGGGTAGGGCGTGTCCTCCCAGTGAGGCAGGCCGAGGTCGAACGTGCGGCGGCCGCACACAACCGCGCCCGCCGACGTCGTCACCCAGGCGACGATCTCCCGGTCGAGAGGTGCGGGCGAGCCGAACATCCACGAGTGCAGCGCCTCGCCGCCCTCACCCATCGGGTTCTCCATCGAGACGTTCGGGCCGGTGACGTAGCCGTCCAGCGAGATGCTCTTGTGCACAATGACGTGTCCCATGCGCAGGTAGACCAACGGGCGTCCGGCAACTCATCGCCGGACGCCAGGGTGGTGCCGCTTCAGTCACGGTTCGCTACCAGCCCCAGCGGGACGTGGACTCTCGTGGTGCCAGATCAAGAAAGTGGAACGCGGGCAGTGGACCCGTGCACGTCGCCGTGACGCCCTCCATCGCCGCCACCACCGCGCGCACCGCCTCGACCTGGTCCAGAGGCAACAGGTACGCGCGGAGTTCCTCGGTGTGTTCCGGCGCTTCGAGCACAGCCACCGCGCGGGCCGCCGCGGACACCGGCGCCAGCAGGGCGTCGGCCTGGTTTCGGCGCCACGCAACGATTCCGCGGGCGATCAGTTCGCCCTGTGCGATGACGTCCGCGCCGCGGCCCGTGTACGCGCCCGTGTCGTAGACGGCGCGCAACGCGGTGTCTTGGTCGAACACCAGGCGCACGTGCATCTCCGCCACGCCGTCGAGGTTGTCGAGGTGCCGGCGCAGCGACGACGGGGTCAGCGCGAGCACGGCGGTGCGGGCGGCGGCTTCGTCGGCGGCGGTGGTGCCGATGCGCAGGGGCAGTACCGGGCCGCCTGGCAGCAGTTCGCACAGGCCGGCCAGGTCGTCGATCACTTCCTGTGCTGCCAACGATCCGTCGTCTCGCCGGTCGCTGACGACCACCGCGAGGTCCTCCAGCTCGACCAGGCGGAACGGTGAGCCGACGGGCAGCCAGCGGCCCGCCCGCACCACGGCGTGCAGACGCAGGCTCACTGCTGGGACTCCTCCACCGGGGCGGCGACCTGGACCGGTGCCGGGGTGACGACCGCCGGGGTGACCATGGCGGGAACGGCGGAGGCCAGCAGGCCGTAGGTGCCGGCGATGCCTTGCGAGACCGAGGGTGCGGGGAGGCCGCGGCGGGTCAGGTCGAGGCGGTGCATCGCTTCCAGGTAGCGGATGTAGGTGTCGACGCTGGCGATCACGACCTTGATGTCGATGGTCAGGATCTCGATGCCGATCAACGAGACCCGCACCGACGCGTCGATCACGAGTCCCTTGTCCAGCAGGACGTTCAGCACGTCGGCGAGGCCGCCGGAGTTCGGCAACGCAGGAGCGGTCATCGTGATGCCCTCATTTCGTCCACCAGGTTCGTGATGTCGACGGGGAGCCGGACGCCGGACGTGTCCGGTTCTCCTAGTGCTTCGCGCAGCGCAGCGAACTGGCGTTGCAACGAGATCAGCGCTTGGCCGAGGTTCTCGATCTCCTCGGCGGTGAGGGTGCCCGCGTCCACCCGGCGCAGCGCCTGACGCTCGAGCAGCTCGCACACGATCTCCAGCACGGCCACGACGATCCGGCCGAGTCCGCGGCCCGCGTCCTGCGCGGTCACCTGTCGCCGCCGACGCCGATCAGCAACAACCTCAGGTCCAGCCGGATCAACTCGATGCCCGCCAACGTGATCACCACGTCGCCCCGCACGACGGCACCCCGGTGCACCACCCGGTCGAGCAGGTCGACCAAGCTCGCGGCGCTGTGCTCGGCGGCCCTGTGCTCAACGACCCTGTGCTCAGGCATCGGCGAACTCCACCCTCGTGAACGAGTACGGCGGCCACGGTCCGGTGATCTCCACCGACAGCCCCAGTTCCCCGGTCAGCCGGTGGGCGTCGGCGTGAAAGTCCTCTTCGGACTCCGCGTCGACCAGGTACGCCGCTTCCAGCAGCAGGTCGCCCCCGAGCTCGCGGCAGGCGTTCTCGGCCGACCGCCGGACCAACGCCTCGTGCACGGCCGCGGCACCGCGCCGGACGGCATCGGCGGCGGCGAGCCGTTCACGACGCTGGGTCAGGTATGCGGTGCCCGACAAGGCATCCAGGTTCACCGGCGCACGTTCGGCGGCGCGCACCCGGACACCCCATTCCCGTCGGCCGCCCACCCGGTCCAACCAGGCCCGCGCCTCCTCGTGGCGCGCGCTGAGCAGCCGCACGGCGGCGTCGACGCCGTCGAGCACGGTGCCGAACCGCAGCGGTAGCACCGGTTCGCGCTGGAACACGGTGCGCACCACGGCGTCGTGGTAGCGGGCCAGCACGGCCAGTGGGCTGTCCTCGGTGGGTTCGTCGAGTTCAAGCCCGGTGAACCGCTCGACCTCGACCTCGGCGACGACGAGCGCCAGGCCCCGGTGGCCGATCAGGTGCGGCCCGGCCAGGTCGATCGGTCGATCACGGGTGATCGCGTAGGCGTACAGGCCGAGGCTCATGGTCGTTTCTCCTCCAACGCCCGCTCCAGCACCGCGAGACGGTCCCGCAGCTCGGCGTTCTCCTTGGCCAGCTCCTTCACCGAGGCCGCGCTCTCCACGGCCCTCGGCGCGAAGAACGGGTCGTTCTCCCACCAGTCGATGCCCATCTCGCGGGCTGTCTGGGCGGACGCGATGAACAACCGCACCCGCAACGTGAGCAGCTCGATGTCCACCACGCTGACGGCGATGTCACCGACGATCACCACTCCCTTGTCCAGCACGCGTTCCAACGTGTCGGCGAGCGAACTGGGCCTGTTGTCCACCTGGAACCGTCCCGTCACATGTCGGTCGTGCCACGGGTGTACCTGCGCAGGCGCTCGCAGCCGCACAGCTCACCTGCCGCGTCGAGGTCGACGCGATAGGTGGCCATGACGCTGGTCGTCGCAGGCACGCGTTCGAGTTCGAGCACATCGATCAGCACGGACCAGCCGCCGTCCGGCAGTGCGCGTATCCCCGACACGGCTTCCGGCGCCCGTCCGATCAGAGCACCGAACTGCTCCGTTGCAGCTCGAATGGCGAATGCTGCCGAGACCTTCTCACGTTTTCCGGATGGCGAACTCTCATTTGATTCGTCAGCCACCCTCCTCACCATAGGGGCACGGCGGCGCGTAATGCGAATGCGTTCTCACGGAAAGAATTCACATCTTCACGGACAGCAGTCGAACACGTCGAACGCTGGACCAGCCGTCGCAACCCGCCGGAGACTGAACGGCGCCTTGCCTTGCACCTCAAGCCAACCCAGCACCCTCAAACGTCCACAGTGGACACATGAGGTCAGTAAAAAGATTGCGCCAATTGCGCCAGAGTGTGGTCCGCAATTCTCGCGAGGAACGGGTTGTGCTCGCGATAATGGGGCAATTCCTCCACCGCGAGTTCCAGCGCCCAGCCCTGCGCGCGCAGCCAGGTCGCGTCGTCGAAATTCAGCTCCCGTTTGAACGCTTTGCGACCGCGTTCATCGAGGTACATCCACGCCGCCATGAGGTCGCCGGCCGGATCACCGACCCCAGCGCAACCCCAGTCGATCACACCGGTCAGCTCGCCATCGGTGAACAGCAGATTGCCCTGGTGCAGATCAGCGTGCAGCCACCGGCCCGGCCCTTCCCAGCGCGGCGCGGCGAGCACGTCCTGCCACAACGCCGGCAACCTCGGATCGCCGCCCAGCAAAGCGATCGCCGAACGCACCCGCCCATCGCTGTCGGACTGGTCGAGCCGGCCGCAGTAGGTCGTCCACGGCTCCCCGGCCGTGTCGACCTCGTGCAACGCCTGGATCACCTCGGCCAGCCGGATCGCGGTGTTCTCGTCGACCTCGTCGACCGCGGCGAGGCTGCCGCTGAGCCAACGGACAACTGACCAGCGGTAGGGGTAGTTCTCGGTGGGCTCGCCCAGCTCAAGCGGTTCCGGAACCGCCACCGGGAGGTGCGCGGCGAGGCGCGGCAGCGTGACGAAGTCGCGTTCAGCCTGGTCCTTGGCCCATTCGATGAGCGGAAGACGGACCGCGAGCTCGTCGCCCAGGCGGAAGATCGCGTGGTCCGTGCCGCCGTGTTTCAGCTGGGTGATGGGCAGGCCGCGCCAGTGCGGGAACTGCGTGCGGACCAGTTCGTCCACAAGCGACACATCGGCCCGCATTCGATCACTCCAGGGACGCTTCGACGACGTGGAAAGCACTCGCCGTCGCCCGCGCGCCCCGATAACGCAGACCGGCCCGCGAGAACAACGCCGCGAACTCATCCTCGTCGCGTTCCTTGCCCCCGAGCAACAAGAACATCTGCAGATCCATCAGTGACACGAAAAGATCGTCGGTCCGCAACGCCTCCACCACGAACACCCGCGCACCGGCGTTCCCCGCCTCGGCGCAGCGCGACAACATCTGCACGCACGTTTCGTCATCCCAGTTGTGCAGGACCAGCCGGAACAAATAAGCGTCCGCGGCGGGCACCGACTCGCGTGCGTCCCCGGCAACGATCTCGCACCCCAGTTCCGGGTCGACATCGGCAAGGGCGGCGGGGATGTCGAACAGCGTGCCGCGCAGGCCGGGATGGCGGTGCAGCACCGAGCGCAACAGGGCTCCCTGGCCCCCGCCGATGTCGACGAGGTGCCGAACGCCGCCGAGGTCGAGGGTCGAGGCCACCACCGGGTCGGCAGCGGCCAGGGACAGGGTCATCGCCCGGCCGAAGTCCTCGGCGACCTGCGGTGAGTCGCCGAGGAAGCCGAAGAAGTCGTTGCCGTGCACCGAGGGGAACGGGCAGGCGCCGGACCGCACGGCGTCCGTGAGCCCAGCCCACACCTGCCACATCCACTCGGGCTTCAGGAACGCGTTGACGATCGCGGCGGTGGCGTCGCCACTACCAGACCGCAACAGCAGGGAAAGGTCGTTGTGCGCGTAGGTGTCCGGGCCGACTCGTAGGAAGACGCCGAGCCCGGACAACGCGCGGAACAGGCGGGCGGTGAGGCCCGGATCAGCACCGGCCGCAAGGGCGATCTCGGCGGCCGGAGCGGGCTGCTCCCCCACCAGATCGGGCAGCCGCAGTTCGAGGGCGGTGCGCAGCAGGTGTCCGGCGTGCAGGTGCACGAACAGCGGGTGCATGGTCTCGAACGCGGTCGGCCGGCGGTCCATGTCAGCTGCCGGTCAGCGTGATCGCCAGGTCCGCGATCGGCACCGGGAACCTGCCGATGCTGGTCGCGGTGCCGTTGAGCAGGTTGACGCTGTAGAGCGTGGCGCTGCCGTTCGCGGCGAGGAGCGTGGCGAACCCGGCCGAGGAGACCGCCTTGCCGCCGCTGAGCGTGCTGTAGATGTCGAAGCCCGCGTTGGCCGCCGCGTCCACGGTGAGCTTGCCGGTGGCGGTCAGCAGGCCGTTGTTGGCCGGCGACTGGATCAGCACCTCGTCGGTGCCGGTGCCGATGTCGAACAACGTAGTCGCGGTGTCCGCGTTCAGGTCGTTGTTCGTGTACGCGGCCGCGGTCACGCCCCTGGTCGGGCCCAGTGCGGGCGGAGTGGAGAGGACGGCGTCCTCGGTCGTGGTGTGGTCGGCGAGGTTGTGCCGCAGGTTCTGGCCGGTGTCGCTGGTGACGCGGAGACGGTCGACCGCCGGGTTGAAGTCGACACCGAAGTTCGTGCCGTACAAGGGGACCGTGAGCTGCGAGACCTTCGTGACGACCACGTCCGCGACCTGCGGCGGGGTTTTGACGGTGTAGATGCCGCCGTTGTTGCCCACCAGGTACATCAGGCCGTTCTGGACCCGGAAGTCCAGGCCGATCGCCGTCGTGTCACCCGAGAAACCCAGGATCTCCCGCACCCAGTCGAGCTGCTGGGGCTTGTCCGTCGTGAACGTGGCCATCAACGTGCCGTCGGACGAGATGCCGAACGCCCGCAACCCGGTCGGCTGCGCGGCGCTGCTCCCGCCGCCCCCGACCACGGCGGCCAGCACCGACACCACCACGGCCGCCGCGGCGACGCCCCTCTTCGCCTGTACCTTCATCGAGCCCCACTCCCCGTAGGAAACACGTTGCGGCACAAGCTATTCGGCGGGACTGGACGTCGACTGGACGGCCGTGGTGAGAGCGCTTCAGCTGCCGCTGAGCGAGATGGCCAGGTCGGTGATCGACAGCGGGAACCTGCCGATGTGGGTGGCCGTGCCGTTGAGCAGGTTGACGCTGTAGAGCGACGTGCTGCCGTCGGGCGTGACGAGGGTGGCGAACCCTGCCGCGGAGACCGCCTTGCCGCCGCTCAGGGTGCTGAAGATGTCGAAGCCGGCGTTGGCCGCCGCGTCGACGGTCAGGCTGCCGGTCGGCGCCAGGGTGCCGTTGTTGGCAGGCGACTGGATCAGCACCTGGTCGGTCCCGGTCCCGATGTCGAACAACGTGGTGGCGGTGCCGGGGTTCAGGTCGTTGTTGGTGTACGCGGCCGCGGTGACGCCCTTGGTCGCTCCCGGCGTCGGCGGGGTGGACAGCGTCGTGTCGGCGACGGTGGTGTGCGTGTTGAGGTCGTGCCGGAGGTTCTGGCCGTTGTCGCTGGTCACGCGGAGCCGGTCGGCGGCGGGGTTGAAGTCGACGCCGAAGTTCGTGCCGTACAGCGCGATCGTGAGCTGGGAGACCTTCGTGATCACCGGGTCGGTGGCGGGCGGGGTCGGGAGCTTCACCGTGTAGATGCCGCCTTTGTTGCCCACCAGGTACATCAGGCCGTCCTGGACCCGGAAGTCCAATCCGATCGCCGCCGTGTCACCCGAGAAACCCTGGATCTGCCGCACCCAGTCCAGCACCTGCGGCCGATCCGTCGTGAACGTGGCCATCAACGTGCCGTCGGACGAGATCCCGAACGCCCGCAACCCGCTCGGCTGCGCGGTACTGCTCCCGCCGCCGCTGACCACCGCGGCCAGCACCGACACCGACACCGCCGCAGCGGCGACACCCCTCTTGAGCTGTGCCTTCATCAATCCCACTCCCCTGTAGGAAACGTTGTGGCACAAGCTATTCAGCAGGACTGGACGTCGAATGGACGTCGAATGGACTTACTGCGCAAGCATCTTGCGGAGGTCCTTCGACAGGTATCAGATGGGAGAAGCAGAGTTCGAGGGGGAAAACGATGAGGTTCACAGTCCTGGGATGCGCGGCGCTGATCATCGCCGGGCTCACCACAGGCACCGCGAGCGCGACGGACGAGACGACGTGTTCGACCCCGGTGCTGACGTCGGCACCGGTGCAGCTCGACAGTCCCGGCCGGTGGTCTTACACCTACCGGGTCTCGTGGTGCGTGGAAGGAGGCAAGATCACCGCTATCACCCCGCACGTCACACACGAGGAGAACGGCGACGCGTGCGTCTGGGTGGCCAACGCCGAGGAGTCGCAAACCCCGGTGCTGGACGGCAGCGGCGCGTGGAACGCGTTCAACATGGCCGAGTTCTCGTGCAAGAACGGTGACGGCACGGACGGGATCGCGAATCCGTGGGGCACCATCACGGTGTGGCCGAACGGCACCAGCAGCGTCCTGCGCAAGGGCATCGGCGACGTCATCGTGGAGTGAGCACGGCGGCCGCTTGTTCTTGCAGCGCACGGTAACCCGCGCGTTCGGCCAGTGCGAGCGCCTGCCTCGCCGGCTCCACGTCCGCGGTGACCGTCGCCAGGCCGATCAGGATCTCGATCTCCGGGTAGCGGTCACCGGTGCTGCGGACCAGGTCGAGCGCCTGACGGTAGCGGCGAACCGCCTCCGCCCGGTGTCCGCGCCGGACGTCGACAGCGGCCAGCACGGCGAGCGCTTCCACCTCCGGTCGCGGATCACCGGTCTCCTGTGCCAGCGCGAGACCGGTGCGCGCGTGGTCGAGTGCCTCCGCGCCGCGGTCCAGGTCGAGGAACGTCGCGGCCAGCCAGCTGTGCGCCAGGGCCTCACCGCTGCGGTTGCCTGCCTCGTGGTGCAGGGAGATCGCACGGGTGAGCAGGTCGACCGCTTCGGCGTGCTGTCCGCGCGCGCGTTGCGTCTGGCCGAGGTTGCCGAGGTTGAGCGCTTCGCCGTAGTGCGACCCGATCTGCCGATATCGGTCCAGGGCCAGGGTGTAGTGCTCGGCGGCCTCCTCCAGCCGGCCCATCTCCCAGTGCACGAGGCCGAGGTTGGCGAGCGCGACGGCCTCCCCCGCCGTCTGACCGATGCCGCGGCTCAGCACCAGGCAGCGACTGAACCGGAACGCAGCGGCGGCGAGGCGACCGGACTGCCAGTAGACGCACCCGAGGTTGCCGAGCACCGCCGCCTGCGCCTCGACCCACCCTGCTTGGCGCGCAGCCAGTTGGGCGTGGGTGTAGTGGTGGACGGCTTCGGGATACCTGCCCTGGCGGAAGTACAGGTCGGCGAGGCTGAGCCGGGAGGCCGCGCGTTCCCGTGGCCCGCCCGCCTCTTCGGCGCTGCGCACGGCCGCTTCCGCGACGGCCAGCCATTCCACCTGACGCGTGCACATCCAGAAGTAGCCGCGCAGGCCGTCGGCGAGCAGCCAGGTCGTGGGCCGCGGCCCGGTCCTGACCGCCGCGACGAGATTGCCGAGCTCGGAGTCCAGCCAGTTCGTCGCCTCGGTGACGCCGCCGAACGTCCGGGATCCCTTTGACGGAAGCCGCAGCATGTGCGGGTAGAGCTGGCGGGCGGCGCCGTCCACCCCGCTGAGGTACCAGTCGTACAAGCGATGGAGGGCTACGTCCAGGTCGGCTTCCTCGCTCTCGGCTCGTTCCGCGGCGTACCGGCGAAGCAGGTCGTGGAAGCCGTACCGGCCGGGTCCGTGCGGTTCGACGAGGTGCGCGGCGGCGAGCCGGTCCAGCAACCGTGAGGCCTCAGCGAGATCCGTGCCGGCGAGCGCCGCGACCGCCTCGGTTCCGACGTCCGTTCCCGGCACGAGGCTCAGCAACCGGAACAGCCGCCGCGCCTCCGCCGGCAGTTCCGCGTAGGAGAGGTCGAACGCGGTCCTCACCGCGGTGTGCTCGTCACCCTGCACCGAAAGAGCCGTCAACAGGTTGCTGTCCCTGAGGTCCGCGACGTGGTCGTCGATCCCGCGAAGGGGGTGATCGGCGAGGTTGGCGGCCGCGATCCGCAACGCCAGCGGGAGATGCGCACACAGCTTCGCCAGCTCTGCGGCCGCCACCGGTTCGGACCGGATCCTCTCGGGCCCCAGCACGTGGGCCAGCAGCTCCAGGGAGTCCTCGGGGCTGAGCACGTCGAGCGTGACCTGACGCGCGCCGTGCAGCGCGACCAGCCCGGTCATCCGGTCGCGGCCAGTCACGACAACGCAGGCCGGACCGGCGGGCAGCAGCGGCCGCACCTGGTCCGGACCGGCGGCGTTGTCCAGCAACACCAGCATTCTGCGGTCCGTCGTCAGGGTCCGGTACATCGCCGCCGCCGTCTCCACGTCGACGGGAACCCGTTCGGCGGGCACCTCCAACGCCGACAGGAACTGCGCGAGCACCTCGATCGGCGGCGCCGCCCCACCCCTGGAATGCCCGCGCAGGATCGCGTAGAGCTGCCCGTCGGGGAACCTGTCCCGCACGCGGTGCGCCCACTGCACGGCCAGCGCCGTCTTGCCCACTCCCGCCGTGCCCGAGATGGCGGTGATCGTCAAACCGTCCGCACCCGAGGGTCCGAGCTTGTCCAATGTGGACAGCTGTGAGGCCCGCCCGGTGAACCCAGGCGGCTGCGCGGGCAGCTGCCTGGGCACCCGCAGCGCCGGCCGGGACCGCGGACTCGGGCCGACGACGTCGTCGTTGTCGTGGAGCAACGCCGCGTGCGCCGCCCTCAGCTCTGCACCGGGGTCGACGCCGAGCTCCTCCACGAGCCGGTCACGCACCTCGTGGTAGGTCTGGAAGGCCATCGCCCTGCGCCCGACGGCGTGGTAGGCGCGGATCAAGCGCGCCTGCGAGGCCTCGTCCAGCGGCTGGTCCGCAGCGGCCTCCGCGATCGCGGGAAGCACGTCCGCGGCGGCACCGATCTCGATCATCGCCTCCGCGTGCCGCGCCAGCACCTCGCGGTGTTTCGCCACCAGCGCCACGACTTTCGGGTGCGTGGCGAGCGCGGGCAGGTCAGCGAGCGGCCGGCCGTGCCACAACGCCAGTGCCTCCCCGAGCCTGGCCGCGACCTGGTCACCGGACGCCTGCGCGACGAGCCGGTGGAAGGCCATCAGGTCGATGTCCACGGCGTCCGGGTTCAGCGCGTAGCCGCTGTTGGCGTACGGCAGGACTTCGCTGCCGGAACGGAATCCGCGACCGGGCTCCAACAGCCGGCGCAGGTGCTTCACGTGCGTCTGCAGCACGTTCGCGGCACTGCGCGGCGGCCTGTCACCCCACAGCTGGTCCATCAGGTCGTGGGTGGCCACCGACTCACCCTCGGCGAGCACGAGCAACCCCAGCACGGCCCGCCGGCCGGGTGGGCCGAGTTCGAGCTCCGTGCGGTCGTGCCACGCCCGCGTCGAACCCAGCACCTGGATCCGCACAGACATCGTTGCCACTGGCTTGAAACTAATTCACCCATAGGGGTCTCACAAGGACTGTTCCGCGCACTGCCGACCGGTCTGATCGGTCGAACGGCGGCGGCCGGACGCGGCCCGGTTCACTGAGCGGCCGCATCTCTCAGCCGATCGAGGGAAGGTTCGTTCAACGACGGTGAGAGTCTTCCTTGAGCGGATACGGTCGGCTGCCATGCTCCCCCCGTCGGACGGTTCGACCCAGAACGTGCTGCGTGGCGCAGCTACGTCGGTTGTGCAGGCCGGTGCCATCTATCTGAGCGAGCACACCGCACCGTTGCCGATCCCACGTGAGTTGCCTTGCGACGTGCGTGGGTTCACCGGTCGCACCGACCACCTGGAGCGCCTCGACGGTCTGTTGAAAGCCGATGGCCGGGCTCTGGTGATCTCCGCGATCGCGGGTACCGCAGGTGTGGGCAAGACAGCGCTGGCCGTGCATTGGGCACACAGCGTTCGCGAACACTTCCCGGACGGTCAGCTGTACACGAACCTGCGCGGCTACGACCCTGTCGACCCGCCTGCGGAACCAGGGCTGGTGCTGGAGGGTTTCCTGCGCACGCTCAACGTGCCGTCCTCCCAGATTCCCAGCGATCTCGAAGCGCGTCAGCGGCTGTACCGCTCCGCGCTGGCAGGCAAGCGGGTGCTGATCGTTCTGGACAACGCGGCGACCGCGGAACAGGTACGTCCGCTGCTTCCTGGCAGCGACACGTGTCTGGTCGTCGTGACGAGCCGCAGTGCGCTGGCGAGCCTCGTCGCTCGCGAGGGCGCTCACCGCGTGACGATCGACGTCCTGTCACCCGCCGAGGCGATAGACCTTCTCACCGCCACGTTGGGAGACGGTCTGCCATCGGCGACGCTGGAGAACCTGGCCGAACTGTGTGTGCGGCTGCCCCTGGCGTTGCGGATCATCGCGGAACGGGTGGCCGCCTCGAACACACCGATAGCGGACCTCGTCGCCGAATTGGCCGACGAGCAGTCACGGTTGGAGACGCTGTCACCTGATGACGACACCAACACGGTGCGCGCGGTCTTCTCGTCGTCCTACCGCGCTTTGGCACCTGATGACGCGAAGGTGTTCCGGCTGCTCGGCCTGCATCCCGGACCGGACATCAGCGAAGCAGCCGCGGACGCGCTCACCGGAGGGTTGGCCCGTCGGTCGTTGCGGAGGCTCGTCAGCGCGCATCTGCTGGAGGCGCACGGCACCCGCTATCGGTTCCACGACCTGCTGCGGCTCTACGCCGCCGAACGTGCTCAAGCCGATGAAGCGCCTTCTGCCCAACAGGACGCGCTGGAACGACTATCGGCCTGGTACGTCCACACAGTCGCCCATGCTCAGCGCATCGCCGATCCCCACTACCGCCGGATCGAGCCAGATCCGTTGCCACCTGGCATCAACCCGCTGACCTTCGCCACCAAGAACGATGTCACCACGTGGTTCGACCAGGAGCACACCAACCTCGTCGCGATCACCCGCTGCGCTGGGGATCGGAGACTCGACGTTCAGGCCTGGCAGCTGCCAGCATTGCTCACGCGGCACTACATGAAGGGCCACCGCTGGCTGGAGTGGAAGCCGACGACCACCGTCGGCCTCGAAGCTGTCCGGCGCGTCGGCGACCAACGCGGCGAGGCGGAGATCCTCAACAGCCTGGGCATCCTGCACGCGCAGCTCGCAGAGTTCGAAACGTCATACTCCTGCCACGAGCGCGCCCTGAATCTGAGACGCCTGGCAGGCGATCGCACAGGCGAGTGTGTCTCCCTCAACAACATCTGCTTTCCACACAAGCAGGGCGGCCGACTCGAGAGTGCCTACAGGTGCCTCCGAGAATCCCTGGCGATCACACAAGAGATCAGCTACGCGAGCTGGCAGCGCACCGTATTGATCAACTTGGCTCACACCTGCGGTGAACTGGGCAGATGGAACGAGGCGCTCCGCTGGTACGAACAGCTGTCTGTGCTTCCTCCCGATCAGGTTGATCCAGATGACGGCATTCCTCTCGTGACCAGAGGTGAGATCTACCGAGGCCTGGGACAAGTGCAGGACGCCGTCCGATACCAGGAAGCGGCCTGGAACAGCATTCGTGGCCGAGGCTTGCCGATGGACAAGGTCTACGTGCTGAACTACCTCGGTCGCGCCTACCGTGACGCAGGTCGAGTGCACGAAGCCGTCGAAGTTCACCAGCAGGCCGTCGCCATCTGCCAACAGCACAACGCGAAGCGGTTCCTCGCGATCAGCTTGCAGGATTTGGCCGACGCCGAGGAGCGCATCGGCCGGTGACCGAACAGCCTCGCCGGGGAGGAAGAACTACTCCACCCAACCTGGGCACAGCTGATCCAGCGTCCAGCGCGCGATGCCAGCGAGGAACGGGTTCGTCTCGCGGTAGTACGGCAACGCGAGCACAGCGAGGTGCAGCGCCCAACCCCGCGCACGAGCCCAGGTGGCGTCGTCGAACTCGCTCATCTCCCGCTGGAACACCCGCCTGCCGCGCTCGTCGAGGTACAGCCAGGCCGTCATGAGATCCCCCGCCGGATCGCCGACTCCCGCACAACCCCAGTCGATCACGCCGGTGAGCTCGCCGCCGGTGAACAGCAGGTTGCCCTCGTGCAGATCGGCGTGCAGCCACCGGGCGGGCTGGTCCCAGCGCGGCGCGTCGAGCGCTTCCTCCCAGACGGCCGTGAGCCGCGGATCTCCGCCCAGCTCGGCGATGCAGCCGCGGACGGGTTCGTCGTGGTTGGAGGCGTCCAGGCGGCCGCGGTAGGTGGTCCACGGCCGGCCGGTCGCGTCGATGCCGTGCAGTGCGTGGATCAGCTTGGCCAGCCGGATCGGGGTGTCCTCGTCGACCGCCTCGACCGGTGCGGTCGAGCCGCTGAGCCAGCGGACCACCGACCACTGGTACGGGTAGGTCTCGGTGGGCTCGCCCAGCGCGAGCGGTTCCGGGACGGCGACCGGGAGGTGCGGCGCGAGCAGCGGTACCAGGGCCGCCTCCTTGCCCGCTTCGTCCTTCGCCCAGTCGATGCGCGGCAGCCGGACGGCCAGGTCTTCGCCCAGCCGGTACATCGCGTTGCTCGTGCCGCCGCCGTGCTCGACCTGGCTGATCGGCAGACCGTGCCAGCGCGGGAACTGCGTGCGGATCAGTTCGTCCACAAGGGACACGCCAATGGCGGCTTCGCCGTCGTGCATCGATCAGCTCCCCAGAGGTCCGGTGTCTCGATGCAACACCGGACCTCTGGGCCGGGCAACTCAATTATCCGGCGCGCCGGTCGGCGAGCTGCACGACGTTCGGTGAGCGTTCGACCCGCACCCGGCCGCCGGAGGCCACCAGGTAGCCGACGCCGCGCACGGTCTGGATCACCTCCGCCGCGTCGCCGAGCTTCTGCCGCACGCGCCGGACGTGCACGTCGACCGTGCGGGCGCCGCTGTAGTGGTCGTCGATGCCCCACACCGCGGACAGCAGCTCACGGCGGCGGTGCACGCGGTCGGGATGCTCACACAGGTGCAGCAGCAGTTCGAACTCCAGCCTGGTGAGCTCCACCGGCTCGTCCCGGAGCAGCACCTGCCGGGTGTGCGGCAGGATTCGGACGTCGACGTCTTCGACCACAGCCGATGCCGCGTGCACCAGGCCCGCGTCCTTCAACGCGCCGAGCAGCCGCAGCGCGGTCTCCTCGTCCTCGGTGTCGATGGTGATGCTGAATCGCATGACGGATCCCTCACGTCTTCGGCAGGCCGACGGGGTTGATCTCCGAGGTGGGCACGGCCTCGTCGGACAGGCCCCAGCGCTTGAGCACCTCCGCGTACTTGCCGTTGGCGATCAGCTGGTTCAGCGCCTCCTGGACCGGGGTGATCAGGCCGTTGTCCTTCTTGGTGGTGACGGCGATCTTGCCCTGCACGGAGGCGCCACCGGAGAAGTTGCCGATCACCTCGGTCTGCCCGGACGTGGCCGCGTGGTAGGCCGAGGTCGGGTTCGGGCCGAGGTAGGCGTCGATGCGCCCGGACTGCAGGGCCAGGTAGTAGTCCGACGAGTTCTGGAAGTACTTGATGTCCGTGGCTTTCAGGCCGGCGGCGACGTTCTTCGCGCTCCAGTCGACGAGGATCTTCTCCTGGTTGGTGCCCGAGGTGACGGCGATGACCTTGCCCGCGACGTCCTTGGGCTCCGCGACCTTCCACGTGCCGCCCTTCTTCGCCTCGAACGCCAGTGTGTCCAGGCGGTAGGTGGCGAAGTCGTACTTCTCCTTGCGCGCCTCGGTGACCGTGATGTTCGACAGGCCGACGTCGAAGTTGCCGCTGTCGAGGCCGACGAACAGGTTCTCCCACGACGCGACTTCGAGCTTGGGCTTGAGGCCCAACACGTCCGCGACCAGCGTGGCGATGTCGGTCTCCACGCCGATCACCGTGCGGTCGTCGGTGGCGTAGAAGCGCAGTGGCGGTGCTGTGCCGGCGGATCCGCCGATGACGAGCTCGCCCTTTGTTCGGAACTTCTCCGGGACCTTCGACGCGATCTTGTCGTCCTTCTGGGCCGTCACGCGGTTCTGGTCAGGCCCCAGGTTCACGTTCAGACCACCGGGCGCCGCGGGCTCGCTCTCGGCCGTTCCACAAGCAGCGAGAACGAGGACCAGAGCGGCGAGAAGTGGTTTACGCACAACAAACTCCTTCTAGAGAACCTTGGACAGGAACGCGCGGGTGCGGTCGTGGACCGGGTTGTCGAGCACCTCGGCAGGAGTTCCCTGCTCGACGATCACACCCTGGTCGAGGAACACGATCCGGTCGGCCACCTCGCGGGCGAAGCCGATCTCGTGCGTGACCACGACCATCGTGGTGCCGGACCGGGCGAGGTCGCGCATGACGTCCAGCACCTCGCCGACCAGCTCAGGGTCCAACGCTGACGTCGGTTCGTCGAACAGCACGACTTTCGGTTGCGTGGCAAGGGCTCGCGCGATCGCGACGCGTTGCTGCTGGCCGCCGGACAGCTGGCGCGGGTAGGCGTCTTCCTTGTCCGCCAGGCCGACTCGGGCGAGGAACCGCCGCGCGTCCGCCAGCGGGGCCACCTCCGCGATGTTCTGCAGTGCGGTGAGGTGCGGGAAGAGGTTGAAGTTCTGGAACACGAACCCGATGTGCCTGCGCTGCTTGAGAACATCGCGTTCCTTGAGCTCGTGCAGCTTGCCGCCGCGCTGCCGGTAGCCGATCAGGTCGCCGTCGATCGTGATGAACCCCCGGTCGAGCTTCTCCAGGTGGTTGATCGTGCGCAGCAACGTCGACTTGCCCGAACCGGACGGGCCGAGCACCACCACGACCTCTCCGGCCGCGACCTCCAGCGACACCCCGCGCAGCACCTCGTTGTCGCCGAAGCTCTTGTGCACGCCCAGAACCTCGATCATCGGCGGTCTCCTCGGGCGAAGTAGCGCTCGACGTAGTGCTGGCCGATCGAGAGCAGCGTGGTCAGGATGATGTACCAGACGGTGGCGACCATCAGCAGCGCGACGACCCGCGCGTTGCGGCCGTAGATCACCTGCACCTGGTAGAACAGCTCGCCGATCGCCATCACCGACACCACCGACGTGCCCTTGAAGAGGCTGATCACCTCGTTCGCGGCGTTCGGCAGGATCGCCCGCATCGCCTGGGGCAGCACGATTCTGCGGAACTGCCGGAACCGCGGGATGCCCAGCGCGGCAGCGGCTTCCAGCTGACCGCGGTCGACCGAGATCACACCGGACCGCACGATCTCCGCGGCGTACGCGGCCTGGTGCAGCGCCAGACCGAGCACGGCGGCGCCCATCGGGCTGATCAGCTGCACGGTCTCGAAGCTGACGAACTCCGGCCCGAACGGGATGCCGAGGCTGAGCCGTTGGTACAGATAGGAGATGTTGAACCAGAACAACAACTGCACGATCAACGGGATCGACCGGAACGCCCAGATGTAGGTCCAGCCGACCGCCTGCAGGAACGGGCTCTTCGAGAGTCTGAGCACGGCGACCACGATGCCCAGGGCGAATCCCAGCACCGTGCCGAGCACGGTCAGCACGATCGTGGTGCCGACCGCGGTCAGGATCGACTGCGCGGTGAAGTAGCGGGCGAACGTCGGCCAGTCCCAGGCGGGGTTGGTGACCAGGCCGTGGACGAACTGCGCCACGAGCACCAGCACGGCGACGACGCCGACCCACCGCCACGGGTGGCGGGCGGCGACGACGGGTGACGAGGCCAGATCGTCCGATCTGTCCTTTGTGGACGGAGACGTGAGGGTGCCAGAAGACATCGCGAGTCCTTGTCGGGCAAGCGGGGCGAGGGGCTGAGATCAGCCGAGACAGGCGGTGCTCGACACGCGCCCGTGGTCGATGTGCCTGCGGGAGGACAGGAACAGAGCGAAGTAGGCCATTCCTGCCCTCCCTTCCCTGCGCTCGATGAGAGCACTTTGCAGAACGCGGCTCACGTTAAGGAGCGTTGCGTCGCCCGAGCAAGGACGTCCACGTGGTGAACAACTATCGGATACCGAGGTGATCCCGCAGGGTTGGACCGGTGTAGTCCTCCCGGAACACGCCGCGCTCCTGCAGCAGCGGCACGACGGTGTCGGCGAACTCGTCCAGCCCGCCCGGCGTCACGTGCGGCACGAGGATGAACCCGTCCGCCGCGTCCTGCTGCACCAGGTCGTTGATCTCCGTGGCCACGCTGTCCGCCGACCCGACGAACGTCTGCCGCGCGCTCACGTCGATCACCAGGTCGCGGATCGACAGGTTCTTGGCCGCGGCCTTCTCCCGCCACTCCTTCACGGTGGCCGCCGGGTCCTTGAACATCCGCACGCTCGCGCGACCCTTGGCGATGGTGTTCTCGCCGGTCAGCGGCTCGACTTCGGGCAACGGGCCGTCCGGGTCGTAGCCGCTGAGGTCGCGGTTCCACACCTGCTCCAGGAACCGGATCGCGGTCGCGCCGCTCACCTGCTGCCGCCGCACGACCGCCGCCTTCTCCTGGGCGTCCGCGTCGGTGTCGCCGAGGACGAACGTGGCGGCCGGCAGGATCACCAACTGGTCCGGGGTGCGCCCGTACTTGGCGAGCCGGCCTTTGACGTCGTGGTAGAACTTCTGCCCCGCCTCCAGCGTCCCGTACCGCGAGAAGATCGCGTCGGCGGTGGCGGCGGCGAACTCCCTGCCCTCGTGGGAATCCCCGGCCTGCAGTATCACCGGACGGCCCTGAGGTGACTGCGGGACCCCGAAGGTGCCGCTGATGTCGAAGTGCTGGTCCCGGTGCTCGAAACGGCCGATTCCTGTGTCGAAGAGTTTCCACGCCGTGCGCAGGAACGACTCGGCCCTCGTGTAGCGGTCCTCCTGCGCGAGAAAGCCGCCGCGCCGGAAGTTCTCGCCGGTGAACGCGTCCCACGACGTGACGACGTTCCACGCGGCACGGCCGCCGGAGAGGTGGTCGAGCGAGGCGAACTGCCTGGCCACCTCGTAGGGCTCGTTGAAGGTGGAGTTGATCGTGCCGGCCAGCCCGAGCCGGTCGGTCACCGCGGCCAGCGCGGCGAGCACCGTGAACGTGTCCGGCCTGCCGACCACGTCGAGGTCGTAGATCTGGCCGCCCTGCTCGCGCAGTCGCAACCCCTCGGCGAGGAAGAAGAAGTCGAACTTCGCACGTTCCGCCGTCTGTGCCAAGTGGACGAACGAGTCGAACTCGATGTGACTGCCCGCCTGAGGATCGCTCCACACGGTGGTGTTGTTCACGCCGGGGAAGTGCGCGGCGAGGTGGATCTGCTTGGTCATCTCGCGCTCCTTCAGGCGTACTGGTTGGCGGGCTTGGGGAGGCCGAGGTGGCCTCGCAGGGTCGTGTGCTCGTAGGCGTCGCGGAACAGGCCGCGCCTGCGCAGCACGGGGATGAGGCCGCGGGTGATCTCGCGGAGGTCCGCGTGGAACCGGAAACCGGCGAATCCTTCTTCCTGCCAGGCGATCAGCTGGTCGGGGTCGGGCACGCCGTCGACGTCTCGGAAGACGAGCTTGTCGGACACCGAAGCGTTGTCCGAGAACACGATGTCCGCGAAACCCGGTTCGGTGGCGGCGATCGGCGGGTGGCCCTGCGGCGGGCGTGGCGTGATCGACGGGCCGCGCACGCTGAACCATCGGCCCTCGAAGTCGATGTAGTGGAGCTTCTCACGGTCGACGAACCGGCCCGTGGCGACATCGCGGATCTCGGCGTCGTCCTCCCAGCTGTCCCACAGGCGGGTGATGACCTCGGCGTGGTCGGTGGCTTCCGCCCACAGGTCGGCGAAGTCGTCGCGGCGGCCGAAGTGCTTGCCGTGCAACGAATCCGTGGCGAGCTGCACGCCAGCCCGACCCTTGCTCACGTAGTCGAGCGTCGCGATCGCCTTCGACAGGTGGAACGGCTCGGTGTGCGTGACCACCGCTGTCGGCACCAGGCCGATGTTCGCGGTGAGCGGTGCGACGCGGGCGGCGGTCAGCACCGCGTCCAGTCCGGGTTCGCCGCCCAGCGAGTCGTCGAACGTCACGAAGTCGAGCGTCGCCTCCTCGGCCTCGCGCACTCGGTCCACCCAGTGCTGGGCGCTGAACGCCTCGTCGCCGGTCGCGCGCAGTGCGACGGCCAGGTGCAGTGGTGACCCCACCGGTCCCCCTCTCGTCGGGTCTTCGCATTCTGTGCGCGCGGTGGGGGTGACCGCTGGGACGGCCACTGGGTGGGAAACGTCGCCAGAGCGGGAATATTTGGTGCTTGCGCTTCGAACGGTCGTGGTGTCACGATCTTCGGCATGTCGACTCGAAAGGGCGTGCGCGCCCTCGCGCTGTGAGTGCACCGGGCGGGCTTGAGGCCCGCTCCTCCACCCTTCGCCAGCTCCGCACCGAATGGCTTCGCCATGCGCTGAGCACGGCACCCGCTGATCGCCCAGCGGCCGAAGAGGCCGTGGCGCAGCTCTACGCGGCCACTGGCAGACCTCCACCGGAGTTCATCTGGACGCGCTCGCCAGCGCAAGCCGCGAAGTCGTTGCCTGCCAAGGGTGTTCTCCGGTTCGATGGCGAGTGGCAGACCGTCGAGGCACAGATCGCGGCGCTGGCAGCCGACCTCCGCTATCGGCTGATCAGGTGCGCCGACTGGTTCCGAGACGCGCACGAGGTCAGCCAGTACCTGCGGACGCGCCTGCGGGAATGCCTTGTGCCGATGGTGAAATCAACCATGCCGGCGTGGCTCGGGCTGGGCTGGACCGGTCAGCACGAAGCAGCGTGGCTGGCCGAGCTCGACGTGCATCGTCGTGTTCTCGGGGCCCGCTTCAACCGGCACGACCGGGCACTGCTCGACGTGTGGGCGACGCTCGCGCGCTCCACCGGCTGGTGGTGGCCGCGCGAGGACGTCTGCGTCATAGCCGAGCGACCGACAGCCGTGCACGTTGATGAAGATTCGTTGCCGCACAACGACGACGGCCCCGCGGTGACGTTCGCGGACGGCAGCTGCGCGTACGCCTGGCACGGCAGTCCGCTGACGCCGATCTCCTCCGCGCCCGACCCCGCCAACCCGGGCTTCCACCTGACCTTGCACGACCTGCCCGGACCCGCCCGCCTGCTGGTGGCCGTCAACGGTTCGGTCGAGCGTGACGGCACCCGGCGCCGCTACGGCCTGCGCGTGCCCAGGTGGTTCCAGCACCCCGTCCAGGCCGTGGCCTGGACCTACGGGCTGGAGCCGGACCAGTACCTCCAACTCCTTCGACGCACCTGAAACACACCATGAACCTTGCTGAACTCGTCGACCTCACCAGCGTCGACGCGCTCGACCACCTCGAGCGCGAGTCCACCATCCCCGTCGTCGACGGCCTCCAGGCCCAGGGCGACCTGATCGTCATCCCTCTCCAGATGCTCGGCCACGCGCCGGAGGAGAACGCCTCACGGTGGGTGCCGGCGAACGGCATCCACCTCGTCACCGGCGGAAGCGGTCGCAACCCCCACGTTCTCGTCGCCCATCCGGGCACCTGCAGGTGGTCGGACGCGCAGGACCGGGACGTCGGCGTCGTCGAGAACACCGCGCCCGTCTACCTGCTGCATCCCGAGCACGGCGGCACCGGCATCGCGCCTGGCCGCTGGGTCGTGCGGCGGCAGCGGGAACTCTCAGGCCTGGTCGCCGACTGAAGGGTTGCCTTGACGTGAGCGTCAAGGTTTAGCGTTCGGTCCATGAGGATCGGCGAACTGGCCAAGCGAGCCGGCACCACCACCCGTGCGCTGCGCTTCTACGAGTCCCAGGGGCTGCTGGAGGCGCAGCGCACGGCCAACGGCTACCGCGAGTACGACGAACACGACCTGCGGCTGGTCACGGAGATCCAGTCGCTGCAGGCGGTCGGACTCAGCCTGGAGGACGCCAAGCCGTTCGTGGACTGTCTGCGGGCCGGGCACGAGTCCGGCGACTCGTGCCCTGACTCGCGGGCGGTCTACCGGCGCAGGCTCGCCGAGGTCGACGCATGCCTGGAGCGGCTCCAGACAGTTCGGTCCTTCCTGCTCTCCCGACTTGCGTACGACCCGTGCCTCGTCGACGAACCCAAGGAGTTCAAGTGCAGCTGACCGACGCCACGTTCGCCTCGCAGGTGAGCACCGGCACCGTGCTGGTCGAGTTCTGGGCGCAGTGGTGCGGGCCGTGCCACATGCTCTCGCCCGTGCTCGACGAGATCGACCGCGAACGCGACGACCTGACCGTTCTGAAGATCAACGCCGACGAGAACACCGCCACCGCCCGCGACTACCAGATCATGTCGCTGCCGACGATGTTGCTGTTCCGCGACGGCGTCCCGATCAGGCAGATCGTGGGAGCGCGCCCCAAGTCGCGGTTGCTCGCCGAATTGGATGACGCGCTGAGCGCGTGAGCCGCTTATCTTGAGCGCATGCTCGGTCTCGAACTCGTAGTGGTGCTGGGCGTGTGCATCCTGGCGAGCACCGTCGCGTCCGGACGGTTGCGCCTCGCCGCCCCTGTGCTGCTTGTCCTGTGTGGCGCGGTCCTCGGCTTCGTGCCGGCGCTGGAGTCGGTCAGCCTGCCGCCCGAGGCGATGTTGCTGATCTTCCTCCCCGCGCTGCTGTACTGGGAGAGCCTCAACACCTCGCTGCGGGAGATCCGCAGCAACCTGCGCCCGATCATCCTGCTCAGCACGCTGCTCGTGGTCGCCACGGCCGGCGCGGTCGCATCGGTCGCCCACGCCTTGGGCCTCGACTGGGGCCCGGCGTGGGTGCTCGGCGCAGCCCTCGCACCCACCGACGCGACGGCCGTGTCCGCCATCGCCCGCGGCATGCCGCGCCGCACCACCACGATCCTGCGCGCCGAGTCGTTGATCAACGACGGCACGGCGCTGGTGATCTACGCGATCGCGGTCGCCATCACGGCCGGCGAACAGCAGTTCAGCACCGGCGCGGTCGGCCTGCGGCTGCTGCTGTCCTACGCGGGCGGCGCGGTCGCCGGTCTCGCGATCGCGTGGCTCGCCGTGCAGGTGCGCAAGCGGCTCGACAACCCGTTGCACGAGAGCGTGGTCAGCATCCTCACGCCGTTCTCGGCGTTCCTGCTGGCCGAGGTCGCGCACGGCTCCGGCGTGATCGCCGTGGTGACCTGCGGGCTCACGCTGGCACGAGTCGGGCCGCGGATCGTGCCCGCCGACACCCGGCAGGTCAGTTACGCGTTCTGGGGCATCGCGACGTTCCTGCTCAACGGTGCGTTGTTCGTCCTGATCGGACTCCAGGCTCATGCGGCGGTGCGTTCTCTGGACGGGTCCGAGATCTTGACCGCTTTCGGAGCGATCGGGCTCGTGGCGCTGACCGTGGCCGGCACCCGGTTGCTGTGGGGCTACACGACTCCTTACGTGATCCGGGCCATCGATCGCCGTCCGCAGCAACGGCTTCGGCGCGTGGGCGCCCGGCAACGGCTGGTGTCGTCGGCAGCCGGGTTCCGCGGGGCGGTGTCGCTGGCGGCCGCTCTCGCTGTGCCCGAGACGGTTCAGGGCGGAGCGCCGTTCCCGTTCCGCGACGAGATCATCCTCATCACGTCCGGTGTCGTGGTGCTGACCCTGGTCGTGCAGTCGCTGATGCTGCCGTCGATCATCCGCTTCTCGCAGCTGCCCGAGGACACCGCGCTGGACGAGGAACTGCGGCTCGCCCAGGCGACGGCGTCCGAGGAGGCTTACGAGGCACTGCCCTCGCTCGCCGACAAGGTGGGCGTGCGCGACGTCGTCTACAAGCGCGTGCTGGCCGAGTACGAACACCACCTGGAGGTCAGGCGGGCCAAGGAGGCCGGTGACGACGAGGTGGTGCAGTCCGAAGTCGAGTACAACGCGCTGCGGCTGGAGCTGATCGCGCACAAGCGGGCGACGGTGGTGCGGTTGCGGGATGAGCGGGCCATCGACGACATCGTGCTGCGGGCGGTGCAGCGGCGGTTGGACGTGGAGGAGGTCCGGCTTTCGCGGCGCGAGGTCGACGAGGACTGACCTAGGCTCGGTTCCATGATCACACCGCGGGACCGCGTGCTGGGCAGGATCGCCGACCACCTCGCTCAACAGCGCCCTGGGCATCCGCTGCGGGTCGCGGTCGACGGGATCACCGCTTCGGGCAAGACGACGCTGGCCCGTGAGCTGACCGCGGCCGTTGCTGCTCGCGGGCGGGCTGCGGCGCACCTGTCGATGGACGGGTTCCACAACCCGCGTGCGATCAGGCATCGCCAGGGCCGGGACTCGGCGGACGGCTACTACCTCGACGCTTACGACTTCGAGGCGTTCTCGCGGCTGGTGCTGGAGCCGCNTCGATGGACGGGTTCCACAACCCGCGTGCGATCAGGCATCGCCAGGGCCGGGACTCGGCGGACGGCTACTACCTCGACGCTTACGACTTCGAGGCGTTCTCGCGGCTGGTGCTGGAGCCGCTCGGGCCCGGTGGGGATCGGAAGTACCGGGAGCGGATCATCGACCTCCGCTCGGACACGCCGATCGAGGAGCCGCCGGTTCTCGCTGCCGAGGATCTCGTGCTGGTGGTGGACGGGAGCTTTCTGCAGCGCGAGCTGGTGTGGGACGAGGTGGTCTTCGTCGACACGCCGTTCGAGGTGGCACGGGAACGCGGGACGCGCAGGGACGCGGAGTTGCTGGGCGGGCTCGAACAGGCCCGTCGGGCCTTTGACCAGCGGTATCACGCTGCCAGTCGCCACTACCTGGCCGAGGTCGGGCCTGTGGATCGGGCTTCGGTCGTGCTCGGCAACGCAGACCTCGCGAACCCCGCGTTGCGGCGGATCGGCGGGCCGGCGGACGCGGTGGTCAACCTCTTCTCGTACGGCACGTTGCAGACGCCGTCGGTGCAGGTCGAGCACTTCGGGCGGGAGCTGCGAGGCGTCCAGGACGTGCTGCCGGGGTATCGGCAGGACTGGGTGACGATCACCGATCCGGCCGTGATCGCGGTCAGCGGGACGGACCGGCATCCGATCGTCCGGCACACCGGTGACGCCGCGGACACGACCGCCGGGACAGTGCTGGAGGTGACTACCGCGGAGCTCGCGGCGGCCGACCTCTACGAGGTGGACGACTACAGGCGCGCGCTCGTGCGGCTGGGTTCAGGAGTGGACGCCTGGGTGTACCTCGCTGTTGGCTGAGGGGGTGACGGACAGGTTGCCGGGTGGCGGGATCAACGCGGTGGTTCGGGTCGGTGAGACGGTTCGCCGGCCGCAGCACCCCCGTTCGCCCTACGTGCACCGGCTGCTCGACCACCTCGACCCCTGGCCTGGCGCGCCGCGGTTCCTGGGGATCGACGAGGAGGGTCGCGAGATCCTGAGTTTCCTCGACGGGGACGCGGCTTGGCGCCAGGAGGACCAGGCGCGAGTGAGAACCGAGGCGAGCCTGAGGAAGGTCGCCGCTCTCACCCGGCAGCTGCACGACCTGACCGCGGGCACGGAGCTCGCTGGGGGCTCAGAGGTGGTGTGTCACAACGACCTCGCGCCCAAGAACACGGTCTACCGCGGCGACGAGCCGGTGGCGTTCGTGGACTGGGACCTTGCCGGGCCTGGTCGGCGGGTGCACGACATCGCGCACATCTGCTGGCAGTACCTGGACCTCGGGCACGCCACGGTCGACGTGGCCGAGGCGTCCAGGCTGATCGGGGTGATCTGCGACGGCTACGGCTTCGAGGACCGCGGCGAGGTGATCCCGGCCATCCTCTGGTGGCAGGACCGGTGTCGCCGTGGCATCGAGGCCGGTGACGACCCGGCGATGATCAGGCTGAAGGAGAGCGGAGTACCCGCCGCGATCGGCAAGGCGCACGACTGGGTGCGCGAGCACCTATGAGACCAGCGAAAGCCCGCGTCGAACCGGTTCGACAGCAGCCGGCACAGCCGATGGCACCTCGACCTCCTCGCCGCCGATCTCACGGGTGATCCAGGCGCCGGACTCCACCATGACCTTCAGGGTGCGCACGTCCAGCGCGTTGATGCGGCCGTAGTACCACTCGTCGGTCGCCAGGGAACCCATCCGGTCGCCCAGCCGCTTCTTGATCTCCAAAACACGAGAGAACAACGTCGAAACCAAGGCAGCGCGGTCGTACGGGCCCTGCAGCCCCTCGCGGATGCGGTCCTCGATGCCGCGCGGCACGCCCTCGGAGTCCGGCATCAGCATCGTGGTCCACGCGCGGGACTTCTCGCGGTACTGCAGCTGCTGCATGATCCCTTCGTGCTGGGCGAAGTCGGCGGCGCGGAAAGCCTTGCCGCGCCAACGCTTCTGCAGGTTCACGGCCAGCGACAGCGCGCTCTTCAGGCCGGTGTTGAGGCCGCGGCCAGGCCAGAAGTGCAGCGAGTTCGCCGCGTCGCCCAGCAGGAAGCCGAACGTCGAGGGTGCGAGCTGGGCGGTGAACTTCGACATCTGCTGCATGCCCAGCGTGAACGAGTTGATGCCCACGACGTCCGCCACGCCCACGCCGAAGAAGCGCAGGCCGTCGAGGATTCGCGGCCACAGGTAGGAAAGCTTGTCGACGGACGGCTTGAACACGGCGCGGTGGCGGTCGCACACGAAACGACCGCCCGGAGAAGGACGCATCGAGCAGCCGAACTTGCCGATGCACGCGACCGGGCCGCACTCGCCCAGCGCGACGATCTCGGAGGCCTCCTCAGCGGTCAGACGCATGTTGATGAAGCCGCCGCCGAGCGAGTTGAAGAGGAACCTGTTCTGCGCCACCGTCAACGGCACGGTGTGCTCGTCGGGCGCCTTGGCGTTCACGCGGATGCCGAGCACGCGCTCGTCCAGCGGCGAACCGTCCACTGAGAACAGTTCGCGGCTCGGCGTGCCGAAGTGCGACGAGAGCGCGTCGCGGGTCGCGGAACGGGCTCCGTCGGCGATCGCGAGCACGTGCCGGTCGTCCCAGCGGGCAGGAACCGCGTAGGCCTCGGGGACGAGCTCGATGCCGTGGGAGTCCTGGGCGAGGTCGAGCAGGGCGTCCTCGATCCAGCGGATCTTGATGTTGCGCGGGCGGCCCTTCGACTCGGGCGAGTCCGGGCCCAGCGGCCACATCTCGGAGAACTTGCCGGGCGTGAAGAGGCGTTGCTGGACGGCGACGGGCAGTGCGGCCCAGACGTTGCTCTGCAGCGTCACGACCTGCTCGCGGCGGTTGTTGCCCTCGGCCGGGCCACGCCACACCACACGGCCGTCACGGCGCATCCAGCGGCGGTCGTACACGCGCAGCACGACCTGGTCCCCCAGCAACGACTTCAGCGTGCAGGCGAACGCCAGACCGACCGGGCCGCCGCCCGCGACGTCGACCCGCAGCGGTGCCCTCCTGCGCAGCTGCGTGATCGACGCACCCTGCTTCGGCAGCAACACGGTCATCTCGTTCGCCATCGCCCTGTCCCCCTCGATCATGTTCGTCGGCGGGAACACGTGCTGAGACGGACGGCGGTTCAACAGATTTCGAGGAATTTCCGCCAGGCGGTCGCGCCGAAGGTCAGGACGTCTCCGGAGGGGTTCTTCGAGTCACGAACGAGCGCGTCGCGGGCCAGCGACACTTCCACGCAGTTGTCGTCCTCGGTCGCGCCGCTGTAGCTGCTCTTACGCCATGCGCGTTCCTGCGTCATCGAGGTCCTCTCGCGGTCGGCCAGCGTATTCCGCCAGCTTGCTCCGCGATTGTTCCTCATCCAAGGCGACCTCATCCAAACGGTCGAACAGCAGGCGAGTACGTGCGATGGCGCCTGGATCCTGCACGAACACCTTGGCCAGGTCGGTCGAGGTGAACGCGACCGGCAGCGCCTTCTCGTACTCCCACAACACGCAACTCGTGGCGACCAACGCCGCGTCCGCCGGCACGATCCGGATCGTGTACCCCCTGAACAACAACCGGGCGTACTGATCCTTCATGATCCGGTCGCCGCCGACCTGCGTCTGCAGCGCATGCTCATGGACGTAGAACAAGCAAGTCGGCCGATTGTGTCGTTTCAGGATCGACTGCCGGTCCATGCGGAACTGAACCACCGTGGGGATTCGGTCCTCGGCAATGTACCCGCCCATCCGGTACAGGCTGTCGGCGTACTCCGGCGTCTGCACCAGGCCCGGCACCGCCTGCGTGTCGTAGCTGGTGATCGTCCTCGCGGTCGACTCCGCCATCGCAAGTGTGCGGAGGTTGTCCGACACAAGGACGATGTACTCCTCGAAGGCGTTCTTGTAGCGGCGTTTGAAGTGTTCGAAGTAGTCGGTGTCCTTGCCGCACATCGTCAGGTACTGCACCAGGTCGATCTCGCTCGGCCGCGCCTTGCCGTGCTCGATGTTGGACACCTTGCTGGGATCCCAGCCGAGTTGAAGGGCCAGCGCGACGCCCTTCAGATTGGTGCAGGACTCCCGCAACCGGCGGAGTTCGTCACCGAGATCCCTGCTGTAGGCCGTGGACGGCGTGCTCGTGGTCATGCTCCGAAGCTAGGGCTTGGTAGCAAACCACGAATCTGCTCATTCGGGTGAAAACGGAATGCCGGCGATCATCAGGAAACTGCCAGGAATCTCGCAGCCTGTCTACAGGTGCGAAGACGACGATCCCAGGCCATGACTCGACGTCGCAGATCCTTGTTGATCAACGGACTGCTGGTGGTGGTGCTCCTCGGCGCCGGTGTGGCCGGCTACCTGGTGTTCTTCGGCTCCTCCGGCAACGCCCAGCCCACCGCCGCGCGCACCGCCGCGGCCGCGAACCGCGACGTCAGCGAGGTGGTCACGGCGTCGGGCACGGTCCAGAGCTCGTTCAGCGCCTCGGCGTCGTTCAGCACCAACGGCACGGTCACCGAGGTCAACGTCAAGGTCGGCGACGTCGTCACGAAGGGCCAGCAACTCGCGAAGCTCGATCCGACGCAGGCGCAGCTGCAGGCCGACATCGCGCAGGACAACCTCGACACCGCCGCGCTCAAGGGCACCGCCACCACGGCGTACCGGCAGGCAGAGCTCGCTCTCAAGCAGGCGCAGGACGCGCTCGCGGCCACCACGCTGACCGCGCCCGGCGACGGCACGATCACGTCGGTCACCGGTTCCGTGGGGCAGAAGGTCGGTAGCAGCGCCACGACCGGGTTCGTCGTCGTCACGGACCTGAAGAACCTCGTGTTGAAGGCCAACGTCTCCGAGACCGACGTCAGCAAGCTCAAGGCCGACCAGGCCGCGACCGTCACGGTCAACGCCATGGCCGCGCAGCCGATCCAGGCCAAGGTCGCCCAGGTCGATCTCACCCCTACGACGTCGAACAACGTTGTGCAGTACGGCGTGACGCTGACCTTGACCGAGCCGCCGGCCGGGCTGCGGCCAGGTCAGTCGGCAAGCGTGGAAGTCACCGTCGCGCAGGCGTCCAACGTGCTCGCGGTGCCCGCAGCAGCCGTGCAGACCGTCAGCGGTGCCAGCAGCGTGGCGGTGATGGAGAACGGCGCGGAGACCCGCAAGACCGTCGAGATCGGCGTGCGCGGCGACCAGTACGTGGAGATCAAGTCCGGGCTGACCGCCGGTGAGGAGGTCGTGTTGCCGCAGGTGACGACGTCGACCAACACCAACCGCCAGCCGCAGCAGGGCAACTTCCCCGGAACGGGCACCGGCGGCCAGCGCAACAACGGCGGCCTCACCGGGACCGGTCGATGAGCCCGGTCATCGAGGTCCAGAACCTCCGCAAGGCCTACGGCGCGGGCGACACGGCCGTGCACGCGCTGCGGGGCCTCGACCTGACCGTCGAGAAGGGCGAGTACATCGCGATCATGGGCGCGTCGGGCTCCGGCAAGTCGACGCTGCTCAACATCCTCGGGTGCCTCGACGTGGCGACGTCCGGGAAGTACCTGCTGGACGGCATCGACACGGGCGAGTTCGACGAGGAGCAGCTCTCGTTGCTGCGCAACAGGAAGATCGGGTTCGTCTTCCAGTCGTTCAACCTGGTGCCGCGCACCACGGCACTCGCGAACGTCGAGCTCCCGCTGGTGTACGCGGGAGTTCGGCGTGCGCAACGTCGTGAACGCGCGATGGCCGCTCTCGAACTGGTCGGCCTCGCGGATCGCACCCACCACCGGCCCAACGAACTGTCTGGCGGCCAACAACAACGCGTCGCCATCGCGCGTGCGTTGGTGACGTCGCCCGCGATCGTGCTGGCCGACGAGCCGACCGGAAACCTGGACACCGAGTCCAGCCGCGAGGTTCTCGGGATCCTCGACCGACTCAACGCCAGCGGGCGGACCGTCGTGCTGATCACGCACGAGGACGAGGTCGCAGCACACGCCATGCGCACGGTCCGTTTCGTGGACGGCCGGGTTGCGGGGGTGCTGGTGTGAGAATCGTCGAGATCGCCGCGTTCGCGGTCCGCGGACTGACGGCGAACAAGATGCGGTCGGGGCTCACGACGTTGGGCATCCTGATCGGTGTCGCGTCGGTGATCCTGCTGATCGCGGTCGGCAACGGCGCGTCCAGCGCGGTGCAGCAGAGCATCGCCGGACTGGGCACGAACATCCTGACGGTCAGCCCGCAGCGCGCCCAACCGGGCAGCACGGCCAAGCCGCTGACCACGGCGGACGCGGCGGCGCTGGTCGGCCCCGACTCCCCCGCCGTCAAGTACGCGTCGCCCGTCGTGACCGCGCAGGCGACCGCGGGCTACGGCGACACGACGCACGACGTCGCGCAGTTCATCGGTTCGGATCCGCGCTACTTCGACACCACGAACAGCGCCGTCGCGCAGGGGAACCTGTTCTCCGACAACGACGTCCAGCAGGCGCGCAAGGTCGTGGTGATCGGCTCGACCGTCGCCACGCAGCTCTTCCCCGGCACCGATCCGGTCGGGAAGTCCATGCTGGTCAACAACATCCCGTTCACCGTCATCGGTGTGCTTGCAGCCAAGGGTTCCAGCGGGTTGCAGGACGCCGACGACATCGCGGTGGCGCCGCTGACGACCACGCAGAACGCGCTGACCGGCTACGGCGGCCTGACCCAAATCGTGGTGCAGGCGCAGTCGGCCGACGCGTTGCCTGATGCGCAGGCTCAGGTGACGACGATCCTCAACGGCCGGCACAAGATCACAGGTGTTGCCGACTACCGGATCCTGTCGCAGGACCAGCTGCTCTCGACGCGCACCGCGACGACGGAGACGTTCACCGTGCTGCTGGCGTCGGTGGCCGCGATCTCGTTGCTGGTGGGCGGAATCGGCATCACGAACATCATGCTGGTGACCGTCACCGAACGGATCCGCGAGATCGGCATCCGCAAGGCCGTGGGCGCGCCGCGGTCGTCGATCCTCGGCCAGTTCCTGATCGAGGCGACGCTGCTGAGCCTGTTCGGCGGTTTCTTGGGCGTCGCTGCGGGCGTGATCGGCAGCCGGTTCACCATCGCCGGCATCCAACCCGTGCTCGTGCCGTCGTCGGTGCTGCTCGCGTTCGCCGTGTCGGCGTTGATCGGCCTCTTCTTCGGCAGCTACCCGGCTTCACGTGCGGCGAAGCTCCGCCCCATCGAAGCGCTCAGGCATGAATAGGGAGAGTTCTGTGACCAACCCACTCGACCAGCCGTTGGAGAACGACATCACGGCTGAGCTCGCGGAACGCAAGACCGGCGTCGGCAAGACCACTCTCTTCTTGGGCGTCGCGGTGCTGGCCATCGTGGCGTTCGTCGGCGGGGTGTTCGTGCAGAAGTCCTTTGGTGCTAGCGAGACACCGACTCGTCCTCAGGCCGGCCGCCAGTTCAACGGAACGCCGCCTTCTGGTGCCCAGCAGCGGCCCAACGGAGGGCGTGGCACTGTCGGCACGATCGACCACATCGAGGGCACGACCGTCTATGTGAAGACGCAGAGCGGCGAGATCGTCAAGGTGTCCACTTCGGACACGACGAAGGTGCAGATCACGTCTGAGGGCGAGCTCGGTGATTTGAAGGCGGGCCAGCAGGTCACCGTGCAGGGCCAGACCGGTTCCGACGGCACGGTGACCGCGCAGACGCTGACCCAGCGGCCTCCCAACGGCTGATGCAGGATCAACGCGTGGAACGTGGCCGGTTGCTCGTCGTCGAGGACGAACCCAGCATCCGCGAGCTGCTGTGCGCCAGCCTGCGGTTCGCCGGGTTCGCCGTGACCAGCGCCGGAACGGGTGCGGAGGCCCTGGCGGCGGCTCGCTCGGACACGCCCGACCTGGTGCTGCTCGACGTGATGCTGCCCGACCGCGACGGGTTCGAGGTGGTGCGGCGGCTGCGTTCCGGCGGGGTGCAGGTGCCGGTGCTGTACCTGACCGCGCGGGATGGTGCGGACGACCGCATCACCGGCCTGACGGTGGGCGGCGACGGGTACATCACCAAGCCGTTCAGCCTGGAGGAGGTGATCGCGCGGGTGACGGCCGTGCTGCGGCGCACCCGGCCTGGCGCTTCGGACTCGCTGACCTGCGGCGATCTGTCGTTGGACGTGGAGAGCCACATCGTGCGGCGCGGCTCGCGGATCGTGGAGCTGTCGCCGACGGAGTTCCGGCTGCTGCACTACCTGATGCGCAACTCCGGGCGGGTGCTGTCGAAGGCGCAGATCCTCGACCAGGTGTGGTCGCACGACTTCGACGGCGATGTCGGCGTGGTCGAGTCGTACATCTCGTACCTGCGACGCAAAGTGGACTCGGTCGAGCCCCGGCTGATCCACACCGTCCGCGGCCTGGGGTACATGATCCGGCCATGACGTTGCGCGTGCGGCTGGTGGTCGTGCTCGTCGCCCTGGTGGCCGCGGGCTTGTTCGGCACGTGGCTGATCGGCTCGCAGGTGATGGAGCGCTACCTGCTGGGCCAGCTCGACGTGCGGCTGGACCGGGTGGTGTCGGCGCCGCGGCCGTTTCCCATGCGGGAGAACATGATCCTGCGTTCTTCCGATGGGGTGCTCTCCGGAACTGCTTTTGAGGGCCTGCCTGCTTTCGGGACGTTGACGCCCGGCGAACACGTCACGGTGGGTTCGCACCGGTTGGTGATGCGGCAGTTCGACGGGGCCGAGCTGATCGCTTCCGTGGACCAGTCGGAGGTCGACAACGCCGTCGGCGACCTGCGGGTGGCGTTCCTGCTGATCAGCCTCGGGGCGTTGATCCTGGTGGGGATGGCCGGGTACGTGCTGGTCCGCTCCTCCACGCGGGCGTTGGAGGAGGTCGAGCAGGTAGCCGGCGAGATCGCGGCCGGTGATCTTTCGCGACGGGTGCCGGTGCGGCAGCCCGGTTCGGAGGTGGGGCGGCTGGCTTCGGCGTTGAACACGATGCTGGGGCAGATCGAGCAGGCCTTCGCGGTGCGGGTGTCGTCGGAGAACCGGATGCGGCAGTTCGTGGCCGACGCGTCGCATGAGCTGCGGACTCCGTTGACATCGATTCGAGGGTATGCCGAGCTTTATCGACAGGGGGCGGCTTCGGATCCTTCTTCGGTGTTGCAGCGCATCGAGGACCAGGCTGCTCGGATGGGGGTGCTGGTCGACGATCTGCTGCAGCTGGCCCGGTTGGACTCCGCGCAGCCGCTTTCCTTGTCCACTGTGGACCTGGTGGTGCTGGTGACCGATGCCGTTGTCGAGGCTCGGATGCGGGATCCTTCGCGGGTTGTGTCTTTGACTCTGTCCGGGCCTGTGGTGGTGCAGGGTGATGAGGCTCGTCTGCGGCAGGTGCTCACCAATCTGCTCGACAACGCGTTGACGCACACGCCTTCTGGTTCGCCTGTTGAGGTTCGGCTGGGTGAGGGCGTGATCGAGGTGGCCGATCACGGGCCTGGGATGTCCGCTGAGCAGGCCTCGCGGGTGTTCGAACGGTTCTACCGCGCGGATTCCGCTCGTGGGCCTGGCGGGACCGGGTTGGGGCTGGCGATCGTGGCGGCGTTGGTGGCGGCGCACGGGTGGCGGATCGAGCTGGACACCGCGCCGGGTGAGGGCGCGGTGTTCCGGGTGCTGTTCACGGCAGGCTCGCACACTCCTCGATCCGGCTGATCAGGCCGTTCTCGAAGCGGAAGTACACGGCGGCGTCGAGCCGGAACCTGCCGCCGTCCTTGGTGGCGACGTTCACGCCGGCGACGACCCCGCCTCGTAGACGACAGACGGGATGCCGTGAACGTGCAGCACGCGGGCGAGGGTGAGACCGCCGAGCCCGGTACCGATGATCGTGACTGAACTGTGCATGCGGCAAGGCTCACCCGAGCCGCTGGCGCCGACCGCACACGCCGCTGTCAGGCGCTGTCAGTCACCACTCGGCGAACCCGCCGTCGTCGTGCCGCCAGATCGGCGACCGCCACGCGTGCCCGACCTCCGCGGCCCGCCGCACGGCCTCCTCGTCCACCTCGACCCCCAGCCCGGGCCCGGTGGGCCGCGCGATCCAGCCGTCGACCACCCGCACCGGCGCCATGTCCACCAGGTACGTGGGGTCGGTGCCGTGGTAGTGCATGCCCGCACTCTGTTCCTGGATCAGGAAGTTCGGCGTCGTGAACGCCACCTGCAACGACGCCGCCAGCGAGATCGGCCCGAGTGGACAGTGCGGCGCGATCGAAGCGCCGTAGATCTCCGCCAGCGAACCGATTCGACGCAGCTCGGAGATGCCGCCCGCGTGCGCAGGATCGGGCTGGACCACAGCCACGCCAGCATCCAGCACCGGCTTGAACTCCCAGCGCGAGTAGAGCCGCTCCCCCGTCGCGATCGGCACGGTCGAAGCGGAAACGACCGACGCCAGCACCTCGGCCGGCAGCTCGGGCAGCACCGGTTCCTCCACGAACATCGGCTGCACCTCTTCGAGCATGCGCACCAGACGTCGTGCCATGGCGGGAGAAACCCGGCCGTGGAAGTCCAGCGCGAGATCACCGCCAGGCCCCAACGCTTCCCTGGCCTGACGTGCGCGCACGAGCACCGCCTCGGCGTCTGCGGGCGACGCGATCGGGCGCATCTCCGCGGTGGCGTTCATCTTCACCGCGCTGAACCCCTCGGAGACCTGACGGGCCACCGCGTCGAACACGTCAGAAGGCCGGTCGCCGCCCACCCACGAGTAGGCCCGCACCCGATCACGGACCGGGCCGCCCAGAAGTTCGTGCACCGGCAGGCCGCGCGCCTTGCCGGCGATGTCCCAGAAAGCGTGGTCGTAGCCGGACAACGCGGACGACAACACCGGTCCGCCGCGGTAGAAGCCGCCGCGGCGCAGGACCTGCCAGAGGTCCTCGACGCGCAAGGGGTCCTGGCCGATCACCAGTTCCGCCAGCTCGTGCACGGCCGCGCGGACCGTCTCCGCCCGTCCCTCGACCACGGGCTCGCCCCAGCCGGTCACCCCCTCGTCGGTGCTCACCTTGAGAAACAACCAGCGGGGCTCGACGAGAAACGTCTCGACCGCCGTCACCTTCATGAACTGTCCTTTGCCGCGGACCAGCCGCCGTCGACCAGAATCTCCGCGCCCGTCACGAACGACGCCGCCGGAGACAACAGGAAACCGATCACCGAGGCCACCTCGGCCGGGTCGCCGAGGCGTCCGGCCGGGGTGGCTCGGGCACTGCGTTCCCGATCCTCGGTGGAGACCCGGTCCCATGCCGCCGTCAGCACGGGACCGGGCAGCACTGCGTTGAAACGGACCTCAGGTCCGTATTCGACGGCGAGCTGGCGGGTCAGCGCCACCAGCCCGCCTTTCGAGGCCGCGTACGCGCCGTGGCCGGGGATGCCGAAGTGCGCGTGCACCGACGAGACCAGCACGACCGAGCCACGACGCGCTCGCAGCGAAGGCAGGCAGGCCTGCACGCCGTGGAACGCACCGCCGAGGTTGACGCCGATCTGGCGGTCCCACGACGAAGCGGAGGTCTGGTCGAGCGGGGCGACCTGCACCGTGAAGGCGTTGCTCACCAACGCGTCCACACCGCCGTCGCTCAGCTCGACCGCCCGCTGCCAGGTCGCCGGGTCGCTGACGTCACCCTGCACGGCCACATCACCGTGCAGGTCGATGCCGATGACCCGATAGCCGTTGTCGGTCAGGTGTTTCGCCGTCGCGGCACCGATTCCCGCTGCCGCACCTGACACCACTGCGCACTTCATGCACGTTCCCCTAGAGCGTCTGCCGGTAGACCTTGTTGTCCGGTCCGCGTACGACGGTCCACGCGGAGCCGTCGGGTCCAGCAGTAGCACCGACCGCGCCCACGAGCGAGTTGCTCGGGAACTCGCCGCGCTTGAACCAGCCGCCCCACGCGCCGGCAGAGGAGTTCACCTGCCACAGCGTGTAGTCGCTGGCCCGCGCGAACAGGTAGATCCGGTCCTGGTACTCGACCAGGGTCGGGCTGCCGGAGATCACGCCTCCGAGTGACGTCCAGGAGCCACCGGAGACCGGCCGCACCCACACGCTGTCGTCCGCGGTCCGCACGGCGACCTGACCGCCGGCCACGCTCGGCCGGCCGTAGATCGGGGCGTCACCAGGGGCGCCCAGCGAGGTCCACGAGCCGGCCTGGTACTGCCAGACCTTGCCGTCCGCACCACGCGCCACCAGGGTGCCGTCGGACGAGACCGAAGGCGCGTCGGTCAGCTTGCCACCGAGCGACCTCCAGGTGCCCCAGCGTCCGTTGTGGAGGGTGCGCTGCCAAGCCCTGTCGTCCGTGCCGCGAACGGTCACCTCGACATCGGAACCTACCGTGCGCACCGCGGGCTGACCCTTGATCGCCTTGCCCAGGCCGGACCAGCGACCGTCGCGAAGCACCCGCAGCTCGCCGCCGAGACCGCGGGCGAACACCAGCGCCTCGTCACCCACCCGAGCGATCGCGGGCGACGCCGTCGCGTTGTCACCGACAGCCTCACCGGGCACGAGGTCGGTGCCGCGCAGCTTGAACATCGCGGTGCCGTGCGGAGGAACCGTCACGGTGTACGAGCCGGACGCGGTGCCGCGGTCGGCACGGGCCCTCAGGTCGCGCACGGAAACATCACCGCGAAGGCCCGCGTCGGCGAACTGCACCGTCATCTCGGCGGGAACGTCGCGGCGGTTCAGCAGCACGACCGAGCGCTCACCCTTGCGCGACAACACCTTGCTGTACACGTCGGTGTCGCCGGTGGTGGCCACCCGCACGCCCTGGATCGCCAGCGGGTCCTGGTTGACCGCGAGGATCTCCGGGTTGGTCAGCGTGGAGATCATCGACGGCGGCAGCGTGCGCGGGTCCGAACCGATGATCAACGGCGAGGACATCTGCGACCACATCACGAACTGCGACGTGGACTCCTCCTCGTTGAGCTCGTAGGCGCCTTGCTGCGTCTTGCGCATCGGGATCAGGTAGTCCGGGTCGTTGTAGTGGCCCGGCCCCTGCGCCTCGGGGTGATACGCGTTGCGGTCCATGTTGCGCAGCACGTCACGCCAGATGCCCTCGTAGGGCGTGCCGAACGCGACATCCGTGCTGGTGCGCCAGGAGTCGGCGTACAGCGGACCGAACGTGTAGGAGATGCCGGCGACCTGGTCCGGTTCGTGCGGGACGCCCCACTCGTCGGTGACCGGGTTGCACAGGTTGAGGATCATCGGCCGGCCGGCCTTCTGCACGGCCCTGCTGAAGTCCGCGAACGCCTGCGCGGGCTTGAGGTTCGCGAAGATGCCGCACAGGAAGTCGATCTTGATGGCGTCGAACTTCCAGTCAGCGAACCGGCGAGCGTCCTTCTCGTAGTACCCGCCACCGCTGCCGGCTGCGCAGTTCTTGCCGTCGGACGGACCGGCGTCGGTGTAGATGCCGGCCTTCAGACCCTTGGCGTGCAGGTCCCGCACCAGCTTCGGGAAGCCGCCGGGGAACTTCGCGGGGTCCTCGACCAGGTTTCCGCCTGCGTCACGGGGAGTCGGCGCGTTCCAGCCGCCGTCGATCCACACGGTGTTGTAGCCCGCGTTGCGCAGGCCGCTGCTGACGAGGAAATCCGCGACACCGCGGACGTCCTTCTCGTTCGGCGCGCCGAGGCCGAAGTACGTGTTCCACCCCATGTAGGGGGTCTTTGCAACACCACTGTCGTAATAGGTCGGCGCTCCTTGGTCGTCACCGGCATGAGCTGGTGTCGCACCCAGTGCGATCAACGGGGACATCAAGGCGATGGCCAACGCGACTCTGCGAACGGACATGCGGGGCAGCCTACAATAATTCGTAATTTATGTGTAGTAGTCTGACTGCGTGAGCTACCGCTACGAGATCACCCGGGCAGTCGTGCGGCAGGGCATCATCGCGATCATCCGCACGCAGGACGCCGACTCCGCCGTCAAAGCCGCCGTTCCACTGCTGGACGCGGGCCTGACATCGCTGGAGCTCCCGCTGACGAACCCCCAGGCGCCGCAAGCGATCCAGCACCTGCGAGAGACCTATCCGGACGCGACGATCGGTGCGGGTTCCGTGCTGGACGAGGCTTCCGCGGTGGCGGCAGTGCGTGCGGGCGCGCAGTTCCTGGTGGCACCCAACCTCGATGCCGCGGTCATCCGCGCCGGGCACCGGTACGGCGCCGCGGTGCTGCCGGGAGCGGGCACGGTGTCCGAGATCGTGCAGGCGCTGGAGGCCGGGGCTGACGCCGTCAAGGTGTTCCCGGCGCCCACTCCTCAGTGGGTCAAGGACGTGCTCGCCGTGCTGCCGTACGCACCGCTCGTGCCCACAGGTGGTGTGGCACCGGCTGATGTGCCCGCGTGGCTTGAGGCCGGCGCGGTGGCGTGCGGGGTCGGGTCGGCCCTCGCCCGCACGCCTCTCAGCGAAATCCAGGCCCTAGTAGTGCTTTGTTAGGTTAGTCGGTGGTTGTTGTGGCGTAG
>NZ_JAJAEG010000027.1:0-37570 GCF_047445655.1 Lentzea alba
CAGACCTGGATGCGGGAGCCGGTCGCCTGCACCTTCAGGTGATAGCTGCGGCCCTGCACGATCGGCGTCGCGTACACGGCGATGTCACGACCAGGACGCCACAACTTCACCAGCCCACCCGCGTCGATGTTCGCCGTGTAGCCGGCACCATCCGCACCGGCCCGGAACGTCAAGCCCGTCGCCTGCGCGGTGTCCAGGCGCAGGTCGCCCTGGTAGACCGCGTCGCCGCCGGTGCTCGCGCTCAGGTAGAACGAGTCACCGGCCGTCTGGCCCCGCTTGCCCCCGGCGACGTCGCTCCACGAGCCCGCCGTGGCGTGCCAGGGGCCCGCGAGGGTGCTCTCCAACGTGGACTGCGCCGTGCCCCAGCTCGTGCTGAGCCGGGTGAACTTCGCGTCCTTCAGCCTCACCTGACCATCGGTCGCGAACAGCCGGATGCCCTGACTGACCGCGGCCGAGTCGAAGTTCACGTTGTCCGCCACCGAGAACAGCCCGTCGCCGCTGAAGATCTCCAGCTGGCCGCGGTCGACCAGCAACCGCACGCTGACCTCGTCGCCGGTGGGCTGGAAAGGCCTGCCGTACAACGTGCCCGCGGCGCGATCGTAGGTGACCGTGCTGTCCGCGGTGCCGTCGGAACGGCTGTGCAGCGCGAACCCGAACTCCCTGGCCGTCGCGCCGCGCAGGTCGAACCGGGCGGTGATCTCGTAGGTGTCGGCCAGGATTCCGGCGAAGTGGTTGTTCGTGCCGGTCACCGTGGCGTTCCGCCAGGTACGGCTGTCCGCCCGCAGCGAGTCCAGCCCGGCGACCGGTGTCCTGGTCACCTTCGGGCCGTCCGGCGAACCGGCCAGGCCGAGGGTGACCGGGAACGTGGCGTTGCCGGTCCAGGTGCTGCCGCGGTTGCCGCCCTGCCACGCCATCTGCACCACCTGGCCGTCGGGTGTCCCGTCGAACGTCTCCGCGGCGTAGAAGGAACCTCCGGGGTACGTGGTGCCCAGGTTCATCTTCTTCGGCTGCGGCCGGTCCGTGCGGAACGTCGTGCCGTCGAAGGCGCCGACCACGTACTCGCCCGTCGCGGACGTCAGCACCCAGTGCGGCCTGCCGTCCAGCGGGAGCACGAACAACTCCGGGCACTCGAACAGCCAGTCCGCGGCGTACCGGCTGGCGAACGTCCACCTCAGCAGGTCGGGCGAGGTGTAGATGTCGGCACCGTTGCCACCCCGGTTCGACCAGACGACCATGACCCACTGGCGCCGGTCGGCGTCCCACACCACGTTGGGATCGCGGCTCTCGTGCGGGATCTCGATCTGCTTGCGCCCCCGGTCGTACGCCTGGAACGTGCGGCCGTTGTCGTTGCTGTAGAAGACGCTGACGCCGTTGGTGTTGGAGAAGACGATGATCGGGTCGAGCACGCCCGTCTTGAGACCGGAGGTGTTGTCCTTGTCGACGACGCCTCCGCCGGAGAACAGCGTGCCGGGGTGCACGCCGGGTTCCAGCGCGATCGGTTTCTGCGTCCAGTGCACCAGGTCCGGGCTCGTGGCGTGGCCCCAGTGCATCGTGTCCCACTCGAGACCGTGCGGGTTGTGCTGGTAGAAGAAGTGGTAGAGACCGTTGGCGAAGACCAGCCCGTTGGGATCGTTCATCCACCCCGACTGCGAGCTGAAGTGGAACTGCCCCCGGAACGGTTCCTGGTAGGTCGTCGAGGGGTACGGGAACTCGGGGTAGTCGGGCGTGCCGCCCGCGACGGCGGGACCAGCGGGCACGAGCAGGGCCAGGGCGGTCGCCACCACGACCAGCACCGCACGAACTCCACGCATCACGCGACCTCCCCGGACAACGTTGTCAGGCGTCACCGTGGCGCAGATCCCGGTCGCGTCACAACCGCCCTCCGGGTGAGAGCGTTCCCATCCGGGCGAGCTCGTCGCTCACCGCCTGCGCGAGAACGTCGAGGTCGGGAAACCGGACCGGATCCGCGATCGCCGTGATGGTGACGATGCCCGCGTAGGTGAACACTTCGAAGTAGACGGTCATGTTGCCGTCGGCCCCCACGCCCATCGGAATGGCCGACCGGATCTGTCGTCCGGCGAACGTGATCGGCTCGCTCGGACCGCGGACGTGGCTGACCAGGGTGTGCATCCGGTTCTGGTGGTTCATGTACCAGCGGTAGGCGCCGAGTGCGGCCAGCGGCCGGAACAGCCAGCCCAGCAACGCGATCGGCGGCGGTCCCTGAGCCGCGGCCTTGTGCGTGCGCACCCAGCCCGCGGTGGATCGCAGCCGCTGCGCCAGGTCGCCGGTGGCGGGAACGGCGACCAGCAGCGGGCTGACCATGTTCCCCCTCGCTGGTTCGCCGGACGCGTGCCCGGACACCGGCACGCCGATCACCACGGTGTCGAGCTCCTCCTCGTCCGCGCGGAGCACCCGGTTCAGTGCCGAAGCCACCGCCACCAGGATCGCGTCGTTGGTCGTGCCACCGCAGCGATGCGCCGCCGCCCGAACTGACGCCACAGGAACGCGGACCACCACCGGCCTGCCCCTCCCTCCGGTGCGCCGCAACAACGAGCACGGCGTCGCGCGCTGAGGGCTCACCCCGCCCGCCGCCGCCATCGAAGCTCGCAGCAGGCGCACCGCTGTGCCGACTCCGAGCACCGCACGGACCCGGCGGGACAGCGCGTCGAGGGCCAGCTGGACCCTCCCTGGACGGGACTGGGGGAAGCGCGGCGGCGGCGCGGCCGGCCCCGCACCTGCCGGCCCGCCGAAAGCCGACTGGACCACCCCCGGACGCAGCAAAGGCGAACGCGGCACAGGCGCAGCCGGCCCCGGATCTGCCGGCCCGTCGAGCGCCGACTGAACCACCCCCGGACGCGGCAAGGGAGAACGCTGCGCACGCGGTCCCGGATCGGCCAGACCTGCCAGGATGGCGAGACCGCCGACCCCGTCCGCGAGCACGTGGTGCAGCACGACCACGAGCGCGACCGCCCCCTCGACGAGCCCCGTCACGAACACCGCCGACCACCGTGGGCCGTTGCGCGCCAGCGGTGTCGAGACCAGTGCGTAGGCCGTGTCGAGCAACGCCCGCTCGTCCCCCGGCTCCGCGCAGCGCACCACCCGGACCTGGTTCTCGATGTCGAAGTCCTCGTCGTCGACCCAGATCGGCCCGCCACAGCCGAACGGAGTCCGGACCAGCCGCTGCCGCAGTCGCGGCACCGCGGCGACGCGCTCGGCGAGCACCTGACGGCCGCGGGCCACGTCGAACCCGCCGGTCTCGCCGAACAACAGGATCACCCCGAAGTGGGCGGGAGAGCGGTCGTCGTCCATCGCCAGGAACGCACGGTCCGTCGGACTCGCCCGGTCGATCACCGGGCGGCCCGGCACATCGGGATCAACTCTGTCCCAAGGCATCATGACTCCAGAAGAATCCGCGAGCAGGCGGGCGACCAGGGGCGGACGCCCCTTCGAGCACCGCCACTCGCCCCTGTGCACGAGGAGGGGTGGATGGCCGAACCACCGGACACCGAACCCGATTACCGGTTCACCCTGGCCAACGAACGCACGTTCCTCGCCTGGATCCGGACCGCACTGGGCCTGCTCGCCGCGGGTGTCGCGGTCCGCCAGCTCGTGCCCCCGTTCGCCGTGCCGGGAGCCACGACCGCGCTGGCCGTCGCCTGCACGGTCCTGGCCGCGGTGGTCGCGGCCACCAGCTTCCCGCGATGGCGCCGTGCACAACAGGCGATGAGGACGGGTGACCCGCTGCCGCACAGCCCGATGGTCGGAGTGCTCGCGGGCGGGGTGCTGCTGATGGCGTTGCTCGCCGCGGTCCTGGTGATCATCGGGTGAAACGCGACCCCGGTCTGCAGCCCGAGCGCACGAACCTGGCGTGGAACCGCACCGCGCTCGCGGCCGCCGCGTGCGCGTTGTTGCTGCTGCACGTCGCGGCGAAGCGCGGCTGGGGCATCGCCACCGCACCCGCGGTCTGCACGGCCGCCGTGGCGGTGACGCTGGTCCTGCTCGGCCGGCACCGGCACCTCGGCACCACCCGGCCGCGCGTCCTGCTGCTGGTCGCCGCGCTCGTCACCCTCGGCTGCTTGTGCGCGTTGCCGCTCGCGTTGACGCCGGTCACGTGAAGATGATCTGACCGCCCGCCGCGAGCTCGTAGAACTCGCCGACCGTGATGATGTCCTGCACCTGGTCGATGAAGTCCTCTTTGGACAGACCGAACAGGTCGACGGAGGCCTGGCACGCGTACAGACCCGCCCCGGTGTCCGCGATCATCTCGACGAACTCGGGGATCGGCGGGATGTCCAGCTCCTCCATCTTGTGCGACAGGTAGCGCGTCATCACCGTGGACACGCCGGGCAGCCCGCCCGCCCAGGTCGCCAGGTGCAGACCGGGATTGCCGACCGTGGCGAGCTTGATGTGCTCGTGCCGTGCCTTGTGGACGGCGTCGAGCCCGAAGAAGGTGAAGAACAGGTTGGCCTCGATGCCTTCCGCACGGGCCCCGTTGGCCATGATCAGCGCGGGGTAGATCCCCTCCAGGGAACCCTTGGAGACGATGATGGAGACCTTCTCGATCTTGTCCGACATCGCGAACGGTCCTTTCGGGTCAGATGCAGCCGCGCGGTTTCGGAATACCGGCGATACGGGCCGCGAGCTTCGCGGGCCCCTTCGGGAACAGCTGGTAGAGCTCCTTCACGCTGACCCCGGAGGTCTTGCCCAGGGCGCGGACCGTGGGACCGGTGCCCTTCTCCGCGAACTCCGCGCGCATGAACCTGATGACCTGCCAGTGCCGGTCGGTCAGGTCGCCGACACCCGTTTCACGGGCGATCTCGGGCGCCATGTCCTCACTCCACTGCCCGGGGTCGACGAAGAACCCCTCGTCGTTGACCGGCACCTCGGTCCCCGCGTACACCTTTGTGGACATTCGCAACTCCCTCACCGGGCTTCGAACCGCTTGCCCGCGACGGGCATCGCGGCGGACACGCCGGGCAGGTCCCGGCCGGGCAGGAGGCTGTGCCAGTACAGCCACGAGAACATCAGCTTGCCGAGGTGGTTGAGCCTGGACTCCGCGAGCAGCGGCAGTCCCACGGCCGACGGGTAGTGGCCGGGCAACGGCTCGGTGTCGTAGTTGAAGTCGATCAGCAGGGCCTTGCCGAACCCGCTCTCGATGAAGCAGTTCGTGTGGCCGTCGAAGCTCGCGTCGAGCTCCTCGCCCGCGAGGAACCGGGCCACGTTGCGGGTCAGCACCTCGCCCTCGAAGTGGGTGACCGATCCCGCCTTCGAGGTGGGGATCGCCGCGGCGTCGCCGATGACGAAGATGTTCTCCCGCACCTTGGACCGCAGCGTGTGCTCGTCGGCAGGCACGAACCCGAGCGCGTCGCCCAGTCCCCAGGACCGTTCGACACACTCCGCTCCGCCGTGCACCGGCACCACGACCGCCAGGTCGAAGTCGACCTCGCGCTCGTCGTAGGAGATCAGCTTCCCCGCGGCACCGTCGACCTCGCCGGTGTTGAACTCGGTCACCAGCTCGATGCCCTTGTCCTGCAGCATTCCGGCGAGCGTGCGAGAGGCGACGGGCTTGGTGAACGCCCCGTCCAGCGGCGTGACGTAGGTCAGGCTGACCCGGTCGCGGATGCCGCGTTCCTGGAAGTACCAGTCGGCCAGGAAGCAGAACTCGAGCGGCGCCACCGGGCACTTGATCGGCAGGTCCACGACGTTGACGACCAGCCGGCCGCCGTCGAACTCCTCCAGCGCCCGTGCCAGCGCGGTCGCGCCAGCCAGGTCGTAGAAGCTGAACACCTTGCTCATCCAGCCCGGTCCCGTGAGACCGTCGGTCTCCTCCGGCACCAGCCGGGCACCGGTCGCGATGACCAGGACGTCGTAGTCGAGCGCGCCGCCGCCGGCGAGGTGCACCTGGTTGGCCTCCACGTCGATGCGGTCCACGCCGCTGTCGCGGTAGGTGATGCCGTCGTGCAGCTGGCGCCGCCGGGACCGGACGAGGTCGTCCGCGTGGGCGAGCCCGAACGGCACGAACAGCAGGCCCGGCTGGTAGACGTGGTCGTCGTCGCGGTCGACCACGGTGATCTCGCACTCGGCGTCCAGGGCGCGGCGCAGCCTGTTGGCCGCCAGAGTGCCGCCCGTGCCACCGCCGAGGATCACGATCTGCTTGGTCATGTCCGCCAGTCTTCGGCGCTGCAGGACCTGCCCCCAGGGGCCTTCGTCCTCGCACACGCGGGCCCATCGACAGCGTCGGCGGACTCGCGCCGCGATCCACGATGAACCGGTGATGGGCAACGTTCTCGACGCGGGGGCCTCGCCTCTGCTGGACCGCATCCGGCGCGGCCTCATCGGCGACGACGAGGTTCTCGACGGTCCCTACGGTCCGCGCAGGATCATCTACGCGGACTACACGGCGTCCGGCCGGGCGCTGGACTTCGTCGAGGACTTCATCCGCGTGCACGTGCTCCCCCGCTACGCCAACACCCACACCGAGAGCTCCGGCACGGGCCTGTACACCACGAGGCTGCGCGAGCAGGCCCGGCGGCTCATCCGCGACTCGGTCGGCGGTACCGACGACGACGTGGTGATCTTCTGCGGCTCCGGCGCGACCGCCGCGATCGCCAAGCTGGTCGCCGTTCTCGAACTGCGACTCCCGGCGGGGTTGAGCGAGAAGTACTCGTTGCTGGACCAGATCCCGGCGGACCAGCGCCCCGTCGTCTTCGTCGGCCCGTACGAGCACCACTCCAACGAACTGCCGTGGCGCGAGTCCATCGCGGACGTCGTGGTCATCGGGGAGGACGCCCGCGGGCACATCGACGTGGCCGAGCTGCGCCACCAGCTGGTCCGGCACGCCGACCGTCCACTGAGGATCGGCAGCTTCTCCGCCGCCTCCAACGTCACCGGCGTGCTCACCAACACCGACAGCATCGCCGCACTGCTGCACGACCACGGCGCGCTGTCCTTCTGGGACTACGCGGCCGCCGCCCCGTACGTGCCCGTCCGCGTGCGGGAGAGCGCACCGGGCCGCGGCGACCACAAGGACGCGATCTTCCTGTCACCGCACAAGTTCCCCGGTGGCCCGCAGACCCCCGGCGTGCTCGTGGTCCGGAAGGAACTGGTCACCAATCGGGTGCCGACCGTGCCGGGTGGCGGCACCGTCGCGTTCGTGCACCCGCTCGGCCACCGCTACCTGACCGATCCGGTCGCCCGCGAGGAGGGCGGCACGCCCGCCATCGTCGAGTCCGTTCGTGCCGGTCTGGTGTTCGCGCTCAAGGACGCCGTCGGCACCCGCCTGATCCAGGCCAGGGAGGAACGCCTGTGGCGGTACGCCCTTGCCACGTGGGAGGACGAGCCCGGCATCGAGATCCTCGGCAGCCACGACGCGGCCCGCCTGTCGATCGTGTCGTTCCGCGTCCGCTCCGGAGACCGGTTCCTGCACCACAACTTCGTGGTCGCCGTGCTCAACGACCTGTTCGGCATCCAGTCGCGGGGCGGCTGCTCCTGCGCCGGGCCGTACGGGCACCGGCTGCTCGCCATCGACACGGCGCACTCCCGTGGTTACGACCACGAGGTCGCCATCGGCTGCGACGGGGTCAAACCGGGCTGGGTGCGGCTGAACTTCAACTACTTCATCACCGACGCAGTCCGCGACTACCTCGTCGAGGCCGTGCGGCTGGTCGCCCGCTACGGCCACCGGCTGCTGACCGACTACGTCTTCGACCCGCACACCGGGCTGTGGCGGCACCGCGCCACAGCGACCGTCCCGCTGGGACTGCCCGATCTGCGTTCCATCGGGACCGGCGACACTCCCCCGCCCCACCCGTCAGCGCCGGCGGACGACGCTGTCCTGGCCACGCAACTGGAGGACGCCCGGTGCCTGCTCACCTCTCGCGCGGACCTGCTCGACGACGGCCCCACCGGACTGCCGGAGGACTTCGAGTCGCTGCGCTGGTTCGTGCTGCCACCGGTGTGCCTGCTCGGTCAGGCCAGTGCGAGAAACAGCTTCTCCAGTTGAGCGCGGTCGGCCACCGACTGCTCGGAGCCGTCGGAGATGCACTGCTCCAGCCCGCTGGCGATCAGCTTGAAGCCGGCCCGGTCCAGCGCGCGCGACGCCGCGGCCAGCTGCGTGATCACGTCCTTGCAGTCCCGTCCGGACTCGATCATCTGCACGAGCCCGCCGACCTGCCCCTGCACGCGCCGCAGCCGCTTGACCACGTCGGTGAGCACTTCCTCGTTCAACTCCACCAAGAACCTCCTTCTGTACCCCCCAGGGTACCTGAGCACCGGAACAACCCCGCCGCGAACGACGTTGGAACAGATACCCCCTGGGGTACCTGACGAGAGGAGAGCCTCATGGCGGTCGTCGAGCTGACCAAGTCCAACTTCACCGAGATCGTGGGCCGGCCGGGCACTGTCCTGGTCGACTTCTGGGCGTCGTGGTGCGGCCCGTGCCGGATGTTCGCACCGGTCTTCGAGCAGGCGGCGCTCCGGCACGCCGACATCACGTTCGGCAAGGTGAACACCGAGACCGAGACCGACCTGGCGCGGACGTTCGGCATCTCGTCGATCCCGACCCTGATGGTCGTGCGCGACGGAGTCGTCGTCTACGCGCAGCCCGGCGCACTCCCCGCGGCCGCCCTCGAGGAGCTGATCACCCAGGTCGGCGAGCTCAACATGGAGCAGGTGCGCGCCACCTCCCGGCCACACCGCTGAAAGGAGCCACCACCCGTGAAGTACGACCTGACCATCACACTCGACCTGCCCTACGAGGACGCCGTCCCGGCCGTCCGCGCGGCGTTGAAGGAACAGGGTTTCGGTGTGCTGACCGAGATCGACGTCCGGGCGACCATGCGGGAGAAGCTCGGCGTCGAGGTGGAGCCGTACGTGATTCTCGGCGCGTGCAACCCGCCGTTGGCACACCGGGCACTTGAAGTCGACCGGATGATCGGCCTGCTGCTCCCGTGCAACGTCGTCGTCCGCGCCGACGGCGACCACACGCTGGTGCAGGCGCTGGACCCCGCCCTGATGGCCGAGGTGCCGGAGCGGGAGGAACTGCGCCCGATCGCCGAGGAGGCGGGCGAGCGGATCCAGGCCGCCCTGGACTCGCTGGTCACCACGGCAGGCTGATCGTGAAGGCGGTGCCCTCGGCGCTGGACGTGGCCGTGACGGTGCCGCCGTGCGCGGCCACGAGTTCCCGGACCACCGCGAGCCCGATGCCCGTTCCCGCGACGGTGTGACCCGCACGGCCACGCCAGCGCCGTTCGAAGACGTGCCGCAGTTCGTCCTCGGCGATTCCGGGCCCGGTGTCCCGCACCTCCACCACCGCCGCGCCGGGCGAGCGGCGCACGCGCACGGTGACGACGTCGCCTGACCTCAGGTAGCGAGCGCAGTTGGCCAGCAGGTTGCCCAGCGCCTGGTGCAGGCGGTCCGGATCAGCCCGGACGACGACGTCGTCCGCGAGTTCGAGGCGCACCCGCAGACCCGCGGCGCGCAGATGTGCGGCGTGGGCCGTCACCGCGGTCCTGGCCACCGCGGCGAGGTCGGTCTCCTGCCACCGCAACGACAACGCCGCCGCTTCCGCGTCGGCCAGCTCCGTCAGGTCCTGCACGATCCGGCCCAGTCGCTGGGCCTGGTCGTGCAGGCTCGTCAGGCGCCCGGCGTCCGGCGGGACCAGGCCGTCGCGCAGTTCCTCGAGGCCTGCCTGCAGGGTCGCCAGCGGGGTGCGCAGCTCGTGCGCGACGTCACCGGTCAGGTCCCGCAACGCCTGGTCGGAGCGCGCGACCTCGCCTGCCATGTGGTCGAACGCGGTCGCCAGCTCACCGAGCTCACCAGGAGCCTCCACCGCGGCACGCGCCGAGCGATCCCCCGCCGAGATGCGCCGCGCGGCACGGGTGAGGCGCGTGAGCGGCACGACGATCCGCCTGCCCACGAACCAGCTCGTGAACCCCGCCACCACGAGCGCGACCACGGCGGCCAGTGCGATCCAGCCCCAGGCGATCTCCCGGGCAGCGGACGCCGGCGCACCGAACGCCAGGCGGACCGTGCCGACCACCTCGCCGGACACCACCACGGGAGCCTCCGTCCACCCCGCGCCCGAGTTCATCGGCACGCCCCGTCCGTGACCGGAGACGACGCGGCCGTCGGCGGTGTGCACGACGAGACGGGCACCCGCGCCCGCGGCGAGCGTCGACGCGGAGTTCAGATCCGCGCCGTCCCAGCCACCCGCGGCGACGTGGGCGGCCGCGACGGCGTCGGCGACCCGTGCGGCGGCCTGCTGGCGGGCCTGCGCCTCTGCCGAGGCCAGCCCCTGTCCCGTCCCCCACAACGCGGCTCCCGCGAGCACCACCACGGCTGACAGCGCGGCCAGCACGAAAGCGACGAAAAGCCTTCTGTTCAACGGACCCCAGGCGGTCGGGCTCTCACCGGTCACGGCGCAGCCCCAACCGGTAGCCGACGCCGTGCACCGTCTGCACGACGTCCTGCCCGCACTCGCCGAACTTGTGGCGCAGGTTCTTCACGTGCGAGTCGACGGTTCGTTCGTAACCCTCGAACTCATAGCCGCGCACCTGGTTGATCAGCTCGTAACGGGAGTAGACCCGTCCCGGTACGGCAGCGATCACGGCCAAAAGGCCCCACTCGGTCGGTGTCAGCTCCAGCAGGTCACCGTTCCAGCGCACCTCGTGCCTCGACTCGTCGATCAGCAGACGACCGTTCGCGAAGGACATCACCGCAGGGGTCGCCGCGACGTTCGCCCGGTGCAGCACCGCCTGCACCCGCAGCACGAGTTCGGTGGGGCTGAACGGTTTGGTGACGTAGTCGTCGGCACCGAGCTCGAACCCGCGGATCCGGTCCTCCACCGCTCCGCGGGCGGTCAGCACCACGACCGGCGTCGCGCCGGCCTCCCGCGCCGCACGCAACACCTCCACGCCGTCGACGTCGGGCAGGCCCAGGTCCAGCACCACGAGCGAGGCCACCCGATCGGCGACCATCGTGAGCGCCTGCGCCCCGGAACCCGTGGTCAGAACGGCGAAACCCGCTCGCTCCAGGTAGCGGCGCAGCAGTTCGCGGATCTCCTTCTCGTCCTCGACGACGAGCACCGTCTCAGCCACGAATCCCTGTGTACGCGGGAGAACCGACGCGATCGAGGGTCCAAGTACCCCGCCGCGACGGGCTCCACGTCATCTCCACACGACCTGCACGTGGCCTCCTCCGCCCGGCGGGACCATGAGGTCGTCACGAGGAGAGGAGGAGCCATGAAGACCCGGACCCGGATCGCCGCGATCACCGCTGCCGGCATCGTCACGGCAGGCGTGTTCGCCGGAACTCTCGCACTGGCGAGCGATCCTCCGCCGATGCCCGGCCCCGGCCCTGGCCCTGGCCCCGGAGGGATGACCATGCCGCGTGGCGGGCAGCGTGACGGCGGATGCCTCGGCATCCCCGGCGTCGTCGACCCGAGCGGCACTCTCACGGAGGTGCAACGCACAACGCTCGCGGCCAACGCCGAAGAGGAGAAGCTGGCGCACGACCTGTACACCGCGTTCGCCGACCGCTACGACCTGCAGATCTTCGACCGCATCGCCGCGGCGGAGACCACGCACCTCGACGCGGTGCGGACCCTGATGACCCGCTACGGGATCACCGATCCCACCGCGAACCAGGCGCCCGGTCGCTTCACCACCCCGGCCGTGCAGGCGACCTACGACCAGCTGCTGGCCAAGGGATCCGGCAGCCAGGACGCCGCGCTCGAAGCGGGCCGCACGGTGGAAACGACGGACATCTCGCTGCTGCGCCAGTCGCTCGACGGCCTCAGCGCGCCCGACGTCCAGCGCGTCTACAGCCACCTGCTGACCGCTTCGCAGCACCACCTGACCGCGTTCGACCGGTGGCTGAACCGGTGAGGCGAGGGTGGCGGCCCTACTCGGGGCCGCCACCTGCCGTCACCCTGCGGTGCTTGCGGTGCTTGCGGTGCTTGCGGTGCACGAGCCACACGCCACCACCCGCGGCGACCAGCACCGCCGCGCCGACGGAGTGCACGACCGGCAGCTGCTGAGCCAGCACGAAGCCGCCCATCACGAGGACGAACCAGCCGAACCCCTTGCGCAGCACCGTTTCCGGGATCCGACCGGCCAGCCTGCCGCCCGCCAGGCTGCCCGTCACCGCGGCCGCGGTGACCAGCGCCGCGAGCGTCCAATCGATCTGGACGGTCGCCAGGTAGCCCGCCAGTCCGGCGAAGGACTTCATCGCGATCACCACGAGGGAGGTCGCGACCGCGACCGCCATGGGCAGTCCGCCCAGCAACGCGAGCGCGGGCACCACGAGGAACCCGCCGCCCGCGCCGACCAGGCCGGTGACCAGACCCACCGCGACACCTTCGGCGACGACACGGCCGATCGGCAGTTCTGCGTGCGGCTTCGCCTGGACGCCCTCACGGCGGCCGCGGATCATCGCCACCGCCGTCGCGATCATCATCAACGCGAAGCCTGCCAGCAGCCACGTGCCGGGGATGAACTCAGCGAGCCGGCCGCCGCCGTACGCCCCGGCCATGCCCGCGGCACCGAACACCAGTCCGGTGCGCCAACGCACCCGTCCCGCCCGTGCATGCGACACAACAGCCACCGCACTGGTGACACCCACGACGAACAACGACATCGCGATCGCCTGCTTGGGATCCTGACCGGCGAGGTAGACCAGGATCGGCACGGTCAGGATCGACCCGCCGCCGCCGAGCACCGCCAGAGCCACTCCGACGAGCACCGCGGCGAGCAGCGTCAGCACGATCATCACGCTCACCCTCTTCCGTCACCCAGCGCGGCGACCACGGCCTCGACCGTGGTGCGCGGGCCGCGGTTGTACGGCAACTTCGCCAGCAGCATCCCGAGCAGACACGTGTTGCTCAGCGCGGCCACGACCAGCCCGGCGCCGACCAGGCCCGCGAGCCACGTGACGGGCGGGACGAACACGCCGGCGAGCACCGCGGTGACCACGATCGCGCCCGCCACCAACCGGACCTGGCGTTCGAGGTCCCAGCGCCGCTTCCCGTGCCGCACCGGGCCTCCCGCCGCCTGCCAGGCCGTCATCCCACCGGCCAGCAGCCGGAGGTTGGGCAGGCCGGCCGCCGTCAGCGCCTGCTCGGCCTGCCCTGCCCGCTGTCCGGACCGGCAGACCAGCACCACCTGCTCGTCCAGGTGGCGGCGCAGCTCGTCGCGGTGCTCGCGCAGCAGGTCCAGCGGCACGTTGTAGGCACCGGGGATGTGCGCGGCCTCGAACTCACCGGGGGTGCGCACGTCGATCAGCCGCGGGCCCGTCCCGGACTCGACCAGCCGCCGGAGCTCCGCGACGTCCAGTGTCACCGGAGCGCTCACCGCTGCTCCCCCGCCACGACCAGACCGGCGTTCCGGGCGGTGTCGAAGTCGTCGTCGACGTGCACCACGACGCGGCCCGCGCGGGCGAGCACACTCGCCGCGATGGAGGCCCGGTAGCCGGACTGGCAGTGCACCCACACGACACCGCCGGGCACGTCCGCCACCCGCTCAGGCAGATCGGGCAACGGGATGTGCAGCGCGCCGTCGAGGTGGCCCTGCTGCCACTCACCACCCATCCGCACGTCGAGGAGCACGTCGACGGGAGGCAGCCCGTGCGGCGGCCGCCCTGCCCGTGCCGCGGCGAGGTCCGCGAACGTGGCCACGGCCAGCTCACCCAGCAGGCTCTCGTCGCCGGCCCACTGCTCCGGAGCGCCGGTCGCCGCGGCCGCGGGCCGGTCGATCCCGATCCGCGCCAGCTCGCGCTGCGCCTCGGCCACCTGCTCGGCGGACTCCCCCAGCAACGTGATGGGAGCACCCCACGGCGCCATCCAGCCCAGCCAGGTGGACATCGGACCGTCCAGCCCGAAGCTCAGCGTGCCGGTCAGGTGCCGGTGGGCGAACGCCTTGCGGGAGCGCAGATCCACCACCCACTCCTGGGCGTCGATCCGGCCGCGCAGCTCTGCCGCGTCGGCGATCCGGACCGGCGTGAGATCGACCAGTTCCGCCCCCTCGGCGTTCCGCACGCCCATGTGGGCGTAGTACGCGGGATACGCGTCCAGCCCGGCCAGCACCTGCACGACGAAGTCGTCCGTCTCCAGCCGCAGCGCCGGGTTCGCGGTCTTCTCCCTGCCGATCGTCGAGGACGGCGCGTCCGCCTGGGTCGCCGAGCAGAAGCTGCCGAACCCGTGCGTCGGCCACACCTGTGCACCGTCCGGCACCAGGTCGGCGAGCCGCCGCACCGAGGCGTGCTGGTGACGCGCCAGCGTGTGCGCGTGCTGCTTGCCGAGCAGATCCGTCCGGCCGGTCGTGCCGAACAACAGCGAACCACCGGTGAACACACCGATCGGCCCGTCCGGGCCGTGCAACACGTACGACACGTGGTGGAACGTGTGGCCTGGCGTGGCCACCACAGTCAGCCACATCTGGTCGGACAGCGCGATCTCGTCCCCGTCGCGCACCGGTAACCGGTCGAACCCGACGTGGTCCGCCGCCGCCACCGCGTACACCGCGCCGGTCAGCCTGGCCAGCGCCAGCCCGCCGGACACGTAGTCGTTGTGCAGGTGGGTCTCCACGACGTGCGTGATGCGCACGTCGCGCCGGCCCGCCAACGCCACCACCCGGTCGATGTCGCGCTGCGGATCGACCACCACCGCCACCCGTCCGTCGTGTACCAGGTAGCTCCGGTCGCCCAACGACGAGGTCGCCACGACCTCAACTTCTACCGTCATGATCATCCCTGTGTCAGATCCCTTGGGAACCAATGGAATTCCCATCACTCCCGCATACCCCTGGGGGTACCTACGACTCCACCATACGACTCGCCACGACCTTCCAACAACTACCCCCGGGGGTATGTGGGACGTCGCACCTCGGTACGCTGCCGAGCGGGACCGGGTTCGCCGCCTCACCGGGGCGAAGGCCGATCGGTCCCTGTCACAACGGGACCTTGGCCCCTGGGACGGTTGCTCCAGGCGACGGAGAGTGTGGGCGTTCGTCCAGCCCACAGGAGGCCTGCAGTGCACCACACCAGCGCGGCCCGCACCCCGGTCGCTCTCACCCGCTACTTCGATGAGGTCGTCGACAGGCTTGCGCGTGAGGGCATCGACGTCGCGCAGGTCGTCCTGGAGCTCTCGCCGTCGCGCCCCAGGTGCGGCGAGGTGATCACCGAGCGAGGTCCCGTGCTGCGCTGGCGTGAGGACCTCGGCTGGAGCAACGGCATCAGGTCCACCAGCCCGGCCGCGCACCCCGGCGAGGTCGCCGGGCTGCTCAGCCATCTGTGAGCATCCGCGCGTGCTTGCGGGCCTGCACCGCCTTCGCGGCCGTGTCCGCCAGCAGCACGGCGGGCACCGTGGCGGCTGCGAGCACCCAGCCCAGTGCCGAGGGGGCGTGCCCGCCGAGCAAGCCGGGAAGTGGTGGCACGAACAGGAACACGATCAGGACGGCGAGTTCGAACGCCACCGCCCACAGCAGCAACCTGTTGCCGCGCAGCCGTTTCTTCATCACGGGACGGGCCGCACTGCGGCACGCGTAGGCGTTGGCCAGCTGACCGAGCACGATGGCGGTGAACGCGGTGCCGGACGCGGTCGCGAGCAGCGCCGCGTCGGGGGCGGTGCCCAGCCGCCAGCCGCCCGCGAGGAGCACCACGACGAACGCGGCCATCGACACCACGGCTTCCGCGGGGCCGAGCACACCGAACACCCGCCGCATCAGCGAGGCGTCTATCAGCGAGCCGGTGCGCAGTCGGCCTCGCATGGTGCGGGAGTTCGGCGGCTCGGCACCGAGGGCGAGCGCGGGCAGCAGGTCCGTGCCGATGTCCAGGGCGAGGACCTGCAGGACGGTGATCGCGAGCGGGATCGTGCCCCCGGACAACGCCCACACCACGAACGGCGTCAGCTCGGCGACGTTGTCGGTGAGGTGGTAGGTCAGGAAGCGGCGGATGTTGGCGAAGGTGGCGCGGCCCAGCTCGACCGCTCCGACGATGGTGCCGAAGTGGTCGTCGAGCAGCACGAGGTCGGCCGCCTCGCGGGCCACGTCCGTGCCGGACGCTCCCATCGCGACGCCGATGTCCGCCGCACGCAGGGCAGGGCCGTCGTTCACGCCGTCGCCGGTCATGGCCACCACATGTCCCTTGCGCTGCAACGCCTTGGCGATGCGCAGCTTGTCCTCCGGTGTCACGCGGGCTACGACCACGCCGTCGCGGTCGAGCAGCGCGCCGAGCTCGTCGAGATCGGCGGGCAGCTCCGCCCCCTCCACCACGAGCTGGTCGGGACCGCGCAGGCCGACCTGGTCGGCGATCGCCCTCGCGGTGGCGGGGTGGTCACCGGTGATCATGGCGATGCGGATGCCCGCCGACCGGCACGAGGCGATCGCCTCGGCCACGTCGTCGCGGGGCGGATCCTGCAGACCCACCAGGCCGAGCAGCTCCAGGTCCCGTTCGGCGTTCTCCCAGGACTTCTCGTCGCCCGGCCGCGCGGGCCGGCCCGCCACCGCGAGCACGCGAAGACCCCGCCCCGCCAGTGCGGCGATCGCGTCCTCAGCCCCGTGCACCGGCAGACACCGGGGCAGGACGGTCTCCGGGGCACCGGTCACGTGCACGCCGTCGAAGTCCACAACGGACGATCGGCGGCGCCGGGGGTCGAACGGGAACCGCACGGCGTCGGCCGACGGACCGTCGACGCCGACGCGTCCGGCGAGCACGTGCAGCGCGACCTCCATCGGGTCACCGACCGGGAGCCACCGCTCGTCCTGAAGCCGTACGTGGGCGCGGGGAGAACACCGCTTGGCGCTGGCCGCCAACGCACGCACTCTGTCCACCGCCGCGGGTGCACCTTCCACGGTGCCGATGGGCTCGTAGCCGTTGCCGTGCACGCTCACCTCACCGGCGGGTGTCCAGACGTGCACGACCGACATCTCGTTGCGGGTCAGCGTGCCGGTCTTGTCCGTGCAGATGAACGTCGTCGCGCCCAGTGTCTCCACCGCGTCGAGCCTGCGCACCAACGCGTTGCGGCTCGCCATCGTCTGCGCGGCACGGGCCAGCGACAACGTCACGGTCGGCAGCAGCCCTTCCGGCACGAGCGCGACCGTGACACCGACCGCGAACAGGAAACCCTCGGTGAGCGGCAGTCCGAGCAGAAGGCTGACGCCGAAGAACGCCGCGCCCACGGCGGTAGCGAGCAGCGCGAGGATCACGACGACGCGGTGCAACTGCCCGGCGAGCGGGCTGCGCGGCGGCTTCGCGTCCTGGGTCAACGCGGCGATGCCCGCGAGTTCCGTGTGCCCGCCGATCGCGGTCACCAGCACCGTCGCCTCGCCCTCGGCCACGTACGTGCCCGCATGCACCTGCTGTCCCGCAACCGGTCTCACCGGAACGCTCTCGCCAGTCAGCATCGACTCGTCGACGGCGAGCCCCGAGGCGGTGAGCACCTCACCGTCGGCGCAGACCCGTGACCCCGCCTCCAGCAGGAGCTCATCACCTACGACGAGCTCCGACGCGTCCACGTGATGGGGATGCCCGTCCCTGCGCACCATCGCGCGCAGTGGCATCAGATCGCGCAACCGCTGCGCGGCCCGGTCGGCCCGGTACTCCTGGGCGAACGCGAACACGCCGTTCAGGACCACCACGACCACGATCGCCACGGCCAGCGCGGGCATGCCGGCGAGCAGCGCGAACAGCGCCGCCACCCACAGCATCAACGCGAAGAAGTGGATCAGCTGCTCCATCAGCAACAACAGGGGATGCCGCCGGCGTGCTCGCGGCAGCACGTTCGGGCCGTCAACCCGCAGTCGCCTCGCCGCTTCCGCCGACGACAGTCCCGTGTTTGCGAGAGTCATGAGTTCATCCCAGCCGAGGACGCAACGGGCGCACAGGGCGCGACGTCCTCGCCGGATCAGGACCAAGGCCCCGCCCATTCCGTGAATTTCTATCTGGCGCACACTGCGGACACTGCTGTCCAGTCGTGGACATAAATGTCCGGAACGGCGCTGACCTGGCCTTTCAAGACAGTCACAAATGGGAGTTACCCGCACTGTTCTCGCCCCGTTACCATTCGGCTCGGCGATTCCGCACTGCCCGGCGGATCTGCGCCTGAACTGCGATGACGTACATCAGAGCCCTCGAAAGAAGTTTTGAGAGAGAGCTAGGAGCGTGATTCTCCTGAGGTGCCCCGTGCACAGCACAGTCCACGAATTCAGCAGAACTCACGGGTCCGCCGCCCAGGAGTCGCCGTGAAGGAGAGTTTTCTGCACCAGGGCTGCATCTACGGCAGTGACGCCGAGTTCCTCGCGATGGCGGTCCCGTTCGTGCAGGACGGCCTCCGCCGGGGTGAACCGGTGCTGGTGGCCACCTCGCGACCGAACCAGGGGCTGCTGCACGACGTGATCGGGCCCGAAGCCGACGGCGTCGAGTACACCGATCACGAACACCTCGGCAGCAGGCCTCCGCAGCGTGCGACGGCCATCCACCGCTACTGGACCAGCCGGCGGCCCGCCGGAACCGTGCGCGTTCTCGCCGAGCCCGAGTGGACGGGCAGGTCGAACCGCGAGATCACCGACTGGCAGCGGATGGAGGCGGCGCTCAACGTCGTGCTGGCCGACACCCGGATCTGGATGATCTGCCCCTACGACAGCAGGGCGGTCAGTCCCGACATCATCGAGAACGCCCGGCGCACCCATCCCGAATGCGTGGTGGGACACCGGGCCGAACCCTCCTCGCAGTTCGTCGCACCGGAGGAGTTCGCCAGGTCGCGAGCCCAGCCGATGGGCATCGCCGCGGATCTCTTCCGCTTCGAGGGCGAGCTGGCGGCCGTGCGGCGGTACGTGCTGAAGAAGGCCACCGCACTGCTGAAGTCCGACGACGATGCCGTCGGCATGTTCGGCATCGCGATCGGAGAGATCGTCTCCTACCTGGCCAGGCAGGGAGTGGACCGGGCGGCGGTGTGGGTCCGGCCCGCCGCCGGCCGGGTGGTGTGCACGCTGCACAGCGACACACCGCTGGACGTGGTCGACCCGTTCGTCGGCTACCGGCCACCCGGTGCCGCCGAACTGCCCGGCGACGGGCTCTGGCTGACCAACCAGATCTGCGAGTGGCTCGACGTCACTTCCGACGCGTCCGGCTGCACGATCGAGCTGGCCATGCCGGAACAGGCCGCCGAGGACCTGCGCCGGGCGGAGAAGTCACGGCAGTCGTGCGGCCGCTGAGCTACACCCAGTCGCGCAGCCGCCCGCACCAGGCACCGACGCCCGCGCCGGTGGTCGCGGACAACGGCACCACCTCGGCTCGCTGGTTCACCTGACGCAGGTGCCCGACGAAGGTGTCCACCGCGAAGTCCAGGTGCGGCGCCAGGTCGACCTTGTTGAGCACGACGAGGTCCGCGGTGCCGAACATGTGCGGGTACTTGAGTGGTTTGTCCGCGCCCTCGGTGACCGACGTGATCACCACCCGGTAGGACTCGCCCAGGTCGAACAGTGCCGGGCACACGAGGTTGCCGACGTTCTCCACGAACACCACCGACCGGGCAGGCGGGTCGAGCTCGCTCAACGCGCGCGCGAACATGGAGGCGTCCAGGTGGCAGCCCGCGCCGGTGTTGACCTGCACCGCGCGGCAGCCAGTCGCGCGGATCCGCTCGGCGTCGATCGCGGTCTCCTGGTCACCTTCGACCACGGAGACCACCGGCTCGCCGCCGAGCCCGCGGATCGTGCGTTCGAGCAACGTGGTCTTGCCCGCGCCCGGCGAGCTCATCAGGTTCACCGCGAGCACCTCGCGTTCGGCGAGCCACGCGCGGTTGCGCTGCGCGAGGTCGTCGTTGCGGGCCAGCACCCGCTGTTCCAGCTCCACGGTCACGCCGGAGCACCCGCAGGTCCCGCACATGCCGGACTCACCTCCACGGACTTGATTCGCAGTTCCTTGCCGGACAACACATCGGCGCACGCGCTGCCACACGCCGGGCACAACAGGATCAGGTCGTCAGCGCCGAACTCCCCGCGGCAGTCCCGGCAGCGGGCACGCCCTGGCGGCTCGTCGACGACGAGCGTCGCGCCCTCGACGGGCGTGCCCTCCGCGACCAGGTCGAAGCAGAACCGGACCGCGTCGGGCAGAACCCCGGACAGCATGCCGATCTCCAGCCGCACCAGGAGGATCCGGGCCTCACCCGTCTTCTCGGTGATCGCGGTGATGATCGCCTGGGTGACGGCCACCTCGTGCATTCAGCAGATCCTCGGCAGCGGATCGCCCACCAGCACGTCGCAGATCCTGGTGCCACCGAACGCGGTCTTCAGCAGCACAAGGCCCGCCGGCGCCTCGCCGACCCGTCCGATCACCGCGGCCTGCGCGCCCAGCGGGTGTGCCCGCAGCGCCTCGACCGCCTGGCCGGCCTGGGCCTCCTCCACCACGGCCACGAAACGTCCTTCGCAGGCCACGTAAAGAGGATCGATGCCGAGCAGCTCGGCCGCGCCACGCACCTCGGGGCGCACCGGGATGGCGTCCTCCTCCAGCACGACGGACACCTCGGCCGCCCGCGCCAGCTCGTTCAGCACGGTCGCGACGCCGCCGCGGGTGGCGTCGCGCATCATCCGGACGCCGGGTGCCACCTCCAGCAGCGCGGCCACCAGATCGTGCAGCGGCGCGGTGTCCGACTCCAGGTCCGACTCGATGCCCAGATCGCCGCGGGCCAGCATGATCGTGATGCCGTGGTCGCCGATCGGTCCCGACACGATCACCGCGTCGCCCGGCCGCACGTGGTGCGCGCCGAGCCGCCACGCGTGCTCGACGACCCCGATGCCGGAGGTGTTGACATAGCAGCCGTCGCCCTTGCCGCGCTGCACGACCTTCGTGTCACCGGTGACCACGTGGACGCCCGCCGCGTCGGCGGCCTCCCGCATCGACGTGACGATCCTCATCAGGTCGGCGACCGGAAAACCCTCCTCCAGGATGAACCCCGCGGTCAGGTAGAGCGGCCGGGCACCGGACACGGCGAGGTCGTTCACCGTGCCGTTGACCGCCAGGTGCCCGATGTCGCCGCCGGGGAAGAACAACGGTGTCACCACGAACGAGTCGGTCGTGACGGCGACCCGGGAAAGACCGATCTCCAGTGCCGCCGCGTCGTCGAGCGGTTCGAGCACCGGGTTGCGGAACGCCTCCAGGAACACGGCCTCGACCAGCGTCTGCGTGGCTTTTCCGCCGGCGCCGTGGGCGAGCGTGATCCGCTCCTCCCGCACCTTCGGGCGGCGCCTGCGCGTCTGTTCGATGCGGTCCAGCACCTGCCGCTCGCGGTCGGACGTGGTCATCGCGCACCCACCCGGTCGCGGGTGAACCGGCCGAAGTTGTAGTAGGCGGCGCAGGCGCCCTCCGGCGACACCATGCACGTCCCGATCGGTGTCTCCGGCGTGCAGGCGGTGCCGAAGACCTTGCACTCCCACGGTTTCAGGACGCCCTTGAGCACCTCGCCGCACTGGCACGACTTCGGGTCCGCCACCCGCACGCCCGGCAGCTCGAACCGCAGCTCGGCGTCGAAGTCCGCGTAGGCGGCCCGCAGTCGCAGCGCCGAGTAGGAGATGAAGCCGAGGCCGCGCCACTCGAAGTACGGACGCAGCTCCATCACCTCGCCGATCGCCCGCAACGCCGTCGGATTGCCCTGCCACGGAACAACTCTCGTGTACTGGTTCTCGACCTCCACGCGCCCGTCCTTGAGCTGACGCATCAGCATGTAGATCGACTGCAGCACGTCCAGCGGCTCGAACCCCGCCACGACGAGCGGTTTCCCGTAGTGACGCGCGATGAACTCGTACGGCGCGCAGCCGATCACCGTGGAGACGTGGCCCGGTCCGAGGAACCCGTCCAGCCGCAGGTCCGGCGAGTCGAGGATGGCCTTGATCGCGGGCAGGATCGTGACGTGGTTGCAGAACACCGCGAAGTTGTCGATGCCGTCCTTCGCGGCGCGCAGCACGGTCATCGCGGTGGACGGGGCGGTGGTCTCGAAGCCGATCGCCATGAACACGACCTGCACGTCCGGTCGTTCCCTGGCGATCTTCAGCGCGTCCAGCGGCGAGTACACCATCCGGATGTTCGTGCCCTCGGCGTTGGCGTCGAAGAAGTTCCCGCCGCCGCCGGGAACCCGCATCATGTCGCCGAAGGACGTCATCAGCACACCGGGCTGGCGGGCGATGTGGATCGCGTCGTCCACGCGCCCCATCGGGATCACGCAGACCGGGCAGCCGGGCCCGTGCACCAGCGTGATGTTCTCCGGCAGGTAGTCCTCGATGCCGTGCTTGTAGATCGTGTGCGTGTGCCCGCCGCACACCTCCATGAACTTGTACTCGCGGCCCGGTTCGCACAGTGCGGCGATCTCGGCCGCGAGGGCTCTGGCCTGACCGGCGTCCCGGTACTCGTCGACGAAACGCATGTCGCGCAACCTTCTAGTCGATGCGGGAGTCCCGCAGTGCGTCCATCTCGTCCTGGTAGGCCTTGCCGAGGGTTTCGAGGAACTCCAGTGCCGCCTGGGCTTCCTCCTCGTCGATCTTGGAGAGCGCGAAGCCGACGTGGATCAGCACCCAGTCGCCGGGGCTCACGCCCTCGTCTGCGAGCAACCCGATGTTGATGGCTCGCCTCACCCCGCACACGTCGACCGTCGCGAGGTCCTGGCGATCGGAGAGGATCTCCACGACCTCTCCCGGAATCCCGAGGCACATGTCCGTTCCTCACCTTCCGTGGTTCGCGACGATGTCGGTCACGGCAGCCACCGCGGTGCCGACGGCACGTTCGACCACGGGGCTCAGCCCCATCCTGTGGTCGACGACCGCAGGTTCGCAGCCGACCAGCAGCACGCGGCCCGGCACACCGCCGAGCAGTGCAAGCAGGTCGAGCACGACGTCCGGCTGCATGCCGTGCGCGTCGAGGCACGGGCGCGGCGACCGTGCTGACGTGTCGAGCTCGATCACGTAGACGGTGCCCGCCTCGTCACCTCGTTCGGTCGCGTCGACCAGGACGGTCAGTTCGGGGTCCGCGGTGGCCAGGTCGTAGGCGAGGTGCATGCCGCGCACTCCGTAGTCCGCCACCCTGACCCAGTCCGGCAGTGCGGTCTTCTTGAGCTCTCGCACGACCTCGACGCCGAACCCGTCGTCGCCCAGGAACACGTTGCCGATCCCTGCGACCAGCACGCTCGTGGTCACAGCGGGTCGACCTCCTCCGGGCCGAAGTAGCGGTACAGCCCGGACGCCGCGAGCAGATCCGCGCCGAGGTCGTCCTCCAGCGTCACCGCCAGATGAGTGCCACCGTCCACATCGGACATCACCCGGTGCACCACGGCGATGCGGCCGGCCAGGAACATGTCGTGGGCGTCGGCCTTGCGGACCGGCCGCAACCGCACCCTGGAACCCTTGCCCACCAGCACGCCGTCGAGCAGGACGTGCGCGTCCTCAGGTGGATCGTCGCCGCGAGCAGTGCCGTGCGGCCCCTCCGCCGAGTCCCCACCGCGCGCGGCGCCGTGCACCCCTTCCGCCGGATCCTCGCGGCGCATCGTCCCGTGCAGCCGCTTCACCGACTCCCCCGACAGGCCGTCGACCCGGTCGAGCAGCGCCGCCGCCCTTGCGTCGGTGGCCCGCACCTGCCGCTTCTCCTCTGGCGTCAGCGTCATCGTCCGCAACGTGAGCAGCTCGTCGATCTCGGTGGCGTCGAACATCTCGCCGTGGCTCTGCTCCGCGATCCTCGGGTGGTCGTACAGGATGATCGGGGCGCAGAGCACCGCGTCGTCCCGCCCCTGCTCCCCCACCAGCACCGGCCACGTCCGCTCGTTGCGGCAGCCCCGCACCGCGTCCGCCGCCCACTCCGGTGGGCTCACCAGCGACAGGAAGCCGCCGCCGGACACCGCGAGCAGCGTGTGCGCCGAGATCAACGCCCGCCTGAGCGCGTCCTGGCGGCAGGCGTCGGCGGCGGTCCACGGCGACGTGTTCCGCACCCACACCCGCAACTTCAACGCCTCCGGCCGCCCCGGCACCGGGTCGGCACGCAGCCGCAGCTCGCCCCGCAGGGTCCAGCGGGTGCGGACGAGCCGCGCACCGGCGCCTCCGGCGATCACCTCGACCTCGCCGCCACCGTCCACTTCGAACGGCAGGCGGGTACCGCGTTCGACGAGGTTGGTCACTCCGACCGCCAGGTCGATCTCGCGCTCCACCGCCTCGTCCCAGGTGGTGTGGTCGTGTCCGGCGACCGTCACGGACGGCACCGCGCGATAGCCGTCACCGTCCGGCACCTCGGCCACGCGCGCCTGCAGGTGCAGGAACCTCAGTCGCACGTGCAAGGTCGCGCCCGCGGACGGCACCATCAGCAGTTCCGCCCGCGTGTCCGGGTGCTCGCCGCCTCGCGTGAACGACGGCGGCATGAGCACACCCCACTGCCAGCGCAGCTGGTTCTTGGCCGCGGACGCCCGATACGGGTAGAGCAGGTACCCCTCGTACAGAACCGCGTCCGCGATCGCCTTCGCCAGCGCCATCGCGTTCGTCATGACGTCACCAGCTCCCACAGCAGGTGGTAGAGGGTGGTCTGCGCTTCCTGGATCCGGTGCACCGACGAGGACGGCACGACGAACAGGTGGTCCACGACGCGCGACTCGGCCATCTGCCCGCCGTAACCGCCCGCGAAGCCGACGGTGAGCAGGCCGCGCCGGTGCGCCTCGTCGAACGCCGGCAGCAGGTTCACCGAGTTGCCGCTGGTGGACAGGCCCACCGCGATGTCGCCCGCCCGTCCGAAGGCCGCGACCTGACGCGAGAACACCACGTCGAACCCGACGTCGTTGCTCAACGCGGTGATCACCGCGATGTCGTTGGTCAGCCCGAACGCCGGCAACGGCCGTGCCGTGCCCGGCGGGTTGAGGAACAGGCTCGCCAGGTCCTGCGCGTCGGTGGAGCTGCCACCGTTGCCGAACGCGAGCAGCCGCCCTCCCGCCGCGAACCGTTCGGCCATCGCACGAGCGCACTCGTCGAGGCGGTCGCGTTCGCGGTCGAACATCTCCTCGCGCAACCGGATGGCGTCATGGACCTTGGCCACCGTCGAGGCGTGCACCTGCGCCACCAGTCCGTCCACATCGGACGATGCGGCGTGCAGGAACGGGTACAGCGACTCGGTCATGCGGCACCGCCGGGCAGCACGGAGATTGCCTCCCCCGCGTGCACGAGCACCGTGTCACCGACCGAGGCGCTCACGAGTGCGACGCTCACCTCGCGTTCACCGTCTTCGAACCGCACGACCGCCATCGCGTCGTCGAGCAGTTTCAGCACGGTCGCCGGGCTGGCGCTGTCCGAGCAGGTGAGACAGACGTCGTCGGAACAACCAGGGATGTTCACGCCACACCGGTCCGCTCGAGGAACACGTGCGTCAGTTCCCACAGCAGGTGATACGCCGTCACGTGAACCTCCTTGACCACCAGCGGATCCGCCGACCTGGCGACCAGCACGTGGTCGGCAGCCCCGGTCGCGGCGATCGTCCCGCCGTCCCCGCCCACCAGTGCGACGGTGAGCATCCCCGCACTCCGCGCGATGTCCAATGCGCGCAGCACGTTCTGGCAGTCGCCGTCGGCGGACAGCCCCAGTGCGATGTCGGCCGGTTCGGCGAGAAAGCGGATCTGGTGCGCGAACGTCTCGGCGAACCCGGCGCGGGCCGCCACCCCGGTGAGCGTGGCGACGTCGGAGGTCAGCGAGAGCGCAGGCAGTGCGCGCTTGCCCATGATCACCGGGTGGACGAACTCCACCGCGACGTGCTGGGCGTCGGTGCTGGGACCGCCGTTGCCGAAGACCACCAGCTTGCCGCCGCGCTGGAACCGCTCGGCCATGCGGCGGCAGGTCTGCGTGATTTCCCCGGCCTGCTCGGCGAGGTCGAACAATGGGCCGGTTCGACGTAGTGACAATTCGTTGAATCGGCCAGCACGATCTGTAGTCGAAGGTTTTGCCACGAGCCCTTCTTCGGTGTCGGAGCGGATTCCGCAGACCGCAAAGAGGATGTTTACTTCACGACCGTACGGGCACGCAAGACCACGTCTATTCCGCGTGACCGCGAAAGCTGCCCTTCGTTCCTGAAGAACTTTCAGACAAATCTGCCGGGGTTTTCGGCGATCACCGAAACGGCATGTCCCCGAACCTGTCCTGGATGCGGCGCAGCTCGCGCAGACGTGGCTCGGTCTCCCCGCCTGCCCAGCGGCTCACGGTCTTGACCGACACTCCGAGCTGCCGCGCGGCGGCCTCCCGAGTCATGCCCTCGCGACGGAGCACCGCAGTGATCCACTCGGCGAAACTCGCCACCGCGGCTACCGGGTCGGTCTCGGTGGACACTTCTGACCTGGTCGTAGTCGACCCGGCCGGCGGGCGGCCATCCGGGTGAAGGTGCGCGGTCTCCGACGGCAGGACGTCGACCTCGACCCGATCCGGGTAGCTCCGGCACGAAACCTGGATCTGCCCGGCCGGTCCCGCAGCGTCGAGCAGCACCTTCAGCACCGTCCTGCCCAGGTCACGATTGTCCACCTCGGACAACGGCGTTTCCGCGAGGCATCGGCGCAGGAAGTCGTGGATTTCCGGCACCGACGACGGCCTCGCGCTGAACACGCGCGTGAGCACCACGACCGGCACAATCTCGATCGACTCGGCCACGCCACCGTCCCTTCCGCGACGGGCCAGCCTACCTCGTTCAGGGAATTTCCCAGCTGGTCAGCAATGTCCAGTTCATTGACACTTCAGTCTTGCTCCGCCACCGCGAAAGGTCTAGCGTTGCCCCTCGCCCCTGGATGTGCCGCGGAAATCAAATCGCTTTTTCCCGCCTCGCCAGGAGCTGTTTCCCAGCGGAGGTGCAGGACGATGACCAGGGCCGAGCAGGAGCCCGGCGACAGACCACAGGCCCAGGTCGAAACCGATCCCGTCGTGCACGTGCTGTGGATGAACGGCGGCCTCGGCTGCGACGGTGACTCGGTGGCGTTGACCGCGGCCACCCAGCCCAGCATCGAGGAGATCGTCCTCGGCGGGTTGCCGGGACTGCCCCGCGTGGCCATGCACTGGCCCTTGCTGGACTTCGAGTGCGGACCCGACGGTGGTGCGGACAGCTTCATCGAGTGGTGGCACAAGGCGGACCGCGGCGAGCTCGACCCGTTCATCCTCGTCGTGGAGGGCTCGGTGCCGGACGAGACGAACAAGGCCGAGGGCTACTGGTGCGGTTTCGGCACCGACCCCGCCACCGGCCAGCCCGTCACCACCAGCGAGTGGCTGGACCGGTTGGCGTCCAAGGCCACCGCGGTGCTCGCCGTCGGCACCTGCGCCGGCTACGGCGGCATCCACGCCATGGCGGGCAACCCGACCGGCGCGATGGGCGTGCCGGACCACCTCGGCTGGGACTGGAAGTCCAAGGACGGTGTGCCGATCGTGGTGGTGCCCGGCTGTCCCGTCCAGCCCGACAACCTCTCGGAGACGATCCTGCACCTGCTATACCAGGTCGCCGGCCGCGCGCCCGCGATCGACCTCGACGAGGCGCTGCGGCCTCGCTGGCTGTTCGAGACGACCGTGCACGAGGGGTGCGACCGCGCCGGGTACTACGAGCAGGACGAGTTCGCCGAACGGCACGGATCGCCCAAGTGCCTGGTGAAGCTCGGCTGCTGGGGCCAGGTGGTGAAGTGCAACGTGCCCAAGCGCGGCTGGATCAACGGCATCGGCGGCTGTCCCAACGTGGGCGGCATCTGCATCGCCTGCACGATGCCCGGCTTCCCGGACAAGTTCATGCCGTTCATGGAACACCCGCCCGGCGGCAACGCGCCCGCACCGGCCCGTGCCGTGTCGGGCACCGCGATCCGCGTGCTGCGGGAGATCCGGGTGGCGCGATGACCTCGAAGGACACCGGTCTCGTCGAGATGACCTGGGATCCGATCACCCGGATCGTCGGCAGCCTCGGCATCCACACGAAGATCGACTGGGCCCAGAAGCGCGTCGTGGAGTGCTACAGCACGTCGTCGATCTTCCGCGGCTACAGCGTGTTCATGAAGGGCAAGGACCCGCGCGACGCGCACTTCATCACCAGCCGCATCTGCGGCATCTGCGGGGACAACCACGCCACCTGCTCGGTCTACGCGCAGAACATGGCCTACGGCGTCCGCCCGCCGCCCCTCGCCGAGTGGATCATCAACCTGGGCGAGGCCGCCGAGTTCATGTTCGACCACAACATCTTCCAGGAGAACCTGGTCGGCGTGGACTACTGCGAGAAGATGGTCCGCGAGACCAACCCCGGTGTGCTCGACCTCGCCAACCGCACCGAGGCACCCCACGCCGGTGAGCACGGCTACCGCACGATCGGCGACATCATGCGGTCGCTCAACCCGCTGGAGGGCGAGTTCTACCGCGAGGCGCTGCAGGTCTCGCGGCAGGCCAGGGAGATGTTCTGCCTCATGGAGGGCAGGCACGTCCATCCGTCCACTTTGTACCCCGGTGGCGTCGGCACGGTGGCGACGATGCAGTTGTTCACCGACTACCTGACCCGGCTCATGCGCTACGTGGAGTTCATGAAGAAGGTCGTGCCGATGCACGACGACCTCTTCGACTTCATATACGAGGCGATGCCCGGTTACGAGGAGGTCGGCAGACGGCGGGTGCTGCTGGCGTGCTGGGGCGGCCTCAACGATCCCGAGCACTGCGACTTCACGTATCGCAACATGCCGGCGTGGGGCCGCAAGATGTTCATCACGCCGGGCATCGTCGTGGACGGTGAGCTCGTCACCACCGACCTCGTCGACATCAACCTCGGCATGCGGATCCTGCTCGGCTCCTCGTTCTACGAGGACTGGGAGGGCATGGACCGGTTCGTCACGCACGACGAGCTGGGCAATCCTGTCGACGCGCGGCACCCGTGGAACCAGCACACCATCCCGAGACCCGGCAAGCGCGACTTCGGTGACAAGTACTCCTGGACGATGTCGCCTCGGTGGTTCGACGGCGAGGACCACCTGCCGCTCGACACCGGCGGCGGGCCCCTCGCCCGGCTGTGGACCACCGCGCTGGCGGGCCTCGTGCAGACCGACTACGTGAAGTCGACCGGCCAGAGCGTGCGGATCACGTTGCCGCGCACCATGACCAAGCCCGAGACCACGTTCGAGTGGCGGATCCCCCGCTGGAGCAACGCGATCGAGCGCAACCGGGCCCGGACGTACTTCCAGGCGTACACGGCGGGCCTGGCGCTGCACTTCTCCGAACGGGCGCTGGCCGAGGTGCGCGGCGGGCGCACCGACACGTGGTCGGAGTTCACCGTGCCCGACAACGCGTTCAGCGTCGGCTTCACCGAGGCGGTGCGCGGCGGCCTGTCGCACCACATGGTGATCAAGGACGGCAGGATCGCGAACTACCAGCCGTATCCGCCGACGCCGTGGAACGCCAGCGTGCGCGACAGCTTCGGCACGCCGGGCCCGTTCGAGGACGCGGTGCAGAACACGCCGATCTTCGAGGAGAACTCCCGGGAGAACTTCAAGGGCATCGACATCATGCGCACGGTCCGCAGTTTCGACCCGTGCATGCCCTGTGGTGTCCACATGGCGGTCGGCCCCGGCAAGACGCTGACCAGGATCCACACCCCGCACGCCTTCAGCGGTGAGTCGTGAACGAGGACGTTCGTGCGGCGAGCGACCGCGTCGAGGAGCTGCTCGGTTCCCTGCTGTCCGGGACGACCAGGGACACCGCCGAGGAGCTCGTCCGGCTGTTGATGGCCCTGTACGGCGAAGGGCTGGCGCGCGTTCTCTCGATCCTGCGCGACCACGACCCGGCGCTGGTCACCCGGATCGCCGAGGACGCGCTGGTGGAGGACCTGCTGTTGTTGCACGACCTGCATCCGCTCGACACCGCCGCCCGGATCCGGAGAGCGCTCGGCACGCTCGACCTGCCCGGCCCGGTGGAGTACCTCGGGATGGACGCCGACGGGGTGGCCCACATCCGGCTCACCGCGGGCGGCTGCCGGTCCGCCGCGACGCACACCATCGAGGAGGCCGTGCTCGGCGCGGCTCCTGAGGTCACACGGGTGGAGGTCGCCACCGCCGCTCCACCCACGTTGCTGCAGATCGGCATGGGGCCACCGCCCGGTTCGCGGCTGGGGGTCGCGTCATGAGCGGGCGCGAGGGACTGCACCGCTTCGGCGGGCCGCCGGGATCCCTGCTGGAGCAGCGTTCCGCCCAGATGCGGCAGCTCGAGCAGTGCGAGATGTGCCGGACCCCGGTCGCGGCGCGGCACGGCCACGTCGTGGACACCACGCGCCGCAGCCTGATGTGCGCCTGCCGTGCCTGCTTCCTGTTGTTCACCAAGGGCGCGGCCCGGCGCGGCAGGTACCGGGCGGTACCGGAGCGCTACCTGTGGGATCCTCTGCGACCGGTCTCGGTGGCGGACTGGGACGGGCTGGACATCCCGGTGAGCTCGGCGTTCGTGCTGCGCACGGACTCGGTGATCACCGCGTTCCACCCGAGTCCGGCCGGCGCCACCGAACGTCGGCTCAACCCAGGTTTCTGGACCGGGTTCGCCGCCGCGCACCCGCTGGTGGCAGCCGCCGAACCGGACGTCGAGGCGATCCTGTTCCGCCGCGGCGAGCACGAGGTCGACTGCTTCCTGGTGCCGATCGACGTGTGCTACCGGCTCGTCGGCACGGTCCGGCTGTACTGGTCCGGAGTGGACGGTGGCGACCAGGTGCGCGACCACATCGGCGAGCTGTTCGCGGAGATCCGCGACAAGGCGGGCGTGCTGGCGGGAGGGTCGCGCTGATGGACCTGCTGCACTTCGAGTGCGAGGGCGCCTGGCCGAACCGGTACGCGGCCGTACCGGCGCTGACGCTGCGGCTGCGGATCCTCGAGAGGTCCGGCGCACCGGTCGAGGCGGTCGCGTTGCGGTGCCAGATCCGCATCGAACCGCACCGGAGGACGTACTCCGCGGCCGAGGCACTACGGCTGGCCGACCTCTTCGGTGAGACGGGACGGTGGACGAAGACTCTGAAACCCGTGTCGTTCGCGACGCTGTCGACCATGGTGCCGGGCTTCACCGGGAGCACCGTCGTCGATCTCGACCTGCCGTGCACGTACGACCTCGAGGTCGCCTCGGCCAAGTACTTCAACGCGCTCGACACCGGCGCCATCCCGCTGCTGTTGTTGTTCAGCGGCACGGTGTTCGGCAACCAGGACGGCAAGCTGCGGGTGTGGCAGGTGCCGTGGAGCAACGAGGCGTCCTTCGCGTTGCCGGTCAGTGTGTGGAGGGAGACCGTGGACCACCACTTCCCCGGCAGCGCGTGGCTGCGGGTGCGGCGCGACACGATGGACGCGCTGCAGCGCTTCAAGTCCGACCACGCCTTCGCCACCTGGGACGACGCCATGACCGCCATGCTCGCGGCCACCGACGGGTGAGCCGCGTCGGCAGGGACCTCCGCGTCACCGGCGTGGTGCAGGGGGTCGGCTTCCGCCCGTACGTGCACCGGCTGGCCACCGGGCTGCGGTTGTCCGGCCGCGTCGGCAACGACGTCGCCGGGGTGTTCATCGAGATCGAAGGCACCCACGAGAACGTGGCGGAGTTCCTGGCCGCGCTGCCCCGCGACGCCCCGCCGTTGGCACGGATCGAACGGGTGGAGGTCACGGCGTGCACGACCCGCGGGGCCGGCGGCTTCGAGATCGTCACCAGCCGGGGCGACGGCACCCGCGACGCCTTGGTGCCGGCGGACTTCGCGACGTGTGCGGACTGTCTGCGCGAGTTGTTCGACCCCTCCGACCGCCGCCACCGGTACCCGTTCGTCAACTGCACGCACTGCGGACCGCGGTTCACCATCGTCCGCGACGTGCCTTACGACCGGATGCGGACGACCATGGCGGGCTTCCCGATGTGCACCGCCTGCCGGGCCGAGTACACCGATCCGTCCGACCGGCGGTTCCACGCCGAGCCCACGTGCTGCCCCGCCTGCGGGCCTCGTCTCGCGCTCGGTGACAGTGCGGACCCTCTGGGCGACGCGGTCGCCCGGCTCGCCGACGGACAGGTGCTCGCGATCAAGGGGCTGGGCGGCTTCCACCTCGCCGCGCTCGCGGCGCACCCGACGGCCGCCTCGGTGTTGCGGAGCCGGAAACGTCGAGCGGACAAGCCCTTCGCGGTGATGGTCACCGATCTCCGGCAGGCGGCCGCGCTGTGCGAGGTGGACGAGACCGGCGAACGTGAGCTGACCGGTCACCGCCGCCCGATCGTCCTGTTGCCGCGCCGTCCGCACGCAGGGGTCGCAGCCGCCGTGGCTCCCGCGACCGGAGAACTCGGACTGATGCTGCCCTACACCCCGTTGCACCACCTGCTGCTGCGGGATCTGGGCGAGCCGATCGTGCTCACCAGCGGCAACCTCTCCGACGAACCCATCGCCTACCGGGACGCGGATCGGCTGATCGACGTCGCCGACGCCGTGCTCACCCACGACCGCCCCATCCACGTCCGCACCGACGACTCGGTCGTGCGCGGCGGCACCGTGCTGCGGCGTGCCAGAGGTCATGCGCCCGAACCGATCGGGCTTCCGTTGCGCTGCCCCGAGCCGGTGCTGGCCTGCGGCGCGGAGCTCAAGAACACGTTCTGTCTCGCCAGGGACTCCCAGGCATTCCTGTCCCCGCACATCGGCGACCTCACCGACCACGAGACCCACACCTCGTTCACCGAGGGCATCGCGCACTTCCAGCGCCTCTTCGGCATCACCCCGCGAGTCGTGGCGCACGACCTGCACCCGGACTACCTGTCCACCAGGTACGCGGCCGGGCTCGACGGTGTCGAACTGGTCGCCGTGCAGCACCACCACGCCCACATCGCGTCCTGTCTGGCGGACAACGGCGAGACCGGTCCGGTCATCGGGGTCGCCTTCGACGGCACCGGATTCGGCCCGGACGGCACGGTCTGGGGCGGCGAGTTCCTGGTCGCCGACCTGGCCGGGTACGTGCGGGCGGGGCACCTGCGGCCGGTGCCCATGCCGGGCGGGGACGCGGCGGTCAGGCAACCGTGGCGGATGGCGGCCGCCTACCTGCCGGACGTGGATCTCCCCGTGGCGCAACGGAACGCGGCCCGGTGGGCTCCGGTGGTGGCGATGGCGCGCAACGCGGTGAACGCACCGCTGACCTCGAGCGCGGGACGGTTGTTCGACGCCGCGGCCGCGTTGCTGGACGTGCGCGACGAGATCACCTACGAGGGCCAGGCCGCGATCGAGCTCGAACAGCGCGCCGATCCGTCCACTTCGGACGGCTATCCGGCAGCCGTGGACGATCTCGTGCTGTGCGGCGAGGACCTGCTGCGGGCACTCGTCGCGGACCGGCGCGCCGGGGTCGACCTCGCGGTGATCGCGGCGCGGTTCCACAACGGCCTCGCCGACGCCGTCGTGGCCTGCTGCGCGCGGCTGCGCGAGGACACCGGTCTGAACGCGGTGGCGCTGTCCGGTGGAGTGTTCCAGAACTCGCTGCTGTCGCGGAGGATCTCGGACGGCCTGCACCGCAACGGGTTCCGCGTGCTCACTCACCGCCGCGTGCCCGCCAACGACGGCGGCATCAGCCTGGGCCAGGCCGCCATCGCCGCCCGCCTCACAACAGCGGTCCCGGCGTGAGCGGAGGACGGACCACTTCAGCGTGCTCTTGCCGTGGCGGCCGGGGTTCCTTCACCACCACGACCGGGCATTGGGCGTGGTGAACGCAGTAGGAGCTGACCGAGCCGAGGATCGCCTCGACGATCGGTCCGTGGCCTCGGTTGCCGACGACGAGCAGTTCGGCGTTGCCGGAGGCCTTGGTGAGCTCCGTGCGCGGATCGCCGTGCACCACCACCGTGTGCAGCTCGACGTCGGTGATGTCCTTGACGGCACGGTCGAGCACGGCGTGCTGGGCGGCTTCGAGGCGTTCGGGGGTCAGCTCGATCCCGATCTCCGCGGGCAGCGGGCCGATGATGATGCCGGGCTCCCGGTACCAGGCCGAGATCACCGCGAGCGGGACGCCCCGGCGGCGGGCTTCGTCGGCGGCCCAGTGCAGCGCGGCCTGGGCAGAGGGTGACCCGTCCACACCGACGACGACGGGCTTCGGTTCTGAGTCGCTCATGTCGTCCAGCGTCGCGGGCGGCGCGAGGGGCCAGGCAGGGCGGATGGGCTCGCCCGCGTCGTGCCATTGGTCCCTGCCGAACGGCTCCCGCGCTGACGGACGCTCGTGGGGAGCGATGGGAGAACTGATGAAACGACGAGTGATCATGGTGGGAGTGGACGACTCGGCGTCCTCCCGCGCCGCGCTGAAGTGGGCGCTGAAAGAAGCCGTGTGGACCGGGGCTCAGGTGGAGGCCGTGCTGGCCTGGCAGCGCGAGGACGCCTTCGTCCCGGCGACCTCGATGGGCGTGCACCCGTACGGCGAGAAGCCGCAACGGCATCCCGCACAGGAGCTGCACTTCGCGGTGGTCGACATGCGGGCAGAGGTCCCGTCCGCGCCCGATGTCGTCGAGACCACCGTGGTGGGTCAGGCGAAAGACGCGCTCGTGCGCGCCTCACGGCACGCCGATCTGCTCGTGCTGGGCACCCGCGGGCACAACGCCCTGGTAGGAGCGGTCCTCGGCAGCGTCAGCGCGCACTGCCTGAAGCACGCCGAATGCCCGGTCGTCGTGATTCCCCCTCGCGCGGTGCCGAGCTAGCCGGTCTGTTCACGACGAAGGGCGCTTCCCCGGCTGGGGAAGCGCCCTTCGTCGTGGCAGATCAGTTGTGCATCTTCAGCAGACGGGTGTGGAGCTGGTCGTGCACCTCGTCGATCGCCTCGGCGAAGGTGGCGGCCTCGGCCTGTGCGGGCAGCGACGTGCCGTTCACGTCCAGGTTGACCTGCACCGCGATCGTGCGCGGGCCCGGTCGGGTGAGCCGCACTCGGGCGAACGGCACCGGTGCCGGCGCGTAGCGGCTGAGCGGGGCGATCTTGTCGTGGGCGTACTGCCTGGCCTCCACGGGTACCCGCTCACCGAGCTCCACCACGACGTTGTCGATCTCGGTCGCGCCTGCGTGCTTCATCGAACACCTCCATCGGTCCTGATGCGTGCACTGTCGTCGAACTCGATCACCCCGCGACAGGTGCCAAGGGGCCGTGCGGGCAGGGACCTGGGTCCCTGTTCCCTGATCGATCAGGTCAGCATCGTGAAAGCACACCGAGCAGAGGAGTGCGAGATGTCCCACGCCGACCTGTCGCTGGTCGACGCGTACTGGCGAGCCGCGAACTATCTGTCCGCCGGCCAGATCTACCTGATGGACAACCCGTTGCTGAGCGAACAGCTGGTGCCGGAGCACATCAAGCCGAGACTGCTCGGTCACTGGGGCACCACGCCCGGTCTGAACTTCGTCTACGCCCACCTCAACCGGGTCATCAAAGAGCGCGACCTCGACGTCCTGTTCGTCACCGGACCCGGTCACGGCGGCCCCGCGCTGCTCGCCAACACGTGGCTGGAGGGCTCCTACAGCGAAACACATCCGGACGTGACGCGCGACGCGGAGGGCATGCGCCGGCTCTTCCGGCAGTTCTCCTTCCCCGGCGGCGTGCCGAGCCACGTGGCACCCGAGGTGCCCGGCTCCATCCACGAGGGCGGCGAGCTGGGGTACTCGCTCGCGCACGCGTTCGGTGCCGCACTCGACAACCCCGGACTGATCGTGGCGTGCGTGGTCGGCGACGGCGAGGCCGAGACCGGACCGCTCGCGGCCAGCTGGCACGCCGGCAAGTTCCTCAACCCTCAGCGCGACGGCGTGGTGCTGCCGATCCTGCACCTCAACGGCTACAAGATCGCCAACCCTGCACTGCTGGCCAGGATCCCGCACGACGAGCTCGACGCGTTGCTGCGCGGCTACGGCTACGCGCCCTACTACGTGGAGGGTGACGAGCCGACCGAGATGCACGCGCGGATGGCCGAGGTGCTCGACCAGGTCGTGGACGAGATCGCACGGATCAGGAAGCGGACCGATCGGCCGCACTGGCCGATGATCGTGCTGCGCAGCCCGAAGGGCTGGACCGGGCCGTCCGAAGTGGACGGAGTGCCGATCGAGAACACGTGGCGGGCGCACCAGGTGCCGCTGGCGGGGGTGCGGGACAACCCGGACCACCTGCGGCAGTTGGAGCAGTGGCTGCGCAGCTACCTGCCAGAGGAGCTGTTCGACGACAACGGCGCACCACGACCGGAACTCCTCACCCTCGCACCGGAGGGAACTCGCCGCATGGGCGCCACTCCGCACGCCAACGGCGGACTGTTGTTGCGCGAGTTGAAGATGCCCGCTGTCCGGACCCACGCCGTCGAGGTGAGCAAACACGGCACCACGCACTCCGAGCCGACGAGGGTGCTCGGCCGGATGCTGCGCGACATCGTGACGCTCAACGCCGACAGGCGGAACTTCCGCGTCTTCGGGCCGGACGAGACCGCCTCCAACCGGCTCGACGCGCTGTTCGACGTCACCGGCAAGCAGTGGCAGGCGCAGACGTTGCCGGTCGACGAGCACCTCACCCACGACGGCCGGGTGATCGAGGTGCTGTCCGAGCACCTGTGCCAGGGCATGCTGGAGGGCTACCTGCTCAGCGGCCGGCACGGGCTGTTCAACTGCTACGAGGCGTTCATCCACATCGTCGACTCGATGTTCAACCAGCACGCCAAGTGGCTCAAGACGCACAAGAAGCTGGAGTGGCGCAGGCCCGTCGCCTCGCTGAACTACCTGCTCAGCTCGCACGTGTGGCGCCAGGACCACAACGGTTTCTCCCACCAGGACCCCGGCTTCATCGACCACGTCATGAACAAGAAGGCCGAGGTCGTCCGCGTCTACCTGCCACCGGACACGAACACCCTGCTCGCGGTCGCGGACCACTGCCTGCGCAGCAAGGACTACGTGAACGTGATCGTGGCGGGCAAGAACGAGACGCCGGACTGGCTCGATCCCGAGGAGGCCGTGCTGCACTGCACCCGCGGCGCGGGCATCTGGGAGTGGGCCAGCACGGACGACGGCGTCAGCGAGCCCGACGTCGTGCTCGCCTGCGCGGGCGACGCGCCCACCGTCGAAGTGCTCGCCGCGGCTCGCCTGTTGCGCGAACACCTGCCGACTTTGCGGGTGCGCCTGGTGAACGTGGTGGACCTGATGCGGTTGCAGCCCGAGACCGAGCACCCGCACGGCATGCCCGACCGCGAGTTCGACGCCCTGTTCACCGCCGACCGGCCGGTCCTCTTCGCCTACCACGGCTATCCGTGGCTGATCCACCGGCTGACCTACCGACGCACCAACCACCACAACTTCCACGTCCGCGGCTACAAGGAGGAGGGCACCACGACCACGCCCTTCGACATGTTGGTGCTCAACGACATGGACCGCTACCGGCTGGTGATGGACGTGGTCGACCGGGTGCCGGGACTCGGGCCGAAGGCGGCCCGGCTGCGTCAGCTCATGCAGGACCAGCGCACCCGCCACCACGCCTGGATCCGCGAGCACGGCGAGGACCTGCCCGAGATCCGCGAGTGGACCTGGCAGTGACACTCTCCGGGAACGTTCTCGTGGTGAACGCGGGCTCCTCCAGCCTGAAGCTCGGCGTGGGGGGGGGGGG
>NZ_JAJAEG010000027.1:37726-149244 GCF_047445655.1 Lentzea alba
CGGCACCGTTCTCGCCGAGCACCACGTCGAGCGCTGGCAGGGGGACACCGGTCCGCTTCGGGACTTCCTCGCCGACGCGCCGCCCGTGGACGCGGTCGGGCACCGGGTCGTGCACGGCGGATCGGCCTTCACCAGCGCGACCGTGATCGACGACTCGGTGCGCGACGAGATTGAAGCCCTCACCGCGCTGGCGCCGCTGCACCAGCCTCGCGCACTGGCCGGCATCGACGCCGCGCGCGAGCTGCTGCCCACGGTCCCGCACGTCGCCTGCTTCGACACGGCGTTCCACACCACGATGTCAGCTGCCGCAACGACATATGCGGTACCCGCTGCCTGGCAACGGAAGTGGGAGCTGCGCAGGTACGGGTTCCACGGGCTGTCGCACTCCTACGCCTCCCGGCGCGCGGCGGAGCTGGCCGGCACACCGGACGCTCGAGTGGTCAGCTGTCACCTCGGTGCCGGGGCGTCGCTCACGGCCGTCGCAAGTGGATGTTCGGCGGACACGACGATGGGCTTCACTCCCCTGGCGGGCCTGGTGATGGCGACCCGCAGCGGGGACGTCGATCCCGGTCTGCTGGTGTGGCTGCAGCGGGCTGGACTGTCCCTCGACGAACTGGAGGACGGGCTGGAGCATCACGCGGGGCTCGCGGGTCTGTCCGGGGTCGGCGGCGACCTGCGCGACGTGCGCCGAGCCGCCGCGGCCGGCGACCGGCGGGCAGTGCTCGCGGTCGAGGTGTACGTGCACCGGTTGCGTCAGGGGATCGCCGCGATGGCCGCCTCGCTCGGCGGGATCGACCTGCTCGTCTTCACCGGTGGCGTGGGTGAGCACGACGCCGTGCTGCGGGCCGACGCCGCTGCCGGGCTGGAGTTCCTCGGCATCGGAGTGGACGCGGGCCGCAACACCGGGCCTGGGCGGATCAGCCGGGACGGTTCGGCTGTCGGGGTGTGGGTCGTCACGGCCAGGGAAGACCTCGAAATCGCCGGACAGACCCGTGTCGCGATGGGCCACGGCCGAGTGGCTTGAGGCTCACCAGCGCGGGGACCTGCGGCCCTGTCTCGCTCACGGTGCCACCGCCGAGGCTGGAAGCGTCAGCCCGACGTCGAAGGAGCGACGATGAAGATCGACGAGATCATCGGCAGGACCAAGGACTCGCTGGAGGCGCGCACCGTCTACGCCGAGCCCGTCGAACGGGACGGGATCACCGTCATCGCCGCCGCCACCATCGCAGGCGGCGCGGGTGGCGGCACCGGGCGGGACGAGAAGGGCAAGGAGGGTGAGAGCGGGGGCTTCGGCCTCACCGCGAAGCCCGCGGGCGCCTACGTCATCGACCACGGCGAGCTGCACTGGAGGCCCGCGGTCAACGTGAACCGGCTGATCGCCGTCGCAGGCTCGGTGGCCGTCGCCGCGCTGCTGGTCGTGGTGCGCGTGCTCCGGCCGCGGCAGAAGGACTGAGTCGCGATGGCCCGCCGGACGTGGGTGGTGCTCGCGGCCGTGGCGCTCGTGGCCACGGCCTGCGCGGCCGGACCGAACGCGGTGTCCTCTGTGGACGGTGTGACGGTCGCGGGGTTCTGGCGCGGGGTGTGGCACGGGCTGATCTACCCGGTCACGTTCATGATCTCGTTGTTCACCGACAACGTGAACATCTACGAGGTGCGCAACAACGGCAACTGGTACGACTTCGGATTCGTAGCGGGCATCGGCCTGCTGCACACCGTGCTCGGCCACGGCCGGCGTGTGTCGCCCAAGCGCCGCAAGGCCGCCAAGGCATCCTGAGCGGTCATCGCAAAGGCGGTGCGGAGGAGAACCTCCGCACCGCCTTTCGCACGACCACCGAGCCGCGGGATCAGGTCCTCCTGCCCCAGCGGAAGTAGGCGATCGGGCCGACGAAGTTGACCAGGATCACCAGCGCCCACCACAGTTTCCGGCCACGGACGAACTCCGCGGGCCGCAGTGCCAGATCGGTCCACGCCGCCCCGGCGAGGGCGACCTCGGCCACCATGGTGGCCACCGCCGTCCTGCGCTGCCACGGAGTCAGTTCGCTCCAGTGCTTTCTGGTCATCCGATCTTCTCCTCCTTCACGACCACGACTGGGCAGGCCGCGTGGTGCAGGCAATGTGCGCTGACAGAACCGAGAAGTGCCTCGGCGACCACGCCGTGCCCGTGGTTGCCGACGACGAGCAGGTCCGCCTCCGCGGACGCGTCCACGAGCACGCCGCGCGGATCGCCCTCGGCGAGCACGGGACGGATGCGCACACCGACGTTGCCGATGTCGTACATCGCCTCGTCCAGGACCTTCTGCCCAAGGGACTTCATGTGCCCGTCCGACAGTTGCACGGCCATCTCGGCGGACATGGGGCCCGAGACGAGGCCCTTGTCGCGGTGCCACGCCGATATCGCTGCCACGTCGCAGTCACGTAGCACGGCCTCGTCCACGGCCCAGCGCAGGGCCGCCATCGAGACCGGCGAGCCGTCGACTCCGACGACGATCGAGCCGCCCATCAGCCGAAGATCTCGGTCTGGCGCTTCGGCTTCGTGTCGTCCCACTCCGCCCGGAGGTGGTTCTCGACGTCCACGACACCGGGGGTCGTCCGCACGAGGTGTTCGGCGATCTCGATCTGGCTGCGCTGCTCGAGCCGGCCGCTCAGCGTGACCACACCCGCGGAGACCTCGACGCCGATGCCCAGCGGGTCGACCCACAGAGCCCGGCCGAACACCTCGTCCTTGATCTCGCGGCGCAGGTCGGCGTCCTCCCGCACGTACAGCGACAGCAGGTCACGGCGGGACAGCACGCCCACCAGCACACCGTTGTCGTCGACCACGAACAGCCTGCGCACGCCCGCGACCGCGAGCTCGCGGGCCGCCCTGCTCGCCGGGGTGTCCAGGGTCACGGTCCGCACCGGCGAGGTCATGACATCTCGCGCGGTCAGCCCGGCGGACTGCGCCCAGCGGTGCTTCTCCGCGTGTCCGGCGAACAGTCCAGGACGCTCCTCGGCGCCCGCGCGGAACTCCTCCTTCGGCAGCAGGTCGGCCTCGGAGACCACGCCGACAGGCCGGTCGTCCTCGACCACCGGCACCGCGCTGATCCTGTTGTCCTCCAGCAGTCGCACGAGGTCCTGGAACGGGGTGTCGGGGCTCGCACCGATGACCTCGGCGGTCATCAGTGAGGCCACGGTGGGTTCGCGCATGACAATCCTCCGCGAGTCGTCGGGTACCTGCCTGACCAGCGTTCATCCGGACCGTGGGCCCGCGACACGTGCAAAAGCCGGTGCCCTCACGGGACGAAGGGCTCTGCGCGACGAGGTCGGGCACTGGGCAAGCTGATCAGCGAACCCACCCGAGGAGCAGCTCATGAACGACAAGTCCCGCATCGTCGTCGGCGTCGACGGCTCCCCCGCCGCGCGGGCCGCGCTCGCCTGGGCCGTCGCGGAAGCGAGGCGCACCAACGCGTCCGTGCTGGCGCTGTCGGTCTGCCAACTGAACCCCTCGCTCGACGAGGGCGTCGATCCGTTCAGCGCGACGCACCGCCGCGACCTGGAGGCGGCGCTGGAGTCACTCGGCACGTCCGCCTCGGACGTCCGCATCGACACCGAGGTGCCGCAGGGTGTGCCCGGCCCCGTGCTCGTGGAGCGCTCCGCCGACGCTGCGTGCCTGGTCGTCGGCGGGCACGGCTACCACAAGGTGGGCGTGCTGGTGATGAGCTCCGTCACGAGCTACTGCATGAGGCACTCCCGTTGCCCCGTCGTCGTGGTCCCGTTGGAAGGAGCGCACCATGACGGTCCTCTCATGCTCCGGCCTGAGCCGCAGGTTCGGTGACGTCCAGGCGGTCGACGACGTCTCGTTCGCGATCGCCGAAGGAGAGACCTACGGTCTGCTCGGACCCAACGGCGCGGGCAAGACCACCACGATCTCGATGATCACCGGTGTGCTCGAACCCGACGCCGGAGAGGTGGTCGTCGCCGGCCAACCCATGTCCACCAGCGCCATCGCCGCCAAACGGCTGGTCGGCTACGTGCCACAGGAGCTCGCGCTCTACCCCGACCTCACCGGCCGGGAGAACCTGCGGTTCTTCGCGAGCCTCTACGGCGCCGCCCGTTCCCGTGTGGACCACGTGCTCGACGTCGTCGGTCTGACCGATCGGGCGGGCGACCTGGCCCGCGAGTACTCCGGCGGGATGAAACGGCGGCTCAACGTGGCGATCGGGCTGCTGCACGAACCACGTCTGCTGGTGCTCGACGAACCCACCGCGGGAGTGGATCCGCAGAGCCGCAACCAGATCATGGACAACGTCCGTGCGCTCGCCGCCGAGGGCATGGCGATCCTCTACACCACGCACTACATGGAGGAGGCCGAACGGCTCTGCGACCGGGTCGGCGTGATCGACTCCGGCCGGCTCGTCGCCGAGGGCACCCGCCGGGAGCTGGTGGAACAGCTCGGCGAACGGGACCGGATCTCGTTGCTGCTGGACGGGGATCTCGCCCACGCCGCGACGATGCTCGGCGACATCCGCGACGTGAAGAGCGTGGCGGTGCACGGGAACGGGCTCGAACTCGTCGTCGACGACGCGCGGGAATGCCTGCCCCTCGTGCTCTCCGCGGTCACCTCCAACGGCGTCGTGGTGCGCTCCGTCGAGGTGGACGAGCCGAACCTGGAGACCGTCTTCCTGCACCTCACCGGCAAAGCACTGCGGGAGTGACCATGCGGCACGCACTGCTGATCGCCCTGCGCGACCTGCGCGAACGAGCCCGCGACCGCACCGCCTACGTGCTCGCGCTCGTGCTGCCGCTCGGTCTCGCGGGCGTGTTCACGTTGATACTGGGCAACATCGGCGGCGACGGCGAGGTGTTCCGCTACGCGGTCGCCGACGCCGACCGCGGTGTCATCGCCACGACGTTCACCGACGAGGTGCTGCGCGGTGCGGCGGCGGGCGGCGCGATCGAGATCCGCACCGCGTCATCCGCGGCGGAAGCCAGGGCGATGGTGGACAAAGGTGAGGCGACGGCGGCGTTCCTCCTGCCGGAGGGCCTCACCGAGGACGTCGTCGCGGGTCGTGCGGCACGGATCGAGGTCATCGGCGACGTCGACGCGCCGACCGGCACCCAGGTCGCGCGCTCGCTCGCCGAGACCTACACCGGCCGCCTGGCCGCAGTGCGGGTCGCGGTGGCGGCAACCGTCCACTCCGGAGTGACGACCGAGCCGGCCGAGCTCGCCGCCGAGGCCGCGGCCGGGCTGCCCGCGACCGTCGTCGCCGAGGACACCACCAGCCGCCGGCAGCTCGACCCGAAGACCCAGTACGCGGCGGGCATGGCGGTGTTCTTCCTGTTCTTCGCCGTCCAGTCCGGTGTCACCGGTCTGCTCGACGAGCGCCGCATCGGCACGTTGGCGCGGTTGCTCGCCGCGCCCGTGCGCCGGTCGTCGATCCTCGCGGGCAAGCTGCTCACGAGCGTCGTCATCGGTGTGCTGAGCATGACGGTGCTGATCGTGGCGTCCTCGTTGCTGATGGGCGCACGTTGGGGGCATCCTGCCGGCGTCGGGCTGCTGGTGCTCGCCGGGGTGCTGGCCGCCACCGGGGCGATGGCGGTCGTGGCCGCCCTCGCGAAGACCGCGGACCAGGCAGGTGGCTGGCAGGCCGTCGTCGCGATCGTGCTCGGTGCGCTCGGCGGCGCGTTCTTCCCGGTGGCACAGGCGGGTCGCGCTCTGGAGGTGCTCAGTCTCGTGACGCCGCACCGCTGGTTCCTGCGCGGGCTCGCCGACCTGGCCGGTGGCGGGGTCGCCGCCGTGCTGCCCTCGGTCGCCGCCATGACCACGTTCGCCGCGGTCACCTGTGCCGTCGCCCTGGTGTTGTTCCGGAAGGTGGTGCGACCGTGAAGGTCCTCTCGATCGCGTGGGTGAACCTGCGGCGCGTGACGCGCGACCGCACCGGGCTGTTCTTCCTGGTGGCGCTGCCGTTGATGCTGGTCTTCATCATCGGCGCGTCGTTCGGCGGAGCGACCACGCCGCTGCTCGGGGTGGTGGGCGACGCCGGGGCGCTGCGCGCCGAGCCCGCGTTGCGGGTCAAGGACTTCCCGGACGAGGCCGCGTTGCGCGCCGCCGTGGAGCACGGCGAGGTCAGCGCAGGTCTGGTGCGGGCGAACGAGGACACGCCCCGGATGCTGGTGCGGCCCGACCGGACGGGCCAGCAGTTGCGGATGCTCGTCACGACGACGCTGACGCGGGAGGCGAACCGTTCCGCCGCAGGTGATTTCGTCGCGTCCCACACCGGGCTCGACCAGGCCACCGCACTGTCCGTTGTGGATTCGATCCGGGTGGAGCCGGTCGAGGTCCGCACCGGCACCACGGGCGAGGCGCTGTTCCCCCAGGGATTCTCCGGCTTCGACCTCGGCGCCGCCAACCAGCTGGTGCTGTTCACGTTCCTCAACGCGCTCACCACCTCGGCCGCGCTGGTCGAGTCCCGCGCTCTCGGTGTCACGCGGCGGATGCTCGCCACCCCGACGCCGGCCCGTGTCGTGGTGGCCGGTGAGGCGCTCGGCCGCGTCGCGATCGCGTTGCTGCAGGGGCTGATCGTGCTCGTCGGCTCGGCGCTGCTGTTCGGCGTGCGCTGGGGCGACCCGCTCGGCGCTGCCGCACTGCTGGGCGCGTTCGCCCTGGTCTCCGGAGGTGCCGGGCTGCTGGTCGGCTCGTTGTGCCGCACTCAGCAGCAGAGCACGGGTGCGGGCATCCTGCTGGGGTTGAGCCTCGCGGCGTTCGGCGGGTGCATGGTGCCGATCGAGTTCTTCAGCCCCGCGCTGCACACCGTCGCCTTCACCACGCCGCACGGCTGGGCGGCCGACGGATTCGCTGCGCTCACCCGCCGCGGCGGCGATCTCCTCACCGTGGCGCCGCACCTGGGCGTGCTGCTCGGGTTCGCGGTCGTGCTGTTCGTGCTCGGCGCCTGGCGGTTGCGGCGGGCGGTGACGGCGTGACACGGACCGCCGCGCTCACCAGTTCGGCGATGGCGTCGCGCAACGCTCCTGCCAGCACGTCCACGTCCGGGTTGCTGTCGTAGTCGGCGGTGATGCCGATGGTGAGCCGGTCGGCGTACGAGAGCACCGCGATGCCCGTCCTGATGCGCACGGCGATCGGCACGTAGGGAAGGATCTCGACGATCCGGCGGCCCAGCACCTTCAGCGGTTTCCCAGGTCCTGGCACGTTCGTGGTCACCGTGACGATGCTGCGCTGCGGCAGCATCGCGCCGAACCGGATGCTCCACGACAGCGGCGCGAACGGCTCGTGCCGCGCGAGTTCGGTCACCGCGTGCCCCGCTTCGGCCTCGTTGCCCTTCTTCAGCGCGGCGAACCGTTGGTGCACAACCGAAAGCGCGTCGACGACATGCTCGGTGTCGACCGGCAGGAACGCCAGCCGGAGGCTGACCTGGTTGTCCATCCGGCGGTCGCCGCGCACCGACACCGGCACCATCGTCCGCACGCTCTCCGGGTCTGGCTCTTCTCCCCGTGCGAGCAGGACGGCGCGATACGCCGAGCTGACCGCCGCGAGCACGACATCGTTGACGGTCACGCCGAAGGTGTGCGCGGCCTCCTTCACCTCGGCCAGCGAGGCGCGGACGATCCGGTAGTGCCGTGCGGAGCCGAGAGGCCCGAACAGCGACGAGGCGTGCACCGGCAGCAGTGAGCCCACGAGCGACACGAGGCCGCTCACCGCGGACACGACCAGCCGCGCGGAGCGCACCGGGGAACTCACCACCGCGCCCAGCAACGACAGCAGGCCCGCCTCCTGCTCCGGAGCGGGCTCCGGTGCGGGTGCGTCGCCGTACATCACGTCGTAGAGCATCGTGCCGCCCACGCCGTCGACCAGGCAGTGGTGCACCTTGGCGACGATCGCCCAGCGGCCGCCCTCGAGTCCTTCGACCACCCAGTACTCCCACAACGGGCGGTCGCGGTCCAGTCGCTGCCCCATGACGCGGGCGATCAGCGCGGACAGCTCCGCGTCACCACCCGGCGTGGGCAACGCGGTGCGGCGCACGTGGTAGGCGAGGTTGAACGCCGGATCGTCCTGCCAGCCCGGCGTGCCCAGGTCGAGCGGGACGCGGACGAGCTTCTGGCGGGCGCGCGGCAGCACGGGCAGCTTCGCCCGCATCAGCGCGAGGAACTCGTCGTGGGACGGCACCGGTCCTTCGACCACCGCCACCGAGGCGATCGCGAGGGAGGCGTGCGGATCCGCGTCCTCGATGTCGAGGAACGCCGCGTCGAGCGGGCTCAGGAGGTCCATGAACCCAGTGCAGCAACTCCGGTCCCGCTCCGACACGGCCCGGCGTCCCGCTCGGGGCGAGCACTTGGGCCCTGCCCGAACGGCCGCGTGCGGATCACGCTGACGACAGGACGTACCAGGCGACCAGCACACCGCCGGAGTTCGTCGCGAGGTGCACCAGCGCGGGTGCGAGCACGCCTTTGCCGGTGTGCCGCCACCACAGCAGCAGCACACCCGCGACCGCCGCGGCGAGCATCGCCACCACGGACACCAGCGCCAGCGACGCACCGCCGAAGACGGCGCCGACCGCGGCGTTGCTCGTCAACGCCAGTGAGGGAAGCACGTGCCACAGCCCGAACAGCGCCGACGCCCCGAGCACCGGCCCCCAGCGCCAGCGGTCGCCACCGCCGAGCAGGGCGGGCAGCACGCCGCGGAAGGCGACCTCCTCCAGCAGCACCGTGCCGAACGGGATGCGGATCAGCATCACCCACAGCAGCGGCCCCACCGCCAGGTCGTGCACCCGGCCGTCGTGGAAGAACGTCCGCAGCGCCGGCACCGCGAGCGCGATCCCGAACCCGAGTGCGATCACGCCGAGGCCCATCAGCCCGAAGAGACCCGCACGACGCAGATGCGCACGGTCGAGTCCGATGGCGGCGGAGCGCAGCCCGGACCAGTACGCGAGGCCGATCAACCCGGCGGTGGTGACGACACCGGTGATCGGGTAGGCCCAGCCGGGCAGGACGCGGTTGACGAGGGTGGTGGCCAGGACGAGAAGGACGACTGCGGCGAACAACGCCGCGATACGACGGCTCATGGTTCTTCCAGTATGCGCCCGCGAGAGGAGTACCTGGACTGGCTGCGTGGCGCGAGCTTGATCGTCGTTGTGTTGTGGCACTGGGCTTTCACGATTCTGCGCTGGACACCGGACGGCCCGGTGCCGACGAGCCCGCTCGGCTTCCTGTCCGGGCTGTGGATCCTGACCTGGCTGCTGCAGGTGCTGCCGGTGTTCTTCTACGTCGGCGGGTGCGTGCACAGCCACTCGTGGGACCGCGACCGCGAGAACGGTGCCTGGGCGTACATCTGGCGGCACGTCCGGCACCTGTTGGTGCCATCCCTCGCGCTGCTGGGCACCTGGGTGGTGCTGGGCTCGCTCGCCGGCGCCGTGTTCGGCTTGCCGTGGATGCGCGGCGTTGTGCTGCTGGTCATCAGCCCGCTGTGGTTCGTCGGCGTCTACGCCGTGCTCATCACGCTCGTCCCGCTCAGCTCGTGGCTGCACCGGCGGTTCGACGTGCTGGTGCCGGTGTGGCTCGGCGGCGTCGCGATGCTCGTGGACGTGCTGAGGTTCCGCTACGACCTGCCCTGGATCGGCTGGGTCAACATGCTCGTGGTGTGGTGGCTGGCGCATCAGGCCGGCTTCTTCCACGAGCGGCTGACCAGGCGAACGGGGTGGGCGCTGCTGTCCGGCGGCCTCTTCGGCCTGGCGGGGCTGGTGTTCTCCGGGCTGTACCCCGGCTCCATGGTCGGTGTGCCGGGCGACCGGCTGTCCAACGTCGGCCCGCCGACGTTCGTGCTGGTGGCCCTGCTCGCCTTCCAGATCGGCTTCGCCGAGGTCACCCGTCCACACGTGGAACGGCTCCTGCGCAACGACCTCGCGCGGCGGATCGTGACCGCGGTCAACGCGTTCGCGCTGCCGCTGTTCCTGTTCCACAGCACCGGCATGGCGCTCGCCAGGACGTTCGGCTACGTCGTGCTGGCCCGGCAGATCTCCGACGACCGCGCCCCCGACCTCATGTGGTGGTTGCAGCGCCCGCTGGCCGTGCTGGCGTCGCTGGTGTTCACCGTGCCCCTGATCGCACTGGTGGGATCGAGAAGGAGACGACCACGACCTCGCGGAAGCTCCCGGTGTGGCGCAAGCTCGCGTGGCGCCCGCCGTCGGATCCCCAGTTCCCGAGCTGCGGGTGCGCGTCGCGTTCGAGCGTGAGCACGACCGCGAGACCATCGACGTCTTCTTCACGACCTCGGTGCACGGCTACAAGGAGCTCAGCGGTGTGACGATCACCGACGTCGCGCACAGGTCCACTGTGGACATCGCCGAGGAGCTGAAGCTCAGGAGCGCCGCGATCGCGGACGGCACCGACGCGGAGTTCGGCGAGGTCAAGGCGGTGCTCGGGTGGTTGCCGATCTGACTGTTGCGGCCGGTGCTGCGCTGCGGTGCCTGGCTCACGGCGGGACTCGTACTGGACCTCAAGGCGATCGGCCTGCCGCGTAAGGCGTTCGGCGGTGCGATGATCACCTAGGTCGGCATGTGGGCGTGCCGCGCGTTCTCGCCTCTTGCCGCGTACTACCGGATTCCGGTGCTCGGCTGGTGGGGTCGGTGGAGCAGCGGGCCGTGGTCGTCGACGGCGAGGTCGTGGCACGGCCCGTGCTCGGGATCACGGCGACATTCGACCGTCGTTACGACGACGGGTCTCAGGCCGTGCGGTTCGCCGCCGCGGCGCGGGAGTACTGCGCCGATCCGGGTGCGTTCGAGCCGGCCTGACCATCACCCGTTCGCGGTCACCGTCGGCTGCGCGCCCCCGAACCCCACCCGCACCGCGGTGGTGAGCACGACGTCGCCGTTCGCAGCCGAGAACTCCTGGAACAGCACCCACCCTCCGCCACCGTTCGGCTGGGCGAAGGTGATCGCGCCGGTGAACGGGCGCAGCACGTCCCCTCCCCCGGTCACGGCACCGCGGCCGATCTCGGTGACGCCCTTGTCGGTCAGGACGCGCACGGTCACGTTGCCCTCGAACACGTGCGCGCGACCGGTGGCGGTGAACGGCGTGGTGAGCACGTCACCGCTGCGGGGCGCGTCGACCTGGATCACCCCGGCGCTGGTGCCGGTGACCGACCACGTGCCTCCGTCGCGGCGCAGCGTCACCACCGTCGGCTGACCCGTCGACGGCACGGTCACGTCGTCGGGGGCCGGCGGGTAGCAGGTGACCTCCGCCAGGTTGCCGGTGCGGCGCACCGTTCCGGCGAACACGCCCCGCATGCCGGCGACCGCGAGCAGGAACTGCTTCGCCTCCCCGATCGCGTCCTGGGCCTCGCCCTGGGACGGCGGCGTGAGCTGCAGCCAGTGGTAGAAGGCGGCCACATCGCCGTTGAACGAGTACACAGTGGACTTGACCGTCGGGAACTGCTGGAGCGTCGCGTCGAGCTCCGCGAGCAGTGCCGCACTGCCAAAGCTGGAGGTCGCGTTCGGGATGAGCTCGCGGAAGTCCAGGAAGTCCGCGTAGGCGACACCGCCTGCGACGCGGACGCTCTTGAGGTCACCCGCTGTCTCGCCCTCGAACATCGACCAGTACCCGGCCTTCCGCTCCGCCTCGGTGGGACCGCGCAGCAGCTCCGTCAGCGCCGCCGTCGCGACCGCCTCGGTCTTCGGCACCGAGCGCGGCACCGCGACCACCTCGCGGGGATCGTCCGGCCTGCCCTGGTGGAAGTACACGGCGAAGCTGGTCGTGTCCGCCGCGGTCGTGGAGGTCGGGGCCGGAGTCGTCGACGGTTCCGGCGACGGTGCCGCAGTGCGATCCGCGCGCACGGCGACCAGCACGGCCGCGACGATGGCCAGGAGCACCACCACGGCGCCGACCGCGAGACCCACTCGTCGTTCATCCTGCCACCACTTCATCTCGGTCTCCTCACGCGAACGAGCTCAGGACGCGAAGTCCGGAGGTGGTCAGCTCCGCGGGTGCCTGCGCGCCGAACGCGGCCTGGCGGGCCGGCCGGAACAGTCCCTCGGCGAACAGCTGGCCGGTGGCCACGAAGTCGCACCACAGTCCGTCGACGGCGAGGCTGGGAACGCGCCCGCACAGGAGTTCGCCACGGCCGTCAGCGATCGCCTGCAGCATCGCGCGGTGCCTCGCCGTGTAACCGTTGGTGCTCATCGTGTTCCCCTTCCTGTTCGCAATTCGGCGGCTGAAGGAGAGCCTGCCCTTCGGCACCGGGCTCGTCGCAGAAGCCAAGGTGTGTTTCGTCACGGGGACCGAGGACCGGCCGGACAGGACCGAAGGTCACTGCCCCCGCCGCGTTCCTGGCGAGATCGTGGAGGTGGAAGGGAGACAGACATGACCGTGGAACAGGAAACCAAGGTGAGCAGGCTGCGCGGCGAGGCTCTCGTCCAGAAGGTCAGGGAGCTCATTCACGAGGGCAACGTCCGGCGTCTGATCCTCAAGAACGACAAGGGGCACACCGTCATGGAGATCCCGGTGACCGCAGGTGTCGTCGCCGCGATCGCCGCCCCGGTCGTCACCGCGATCGGCGCCGTCGCCGCGATCGCGAGCGACTGGACCATCGAGGTCGACCGCCGCACCGGCGACGCGCCGGAGGAGCCGGAGCCGTGAGACCCGTCCGCGTGTGGGTGGGGCTGGTGCTGCTGGCACTCGGTGTCTTCGGCATCCTCGACGCCACCGACGTGCTCGACTCCGGTGCGGCCGTGGGCCGCTGGTGGCCGATCGCGCTGGTGGGGCTCGGTCTCGTGGCGATGGCCGCGCAGCGCCGTGCCTCGCTCGGCCCGGTCGTCATCACGCTGGCCGGGCTGGTGCTGCTGATGGGTTCGCTCGGGTGGGCCACGGGTGACGTCCTGTGGCCGACGGTGCTGGCGTGCGCCGGGATCGCCGTGCTCGTGGGGCTGCGCAGGCACCACGGCACCCGCACGCCGGTCGCGGTGTTCGGCGGTACCACGACCCGTGAACGCACGCAGCACCTGCGGCACGCCGACGTCTCCGCGATCTTCGGTGGTGCCACGCTCGACCTGCGCCAGGCGCAGGTCGACAGCGAGGCGAGCATCGACGCGTTCGCGCTCTTCGGCGGTGTCGAGGTGCTCGTGCCCGAAGGGTGGCGCGTCTCCGTGGGCGGCTTGCCGTTCATGGGCGGAATCGTGGACAAGACCGAGAACGACGGCCTGAGCGACGACGCGCCGGTGCTGACCGTCAACGGCACCGCGCTGTTCGGCGCCGTCGAGGTCGCGAACCAGCCGAAGCGGTGAACGGGAACCTGCGCCGGTGGAGCCGGGGCGGCGCGGCCGCCCTGGTTCTGCTGGCGCTCGGCTACGTCGGATGGCGTGTCGTGGTGGCGCTCGCGGCCGTGCTGATCCCGGTGGCGGTCGCCGTCCTGCTGGCCGCGCTGCTGTGGCCCGCTGTGGCCTGGCTGCGCCGTCATCACGTGCCACGGGCCTTCGCCGCGGCACTGGTGCTGGTCACCTCGCTCGCGCCGCTCGGCACCCTGCTCGCCTTCACGGTCGACGCACTGATCAGCGGCGCGGGCGGGCTGGGCGCCGCGCTGCGCGACGCCCTCGGCAAAGGCCGCGACTGGCTCGTGCACGGTCCGCTTTCGTTGAGCCAACCGCAGATCGACGCCGCTCTCAACGACCTCGTGAACCTGGTCGCGGGTCAGAGCGAGCGGATCCTCGGTGGCGCCACGGCGACCGCGGCCGCGCTGGGCACCGCGCTCGCCGGCGTCGTGCTCAGCCTGTTCGCCCTGTACTTCTTCCTCTACGACGGCGACCGGCTGTGGCGTGGTGCGCTGCGCGCGGCGCCCGTGCACCTGCGCGACCGCGTCGACGGCATCGGCCGGAGGGTTTTCCACGCGTTGTCCGGGTTCACCAGGGCCACGCTGGCGGTGGCCGTCGTGGACGCCGTGGCGATCGGCGTCGGACTCGCCGTGATCGGCGTGCCGATGGTGGTTCCGTTGACGTCATTGGTGTTTCTCAGTGCGTTCGTGCCGTACGTGGGCGCTTTCGTCGCGGGGTGTGCCGCGGTGCTGGTCGCGCTCGTGACGGGTGGCCCGGTGACCGCGCTGCTCGTGCTCGCGCTCACCGTGGCCGTGCAGGAGCTGGAAGGTGAGGTCCTGCAACCGTTCCTGCTCGGCAGGGTCGTCCGGTTGCACCCGCTGACCGTCGTTCTCGCCGTCGCGACCGGCGTGGTGCTGGCCGGCGTCGTCGGAGCGTTGTTCGCCGTTCCCGTCGTGCTCGTCGTGCGGGAGATCTGGCATCGGGAAGGGGAAAGCCGTGAACCTGAAGCCACAGCAGAACGAGGCACTGCACCGGCTCACGACGCAGGGAGTGCTGTCGCCTGACCAGGAGACCGCCGTGCGCGAGGCGCTCACCGGCACGCAGGCGCCGTCACGGGTCGCCGACCGGATCGCGGAGGTCGCCGGCTACGTCGGCGGCGGCCTGGTGCTCGGTGGTGCCGCGCTGCTGCTGGGAGTGTCGTGGGACGACCTGTCCCGGCTCGGCCGCGCCGCCGTGCTCGGCGGTACCACGGTCGCGCTCGTCGTGGCGGCTGTCGTGGTCGCCGGTGGACTCACGGCGATGCGGACCGTTGAGCACCACCGCAGACGTGTCGTCAGCGCACTGCTTTCGCTCGCCGCGATCACTACCGCGTTCACCTCGGGCGCCGCAGCGACGTCCCACGAGGTGACCATCGGCAGCACCGCGGGACTCGCCGCCGCGATCCTGGCCTACGCCGTGGTGCCAACAGCGCTGGCGTACCTCACCACGGCCGCTGCGGCCGTCAGCACGGTCCTCGCGTGGGTCACCGAGTTCATTCCGGACAGTTCGGTTCCCGGTGGCGTCGCGTTGTTCCTGCTGGGCCTCGCCGGCGGGTGCCTCGCCCTGCTCGGAGTGCTGCGACCGGTACCGCTCGCACTCGCCACCGGTGCCGCGGTCGCGCTGTTCGGCGCACAACAACCGTTGGCAGGCAACGGCCCGGACCTCCTGACCTATCTGCTCACCGCCGGCCTCGCGCTCGCGTGCTTCGCGGCCTACCTCGGTGTGCGCACCACGGTTCTGCTCGTCGCGGGGGTCGTGGCCACCACGGTCGTGGTGCCGGAAGTGGTGTGGGACCTGACGGACGGCGCGGCGGGAGGCGGCGTGGTGCTTCTCGTGGCGGGTGGCGTGCTGCTGGCGACGAGCCTGGGGAGCCGCTGGTTGTGGCGCATCCGCTGATGGCCCAAGGCATGCGTCGAATGAGGGCCTTGGTCCCTCTCGCACCGAGGCCGCGAGGGAGACCGTGAGAACAGGAAGTCACGCGACTCGCCGGGAGGCGAAAAATGATCACACTGAGCATCATCAAGGCCGACACGGGCGGCTTCGTCGGTCACTCCGCGGTGCATCCCGACATGCTGGCCGCCGCACAGGAAGCACTCTCGACCGCGGTCGGGGACCACCTGCTCGTGGACGCGAAGGTCGCCAGCTGCGGCGACGACATCTCGCTCATCATGACCCACGAGCACGGCGCCGACGCGGAGCCGATCCACTCGTTCGCCTGGGACGTCTTCGGCCAGACCACTGCGATCGCCAAGCGGCTGGGTCTCTACGGCGCGGGCCAGGACCTGCTGTCCGACGCGTTCAGCGGCAACCTGCGCGGCATGGGGCCGGGGTACGCGGAGCTCGAGTTCACCGAACGGCCCAGCGAGCCGATCATCTGCTTCCTGGCGGACAAGACCGAGCCCGGTGCCTGGAACCTGCCGCTGTACAAGATGTTCGCCGACCCGTTCAACACCGCGGGTCTCGTCATCGACGCGAAGATGCACGCGGGTTTCCGGTTCGAGGTCTACGACCTGTACGAGGAGAAGAAGATCTGGTTCGACTGCCCCGCCGATCTCTACGAGATGCTGATGTACATCGGCGCACCGGCCCGCTACGTCATCCACTCCGTGCAGTCCAAGACACTCGACGAGCAAGCCGCCGCCACCTCGACCCAGCGGCTGTCGCTCATCGCCGGCAAGTACGTCGGCAAGGACGACCCGGTCATGATCGTCCGCGCCCAGTCCGGGCTTCCCGCCGTCGGCGAGGTGCTGGAACCGTTCGCGTTCCCCTACTCGGTCGCCGGGTGCATGCGCGGTTCGCACCACGCGCCGATGATGCCCGTCAGCATCCAACAAGCCCACCCCGCCCGCTTCGACGGACCACCGCGCGTCACCGCGCTGGGGTTCCAGGTGCGTGAGGGCAAGCTGATCGGGCCACGCGACATGTTCGACGACCCGTCGTTCGACCTGGCGCGGTCGCAGGCCAACGAGGTCATGGACTACCTGCGCAGGCACGGCCCCTTCGAACCGCACCGGCTGCCGCTGGAAGACCTCGAGTACACGACGATGCACCAGCTGGAGCAGCGCCTCGCCGCCCGGTGGGAACCGATGGCCCCCGCCCCACTGCCCGTCGTCCGATGACCCCGCAGCCCTGAGGGTCCCGGACTCACGATGAAGGGTTCTTTCCTCCACCTCAAGTGGAGGGAGGAACCCTTCATCAACCGCCCTGCTGGGAGTCGGTCAAGGCGAAGTAGGCCTCTTCCTCCTGGGCGAAGTGCAGGCGCAGCACGGCGTCCAGGCCGTAGAGGGTGGCTCGGAGGTCGTCGACGCTGCCGGTCGCGGGAGTTCCCTGCTCGGCCAGGTGCCGGCCGAGCCGGCGGGTGAGCCGTCCGATCTCGGCGTGTCCCCTGCTCATCGTCACGGTCGCCTCGGCGTCGCCGAACTCGGTGGCGAGAGCGGGGTACAGCTCCACCTCCTCGGCGAGTTCGTGCGGCAGCACCCTCGTCACCATCAGGTCGTGCGCCCGGCGCACCGCCGCGAGTGCCTCGTCGGTCAGACCCGAGCGCAACTCGTCGGCGGCGAACCGCACGGCTTCCCGCGCGGCACGCAGGTCCTCGTGCTCGGCGTCGAACCGCTGCAACAGCCGAGTCGTGTCCTCGCTGAGCCGCAGCCGCCGCACCGGCAGCAGTGCGCGCAACGAATGCAGGATCACCGCGGCGTCGATCGCCTCCTGCACCACCGCGCCGCCTACCGGGGCGAGCCACCCGAACGCCGCGAAGCCCATCGCGGCCAGCGCCAGACCCATCCCCCACATCGCGCTCTGCGTCGCGATCCGGCGTGCCCGTGCGGCGATCTCCACACCGTCGGCGAGCCGGTCGATGCGGTCGTCGAGGATGATCGCGTCGGCGGCCTCCACGGCCGCGGACGAGCCGCGGTTCCCCAGCGCCACACCGACACCGGCCGCGGCGAGCGCGGGTGCGTCGTTGATGCCGTCGCCCACCATGACGGTGAGACCCTTGGCGTTCTCGGCCTGTACGCGGTCCACCTTGTCCTGCGGTGTGCACCGTGCGACGACGTCGTCGAACCCGAGCAGCCCCGCCACGTCCTGCGCGACGGCGGTGCGGTCGCCGGTCAGCATCACGATCCGGTGCAGTCCTGCGGCGCGCAGCCTGCGCACCGTGCGAGCCGCGTCCCGGCGCACCGGATCCCGCAGCAGCAAAGCGCCGGCGACGTGGCCGTCGACCTCCACCCAGACCGCGGTCGCCGCGTCCAGCCCTGCTCGCACGACCACCGCGCGTTCCCAGTCGAGCGCCCCGCTCTCGTCGCGCCTGCCCACGACGACTCGCTGCCCGCCGACCGACCCGGTCACCCCGCGGCCCGGCTGCTCCCGCACGTCCAGCGCAGGCGGTGGCCGCAGTCCCGCCGTCGCGGCGGCCTCGACCACGGCGGCCGCGAGCACGTGGCTGGACAGTTGCTCCACCGCCGCCGCGACCTCGAGCACCCGCTCGGTCGTCCAGCCCGGCGCGCACACCACGTCCACCACCGCCGGATGACCCTCGGTGACGGTGCCGGTCTTGTCCAGCACGGCGATCTTCACGTGCCCCAGCGCTTCCAGTGCCTGGCCGTCCCGCATCACCACACCCGCACGCGAGGCGCGCGACATCCCCGCGGTGATCGCGACCGGCACCGCCAGCAGCAACGGGCACGGCGTCGCCGTGACGAGCACGGCGACCGCACGGACGGGGTCTCTGGCGAGCACCGCGGCCAGCGCGGCGACCAGCAACGCGAGCGGCAGGAAGAAGGCGGCGATCCGGTCGGCGATCCGCACGATCGGCGCGGTCGAGGCAGCGGCCTGCTCGGCGAGCCGCAGCACACCGGCGTACGTGCTGTCCTCCGCGGTGGCCGTGGCGCGCAGCTCGGCCGCCGCACCGGCCGCGACCACGCCGCTGCGGACCCGGTCGCCCCGCGGCCGGTGCACCGCGAGAGGTTCCCCGGTCAAGGCGGACTCGTCGAACTCCGCGTCGGAGAGCAGCATCGCGTCGACCGGCACGATCTCGCCGGGCCGCACGACGACGACATCGCCTGGGACGACCTCTCCGACAGGTACCCGTCGCAGTTCGTCGCCGACGCGCACCTGAACGAACCGCGGCGCGCGGTCGAGCAGCGCGCTCAGGTCCCGCCGCGCGCGGCGTTGCGCGAAGGCGTCGAGCGCGTGCCCGGTGCCGAGCATGACCGCGACCATCGCGCCCGCCAGGTACTCCCCGACCAGCAGCGTGCCCGTCAGCGCCAGCACGGCGAGCACGTCCGCGCCGAACCGCCTGGCGCGCAGGTCCGCCACGACCCAGGTGATCGCGGGCAGAAGTGCCGAGACGGTGGCCACCGCCCAGCAGATCCGGGCGGCACCGGGTTGCCAGAACCACAGCGCGCCTCCCACGACGGTCAGCGTCACCACCAGCGCGAGGAACGCGTGCCCCGCCCACCGCTTCGCCATCCCGAGCACAGTCTTCACAGCCGGGTCACCTGGCCGTGGTCTCGATGTCGGCCAGTGCACCGGCGATCGTGGTGGCCCACTGCTCGATCGCCTGCCAGTCGCGGAAGTCGCCGAACCGGCCGCCCACGGCGCGGAACACCAGCGCGCCGAACTTCCCGAGCATCTCCGCCCGCACGACGCCGCTGAACAGCCGGTGCTCGACCGGCGTGACGTCCTCGCGCAGATGCGCCAGGATCGCCGGTTCCTCCAGCCCCGCCCACTTGCGCAGCGGCCCGTGCAGAGAGCCCGGCAGGCCGACGCTGAACAACCACACGGGCTTGTCCACGAACTTCCGGCGTTCCCTGGACAGGAAGGCCGCACCGGACGGCAGCCAGGCCTGGTCGTGCACCGCGCTGCCGACGACGTAGGCGTCGTAGTTCTCCGCGTCGGTGACCTGATCCACGCTGGACGTGGCAACCACGTGCCCATGTGCGCGCAACACTTCCGCGATGCGCTGCGCGACGCCCACCGTCGAGCCCGCCGCGGTCGCGTAGGCCACCAGCACCTTCATGATCTCCTCCTCAGACGTCTTCGACGCAGGGCTGAACCACGACGGAACGCACTCCCGGCACGCTCTCGGCCAGCGCCGTCACGGCCTGCTCCTCCGCGCGGCCGGTGAACGGCCCCAGCACGGTGGCCGCTCCGGACACCACCACGACGTCCCACGGCCGCGCGCCGAGGTGGTCGCACAACAGCTTGCTGATCCGAGCCGCCGTCACCTCGTCCTGCGGAGTGAGCGCCCGCAGCAGGTCTCCGCGGCTCACCACCCCGACGAGCAGGCCGCCGGACACGACCGGCAGCGACCGGTAGTGGTGCCCGAGCAGCTGCCGCGCGATCTCGCCCACCGGCATCTCCGCCTCCACCGCCACGACGAGATCGCTCATGGCGTCGCTCACGTGGTGTGCGGCGCGGCGTGCCCGCAGCTCCTCGCGCAGCAGGTCCTCACCCGACACGACACCGACGAGCCGGCCGTGGTCGTCCACCACCGGCAATGCGGCGAAACCGTGCTCGGCGACGAGTGCTGCGGCTTCCTCGATGGACGTCCCCGGCGACACCGTCACCACGGGGGCGGACATCACGTCGAACGCACGCATCTGCACTCCTCCGTCCACTCAGGACAGCGGCCGGCCGTCCACGACCCCAGCCTCCGCCGCACCGCGGGCAGCCACCACCTCCTTGCGCCCCAGCGGCCATGGACCTTCGACCCTGCCGGACGAGGACATCGCGAACGACGCTCTGGTGCATGACATACGACATCACGCTCACCGAGCTCTCCCCCACGACGGCGTGTCACCTCAGGGTGCGCACGTCCGCCCACGACATCGCCGCGTCGGTAGGCGGCGGGCTGCAGAACCTCTACGAGTTCGCGGCCGCGGCGAACGTGACACCCTCGGGCCCGCCGCAGCTCGCGTACCCGGGACCGGCCACCGACGGCGACTTCGAGCTCGACCTGTACCTGCCGATCCCCGGCGAGGTCACCGGCGTTGCACCCGTCGACGTCGTCGACCTGCCGGGCGGACCTGCGGCGCACACGTTCCACAAGGGCGCCTACGACCAGATTCCCGCCGCGTACGAAGCCGTTCTCACGTGGGTCCACGAACACGGCCGCACCCCGTCCGGCCCGCCGAGGGAGCTTTACCTCAACGGACCGGACGAGGAGAAGAGCCCCGACGACTACGTCACCGAGGTCGTCGTGCCGTTGCTGCGGCGCTGAGCACCGGCAACGGCCACCGCGACCAGCACGACGCCCAGCAGGAACATCAGGCCCCCGCCGATCATCAGGCCGATGGACGCCGGACGCAGCGCCGGAACCTCGGCCTGCGCGGCGACGCCGGCGTCGACCACTCGCGAGCGGTCGGTGTTGAGCACCACCGCGGTCCAGCTGCCCTGCTCCGCGCGCCAGCTCACCTGACCGGTGCCCGACGCTGCCCAGAAGGTCTGCGCGGCAGGATCCGCCGGCGCACCACCGTCGCGGTGCCAGTACGTCACCCGGTCACCGGTCATGCTCACCTCGTCGTGCTCCACACCGGACAGGTAGCGCATGACGTCATCCGTCCGGCCGATGCCGATGAAGACGCCGTTGTCGGCCTTCAGCCGCACCTCACCGAGCCAGTTGTCCGCCAGCACCCAGTCGGCGTCCGTCCAGCGCAGCTCCAGCGTGCCGAACTCGATCGCGTACCCGTTGCTGTGGAACGACTCCGACCTCGTGCTCAGCAGTCCGGACGAGTCGCGCTGCGTCTGGTCGGCCCACAGACCGAACCCACCCGTGCCACCGACAGCACCACCGGTGATCAGCAGCAACGCCCCGATCACCACGGCGGTGACGCGACCGGCCGACCAGCCCTGTGCGGGCGGCGCCGGCGGTGGTGGTGACTGCTCGATCGTCGTCGTTCCCGCCTCGTCACCACCGGAGTCGAAGCGGAACGGCGGGTAGGAGTCGGTCATCAGGCCCGCGTAGGCCGCCACGCGCAACGCCCAGCGGTCCATGCCCAGCACGAAGTCGAACAGCCCCTGGGGGTAGCGGCCGGTGAACAGCAGCGCGATGCCCGCGAACAACGCCATCAGGCCGACCAGGCCGCCGCCGGAGTTGTAGATGGTCTCTCCGGTCTGGTAGGCGACGTAGCTGCCGCCGCCGACGAAGACTCCGACGATCAGGTAGTGCGGAATCGCGAGCAGCCACCACTTCACCAGGACGAGCCCTCGGGAGAGGTGCTCGGGGTAGGCGATGTCGAGAGTCGCCGGGTAGTCCGGCTCCCCGCCGAGGCTGAACGGCGGATACCGGTCCGTGGCCAGCGCCCCGTAGGTGTAGTACGCCACCCGCCACGTCCAACGCAGCACGCCGACGTTGAAGTCGAACAGGGCGCGCGGATAGCGGCCGGTGAACAGGATCGCGAAGAACGCCACCACGCTGAACAAGACGAACCCCAGCCAGAGGAACGCCAGCACCAGGTAGTGCGGAATCGCGAGGAACCACTTGACGAGCCACAGCCAGCGACTCAGACCGGGCTCCAGCCGTGCGTGCACGTGCACCGGATAGCTGGTGGTAGCAGTAGTCATCGCTGCCTCCTTTCTCACTGCCACCGTCACGCAGATCCGCGGGCGCGGGCAGTACCGCGCGACCCTTCGGCACACAGACCTAGGGCCCTGTTCCCTCCGGTGAGGGGAGGCAGATCGTGGTGGTATGACTGATGTTCTGGTCGCGTACGCGACGAAAATGGGTTCCACGAAGGAGATCGCCGAGGCGATCGGGGAACGGCTGCGCACGGCGGGACACGAGGTGACCGTGCTCGACGCCGCGGGGGTCCGTTCGGTCGAGTTCCACAGCGCACTGGTGCTCGGCAGCGCGCTCTACGCCGCCCGCTGGCGTCGCGAGGCCGTGAAGTTGCTCAAGCGCAACGAGAAGCTGCTGATGGATCGGCCCACGTGGCTGTTCCACAGCGGTCCGCTCGGCACGGAGCTCGCACCGCAGCGTGCACCGCGCAAGGTGCGGGAGATCGCCGCGCGCATCGGCGCCGACGAACCGGTGACGTTCGGCGGCAGGCTCACCGCGCAGACCGCCACCGGCTTCATCGCGAAGAAGATGGCCCAGGGTGCGATGGCGGGCGACTTCCGGGACTTCGACGAGATCCGCGCCTGGGCCGACCGGATCGCCGCACAGCTCGCCGACGTCACCACTCCGGTTCCGCCGGCGGGAGCGTGACGACACCCTCCGGCTGCCCCTCGTGGACGCGGATCTCGATCCGCGGCGGCTGCCGGAGGGTGTTGTGCACGGTGCAGTGGTCCACGACGGCGTGCAGCGCCTGTCGTTGCCGCGGCGTCAGGTCCTGGGCCGGGTCCACGGTCAGGCGCATGCGCCCGATCCGCGCTGGGCGGTCGGCCGCCATGCCGTACTCGGCCACGACCGTGAGCCCCTCCCTCGGCAGGCCGTGCCGGTGCAGGTACCCGCCCGCGTAGTGGGCGACGCACGTGGCGAGCGACGCGGCGAACAGCTCGACCGGGGACATGCCCCGGTCGCTTCCGGGCTGGTCGGTGTGCAGCTCGTGCGCCCGCAGCAGGACGGCGTACTCGTCGCCCTGGACGTGACGCACCCGGACCCTCTGGTGCAGGGGAGTTTCCGCAGTCATCGCGGACCTGTCACTTCTTCGGCGGACGCACGATCGCCAGCGGGCAGGGCGCGTGGTGTACCAGCGCCTGGCTGGTCGAGCCGATCAGCATGCCGACGAACCCGCCGTGCCCGTGGCTGCCGACGACGAGCAGCTGCGCTTCCGCTCCGTAGCGCATGAGCGCCCGCGCCGGCCGGTCCCGCAGCGCGATGCGGTTGACCACCACGTCGGGGTACTTCTCCTGCCAGCCCGCCAGGCGCTCGGCGAGCAGCCGCCGTTCGTCCTCTTCGACCTGTCCCCAGTCGATTCCCAGGCGCGACAACGTGTACGCGCTGTCGGCGGCGAAGTCCGTGACGGTCATGATCGCGGTCAACGAGGTGTTGCGCAGCGAGGCCTCCTCGAACGCGAACGCCAGCGCGGCCTCGCTGGTGGGCGAACCGTCGACGCCGACGACCACGGGGCCGTCGGGAACCGCGGGGCCGCGCACCACGACGACCGGGCTCTGGGCGTGTGCCGCCAGTGCCACCGCCGTGGAACCGATGAAGAGGCCGGTCACGGTGCCGAGTCCCCGCGAGCCGACCACCACCAGCCTGGCGGTCTTCGACAGCTCGATCAGCAACGCGCCCGCGCCGCAGCAGAGGACCTCGGTCGTCACCTCGACCTCGGGGGCGGCCGCTCGTGCCGCTGCTCTGGCCTCCTCCAGCCACACACGGCCCTGTTCCTCCATCGCGTGGCGGATGTCGTTGCCGATGAGCACGACCTCGGGATAGCCGCGGGTCGGCAGCATGAAGGCGTGCACGAGCAACAGCGGCACCTGAAGCCGTGCGCACTCCTGTGCGGCCCAGCCGGCTGCGGCGAGCGCCGAGTCCGAGCCGTCGACACCGCACACGATCGGGGCGGATGGGGCTTTCATCGTTGTCCTCCAGTCAGAAGGCGGGCGTGGATCACACGCTACGAATCGGAAAGCCGCGTGGAAGCTGCCGTTGGTCCCGCGCCGGGCGGGCCCTTGGCACCCGCCACCGGGCTCCACCGGACGGGACCCGCCGATCCCGGTCAGGTCGGGACCTTCGACGGTGGGACCACGCGGTGACCGCACGGACAGTTGGGAGACGGAGAGTTCGACCGCGACACGAAGAGGTGAAGGACATGGCCGAGGTGCCCGAGGCGCTGGGGCTGGCGTCAGAACAGGTCCACCAGGTGCTCGAGGCCGCCTCGCTCGCGCCGTCCGTGCACAACACGCAGCCCTGGCGGTTCCGCGTGCTGCCCGACCGGATCGAGCTGCATCCCGACCCGTGCCACCGGCTTCCCGCCACTGACCCCGACGACCGCGAACTGCGGTTGTCCTGCGGTGCGGCCCTGTTCAACATGCGGCTGGCACTGCAGGGCCTGGGTCTGCGGCCGCTCGTGTCGATGATGCCGGGCCAGGACGCACCCGGTGCGCTGGCGATCGTGCGGCGTGGCGGCACGATGCCGCTCGACGACGAGCACCGCGCGCTGCTCAAGGCGGTTCCCCGTCGCCGCACGAACCGCAGGCCGTTCCACGAAGCGCCCGTCGACCCGCGCCAGCGTCACGCGCTGGTGCGAGCGGCCGAACTGGAGCGCTCGTGGCTGCACCTCGTCTCGAGTCGTGAGGAACGTGCCCTGCTCAAGAAGTTCGTGCAGCAGGCGCACGAGATCCAGCTTCACGACAAGACCGTGCAGGCCGAGCTCGCGGCGTTCACCGGGCAACGGCCCGGCGCGAACGACGGCATCCCACCGGCTTCGGCGGGTGTCCGCCCGGAGCTGCAGGACGAGTGGGTCTTCCGCAACTTCCAGGGACCCGAACGCCTGCCCGGCAAGGACTACGAGTCCGACCCGCTGATCGTCGTCCTCTGCTCGTTCTACGACGGACCGCTCGGCGAACTGCAAGCGGGACAGGCGATGCAGCGCGTTCTGCTCGCCGCCACCGTGCGCGGGTTGTCCGCGTCGTTCCTGTCGCAGCCGGTCGAGGTGCGCAGTGTCCGCGAGCAGCTGCGACGCTCGCTCGGCGGCATCCTCGTGCCGCAGACCGTGCTGCGACTGGGATTCAGCACGCCGGTCCCGGCGACACCGCGTCGTCCCGTCTCCGAACTGCTGATGGAGCCCAAGGGCTGCAGGTCGTGAGTGGACTCCCGACCAACCCACGAGGAGGAGCTCGATGACCGCCACGGCGGAACGTCTGACCACCGCCTGGCGCGGATTCCGCGCGGGGCCGTGGTGCGATGAGATCGATGTGCGTGGCTTCATCCAGGCCAACTACACGCCGTACGAAGGCGACGCCGAGTTCCTGTCCGGTCCGACACCGCGCACGACCGCGTTGTGGCACCGGTTGACGGACATGTTCGTGGACGAACGTGCCCGCGGGATCTACGACGTCGACGCGAGCACCCCGTCCTCGATCACCGCGCACCGCCCCGGCTACATCGATCGCGAGCAGGAACTGGTCGTCGGCCTGCAGACCGACGCGCCGCTCAAGCGCGCCATCATGCCCACCGGCGGCCTGCGCATGGTCGAAACCAGCCTGAAGACCTATGGCTACCAGCTCAACCCGCAGGTGGAGGAGATCTTCACCAAGTACCGCAAGACGCACAACGACGGCGTGTTCGACGCCTACACGGCGGAGATCATGCGAGCGCGCAAGGCCGGCATCATCACCGGTCTCCCGGACGCCTACGGGCGGGGCCGGATCATCGGCGACTACCGGCGCGTTGCGCTCTACGGCGTCGACCGTCTCGTCACGGCGAAGCGGGCCGAACGCACGGCTCTGGACGGGTTGATGTCCACGGAGGACGTCATCCGGGACAGGGAGGAACTGGCCGAGCAGATCCGTGCGCTCGGCGAGCTCCGCAGCATGGCCGCGTCCTACGGTCACGACATCTCCGGCCCGGCGACCAGCGGCCGCGAAGCCGTGCAGTGGCTGTACTTCGCCTACCTGGCCGCGGTGAAGGAGCAGAACGGCGCGGCGATGTCGCTGGGCCGCACGTCCACGTTCCTCGACGTCTACCTTCAGCGCGACATCGACGAAGGTGTGCTGACCGAGCGTGAGGCACAGGAGCTCGTCGACGACCTCGTCATCAAGCTGCGGATCGTGCGGTTCCTGCGCACGCCGGAGTACGACCAGCTGTTCTCCGGCGACCCGACCTGGGTCACGGAGTCGATCGGCGGAATGTCCGACGACGGACGCCCGCTGGTGACGCGCACGAGCTTCCGGTTCCTGCAGACGCTCTACAACCTCGGCCCGGCACCCGAACCGAACCTGACAGTGCTGTGGTCGCCACACTTGCCCGACGGCTTCAAGCGGTTCTGTGCCAAGGTCTCCGTCGACACCAGCTCCATCCAGTACGAGAACGACGACCTCATCCGGCCGCGGTTCAGCGACGACACCGCGATCGCGTGCTGCGTGTCGGCGATGAAGGTCGGCGAGCAGATGCAGCTGTTCGGCGCACGCGTCAACCTCGCCAAGGCGTTGCTGTACGCCATCAACGGTGGCCGCGACGAGATGACCGGTGTCCAGGTTGCACCGGCGTTCCCGCCGATCACCTCCGAGTACCTGGACCACGACGAGGTGCGGGCGGCGTTCGACCGGATGACCGACTGGCTCGCGAAGACCTACGTCGAAGCGCTCAACATCATCCACTACATGCACGACAAGTACGCTTACGAACGCATCGAGATGGCGCTGCACGACCACCCGGTCCAGCGGCTGCTCGGCTGTGGCATCGCGGGCCTGTCGGTGGTGTCGGACAGCCTGTCGGCGATCAGGTACGCCAGGGTGCGGGTGATCCGCGACGAGACCGGCCTCGCGACCGACTACGTGGTGGAGGGTGACTTCCCCAAGTACGGCAACAACGACGAACGCGCGGACGCGATCGCCGTCGAGCTGGTCGAGGAATTCATGCGCAAGGTGCGGCAGTACCCCGCGCACCGCGGCGCCGTGCACTCCCAGTCGGTGCTCACCATCACGTCGAACGTGGTCTACGGCAAGCACACCGGCAACACCCCGGACGGCCGCCGCGCGGGTGAACCGTTCGCGCCGGGTGCGAACCCGATGAACGGCCGCGACCGGCGCGGACTCGTCGCGGCGGCGTTGTCGGTGGCGAAACTGCCGTACGACCAGGCCCAGGACGGGATCTCGCTCACCGCGAGCATCACGCCCGTAGGTCTGGGGAGAACAGAGGACGAGCAGGTGACCAACCTCGTCGGCCTGCTCGACGCCTACACCGACGCCGGCGGGTTCCACCTCAACGCCAACGTGCTCAACCGCGAGACCCTGCTCGACGCCATGGCGCATCCGGAGAACCACCCGCAGCTGACCATCCGCGTCTCCGGCTACGCGGTGAACTTCATCCGGCTCACGCCCGAGCAGCAACGCGACGTCATCAACCGCACCTTCCACGAGTCGCTGTGACCACCACCGGATCAGTCCACTCGTGGGACATCTCCACCGCGGTCGACGGACCGGGCACCCGCTTCGTGCTCTTCCTCAGCGGGTGCCCGCTGCGCTGCCTCTACTGCGCGAACCCGGACACCTGGCACATGCGCGACGGCCACCGCATGACCGTCGACGAAGTCATGGCAGAGGTCGCGAAGTACCGGCGGTTCATCGAGGTCGCCGGCGGCGGGCTGACGCTCACCGGTGGAGAACCGTTGCTGCAACCGGACTTCGCCGCCGCCGTGTTCCACCGCGCCAAACAGCTCGGCCTGCACACCGCGCTCGACACGTCCGGGTTCCTGGGTGCGCGGGCGTCCGACGAGCTCCTGGCCGACACCGACCTGGTGCTGCTGGACATCAAGTCCTGGGACCCGGCCACCTATCGGCACGTGACTAGCGGCGAGGTCGCGCCCACGCTGCAGTTCGCGCGTCGGCTGTCGGCGCTGCGCAAGCCGATGTGGATCAGGTTCGTGCTCGTGCCCGGGCTCACCGACGAACTCGACAACGTGGCCGGCATCGCGTCGTTCGTCAGCACCCTGGACGCCGTCGAACGCGTCGAGGTGTTGCCGTTCCACAAACTCGGTGCGCCCAAGTACGCGGCCCTCGGCATTCCGTTCCCGCTGGCCGACGTCCCCACGCCCGACGCCGAACTCGTGCGGCGGGTGCGCGACCAGTTCGCCGGCTGCGGGGTCCCGGTCAGCTGACCGGGAGCCGGGCGCGGTGGAAGTCGAAGTGCCGCACCGGGAAGCGGTACAGGTCCGCCACGGACATGAACTACCAATGTGCAACAGTGATCCAGCCTCCATCGGAGTAGCCCACATGAGCCGCTTCATGAACGACATACGTGGCGCCGTCCAGCGCGGCGATCTGCCCGCGCGATTTCGTCCCGATGACGTGCGCAAGGCCTGCCCAGGTTGGGCCCGCCACACCTACGGTGTGTTCCTTCCGAAGCACCGCAGGGGCAATCCTGGTGGATACACCGTCTACTTCGAACGCCACGCGGACGGCACCTACAGCCTCATCACCTGACCGCCTACACGCTGATCGTCGTACCGGCCTCGCCCAGAAGCAGAGCTTCCGCGTCGGTCAGCGCACCGATCGCCGCCGTCGATCCGGTGGCCAGCACGAACCGGCGGCAGGCCTCGATCTTCGGCCCCATCGAGCCGGTGGGGAACGTCAGCTGCTCGATCTCCGCCACGTCGAGGTGGCGCAGCGGTTCGGCGTCCGGCAGGCCGAAGTCGGTCATGACGGCGGACACGTCGGTCAGCAGGAGCAGGCGATCGGCTTTGAGGGCGATCGCGAGCTGGGCCGAGCTGAGGTCCTTGTCCACCACGGCCTCCACACCGCGCAGCCGGCCGTCGTCGACCACGGGCGCACCTCCCCCGCCCGCGCACACCACGATCGTTCCACCGCTCACGAGCTGCTCGATGGACTCCTGTTCGACCAGCCGCAGCGGCTCCGGTGACGGGACGACGCGGCGCCAGTGCGGACCGTCCGCCGCCATGGTCCAGCCGTTCCGCGCGGCCAGCCGGTCGGCCTGCCCGCGGTCGTAGACAGGGCCGATGAACTTGGTGGGCGCCGAGAACGCGGGATCCGCGGCGTCGACGACGGTCTGGGTGACGACGGCGAGCACCGGTTTGCGGACCCCGGCGTTGCGCAGCGACTGTGCCAGCCAGTAGCCGATCATGCCCTGGGTCTCGGCACCGAGGGTGTCGAGCGGGTACGGGCGGGTGAGCGACGGGTCGGCCTCGCTTTCCAGTGCGAGCAGGCCGATCTGAGGGCCGTTGCCGTGGCACACCACGAGTTCGTGTTCCGCGGCCAGCGGCGCGAGTGCTCGCGCCGCTGCCTCGACGTGGTGGAGCTGGACGGAGGCGTCCGCGCGTTCGCCGCGCATCAGCAGGGCGTTGCCACCGAGGGCCACGACGATCCGCATCACGAGGCCAATCCGGCGACGATGACCGCCTTGATGGTGTGCAACCGGTTCTCCGCCTGGTCGAAGACCACGGAAGCGGCCGAGGAGAACACCTCGTCGGTGACCTCCGCGCCCTCCAGGCCGTACTGGTCGTAGACCCGGCGGCCGACCTGAGTGGTGCGGTCGTGGATGGACGGCAGGCAGTGCAGGAACTTCGTGCCGGGCTTGCCGGTGGCCTTCATCAGTTCGGCGGTGACGCGGTAGGGCGTCAGCAGCGGCACACGGGTGTCCCAGGCCTCCGGTGAGTCGCCCATGCTCACCCACACGTCGGTGTAGATGAAGTCGACGCCGGCGACGGCCTGTTCGGGGGCGTCGGTGACGAGCACGCGGGCACCACTCACGGCGGCCAGCTCGTGAGCCTTGGCGATCACGTCGGCGGGTGGCTGCAACTCGGTGGGTGCGGCGATGCGGACGTCCATGCCGAGCAGGGCGCCGGTGATGAGCAACGAGCGGGCGACGTTGTTGTGGCCGTCGCCCACGAACGCGAAGCTGATGTCCTCGACCTGGCCGTCGAAGTGCTCGATCATGGTGAGGACGTCGGCGAGCATCTGGGTGGGGTGCCACGAGTCGGTCAGGCCGTTCCACACCGGCACGCCGGCGTGCTCGGCCAACGACTCCACCGTCTCCTGGGCGAAACCGCGGAACTCGATGGCGTCGAACATCCGGCCGAGCACCTTGGCGGTGTCCGGAACGGACTCCTCGCGGCCCATGTGGGAGCCGGTCGGGTCGAGGTAGGTGACGTGGGCGCCCTGGTCGTGGGCCGCGACCTCGAACGCGCAGCGCGTGCGTGTCGAGCTCTTCTCGAAGACCAGGGCGATGCTCTTGCCCTTCAACAGGGGGTGCTCGGTGTGGGAGGACTTGGCGCGCTTCAGCCCGCGCGCCTGGGAGACGAGGTCGAGGAACTTCTCCTTGGTGAGGTCGAGTTCCTTGAGCAACGAGCCGGGGTGTCGCATCGAAGAAGTCCTTTCAGATGCCGTCGCGCTGGATCGGGCAGGTCATGCAGCGGGCGCCGCCCCGGCCGCGGCCGAGTTCGTTGCCGGGGATGGAGATGACCTCGATGCCGTGGTCGGCGAGCATGGTGTTGGTGACCGTGTTGCGCTCGTAGCCCACGACGACGCCGGGTGCGAGCGCAAGGAAGTTGTTGGCGTCGTCCCACTGTTCGCGTTCGGCCGCACGAGCGTCCTCGTCCGCGCACAGCACGCGGAGGCGGTCGATGCCCACCCGATCGGCGATGGTGGCGAACACCGAGGCCCGCTCCTGCACCCGCAGACCCGCCGAGCTGCGCTCGACCACCTCCTCCGCGTCGGCAGGGGTGATCACCCACGTCCGCAGGGTTTCCGGGTCGAGGCCCGGATAACGGATGAACGTCTCCAGGTCGAGCATCGTCATGACCGTGTCGAGGTGCATGAGGGCGTGCGAACGGGGCAGCTGCACGGCGATCACGGAACTCGCCTGGCCGGTGCGGAACAGTTCGCGCGCCAGGATCTCCACGCCCATCGGGGTTGTCCGCTCCCCCATGCCGATCAGCACGACCCCGCGTCCCAGGACGAGGATGTCGCCGCCTTCCAGCGTGGCCGGTTGGTGGTTCACGTCGTCGGCGCCGTAGTAGATCGGGAACATCGCGTCGGCGAACAGCGGGTGGAAGCGGTAGATCGCCTGGCAGTGCAGGGATTCCCGGCGCCGGGCGGCTTTCGCCATCGGGTTGATCGTCACGCCGCCGTAGATCCACGCCGAGCTGTCGCGCGGGAACAGGGTGTTCGGCAGCGGCGGCAACACGAAGTCGTCCAGTCCCAGGATGTTCCAGCGCAGGCTCGGCACGCCGAGCGGAGACAGGTCGGCGCGAGTCACGCCACCGACGAGCAGCTCGGCGAGGTTCGCGGCGTCGACCTTCTCCGCGAACTCGCGTACCGGGCCCACCAGCGTCGGTCCCAGCAGTTCCGGCGTGCACACGCGGTCCAGCACGAATCCCCGTGCCTCCGGCAGCGCCAGGGTCTCCGCGAGCAGGGTGCCGGTGTGGTGCACGGTGATCCCGCGGTCGCGCAGCACACCTGCGAACACGTCGTGCTCCTCCTGGGCCTTCGCGGCCCACAGCACGTCGTCGAACAGCAGCTCGTCGCAGTTGCGCGGGGTGAGCCTGCTGAGCTCCAGGCCCGGTCGGTGCACGATCACCTGGCGGAGTGCACCGACCTCCGAACCGACGCCGAGACTCATGACGTGACCTCGCCGTACTCGCGACGGCCGACCTTCAGCCAGACGTAGAGCGGCACACCCAGCAGCAAGCACACGACGCCGTAGTAGACGGCCTGGTAGCCACTTCCGGCCAGGGCCCAGAAGGCGAAGGCGAGCGCGAGCGCCGAGACCACGCCGTCACGCACGAGGTGCGGCCATTCGGCCTTGCGGCCGCGGACCAGCAGCCAGAACAGCTGCGCGGCAGCGCTGAACAGGTAGGGCACGACGGCGGTGAACACCGACAGCAGCACCAGCGTGGTGAAGACCTGCTCGAAGTTGGTGTAGCTGAAGGCCACCAGCGCCGAGGCCAGCGCAGTGGAGCTGATGATGCCGAAGCTGGGGATGTCGCCGCGGGTGCGCAGGAACACCTTGGGGAACAGCTTGTCCTTCGCAGCGGCCATCGGCATCTCGCCGACGATCAGCGTCCAGCCGACGAGGCAGCCGAGGCCGGAGACGACCGCGGCGACCGCGATGGCCTGCCCTGCCCACTGGCCGCCGAACATGGCGTTGGCGGCGTCGGTGAACGGCGCTTTGCTCTCCTGCAACGCCCCGTTCGGCACGGTGCCGAACACGGTGAGCGTGCCGAGGATGTACACGACGGCACAACCGATCGTGCCGAACACGGTGGCGCGGCCGACGTTGCGCTCGGGGTCGCGGACCCGGCCGGCGGCCACCGAGGCGGTCTCGATGCCGATGTAGCTGAACAACGCGATCGCCGCGGCGGCGGAGATGGCGCCACCGATCGAGGTGCCGCTCGCGTTGAACGGGCCGAAGTTCGCGGACTTGATGAAGAACAGGCCGACGGTCGCCATGAACAACAGCGGCACGATCTTCAGCACGGTGAAGACGATCTGCGTGACGGCCATGCTCCGCAGCCCGGACAGGTTCACGAGCGCGGGAATCCACAGGCCCGCCAACGCGATGACGATCGACCAGCCGACCTGGTGCTCGGTGTTCACGAACACCTCGACGTAGCCGACCAGTGCCACGACTATTGCCGCGTTGCCCGCCCACGCGGTGATCCAGTAACACCACGCGTTGAGGAACCCGGCGAACTCGCCGAACGCGTCCCGCGCGTACACGTACGGGCCGCCCGAACCGCTGATCCGTTTCGCCAGCGCACCGAACGTGAGGGCGAGGGCCAGCGCACCGACCGTCACGAGGACGAACGCGAGGAGGCTGACCGGACCGAACGGTGCCAGCGCGGACGGCAGGCCGAACACGCCGGTGCCGATCACGGAACCCACCACCAGTGCGGTCGCGGTGGGCAGGCCGAACCTGGACGGTCGCGGCCGATCACTTCCCGGATCCGACCGAGTCCCGGCCTCCGGTCCGGCGGTGTCTGTGCTCACGGCGAACTCCTCACTCCGATGTGGACTGTTTCGCTGTGAGCAGCCTGCGCCGCGAGCGCGCGATCCCCCACCACCCCAGGTCTTCTCGGTGGCGGGCACTAGGTCCCAGGCCGCGCGGGACCCCGGTCTCTGCGCGGCGCGCACCAGCGCGAGCAGCCTGAGGTGGAAACCGGACAGAGGAGGGCTCCCGATGAAGGCGCTGGTCTACCACGGGCCTGGGCAACGCGCGTGGGAAGAGGTTCCCAAGCCGACGGTCAAGGACCCGGCGGACGCCGTCGTGCGCGTCACGGCGGTGACGATCTGCGGTACCGACCTGCACATCCTCAAAGGCGACGTGCCGGAGGTCGAGCCGGGGCGCATCCTCGGTCACGAGGCCGTCGGCGTGGTCGAGGAGGTGGGCGCGTCCGTCACCGGTCTCAAGCCGGGCGATCGAGTGCTGATCTCCTGCATAACCACGTGCGGGCGCTGCCAGTACTGCCGCACCGGCAGTTACGGGCAATGCCTCGGTGGAGGCGGCTGGATCCTCGGCCACCTGGTCGACGGCGTGCAGGCCGAGTACGTGCGCGTGCCGTTCGCCGACACCTCGACCCACCTGCTGCCGGACGACGTCAGCGACGCCGCCGCGGTCGTGCTCGCCGACATCCTGCCCACCGCTTACGAAGTCGGTGTGCTCAACGGGACCGTCAAGCCCGCGGACACCGTCGTGATCGTCGGCGCCGGGCCGATCGGGCTGGCCGCGATCCAGACCGCGCAGCTCTACAGCCCGAGCCACATCATCGCCGTGGACCTCGCGGCGTCGCGGCTCGACGCGGCCAAGCAGTTCGGTGCGGACATCACCGCGTCGACCGCCGAGGAGGCCGAGCGGATCGTCAAGGAGCTGACCGGCGGTCTGGGTGCCGACGTCGCGATCGAGGCGGTCGGGGTGCCGGACACGTTCGAGCTGTGCGCGAAGCTCGTGCGGCCCGGCGGGCACGTCGCGAACGTCGGTGTGCACGGCAAGCCCGCGACGTTGCACCTGGAGAGCCTCTGGATCCGCAACGTCACCATCACCACCGGGCTCGTCGACACCGTCTCCACGCCCACGCTGCTGCGCATGGTGGAGGCCGGCCGGATCGACGGGGAACGGTTCATCACGCACCGGTTCGCGCTGAACGAGATGGAGCAGGCGTACGAGGTGTTCGAGAACGCCGGTGACACCGGAGCGCTGAAGGTCGTCCTGCAAGCCTGACACGGCAACGACAAAGGCGCCGGGGGGAACCCCGGCGCCTTTCGCTCGTTCCCGGTTCAGCTTCCCGCGTACTCCACGAACCGCACGTCGGTCACGCCCGCGACGGCCCGTGCCAGCACGTCTGCCACGTGCCGGTCCGCCGGGTCGTTCATCTTGTCCACAATGGACACCTTGCCGCAGTGCACCTCGACCGACCACCGGCCCGCGGAGCCGATCATGTCCAGGCGGTGCCGGATCTCGGCCTCGATGATCCAGTCGTCCCTGCTGATGGAGCGCAGCAGGTCACGGCGCGTCACGATGCCCGCGAGGTGGCCCTCGTGGACCACCGGCACGCTGCGCACGCCGTGCTCCAGCATCAGGTCCGCGACCTCGGCCAGGTCGGTGTTCGGGGTGACCGTCACCGGCGTCATCATCACCTGCCCCACCAGGTCGGCGGGGGCCACCCTGGCCTCCGCCGGTTCGCCGTGCACCAGCTTCCTCGGGTCCTGGGGAAGCCTGTGCCGCAGCAGCTCGGTCTCGCTCACGAGGCCGACCAGCACACCGAGTTCGTCCACGACCGGCAGCGCGGTGAAGCCGCGTTCGGCGAGCAGGTGGGCCGCGTCACGGGCGAGGGTGTCCTGCCTGACCACGATGACGTCGTGCGTCATCACATCTCGAGTCCTCATCGTGCTCTCTCCTTCACCCGAAGATCTCGGTCTGGCGGGGGTGCGAGGTGTCGTTCCACCCGGCCTGCAGCCGGTTGTGCACGTCCACGACGCCCGGCAGAGAGCGCACGAGGTGTTCGGCGATCTCGACCTCGCTCTGGCGCTCCAGCGGCCCCTCCATCGTCACCACGCCGTCCGAAACCTCGACGTCGATGGTGTCCGGGTCCACCCACAGCATCCGGCCGAGGATCTCCTCGCGGATCTGCGTGCGCAGCTCGTCGTCCTCCCGCAGGAAGAGCTTGAGCAGGTCGCGCCGGGAGAGCACGCCGACGAGCGCGCCGTCGGAGTCCATGACGAAGAGCCTGCGCAGCCCCTCGGAGGCGAGCTCCCGCGCGGCCGCGCTCGCGGTGGTGTCCGGCGACACGGTCTTCACCGGCGCGGTCATCACGTCTCGGGCGGTCAGCCCGCTCGCCTGCTCCCAGCGGTGCTTCACCGCACGGCCCGCGAACACACCCGGTGCGTCCCCGGTGCCGCCGCGGAACTCCTCCTTCGGCAGCAGGTCGGCCTCCGACACGACGCCGACCGGGTAGCCGCCGTCGAGCACGGGAACAGCGCTGATCGCGTTGTCCTCCAGCAGTTTCACGACGTCCCTGAACGAGCTCCCGACGTCGGCGGTGATCACCTCACGCGTCATCAGCGAGGCGACTGTCGGTTCACGCATGACACCCTCCGGTGATCCTTGGTCCACGTGCCTCCAGCCTTCAACCAGGACCGCGAACTGGACACCTGCCAAAGGTGTCGCCAGGCGGGGACACGGGTCCCGGAAAGGCGGGGACCTAGGCCCCTCACCCTCGGCCGTCGTCGCTGCGAGTTTCATAGTGCGACTTCGACCTGGAGGTGAGCCGGATGGACCGCGGTCAGCCGGACGAGAAGACACTGCGGGCGGCGGTGGCGCTCGCCTGCCGCGCACCGTCGGTGCACAACTCCCAGCCGTGGCGCTGGGAACTCGGCGCGCACAGCCTGCACCTGTACGCCGATCGCACGCGCAACCTGCCCGCGATCGACCCGACGGGCGCCGACCTCGTGATCAGCTGCGGGGCCGCGTTGCACCACGTGCGCGTCGGCCTGGCCGCGCTCGGCTGGCGGGCGGTCGTGCACCGGCTGCCCAACCCCGGCCGGCCGGACCACCTCGCCGCGATCGAGTTCGAGGCGCGCGAGCCCAACGAGGCGTACGTGGCCCTCGCGACCGCGATTCCGCGCAGGCGCACCGATCGCCGTGCGTTCTCCTCCTGGCCACCGCCCGACGCGGTCCTCGACCAGCTGGTGGCACGCGCCCGCAACGAGGGCGTGGAGGCGCAGGTGGTGACCGGCCGGGCGCGGGACGAGCTGCTGATCGCGATCGACAGGGCGTCCGCCACCCAGGAAGCGGATCCCGCCTACCGCAACGAGATCCGAGAGTGGAGCGGTGTCTACCCCGGTGCGTCCGCGGGTGTGCCCGCCGCGAACATCCCCGCGGGGACCCGGCAGTACGGCAACCTCCGGATGCGCGAGTTCGCCCCCGGCGAGCTGCTGCAGCCCGACCGCCGCCTGCTCGGCGAGGACGCGGGTGCGTTGCTGGTGCTCAGCACCTCGTCCGACGACGACCTGTCCCGGCTGCGTGCCGGTGAGGCGACGAGCGCGGTGCTGCTGGAGGCCACGTCGGCGGGACTAGCGACGTGCCCGCTGAGCCAGCCGCTGGAGGTCGTCGAGACCAGGGAGCTGGTGCGCGACCACGTGCTCGGCGGTTCGACCTGCCCGCAGCTCGTCGTCCGGGTCGGCTGGGCCGGGTTCAACGCCGACCCGCTGCCCGCCACGCCCCGCCGTCCCGTCATCGACGTCCTCGGCCACCAAGAACAGAAGTGAGCACCAACGTCTCCAGCCACCAACGGCAGCGGTGAACACCTGCATCGGCGGTGTCGCCACGCACGGCGACACCGGCACCGACGTCCCAGCCACCAACAGCAGCACTGAGCAACCGCACCTGCCACCACGCCCGGCGACCACGACACCGACGACCCCAGCCACCAGGAGCAGCAGTGAGCACGTACATCCGCGACTTCACCACGCTCGGCAAGAACGACACCGACATCGCCGGCGGCAAGGGTGCCAACCTCGGCGAGCTGACCCGCGCGGGTCTGCCGGTGCCACCCGGCTTCGTCGTGACCGCCGAGGCGTTCCTGACCTCGATGAGCCAGGTCCGCCAAGACCTCGCCACCGAACTCGCCGTCGCGCTCGACCGGGCCACCACACCGGATCGGCTGGCGGAGTCCGCCGAACGCATGCGCGACCTGGTGCGCAAGGCCGGCGTCTCCGACGACGTGCGGCACGCCGTGCTGCAGGCCTACCGCGAGCTCGGCCAGGACGAGTCCGTGGCCGTGCGGTCCTCGGCCACGTCCGAGGACACCGCCGGCGCCTCGTTCGCCGGGATGAACAGCACGTTCACCAACACCCGCGGCGCGCACGCTCTGCTGGACCGGCTGCTGGACTGCTGGGTGTCGTTGTTCGGCACCAGGTCGGTGGCCTACCGGGCCGAGCAGGGAATCTCCGACGAGCCTGCCATCGCGGTCGTCGTGCAGCGCATGGTCGACTCGGAACGCTCGGGCGTCATGTTCACCGCCGACCCGTCGACCGGTGAGCGCGACCGCCTGCTCGTCGAGGCGTCGTTCGGGCTCGGCGAGGTGGTCGTCAGCGGCTCCGTCGAGCCCGACACCTACATCCTGCGCCGTGACGGCGATGCGGTGTCCCTTGTGGACACTCGGGTCGGCCGCAAGACGCACAAGATCGTGCGAGGCGCGAACGGGAACGACGAACGCATCGAGCTCACCGCCGAGGAGTCGCACGCACAGGTGCTCACCGAGGCCGAGGCCGTCGCGATCGGACAGCTGGGCGTGCGCGTGCAGCGGCACTACGGCGAGCCGCAGGACACCGAGTGGGCGATCGCCGACGGCAAGACGTGGCTCGTGCAGTCCCGTCCCATCACGACACTGCCCGCCGCAGGCATCACTCCGGACGGGCCGCTGGTCGCCGGGCTCGGCGCCTCACCGGGCATCGCGTCCGGCCGGGTGCGCGTGCTGACCTCCCCCGACGAGGGCTCCCGTCTGCGTGACGGCGAGATCCTGGTCGCCGAGATGACCAACCCCGACTGGGTGCCGACGATGCGGCGGGCGTCCGCGGTCGTCACCGACGGCGGAGGCATCACCTGCCACGCCGCCATCGTGGCTCGCGAACTGCGCGTGCCGTGCGTGGTCGGCACCGGCTCGGCCACCACCGTCCTCAAAGAAGGCCAGCAGGTCACCGTCGACGGCAGCGCGGGCGAGGTCCGCGCCGGCGCCGCACCGATCACCACCGCGCCGCGCATCGTGCCGCCGGCTGTGCTCGCCACGGAGGCGCTGGGCACGCGGGTGTACGTGAACCTCGCATTGCCTGAGCACGCCGCCGAGGTGGCCGCCATGCCGGTGGACGGCGTCGGCCTGCTGCGAGCCGAGTTCATGCTCACCGAGGCGCTCGGCGCCGAACACCCGCGCCGATTCCTGGCACAGCACGGCAGCGACGACTTCCTCAACGCCATGACGTCGTCGCTGCTGCAGATCACCCACGCGTTCGCACCGCGGCCGGTCATCTACCGCACGATGGACTTCCGCACCAACGAGTTCCGCGAACTCAAGGGCGGCGACGAGTTCGAGAAGCACGAGCACAACCCGATGATCGGCTACCGCGGCTGCTACCGGTACGTCGACGATCCGATGCTGTTCGGGCTGGAGCTCGAAGCCCTTGCGCGGGTGCGGGAACAGACGCCGAACCTGCACCTGATGATCCCGTTCGTGCGCACCAAGTGGGAACTTGAAGCCTGCCTGGAGCAGATCGACCGCAGCCCGCTCGGCCGCCACCGCGGCCTGCACCGGTGGGTCATGGCCGAGGTTCCCTCGGTGGCGTACTGGATTCCCGAGTACGCGCGGTCCGGCATCGACGGCGTTTCCATCGGCAGCAACGACCTCACGCAGCTGATGCTCGGCGTCGACCGCGACTCCGAGCTGTGCGCGGACCTGTTCGACGAGTCCGACCCCGCAGTGCTCGACATGATCGGCCGGATCGTCGGCGCCGCACGGGACGCGGGCATCACCTCGTCGCTGTGCGGACAGGCGCCGTCCAACAAACCGGAGTTCGCCGAGAAGCTCGTGGAGTTCGGCATCACCTCCATCTCGGTCAACCCGGACGCCGTGCCGGCGGCCAGGGCGGCGATCGGTTCGGCAGAACGCCGGCTCCTGCTGCGGCACGCCCACTGACACCTCAACTCACCTGGGAGAAGCACCATGGCTGTACGGGTCGGCATCAACGGGTTCGGGCGCATCGGCCGTGACGTGCTGCGCGCCGCCTTCGACCGCCACGACACGGCGATCGAGATCGTCGCCGTCAACGACATCACCGACGCGGAGACGTTGGCTCACCTGCTCGCCTACGACTCGACGTACGGCCCGTGGAGCCGCCACGTCACCGTCGAGCACAACACCATCACCGTGGACGGCCACAGCATCCTCGTGATCTCGCAGGCAGATCCGAAGGACCTCAACTGGGGTCTGCTCGGCGTCGAAGTCGTCATCGAGGCCTCAGGCCGGTTCCGCACCCGTGAGACGGCGGGCGTTCACCTCGAACGCGGTGCGCGCAAGGTCATCATCACGGCTCCAGGCAAGGACGTCGACGCCACCATCGTCATGGGCGTCAACGACGACGTCTACGACGCGGGCGAGCACCACATCATCTCGAACGCCTCGTGCACCACCAACTGCGCGGCGCCGATGGCCGCCGTGCTGGACGAGGCGTTCGGCATCGTCGAGGGCGTGATGACGACGATCCACAGCTACACCGGCGACCAGGCGCTGCTCGACCGCCCGCACAAGGACCTGCGGCGGGCGCGCTCGGCCGCGGTCAACATCATCCCGACGTCGACCGGTGCCGCCCGCGCCATCGGTCAGGTCATCCCGTCGCTGGACGGCAAGCTCGACGGCCTGGCGGTGCGCGTGCCCGTCGAGGACGGGTCGCTCACCGACCTGACGGTCCGCCTCGCCGAGCCGGCGACGGTGGGACAGGTCAACCGCGCGTTCGCGGAGGCAGCCGCCCGGCATCTCAAGGGAATCCTGCGCTACACCACGGATCCCGTCGTGTCCCGCGACATCATCGGTGACCCGGCGTCGTGCGTGTTCGACGCCTCGCTGACCAAGGTGCAGGGACACGTCGTCAAGGTGATGGGCTGGTACGACAACGAGTGGGGCTACGCCAACCGCACGATCGACCTCGCCGACCGGGTCGCGAGGACGCTGCCGTGACCAGGATCTGACGAGTCAGATCCCCAGTGCCGGGCACCGCTGGTGCCCGGCACTGGTCAGCGTCGCGCCGCCTCGATGCCGGCGAGCACGTCCGAGATGGAGGCGCTCCACCTCTCAATCTCCGCCCAGTCGCGGAAGTCACCGAACCTGCCGCCCAGCAAGCGGAAGACCAGCGCTCCGAACCATCCGAACGCCTCAGCGGTGACGACACCCGTGAACAGGCGGTGTTCCACCGGGTCGACGTCGTTGAGCAGGGCGACCAGCACGTCGGCCTCACCCCAGGCCGCCACCCGGCGCAACGGATCGCGCAGCGCGCCGGGCAACCCGACGCTGAACAACCAGACCGGTTTGCCGCGCAGAGCGCGCCGCTGCCGCGTCAGGAACTCCCGGCCGGCGGGCAGCCAGGCCTGGTCGTGCACGGCACTGCCGATGACGAACGCGTCGTAGCCGCTCACATCGCGCACCTCGTCAACGGAACGCACCACGACGTCGTGCCCGCGCGCCAACAACGCTCCCGCGATCCAGTCCGCGATTCCCGCCGTCGATCCCTCGGCGGTCGCATACACCACGAGAACCTTCATGGCCTTCTCCTCCACCAACAATCGTCACGCCCGAAGACCGTTGGCGGCAGTAACCGGCGTCCTGTCGTGGCGGAGCACAAGTGCTCTGTCCACACTCACGGCGCAGTCGCATTGTGTTGGTATGGCTGAGATTCTCGTCGCGTACGCGACCAAGTCAGGTTCCACCAGGGAGATCGCCGAGGTGATCGCGGAACAGATCCGCCACGCCTCGCACGAGGTCACCGTGCTCGACGCCGCGGACGTGCGGTCCGTCGAGCCGTACAAGGCGGTCGTGCTGGGCAGTGCGCTCTACGCGGGCCGCTGGCGGCGCGAGGCCGTCAAGCTGTTGATGCGCAACGAGAAACTGCTCGCCCGCCGGCCGGTGTGGCTGTTCCACAGCGGGCCCATCGGCCCGCAGCAGGTGCCCCAGCGGGCGCCGCGCAAGGTCCGCGAGATCGCGGCGCGCATCGGTGCGGACGAGCCCGCCACGTTCGGTGGCAGGCTCACGAGCGAGACCGCGGTCGGCTTCATCGCCAAGAAGATGGCGGGCAGCAGCCTGGCCGGCGACTTCCGGGACTGGGACGACATCCGCCTCTGGGCGTACCTGATCTCCGAGAGACTGGTCGCCGCGCGCTGATCCTCGCGCTCACCCCACGTCCCGGCGCCTCAACGCGGTCAGTCCAGCGGCTGTCAGCGCGGCGGCCACGACCACCAGCCACACCAGCGGCGCCGCCGTGACGGTCCCGCCCGGCATGCGCGGCACGTGGGCGAACGGCGAGAAGTCCATCAGCCACTGGTCGAGCTCCAGCAGCGATCCGAGGTCGCCGAACAACAGGAACGTCACCAGCACCGCCCAGCCCGTTGCGGCCAGCCTCGACGCAACGCCGAACAAGGCGACCACGACACCGGTCAGCACCCACGCGGCGGGCACCTGCACCAGCGCACCGGAGAGAACACGACCCACCTGGCCCGCGTCACCGGTCTGCACCGCGTGCATCACGCCAGCCGCAAATCCAGCGCTCACGAGCAGAAGCGCTGTGCCTGCGAGAGCGATCCAGGCGTGACTCATCGCCCACCGCGCACGGCTCACCGTCGTGGCGAGCACGGGGTCCGCCCGGCCGGCCACCTCTTCGGCGTGCAGGCGCATCGAGGTCTGCACCCCGTACGCAGACGCGATGACGGCCAGCAGTCCGAACATGGCGGCGAACACCGCGTCCGTCAGCACGTCCCGGCCACCGAGCTTGAGGAGCATCTCCTGGGACTCGGCGCTGCCCATCATGGAGCCGATGCTGCCCGCGACGCTGCCCACCATCAGGCCGTACGTCACGAACCCGATGGTCCAGCCCAGCAGCGCTCCCCGGTGCAGCCGCCAGGCCAGCGAGAGCGGTCCTCGCAGCGACGGCGCCGCGGTGGCGGGCCCGAGGCGTTCGGGGAACACCCCCGCGCCGTGGTCGCGGCGTGAGACGAGCAGATAGGCCACCGCGGTGAGGACGGCCGCGAAGACGAGGGTGATCACGAGGACCCACCACCGGTTGCCGGCGTACGGGCGGAACTGCTGTCCCCACCCGAGCGGCGACAGCCAGGACAGCCACCTCGGTCCGGCCACGTCCGCGGTGTCCCCCGCCGCGCGCAGCAGGAACACCACACCCAGCAGGGCCATCGACAGGCCGATGGCGGCTCGTGCGGTTCGCACGAGCTGCACCGCCACGGCCGCGATGCACGCGAACGCGATGCCGACGCTCGTCCAGGCCAGGCCGAAGACCATCGATCCGGCGACGGGCAGACCTGAAGCCGCCACCGCGACCGCCGTCAGCAGCCCGAGCACGATGTCCGCACCGACGACGACCGCCAATGCGGCGGTCAGCGGTGCCCAGCGGCCGACTACGCCGGACCCGACGAGTTCGAGCCGTCCGGCGTCCTCCTCGGCGCGGGTGTGCCGCACCACGAGCACGATCGACAGGATTCCGACGATCACCGCGCCGGTCCCCAGCGCCTTCAGCATCGCCAGCGCGCCGAGCGAAGTCGGGTCGTAGATCCGGCCGTACACCGCGACCAGCGCGGGCGTGCCGTTCATGACGGATGCCGCCTGCACCACGGAGTCCACCGTGGGGAACAGGCCCTTCGTCGCCGCAGCCGACGTCACGGCCACCAGGACGAACACCGCGATCCAGACCGGCAGCAGCACCCGGTCACGCCGCAGCGCGAGCCGGACGAGCGTGCCCGTGCCCGACAGCGCGTTCACCGGTTCACCTCGTAATGGCGCAGGAACAACTCCTCCAGCGTCGGTGGCCGGCACATCAGGCCGCGCACGCCGAACCCGGTCAACGCCTGCAGCACGGGATCGAGCTGGTCTGTGTCCACCTGACAACGAAGATGCGTTCCGGAGACGTGCGCCTCGTGCACACCGGGCAGCCTGACGACGCCGTCCGGCGGGCTGACCAGATCCGCCTCGACGGAGGTCCGGGTGAGGTGGCGCAGTTCCGTGAGCGAGCCGCTTTCCACCAGCTTGCCGTGGCGGATGATGCTCACCCGGTCACAGACCTTCTCGACCTCGGCGAGGACGTGGCTGCTGAGCAGCACCGTGCGGCCCTCCGCGCGGATCTCGGCCACGCAGTCCTCGAAAACGGCCTGCATCAACGGATCCAGCCCAGCGGTGGGCTCGTCCAGCAGCAACAGCTCGACGTCACTGGCCAGCGCGGCGATCAGCGCGACCTTCTGCCGGTTGCCCGACGAGTACGCGCGGCCCTTCTTCGTCGGGTCGAACTCGAAGCGTTCGATCAGCTTCGTCCTGCGGGTGGTGTTGATGCCGCCGCGCAGCCTGCCGAGCAGATCGATGACCTCACCACCGGTGAGGTTCGGCCACAACGTCACGTCGCCCGGCACGTAGGCCAGCCGCCGGTGCAGTGTCGCGATGTCGCGCCACGGATCGCCACCGAGCACGGTGGCGGTGCCGCCGTCGGCGCGCAGCAGTCCGAGCAGGATGCGCAACGTGGTCGTCTTCCCCGCGCCGTTGGGCCCGAGCAGACCGTGCACCTCTCCCGCGCGGACGGTCAGGTCCAGTCCGTCGAGTGCGGTGGTCCGGCCGAACGACTTTCGCAGGCCGGACAAGGCGATTGCTGCTGTCATGGTTCGAAGCTAGGGATCCGGCCTGTGGCGGCGGAGGGGCTTGCGACACCACCGCGCGGAACCGAAGGACCCTGTCAGCGCTGGTCCTGACGGCAGACGCTGGATCGCAGCCGAACACGAACCAGGAGCCGTGATGAAGATCGACGAACTGATCGCGAACGTCAAGGACTCGGTGGACGCCAAGAAGGTCTACGCCGAGCCGTACGAGAAGAACGGGGTCACGATCATCCCTGCCGCGATTGTGGCCGGTGGCACCGGTGGCGGCACCGGTCGCGACGAGAAGGGGCAGGAGGGTGAGGGCGGCGGCTTCGGGATCAGTGCGAAACCGGCTGGCGCTTACGTCATCAGCGACGGGCACGTGACGTGGCAGCCCGCGATCGACGTCAACCGCCTGATCGCCACCCTGGGCGCGGTCGTCGTCGCGGCGCTCTTCGTCGCCGCTCGGATCGTCAAGCTGCGCAGCCAGAACCAGTGAGGCAGGCCAGGTGATCAGGCAGCCACCAGCGTGCCGAGAACCTGCCTGCCGATCGACGTGAGGATCGCCGGAACCCGCGCCCCCGCCTGGGATTGCGATGCCGCCGCAACCAGTCCCGCAGCGTACAGGTCATTCGTGGCGGTGAAGTCGCACCAGAGTCCGTCCACGGACAGACTGGGGGCGCGGCCGCCCATCAGCTCGGCGCGGCCTTCCGCGACCGCCTGCAACATGGCCCGGTGCCTGGCGGTGTATCCGTGGATGCTCATCTGACTTCCCCTTCCCGCACTTGCCCTTCGTGGTGAGGTAAGGCTGCTCTTCGGGCCGGGGTGTGACGCAGATCCCAACGTGGTGACCGTGCCGGGACCATCGCCGCACTCGGGTGAGACCTGAGGCTCTGCCTGGCGGGGACGCCGGCCGAGACGCTGGAGCGCATGAACACACTTCTGCGCACCGTTCCGCTCGGCCGCTACCGGGGCGTCGCAGTGGGCGCGCACTGGTCGACCCTGGTCGTCGTCCTGCTCATCGCACAGGTCGTGGCCGTGTCGTTCCTGCCCGCCACCGCACCGGGGTACTCGCCGGTGAGCTATTGGCTGGTCGGGGTGCTCGCCGCGATGGCGTTCATGTTGTCGTTGCTGGGCCACGAGCTGATGCACGCGCTCGTCGCGAAACGGTTCGGTGTCGGAGTGCGTCGCATCGACCTGTGGCTGCTCGGCGGGGCCACGGAGCTCACCGAACCACCGCCGACGCCGCGGGCGGACCTCCTGGTCGCACTGGCGGGACCAGGTGCCAGTGCGGTCACCGCCGTGGTCGCCGGCGTCGCCGCGACGGCTCTGAACGCGGCCGGCGGGCCGGCGCTGGTGGTGTCGCCGCTGATCTGGCTCGCCGCCGCCAACGTGCTGCTGGCCGCGTTCAACCTGGTTCCCGCCGCGCCGCTCGACGGCGGGCGGGTGCTGCGGGCGATCGTCTGGTGGCGCACGGGTGACCAGGCGCGCGGCGAGCGGGTGGCCTCTGTCGCCGGTCGCGCGTTCGGCCTCGTCCTGGCCGTGGTCGGTGCGGGAGAGGTGCTCCTCGGACAGATCTCCGGGCTGTGGCTCGTGCTCATGGGCGCGTTTCTCGTCGTCTCCGCTTCCGCCGAACAGTCGTACAACCAGGTGCGGCACCAGCTGGAGGGTGTGCTGGTGCGCGAGGTGATGACGCCGGATCCGCCGGTGGCGCCGGGGTGGTGGACCGCGGACTCCTTCCTGCACGCCTGCACCGCGGATCGGCACCAGCGGGTCTTCCCCGTGATCTCCTTCGACGGCACGCCGGTCGGTGTGGTGAGCATCGCCGATCTCGTGCGGGTACCGGACCGGGCGAACACGAGGGTGTCCGACGTCGCCAGGGAGGTACCGACCGCGCGGCCCGGCGAGCCGGTCCTGGACGTGATCGGCAGGGCGTCGCCGACGACCGGCAGGAACGTCGTGCCGGTGCTGGAGGGCGGCAGGCTCGTCGGCGTGCTCGGCGCCGAGGACGTCGCCTGGGCGACCGAGATCAGCCGGGCGGTCCGGCTCGGTGACCGGGAGACGTCGTCATGAGTGGCAACCGGACCGACCTCTACGAGATCCGCATGGCGCTGAGCTACCTGCGCAGGGACATGTGCGCGCCGGCGACGTTCAGCCTGTTCGTCCGCGCGCTGCCGCAGTCGCGCGGATTCCTCGTGGCCGCCGGGCTCGCCGACTGCCTGTCGTTCCTCGAGGACTTCGGCTTCACCGACGCCGAGCTCGCCGCCCTCGAACGGATCACCGGCCTCGACGTCACACCGCTTGCCGGTCTGCGGTTCACCGGCGAAGTGCGTGCCGTCGAGGAGGGACGGGTGGTGTTCGCGGGCGAACCGCTGCTGGAGGTCACCGCTCCCCTCGCCCAGGCGCAACTGGTCGAGACGGCGTTGCTGAACCTGGTCACCCACCAGACGGCGATCGCGGCCAAGGCCGCCCGCTGCCGGATCGCCGCGGCCGGTCGCGACCTCGTCGACTTCAGCGCGCGTCGCACACACGGCCCGGACGCCGCGATGGCGGCGGCCAGGGCTTCCGCGATCGCGGGTTTCGCGGGCACCAGCTACGTGGCGGCCGCGGACCGGTACGGCCTCGCGGCCAGCGGCACGATGGCCCACTCCTACGTGCAGGCGTTCCCGGACGAGCGCGCGGCCTTCGAGGCGTTCGCCGCGGACTTCCCCGCCTCCAGCGTCTTCCTGGTCGACACCTACGACACGCTGACCGGGGTGGACCGGGCGATCGAGGTGGCCAGGCGGATGCCGGCGCACCAGCCGGTCGGCGTGCGGCTCGACTCAGGTGACCTCCACACCCTGTCCTGGGTGACGCGCAAGCGGCTCGACGACGCCGGCCTGACCGGTTCCCGGATCATCGCGAGCGGCGGGCTGGACGAGCACTCCATCGCCCGGCTCGTGGCCGCGGGCGCGCCGATCGACGTGTTCGGTGTCGGCACCCGCATGGGCGTCTCCTCCGACGCACCCGCGCTCGACAGCGTCTACAAGCTGGTCGACCTCGACGGCAGGCCGACGATGAAGCTCTCCGCGGGCAAGGTCGGCATTCCCGGACGCAAGCAGGTCTTCCGCCCCACGGGCAGGCCCGCGGACGTTCTCGCCGCTCACGACGAGGAAGTCCCGCGCGATCACGAGCCGCTGCTGACCACGGTTGTGCGCGACGGCCGGCGCATCGGTCCACTTCGGACTGAAGCGGAACTGGTCCAGGACGCGCGGGACAGGTTCACCGCGGACCTCGCGTGGTTGCCGGCGCACGCGCGGGACCTCGTCGACCCGACACCGGTGCGGGTGCGCGTCAGCGACCGGCTGCACGCGCTCGCCGAGCACGTGCGCCGGTCGCTCTGCTCTCAGCCGATCTGACTCAACGGGTCGCGGGCTGCCGGGATCTCCCGGTCCAGGAACGTGTTCACGGCTCGGACGCTGTCCATCAGTTGCGCCGGGAACAGGATCGTCGAGTTGCGCTCGATCGCGATCTCCCCGAGCACCTGCAGGTTCCGCAGCTGGAGCGCGATCGGGTGCCGGGCGATCACGTCGGCGGCCTCGGCGAGCTTGCCCGCCGACAACGCCTCGCCCTCCGCGGCGATGATCTTGCCGCGCTTCTCGCGCTCGGCCTCGGCCTCGCGCGCCATCGCGCGCTGCATCGACTGCGGCAGCTCGATGTCCTTGAGCTCCACCAGTTCGACCAGCACTCCCCACCGCTCGGTGGTGGCGTCGAGGATCTCCTTGATCTTCTCGTTCAGCGTCTCGGTCTCGGCCAGCACGTGGTCGAGCGGCGTGCGCCCCACCACGTTGCGCACCGTCGTCTGGGCGATCTGGCTGATCGCCGCCTCGACGTTCTCGATCTCCACGATCGACTTCACCGGGTCCACCCTGCGGAAGTAGGCGACCGCGGCGACACCGATCGACACGTTGTCCTTGGTGATCACCTGCTGCGACTGGATCGGCATGGTCACCGTCCGCAGGGAGACCTTCCTCATCTTGTCCGCCAACGGGATCATGAACCGCCAGCCCGGTTCGCGCACGCCGTGCAGCTTGCCCAACCGGAACACCACACCGCGTTCGTACTGCCGCACGATCGCCATACCCAGATTGCTCACGACTTCCCTCCCACGTCTGCGCGGTTCGTCGCCTCCACGGTGAAACCGGGGCCGCACCAGAAGCAGTGACCGACGGCCCGACATCGAGGACCGAACGCCACTGCCCTCCCCGTGCGCACGGCCACATCGTTGTGGTGGAAGGGAGAGGAAGGTGACTGTCGAGAGTGGACTCTCCGGGAAACCGGTGCGGCTGTGGATCGGCCTGGTCCTGCTGGCGCTCGGCACGTTCGGCGTCCTCGGCGCGATGGACGTCCTGGACACGGGCGCTCTGGTGGGCACGTGGTGGCCGACCGCGCTCATCGGGCTCGGCGTCGTCCCGATGGCGGCACAGCGCCGCGTGTGGGCGGGACCCGCGGTGGTGACGGTGCTCGGGCTCGTCCTGCTCGTGAACAACCCCGGCTGGCCGGGCGGCGGTCTGCTGTTGCCGAGCGCGGTCCTCGTCGTGCGTCATCGTGCTCTGGGGCCTGCGCGGGCCTCGTGGCTCCCGCAGCTCGTTCGCGTTGTTCGGCGGGGCCACCATCAGGGAACGCAGCCCTCACCTGCGTCACGTCGACACGTCGGCACTCTTCGGCGGCACTGCGCTGGATCTGCGGCACGCGCACATCGACGACGAGGCGACCGTTGACGCGTTCGCGTTGTTCGGCGGTGTCGATGTGCTGGTGCCTCGAGGGTCACGGGTCTCGATCGGCGGCCTGCCGTTCATGGGCGGTATCGACGACAAGACCACGCCGGACGGGGACCTTCCCGCCGACGCCCCGGTCCTGGTCGTCAACGGCATGGCCATGTTCGGCGCCGTGACGGTGAAGGACGGGCCCGATGAGGAGTGACGTCCCGGCCGGATCGGGACCAAGGCCCGCGTCCGCCGGGGTTCAGGCCGAGAAGACTCGAAGCAGAAGAACACTTGGGAGGTAACGATGTCCGCTGTTCATGCCCCTGTTCGCACCCGCACCGACGCGGGTGCGCTGTCCCTCGCGGTCCTGCGCATCGCGACCGGCTTGCTGTTCCTGTGGGCGTTCGTCGACAAGGCTTTCGGTCTCGGTTACGCCACTCAGGCCAAGAACGCGTGGTTCTCGGGTGGTTCGCCCACGAAGGGCTTCCTGAGCCGGGTGAACGTGGGTCCGTTCGAATCCATCTTCCACGACATCGCCGGAACGTGGTGGGCCGACGGTCTTTTCATGATCGGTCTTCTCGCGATCGGTGTCGCGCTGGTGCTCGGCATCGGCCTGCGCATCTCCGCGGTCGCCGGCTCCCTGATGATGCTGCTCATGTGGGCCGCCGAATGGCCGCCGGCGCAGCACAACTCGGCCGGCGAGGCCACCATGTCCACCAACCCGCTCATCGACTACCACATCGTCTACGCGCTGGTGCTGATCGCGCTCGCCGCGACGGCCTCCGGTGCGGTGTGGGGCCTTGCCCGCTGGTGGGCCGAGCTGCCGTTCGTCAAGGCCAACACCTGGCTGCGGTGACGGCACCGCGAAAGGGGAGGGCACCGCGGTGCCCTCCCCTTTCGCATGCGCGGCTCAACCGGCGCGGCGGGCGTGGTCGATCTGCTCGTCGAGCCCGGGCCGCACGAGCAGGACCGGGCACGGGGCGTGGAGGACGACCGCCTGGCTGGTCGAGCCGAGCAGCTTTCCGCGCAGACCGCCGGTGCCGTGCGACCCGATCACCAGCAGGGAGGCACCCGCGGCGAACTCGACCAGGCGGTGCGCGGCGGACCCGTGCACCACGTGCCGCTCCACCCGCACACCGGGGTGCCGGTCGGCGCACGCCTCAAGCCGCTGCGCCACCGTGGCGTCACGAACGGTGTGCAGCTCGGACCACACGATCCCGACCGACTCGGCGAGCTTCTCGTTGCCCAGCGGCGGGTGCCAGGCGTGCACGGCGACGAGCGACGCGCCCCGGATCTCCGCCTCCTCGAACGCGCGGTCGAGGACCACCCAGTTGTGCGGTGCGCCGTTCACCCCGACGACCACGGGACCTTCGGCCTCGTCACCCCGGACGACGGCCACAGGGCACTTCGCACGGCAGGACAACGCGACGGCTACCGAGCCGAGCAACAAGCCCGTGAAGCCGCCCATACCGCGTGAACCGACGACGACCAGTCCGGCCGTCGCCGACTCCTGCTCCAGCAGCCAGGCGGGTGTGTTCACCTCGACCCGGTACGTGATGTCCAGCGCGGGCGCGGTGTCGAGGGCACCCGTGACCGCCTCGCGCACCCAACCCATCGCCTCGTCGTGCAACGCGCTGCGCGCCATCCCGGTCATGTCCAGGGCGTCGGCGGGCAGGGGCAGCTCGGCGTGCACGATGCGCAGAGAGGCACCGCGACGATCGGCTTCCCGTGCCGCCCAACGAACAGCGCGCTGCGCCGACTCCGAACCGTCCACTCCGACGACGACCTCGTTCGAATGTCCGATCGGGACGATCACACGACTCACCTTCCAGTCCAGTCCGGGGCGATCTGCTCCCACTCACGAGCCCATCGGTACAGCCGGATCCGCTTGTGCACGAACCGCGTGGCGAGGTAGAGCAGCGCCATCGCGCCGGCTGCGCCGCTCCACAGCATCAAGGCGAGCGCGATCGCATCGATCGCCGCGCCCTCCGTGGTCATCGGCGGCTCCGACACGGTGCCGCTCTCGTCGACCCAGATCGTCACTCCGGCGCCGGCTTTCGCGTCGTAATGCGCCTGAACCACGCCCTCCCGCGCAAGTCCGTCCGCCAGGCGCCACCTCGCGAGCACGGGAGCCGTCTCGACGACACCGCCGCGTTCGGAAGACCCGATCGCCTCAGGTGCGTCCTCGATCAGCACGGCGTCGACCTTGTGCCGGGTCGCCTGTTCGACGGCGACCCGCGCCTTCTGGGTCGCGTAGATCTCCGACCCCATCGCACCCACGACGGGGACCGCCAGCAACGTGACAGCCAGCCCCAGCACGAGCACCGCGCCCTCGACGCGGTCACCCGCCGTCGCGAGCCGGTTGCGGCCGGGGAAGGCTTGATGGACGAATCTGGACATCGGTTTCGCGGTCATGTGGTCCACCTCCTGGTTCAAGATTTCCGCGTGGAGGTGGCAGGTCCCAGGGTCCTTCGTCGCATCGGCGATGAGCCCGTGGTCTCGCCGAAACGAAGTCGGGATGCGGTGTTGGCGGCATGTGCCGAAGAGCAGCCTGGGAGCAGACTTCGACACCGGGAGACCACGATGACCACGCCACTTCTCGTCGCCGACCAGCAGCGCTACGCGGACGTCAGGGACCGCAGGCTCGCCGCGGTGCTCACGGAGGAGGACGCCGCGGAGGAGCTCGGGCTGAACCCGCTGGAACGCATCTCGTGCCGGCTGCACCGCCGCTGGCTGCACCACTGCGTGCACTCCGCGGACCACGTCATCAAGGTCACCGGCCACCGGTGGTGCCGGGACTGCTCAGCGGTCGCCTCCGTCGGTGTCGACGAGCTGACCGGTGACGTCCTGGTCCGCTGCCAGTCGTGCGGCACGACCCCGGACACCACGGCGACCCGGCAGATCGTGCGCACATGCCTCGCGAGCCTCGCCGCGGCGCAGGGCTTCTTCGCCCATCACACGATGGCCGTCGCGATCGCGAAGTAGATCAGCACCGGCAGCAGGTCCCGCACGACCGTCGCGAGTGGACCCGAGCCGAACGCCGGGTCGCGGCCCAGCCGGTGGAACAGCCACGGCGGCGCCACCTCGACCCCCAGGCCACCCGAGGCTCACCCCACACCGGCAGGATCACCGGGGAACGCCAGGCAGGCGAGCGCCGCACCGATGAGCACCCCGGTCACCACTTCGCTCACCTCGGCCCTCCCGATGCCGGCACCGACCGACAGGCCGCGGATCACCAGCGCCTCGGTCTGCGTGCCGATCGCGTCCGCGATGTTGACCACTCCGGGCACGAAGAACGCCACGAGCACCTGCCGTGCCAGCACTTCCTCGTAGGCACCCACGACACCGGCCGCCAGCAGCGCGCCCAGCAGTCCCACGAGCAGCCACGGCAGGCGATGCCACAACCGCCGCCCGACGGGCTCGGTCGACGCGGTACGCGCGGAGGCCGTCGACGACAGGAATCCTCCGAGCCGCGCGAGGTCCTCGTCGTGCGCCTCCAGCAGCGCCGCCTCGGCGGGATCAGCCCGGCGAACCGGCCGGCGTCGTCCACGACCGCCAGGCCGGGTCCGCGTGCTGCACCTCCTGCCAGGCCACGTGTTCCTGGTCCGCGCCTGGCCGCACGACCGGTGGCGTGGCGTCCACGACGTCGCGGATCCGGTCCTGGGGGCTCGCGGCCGGCAGCCGTTCGACGGTGAGCAACCCGACGAGCGCGCCGCCCCGGCACACGGCCAGGACGGACGCGCTGTCGAACCGCTTGCCGAGCAGGCCGCGCAACGCCGCGTCAGCGGTGTCCTCCGCCGTGACGACGGGAACGTTCACCGACGCGTGCGCCGCCTCGGTGCACACGCGGTGGTTCAGCTCATTCGGGCTGGACATCGATCGCGATCTTGCGTTCCTCCGGCGCCGCCGCCAGCGGAACGCGCACCTCCAGGATGCCCTTCTCGTACTTCGCGGCGATCTTCTCCGCGTCCGCTCCCGCAGGCAGCGTGACGGAACGGGTGAACGAGCCGTAGTGGAACTCGGTCCGGTGCTGTTCCTTGGTGGTCTCCTCCCGCTTGGCCGTGATGGTCAGCACTCCGTTGGCCGCGCTCACGTCGATGTCCTTCGTGGCGTCGAGTCCCGGGAGCTCCGCCCGGACGACGTAGGCACCCTTCTCGACGAAGTCCTCGATGTGCATGGGGTGCCTGGACGAGAACGGCCAGGACGTCTCGAACATGTCCCAGAGGTCGGGGATCAGTGCCCCGACGGGACGACGGGCGAGCGAAGTCATGTCCTCACCTTCCTGTTGTGGTTGTCTCGCACCAGCCCCGCGGCGTGATCCGGAACCTCCGTCTGCAGGGCACGTGCGGTGCGCTGATAGCCCGTCGACGACGGGCGGTCGGGCAGGGTGATCCGCGGCGCGGTCACCTCGTGGTAGTCGATCGTGCTGATCAGGTGGGCGATCATGTTGATCCGCGCGCGCCGCTTGTCGTCGCCTTCGACCACGTACCAGGGAGAATCGGCGATGTCGGTGTGCACCATCATCTCGTCCTTGGCGCGCGAGTAGTCCTCCCAGCGCGTCAGCGACTCGAGGTCCATCGGCGAGAGCTTCCACCGCTTGAGCGGGTCGTCGAGGCGCTTGCGGAAACGGCGTTCCTGCTCGGCGTCGCTGACCGAGAACCAGTACTTGCGCAGCAGGATCCCGTCCTCGACGAGCATCCGCTCGAACAGCGGGCACTGCCGCAGGAACAGCCGGTGCTCCTCCGGCGTGCAGTAGCCCATCACGTGCTCGACGCCGGCGCGGTTGTACCAGCTGCGGTCCAGCAGCACGATCTCCCCCGCGGCGGGCAGGTTGGCCACGTAGCGCTGGAAGTACCACTGGGTGCGTTCCCGTTCGCTCGGCGCCGGCAGCGCCACGATCCGCGCGACACGGGGGTTGAGGTGCTCGGTGATCCGCTTGATCGCCGAGCCCTTGCCGGCGGCGTCGCGGCCTTCGAAGACCACCACCAGCCGCGCCCCGGTCTCCCGCACCCATTCCTGCAGCTTCACGAGCTCCGTCTGCAGCCGCAGCAGTTCCTGCTCGTACACCTCGCGGTTCAGCCGTTGCATCAGGCTCCCCTCCGCCTGCGGTGCCACCACTTCTCCAGCTCCACCAGGACGTACGACACGGCGCTCAGCGCCACCACCACGAGCCAGGGCTCCCAGCCGAGAGGCGCGGTGTGGAAGAGCGAGTTCATGAACGGCACGTACGTCAGCAGCATCTGCAGCCCGATCGTCAACGCGACACCGACGAGCAACCACCGGTTCGGTCCGGTGCGCGGCCGGAACCGCTCCAGCGACCGGCAGTTGGACAGGTAGGCGATCTGAGCGCCGACGAACACGTTCACCGCCACCGTGCGCGCGACGTCCAACGACGCGCCCGACGACAGCTGCCAGCGGAAGGCACCGAACGAGCACGCGAGCAGAATCGCCGAGACGAACAGGATTCGGCCGACGAGCTGCTTGGTCAGCAGCGGCAACGACGGCGGCAACGGCGGCCGGCTCATCACGTCCGACTCACGCGGTTCGAACGCCAGCGTCAGTCCCAGTGCGACGGCCGTGGTCATGTTGATCCACAGGATCTGCACCGGCAGGATCGGCAGCGCCGCGCCGAGCAGGATCGCCGTCAGGATCACCAGGCCCTCGGCCATGTTGGTCGGCAGCGTCCAGATGATGAACTTGCGCAGGTTGTCGAAGACCGCGCGCCCTTCCTCTACGGCAGCGCGGATCGACGCGAAGTTGTCGTCGGTCAGCACCATGTCGGCCGCCTGCTTGGCCACCTCGGTGCCGCCCTTCCCCATCGCCACACCGATGTCCGCGCGCCTCAACGCGGGTGCGTCGTTCACGCCGTCGCCGGTCATCGCGACGACGTCACCACCGGCCTGGATCTCCTTCACCAGTCTCAGCTTCTCCTCCGGCGCCACACGGGCGTGCACAGAGGTGATCCCGAACTCGGCCGCGATCGAGCGCGCTGTGGCCGGGTGGTCGCCGGTGATCATCTTGACCTCGATCCCCGCGGCCTGGCAGGCGCGCACCGCCTCGATCGCCTCTGGACGCGCGGGATCGTGCATCGCGACGACGCCCAGCAGCTCCACGTTGCCCTGCAGGGCTTCCTCGGACAGCTCCACGCCCGCCGCGCGACCGATCGCCAGCACTCGCAGGCCGGCGTGGGCCAGTTCCTCGGCCTCGGCGCTGTGGTCGAGCCCCGCCAGCGCGAGTACCCGTTCGACCGCGCCTTTCACGTACACCACGTCGTTCGCGTGCCGGGTCGCCATGAACAGGCGCTCCGAGCTGAACGGCAACGCGTCCACCCGCTCCGGCACGTCGGCCTCGGAGAGCCCGGCCTTGCGCGCCACCACCACGAGCGCGGCCTCGGTCGGATCACCGACCGGCAACCAGCGTCCGTCCTCCTCGACGATCCGCGCGTCGTTGCACGCCAGCCCCGCCAGCAGACACTCGCGCAACGCAGGAGTCACCGGCGGCGCAACGGTTCCACTCGGGTCGTACCCGATGCCGGACACCTCGTACCGCGTGTCGCCCGCGATGACCGTGCCGACAGTCATCGCGTTGGCCGTCAAGGTTCCTGTCTTGTCCGTGCAGATGACCGTGGTGCTGCCCAACGTCTCCACGGCGGGCAGCCGCCGGATGATCGCGTTGCGCCGCGCCATCCGCGCCACCCCGATCGCGAGCGTCACGGTGACCGCGGCGGGCAGTCCTTCCGGGATCGCGCCGACGGCAAGAGCGACAGCGGCGGTGACCATCTCGGCGAACGGTTCGCCGCGCAGCAGGCCGACCACGACGCTGACCGCCGCGAGCGCGAGGATCACCACGGTCAGCACCTGGCTGAAGTGCGCGAGCTTGCGGGTCAGCGGGGTCTGCACGGTCGTGGTCGTGCTCACCAGGCGGTGCACCCGGCCGATCTCGGTGTCCGCACCGGTCGCGACCACGACGCCACGTCCGCCGCCCGCGGTCACCAGCGTGCCGGAGTAGGCCATGTTGGCGCGATCGGCCAGTGCGGTGTCCGACGGCAGCGCCACCGGGTTCTTCGTCACCGGCACGGACTCCCCGGTCAACGTCGACTCGTCGACACGAAGTTCCTTCGTGGACATCAGCCGCAGATCGGCGCCGACCTGGTCCCCCGCCTCCAGCACGACCAGGTCGCCCGGCACGAGCTCCGCCGAGGGAACGCGCGCGGTGAGTCCGTCGCGCACGACGGTGACCTCGGTGCGCACCATCTCGGTCAGCGCGTCCAGTGCACGTTCGGCGCGCGCTTCCTGGACGAACCCGATGATGGCGTTCACCACGACCACGCCGAACACCACCGACGCGTCCACGACCTCGCCGAGGACGGCGGTGATCGTCGCGGCCGCGAGCAACACGTAGATGAGCGGGTGGTTCAGCTGCCCGAGCAGCCGCACCACCCAGCCCGGCCCTCGGCGTGCCGGCAGCACGTTGGGGCCGAGCTGGGCGAGCCGCTGCCGCCACTGGGCGGTCGAGAGCCCGGCGCCGGAATCGGTCTCGGCGAGCAGGACGACCTCGGCCACCGGCAGTCCGTGGTGGACGACGTCCTCGCGGTCAGGCGCGGTGACCGGCATGGTCCACCCTCAGGTGCGGATCGTCGTGGCTGAGCGCCCGCAGCACGTCGAGACGGGTGACCACGCCGACGACCTGTCGCTGGTCCAGGACCGGCACGCAGATCGCCTCGTAGCGGGTCATCGCGTCGAACAGCGTCTCGACGTCGAAGTCGGGCCCGACCGTCAGCTCCGGCTGCGACATGACCCGCTCGACCTTGGGAGCGTCCTCGTCGCCACGCCGGCAGCCGGCCTTGGTCACCACGCCGAGGAAGACGCCCTCGTCGACGACCGGCAGCATCGTGAGGCCGAAGTCGTCCATCAAGCCCTCGGCGTGGCGGGCGAAGTCGCGCGGCCCCACGGTGATGAGGGGTCGCGCGACCAGGTCTCGTGCCTTCATCGCGTGCTCTCCGCGTGCTCGCGGTCGGTCACCGGGATCACCACCACCGGAGCGTGCGCGTGGTGCACGACGTGCATGCTGGTCGAGCCCAGGATCATCTGCCGGATCCGGTGGTCGGTGTGCGAGGCGACGACCAGCATCGCCGCGCCCTCCGACGCCGCCTCCAGCACCTCGGCCGCGTCACCGCGCAGGCTGCGCCGCACGATCTCCGGCTGGTCGGTCCTGCCCTGCAACGCGCGCTGCAGCGCCTGCTCGACCAACTGCTCGGACGCGGCCTGCTCGCGCTGCGCGGAGGTCTCCGTCCAGTCGACCAACGCCTCGTACTGCCAGGCGTTGACGACGTGCAGTGGGCAACCGCGCGTGACCGCCTCGTCCACCGCCCACACGAGTGCGCGGTCCGACGCCGGCGTCCCGTCCACGCCCACCACGATCGGGTCTGATTTCGTGCTCATCTCGATCTCCTCGTCTCGTGTTGTCAGCTGGTCCGCAACCGCCGCAGGAACGGGTCGGTCGGCCGTGCCGGAGCGACGCGGACCCTGGCGTCCACCACCAGGCATCCCTTCTCCGACACGACGAGCGGGTTGATGTCGAGCTCGACGACCTCCGGCAGTGCCGCAGCGAGGGCGGCGACCCGCAGCAGGACGTCGCGCACGGATTCCTTGTCGGCGTCCGCCAGCGCGGCACCGGCCGCGCGGAAGCTGTGCAGCAGGCCGTCCGCGTCCGTTGTGGACAGTGGCGCCAGCGCGGCCGCCCTGTCGTCGATGACGTCGGTGTCCACGCCGCCCAGTCCCGTCACGACGAGCGGGCCGAACTTCTCGTCGGTGGCCACACCGACGAGGAGTTCCCTCCCGCCGTCGGCCATCGGCTGCACGAACACGCCGCGCAACCGGTCGCCGAAGCGTTCCTGAAATGCGTGGAACGCTTCCGCCACACCGGCGGCGTCGGCGACACCGAGTTCGACACCGCCACCCTTGCTCTTGTGCAGCAGGTCGTCGGCCACGGCCTTGAGCGCTACCGGGGCGTCGTACGCGCGTTGCGCCGACACCGCGTGCTCGGCCGTCGTGGTGAACGTGCCGCCGAGCACCGGCAGGTCGAACGCCTTGAGCAGCGTCACGACCTCGTCCGGCGTGAGCCACCCCTCGCCGCGGCGAGCCACGATCGCCTGCGCGGTGGTCAGGTCCACGCCGTCCAGCTCGGGGAACTCCGCGGGCCGGGCGAGCCATTCCGCGCGCTCGGCCAGCCTGGCGAGCGCGGCGGCCGCGCGGGCGGGTTCGGCGTAGCAGGGCACCTCGTCCGCGAGGCGTTCGGTCTGACCCGTGCGCACGGCCAGCACGGGCTTGCCCTCGACGCGGTGCACTCCCCCGGTGGGGTCGCCGAGCGCGGTCGGCACGGTCACCGTGATCACGGCGTCGACGGCGGGATCGGCTCCGATGACGTCCAGGCACCTGGCGAACGTCGCGTCGTCCACGACAGCGGTCGTGTCCACCGGGTTGTGCGCGCTCGCGGCCGGAGGCACCAGTTTTCGCAACGCGGCGACCGTCTGGTCGGAGAACTCCGCCACGTGCAGTCCCTCGCGCACACACGCGTCCGCTGCCAGGACGCCGAGCCCGCCGGCGTTGCTCAGCACGGCGACAGAGCGGCCTTCCGGCAGCGGTTGCCAGCTCAGGGCCATCAGCACGTCGGTGAGCTCCGGCACGCTGTCCACCGCGATCACCCCGGCCTGGCGGAACAGCGCGTCCCTGGTGACCGAGGGCGTCGCCGTCGAGGCGGTGTGCGAAGCGGCGGCGCGCTGTCCTGCCTCACTGGTGGCGGACCGGATCGCGAGCACCGGCTTCTCGCGGGTGACGCGCCGGGCCACCCGGCCGAACTTGCGCGGGTTGCCGAAGGATTCCAGGTACAGCGCCACGAACCGGGTCTCCTGGTCGTGTTCGCACCACATCAGCAGGTCGTTGCCGCTGACGTCGAGCTTGTCGCCGGTCGACACCAGGCTCGACAGCCCGAGGCCCAGGCGCCGCAGCTCCTCCTGCACGCCGATCGCGATGCCGCCGGACTGGGTGACCAGCGCGATGTCGCCCGCGAGGGTGCTGTGGGCGGCGAAGGTGGCGTTCATCCGGACCGCGGGCGAGCTCGTCGACACACCCAGGCAGTTCGGGCCGACCAGCCGCATGTCGTGGCCGCGCATGACCTTCATCAGCTCGTCAGCGTCCACACCGGACGAAATGACGACCAGGGCGCGCACGCCGCGGCGCCCGCACTCGTCGGCCACGCCGGGCACGGCCTTGGCCGGCACGCACAGCACAGCGAGCTCCGGTGGTTCGGGCAGCGCGGTCACCGAGGCGTAGCAGTCGACGTTGGCGACGGACTTCGCGTGCGGGTTCACCGCGTACAGATCACCGGTGAAGTTCGCCTCCACCAGGTTCCGCAGCACCGCGTGGCCAACCGAGTCCGGCGACCGGCTCGCGCCGACGACGGCGATGGATCCCGGGCGCAGCACGTGCGTGAGGCTCGCGACGTCGGCGACGGCCTCGCGTTCGGCGACGGCGTCGAGATAGCGGTCGCAGGCCTCCAGGCCGAGGTCCACGTGTACGACGTCGCCGTCCGGCACGACCGTCCACACCAGACCCATGTCGGTGAACACCCGCAGCATCCGGAAGTTCATCGCGAGGACTTCCGCCTTGAACCGGCGCACGCCGCGGCCGCGGGCCAGGGAGACCAGGTGTTCGAGCAGCAGCGTGCCGATGCCATGGGTCTGCTCGGTGTGCGACACGACCAGCGCGACCTCCGCGCAGTCGGTGTCGCCGAGCACGACGTAGCTCGCCGCACCCAGCAGCCGGTCGCCTCGCAGGGCGCCCAGCACCACGTGGCGCGGTACGTCAGGGGACACCATCCGCTGCACGAAGTCCTCGAGCTGTCGCGGTGAAGTGCTGAAGAACCGCAGGTACTGGTCCTCGACCGGCAACGACCGGTGCAGCTCCAGCAGCGCCGACACGTCCTCAGGCCCCAGCTCCCGGACGGTCACGGCTGTTCCGTTCGTGAGCAGTGCCCGCACGGGTGCCTGTGACGGGGTCATGTCGATCCTTCCTCGGCGGAGATCCGCGAACGGTCAGAGCAGGGGGCCGGGGGTGAGCGGCACGGCTTGCCGGGCTTGCGCGGGCTCGGTCTCGGCTTCGGCCTTGGGCGCGCGGATCACGACCACCGGGCACGCGGCGTGGTGCACGCAGTACGAGCTGACCGAGCCGAGGATCGCCTCGACGATCGGCCCGTGCCCGCGACTGCCCACGACCAGCAACTGCGCGTCCTCGGACGCCTTGACGAGCACGGTCCTCGGATCGCCCTCGACGAGCACCCGCAGGATCTCGACGTCCGCGAACCCCTCCACCGCGCCGTCCAGCACGGCCTGCTGGGCGGCCCGCCTGCTCTCCGGCGTGAGCTGCACACCGATCTCGGCGGGCATCGGGCCGACGATCATGCCGTAGTCCATGTGCCACGCGGAGACCGCTTCGACCCGGCAGCCACGCCGCCGGGCGTCCTCCACCGCCCACCGCAGGGCTTCCCGTGCGGCCGGGGATCCGTCCACGCCGACCACGACGGGCCGGGAATCCTTCTCGCTCATGCACTTCAGCCTCGCGGTCAGCGCCGCGGGCGGTGAGTGTCCGGGGTCCTCTGGCGTTCGGGACCTTCGACCTGGGCTACCACGCCATCCCGAGTGCCACCGCGGCGACGGCGGGGACAAGCCACGCGCCGAGCCGCAGCGCGAACCGCGGCCCGCCCGTCACGGTGGCGAGAACCAGCTTCACGACGGTGTTCGTGGCCAGCGCGGCGCCGCACGCGAGCACCGCGGTGTGCACCGGAATCGACTGCGGCGCAAGCGAAGCGGCCGCGATCGCCGCGGCGTGCGCGTCCGCTAGGCCACCGATCGCGCCGGCGGCCACCACTCCCCCGCCACCGAGCCATTCCGCCGCCGCACGGGTGGCCACGAGGAACAGCACCAGGATCGCCGCCAGCGACAGCGCCGCCTTGAGCGACATGGGCCTGCTCCCCACGGGCTCGTCGTTCCCCACGGGCCCGTCGTTCCCCACGGGCCCGTCGTTCCCCACGGGCCCGTCGTTCCCCACGGGCCCGTCGTTCCCCACGGGCCCGTCGTTCCCCACGGGCCCGTCGTTCCCCACGGGCCCGTCGTTCCCCACGGGCCCGTCGTTCCCCACGGGCCCGTCGTTCCCCACGGGCCCGTCGTTCCCCACGGGCCCGTCGTTCCCCACGGGCCCGTCGTTCCCCACGGGCCCGTCGTTCCCCACGGGCCCGTCGTTCCCCACGGGCCCGTCGTTCCCCACGGGCCCGTCGTTCCCCACGGGCCCGTCGTTCCCCACGGGCCCGTCGTTCCCCACGGGCCCGTCGTTCCCCACGGGCCCGTCGTTCCCCACGGGCCCGTCGTTCCCCACGGGCCCGTCGTTCCCCACGGGCCCGTCGTTCCCCACGGGCCCGTCGTTCCCCACGGGCCCGTCGTTCCCCACGGGCCCGTCGTTCCCCACGGGCCCGTCGTTCCCCACGGGCCCGTCGTTCCCCACGGGCCCGTCGTTCCCCACGGGCCCGTCGTTCCCCACGGGCCCGTCGTTCCCCACGGGCCCGTCGTTCCCCACGGGCCCGTCGTTCCCCACGGGCCCGTCGTTCCCCACGGGCCCGTCGTTCCCCACGGGCCCGTCGTTCCCCACGGGCCCGTCGTTCCCCACGGGCCCGTCGTTCCCCACGGGCCCGTCGTTCCCCACGGGCCCGTCGTTCCCCACGGGCCCGTCGTTCCCCACGGGCCCGTCGTTCCCCACGGGCCCGTCGTTCCCCACGGGCCCGTCGTTCCCCACGGGCCCGTCGTTCCCCACGGGCCCGTCGTTCCCCACGGGCTCGCCGTTCCCCACGGGCTCGCCGTTCCCCACGTCGGCCGGCTTCGTGCGCCACACCAGCCACGCGACCTCGGCCAGCAGCACCACCAAGCCCGCGCCGATCGGGGGCAGCAGGCTCAGGGCGGCCGGTGGACTCGCGATCGCGGTCACCGCGAGGATCTGTGTGAGCGTCGCGAGGTTCACCGCCACCGCTCCGGGAAACACAGCCGCACCAACGACCCGGTACTTCCGCGCCATCACGGCCGTTGTCGCCGAACCGGACACGAAACCGCCGGCGAACCCCGTGACCAGCAGCCCCCAGCGCTCGCCGAAGGCCCTCGCCGCGACGTAGCCGGCCCAGCCGATGACCGTGACCGCGATGACCAGCCACCACACCCGTGCGGGGTTCAGCACCCCATAGGGGCCGAGCGGCCGGTTGGGCAGCAACGGCAGCACGACGAACGCGACGACGAACAGCATCATCGCGTCACGCACGTCCTGATCGCTCACCACCTTGCGCGCGAACCGGTGCAACGGCCGTTTCGCCGCCAGCAACGCCGCGGCCGCCACTCCCACCGGGACCGCGAGCTCCGGGCGCGACCACGCGAGCGCGCCGAGCAGGAACGTCGCGATGGCGGCGATCTCCGTCGTCGCACCGGGTTCGGTGGTGCGCAGGTACCAGGCGATGACCAGAGCGCCCACCGCTGCCAGCGCGACACCGAGCGCGACCGGTGACACCGCGGCGCTCACCGCGCCGGCCACCGCGATCAGCGGAAACGTCCGCGACCCCGCAGGCCTGGTGGAATCCTTCGCGTTGTCGTGCTCGCGCTCCACCCCCAGCAACAGCCCGATCGCGAGCGCCGTCGCGAGGTGGCCGAGCGCGACAGCGGTGTCCACGGCTCAGCCCGCGTGGAGGCGCGCGGCCTCGTCTTCGGCCGTGACCACGTGCGCGTCCGGGCCGGGGAACACCAGCGCCTCATGGTCGGTGTCCAGCCATCGCACCACGTACGGCGGACTGCCGTCCTCGTGCCGCAGCCGCACGATCTGCCCGCGCCGTCCGCCGTGGTCCACCACGGGACCTTTGACGACCAGCCAGTCACCTGCCTTCGCCTTCATGACTTCCCGCCTTCCGCTCGGCTTCTTGCGATCGAGGGTTCGCCTCGCGCGTGCGCGGCAGCAGTGCGGATCGGCTCGCCGCCCTCGTGACGTTGGTCCCTGCCAGCGGTCCGCACGCGTCGATGAAGGGAACCTTCCTCCACCACGCCAGGTGGAAGAAGGTTCCCTTCATCGAGTTCCGGTCAGTCGGCCGGCCGCACGATCGCCAACGGGCACGGCGCGTTGTACACGAGCGCCTGGCTCGTCGAGCCGAGCAGCATGCCGGCGAACCCACCGTGCCCGTGGCTGCCCACGACCACGAGCTGGGCCTCGGCCCCGTACCGCATCAACGCGCGCACGGGCCGATCACGCAGGACAACCCGGTTGACCGCCACGTCCGGGTACTTCTCCTGCCACCCGGCGAGTCGCTCGGCCAGCACCCGGCGCTCGTCCTGCTCGACCTGCCCCCAGTCCACGGTGAACCGCGAGGCGGTGTACGCGCTCTCCACCATGAAGTCCTGCCAGCACATCAACGCGGTCAGCGGCGCACCGCGCACCGACGCCGTCTCGAAGGCGAACGCCAGTGCCGCCTCGCTCGTCGGAGACCCGTCGACACCGACCACGACCGGTCCGCCCGGCACCTCGGTGCCACGCACGACGACCAGCGGGCACTTGCCGTGGGACGCCAGAGCGAGCGCGGTCGAACCGACCAGCAGACCCGTGACGTTGCCGAGTCCCTGGGAGCCGACCACCATCAGCCGAGCATCGCGCGACTCGGCGATCAGCAGGGTCGTGCCGTACTCGCAGGACCTCTCGGTGGTCACCTCGACGTCCGGTGCGACGCCACGGGCGGCAGCGGCGGCCTCGGTGAGCCAGGCGTCGGCCTGCTCCTCGATCGCGTGCCGGATCTCGTTGCCCGTCATCACCATCTCGGGGTATCCGCGGGTCGGCAGCGAGTACCCGTGCACCAGCCTCAGCGGGGCGTGGTGGCGGGCGCACTCGGCGGCGGCCCACCTCACCGCGGCCAGGGCCGAGGACGAGCCGTCGACACCGACCACGACCGGAGCGGCGGGTCCCTTCATCACTTTCCTCCTGTCAGCACGCGCACGCGCAGCACGCCGTGAATCGACTTCGCGAGTGCGACGAGAACGTTCCTGGTCTCCTCATCGGCGTTCTCGGCCCCGATCGTCGCCTCGCCGTCCCGCACGACGACCGTCCACTTGCGACTGCCACCGCCGTAGATGTCGAGCACGCGCTGGACTTCCGCCGCGACGGTCGTGTCGGTCCTGGCCAGCGCGCGGACCAGGTCCCGCCGCGTCACGACGCCCACCACCTCCGAACCGTCCACGATCGGGAAACAGCGGACGCGGTCGTCGACCATCGCGCGCGCCAGCACCGATGCCTGGGCGTCGCCGTCCATGGCCACCGCGGGCGTGGTCATCACCTCACCCACACGGGAGCTGCCCGCCTCGTCGCCGTATCCGTTGCGCAGCAGGTCCGCCTCGGTCAGGATGCCGATCAGCCTCTTGTCGTCGTCGACGACCGGTAGCGCGGTGAAGCCGTGCGACACGAGCAACGCCGCGGCCCCGCGCACGGGTACCTCCGGTTTCACCGTGATCGCCGGGCTGGTCATGATGTCGCGAGCGCGCATGGCGTTCTCCCTTCCGCCTTCGACGCTAGGAACGCGCCGCGCCCGAGGACGCGGTCGTTGGTCCCGCCCCGTCCGGGTCCTTGGCACCCACGTGCAGAAGGGCCTGCGGGAAGCCCGCCAGCCCGTACTGCTCGATCAGGCCGGCCCGCCACTGCTGGCGGTGCATGAGGTGGACCACCGGCCGCACCCGCACCCCCGCCGAACGGGCCGCCAGGACCGCACCTTCCAGCGCCGCCCCGCCCCTCACGTGGTCCGGACGCCCGTCCCCCACCGTCACGACGACCAGCGTGTCCTCGGCGACGCGGTGCAGTTCGGTACCTGCCCAGCGGTTCGCCGCCACCAGGTCGCGCGCGTCGCCGTCGCCGGTGCCGCCGGGCAGCCGGATCGCCTGGTGCTGCGCGAGTTCCTCCGCGGCCGGAGGTTGCCGGCGGTCGGCCTTGACGACCGCGATCAGGTCCGGGTTCGCGTGGTCGGAGGGGAACACGACCTTCGCGTGCCAGCCCGCGACCCTGATCGCGAGCACGATGTGCTCCAGGGCGGCTCCGCAGGACAGCAGCCGATCCATGCCCAACGGGTCGTGCAACGACTTGTGCGCCACCTCGTACAGGTAGACCGATCTGCCGTGCAGCTCCAGCACCCACGGCCTGGTCCCGCTGTACACCGGCGCTTTCCGCGCCGCCTCAACGATTTCCGCTGCCTCTGCCGGATTCCAGCTCATGCCTCGACGATCCCGCCCGCCGTCTGCCCGCCAACAGGGCGGACCGGCACGCCCGGCACGGGCCCTTGGACTCTGCGCCCGCCCACCCACGACGCCGCAACCTGGAACCCCCGGACGAGGAGGATTCATGAGCACCGCCAAGAAGTGGAGCGTCGAGCTCCTCATCGACGAGCACGAGGGCCGGACCAGGGCCGAGGCCCGGCTGCACACGCAGGACCCGACCCACCTGGTCGGTGTCGGCACGGCCAGGCTCAACCCCGCGGACCGCGACATCCCGGAGATCGGCGACGAGCTCGCCGCCTCCCGTGCGCTGGCCGACCTCGCGCACAAGCTGCTCGACGCGGCCGCGAACGACATCGACGGCGTCAACCCGGCGGAACGAGTGAGGCTGACGTGATGTGGTACTACGGAGGCACCCCGATGGGGTGGGGCGGGATCGTCATGATGGCGCTCGGCATGATCTTGTTCTGGGGCACGCTGGTCGTGGTCGGAGTCCTGGTGCTCCGCAAGGTCAACGAGGGCGGGCGGAACGGCTCCGCGCTGCGTGTTCTGGAAGAACGGCTGGCCAGGGGCGAGATCGACACCGACGAGTTCGACCGCGTGCGCAAGACCCTGAGCACTCGTTGATCAGAGTCTTTGGACCCTGTGTGGGTGCGTCCGGCTGGAGGATCGTCCATTGTGTTGTCAGCGGACGAAAGGTGGTTAGCGGTGGTCTCGCGTGTGTTCCTGGTGGATGACCACGAGGTGGTCCGTGTCGGGATCAGGGAACTGCTCAGCGCCTCCGAGGACCTCGAGGTCGTCGGTGAGGCGTCCTCGGTCACCGAGGCGCTCACCAGGATCCCCGCGGTGGCGCCGGACGTGGCCGTGCTCGACGTGCGGCTTCCCGACGGCAACGGCATCGAGCTGTGCCGTGAGCTGATGTCCCGGCTGCCCGACCTCAAGTGCCTGATGCTCACGTCCTTCACCGACGACGAGGCGTTGTTCGACGCGATCATGGCGGGCGCGGCGGGGTTCGTGCTCAAGCGCATCGTGGGCAGCGACCTCACCAACGCGGTGAAGACGGTCGCGGCCGGGCAGTCCCTGCTGGACGCGCGGTCGACGGCGGCGTTGCTGAACCGGATCCGCCGCGAACGGGAGCAGGGCGACCCCGTGCGCTCGCTCACCGAGCAGGAGCGCACGGTGCTCGACCTGATCGGCGAGGGCCTGACCAACCGGCAGATCGCGGACAAGATGTTCCTGGCCGAGAAGACCGTCAAGAACTACGTGTCCCACCTGCTCGCGAAGCTCGGCCTGGAGCGCCGCACTCAAGCCGCGGTGCTCGCGTCCAAGCTCACCGCGCCGCCTGAGCCGCGCGAGGACGGCTAGTCCAGAGGGACCTGCCAGGTCACCCGTGTGCCGCCACCGGGTTCGTCCGCGACGGCGCACGTGCCGCCGTATCCCGCCGCGCGCTGCTCCAGGTTGCGCAGGCCGCTGCGCGCGACGTGCGGAGGCATGCCGACACCGTTGTCCACCATCGTGATGACCAGCGCGTCACCTGCCTCGACGGTGAGCGTGAGGTCGGTGGCGCGGGCGTGCCGCAGCGAGTTGCTGACCAGCTCGCGGACCACGGCCTCGGCGTGCTCGCCGATGTGGTCGGGCACGAGGTTGTCGATCGTGCCGCTCATCCGCACGGCGGGTGTCAGCTCAGCACCCTCGGTCAGTTCGGCGACGATGTCCAGCAACCGGCGGCGCAGACCCGTGTCGCCCATGTCGGCCTGCAGGTCGAAGATCGACGTCCGGATCTCCAGGACGGTCTGGTCGAGCTGGTTCACGGCCTTCTGCACCCGCTTGCGGGCCTCGGGGTGGTTCACCCAGGTCAGCGAGCCCTGCAGGCTCATCCCGGTGGCGAAGAGCCGCTGGATCACGTGGTCGTGCAGGTCGCGGGCGATGCGGTCGCGGTCGGCCAGCACGTCGACCTGACGGCGCGCCTTCTGGTTCTCGGCGAACTCCAGCGCCACCACCGCCTGGTCGGCCAGCGAGGCCAGCAACGGCATGAGATCGGCGTTGAACGGCGCGGCGCCCTTCTCCCGCACGCACACCAACAGACCTGCGACCGCAGAACCGACGCGCATCGGCACGATCACGCAGGCACCCACTTCGGTTCCGTCGGAGCCGAACAGTCCTTCGGCCTCCTCCGCAAGCGCGGGTGCCGCCGTCTGCAGCACCTCGCCCAGCAGGGTGCCCCGCGGGTCGAGCACACCGTCCACCAGCGCCACGCCGGCCTGGGCGGCGGCTCGCAGCTGTTCGGGCCCTTCGGTCAGCAGCACCATCGAGCTGGAGCCCGCGGTCAGCTCCACCGAGCGCTGGGCGATCAGGTGCAGGGCGTCGTCGGCCGACGCACCGCCCAGCAGCTGCGAGTTGATCTCCGCGGTCGCCTCGAGCCACCGTTCGCGCATCCGCGACCGTTCGAACAGGCGCGCGTTCTCGACCGCCACACCGGCCGCCGCCGCCAACGCCTCCAGCACCACCTCGTCGTCCGCGGTGAAGTCGCCGTCGTCCTTCTTCTCGGTCATGTAGAGGTTGCCGAACACCTCGTCGCGCACCCGCACGGGCACACCGAGGAAGCTGTGCATCGGCGGGTGGTTCGCCGGGAAGCCCACCGACGCCTTGTGTTCCGCGATGTCGTGCAACCTGATCGCCCTCGGCTCCTTGATGAGCAACCCGAGCAATCCCTTGCCCTCGGGCAAATGGCCCATCTTCGACCGGGTCTCGGGGTCGATCCCGACGTAGACGAACTGGGAGAGGTTGTCCCTCTGCCCGAGCACTCCCAGCGCGCCGTAGCGCGCACCGACCAGTTCAACAGCCGCCTGCACGATCCGCTGCAGGGTCGAGTCGAGCTCCAGCCCGGCGCCGACCGCGAGGACCGCGTCGAGCAGTCCCTGCATCTTGTCCCGGGTGGAGCCGATCTCGGACAGCCGATCGCGCATCTCGTCGAGCAGTTCGTCGAGGCGCAATCCACCGAGCAGGCTGCGCGCCCGGCTCTCTGCTGAACCACTCATGGATCACACTCTGCCCCACAGGTCGTTGCGGCGCCAAGCAGTCCCGGTCAGGTTGGGACCTTCGGCTGTGGGGTACTGCTCCCCCGATGGTGAAGGTGGATCGCATCACGATCGACCGGCACGACATTGAGGTGAAATCGATGACCGAGGTGACCTCGGCGCTGGGGTTGGATCCGGACCAGGTGCGGACGGTGCTCGAGTCCGCGTCGCTCGCGCCGTCGGTGCACAACTCCCAGCCGTGGCGGTTCCGGCTGCTGCCGGACCGCATCGAACTGCACGCGGACATGGAGCGCAGGCTCGTCGCGACCGATCCCGACGCACGTGAACTGCGGCTGTCCTGCGGGGCCGCCCTGTTCAACCTCCGGGTGGCGTTGCAGGGACTCGGGGTGCGCCCGCTGGTCACCCTCCTGCCTGGACAGGCCGCACCCGGCGCGCTGGCAACGGTTCGTCGGGGTGGGACGGTGCGCCCGGATGACGAGATGCGCGCGTTGCTGCGTGCCGTTCCCGCCCGCCGCACCAACCGCCGGCCGTTCTTCGAGTCCGGAGTGGACGGACGTCAGCGCCACGCGCTGGTGCGGGCCGCCGAGCTGGAACGCTCGTGGCTGCACATCGTCGCCACCCGCGAGGAAGTCGCCAGGATGAAGCACTTCGTCCGGCGCGCCCACCAGATCCAGCTGGCCGATCCGGAGGTCCAGGCCGAGCTGCGCTCCTTCACCGGCCACCGGCCGGGCGCGAGTGACGGTGTCCCACCCGCCTCCGCCGGTGTCCGCCCGGCGACGCAGGACGAGTGGGCGTTCCGCGACTTCCACCCCGGCGCGGACCACGACCGCCTGCCGGGCAAGGACTACGAGTCCAACCCCCTGGTCGTCGTCGTGTGCTCGCACTACAACGGTCCGCTCGGTGAGCTCCAGGCCGGTCAGGCGATGCAGCGGGTGCTGCTCACCGCGACCACGCTCGGGCTGTCCGCGTCGTTCCTCTCCCAGCCGATCGAGGTGCCCGGCGTGCGCGAGGAGCTGCGCCGCGAGCTCGGCGGAACGCTGGCTCCCCAGACCGTGCTGCGGATCGGCTTCAGCTCCCCCGTTCCCTCGACGCCACGGCGCTCCGTCGCCGAGCTGTTGCTGGAGCCTTCCACCTCGACGACCTGAGCACTCACACCAGCACCCGTTCGCCGTCGCGCGGAACCACGGCGGTCCAGCCGTGCTCGGTCTCCAGGCGTTCGGCCAGCGTCTCGGCGCCCTCCGGTTCACCGTGCACCACGTAGGTGGTGGCCGGAGGGGGTTCGGTGGCCGCCCACGCCAGCAGCTCGTCCGCGTCGGCGTGGGCGCTGAACGCGTCCAGCACCTGGACCTCGGCCTTCACCGGCACGTACCGGCCGTGGATCTTGATCTCGCGGGCGCCGCCGACCAGCTGACGTGACCGCGTGCCGACCGCCGCGTAGCCGACGACGACGATCGTGTGCCGGTTGTTGGGCAGCATCGACTTCAGGTGGTGCAGCACCCGCCCGCCGGTGGCCATGCCGGAGGCCGAGATGATGATGGACGGCTTCTTCGGGTCGTTGGCCTGCATCGACTGGGTCGCGGTGTGCAGCTCCGCGAGGTGTCCGGGGTCGAAGGCGTCCTCACCGTGCATCAGTTCGGGACGGATCTCCGGCCAGCTCTTCGCGACCGCCTCGCGGTAGACCCGCAGCGACGCGAGCGCCATCGGGCTGTCGACGAACACCGGCAGGTCGGGGATCTCGCCCGCGCGCACCAGCTTGGCCAGCTCGATCAGGATCACCTCGGTCCGGTCCACCGCGAACGCGGGGATCAGCACGCTGCCACCCCGCGCGGCCGTGCGGCGGATCGTGTCCGCGAACAGCGCGGTCGCCGCGGCGTCGTCGTGCCCGCGGTCGCCGTAGGTCGACTCGACCAGCAACGCGTCGCACGCCGGTCTCGGTTGCGGCGGCAGCAGCACCCTGTGTGCGGGTCTGCCCAGGTCACCGCTCACGACCACGCTGCGATCGCCCATCGTCAGGTGGGCCCACGCCGATCCGAGGATGTGCCCGGCGCGGCCGAACTCGAGGTCGACTCCGTCGGCGATGGCGCGGACCGCGTTGAAGTCGATCGGCCGGAACAACCGGATGGCGCGTTCGGCGTCGTCCGCGTCGTACAGCGGCAGCGCGGGCCGGTGCTTGGACCAGCCCGCCTCGTTGGCCTGGCGCGCCTCTTCCACCATCAGGTGCGCGCTGTCGGCCAGCACGATCGCGGCCAGGTCCGCGGTGCCCTCGGTCGTGAACACAGGTCCGCGCCAGCCGTGCCGCACGAGCACCGGCAGGTAGCCGCAGTGGTCGAGGTGGGCGTGGGTGAGCACGACCGCGTCCAGCCGGTCGAGGTCGAGCGGGGGCTGCTTCCAGTTCCGCCGCCGCAGCGGTGCGAGCCCCTGGAACAACCCGCAGTCCACCAGCACCTGCGAGCCACCGGTGTCGAACAGGTACTTGCTGCCGGTGACCGTGCCCGCGCCACCGAGGAACGTCAGGGTGCTCATCGTCTGCCTCCTCGTGCTCACCGAACACACGGTGCTTTCTTCGCGGCGTCGCACCCAGCGGCACGTGACCCTGCGGTATCGGGACCTTCGTCCCGGTTCAGCGCCCTGCTTTGCACTCTGTGCCAGGAGAAGGGGCCAGGCGACCGTGGAGGCATGGAACCTGTCGTGGTGATCGCAGACGGCTCCCCGTGGGACGAGGAGGCCGCGCGCTGGGCGCGTGCGCACGCCGAGCTGGTCGACGCCGAGGTGGAGACCCATCGGCTGCAGGACCACTTCCACGCCCAGCTCGTGGTCCTGGGCTACCAGGGCCGCAGCGGCTCCCCGCTCGGGCTCGGCAGGCACGTCCTTCCCGCGGTGTGCGCGACGTTCTGCGACACGGTCGTCGTGCGCGGCACGGCCGCCGCCCTGCGCGGCGAACACGGCCGCGTCACCGCACTCGTCAGCGGTGGTCCGGACGATGCCCTCGTGCTCGCCGCCGCCGCGGACTTCGCTCTGCGGCGTGGCGCCGCGCTGCGCGTGCTGCACGCCGCACCGTTGCCCGTCCTGCGCGAAGACCTCGACGAGGACCACAGCTGGGTCCTCGCCCGCTCGGCCGCGTCGCTCGGCGGGTTCCCGCACACCGCCGTTCTCGTGCGCCGGCAACCGCACGAGGCCATCAGCCGCTGCACCGACAGCGACCTGCTCGTCGTCGGACCTGGTGAGACCCGCGCCTGCGGGTCGGTGACCAGGGCCGCGCTCCACCACGCCCCGTGCCCCGTTCTCGTGGTGCACCGACCCGTACAGGAGGAACGCCGTGGCGCCCCTTCCGTCCCCGCTCCTCGCCGACCAGTTCGCACCTCGGTTTGAGTTCGGCCGCACCGACCACGTGGTCGTGGCCGCCGATCCCACCTCGGCGTTCCAGGCGGTGCACGACCTCGACCTGACCGACCTGCACGGCTTCCTGGTCACCGCCGCGGTGCGGCTGCGCGAGCTGCCCGAGACGTGGCGTGAGCGACACCGCCGGACACCCCGGCAGCGCACGCGTCTGACCATCAACGACCTGGCCGCGGGCTCGGACTGGGTTCTGCTGGGCGAGCAACCCGGCCAGGAGATCGTCTTCGGCGCGATCGGCAAGGTCTGGCAGCCGATCGTCAGGTGGGTGCCCGTGGAAGAGGCACGCGACTTCATGGACTTCGCCGAACCCGGCTACGCCAAGGTCGTCTGCTCGATCTCGGTGCTCCCGTACGGCCAGCGGCGCTCACTCGTGACCGCGGAGATGCGGGTCGTGCTCACGGATCCGCACGCGTGGCTCAACTTCCGCCGCTACTGGCGGATCAGCACGCCGTTCGTCGGGATCATCAGCCGCGCCGTCCTGCGGACCGTCAAGCACTCCGCCGAGACAGGGGGCCTGCGATGAACGTCATCAGCACACGTCAGCTCGCCAAGCGCTACGGCAAGACCACCGCCTTGCGCGACCTGAACCTGGAAGTGCGGCAAGGTGAGGTCTACGGGCTGCTCGGCCCGAACGGGGCGGGCAAGACCACCACGCTGCGCCTGCTCATCGACGTCATCAGGCCGACGCGCGGCAGCATCACGCTGTTCGGCGAGCCGATGTCGCCCCGGCTGCGCGGCAGGATCGGTTACCTGCCAGGCGAACTCGTGCTCTACGACCGGCTCACCGGCGCCGACTACCTGCGCTTCTGCGGGGCCCTGCGGGACCACGCGGACCTCGGCGAGGCGACCACCCTCGCCAAACGCCTCGACCTGGACCTGGACCGCCGCACGGGCGAGCTCTCCAAGGGCAACCGGCAGAAGCTCGGTCTCGTGCAGGCGTTCGCACACCGGCCCGACCTGGTGATCCTCGACGAACCCGCGTCGGGCCTCGACCCGCTCGCGCAACGGGAGTTCCACGCGTACCTGCGCGAGTACATCGACGGCGGCGGCACGGCGTTGTTCTCCTCGCACGTGCTGTCCGAAGTGGAGCACGTGGCCGACCGCGTCGGCATCCTGCTCGCCGGCAGCCTCGTCGTCGAGGACACCGTCGCGTCGCTGAAGGCGAACGCGTTGCGGGAGCTGACGTTCACCTTCGCCGAGGAGGTCGCGGCGGCGACGTTCAGCGGGATCCCCGGCGTGCAGTCGGCGCAGGCGAACGGCCAGGAGGTGCGGTGCCGCGTCACCGGCGCCGTCGGCGAGCTCGTGCGGACAGCCGCCCGGTTCCCGCTGGTCAACGTGACGAGCCACGAGCCCGACCTGGAGGACATCTTCGTGCACTACACCGAGGAGCGCGGCGATGACGACTGAGTTGATGACGAAGTCCCTGCGCGACAACCGGTCCGGCATCATCGGCTGGGGTGTCGCGCTCGTGGCGAGCGTGCTGCTGCAGCTCGCGGTCTACCCCGCCGTCCGCGACGCGGCCGGGGAGTTCGAGAAGCTGCTCGACTCCTACCCGGAGGCGTTCAAGGCGTTGTTCAACGTCCAGCAGTCCCTCGCGAGCGGTGTCGGGTACCTGCAGGGCGAGGTGTTCGGTTTCCTCGCACCGCTGGTGCTCCTCGGCATCACGATCGGTCAGGCCGCCAGGGCCACCGCGGCCGAGGAGCAGGAACACACGATGGACCTGCTGCTGGCCAATCCGCTCTCCCGCACCAGGCTCGTGCTGGACAAGGCCGCCGCCGTGCTCGCCGCGGTCGCGATCGTCACCGCCGCGTTCGCCGTCGTGCTCGTGGTCGGCAGTGGCGTCGCGGGCCTGGGAGTGCCGTGGCAGGACCTGCTGGCCGCGGTGCTGGCGAGCGCGGTGGTGGCGCTGCCGTTCGGTGCGACCGCCTTGCTCATCGGCGCGCTGACCGGACGGCGTGGCCTGGCGATCGGGGTGGCCGTGGGCCTGGCCCTGTTCGCCTATCTCCTGGACGCCCTGTCCGCGCTCGCTGAAGGGTTGCGGCCGTGGCGCGTGCTGTCCCCGTTCCACCACGCCGGGGTGAACGAAGCTCTGACCGGCGATCCGAACTGGCTGGGACTCGCCGGACTGGTGGTGCTCACCGGTTTGCTCGTCGTGGGCGCGGCGGCGGCGTTCGAACGCCGGGAGATCAGGAGCTGACCAGCCGGTGCCGTGCGGCGGCCAGATAGGTCGCCGCCGGCATCCCGGCGAACAGCCGCCACTCCTGCGGCGGCGTCGTGGCCTCGTCGAGGAACCGCAGGGCCGGTTCCGCGGTGCGATAACGGAACAACGCGCCGAACGCACGTTCCAGCTGGGCAGGTTCCCGCGTCACGACGTCCAGCAACACACCGTCGAACAACCGGAACCGCGCTGACTCCGCCGGCAACGCGAACGGGTGTCCGTACTCGTGCAACGACTCCGCGACGGCGGCGCTGTCCCGCTGGACGCGCTGGTAGCCGAATCCGGTGGACGCCTTGAGCAGTCCGCCCTTGGCACCGATCGTGAGCACGTTGCCATTCCTGCGCGGGGTTTGCCCGGCGCGCAACGGAAGCACCGCGTGCTCCTCGCATTCGATCTCGTAGGGGCCGATGTCCGCCAGGTACTCGGCAAGAGCTTCTCGTTGCGCTGCTTGATCAGTCGTCGCGTCCGGCGCCGTGAACGAGGTGTGCTCCACGAGTGCGTGGTGGGCGTCGTCCGGCAGCACGTACACGAAGCTCGCCGCGCGGGCCTGCGACGTCCGGAAGTCGAACAGCGTGGGAATCTCCGCGTCGAAAGCCGCCCGCTCGGCCCGCACACGCCATCCCCGGAACGACAGGAGTGCGTCCGCCGGCCGCTCCTGCGCCGGCCCGATCACACTGTCGAAGACCCACCGGGCCCGCAGGTGCTGTCCGTCCACAACCACGCCGTCGTCCTCGACCCGGTCCACGTGACCTTCGTGGAACGTGAAGTGCCGCAACGGATCGGTGATCCTCCGCACCACGGAGGCGAGGTCGTCGCCCCGCACCACCCGATACCGGTAGCGGCCGAGCCGCAACACCTTCGTGGTGCCGTTCACGTGCACCCGGATCCGGTCGAACCACCGGCAGGCAGCCGCGTCCAGCAGTCCGGGCCGATCGCTCCACGACGCCCAAGCCTTGGCGCTCAACGGATTGCGCCCGTCATCGACCACGATCACCGGGTGCCGGTGGTCCATCACCGCGAGGTGCGCCGCGAGACTCAGCCCGCTGAGGCCACCTCCTGCGATCACGATGCGCGTCATACCACCACTCTGTGCCGACATGTCCCTGTCCACCACGGCAAGGAGCACTCTCGACCTGAGGACCTTCGTCCCTGCGCCCGGCGCCGCCGATAGCGCAACGTTGAGGCATGAGCACAACGCTGACGACACGCGAGGTCTGGAAGACCTGGTTCGCCTGGGTGACCGCCGGGGAGTTCCTCGGCTTCCTCGCCCCGGCGCTCACCGGCGCGCTGACGTCGTCGGCACCGATGCTGGTCTTCGCCGGCACAGCGGAGGGCGCGATCCTCGGTGCGGCGCAGTGTCTCGTCCTGCGCCGCACGTTCCCCTCCCTCAGCGCACCTCGCTGGATCGGCGTCACCGCGCTGGCCGCCGGTTTCGCCTGGGCGGTCACTCTGCTCGCCGTGGACCACAGCCAACTGCTCGGCACCCTGCCATTCCCCGCACTGCTGGCGCTCGTGTCGGTCGCCGGCACCGGCGTCCTGCTGTCACTGGGCACAGGTCAGTGGCTGGTGCTGCGCCACCACGTCGCCGGGGCGCACCTGTGGGTGGGAGCCAACGCGGTGGCGTGGGCAGCCGGCCTGGTCGTGTTCACGGCGTTCACCACACCCCTCTGGCAACCCGGCCAGCCGGTGGCGCTGATCGCCCTGATCGGGGCACTAGGAGGCCTGGTGATGGCGGCCACGATGGCGGCGATCACCGGCTCCGCCCTCACCCGTCTCCTGAACCGGAGCTGACATGGACACCGACAGCTACATCGCCTTCCTGACCATCAGCACGCTGCTGGTCATCGCCGACGCCGCGATCATCACCATCAGCGGGCGCCACTACCTCGCCAACCGCGGCACGAGCATCGCCGCCAGCTGGCTGACCACCACGCTGTTCGTGCTGATCGTCCTCGGACTCGTCGCACTGATCTCCACTGTCGACGTGCCGGTCGACGGCCAGCTGCAGCAGCTCGTCACCAAACTCGGCATCGTGCTGCTCCTCCTGGCACTGGCGCACGCGATCACCATGAGGGTTCTCGCGAGTTACCGCGGTGAGGAGCGTCAGGAACAGCTGGCCGACCAAATGGCGGAGGAACACACCGAACGGGACCGGAACCACAGGCCTTCGGTCATGCAGTCGATCGAGCGCTCAGAGCCGTATTCGACCTCTTAGGCACGCGGCGAACCGCGCGCACACAACGACGCCCATGCGGCGGCAGAGGGTGGAGCGCAGTCCGAGTCGGCCTCGCAGGGCGACGACCTCAGCAGGTGACCTTGACGGTCGCGTTCGCCTGGAACGACACGTGCACGTGGTCCATGTGGTTGGCCGTGGGGCTACCGCGGTCCTCCATCGCCTTCCAGCCGCTGCCGTCGTTGATGCGCTGGCGCCAGATCACGTAGGTGACGCCGAACGCCTTGCGGTTGGCCAGCACGTAGTCGGCCAGGGCGTTGCCGGTGGCGGTGTTGACCATGAAGTCCAGGGCCAGACCCAGGGGATGGTCGCCGGAGCCGCCACGGCCGGCTGCGCCGCCGATGTCGTTGACGTCGAACTTGCCCGCGACGTGGTGGCCTACCTGCGCCGCGTGCGGTTTGACTCCGTCCAGGGTGGTTGGACAGGGCGGCGGAGGGGGTGGCGTGGTGGTCTGGGGTGGTGTCGTGGTCACCGGTGGCGGCGTCGTGGTCGCAGGAGGTTGCGAGGACGGGGCCGTGGTGGTCGATGACGTGGCAGACGGCAGTTCTTGGCTGACAGGGGTTGACGAGGCGGCCAGGTTGGCTGCCGCTCCGGTCGGGTCGACCGGCTGGTCGGAAGCTCGGACGACCCAGAAGGTCGCTACCAGGCCCGCGGTGAGAGTGGCGGCGACTGCGATGGGCAGCTTCCGGCTGGCTGTCTGCTGCGTTCTATGTCGGCCCGGCATTCGGGAGCACCTTGCGTTGGGGACAGGGCATGGTCACACGGCGCGCAACATTACGAAATGAACACGAGAACGTCACGGGCGAGTGTTCATGCTCACATCTCCGCTGGTGAGCGCATGGCTACAGAAAGTGAATGCACGGGCTCGGCCTGCGTATTAGCGGTCCGGACGTGGTTCGGCCCCCTTCGGCCAGATGTGTCGAAGAGGGCCGGCCACAGTCAGGAACCAGCGGTTATCCGTTGTAGCGGAACACGTAGAGGCCGAAGTCGCGGTCACTGCCGAGCACGTACTTCTGGCCGTTCTCGTCCTTCCACACCTCGACGCCCCAGAAGTTGTTGCCTCCTTGGTCGATGAAGGCGCCGACCTCCTGGATTCCACCCGGGCCGTACTCGACCACGCGGAATCCGCCGGCGTAGTACGAGATGTAGGCGATCTTGCTGTCGTCCGGGTCCATCGCCACCTCGTGCACCGACAGGTCACCGAACCCGCGGGCGTACGCGGGGTCCTGTGCCTCCGGGATGGAGTAGGTGTCGATCTGGCCGATCGAGCCCGTCTTGCCGGCCTGGTTCGGGATGTTCACGCCGAACAGCCGGACGTAGCCCCAGCCGTCGAACACGGCCTGGATCGTCGTGGAGACCACGACAGGAGCTGCCCCCGGCGTCACCGTCGTGCAGGCGGTGGCGTCGGTGACACCGGCGACGCCGAGCAGTTTCAGGCCGGTGGTGCGGTTGACGAACACGTACGGGATGGTGCCGGCCGCGAGCATGGTCAGGCCGTCGAGGCAGTCGTCCCGATGGTTCTGGAACACGATGCCGGCCGTGTAGCCCTTGGTCGTGATGGTGTCGAGCTTGAACTGGAACGTGCAGGTGCCGCGCTCGACCAGTGCGGTTCCCGTTCCCGCTGGGACCGCGGCCGGGTTGCAGGCGTCACCGACGAACGTCACGGGTCCGCTGATCGTGGTGTTCTCGTCGATGGGCGGGGTTTCGACGGCCTGCGTGGCGGTGTAGGTGTCGCCCGCGTACGGACCCGAGTCGATCGTGGCGGTGGCCCGGAACGGGTTGAAGTCCTCATCGGTGCCGAGGAGGAACTTCCTGTTCGGTGAGAGCTCGGACTGGTGTGCGTTGCCCTCGGGCGAGATCTGGTGGCCGCGGGCCAGTCGTTCCTCGTCCAGCAGCGCGTAGTCGCTCTCCGCGATCAACGTGACCTTGCCCGGCCGCGGGTCGGTCACGTCGAGCAGGACGTAGCCGCCGTCCCAGTAGTTCATGTTCATCACGTAGCGCTGGCCGACCTTCGTGATCATCATGTCGTGGCTGAAGACGGCCGTCAGGTTGTTCGGTGCCGCCTGGTCGACGCCGAACAGCTCGAAGAGATCGAGGCTGTCGTTGACCATCACCGGGTGGTACGGGTCGGTGATGTCCATGATGTCCACGTCGGTCAGTTCCTCGTCGTCGACGAGGACGACGTAGGTGCGCTTGTCGAAGCTGTTCGTCCACATGCGCATGCTGTGCGTCTGGTTCGGCGACGCTTCGAGCGTGCCGTCGGGGGCGGTGAAGTCGCCGGTGTGCAGCGATACCGGCTCGGGGTTGCGCGGATCGGTGACGTCCCAGAGCGAGATGCCGCCGAGGTTGGGGGCAGGCGGTGTCTCGCCGGGGCAGGTCTCGTTCTGGTGGGCGAGCAGGTCGCCCTGGAAGAAGGCGTTGTCGATGCGCAAGACCTGGATGCCCTCGCCGGCGTAGGAGCCGTCGCTGGTCGGGATGAACGCGCTGGTGACCTCGGCCGGGTGCGCCGGGTCGGAGATGTCCATGACGTGCACGCCGGTCTGCTCGCACGTCGGTTCCCGGAACGCGGTCAGGTAGGCGTAGTCGCCGAACGCGGTGACGTCCGCGACGCGGCCGGTGTTGCCGTCGCCGGACGGGTTGGTGACCTCGCCCTTGCCGACGAGCGTGACGTTGCGGTTCACCGGCGGGAGATGGCCCTCGTCGCCGTTGTGCTGCTTGTAGATTCCGTCGGCGACACCTTCGCCGGGAAAGTCCTCGCGGCCGCCTCCGTGGTCGGGATGGGCGGTCGCGAGCCCCGCGGTGAACCCGCTGAGTACCAGCGCGGTCACGCTGAGCAGGGAAATGCGTTGTCTTCGTTGACTCCGCATGGCTTGCCTCCGGGAGTAGGGCGGTCCCCCAGCGGCCGCACCCTACGTCCAGAATGCGCCATTCGGAAGATGCCGTTCGTCCTCACGTCCCATTCGGGAAGATCACCCCGGTGAGCCGCTCCGACGCCTCCCACAGCCGCCTCGCCAGCACCGGGTCACTGGCCGCCGCCGACCGGCCGACCAGCGTGGGATGGCCGTGCATCTCGAACCGTCCGTCCGGGCCGACGTAGCTCGCGCCCGGCAGGTCCTGGGTCGCCGCGTACAACGACGGCAGCGCGCCCTGCGTCTCGGTCTGCGCGAGGTAACGCCCGACCACGTGCACGATCTTCACCAGGTACGGGTTGCGGCCCTTGGTACCCAGGTTGGTCGCCGAGTAGCCGGGATGCGCGGACAACGCGCGCACAGGCGACCCGGCCTCACGGCAGCGCCGCTCCAGTTCCAGGGTGAACAGCAGATTCGCCAGCTTCGACCGGCCATATGCCTTCACCGGGGTGTAGCCGGAGCGGGCGAAGTCGAGGTCGTCGAGATCGAGCACGCCCGCCTTGTGCGCGCCGGAGGCCACGGTCACCACGCGGTCGGTGATCGAGGGCAGCAGCAGGTTGGTCAGCGCGAAGTGGCCGAGGTGGTTGGTGCCGAACTGCAGCTCGAACCCGTCCGCCGTGCGACCGAACGGGGTCATCGCCACCCCGGCGTTGTTGACCAGGACGTCGAGTTCACCCTGCCAGCCCTCGGCGAACGCGCGCACCGACGCCAGGTCGGCCAGGTCCAGTTCACGGACCTCCGTCTTGCCGGACATGGCGGCCGCGGCGCGCTCGCCGGCGGCGACGTCGCGCACCGCGAGCACCGTGCGCGCCCCAGCCGCGGCGAAGGCGGTCGCCGTGCCGCGGCCCACCCCGCTGGCCGCACCGGTCACCACGACGGTGCGCCCGGTCAGGTCGGGAAGATCGTCAGCGACCCACTGGCGCTTCGTCATGATCGCCAGCTTAGAGACCGAGGCGCTGCTGCTCGGCCTGCACCACCCGCTGCTCCACCGACACCGCTGAGTCCAGTGCGCTCGCGTGCGAGTGCTTCGTGTCGCTTTCGCGCGCGTAGTGGTCGAACAGCAGGGTCTTGTGGTCGCGGATCTCCTGCACCCGCGCGTCCACGCTGTCCTTGACCAGCAACCGGTGCACGTGGACCTTGCGAACCTGGCCCATGCGGTGACAACGGGCGATCGCCTGGTCCTCCGTGCTCGGCTTCCACTGCGGCTCGGCGATGATCACCACGGACGCGGCCTGGATGTTGAGGCCCACGCCGCCCGCCTCGATCTGGGCCACCAGCACCGCGTGGTCCTCGCACGCGGTGAACGCGTCCACCATTTGCTGACGGCCCTGCGCCGACGTCGCGCCGGTCAGGGGGCCGAAGACTTCGACGTGGTCCGCGACGACGTCCAGCACGTCGTGGAAGTACGAGAACACCACGACCTTCCAGCCGTTGTCCCGCGACTCCTCGATGATCTCCAGCAGCCGCTCCAGCTTTGCCGAACCGCGTGGCGTGCCCGGCGCGTAGGCGGCGCGGCGCATCGCCATCAGGTTGCCCTCGCGCACCGCTTCGCGGTACGCACCTCGGTCCTGCTTGCCGAACTCGACCCAGTCCTCCATCTCCAGCAGCTCCGGCAGCTCCCCCAGCACGTCCTCCTGGTTGCGCCGCAGGTACACCGGTGCGACCACGCGGCGGAAAGCCTTTGCTCCCACCACGGCGTCGACGGCGCCCGTGCGGGCCGCGACGCCCGGCTGGAGATAGGCGACCAGGTTGCGGAACTCCTCGACGCGGTTCTCCATCGGCGTGCCGGTGAGGAGCACTGCCCGTTCCGCGCGCTGCACGATCGTGTTGACCGCCTGTGAGCGTTGCGTCTCCGGGTTCTTCACGTAGTGCGCCTCGTCGACGACTACCAGCGTCGGGCGGAACCTCTTCGGCAGCACCAGTTTCGGCAACGTGCCGAACGTCGTCACGCCGACACCGCCCTGTGCCAGCCATTCGCCGACCGCGCCGTCGCGGCCCGCGCCGTGCATCCGGTGCGGCACGAGGTCGCTGTGCCTGGCGATCTCGTTGACCCAGTTGACGACGACGCTCGCCGGGCAGACCACCAGGAACCCGCGCCGCCCACCGGCGGCGAGGCTGGCCATCACCGCGATGGCCTCGATCGTCTTGCCCAGTCCCATCTCGTCACCGATGATGACGCGCTTGCGGGCCAGCGCGAACTTGGCCCCGAACACCTGGTAGCCGCGCAGCGACACCTTCAGCAGGCTGGTGTCCAGTGTGGTCGCGTCGACCTCGTGCTCGATGTCGGCCGGGACGAACCCCTTGGCGGCACTGCGATCCGGCATCGCGTCCGCGCCGGCGACATCGGCGAGGAGCGTGTTGTAGGCGGCCGCGTCGAGCTCGTAGTCGCGCCACAGCGCGCGGTGGTCCAGGTCCGGCACGCGCAACTGCGTGCCCACCGCGCGCAACGCCGCCACGTCGCGACTGGCCAGCAGGGCCTCGAGCCGGCCGAGCGCGTCGATGGCGGCCTGCCGGTTCTTCCGCAACGAGAAGAACATCCGCAGCCGGCTCCAGGCACGGGAGGCGGCGCGCACGTCGGCGTCGACCCTGCCCAGCACGTCTCCGAGCGGCTCGTACAGCGGACCGACGAGCTGGTTCGCCCTGCGCAGCTTGGACATCAGCTGCAACAGCTCGGTCTGGGCGCGGTCAGCGCGGTCGGGGTTCAGCCGCACAGTCGTGTCTCGCGCAACGCCCTCGACGACAGCGCGGGCGACCCGCACGATCTGCTCAGCGGACTGCCTGCCGACTCCCGGCACGCCGTCGAGCTGTTCCGGGCGCGCCCTGGCGACGTCGGCGACAGTCCGGTACCCGGCGGCCTTCAGCTTGCTCAGCCGCAGGTTCGCCTTCGTGTCACGGAGCTTCTCCAGCGGCATGGCGCGGATCTGGTCGGCCACCAGCGAGTCCCGGACCGCCTGGTACTTGGCCGCGGCGAGCGCGAGCAGCCGATCCGGTTCCTCGCGCACCCCTGCCGCGTCGGCGCGGAACGCCTTCGCTGCGGCCAGCACCGCGCGAGCATGCCTACCGACCTTCGACGAGTCGTCCACCCGTGTCCTTTCGTCAGGCGGTCCGAGGGTACCGAAACCAGGCCTGTCGTCGGTGGGCGGCACACGAGATCACACCGTGATGACGACCTTCGCGCGGGCGTGTTCGGTCTCGATGTAACGCACGGCATCGGGCACCTCGTCCAACGAGCAGGTGCGGTCGATCACCGGTGTGAAGCCTCCCGACTCGGCGAGGTGCCGCAGCGCCACGAGGATCTCCCGGTCGACTGTCGTCGTGAGCACCAGCAGCCGCTCGCGGACGAACGGGGCCATCAGCTTCGCCCTGATCATCAGCCACATCGGCCCGACGAGGCTGCCGCCGCTGAACACTCCCCCACCGGACAGCACGATCGTCCCGCCGGGCGTGCATGCGCGCCGCAACCAGGTCAGCGAGTGGTTGCCGACCAGATCGAAGACGAGGTCGTAGCGCGTGCCGTTCCTGGTGAAGTCGTTCGTGGTGTAGTCGATGACGTGATCCGCGCCGAGCGACGCCACCAGCTCGACGTTCCTCGTGCTGCACACGGCAGTCACCTTGGCGCCCAAGGACTTCGCGATCTGCACGGCGAACGTGCCCACGCCTCCGGACGCCCCGTTGACCAGGACGTGCTGTCCTGGCTGGAGCCTTCCGATGTCCCGCAGTCCCTTCAGCGCGGTGTGCCCGGCCAGTGGTATCGCGGCGGCCTGCTCGAACGTCAGGTCGGCGGGCTTGGCCTCCACGAGCTTCTCGGACACGCACACGTACTCGGCGAACGCACCGTCGGCGGCACCGAGGTCGCCGAACACCTCGTCACCGGGCCGGAAGCGCCGCACGTCCCGGCCCACCGCCTCCACCCTGCCCGCGAAGTCGCGGCCGCGGATCTTCCTCCTGGGAGCGGTGACTCCGAGCCCGGTGAGCCTGGCCAGGTAGGGGTCTCCGCGCATGATGTGCCAGTCGTACGCGTTGATCGAGGCCGCGTGCACCCGTACGAGAATCTCGTCACCGGAGGCCGCCGGCAGCTCCACGTCGCGGAACTCCAGCGTGTCCGGCGATCCGTACCGGTCCTGAACAACTGCCTTCATCGGGTCTCCTCGAGCGTGACTCGGACCTTGGCGGCCGCGCGAGTCGGCAGCGCCTGGCGGCGGATGATCCACTCCGCCACGGCGAGGTTGATGAGCCAGGCGGCGAGCATCAGCAACGCCTTGGCGAGCCGGTCGGGCGTGCCGACGGCCACGAGCCACGTGCCCAGCGTCACCGCTTGGGTGCCGCCGCCGAGCCCGATCGCGAAACCGCGGATCATCCAGGCGCGGTGCCCGGTGACGTCCCGGCGGCGGATGGCGGCGAACCCGAGGACGATGAACACCACCCACGCAGTGCCGAACACCAGCCGGAAGCCGGTGAGCAGAGCGCCCACGTCGGCGGGTTTGGGGTAGAACACGGTCATCCACAGACCTGTCAGCGCTCCCAGGAGTCCACAAAGGACCAGAAGCCGCCCTGCCGCCCGGTGCCATCCCGGTCTGCGGCGGCGGAAGCCCGGAGCGAACTGGAAGGCACCGAGGATGGTGTACACGCTGAGCGTGACGGCGTGCAGCACCACGGGCACCGGTGAGGCGAAGAACCGCGCGTTCTCCGGTGTGATCTCCGCGCCGCCGCCCAGCTCGGCCAGCCGCTGGGCGCCACCGAGCACCGGGATGACGCTGAACAGGATGATCGCGGCCGGGATGAGCTTGTCCCACTTGGTGGAGGAGGTCATGCGCCAGATCGTGCCGCGAGCGGCGGTGTCAACTCATCGGAAGATGGGCCGCGATCGTCCTGGCCGATGGTCCAGCCCGCTCGTCGTACTTTCGGCTACCGGTGCCGGAACCCACCCCGGACGCGCTTGGTCTCGTAGGCCCAGATGGCGATCTCGACCCGGTTCCTGGCCCCGATCTTGGCCATCAGGCTGGCGATGTGGCTCTTGACGGTGCTGAGCGTGATGTGGAGCTCCTTGGCGACCTCGCTGTTGGTGCTCCCTCCCGCGACGGAGGCGAGGACCTGCTCCTCCCGTTCGGTGAGCGGCTCGATCGGCTGCACCGCGCGACCGGCAGGCCCGGTGTCGGCGAAAGCCTCGATCAACCGGGCGGTGACGCTGGGGGCGATCAGGGCGTCGCCGGAGGCCGCGGCGTGGACGGCCTGGGCGAGCAGGGCGGTGCCGGCGTCCTTGAGCAGGAATCCCCTGGCACCTGCGCGCAGTGCGGCGTAGACGTACTCGTCGAGGTCGAACGTGGTGATCACGACGACGGCGAGCGGGTCGGCGACGCCAGGCCCGGCGAGCAGGCGGGTGGCCTCGATGCCGTCGATCCCGGGCATGCGGATGTCGAAGAGGCACACGTCCGGCCGCAGCCGGCGGGCCAGTTCCACGGCCTGTCGTCCGTCCGGTGCCTGCCCGACGACCTCGATGCCCGGCTGGGCGTCGAGGATCATCGCGAGTCCTGTGCGGACGATCTCCTGGTCGTCGGCGACGATGACCCGGATGCTCATGCGGGCGACCCGGTGAGCGGCAGCACGGCGGTCACGGTCCAGCCCCGGCCGGGGTCCGGGCCTGCCTCACAGCTGCCGCCGAGCAGGTCGGCGCGTTCCATCATGCCGATCAGACCGTGTCCCTGCGCCGAGGTGCCGCGGACGTTGGCGGTGTCGCCGTCGTCGCTCACCCGCAGGTGGACCGACGAGGCGCCGACGGTGACCCGCACCTCGATGCGGGTGGCGTGCCGGGCGTGCCGCCGCGCGTTGGTGACCGACTCCTGGGTGAGCCGGTAGATCGCGGTCCCCACCGACTTCGGCAGGTCGTCGACGGTTCCTTCGATGTGCACGTCGACCTCCGGTCCTGGCCGGCCGGGGCTGGCGAGCCGTTCGATGTCGGCAACGGTCGGGCTGGGTGCCAGGTCCGCGGGCTCGTTGTGGCGCAGGGCTCGTACCAGCGTGCGCATCTCGGCGAGCGCCCGCGACGCCTCCGACTCGATCAGGCCGAGCGCCTCGATCGCCGCCTCCGGCCGGGACGCCGCCGTCGCCAGCCCGGCCTGGGCCCGGATCGCCATCGCCGACACGTGGTGCGCCACCGTGTCGTGCAGGTCGCGTGCCAGCCGCTCCCGTTCCAGCAGCTTGACCTGTTCGAGGTCCCGTGCCCGTGCCCGCCCCCGGTAGCGCACCGCGGCACCGAGGGCGAACGCCGCGCCGAGAACAGCGCTTCCGCCCACGGCCTCCCCCACGCTGATGAACCCGAGCGCCGCCGACAACCCGACCTTGCCGAGCATGATCGCCAGCCCGATCACCGCCTCACGCCCGGAACCCCACCGGAACAGCGAGAACGGGAAGAGCACCAGGTAGACCATCACGTTGAGCTCGGGCTCGCCCCCGAACACGAGCGACGCGACCGCGGCGACGCCGAACGCGACGGCGACCGCGAACAGCGGTCGGCTCCGGCGCAGCAACAACAGCGGCAGGAGCCCCACCGCCACGATCAGCGAGCCGACCCGTGAGTTCAGGTCCGTCCGCAGCAGTGTCTCCAGCACCGCAGCCGCCAGGAGCACGGCGACAAGTGCCCAGTCCCACCACACCCGCGCCGCCGCACGCACCGGCCGGGGCTCATCCCACACCGACCGCAGAAGGGCGAACACGTCCTCATCGTACGAGAGCCCACGGCAGGACAGATCAGTCCAAAGTACGAGACCCCGGCCCCGCTACGTCAGGACCGCGGCGGCCCTGCGCGCAGCGGCGATCCCCCGCTGACCGACACCGCACACGCGCAGGCACGCTTCGGCGATGGCGTGGCAGTCGGACGTGTCGGGCACGCGGGTTCGCCGTTGCTGGATCACGACTTCGACGAGCTGGATCAGCATTTCGCCCCGGCGTGTGCCCGCGCCCGACGCCGGGTCGTCGCCGGCGATCCTCGCGCCGAGGCGGGCGTAGACGTCCTGCAGTGCCGCCCGATCCTCACGGAACAGGTCGTAACGCTCCAACTGCACCTCGGGTAGCAGGTAGAGCATCCCGATGTTGTGGGGTGCAGTCGCGAGCGTGTGCGCGTCGGCCACCGCCAGTGCGTACAGCGCGGGCTCCGCGGCGGCACCTTCCAGGGACCGGGCGATCTCCAGACTGGGCCGCACGGAGATGCGGAGCAGTTCCAGGAGGATCTCGTCCTTGCCGGCGAAGTGGTAGTAGAGCGACGCCTGCCTGATCCCCACGCTGTCGGCGATGGCGCGGGTGGAGGTGGCGGAGAACCCCTGGTCGACGAAGAGCGCGGCGGCCGCTTCGAGGATCTGTTCGCGTGGCGACCGGTCATCACCCTCGTCGGGCGCGTGGCGCGGGCGGCCGGGCCGAGGGCGGGTCACCGCGCCATTGTCCCCGATCATGCCCGTGCCGCGAGGTAGCCGCGCCACCCGCCGAACGCGGTGATGTCCTCGGTGCCTTCCAGGGCCCACGGTTCGGCGAGAAAGCCTGAAACGTGGGAACCGTCGGACAGCTCGACGGTGCCGATGACCATCGGTGGCGGCACCGCGGCGACGAAGGTGCCGAAACCCGCAGCGGGGAGCCGCCAGACCTCGCCCTCGACACCGGAACCTCCTTCCGGCACGCGGACCAGGCCGGGCTTGGGCGGTGTCGTGGCCAGTGCTCGCAGCCGGTACGTCTCGGCGGTCCGAGCCGGACTGACCAGGGAGCCGCCGGCCTGCACCAGTTGGTTGTTCAGAGGCTGGCCGCTGAGGTGCGCGCCCACCACGAACAGGTCGAGCGACGGTGCGAGCAGTCGCTCCGCGAGCGTGGCCAGGGCGCGGTCGCTGAACGCGGGACCGGTGAACATCACCCCGAACGGCAGTCCGTCGACGAATCCCGCCGGCACCGCGAGCGAGGCGAGGTCGAGCAGGTTGGCGAAGTTGGTGAAGCGGCCCAGCCGGCTGTTGACGCCGATCGGGTCGGCGGCCACCTCGTCCAGCGTGGGATGGCAGACCGTCGTGGGGGTCAGCAGCGCGTCGCACCCGGCGAGCAGGGTTCGTCCCGCCGCGCCGAGACGGGCGAGGGTGGCGGTGTCCTCGGCCCACTGCGCGGCCGACGGGGCCGCTCCCGCCACGATGATCGCGGCCACGGTGGGGTCGAGGTCGGTGCCGATCAGGTCGCGGTGCGACTCGACGTGGGCACCCACGGCGGCGTAGCGCTCGGCGACGAAAGCGCCGCCGTACAACAGCTTTGCGGCTTCCAGCAGTGGTGCGACGTCGACCTCGACGATCTCCACACCGCCGGCGGCCAGGCTCGCCACCGCGGCCGCGAAGGCCTCGCGCCAGCCGGGTGCCATGTCCGCCAGGTGTTCGCTCGTGGGGACGGCGACGCGCGGCCTCGGCGGGAGCACGACGTCCGCGCGGGCTTCGCGCGACAGCGGATCCGCGGTGTCCGGCCCGGACATGAGCTCCGCGGTCAGCCGCGCGAGGGCGAGATCGCGGGCGAAAACCGTGACGCAGTCCAAGGAGTAGCACGCGGGCACGACACCGGTGACGGGGACGAGGCCCTTCGTCGGCTTCACCCCGATGACACCGTTGAGCGCGGCCGGGACCCGGCCGGAGCCCGCGGTGTCGGTGCCCAGCGCGGCGTCGACGATGCCGAGCGCGACGGCGACCGCGGAGCCCGCGGACGAACCGCCGCTGATCCTGGCGGGGTCCCAGGCGTTGCGGACCGCGCCGTACGGGCTCCTGGTGCCCACCAGTCCGGTCGCGAACTGGTCGAGGTTGGTCTTGCCGATCACGACGGCGCCCGCGGCCCGCAGCCGCGCGACCGCGGTGGCGTCGGCGTCCGGCCGGTAGAGGTAGGAGTGCGCGGCCGCGGTGGTCGGCAGCCCCGCCACGTCGATGTTGTCCTTGACCGCGATCACCTTGCCCGCCAACGGGAGGTCTTCGCCCGCGGCCAGCCGTGCGGCGATCTCCTTCGCGTCGGACACCGCGTCTTCGCGGTGGCGCCGCGTCACCCAGATCTCGGGCCGGTCGACCGCGTCGATCCGGTCGTAGGCCGCCTCGACCGCGGCGACGGGATCCGGCGTCACGGCCGCACCGCCGCGAGGATCTGACCCGGATCGACCTGGTCGCCGGGACGCACGTAGAGCTCGACCAGCCTGCCCGTGACGGGTGCGGTCACCTTGGCCTCCATCTTCATCGTTTCCACGGTGAGGACCGGATCTCCTTCTCCCACCAGCGTTCCCGGCTCCCCGACGAGCCGCCAGACGGTCGCGGTGAACGGTGCGGTCACGGCGACCGCGCCGGCGGGAAGCGTCACCTCCGGCGCGGTGACCTCTGCCGGTTCGTCGTGCCGGTCGAACTCACCGGCAAGGCGCCAGCGTTGTTTCTCCGCTTCGAAGGCAGCCGTCTGACGCGTGCGGAAAGCCGCGATGTCGTCCGCGTTGTCGTCGAGGAACCGGACGTGGTCGGCGATCGAGAACGTTCCGTCGACCGTCTCGAAGTCGCCCCGTCCGGCGTCGGTCTCGGCGCGGAGCTCCAGCAGTTCGCCGGCTTCGACCGGGTACCACTCGATCCGGTCGAAGAAGCGCAGCGCCCAGGGGTGTTCGGCGAACAACCCTCCACGGCGGTAACGGTTCCACACCTGCACGGTGCGGCCGACGAACTGGTATCCGCCGGGCCCTTCCATGCCGTAGACGCACAGATAGGCGCCGCCGATGCCGACCGAGTTCTCCGCCGTCCACGTCCGCGCGGGGTTGTACTTCGTGGTCACCAGCCGGTGCCGGGGATCGAGCGGCGTCGCCACCGGGGCGCCGAGGTAGACGTCACCGAGGCCCAGCACCAGGTACGAGGCGCCGAACACCGTCCGGTAGACGTCGTCCACCGACTCCAAACCGTTGATGCGGCGGATGAACTCGATGTTCCACGGTGTCCACGGCGCGTCCGAGCGCACTCCGGCCATGTACCGCTCGATCGCCAGTCTCGTGGCCGGGTCGTCCCAGCTCAGCGGCAACCGGACCGTGCGGGACGGCACCACGAGATCTTGCGTGGGCGGCACCTCGGACTCGAGCTCCTGCAGCAACCGTGCGACGTCCGAGGCCTTCAAGCGCGAAGGATCGGTGTGGACCTGCAACGAACGGATGCCCGGGGTGACGTCGAGGACGCCCTCCGGACCATGTGCCGCAAGGGTTTCCTGGAGCGCGTGCACCCGCATGCGCAGGGCGAGGTCGAGGGTCATCGGCCCGTACTCGACGAGCACGTTGCCGTCGCCGTCGCGGCGATAGGTCACGGACGGCCGATCCTCGGTCTCCTCAAGGCGACCCAGCACACCGTCGTCACCGTCGCCGCCCGAGGTGAGCACGTGCGGGACGGCTCGCCGGTCGAGGACGCCATCGGCCTCACGCACGCGCACGAAGCGCACCGCGTCGCCGGGACGCAGCTGCCCGAGCTTCCAGAGGTCACCGCTCGCGACCACGGCCGGGCAGACGAACCCGCCCAGGGACGGGCCGTCCGGGCCGAGGACGACCGGGGTGTCGCCGGTGAAGTCGACGGCACCGACGGCGTAGGGCGTGTCGTGGATGTTCGAGGGGTGCAGTCCCGCGTCACCACCGTCCGGCCGCGCCCAGGCCGGTTTCGGGCCGATCAGCCGGATTCCCGTGCGCGCCGAGTTGTGGTGCACCTTGAAATCGGCCGCGTAGAAGGAATCCAGGTCCACGCGGGTGAAGAACTCCGGTGCCCCGTGCGGTCCTTCGGTGACCGCGATCTGCCAGCTGCTGGTGATCGCGGGACGGCGGTGCGCCGGCGTCGGGCCACCGATCGTGGTCAGTCCCGGGTTCTCCGCCGCGTCCGGTGAGCCCAGGCGCAGCACGTCACCGGCGAGCAGCGCACGGCCGGCGTGACCGCCGAACCCGCCCAGGGTGAACGTCGCGGCGCTGCCGAGGTAGGCGGGCACGTCGATGCCACCGCGCACCGCGAGGTAGGTGCGCAGTCCGGGACCGGCGGCGGTGCCGATCCTCAGGGTGCCGCCGGCGGGAACGTCGACCGGCTCCCACTGCGGAATGAGCTCGTCGTCCACAAAGGACTCCACGGGCGCGCCGGTGAGGCAGACGACCGACGGCACCGAGAACCGCAGTGTCGGTCCGGCCGCCGTGATCTCCAAGCCTGGTGCGGTGGCGGGATTGCCGACCGCGAGGTTCGCCTCCGTCAGCGAAACCGGGTCGAACGGACCGCTGGGCGGCACACCGACCTGCCAGTACCCGACCCGGCCCGGCAGGTCCTGCACCGTCGTCATCGTCCCCGGCACGAGGACGTCGACGCGAGGATCGGGATCGGTGGTGCGATCAAGGGTGGACGTCGAGTGCACGGCGGCCCGCACGTCGTCGGAGCCGGTGAGTGCGCGCAACAGCCCCAGGTTGGTGACGACGCCGTCGACGCGGGATCCGTCCAGCGCCTCGCCGAGGAGGTCCAGCGCGGCGTCCCTGGTGGGTCCCGCGGCGATCACCTTGGCCAGCATCGGGTCGTAGTGGGGCGAGACCTCCAGCCCGGTCTCGATCCAGCCGTCGACCCGGACCCCGGCGAGATCGTCGGGGAAGACCGCCCGCGTCACCAGGCCCGGCGACGGCAGCGACTCCTTCGCGGGATCCTCGGCGTAGACACGGGCTTCGACGGCGTGCCCGTCCGGCACCCACGCGGAGTCGAAGACGCTGTCCGGCAGACCGTCCGCGCCGTCCCTGGCCAGCCGCAGCATCAGCTCGACCAGGTCGACGCCGAATACCAGCTCGGTCACCGGGTGTTCGACCTGCAGCCGCGTGTTGACCTCCAGGAACGACGCCTCCTGACGGACCGGGTCGTAGATGAACTCGACGGTGCCGGCACTGCGGTAGCGCACCGACGCCGCCAGGTCCCGCGCAGAGGTGTGCAGCAGCGAGCGAACGTGATCGGGCAGAGCCGGAGCGGGTGCCTCCTCGACGACCTTCTGGTTGCGGCGCTGCAACGAGCAGTCGCGGTCACCGATCACCGCGACGCGGCCGAGACCGTCACCGAAGAGCTGCACCTCGACGTGCCGAGCCGGGCGCACCAGCCGTTCCAGGAACACCCCGGCGGCGCCGAAGTTCTGCTGCGCCAGCACGGCGACGCGGTCGAACGCCTCGCGCACCTCGTCGGTGGTGGCGCAGGCCTGCATGCCGATGCCGCCGCCTCCCCCGGTCGCCTTGACCATGACGGGCAGCCCGATTCGTCCGGCCTCGGCAACGGCCTCGTCAGCGGACGACAGCAGACCGGTCCCGGCGAGCATGGGCACGCCCGCGCGTTGCGCGAGCTCCCGAGCGGTGTGCTTCTCCCCGAACGCGGCGATCTGCTCGGACGCCGGGCCGACGAACCGCAGGCCCGCCGCCTCGACATCACGAGCGAACGTGACGCTCTCGGACAGGAACCCGTAGCCGGGGTGGATCAGCCCGGCGCCGCTGTCGAGCGCGGCCTCGATGATCGCGTCGGCGCGCAGGTAGGAATCCCGCGCGGGAGCGGGACCGAGCCGGATCGCGGTGTCGGCCTCCCGCACGTGCGGCGCGGCGCGGTCGGCATCGGAGTAGACCGAGACCGCCTTCATGCCCAGCGCGTGCGCGGTGCGGATGATCCGGCGCGCGATCTCGCCCCGGTTGGCGACGAGCACGACGTCGAAGGACGTCATGGCGCCACCACGATCATGCGCAGCGGCGTCGGGTTGAAGTCGTTGCACGGGTTGTTCATCTGGGGACAGTTCGAGACCAGCACGAGCACATCCATGTCGGCACGGATTGCGACCCGCTTGCCGGGCGCCGACATCCCGTCGACGATGCCGAGAGCGCCGTCCGCCTCGACCGGGACGTTCATGAACCAGTTGAGGTTGGACACGAGGTCGCGCAGGCCCAGGCCGTGCTTCTGGCCCTCGGACAGGAAGTTCTCCCGGCACCCGTGGTGGAACATGACGTGGTGGCCGTACCGCAGCGTGTTGGACTCCTTGGAGCAGGCGCCGCCGATCGTGTCCTGGCGGTCGATCTCGTTGCCGACGACGGTCATCAGCGGGTTGCCCAGGTTGCTGCGCAGCACCGTGCCCGTGCGGACGTAGGCGTTGCCCTGCCAGGCCAGCGTGTCCGGCACGCTGTACCGCTCCTCGGTGTCCGCCGCGTTGTAGATCAGGCAGTCTCCCGACTGGTTGCCGCCGACGTCCACAATGGTCAGAACGTGGCCTGCCTCCACCACAGCGGACCACGAGGCATTGGGAGCGACCCGTTCATCCAGCACGACCTCGCCGGGGACGAGCGGTTCCGACCAGTCGAGGGGCGAGCCGGGGGCGAACGTGGCGCCGACCGGAACTGAACTGGTCACAGTCCTCGTGCCTCCGCGTAGTCGATGGTGTTGAGGTAGGCCCGGTTCGCTTCCGGCGTGGCCTGGAAACGGTCGTCGTCCGGTCCCGTCGGCGCAGTGCGCCAGGCGTGCACGCGCAGTGGCCCGACCGCGTAGTCCGGGCGAGGGTCCAGCGGGTGCGGCACGTTGGCCACGAGGATCAGCAACGGCAGTTCGGCCAGCAGTTCGACCGAGACGCCCTCCCCCGCCGATCCCCGCCACACGAAGGTTCCGTCGGCGTCGACCTGGACTCCTTGGAAGAAGGACACACTTGGTGGGAGGTCGCGCGGCGTGAGTCCGTGTTTGGCCGCGGCCTTGACGAACAGCGAACGGCCTGCCGGGGACGGCCCTTCCGGCCTGGCGTCGCCGTACTTGCGCTGGTTCCAGGCCTCGGTGCTCGTTCCGCAGAACGCGTCGTGGTGGCCGGACGTGTCTTCGACGATCGTCGCGAGCACGCGGCCGTCACCCGACAGCAACGGGTGCCCGGCACCGAGGTACGCCTGCCAGGGGATCTTCACGGTGTCGGCGACGTTGAGCCGCTCGACCGGTTCCAGCGCGTTGTAGACGATCACGTGCGCGCAGGCGTCGCCGGTGGGGTCGTCGAACCGGATCCGCGTTCCCCTGGCGAGCACCTTGTGCGCGTATCCGCCCGGGGCAACGGTTTCCGCCCAGGTGAGTGTTTCCACCCCTGCAGGCCGGTACGGGCTCGACGACGCCGGCAGGTACGGCATCCAGTCGCTCGTCTGCCCGCCTCGTGCGCGAGCGTCCGCCCTGGCGTTGAGAACGGAGTCGGTCACTTAGTCCTCCTGTGCGCTGTGCGGGACGTGGCGCAGCTCGATCCGGCCGTGCAGCCGGTGTTTGAAGAGGAGGTACCCGGCGCCCGACGCGAGGCTGAGAGCGACCACGAGCAACGCGCTCCAGCGCAGCCACCAGGTCTCGCCGGTGAGGTCGTAGATCTCCGGGCGCGGCCACAACAGGTTGACCGCCATGCCGATCTGGTAGACGACGGCGAGGGCGTTCAGCGGAAGTCCCCAGGCCCCCAGGCTGAACAACGGTTTCCCTTGCTCGTCAACGCCTCTGGGCCAGGTCTTGCGAAACCGGGTGACCAGCATCGGCAGTGTCACGCCGAGGTAGGCGAGGTAGAGCATCGCGATGCAGAGGCTCGACAGCGCGGTGAAGATCGCGGACTGACCGATGTTGACCACGAGCGCGATCGCCGCACCGACGCCGACCACGATCGAGGCGCCGACCGGGGTGCCGGTGCGCGGAGAAACCTTGCTGAGCTGCCGGTGGAACGGGAAAGCCTTGTCCCTGGCCATCGAGTAGATCATTCGCGCGCCGGCGGTCTGGATCGCCAGTGTGCACGCGAACACCGCCACGGCGACGCAGCACAGGAACAGGCGACCGAGGACACCGCCGAGGCGTTCGGTGAGCACCCACGAGAGCCCGCCGGTCGCCAGGTTGCCGTCGGTGAGGCTCGGCGCGGCCATCAGCGCGCCGATGATGAGCAACGCACCACCGATGGCGGACGCGATGAGCGCGTGCAGGATGGTCCGCGGGGTCGTCCGCCGCGGCGAGTGGGTCTCCTCGGCCAGCTCGCCCGCCGAGTCGAACCCCACCATCACGTACGCGGCCATCAGCGCCGAAGCGAGGAACGCCGGGAGGTAACTGCCTTCGCCGGCCCAGCCCTCGTGCGTGAACACGACCCCAGGACCACGTTCGGGCAGGACGAACAGGGCGAACACCAACGCGACGACCGCGACGATCTCGATCGTCACACCGACGCTCGTGGCCGCGGCCATGTGCCGGATCCCGGCGATGTTCACGATCGTCGTGATCACGAGCAGGATCACGCCGAGCAGCACCGCGTTCTGCGCACCGGTCGGCGAGGACACCGCGGAGTCCGCACCTGGCCCTCCGACGATCTGGAACCCGGACCAGATGCTCGGCAGGACGACCTGGATCGCGATCGCGGCGGCCGCGACGGTGAGGATCTGACCGATGACCATGACCCAGCCGGCGAACCAGCCCGCTGTCGTCCCCGCCAGGCGGCCCGACCACTGGAAGATCGCGCCCGAGACCGGCCAGCGCGCCGCGAGCTCGGCGAAGCACAGGGCCACCAGCAGCTGCCCGGCGAAGACCAGCGGCCAGGCCCAGAAGAACGAGGCGCCACCGAGTCCGAAGCCCAGCCCGAAGAGCTGGAACACGGTGGTGAGGATCGAGACGAACGAGAACCCCGCCGCGAAGGAAGAGAACGTTCCCACTCCCCTGCGCAGCTCCTGGGCGTATCCCGGGGTGTCACTGAGAGACGTGCTCATGAGTCCTCCGAGAGGCCGGGGCGGAATATCTGTCGATCGACAGGTATGACGGTCGCGCTCCGGTATTTCGCGGATCGATGGCACTGCGTAAATTCGCGGTAAACCGTGCTTGCACCGTCCCACAACGGGCAAGCGCTTTCCGCGAGAACGGTCAGACTCAGGCGAACACAGCCGGGTCCACCTCGAAGGCGTGGGCGACCAGCGCGTCGAGGTCCATCGCGGCTCCGTCGGCCATCGCGGCATCCAGTTCGGCATCGGTGAGCACGGCACGGATGCGGCGCAGCGTGCCTTCCCGGACGGCACGCTGGTGCTTGGTCATCGGCAAGCCGTCCTGCTCGCGGATCACCCCGACCGCGCCGAGCATCCTGGCGGCCGACGCGGCGTCCACCGTGCTGAGCAGGTCGACGAGCGAGCTGAGCGTGTAGAGGACCGCGAACCGGTCGCCGAACCCGTGGTGGATGCGGATGGCGGCGGTGTAGAGGCGGTAGGCCTCGACCGGATCGCCTTCCAGCCTGGTGAGCCGGCCGAGGATGTGGAAGGCGTAGGCCTCGCCGCCCATGTCCCCGATCTGCCTGCTGGTCTCGACGGCTTCGGTGAGCAGCGGGCGAGCCGCGGCGGCGTCGCCGAGGTCCACGCAGACGTCACCGAGACCGACGAGGTCCAGTGACAGCGTGCGGAGGTTGCCGGCCACGCGGTCCGCCGCGACGTTGTCCCGCATCAGGTCGCGCGCGGTGTGCAGATCGCCCTCGAAGCGGGCGATGATCGACAGGTTGCCGCGCGCCGCGGCCAGGACGTTGGCGCGTTTCCCGTGCGCCTGCTCGATTTCGACGCACTCGCCGAAGCACGCACGGGCCTGGTCCAGGTCACCGCGCTGCCTGGCGACGAGACCGACGATGTTGAGCGCTTGAGCCACCAGGTCGTGGTCGCCGAGCCGGCGGCCGATCTGCAGGCTCTGCTCGCCCAGCGACAGGGCGGTCGCCTGGTCGTCCTGCTTGATGGCGAGGAACGCGGCGGACTCCATCACCCTGCCGCGGACACCCTCCGGCAGCCGGTCCACCGTGTCCGCGAGCAGGCGGCGGTGCCATTCCCTGCCTTCGCGGATGTGCCAGCCCTTCTGCCAGAACCTGTTGATTCCGAGGACGATCCGGGCGGCGGTGAGCGGATCCCGGTCTGCGATCGCCTGGGTGTGCGCCGCGCGCAGGTTGAGGTACTCGCTGCTGACCCGCGCGTACCAGGCCGCTCCGTCGTGGCCGCCCAGTCCGCGGTCCGCGCGTTCGGCGAACTCGGCGAAGTAGGCCGTGTGACGCGCGGTCACTTCCCCGTCCGACAGCCGTTCGCCCGCGTAGGCCCGGATGGTCTCCAGCATCGTGTACCTGAGCCCGTCCTCGGTGTGCCGCGCGCCGAGGAGGTTGCGGTCGACCAGCCCGGTCAGCCGCTGGGTGATGCTCTTGTCGCTCGTCTCGGAGGGCAGGCAGATCGCGGCGACGGCGTCGGCCGTGCAGCCACCGGCGAACACCGCCAGGCGGGTCAGCAGCTCCTGGTCGTCGGCGTCGAGCAGTTCGAAGCTCCAGTCGATGGTGGCGCGCAGGGTCTGTTGCCGCGCCGGCAGGTCCTGCGGCCCGACGGCGGGCAGCTCCGACCGTTCGTTCAACTGGGCGAGGATCTCGGTCGGCGAAAGGACATCGCAGTTCGCCGCGGTGAGCTCGATGGCCAGTGGCAGCCCGTCCAGCCGGATGCACACCTCGGCCGCGGCACGCAGGTCGTCCGCGGAGAAGGTCAGCCCGTACACGGCCTCGGTGGCCCTGGACACGAACAACGCCAGCGCCGGCCAGGACGCCAGCGCCTCGTCGGTCTCCTCCGGCCGCGACGGCAGGCGGTCGAGGTCGGGCACCGGCAGCGGCGGGACCGGGTAGACCTGCTCGCCGCTGAGCCGCAGCCGCTGCCGGGTCGTGGTCAGCACCCGCACCCCCGGCGCCGCGGCCAGCAGCGCGGACACGAACGAGCCGGCGCTCAGCACGTGCTCGAAGTTGTCCAGCACCAGCAGCAGTTCGAGCTCGCTCAGCGCCCGGATCACCGCGTCGGTCAGCGGCTCGTTCGTGCCCTCCGGCACCTCCAGCACCGCGGCGACCGCGGAGACCACCATCTCCGTCGTGGTGGCCTCGGCGAGCGACACGAACACGGCCCCGTCCGCGAACTCGTCCGCCACCGCCCCCGCGACCGCCAGCGCCAGCCGGGTCTTGCCGATGCCACCGGCGCCGGTCAGCGTGACCAGCCGCCGTTCGGAGAGCAGGTCGGCCATCCGCGAGACGTCCCGCGCCCGGCCCACCAGGCTGCTGACCGCCGCGGGCAACCGTCGCCGGGCGTTGTCGGCGCGGGCTATCGCCTCCGCGGACACGCCCCAGTCCCCGTTGCCGCCCTGCTCCAGGTCGCCGCGGTCGGCGAGCTGCGTCAGCCCGCGCTCGGCCTGGGCGATGAAGCCGCCACTGCGCCGGGCCAGCCAGTGCACCAGTTCCCGCGTGGGCTCACCGTGCAGGGTCGTGCGCAGCCACACGTGCAGCGCCGAATCGGACAGCGGCGCCAGCACCGCGGTGTCCAGCAGCGGCAGCACCTGCGGTACCGGCCCAGCGGGATCGTGCATCGCCTGGACCAGCCCCACGACCCGCGGACCACCGGAGCCGGCCAACCGCCGCACCCGCCGTCCCACGTCCGCGATGTCGGCGTCGGTGTCGACGAGCACGAGCACCCGCTCGGCGTGCCGCGCCGGTTCCACGGCCCCGTCGACCACCTCGAACCCGCGCAGCCCGGCCAGTTTGCCGACCTCGGCCAGGAACCTGGTGTGCCCGGCGCCGCGCTCGCCCGCCACCCTCAGCGCGCCGCGTCCGGACACGTCCAGCCGCACGAGGAAGTCACGCACGACGGCCAGTGCCGCGTCCCGCTCCAGCAACCTCTCAGACGACCGCCGCCCGCTCGCCTGCAGGTCATCGCCCACCGCACGGCCCCGCCCGCGGCGCTTGGCCAGGTAGTTGCGTCGATCGGCGAGCTCGATCAGCGACTGGCGGTCCGCCGCGTCGTCCGGGAAGGTGGCCAGTCCGAGGCTGATCGACACCGACAGCGGTGGATTACCCGCGAACGGCTTGGTGCCGATGGCGTCCACCAACCGCGTCGCGACCTGCAGCGCCTCCACCGCGCCCGTCTCCGGCAGCACCAGCACGAACTCGTCCCCGCCGTAGCGCACCAGCACGTCCGCATCGCGGACCACACTCTCGGCCCGCTCGACGATCGCCCGCAGCACCGCGTCACCGCGGGCGTGCCCGTACGCGTCGTTGACGGTCTTGAAGTGGTCGACGTCGAACACGAACACCGAGCAGCAACCGCCGATGTGCCGCGCCCTGGCGATCGCGCCGTCGAGGCAGCCGTTCAGACCCCTACGCGCGAGCGCACCGGTGACCACGTCGGTGAGCAGTGTGCGCAGCACACCGCGGTCGAGATCGGGAGGATCGGTCACGACGCTCCGTTAGAGGTTGGGACGACCGCATTCGTAAGCCGCGTACCGTAACCGACAGCGGCTGTTGGACGGTACCCAACGACTACCACAACCAACCGCCGCAATTCTCAAATCATTCATGTCCGATCAGTTGTGGCGACACAGGTGGGATCATCCCCGCAGGCGGTCCATCGCTCCCTGATCCATGCGCGTTCCGCGCCGGCTTGCATGTCGCTTGTGGACAGGAAGGCCGGCGGCTTTCCCACGAGGTCCAGTCAGCGGACCGGACTCTGGCCATCCGAACGGTTCTTCGAGATCGTCTGCACGTTCACGTCGACAGGTGATCATCCGATGACGGGAACCGATCCAGGAGGGGGATCTGCGGTGGGGATTCGTGCGAGGTTGTGCCGCTCGGCCGTCGCCGGGGCGGTGTCGGTCGCACTGCTGCTGGCAGGCGTGGGAACGGCCCAAGCAGGGGTGCGGTCGTTCCAGGACGGATTCGAGTCGAATCCGGCAGCGAAGTGGACCGTGCAGACCATCGGCGGTGGACAGGCCGGATTCGACTACAACATCAACGCCGGCCGGTCGGGCCAGAACAACGGCTGGCTGCATTCCGGCTACAACGCCCCCGCGGGCACCGCGGCAGCCATGGGGGTCTGGGTGTCCACCGGCACCGGCGGTACCAGTGACTGCATCGCACAGATCTACGTCAACCCGCTCAACGACCGCAGCACGTCCGTCAACGTCGAGATCTTCGACTCGGCCGGGACCAAGATCACCGGCGCCTCGCGGAACCTCACGTTCACGGGGTACCAGGCCGTCCAGTCCGACTGGTTCCAGCTGAACGGCTACCGGTCGGTCTTCGCTCGATTCATGGTCGTCGACAAGGGTCGCGGCCACGACGGTGAGTGGCTGCGCCTCGACGACTTCGCCTTGCACTGTTACTACTGACGGCTGCACAGATCAGGTTTCCGCGCCACGCCCGTCTGTACGTGTGAGATCAGCTCACAGGAGGCAGGCATGGCGCGGAAACTGATCTTCGGCATGAACGCGACCCTGGACGGCTACACCGCCGCGACCGGCGACGACATCGGCTGGAGCGGGCCGCCGAGCGACGAGCTGTTCCAGTGGTGGCTCGACCACGAGCGGGCGAACGATCTGATGCTGTACGGGCGCAAGCTGTGGGAGACGATGAGTTCCTACTGGCCGACCGGCGACCAGCAGCCCGACGCCACCCCGGCGCGGATCGAGTTCGCGCGGAACTGGCGGGACACGCCGAAGGTGGTGTTCTCCTCGACGATCGACGAGGTCGACTGGAACACCCGCCTGGTCACCGGTGACGCGGTCGCCGAGATCACCCGGCTCAAGGCCGAGGACGGCGGACCGATGGGCATCGGCGGCGCAACGCTCGCCGGGGCGGCCGTGCGAGCCGGGCTCGTCGACGAGTACGCCGTGGTCACCTACCCGGTCCTGGTGGGCGGTGGCACGCCGTTCTTCGCGGCGCTGGACAGCTGGGTGAACCTCGACCTCGTGGAGACGCGGACGTTTCCCGGCGGCGTGGTGCTGACCCGCTACGAGACGAGGCAATGAGGGAACGTCCCCTGGTCACAGGGTCGGGGGCAGGTCCAGCCACGGTTTGTCGGCGGTGTCGAATCCGGTGAGTTCGGCGATCTTGCCGTCGACGATGTGCAGGACCGCGATGGCGAACAGCCGGTACTCCGGGTCGTCTGCGGTGCGGAGGTACAGCACGGCGGCAGGCATGAGGTTGACCGTCGTGGCGATGCAGCGCCAGTCGTCGTGGCCGCGCTGGAAGAGCCCGCCGGAGACCCAGCCGTCCACCGCGTCCTCGGCCGTCGTCATCACGGTGCCGGGGTCGGGCAGCATCGCGAAGCGCAGGTCGTCGCGCAGCAGGGACGTCAGCGCGTCGAGGTCGTTGCGCTCGTGGGCGTCGATGTACGACTTCACCAGGCCGCGCTCGTCGTTCGACAGCTCGTGGGTGGCTGGGCTCCGCCAGTCGAGGCGGCGGTCGGGGAGCTGCTCGCGCATCGTCACGCGCGCCCGCTGCAGTGCGCTGGTCACCGACGCGACGGTCAGCTCCAGGGAGTCGGCGGCCTTCGACGCCGGCCAGCCGAGGACGTCGCGCAGGATGAACACCGCCCGCTGGCGCGGTGGCAGGTGCTGGACCGCGACGATGAACGCCAGCTCGATCGTCTCCCGCGACACCACCGATTCCTGCGGGTCCTCGGGGAGCATGTGGTCGGGATACGGCTGCAGGTACGGCAGCTCGGAGACCGGCAGATCGGACAGCACGGGTGTGCGGTCGTTGCGCTTCTCCAGGAAGTCGAGGCAGGCGTTCGTCGCGATCCGGTACAGCCAGGTCCGCAGCGTGGCGTGGCCCTTGAACGACTCCCGCTTGTTCCACGCCCGCAGGAACGTCTCCTGCGTCATGTCCTGGGCGTCCTCGTAGTTCGCGAGCATCCGGTAGCAGTGCACCCGCAGCTCACGCCGGTGGCGCTCGGTGATGAGCGCGAACCGCGCCGGATCGCCTGAGCGGGCCGCCTCGATGAACGCGGCCTCGTCGGTGCCCGGCGGTCTGGCGTCGGTCATGGTCGTCGATCCTTCCACCGGTGCGAGGGAGCTACCAGAACCGACGGCGTGGCGGACGATTTCTGATCGGTGCCTGGCGACGCTTGTAGTTGCGGAGCAGGAAGAACGAAAGGGTGAACATACCCAGAATCGCCACCAGGAGAATCGTGACGCGCAGCCACTCCGCGGACGCGAGGTAGGAGATCGGTACCAAACTCATGGAAATGACCAGAAACGCCATGAGGGCGCCGTTGCCGTCCGTCTCGGAGTTGTTGTTCGCCATGGTGGCGATGGTAGAGCAGAGCGGCCGGGACGCCGCAATACTGCCCAGGTTGTACCTCTGAATTACTGCGCTGGTTGGACGTGATCGGCGAGCCTCGGCGTTACCGTCGGCAGGCCTAGTTCGAGCAAGTTCATTGGGGAATCAGTTAATGCGTATTCGCTCGATCGCAAGTTTTGTGGTGCTGGCCATGGTCGCGACCGGAGCCGGCGGTTCGCCGGCGTGGGCCGAGGGGGCGAGAGGCGATGTTCCGAGCGTCTCCGCGGTGCTGAACGACGCTGCGGCTGCTGTGGCCGCCGCTGGTCAGCCGCAGGCAGGTGGTCTGCGGGAGGGCGTGCGGGTCGACCTGCCGCAGGGATCGGACCGGACGGTGGAGGTCAGCGGGAAGGACCTTCCGGCGACGGCTCTCGGCCTGCCGGGCACGTCTGCCAGTGCGGCCGTGCGGGTTCAGGACAAGGCCGTGGTCCGCAGCGATGACCAGGGCTTCGCCGTTGTCGCGGAGCCTGTGGAGACCGGTGTTCGCGGCCTGGTCACGATCTACGACAGGACCGCGCCGACCCGCTACGACTTCACGCTCGGGTTGCCCGACGGCATCACCGCGACGCCGCGCGCCGACGGCGGTCTGACGTTGCAGGCACGCGATGGCGTCCAGGTCGGCGAGATCGCCCCGTCCTGGGCACGGGACGCCAACGGCGACGCCGTGCCGACGCACTACGAGCTGACCGGTTCGACGTTGACCCAGGTCGTGGAACACCGGAACAGCGCAGCCTACCCCGTGGTCGCCGATCCCAAGCTCACCTGGGGCTTCGGTGTCTACCTCAACCTCTGGGGCTGGGAGGCGAATGCCATCGGCGCCGCGCTCGGCATCGGAGCGGCGGCAAGTGGCGTCGCGTTGTGCACGGCCAGCAACATTCCGTCGGCCGCCACCAGGGTGGTCAAGCTGCTTTGCAGTGGTGGCGTGTCGGCGGCGTCGTTCGAACTCCTGAAGAATCTCGGGAACTACGTCAGGTCCGGCACCTTCAACAGCAACACCTGCTACCAGTCCAAGATCGGTGGCAACGGACAATGGGTCGGTGTCGACGGCAAGAACTGCGAGTGACAACCGGTTGTCGCCCTTGAACCCGCAGGAGGCTGTGTCTCGATGAAGAGGCTGCTGGGCATTACCGAAATGATCCTCTACATCGCCATCGGGGTTGTGCTGACGGCGTTCTCGATGCCCTGGTGGGCTCGAATCCTCGTCATCGTGATGGTCCTGGGTGTCGAGGTGGCCGCAACCAGGCGGACCCGGTTGGCTCTCCAGGAGACAGCTCGGACGTAGATCAGTCGGTGCCGCGGGCGGGGATCACGAGCCCGGCCTCGTAGGCGGCCGCGACGACCTGGGCACGCGAGGTCAGGGCGAGCTTGGCCATCAACCGGTTCACGTGCGTCTTCACCGTGGTCGGCGCCAGGTACAGCTTGTCCGCGATCTGGTTGTTGGACAGGCCGCGCGCGACCAGCACCATGATCTCGTTCTCGCGCTTGGTCAGCTCCGCGAGGTGCGCGGGGCTGACCGGCGCGGCGGTGAACTCGCGGATGAGCCGCTTGGTCACCGTCGGCGCGAGCAGGGCCTCACCGCTCGCGATCACGCGGACGGCCGCGACGAGGTCCTCCGGGCTGGTGTCCTTGAGCAGGAAGCCGGACGCTCCCGCGCGCAACGCCGCGTAGACGTACTCGTCGAGGTCGAACGTGGTGAGGACGAGCACCGCCACCTCACCGCCGAACGCCTCGGTGATCTGCCTGGTCGCCTCGATGCCGTCGGCCTGCGGCATCCGGATGTCCATCAGCACGACGTCCGGCCGGTGTTCGGTCGCGGCGGCCACCGCGGAGATGCCGTCCGCGGCCTCCGCGACCACCTCGATGTCCGGCTGGGCCCGCAGGAAGGCGGCGAAACCCGCCCGCACCAGCGCCTGGTCGTCCGCGACCACCACCTCGATGCTCATGCCGCCAGCTCCCTCGGCAGCGTCGCGACCATCCGGAACCTGCCTCCTGGCAACGGTCCCGCGTCCAGCGTCCCTCCACACACGACTGCCCGCTCGCGCATGCCGACCAGGCCGTGCCCGTTCCGGTCGGCATGAGGGAGCACGTGGTCGTTGAGCACCTCGACGCTCATGTGGTCGTCGAGATAACGCAGGCGCACCTGCACTTCGGCGTGGCCGGCGTGCTTGAGCACGTTCGTGAGCGCTTCCTGGACGATGCGGTACACAGCGAGCTCCCGCCCGGCGGTGAGTGGATACGGCTCACCTTCGGTGTGCACAGTCAGCGAAAGCCCGACGTCGCGCATCGTCTGGAACAGGTCATCGAGCTGGTCCAGCGTCGGCTGCGGCCGCAGCTCGGCGTCGAGCGGCTCCGGAGCGCGCAACGCTCCGAGCAGGTGCCGCATCTCCGACAACGCGTCCTTGCTCGTCGCCTCGATCACCTGCAACGCCTCGCACGCCTGTTGCCGATCGTCCGGCATGGCCCGTGCGACACCGGCCTGCACCGCGATCACGCCGAGGCTGTGCGCCACGATGTCGTGCAGCTCGCGGGCGATGCGGGTGCGCTCCAGCAGTGCCGCTTCCGCTTTGAGCTGCTCACGTGCCTGTTCGAGCTGGCTCACCACCTCGCGCAGCTGTGCGGCCCGCTGCCTGCTCCGCCGCGTGACCAGGCCCAGCCCGATCGCCCCGCCGAGCAGCACCACGTCCAGCACCGCCACCACGGGGTGGAAGTCGGCGTTGGCGGCGTAGCTCGTCACGGCCGCGGCGAGCGTCAGTGCCGCCGCCACCGCCGTGCTGAGCAGCGGCGAGTTCACCGCGATCGTGTAGAGCGCGACCTGCAGGGCCAGCCCGACCCCGCCGCCGGGATGGCCGCCGAGTGCGAGTGTCATCGCGGCCGCGAGCACGATCAGGAACACCGGCCAGGTCGCCCGGCGGCGCACCAGCAACGGCGCGATGCCCACGACTCCGACCACGGCCGCGCCCCAGCTCGGCAGCCACCCGGTCACCTGGTCGCTCACCTCGCGCACCACCAGCAGGTGCACCGCGATGAGGGCGATCACGATCAGCGAGTCGACGACGAGCGGGCGTTTGACGGTCACGACGAGTGATTGTCCCCGTCACGCACCGCCGCCGCTCGGTGTTGCGGGCATTGGGCGGTTTCGCCGCTGAGGCACTCACCACAGTGGACTCGCGTGATCCAGTCGATGACGGAGGAGGTGACGAGTTCGGGGTCGTCCCACATGGGAACGTGGCCGGTCCCGGGCAACAGCCGGAACTCCGCCCCGGGAATCTCACGGCGGTAGCGGGTGGCGGCCGTCGCGGGAGGGAGCACCCAGTCGCGCTCGGCCCACGCCAGCAGGACGGGCACGGCGATCTTGTCCAGGTGCCGCGGCAGTGCGTCCTCGCCGGACCGGAGCGCGCGAGCCAGGAGTGGCACGTGGTCGAAGCGCGCGGCGGCGCGCAGGATGTGCACGGCCTCGCGCGGGGTGGTCCGTTCCCCGTGGCGGGCGATGTGCCGGAACGCGCTTCGGCGGGCGCTCGCGGCACGGAAGACCAATGGCGCCAAGGGAAGCGCCCGGCGCGAGCTCTGCCCGGACTTCTCGAAGAACCGAGCGACGTGCTCGGCCACGGGATCGCCCGCATCCCACCCGCTCGCCGGGGACAACGCGACCACGCCGCGCGCCCGGCCACGCGTGGCGAGAACGATGCCGAGCGCCCCGCCCAGTGAGTTCCCGACGATGTCGACGGACCCGATCCCGAGCTCGTCCAGCTGCCGCTCGAGCGTGTCGGCGATGTCGGAGAGAGTGCGCACGCCGTGGGGAAGCGGCGGGCCGCCGTAGTGCCCGGCCAACGTCGGGGCGATGACCTCATGGCGCGCACTCAGCGCCGGCAGCACCGGGTTCCAGTGCTGCCACGTGCCCGTGGCGCCGTGCAGCAACAGCACCTGCGTGCCTTCTCCTGCCCGGTACAGCGCAGGTGAATTGCTATATGCCATCCGGGTAAGTTACCGTGCGGTCATATCGATGGGAAGGACGACATGACCGCGGTCGCAGGGACGAAGGGAATGCCCCGCGCCGAGCGTGAGGCGCTGATCCTCGACGCCGCCACGGTCCTGTTCGCCGAACGCGGCTACGTCGCGACCTCGCTGTCGGACGTCGCCGCCGCGGCCGGGATCACCAAGCCCCTCGTCCACAGCTACTTCGGCCCCAAAGACGACCTGTTCGCCGCGTGTCTCGCCCGCGCGAGCGCCAACATCGTGACCCACGTCGAGGACGCGCTCGTCGACGTCGCGCCGGGGCTCGACGCGGCGTTCGTCGTCTTCGAGGCGCTGTTCACGGCGCTGGCGCCACGGCCGCAGGACTGGTCACTGCTCTACGACACCCACGTCCCGCCCGGCACCACCGCCGCCGAGAAGCTCCGCGAACACCGGAGACTGGTGGCCGCGCCCGCGATCACCGGTGTGCGCCAGGGCGCCCTCGCCAACGGCCTCACCGACGCCGACGACATCACCGCGGCGACCGAGGTCTGGCTCAGCGTTCTCTCCGCCCTGGTGCGGTGGTGGCTCACGCACCCCGACCAGACCGTTGCGGACATGCTCGCCCGCTGCCACCGGCTGTTCGCCGCTCTCACCGGCCAGGAGCTGTAGCGGCATCGCTGCGTACCTCACTCGTAACGGTCCGTGACCGCCTGGGTAGGGTGATCGCGTGGGTGGTGGCAAGACGCGGTTCGCGGTGCTGGGGGCCATTGAGGCGTACGCGGGCGACGAGCCGCTCGATCTGGGGCCCGCGATGCAGCGCAAGGTGCTGGCGGTGCTGCTCGTGAACGCGGGGCAGACCGTGTCGTCGAACCAGATCGTCGAAGCGGTGTGGCACGACACCCGCCCGCACAACGCGTTGAACACGCTCTACACCTACATCGCCCGGCTGCGGCAGGTGGAGGGCTTGGAGATCGCACGGCGACCGGGTGGCTACCTGTTCGACGCCGAGCCGGAGTCCGTTGACCTGCAACGCTTTCGGACGCTGTTGCGGCGAGCGCGCGACCTGCCGGACGACGACGCCGCCGACCTGATCGGGGAAGCGCTGGGCCTGTGGCGCGGGGAGCCGTTCGACGCCGCCGACACGCCCTGGTTCGTGCAGCAGCGCGCCGCGCTCTCAGAGGAGAGGTTCGCCGCCCGGCTGCGGTACACGGACATCGCGTTGCGGTGTGGCAGGCACGGCGCGCTGGTGCCGGAACTGACCGCGGTGGCCGCCGAGCACCCGCGTGACGAGCGGGTGGCCGGTCAACTGCTGCTCGCGCTCTACCGCGACGGGCGGCAGGCGGAGGCGTTGCGCTACTACGAGGACCTGCGTGTCCGGCTGGCCGAGGAGCTGGGCGCGGATCCGAGTCCCGAACTGCGGCTGCTGCACCGGCAGATGCTCACCGGCGACCCGGCGCTCACGCTGCTCACCGGGCAGGCGGTGCCGTGCCAGCTGCCCGCGCCGCCGCCGGCGTTCGTCGGGCGTGCGGGTGTGCTGGCCGAGCTGGACGGTGCGGCGAGCGGGGTGGTGGTCGTCGGTGGTCCTGGCGGAGTCGGCAAGACCGCGCTCGTGTTGCGCTGGGCGCACGACCACGCGAGCCGGTTCCCGGACGGGCAGCTGCACGTGAACCTGCGCGGGTTCGACCCGTCCACGCCGCCGGCTCGGGCCGCCGTGGTGCTGCGCGGCTTCCTCGGTGCTCTGGGTGTGCTGCCGGAACGGACGCCGGACGACCTCGACGCGCGCAGCGCGCTGTTCCGCGAGCGGGTCGCCGGGCGGCGGATGCTGGTCGTGCTGGACAACGCGCTCGACGAGGACCAGGTCCGGCCGCTGCTGCCGGGCGGGAGCACCTGCCTGGTCGTGGTGACCAGCCGCAACCGGCTCACCGGGCTGGTCGCGTCCGAGCAGGCCCGGCCGGTCACGGTGCCGATGCTCACCGATGACGAGGCGATCGCGCTGCTGACCCACCGGCTCGGCAGTGCGCGGCTCACGGACTCCGACGCGCTGCACGACCTCATCCGGCTCACCGCGGGCCTGCCCCTGGCGCTCGCCGTCGTGGCGGCCCGCGCGTTGACGCATCCCGCTTTTCCTCTGGACGCGCTCGTCAAGGAGCTGCGGGACGAGCGCAGCCGCCTGGACGCCCTGGACGCGGGCGAACCGGCGTCGAACGTGCGGGCCGTGACGTCGTGGTCCTACCACCGGCTCTCCCCTGCGGCCGCCCGGTTGTTCCGGCTGCTCGGCGTGCACCCCGGCCCGGACATCGATCTGGTCGCGTCCGCCGCGCTCGCGGGAGCCGAGCCCGCGCAGGTCCGCCGGCTGCTCGCCGAGCTGACGAGAGCACACGTCCTGGACGAACCCGCTCCCGGCCGGTTCGCTTCCCACGACCTGCTGCGGGCGTTCGCTCGCGACGAAGCGACGCCGGGGGAGGCGCGGGAGGCACTCGGCCGGGTGCTCGACCACTACCTGCACACGGGATTCGCCGCGGAACGTCAGCTCTCCCCGCACTGGCCGCCGATCGACCTGGCTCCACCACGCCCCGGCGCGTTCCCGCTCCAGGCCGGGACCTACGACGAGGCCGTCGAGTGGTTCACGGCGGAACGCGCAGCGTTGCTCGCGTGCGCCGACCTGGCCATCCGTGACGGCTGGGACGTCCACGCCTGGCAGCTGCCGTGGGTGTTGTCGACCTATCTCACCCGCAGCGGCCACTGGGACGACCGCGCGGCCTCCCAGCGTGCCGCGCTCACCGCCGCACGCCGCCTGGGCGACCACGCGGCGCTCGCCGAGGTGTTGCTGCTGCTCGGCCGCGGGCACAGCGTCCTGGGCGACCAGCCACGCGCCGTCGACGAGCTCACCGAGGCGCTCATGTCCTACCGCGCCATCGAGAACCGCACCGGTGAGGGCATCGCCCACTTCTCGCTCAGCGTCGCCCATGCCAGGCGCAGCGACCCCACGACAGCGCTGGAGCACGCCCAGCAGGCGCTGGCGCTGTTCCGCCGCGCCGGCGACCGCGCGTGGGAGGCGTTCAGTCTCGCCGCGGCAGGCTGGTACCACGCGCAACTGGGCGAGGCCGACCTCGCCATCGACACCAGCACCGCCGCCCTGCGCCTGCTGCGCGACGTGGGAGACCGGGACTGCGAGGCGCACACCCAGCGCACCCTCGGCGTCGTCCAGCAGCAACGCGGTGACCACGCCGCGGCCGTCGGCCACCACCGGCGCGCCAGCCGGCTCTTCCGCGACCTGGGCGACTCCTACAGCGAGGCCGCGACCGCGGATCAGCTGGGCGACTCCCTCCACGCCCTCGGTGAGTCCTCCGCCGCGCACGAGGCGTGGAAACGCGCGGAGGCGTTGTTCGACGCCCTGGGGTTGCCGGAGGCCGACACGGTGCGGGCGAAGCTGGCCGACTGATCTCGAAACGGCAGCGGCAATGCTCACCCGACTTCTTTCACAGACCTTGAATTCGCAGGTCAGCAGCCCGAGAACCGAAGTGAAACCCTCGCTACCATTTACTCACATTGATGAGTGATCCAACAGCACGCGCGGCATTCACGCGCGGGGTGAAACAGGGGGCTGTAAAGGATGGGGAACAGGAACGCTTGGCTGAGCACGTTTTTCTTGTTCGGCGGATTCCTGCTCATCGGTGTGCTCGCCGACAAGTTCGGCGACCGCCTGGGGCTCCCTTTCCCGTTCTACGTCACGGGAGTCGGCCTGGTCCTCCTCGCCCTCGCAGGGTTGCTGAGGCCGATCTACAAGGACGTCCCGATCGATCCCAAGCTCGGCAACCCGTTCTACGTCGCCCTGTTCTACGCCGGCGGCGGAGCCTGGTTCTGGATGGCGACCGGGTTGATGTCGATCGGCGTCACCGGCTGGCTGGCATTTCCCGGGGTCATCTTCCTCGCAGGCGTGGCACTGCTCGCCATCGGAAGCGTCTGGCGGTTGGAGACGCTCGCGGTCATCGGGCTGGGTCTGGTGCTGGTCTTCAGCCTGGTGTGCATGATCGTTGGTGCGGTCCTCGTGTTCCCCCTCGGCTGGGGATGGTTCGTGCTGTACCTGATCGGCGCCGTGATCGCTCTGCTCGCACTCAGCGGGGTGACGGTGTGGTCCCAGGGGCGAATGGTCCCGCAGGCGGCCCGACCCGCGACATCGTCGGCCGGGCCGGCCGCACGGAGGCTGCCGGACGGGCGCGTGGTGGTCGGCCGTCGTGTGGTCAGGCAGCGACCGGAGGCGGACGGCCGACGATAGGCCTCCGCACCTACGCGCGTGGTACCTGCCCGGCGCGGAGCTTCCCCTCGGTGTAGGCGTCACGACACCCGGCCCGCAGCAGTTTGCCGCTGGCGCTGCGCGGCAACGTGCCCGGCTCGAGCAGCACGACGTCGTCCACCCGCACGCCGTGTCCGGTGTGGACGGTGCGGCGCACCGCCTTCGCGACTTCGTCACGGTCGACGTCGCCGAGCACTTCCACCAGCACGACGACCTGCTCGCGCTGACCGTCTTCAACCCCGAGCGCACAGCACCCGAGCACCGCTCGGTGCGCGGTCTCCGCTGTCGCCTCCAGGTCGTGCGGGTGGTGGTTCGCGCCGGCGACGATGATCACCTCCTTCGCGCGGCCGGTGACGAAGAGCTCGCCGTCCCAGCGAAAACCCGTGTCGCCGGTGCGCAGGAACGGGCCGCGCCTGCCGGGCAACTCGGCGTGGAAGACGTCGTCCGGGCGGTTCCAGTAGCCGGTGCCCACGCTCGGGCCCTGCACGAAGATCTCGCCCACCTCGCCTTCCGCGCACTCCTGCGAGGTGTCCTGGTCGGCGACCACGACCGTGATCGACGGCGGGACGGCTCCGCAGCTCACCAGGCGCCTGCCGCCGGGAGGACTGGTCGGTCGGACTCGGCCCTTGGTCAGCGCTTCGGGGTCGCAGCGCAGGGTCAACGGCCCTTCTCCGACGACCGCGCTGGTGACCATCACGGTCGACTCCGCGAGGCCGTAGCCCGGCACCAGCGCGCCCCGGCGGAACCCTGCGGGGGCGAACACCTCGCAGAAGCGGTCGAGCGTCTCGGCCCTGACCGGTTCGCCCCCGATCAGCGCCATCTCCCAGCCGCTCAGGTCGAGGCCCGCGAGCTGGACCTCCGCGATGCGCCGGACGCACAGGTCCAGCGCGAAGTTCGGCGCGCAACTGTCGGCCCGGCCCACCTGCGAGATCAGCCGCAGCCAGCTGATCGGGCTGCGCACGAAGACGCCCGCCGGGAACAGCAGGGCGGACCTGCCCGCGTACAACGGGTCGAGCACGCCGCCGATCAGGCCCATGTTGTAGTGCGACGGCAGCCACGACACGCTCGTCGGCCGGGGCAGGCCGTCCTCGTCGGACGCGCGGTAGAGGTTGTCGTGGATCAGCGCGAGGTTGTGCAGCACGTTGCCGTGGGTCAGCGTCACGCCCTTGGGCTCGCCGGTGGATCCGGAGGAGTACTGCAGGTACGCCGGGGTGTTGATGCCGATGGAAGGCGGCTTCCAGCGACCGGCCAGTGCGGGTTCGGTCTCGTCGGTCGCGTGCCGCACCAGACCGGACAGCGCCGGGGACTCCTCGATCACCCCGAGGCACTTCGCGAAGGTGAGTCCGGTGGAGAGCAGCAGTTCCGGACGGCAGCTCGCGGCGATCGAGGAGATCCGGCCCGCCTTCAGGCTCGTGCGGGTGCCGTCGAGCGGCGCGACCGGCACCGCGATCAGCCCGGCGTACAGGCAGCCGAGGAACGCGATGTGGAAGTCGAGGCCGGGTTCGAAGCACAACAACGCTCGGGTGCCCGGCTGCGCGAGATCGGCCAGGTGCACCGCCACCGCCCGCGCCCGGCGGTCGAGGTCGGCCAGGGTGAGCGCGTCNGCCGAGGAACGCGATGTGGAAGTCGAGGCCGGGTTCGAAGCACAACAACGCTCGGGTGCCCGGCTGCGCGAGATCGGCCAGGTGCACCGCCACCGCCCGCGCCCGGCGGTCGAGGTCGGCCAGGGTGAGCGCGTCCCACTCCGTCCGGCCGTCGGCGTAGAACGAGTACGCGCGCAGGTCGGGTTCGGCCGCGGCGCGGGCCTGGCACAGCTCGACCAGTGTCGTGAACTTGCGCCGGCCACCGGCGACGCCCTTGGGCAGCCGTACTCCGTCGCGGAGGTGCATCACTTGTCTCCCAACATGAGCGAGCGACAGGCCGCCCTGCGCAGCTTCCCGCTCGTGGTGAGCGGCAGCGTGCCGGGTGAGAGCAGTCCGACCCTGGACAGCAGAACCCCGTGTTCCGCCTGCACCGCTGCCGCGACGGCGTTCCTGATCTCGTCTCCGGAGGTCGTGCGGTGGCGGTGGTCGACCTCGGCGAGCACCACTACGTCCTCGCCGTCCATCACCGCGCACGCCGTCCGCACGCCGGGATGACTGCCCACCGCGGTCGCCTCCAGGTCGTACGGGTAGAGCTGGCGGCCGTCGACGTCGAGCAGGTCCGGGATGCGGCAGGTGACGAAGAGCTGGTCCTCGAACAGGAATCCCAGGTTCCCGGTGCGCAGGAACCGGCGATCTCCGACCAGCGCGCCGAAGGTCCGTTCGGTGCCCGCCGGGTCGTTCCAGTAGCCGACGCCGATGCTCGGGCCGGACACGAGGATCTCGCCGACCTCGCCGCGGCCGAGTGGCGCGCAGGTCTCCGGATCCGCGATGACCACGTCCAGCGAGGGGTCCGGTTCGCCGCAGCCGACCAGGCT
>NZ_JAJAEG010000028.1:0-144431 GCF_047445655.1 Lentzea alba
GGCCGGTGGGAAGAACTCGATCTCCTGGTAGAAGCCGAGTTCCTGCGGCACGCTGTGCAGGCGGCCGGCTTCGACGTCCGCGCTGCGGAACGAGAACCCGAGCTGCCCGAACGCGTTGAGCACGGCGTCCTGCGAGGGCAGCGGGCCGACCAGGACCGGGTCCAGGTCGCCCTTGTCCGGCGCGCCCGCGATCACGAGCTCGGTCCGCACGCCCACAGTCATCCGCGGCAGCGGCTGGCCACCGACCGCGGTGATCGGGGTTTCCCAGGGCAGCGGCAGCTGGAACGGGATGGCGACGAGCTGTCCGGTCGGGACGCGCACGCCCTGTTGCACGACGAGCCGGGAGAACTCGGAAACGCCGCCGTATTCGTGGTCGCCGTGCTCGACCTCGACGCGGGTGACGAGGGACAGCACGACCTGGCCGATCTCGGCGTCCGCGCTGCCGCCCTGGATGCGCACCTGACCGGTGACCACCTGGCCGGGCGCGGCGTGCGGTGAGTCCAGCACGGTGTCGACGGACGGTCCGCCGACACCGAACGCGCTGAGCATGCGCTTGAACATGGGCGAGCCCAGCCTCTACCGGCACCGGCCGCCGCCAGGTCTGAGGAATCGGGTTGACCCGCCAGTACAAGTACGCCAGATGATCCGCTTCAGCTGCGTCCCACCACTCCCGATCACGCGACGTGGACAGGAACGTCAACCACGCCGCCAGATCCCGTGCGTATCCGACCTGAGTATTCGCCGCGCTAGCCACCATGCCGACGCTCTGAAAGAAGTCGTTGAGCACCAGGTTGTACTCGAATGTCGGCGACAGCAGGTACGGCGTACCAGGAACAACCTTCTCCTGCCGCAGCCACGCCTCCCAGTCGCCAGGCAGCTCAGCGACGAACGGCAAAGGTGCCGCAGGAAACGACAATTCGGTCGGAGTCAACCGCACATGCCAACGCTTCGTGATCATCGAGCGTGATCATGTGGTCATGACCGGCTATGCACAAGCAGGCAGGAGCGCCACCCGACGGCCGGTCGTGTCGAACCTGTACGTGAGCTGACCATCCATTTGGGACGGTTCGAGAAGCTGCCGATCCATGAGGCGAGAACCTATCACTGCGTTCGCACATATGTTCGTCTAGACGCGTGCGGCGTCTGCTCCACCTCACGCTCCATGGCGAGCGGGTGCGGCTCGCCCGTGAGTGCGGACAGCGCGGTTGCGACCTCGATCTCGTTGGCGCGGACGTAGGTCGTCGTTGTGGTCGCGGAGTTGTTCGCCGGCGAGTGGCCCGCGTACGCCTGGGCGACCGCCAAGCCGAACCTGCGTTCAACGAAGGTGAGCGTCGTGTGGCGCAACCAATGCGTGCTGACCAGCTGGCGCGCCGCCCACTCGTGTTCTCTCCGCACGCGTGCCCACAGGCCGTCGTAGCGGCGCTTCGTCAGTGGCCTGCCATCTCGATAGCGGAGCAGCGGGCCTTGTGGATCCACGCTGCCGCGCACGAGGCCATGGTCGATCAGGTGCGCGATGAGGGTGGGCGATGCCGGCTGCCAGCGGAAGACCCCACCCTTCTCCTGCAGAAGAATCAAGCACTGTTCTGCGTCGATGTCGCAAGGGCGAAGAGCCAGCGCGGCGCCAGTGCGACAGGCTGTCTCCAAGTGAAGGCGGACGAGGAGCGCGTCGAGCGCTGGGTCGTTCCCCGTCGTGGACGCGACTTCCGCGACCTCTTCGACCCGCACGTTCTGCAGGCCTCGACGTGTCGATGGGATCCTGCGAGGCTTTGGAACGAGCTGTGCGGGGTTGCGTGCAAGTGCGATGTGGTCATCGGCGACCGCAAACTTGTAGAGGCAGCGCAGCGCGGCGACCATGTGCTCGCCGGCACTCCGGCCGCCACGACTGTTGCGCCGCACCACAGCCCGCGACTTCGTGGATTCGACCAACGCTGCGATTTCAGTAGCCGTAGGCTCATCGAGCGTTCGAGTCCCCCAGAGCGTCACCACTCGAGCCCAATAGATTCCGTAGAGGCGCCTGGTCCCATCGCTCACCGCGGTCGCGACAACGGGCACGAACTCGGCGAAGGTTGGCACGTGCTCGCCTGGAGCGTGCTGCTCGTCGAGAAGATCCTCGGGGGTCACGCCCAGCCGTTGGAGCACTGCGCGAGCTGCAGCTAGATCAGCTGCATCTGGGCGCTGCATGATCGAGTCCGACAGCAGGTGCGTGGTACGCGTTGAGAATTTTCCCCAACGCCGCGCAGTCGTAAGCCAAGAGCGCTGCCGACGTGGGAATGGAAACGAGCAGCAGTCTGTCGCCGGCGTTCAGGGAACGCCACCTCCGGATCGGGAGCGGCAGCTTGATGAAACCTCTGGGCGAGAGCAGGTCGGTTCCGTAGTGAACTGAGCGAACAACGATGATGTCGCCGTGTAGCGCGATGTCGATCCGGCCTTCTGGCTCCCAACTCAGCGTCCGAAGGATCCGGCGGTCGGTGAACCTGCCGTGGTCGTCGATCGCGGCCATTCCGAAGTGGATCGTGCCGTCCCGCGACAGCTCGCTGAGGTTGATCGAGGGGAGCGGCTCCGTCTTCAGGCACGCTGCCGTGAGGGAGTCCGGAACGACCGCGCCGATTATTGCCTCTGCGGTCGTAGGACCTGGTCGGTATCTACGGCGCTCCCTGCCGTCCTGTGTGCCAGTTGTCGCGGTCATGAGCTTCATGCAACCGCGCGTATGTGTGGATGCCCAGCGAACTGGCTTAAGACGTGCAACGCAGGGGAGTCGTTGCGTGACCTGCCGCTATTGCTGATCATGAGCGGCGTACAGGTGCGTGAGTATGGCGCGGAACGTCGGGTCAGCGATCTTCAGCTGTTGCACCCTCTTGTCGGTCTTTGAGTGGCACGCGGCGTGCACGATCAGATCGACCGCGTTCACCCCGTAGAGGCGGGCCAACTGGGCGACCATGATCGGCGTCGGGAGAGTGACGCCACATTCGTAGTTGGACAGGGTTGCCACCGATACCTGTACCGGCGCAACGGTTGCCACGTCTGTCAGACTCCAAGTGAGGTCGTTGTGCACGTCGCGCAGCGCCTTGCCGAGAGCAACCTTGTAAGGCTGCCGGGTCGAGAACCGGCCGAAGGCAGTTTCGATGTCGAGGCCGCGTTCCTCTGTGAGTTCCCTCAGTTCGGCATCGTCGGCCAACTGCAGGGTGGTCCGCGCGCGAACGCGCATTTCCCGTGGCAGCAGGAAGTAGTCCTCTGCCGGAAATGCCTTGAGGTCAGTCCGGCGGGTCAGCATGCCGCCCTTGATGAAGCGCTGCAACTGGTTGGCGAGATCCGCGTTTGAGAGCCTGGTCAGCTCGCGGAGTCGTACTGCCGTGAGCTCAAGGCCGACGCGTTCGAGGAACGCTGTCAACACCAGTCCGCCTTTGCGGTTCCAGGACAGTCGGCGGTCCTTGGAGACCTTGTCGACCAACTTCACGATCTACCCGTGTCCTCGAGACTTGGCGCAGCCTCGTGCGAGGACTCCGCGGAACGCAACGCCTCACCGAACCAAGCAGCGTGGCGCTCCAGCTTCCGCGCCGCCGAGTCGACCAGAACGACCAGCACTTCGAACGCGCCAGCGCCGCCCAGGAGCGATGCAGCGCGCTGGATCGCAACAGCATCCCGTGCTGCGTGTGCGGACACGAAGGCGGACGCGACCTTGACGTTCTCGTGCCACGCTGCGCGATCGTCGGCGTCCACGTCCTCCGGGATGGCGAACGAGATCGGGAACGCGATGGGCGAGACGAGTTGATCCTGTGGGACGCCGTCGAGCAAAACCCTTGCCAAGATGCTCGCTGCGGAGACAGCAATCCGCGGGTCCGCGTGGGTGACGACAGACTGGAGCGTGCGTTCGACCAGTTCGGGTTCCGACTGCAGGTGGTGAGCGAGTGCGCGCAGGCCCCAGGAGGCTCCGAGTCCGCTGTCTGGGTCTTGTCGAAGTCGAGCCTCATCTTGAGCGATCTGCTCGACACCGCACGGGACGTATCCGATGTCGGCTGGTTCGCGATCACGCTCCACGGAGGGCGTCCTCGTAGGAGCGGCTCGTGAGGGGAGCGATCACTTCCTTGATCTGCGCGGATTCAGTCACGGGCTGCATGCCCTCGCGAGGCCACGGCAGGATCTGCTCCTCCTCTCGCCAGGCGAGGTCACACACCCCGCACATCGGCCAGCACCGTTCGGATTCTGGCCACTTGTCGGACTTGGTGGTGACCTCGGTGCCGCACAACGTGCTTCCCAGGTCGCCTTCGGCGAGTGAACTCGGTAGCGCGTGGCGCGCCCCGTCATGCGGTTGCCATTTGTAACTGCGAGTCATGCCCGATCACTTCCCGCGGACGTAAGCGCGATCTGCGCGCGATGTCGGTAGTGATCCACCCAAATTGCCGCGCCGCTCAGAATCCAGCCCACGAATCTGCCGCCGATCTAGCAGGGATCTATCACCTAGCGCTTCTACCTGCACAAACGCGGGGATGCCCCGATTGGGTGAAGCTGGACATCTTTGGACTGGTCCGCTGTTTTGCGCACCCTCCAAGCTAGGCTCGTGGTGAACTATGCGGCGCATTCACATCAGGGGGATCGATGGCCACGCCGAGGGAGGCGTTCGCGAAGCGCCGCAAGGTTGTGGGTTTCTCACAGGAGCGGCTTGCTCTGCACCTTGGCGTCACCACCGGAACTGTCGGGCGATGGGAACGGGGCGAGGCGACTCCTGAACCGCCAACGCAGCGACGGCTCGTGCGAGCGCTCGAACTCACAAGTCTCCGTGAGTTGCTGGAGCTTCTCCATCCGCAGAAGTCGTTGCTCACAGCGGCGGACGAACGTGCCGAGATGCGGTCGATCGGCAGTCGATCAGGCCAGCCGCGACGTGATCCTCGTGGGTCCATCCAGATCGGACACAGCCTTGATCGGGTGCACGGAGTCATCCCGCTTGTGCGGCGGGCACTCGATGCATTCGATCTTCCTGACGACGGGCCCACTCGTACGCTCGTTGAGATCAGCGCAGACGTGGCTCGGGTCAACGAGCACCGTCTTGAAGCCAGGTACGGCGCTCTTGCCGACGCCCTGCCGGACCTCCTCGCAGAGCTGGCGCGTGCAGGGCAGCTCGCTATGGAAGGCCTGCAGCAGCAACAGGTCGCGTTGCTTCGTGCTCTCGCACTTCGCGCTGCGGACGGGATAGCGTTCAAGTTCGGATACCTTGATCTCTCAGCCCGCCTCATCGATCTCATGCGGCAGTCCGCGGCTCAGGCGAACGACCCGCTGCTCGTGGCAGCCGCCGAGTACGTCCGCACAGAGACGTTCTTCGCCAGCGGTGACCTGAGCACCGCTGCTCGAGCACTCGTCAAGGCTGCCAGTGAGTCGTCTTTGTCCAATCTGGACGATGAACACGTTGCTGCCGCCTATGGATCCCTTCACATGCGAGCCGCCGTGGTGGCCGGTCGGATCGGTGATCCTCGTGCGGCCCGAGACCATCTGAGTGAGGCCAACGAGGCGGCCAAGAGGGTTCCGGAAGGCGTCTACCGCGGCACTGCCTTTGGCCCGCAGTCGATTCGCATCCACGAACTTGCGGTGGCTACTGAGCTGCGCGACCCGGTGGGCATCGAGCGGGCAGCCACGTGGCATCCGTCGGGGGAGTTGCCCGCGGAGCGCCGTTCGCACTACTACATCGAGCTGAGTAACGCGCAGCACGAGCTGGGCCACCATGAAGAGGCCTATGTCTGCATCGAGATGGCGCGCGACGCAGCTCCTCAACACACGCGAGAACATCCTCAGGTCAAGGGCACGCTCGCTTCGCTGCTCCAGCACCGTCCTGGAAACAGCAGGGTGGTTGAGCTCGCAGCTTGGGCTGGAGCACGGGCGATCTGACGGGTCTAGTCAGCGAGCAGCGCAGGAAGCTCGTCGAGTGAGTCGATGACCCAGTCGGCATCCCGTTCCACCAACGGATCGTTGGCCCAGAGGTATCCCCAAGGACCGCGGCGGATCAGCGCCGTGCGCAGTCCCACCGCCTTCGCGGCCACGACGTCGTTGTCCCGATGATCTCCCACGTACACGATCTCCTCCGCGGGCGCAGCAGCAGCTTCAACAACGCGATCGAAGAAGGCATTCGATGGCTTGGCAACGCCCCATTCCCCGGACGTCGAGACGAAGTCTGCCGGCAGGGCAAGAGCGCGCAGCAGTTCGCCTGCACGGGTGGTCTGGTTCCCGGCAACCCCAACCTTGAGTCCAAGGCCGCGCAGCGCAGCGAGGCTTGACCTGACATCGGGGTAGAGGTCCCGCTCGTCGATCTGTTCGCCCAGCCCGGCGTCTTCGCGCAACTGCCGTTCGTGCGCGACGTCAAAGCCTGGCCGGAAGTACTCGAAGGTCTCCGCGTTGTCTCTTCCAGAGACGGTTACCGCGCCAAGAACGGTCGAGAACGTGTGCCGCGGCACGCCGATCCAGTCGGCCCATGCGCCCCACTCGCGCGAATCGTCCAACAGCGTTTCCCCGACGTCGAAGACGACAGCAGTGACCATGCACTTACTCATACGCCATCGGGATGAGCTGAGCGAGCGCTCCGCCCAGTTGCGCGTCTACGCGACCGCGCCTGTGCGGGCCGCGAAGGCCTCCAAGCCTGGCAGAGCGCGCGCTGTCGGATGCCGCAGCAGGCTGATGGTGATCTGCTGGATCGGCTTGCGGTATCTGACTTCGTCAGGGGAGGCCTGTTCGGCAGCCAGCAGTGCGCGGAGGGATTGCTCGGGTTTGTTCCACTCGTGGAAGGCGTGGGCGATGTCGGACCAGTAGCGAGCGCGCCGTTCGGCCACCGGGATAGCGGCCGGGTTGATCCGCCTTGCGGCTTCGATCGCGGCGCCGTAGTCGCCGAGGGCGCGGGCGACGCTGATCCGGTACAGACCAACGCCGGTGGGGCCGAAGGCGGTGAACCGGTGGTTGCCGTCTGAGCCGAGCCTGGCGGCTGCCTCGACTGCTTCTGCCGCCAGAGCGAGGGCGGTGTCGCGGTCACCGTCGACGGCTGCGGTGTAGGCAGCGGTGGACAGCAGAGATCCATACACCGACAGGTGCTCTGGGCCGCGGTGCAGATCAGGCTGCAAGGTCTCGATGGAGTCGGAGATCAGGCTCTGTGCGGCGTCGGCGTGCCCGGTACGACGTAGCACGATCGCCCATGCGCGGTGTGCGGTGGCTTGGGTGAGGATGTCGTCCGTGTCGTGGGCCGTTTGCACCGCGCGGTCTGCTGTGATCAGTGCGGACTGCGTGCGGTTGAGTTTGACCATGAGCTCGGAGGCGAGCGTGTAGAGGTCGGCCATCAGACTGTTGGCGTCGGCGGGATTCTCGGCTTCCGCGCGGGTGGCCGTCGCGGTCGACAAGACGGCGGGCAGCCTGGAGGCGGATTCGGTGTAGTGGCCGAGCTGGAACACCGAGCGCACTTCGGCTACTTGTCTCCGCAGTTCGGCGACCTCCACAGGGATGGCGCCCGTTGAGGGTGGAGCGAGCAGCGCGCGCTCAAGCGCGTCCACCGGGTCGTTCTTGGCCCAGGACGGAGTTCCGGCACCGAGTACCGCGGTGCCGGCCAGACTGGTCAGTCCCGCGAGCAGCGTGCGACGACGCATGGGGTCGGTCTCCTCGTCCGGCGCCAGGATGACGTTGACCCTAGCGACGGGACGCGGCGCGTGCACGGACCGTGATCGTGTGTCGGTGAGACCGAGCAGGTGCGGCGGGATCTTCAGCGCCTTGGCCAGGCACCGCAGGACCTGAACGTCACGCAGTGGCTGCTTGCCACGCTCCATCCGCGACAGCGTGGAAATGGAGTAGCCGCACTTCTCCGCGAGATCGGCCAGCGTGAGCGGGGTGGCGCGACGGACGGCACGCACTATCGCGCCGAGATCACCGGAATCGACAGCGACTCGGACCTCCTGGGAGTCCCAGATCGCGCGAGTCGGATCCATCGCCTGCACTCCTCACTCAGAGCAGGGTGTTTCAGCGTATCCAAACGATCACGGTGCGTGCCAGCTGATTTGCACACCCTGCAAACGGTCGGCCGGGTCCAGCAACTTCGCTGGTCAGCGAGGTGGAGTAGGCCGTGTTCTGGGTGCTGCCGCGGCAGCCCACCGTCCTGCCGCAGGAAGAGGGACGACGATGAGCACCCCAAAAACGTCGGAGCCGAACTTCTCTGCCGTTGGTCGAGAGATGACTGCTTGCGAGCTCGACCGCGCTGGCCTGCTGCACGCGGACAGCAACGTCGTGATCAGCCGATACGCGATGTTCATTCCGGTTGATGAGCTGGGCACGCCGCGTCCGGTCGTGGTCCGCTCTGGTGCGGTGATCGAGCCGTTCGCCGTGGTTCACGGCGGCACGACCATCGGCGAGCAGTCTCGCGTTGAGGAGCACACTGTCATCGGAAAGCCCGAACTCGGCTACGCCGTCGGGAAGATCCGTCCTGGTGTCGGTGGCGGCACAGTGATCGGTGCGGGAGGGACGGTTCGCTCGGGCGCGGTTGTCTATGCCGAGGTCGGAATCGGCGTGAACACACTGGTCGGGCACCACGCGCTGCTCCGCACAGCGGTGCAGGTCGGCGCGGAGACGCAACTCGGTCACCACCTCACCGTGGAACGCGAGACACGCATCGGCCGCGACGTGCGCTGCTCACCTGGCTCGCACATCACCAGTTCGACCGTGCTAGCTGATCGGGTGTTCCTGGGCGCCGGCGTCCGCACGATCAACGACAGGACGCTGACCTGGCGTGATCCGGACCGTGAGCCCACACTCGCTGCACCGAGGTTTGACACCGGGGCCAAGGTCGGCAGCGGCTGCGTCGTGCTGGCAGGTGTGGTGATCGGTGAGCGCGCACTGGTCGGGGCCGGCTCCTTGGTCACTCACGATGTCCCACCGGGAGTGCTGGCCTACGGCCATCCGGCCCGCGTGCAGGGAGAGGTCCGGTGAAACCGGCCATGCCTGACGGTGCACCCGCAGCGACCGAGGCGATCAAGACCTGGCTGCAGCCGCTGCAGCCTGTCCTCGACCCCGGTGGCAGGATCGACTGGACCCGGCTCACGAGTGTCGCGGAGAGGTTGGACCGAGCCCTGAGGCGCTATCCGGTGGGGCCGGACCTCCCTGCGGGCACGGAGAGGAGCGGCCGTCTGCGGATGATTCGGCAGGACCTCGCCCGGCACGTCGACACGACCGGGGAACCGGACGTGTTTCAGGTGCTGACGCAGTTCATGTGCGGCTACTGCGATATCGACCTGCGTGACACCACTGGACTCGGCCACGGCAGGCTCATCGCCCGCCACGGCAGTCCGCAGACCAAGCGCCGGTGGATCCCGCGGCTGCTGGCGGGCGACCTGGCCGGGATCGCGGTCACCGAGCCCCATGGCGGATCCCGTCCGGCGGAAGCCAGGACCTGCGCCGTCGCCGGATCGGACGGAACGTGGACGGTGACTGGCCGGAAGACCTGGATCAGCCGCCTGACCGAAGCCGCGGTGTTCCTGCTGTTCTTCCGAGCCCCGGATGGCCAGCTCGTCGCCGCCGCAGTCGACGCGAGCGAACCGGGCATGGTCCGTCAGCCGATTCCGCCGACCGGGCTGGCCGGCTGGACGTGGGGCGTCCTGGACCTCGACGCGGTGAAGGTGCAGCCAGAGGAGGTTCTGCACGGGCAAGGGATGGGGCTGCTGCGCGAGCACTTCGCCGAGTATCGACCGCTGGTCACCGCCACCGCGCTCGGAGGCGCGGCCGCAGTCTTCGACACAGTGACCGCCCGGCTTTCCGAGCGGAAAACCATCGGCGACGTGCACCGACTGCGTGACTCAGCGCTGATCACTCTCGGCCGCACGCACGTCCAGCTCGCGACCGCGCTATTGGGCGCCGTCATGGCCTCCCAGCTGGCTGAAGGCGGACACGTTGACGCGGAACTGTGGGGTGCCGCGACGAAAGCTCATGGCATCGACACCGCCAACTCCGCCACCGCGGAACTCGCGCTGTTGCTTGGCGCGTCCGGGTTCCGCGCCGACTGCCAGACCGCCAAAACCCGCCGGGACCTGAGTGGGCTGCTCTTCGCCGACGGCATCCACGACAGCCTCTACCGGACAGCGGGCAAGCAGCACACGGCCACTAAGGACACCGCTGGTGGCATCACCGCTGTTCCGGCGCCACGGGACCAACTGAACTCGGTCGCGCTGACCGGCTAACCAGAGTGGTACGGCAGTAAACCGGGCTACGCGACGCGCTGTCCCTGTTCGCACAACGCGGTGGCGCCTTGCTCGGCAGCCTGCAAGGCGACTGCCAGACGGTCAGCCAGCAGCGGCTTCACCTTGCTCCGGGCTTCGTCCAAGCTTCGGAAGCTCGCGGAGAGGATCTCGCCATCCGTGAACACCATGCCGACCAGATCGGTTTCGTCGAGCACACCGCCGTCGAAGACGAACACCACACCCTCAGGACGGGAGTCCTGTGGTCGCACGTAGTCCACCACGAGCAGTCGGCCTAGCGGCCGTTCCCACCCCAACTCCTCGGCGAGCTCACGAGTCGCTGTCGCCCACGGCGACTCGTCCGCATCCACTGCGCCGCCCGGAATCTCCCAGTTCGGCTTGTAGGACGGCTCGAGCAACAGCACCCTGCCCACCCTGTCGCGAAACAGCACTCCGGCGGCCATGCGCTTGCGAGCCAAGCTAGCCACGTACTGCTCGACAGGCAGCACCTTGTCCGCAGACTCCGATGTGGTCACCCGCGGCACCCTAGCCAGTTCTCCCCCTGCGCATTGAATCGGGGCGACTACCCGATCGTGGAAGCTTCGGCCATCAGAGCGTCTTTGCAGGTAAAGGCCTACGGATGTGGGAACTCCGCTAGATCGATGCGAGATTCGCGGGCTGGTGCGAATCGGTGCAGGCGAGGTTGGCTGTGGCTGTCTGACAGGACAGACCTTCAGCTACAGCAAGGAAAAGGCGCGCGCGATGCCGAAACGATTTTCCACTGTACGAGGCCGTGAGCTCGGCAATGGGCTTCGAACGGCCATCGCACGTACAGACTTCAGCTCCTCGCTTGCGCTCGCGGAGCGGCTCGACTGGGACCCGGCCAAGCTTTCGGGGCTGCTCAACGGCAAGGGGGGCACCAGTGCTGTCGAGCTGGGCCTGTTGCTGGGTATCTGCGGGGTGGAGCCCGCTGAATGTGATCACCTCCTGTCGCTGCTCCCGCTGGCACATGTCAAGAGCTGGTTGCAAGTGCACGGAACTTGTCCGCCGGTTCACCACCGCACCCTCGTGGAGAACATCGCCGCGGCCAAGACGTTGGTCAGCTGGCGAGGGCTTGCGTTGCCGGAAATGCTGCAGACACCTGCGTACATGCGTGCGGCGATGTAAGCTTCGCCCAACATTCCCCGGGATGAAGTGGAAGCGCGTGTCGGGGCGCGGCTGAAGATGCAGGAACAGCTCCGCCGCAGCCAACTGACCTGCACGTTCTACCTCCACGAACTAGCGCTCTCCTTGCCTGTTGGTGGACCTGACGTGCGCCGGGAGCAACTTCATCACCTGTTGCGCAGGGCGGTCCGTTCGAACATCGTCATCCGGATCATGCCGACGAAGATCGGTGCGCACGTCGGCATGGACATGCCGTTCACCCGCTTGACCTTCGCGAAGTACGAACCCGTTGTGTGCGTGGAGTGCGAGAACTCCACTGCATTCATCGAGGACGAGGTCTCGCTAGATGGCTACGCAACGACCGTACGTGCGCTGAGCGAGTCCAGTTTGGATTCGGAGGAGTCGAGGGCCCTGATCGCTCGCCTCGGGGAGGCGCCGTGGCCACTCGAAGAGGCAGTCTGACGTCAGTTCAGAAGGTTTCGACGAGCTTCCTCAGTGGTGCGGCGAGGTCCGGGTGGTCGCCCTTGTCGATTCGGTGCAGCAGCCGGGCAGCGACGTAGAGCAGGGCGAGCTGTCCAGCGTCGGTGTCGAGCACGTGGGCGAAGGTGCTCCACACTCGATCAGCGGTCTCTGGCACGAGAAGGCTGTAGCAGAACAGTGTGGCCGCGTCTGTCCCAACTGGACCGCGGCCCCATGACTCCCAGTCCAGCAAGCTGAAGTCTGGTCCCATCAGGTTCGCCCAGTGCAGGTCGCCGTGCACGGTTTCCCATTGGCGGACGACGGGGTTCACCGAGTTCCCGAAGTGCTGCTGGATCCTGCCGGTGACCAGAGCCTGATCGGCATTGATGCGGTCGGTAGGTGTCGCCGCGACCGCCTGGATCGTTCTGCGGAGTTGCGTCCACCACTCATCGGGAAGGTCGTCGGCGTGGTTCAACGTGTCGGTGGGGGAGCAGGGTGAACCTGGAGCCAAGGTCATCAACTCGGCACGCTGCTGCCGCCATTCCTCCCACTCGTAGACGTCGAGAACCTGCGGCTTGGACAGCGTGGCGAACACATTGGCGGCGAGGTTGCCGGTCCAGAAGTCGCCGCCGGTCCACTGTTTGTCCTCGGACGCCACTCGAAGCCAGAGCTGCCGGTCAGCTGCTTGCACGCGTGCGCTGATCGACCTATCGAACCAGCCGAGCCGAGCTTGTCCTACAACGGTGAGCCCGAAGTGGTCTGCTGCGTGGCTGAGGTTTTCGTGCATCCACTGCCGGAACTGCGCGTCGGCCTCGCTGAGGTCGATGTTCCGTGCTCGGACGCTGCTGCCGAGCGCCGGCGGATGGTCAAGCTGTTTGGACACGGGATCCTCTCGCCTTGGTTGCGACTTCCTTCGTATCGCTTGGAAAGACTCCAAGGGAGGGCTCGCAAGGTGGATTCCCCCAACGGGGTCTGCGTCGCGCGACTGGACGGGGAACCCGTTGAGGAGTCACCAACCACTAAACGTCACCCACAGTGCGTGCCGGCGCCAAGCGAACCGCCGTCCAAACCTGTATCTACAGTTGCTTCAGTGTTGACTAAGTTCAATCCCGACTGGGTGTTGGCTCGTACGGCACAGTTGCGGCACACGCCATCGCAGAGAACTGAGTCACCGTGGCTAGTTGCGGTCTGCCTATAGCAAGGCGAAGCGGGGTAAGACTTTTGCTCACTGGAAGAGTTGGGTTCTGAACTTTGCCAATTTTCCGGCGATTGGAACCGGTCGCGGGACGGGTGGGTTCGAGTCATGTGCACGCTAATGCTCGGAATGGTTGACGCTTCGGTACTTCGGAATATCCTCAGGAATGAAGTATCAATGAACCCGCTGGGTGTGCGGCTTGGCTGGGTGAAGGAAATTCCGTTGGATGGAAGAAGGCGTGCCCGCTATGGGTGATGAGGGTGTGTCGGGTCCTGTGACCTGCAGTATCCCGTTGATGGTTGTGCGACCACGGTCCGCGCTGCCGATCTGCTGGGCGTCGTAGCTCGGGCGTTATTCGATTCAGGGTCGCCATGTCCAATGGAACCTGCTCGAAGGGGGGAATGATGGTTGTTGTCGGTCGAGAGTTGTCGGCGTGTAACGCTTTGGGCGGCTCTGCGAGCGCGCTACGTGATCCAGCGTCTGGTTGCGTCGGTGCCGAGTCATGGGCCGGTGCGGCACGGCAGAATCCGCTGTCGGGTTTCGCGGGGTCGAAACCGTTCGCGGCAGGATCGTTTCGCCCACAGCGGTGTGCTCCGCCAGCAGGTACCGAAACCAACCCGGCCGCCAGCGGCTCCTCGACACCGGCGAGTTCCATTGCGCCCCCAAGGAAATCGCCGATGCCACTCGTCGGGACGGCCTGCACGCCGAGCGAACCCGAGGGCGTCCAGGTCCTCGAGAACGAGCTCGCGCTGGTCGCCCGGCGAGCGTGGCGGAGACTGCAGGCCGCCGATGTCGACGCGGCAGTCGATGCGGGCATGCTCGCGGCCGCCATCAAAGCCGTAGACGGCGTTCGTCGCCCTGCATTCGGCGAAGCGGCACACGCCGCGGCAGCCGATGTGGCAGCCGCTGCCGCTGTGATCCAACGTCAGGGCTTGCCGCCAGGTGCGGCTGCCCCGGTTGACTGGAACGGATTTGGCTTGGTGATTCCGGTGTTGGCCGGATCGCCAGGCGCCGGCGCGTCGGTGTTCACCGCCTTGATGGCCGATGCGCTGCAGCTCGCACATCGGAACGTGCTTCTGATCGATCCGGCTGACCCGCCGCGGTCGGGATTGGCCATCGCCGCGCGCTCGGACGGCCCGTGGTTGACCAAGCCGCACCCACAAGTCCACATTCGCTTCTCCTGGCGTGCGCATGCGCTGGTGGCACGCCTGGAATCGGCTCTGCCGGTCATTGCTCCGGGCATGGTGCCGCCACCGCGGTTCTGGCTTCCGCAGGGCCCGCGCCCGGAGATCACCGTCGTCGACCTCGGTCACGATCCTTGGCGGGTGGCGGCGCACCCGCTGCTCGGCGCTGGGGCGTGGTTGCGTCGAGGCACTCCCGCGCCGTTGCCGGTGCTGGTGGTGCGACCGAGTCGTCCTTCGCTGTTGCACGCCGAGCAGGTGCTTGCTCGCCTCGAGCGTTGGGTGGTCACCGGCGCGGTGAGCCCGCCTGTCCAACTGGTCGTGATGGGCGCCAAACGCTGGCCCGCGGGTGTCGCTGGAGCTGCGGGTCGTCGGGTGTGTGCGTTGCTCGAAAGCGCGGTGTTCGTGCCGCATGACCCCGAACTCGCCGCGTCGGGTGTTACCGGGGCGGTCACACCTCTTCGGTTGCGGCAGGCGATCACGCCGTTGCTCAGCCGATGGGGACTTCTCCCGCAGGCCGCTCGTGGGTGGCAGGGCATGAAGGGACGGCCATGATCACGTACGTCACGGTGGTGTTGGCCGACATCCCGAACCCGACACCGGTCGCCCCGCCTGGCAGCGAGGTGATCGTCGAGGTTGTCGGCAATGCGAAGTGGGGCGCCGGTATGGCTCTGGTGCTGGGGTTCTTCGCCGGCCTGATCGTGTGGGCGGGCGGTCGCTGGGTGGATCACCACCGAGCTGGCCGGATCGGCCTGGTGATGATGTTGTGCGCCATCGCCGGTGGGCTGCTCTACGGGATCGGTTGGCAGATCATCGACCACTTCGCGAGCGTCAAGTGATGGCCGCGAAGCCGCCGGGCACAGGCCGCCGCGCACGAGCTGGGCTCAGGTTGGGCAGCATCGCCATTGTCGCAGTCGTGCTGCTGGGTGCCGTTGCGGCGGTCGTGGTCGCGCACCACGCCACGGACCCGCACAGCGCATCTACGAGCTCTCCGACATCGACTTCGGAGACCGTGACGAGAAATGGCACTGCGGCCCAGGACGAGAACGTGCTGGCGGCAGCACCCATGTTGCAGCTGCCTGCCCAGGCGGCGCAGCCGCAGGCCATGACGACAGGTTCTGCCGGACCCGCTATTGCTGTCGCAGCGCCGACGATCACCAACGGCCGTTGGATACCCGGCGGCTTTCCCGAGACGCCGGAAGGTGCGCTCGGACAGCTGAAGGCGCTCAACGAGACAGCGCTGGCCTCCGCCGACCCGCAGGTTTACGCCCTTGGTTATCGCGAGCTCTCCGAACCCGGTGCGCCGGACCCCGGCTCGACAGGGCTGACGTCATTGCTGCGTTCCATGCGGGCGCGTGCGCAACTGCCCGCGGCAGGCTCGGTCACTGGTCTGACCGCGAGCTACCTCGTCACCCATGGCCAGGTGAAAGGCGCGGTCACGGCCAGCCACTACGTGGTGGTGTGCGTGCTGGGGCAATTCTCGGTCGGGTTCAACGGCGAAGCCGTGGCGGCGGGAGTTGGCGACTGCCAGGCAATGCGCTGGTCCGGCACCGGGTGGCGCATCGCTGCCGGCGCGCTGGCAGCGGCGGCTCCCTGCGCGTGGCCCGGTAGCGCGGACATGGTGAAGGCCGGCTATCGGGAGCTGAGTTAGAGATGTGGCCCTTCGACGACATCGGCAACGCGCTCGGCGGACCGGTCCGGGACATGATCGTCACCGGGTTCGAGGCCGCGATGCTGGCTCTGTGGCGGGCATCCCTGTTCGTCCTGCAGGCGGCGTTCGGCCTGGCGGACAAGTTCTCGGTGTTCACGGTGGACGCGCGTAGCGGACCGGTTTCGATCTTGTGGCCGATGATGCTGTGGATCAGCGGTGTCCTCGCGCTCGGTTTGTTCTTCTGGCAACTGACCGCCACGACGTTGCGGGGCGGCCGGGGTTTTCTACGGCTGGTGGGAGGACCCGTGCAGTACGGCGTTGCGCTCGCCCTGACCGTTGGAATCGTCGCGGCGTTCTTGGCCGGGGTCGACGGGCTCACCTCCGGGATCCTGAAGTACGGACTGCGGGCGGAGAACTTCACCGACGCACTCAACGCGACCGGGTTCCTCGACGCGGCCGGCGACGGAGTGAACGCCACCGTGCTCGGCATCGCAGCTTTGATCGGAGTGATCCCGGCCGGAATCGGCTACGTGCTGGAGATGCTGTTCCGCGAAGCGGCTGTTTACGTCATGGTCGCGACCGTGCCGGTCTCGGCGGCTGGGCTGCTGTCCGGCATCACCGCCTCGTGGTTCTGGCGGACGTGCCGGTGGCTGATGGTGTGCGTCGCGATGAAGGCCGTGCTGGCGATGACCCTGGTGCTGGGAATCGCGATCTCCGGTGGATCGCAGGGGCTGTCCGGACTGCTCGCGGGCGTTGGAGTGCTGATCATCTCGTTGTGCTGCCCGTTCGTCCTGTTCCGGCTATTCGCCTTCGTGGACCCCAACAGCGATGCCGGCGCTGCGTTCCGCGATGCCCTGTCCGGAGCAGGTGTCGACTCCTACGGCGAGAACAATCCGGCAGCTCTGGCAGCGTCCGGTGCACGCGGCGGAGGGGGCGGTGGCGGTTCCCAGGAAGACGCGAACACCGGCCGGTTCGACGAAGCCGCCGCTGAGTACGCCGAGCAGGAGATGGACGAGACTGGCGTCGGACAGTCGTCAAGCAGCCACTCTGCCTCGCAGAACTCTAACCAGGACAACAAGAGCGCCACGTCCGGTGACGACTCGAGCGGCGCCGGATCGGACGAGCCGAATCCCGACGATGACGACCACGAGTCCGTGCCACCTGCCGCCAATACCGGATCGGTCGTCTCGTCGAGCCCCAACACCGGCCCTTCGGGTCACTACGGAGCCGAAGGCGAAGGCGGCGGCGAAGCTGCTGCAGGAGCTGAGGAAGCGGCGGTGATCGTATGACCACGCCCCGAATCTACAGAGGACTTGACCGTCGTGAGCACGCCGGTTGGATCATGGGTCTGACCCCACTGCAGGCACTTGTCTGCATCGCTCTGGGGGCGCCGGTGTTGTGGGCGATCAGCGCTGGTCGGTTTGCAGACGCGGGGATTCTCTTGTTGGTCTGCGGAACGATCGCCGCGCTCGTGGTGGTTCCGGTGCGTGGCCGTCCCGCGATGCGTTGGCTGGTGCACCTTGTGCTCTTCGAGGTCGGCATCATCACCGGCTGGTCGCGCTGGCAGTCGAAGGCCGCCGCCGGTATGCCAGTCGACCCGAATGAGCCTGACCTGCCAGGTGCGCTCCAGCGCGTGAGCTTTCCGGACGGCCCGCAGTTTCGGGACGTCGGTCGTGTCTGTTTGATACACGACACTGTTGAGGGCCGGTGGGGTGCGGCCGCCAGGCTGACCCACTCCGGTGTCGGAATGTTGTCCGATGAGCAGTGTGAGCGGCTGGCAAATCGGCTTGGCACCCTGCTGCTGTCGCTGGGCCACCGCGATGTCGTAGATCGGTTGAGCCTGCTGGTCCGCACCGTGCCGGACGACGGAACTGAGTACGAGGTGTGGCGCGGCGATCATGAGATCCGCGACGCGCCTGCGTTGGCCCGTCAGGCCAACGCCGAGTTGGACCACATCATCGGCAACGTCTCGGTCAGGCACGAGCTGTTCGTCGTGGTGTCCGGCTCGGAGGACAAGCTCCGCAAGCCGGCCGCTGCTGCCGGCGGCGGTGTCGCCGGTCGCGCGCAGGCGCTCTATCGGGTACTGGACGGTCTGGAGGACCCGCTCAAGGCGCTCGGAGCTCGCACTGTCCAATGGCTGGACGGGCCGGGCATGGCCGAAGCCCTTCGTACCGGGTTCAACCCAGCCGCACGGGCATTGCTGGCCGCGGCAAACGAACGTGGCACCCGCGGTCGGGGGTTGGAGAAGGCGGCGGCCGGGCCGACCGCCACACCTGTTCCATCCGCACGTTCCTACACCCACGACGGCTTCACCACCGTCGCCTACACCGCGTTGATGCCTGAAGCGGGCACCGTGTTCGGCAGCCTCGGTCCGTTGCTCGCTGTTCGTTCGGCAGGGGAGCGGCGAACCTTGGCCATTCACTATGAGGTTCTTGATGCGCGCCGTGCGCAGCGGGCCGTTCGCGGCAACAGGTTTCGCACGAACGTGATGACAGATATGAAGCGGCGCAAGGGTTTCAACGCCTCCGCCATGGAGGAGCGCGATGCTCGCGGTGCCCTCGTGCAGGAGCGTGCTGTCGCTGCTGGTCACTCGGTTGTGCGGTTTGCCCTGGCGGCGTCAGTCACCGTGCCGAGCAGCTGGAACGTCGAGGACCACGCTGCGCGATTGGAGAACGACGCGAGCGGTCGATTCCGGTTGCTCAGGTTGGAACTGGCGCAGGACTCCGCATTCGTCGCAGCCGTGCTCCCGGTCGGGATCGGGTTGCCGCGGCAGCGAGGAGGTCTGTTGTGAGCCGTAGACGTGCTGGTGAGCGCAGCGTGGCTCAGCTGCTCGGTACTTTCGGTGCGCTGCCGGATACGACACGTGCGCCACAGCAGCCGAGGACAGCCCGAGATCGGGTGAACCGGCCGATCGCACCGCGGCGAGGTCGGGCGCGCCCAGGTGAAGGTTGGTCGCCTGTCGAGGCGCCACTTGCGGTCTACCAGGCTGCCACCAGCGAAATCGGTGGCTTGTTCCCTCTGCTGGCCGCCGCGGGTGTGCCTGCGGTGGGGGCGCGGATGGGATACGACACGTTGTCGGGTGGTGCGTTCTACGTCCACCCCGTCGAATGGGTCCTACGTGGACTGTCGACCAACCCGAACCTCATCATGTTCGGTGAACCCGGTCGCGGTAAGTCGAGCACGATCGCGGCGTTCCTGCTGCGGATGATGATGTTCGGGTTCCGCAGCTTGATCGCCGGAGACGTCAAGGGGGAGTACAGCCCGCTGGTCCGTGCAATGGGCAACACGCCGATCGCGCTCGGTCGAGGGAGCCCTGCTCGACTCAACGCGCTGGACCTTGGGCCACTGCGCAGCCGTTGGAACAGTTGGTCGGTTTCCCGTCAACGCGAAGAACTAGCCGGTGTCCTCGGCCGCTGGGTCAAGCTGTTGGTGGCGCTGGCCGATGCGCAGGGCTACGAGCCCACCGTGACCGACGAGGCTGTGCTTTCAGCGGTCCTGCGGGGACTGGTGGGTATCGGGGACGGCTACACCGAGCTGCGGCCCATCACCATCCCCGACGTGCAGCGGGTGCTGGCAGACCCGGACAACGTGCTGTGTGAGACCACCCGGTTCGCTGACCGCCGTCAGTTCCTCGACGCGCTCCGGCCGATGACTGACGCGCTGGGCAATCTCATCTCCGGCCCGCTGGCCGGCCTGTTCGATGAGGAAACCAACATCCGGCTCGACTGGGACGCGCCAGTGCAGTCGATGGACCTGTCGTTGTTGCGCTCCCGTGGCGACCAAGCGATCGCAGTCGCGCTGACCTGCCTCGGGTCGTGGTCGAGCATGGCGACGGATCTGCAGGCCGACGGCGACATCCGCATCGTGGTGCGCGACGAGATGTGGAGGCAGATGCGGCTCGGGCTGCGCGCCGTGCAGGCTGCCGACTCAGAACTGCGGCTGTCCCGTATCGAGAAGAGCATCCAGGTCCTGATCGCACACAAGCCGAGTGACCTCATGTCGGTCGGCGCGGCAGGCTCGCAGGAAGTCGCCATAGCCCGAGACCTAATCGCCCTGTGCTCGACTCGCGTGCTGCTAGGTCAGTCCACACGAGTCGCCGATGAGCTCGCCGAAGCCTTGGGGCTGTCGGAACGCGAGCAAGAGGTCATCACGGGTTGGGCGATGGATCGCCAGGGCCGCGCGCTGTGGAAGGTGGAGAACGCGCCCGGTTACAAGGTCCAGACGGTGTTGTCGGGCGCGGAGCGGCTGGTCTTCGACACAAACGCACAGCTGCGTCAGGCCGGGTAGGTCACCTTGGCAGCGCCCCGAGCGTGTTCAGCACCGGTGCTCGGCGGGTTCGTTGCTGCCGTCTATGTAGTAGTCGTGATCCCGGCGCTCCTTGTGGGCGCCGTCCTGCTCTCGATGACCAGCGTGTTCGCTGCGGCCGCCTCGTGCTCACCATCCGGCCTGTCCGCCGGGTACGGGCCTGGCGGCGTAACCCAGCAGGTTGGTGACCACCCGTTCACCGCGGAGCAGTTGACCAACGCGCAGATCATCGTGGCCGTCGCCGTCGGCAGAAAGCTGCCCAAGCGCGCGGCCGTGCTGGCCTTGGCCACCGCTATGGTCGAGTCCGAACTGCGCAACGTCGCTTACGGCGACCGCGACAGCCTCGGATTGTTCCAACAGCGCCCCAGCATGGGCTGGGGCAGCCCGTCGCAGCTGCTCGACCCGGTTTACGCGGCCGGCAAGTTTTACGACGCGTTGCTCGCGGTGCCAGGCTGGCATACCAAACCCCCCGGTGAGGCTGAGCAGGCTGTGCAGCGCTCCGAATTCCCAGAGCGATACGGACCTCGCGAACCGGCGGCTGCCGCGCTCACCGCGAAGTACTGGAGCGGTCCGGACAACCCCGTGCCCTCGTCGGGCGCTGATGTTGTGCTGCTTGTCGAACTCGCTTTCGGCGGTTGCCCGGACAAGGGTGCTGGCGAACTCGGCGAGGTCGACCCCAAGAAGCTCCCGGCTGACTTCGCTCTACCGACTCAGCAGCAGCAACGAGCCGCCGTGACCTACGTGCTAGCCAAGCTTGGCCGCCCATACGTATGGGGCGCCACTGGCCCAGACTCCTTCGACTGCTCGGGGCTGATGATGGCGGCCTGGGCACATGCCGGTGTCAAGATCTCCCGAACCACCTACACCCAGATGTACGACGGTGTCGCAGTTGGCTCCCTTGCCAAAGTGCAGCCCGGCGACATGTTGTTCATCCCCGGCTCTGACGGCACCGCGGCGCGCCCCGGACATGTCGGCATGTACATCGGCCACGGGTACGTGGTCGATGCCTACGACACCGACCACGGCGTAATCCTGACCAACCTCAAGTCCTGGGAATCCAAGATCGTTGCCATCCGCAGGGTCGTCGGCGGGCAAGTCGGCGAGGACCCGCGATCATGAAGACCGCAGTGTCGCCTACCGGTGACCGTGACCTGGCGTTGATTGGCCTGATCGCGGCCGTGTTCAGCGCACTTGCTGCTGTCGCCAGCACCACCCTGATGCTCGGCGTCGCGCTGAGCACGGTGTTGCTTGGCGGGCCCTGGAAGCTACCTGGCTTCGACACGTGGTTCACCGCGGCGCTCGGCGTCGTCGCGCAGCCAGGACAACCTGCGGTCGGCCTTGGCGAGCCGTGGGCCAGCGCTCTTTCTTCGCACACCGGTTTGTACTGGACCGTCACGATCATGCTGCTGGTCGTCCTCAGCGGACTGATGCTGGCCGCGGCGTTGTCCGCCTGGCGGCGGTTCGGCCCCACTGCAGCAGGGCACGCGAAACGCGAGGATGTCAGGGAAGAACTGTCGTTGGCTGCAGGCCGTCGCACCGCTGCATGGACTCGGCCGAGCCTCTCTCGTGCGCAGGTACGGCAGGCACCGCTGGAGGAAGTAGCGGTGCCGTTGCATCTCACGCAGTGGCGTGAGCCGATGTGCACACCGCTCGAGAATCCCACCGGCACTCTTGCCCCGACCCAGTCCGGCAAGAGCCGTCAGGACCTGGTGCACAAGGTGATCGCGGCGCCCGGTGCGTTGCTGTGCTCGACTACGAAGCCCTATTTGTTGGAGTTCACCGCTCTGCTCCGGGTCGGCCGCCGTCCTGCTGCGCCGGTGAAGTTGATCGACCTGACCGGCACGGTGGCGTGGCCGGCTCGAGTGCACTGGTGGCCAATGCAAGGATGCGACGACACCACTGTGGCGTACCGCCGTTCGCACACGATGGTCGAGGCCGCCTCTGTCGGCCTGGCCGGGGTGGGTGGCAACGACAAGGTTTTCCGCGACCGAGCGAAAGTGGTGCTGCAGGCCTACTTCCTGGCCGCTGCGACCCACGGTCGCGGCGTCGACGACTTGGTGCGGTGGGCGATCAGCAAGCCTGTTGACCAGGAACCGGTCCGGCTGCTTCAGCAGGCTGGCCTGCACGAGTACGCCCGGAACCTGCGTTCGGAGATCGGCTTGGTCGCCGAGACATCCGATGCGGTGTGGCTGAGCGTGCGGCGGGTGATCGAGCCGTTCATGGACCCGCAGATCCGAGAGCTGTGCACTCCTGCTCCTGGCCAGGACTTCGATGTGCGGGAGTTCCTGGCACAGCAAGGCTCGTTGTACCTGATCGCCGGCCAGCACCAGTCCGCGCAGGCCGCGCCGATTCTCACTGCGCTGGTCGAGCATTGGCTGACGACGGCACAGGAAATGGCGCTGCACTCTCCGAACCGCCGCCTCGACCCACCAGCCTCCGCGATCCTCGACGAGATCACGAACGCGACTCCCGTACCGCAGATCCCGGATATCATCTCCGACTCCGCCGGCCGTGGCGTGCTCATCCACTGGGGCGCTCAAACCGTGGCAGCACTGGAAGATGCGTTCGGTACCCAGCGAACCCGTCAGCTGTTGGACAACACCACGACCTTGTCGGTCTGGGGCGGGATCAAGGACCGGACCACCTTGGAGTGGGTTTCCTTGCTGACGGGGCATCACGATCGTCGTCGGTACCAGCAGCAAAGCGACGGCCTTCTTGGCCATGCCCGCACCTCGGTCGGGCTGGAGACGGTGCCCACCTACCGACCAGGCGACGTTCGTCGCGTGCGCCGCGGTCGCGTCCTGGTGATCCACCGCCACCTTGCCCCGATCCTGGCCCGTACCGTCGATGTGCGGAAACGACCCGATTGGAAGATGATCTGCAGCCACGTTCAGGCTGTGCGCGACGGGCAGGTCGAGCTCGGTTCGGACGGGCTCGCTGTCGGAGCAGGGCCGAGGACCGGCCAGTTCGGCGGATTCGCGGCATGAGCGGCGAGGCAGAGCGGTCGGGTGCCGATGTGGGAGACCGGGATGCTCAGATCTCGGCGCTGACTGATCTCGTCGAGGCGCTGACGCGGAAGCTGCGGCGCCTCGAAGACAGGGTCAACCAGTTGGTTGCGCGACCCGGACCGGAGTCCAGTGCGGACGAGGATGCTGCGGCCGAGCCAGCCCCGTGGGTGTGGTTCAGCCCGCCTGCAGCTGCCGAGAGCGACCCTGCTGGAGACGGAGATCCGCGGAACACCGTCGACAACTTCGTGGCTTGGTACAACGTCACGTTCGTTGGCGTTGACGGGAGTCGTGCTCGGCCGATTCCTCAGTGCTGGAGCCAGCATCCCGGACTGGCGATGGAGGTGGCGACGCTTGCTTACAGCTGGCGTGCGGCCAACGTCGGCCCGAATGCCACCGAACGCGATGCGCAGCACTGGCTGCACCAGTGGCGCCCCGGCTTCGCTGACCGACTCGCCCGTGAGTGGGGGAGTCCGGACTGCCTTGATGGGGACCACCGCGACGACGGACGTGCCCGCGCCGATCGGCACGAGATCGCCGAGCAGCACGCTTGAGAGCTGCTTCGGGTCTTGACGCCGCGGAGCGTGAACCACTTGGCTGTGCCAGCGAGTTTCGGCACCGCTTCTCTGCAGATTGCAGCACTGAGGCCGTCATCACGAGCTTGATCAACTTCGTAGAATTCTGACGCCACAACATCTTCGTGACCGAAGTTTGGCGTCGCTCGCCAACCGTTGACCGCGTCACTCCGCCCCTCGATCCGCATTCAGGATGTCCACTACGTCGTCGACGTACACCAGAGCGAGTGCGGCGTGCTCTGCAAGAACGCGAGCCGTCTTGCGAGCCAGAGGCAACACGGAGCGCTGTCCATCCGTCTCGATGTCCGCTTCGACAGCCACGGACAGACTGACCGTGCCACCCGCCGCCAGGTGGCGGACGAGTTCATCGTGGAGCCGCTGACTCGTTCGCTGCGTCGGCCCAGGATTGCGGTAGTTGCCGACGCGGCGCCGAAGGTTGTTGGTCTCACCGACATAGATCCGAGGCCTCCCCGCCGAGTTCGCGAAGGTCAAACGATAGATCGCGGCGACACGAGGCAAGCGCGGGAACACCAGCTTGTCGTCGGACAGTCCAACCTCGCCGCCGACACGCCATACACAACGCACGCGCACGTCCAGAGCGGGAGCGTCGTCGTCGATGGGCAGCTCAATCGCTGTAACGTCCGGCTGGCTCTCACCTGCTGCTGCCATCGGAGCGTCATGTCGAACGAACCGCACGTGACGGCGTTCCAGGGAGACGAGGTCGACCCGCCAACCGGCGTGGTGCCACGCCGCCTGCTGGGATCGCACACCGTTGGCCCACCACGTCCGGTGGTCGTATGCCGAGGCCGGCAGACCACCGACAAGGTCAGCAATCTCGGCAAACGACAGCTCAACACCCCGCAGACCGTCGCTTGCCGCGGCAGCAAGGCGTCCCGTCAGGGGTGCATACTTGCCCGCCAATCGTGCTCCCATCACAGCGATCACAGCCTGGATGGTTGGCAGTGTCCCCGGCAGGACCGAGAAATGTGCGCAGGCACGCCATCACCTGGGGGCTGGGGGCCACCTGGACCTGAGCCATCGACGACGGCCGAGCGGTAGGGACCGAGGAGGCTAATCGAGTGGTGTCAACATTCGCGGACACGCCGCAGTCAGTGATCATGGCAACGACATGCTTGGCGGAGAAGTGCTTTCCGATTTCGTCGACGGAACCAACCAGTTCAGTGATCTCGCTCGTCCCGCTGCCGGCGAATGGTTTCGCCGGCAGCGCGGGCTGCGTCGTGCAAGACGTCTCGAGTTGGTGTGTCGACGGCCAGATGATCGGCGATCGTGTCGGTGACCCGACCAAGGGTGTCTTCCAAGGCGCTGTTCGCGAGGTGGTCGGCGACGCCGATGCAGACTCTGACCAGCCATGCGACGAGTAGGTCCGGTTCGTGTGCATGAACGTTCTCGAGGATGGGCAGGCAGTCGGCGAGTGCGCTGTTGTAGTCGGACCAGAAGCCACCGCGCTGCACATAAGTAGCCGCCGCACCGAGAGACCAGTTCTCGTCGCGAGCAAGGCCAAGCAGCTCCTCGGCGGTCAGGGTCAGATCGACGACGTGGGCGCGGGCCAACGTCTGCACGTCGACGCGCAGCGAGTCCTCGGCCAGGTTCGCCTCGATCAGCACGTGCAGCAGGGCGAGGGTGCTGAACGCGGGTATTTCACGCTCTACAGCCAGTTCGCGAACAACGACATCATCGCTCCACAACGGTTTGCCCGTCTGAGCAGCCGTTTCGAGCGAGCTGACCCAAACTTCTCGATCGCCGAAACCACCCCGGTCGGGGAAGACCTCGCGAGCAGGAGTGTCCACAGCGACAAGATCACGAGCTGCACGGTCGACATCGGCAATCCGAGCGATGAACTCGCTGGCTTGCTGCCCGGAATGCTCGGTTACCGTCAAAGCGCTCTGGTCGGGATCGAATCCTATCCAGCTCACGCTGTCGGGATCGCGGCGAAGTTCGGCACCGGTTGCCTGGATGTCGTGTAGCACGTTGCGCGGCACGACGAGTTCGGCGAACGCAGCTCGCAGTGAGGGCCATCGGTCAGTGAGCAACGTGGCAGTGGTCAACGCGCTGGTCTCCACCACGACCGACTGGTTGAGGGAGTTCGTTGCGGCGGCGATTTCCCAATCGAAGCGGTCGGGATCCAGGGTCATCGCGACTATTGGACCGCAGGCGCGTTGGATCAGCGCTTGGGTATACCGCTGGCCGCGGGATGCGACCACCAATCCGAGGGGCAGCCGTGCCTGCCTAACGAGGTTCAGCAACAGCCGATCCTGCTCAGCACGCGGCGCCAATTGGGCCCGCATCATCTCGGCGAAGCTCAGTCCGTCGATGTTGATCGTCCGGATCGGACCGTCGGGATGACGGGTTGTGTAGTCGAGGAGGGTTTCCTGAAATCTCTGCTGGCCAGCTTCGTCAAGATCGGGCAAGATCGGGCGCCCGTCTGGGGCGTGCCGACCACCCGCGTGCATCAACGTGGCAAGGATCTGCGCACAGACCTCGGAATCGTCAGGCCAGCGGGTCAGGCTCTCCAGCGCCGTGGCGATGTCGGCTTCGGTGAACCCGAACTGCGCATGCAGGCCCATCCACGCACCCAGCGCGCCGCGATGGATGATGGGCGGATTGAGTTGCTGCAAGCGTGCCCATGCATCGTCGAGACGACCTTGGTTGATGGTTGCGCCGATCAGCACCCACTGAAGATCGGCCTCTTGTGGATGCTCGCCAAGCGCCGCTCGACTCTGCGTTTCGACGTTCATCCAGTCCCCGCGCATCGAGTAGAACCCGATCAACCCGCGACGCAGCGCCAGCCGTCGCTCAGCCGGGAGATCGGGGCGAGACAGGAGCTGGACAGCCGACTCCGCAGCGGCGTCAGGCTTGTGGCTTCGCAGCAGCAGGTTCAACCGCATCGCGTCCAGCGCGACGTCGCCGAAGCGAGCGACTCCCCGAGCACATTCCTGCAGCGCCTGATCGTATTGGCCGTCGTTCTCCAACACCTCGACCAATAGCTCCACCGCAGCGGCCGACGTAGCGACGTGACGGCGCAACTGCATGACTGCGGTTTGAACGTTGCCGCGGCCGGCTTCGCAGCGGGCGCCCAGGAGATCGGCTGTGACCGGATCGATGATTCCGGATTCGCGCGCCTGATCGAGTTCGGGAAACGGCCAGGCACCCAAGGTCGCCATCAGGTAGATGCCGCGCAAGCGCAAGTCGTGCTGCTCGATGGTCGGTAGTGCCTCTCGCCACAATTCGATCTGGTCGTCGCGTGGAAGATCAGGGTCGGCGGTCAGCGCGCGTAGACCTGCGGCGATCGGCTTTCCCTCAACTCGGTCAACGAACTCGGTCGCCTTGTCTCGTTGGCCCAGGGTGAGGGCCGCGATGGTGCCCAGGTAGGCGACATTTCCTTCGCTTGCTTCGTGTTCGCTCGCATGTCCCTGGGGCGAGGGCGTGGCTAGGTTGATCATGGTTGCGTATGCGCCGACAAGGTAGTGCTTGCGCAGCAGCACCGTGAGCGCCTGCTCGCTGGGGCCCGACCAGCGGCGTCGCTGCTGCCATGCGGTCGTGGCCAGCTCCTCGGCGCGGCGCAGATCCTCCGCCGGCACAGCGGCAGAGCCATCTGTCACGCGCCACAAAAGCGCCTCCGCCATCCGCAATTGCAGACCGCTGTTGTCCGGACCTGCGGCCAGTGCCTGCTCGGCGTAGGACACCACTCCGCTGATGTCACGGCGGTGTCCTGCATCCTCGCCGAGAATCTGCAGGCACATCTCTTCGCTGGCCAGGTCGTGTGGTGACGCAGCCCGGAGGGCTTCCGGAACCGGGATCTGGCTGGTTTCGCTCAAGCGCCTAACGTGCCAACGGACGGCATCGAGGAGCAGAGGTGATCCACCAGCGGTCTCAGCTTTCCTCAGCAGGTCAGCTGCCCTGGTCATGTCTCCGGTACCGGCGGTGAAAACCGCGGCGAGGGCGTATAGCCGCCCTGCGATTGCTTCGACCTGCCCGGCGGCCAGTGTGAACGCCTGAGCTGCCAGGTCGGGGTGGCCGTGTTCCACCGAGTACGCGCCCAGGATCGCTTCGAACTGCCCACCGCCCCGCACCAACCAGCTTGGCTGGCTGGCCAGGATTGTCTCGACCGCCAATCGCGGTTCACAACGCCCGCGCGCCAACGCGACGGCGAGCCGCAGCGCTCCGCGCGCCTCGCTAGCCGCAACGCGACGAATGGCGTCCGCCACCGACGGCGGCAAGTGCGGCATCGTCTCGTCCAGCGGGTCTTCCGTCGCGCCAACTGCTGCAAAGGCAATGGCGGCGATAGCGTCTTTGGAGTCTGGGGTGATCGTCTGATCGCGTGGGATGACGATCGTCCAGTCGTTCGGCGTGTAGTTGATTCGTTCCGCAGTGACGTGCTGCCAGTACAAGGTTTCTGTGTCCGGATCACAGAAAATGATCAGGACGGGGAGGGTATGTCCCAACCAGTAGCGCAGGTGACGTTCGTTCCCCTTCGCGCGATACCGCCACCCCTCGGAAGTCGGCTCGAAGTAGGATCGCCCGGTCTTGATCTGCAGGGCCACAGGGCGCCCCGACGGCACGCCGTCCGTCTTGGGTTCCACGTGTGCGTCGATGCCGTAGTCACGGATGGGCTGGTCGCGAAATACCCATCCCCACTTGGTGAAGGCAATAAGGGTAAGGCCAAGTCCAAGCTGTTCGGTGTCGGCGCTGTCCGTCATGCCAACCCACACTGGTGTCGATGACGCTTGGTGACGTTGCTGCTCACGGCTTCCGTCCAACACGTCGAGCCCGCGCTCGGTCGGCAGATGAGCTCCGGTTCAGCGCGCCGCGTGCTCCAGGCGCAGGCTGCTTGTCGCATTGCACTGCCGTCCAACTTCTGAGACTTCCAAGGCATCGGTCGTAGCAGGCTACGTGACCACTCCGGCGCTACTGGGTAACGCGCCCGGCATGCCGGGTCTGTTTCGGCCTTGGCGTCGTCCATGATGTCGCGGGTGGTTCAGGTTCATGGGCGTGATGCGGTCGATGCAGGGCGCCGTGCAGGATGCGCAGCGCCCATGGGAGTTCACCCGTGTCGCCGAGCGTGGGGCCGTCATGGTCGTTAGCCTGGCTCAGCTGGGATGATCGAGTGTGTGGGGCGGGTATGAATGCTGCGCGGGATGCCGAGGTCGCATCGTCGTATGCCTCGGTGGGCGCGTTGTTCGGCGTTGACTTGATCAGTTACGAACTGTTGCCCGGGTTCACTGGCGACGGCGTGTACAAGGTCAGCGACGGCCACGCCGACTACGTGTTGAAGGAAGTGGTCGATGAACCAGGGCTAGCGTTTCAGCTGGCCTGGCTGCGCGACCTCGCCAGCAACCCTGACATTCGCACGCCAACTCCGCTGGGCCGCGCCGAGGGTGGCGTGGTGCCTGTGTCCCTGGGGGATCGGAAATGGATCCTGTCGAAGTGGGTTGCAGGCCGTATCAGTGCCTTGGAGACCGACCAGCTCATGGCGGCTTACGGGCGTGTTCTGTCGGCATTGCACCGTACTGAGCTATCGGACTCGACCACGCGCGTGACGACGGCGGCGCGCCGCTATGACTCCGTCTACTTCGACAAGGCTGCGGGCACACTGACTGAAGCGCTAGGAGATGCACTGGCGCGCGCGGACTTGGAGTTGTTGTGGCGGGCGATGTTGGTCAGTGAGGAAGTGCTCGAAAGCCTGGAGAAGATCCAAGGCGAGATCGGAGCGGTGCACGCCGGTATCCATGAAGACCACCTCATGGTCGACGAACAGGGCGGGTCGGTCGGGGTAGTGGACTTCGCGCGCTGCGGCCTTGGTGTCCGCGCGCTTGACGTGGCGATGGTCGCTCACTATCTGCCCGATGAACGGCACGACGAGCTCAGGTCGCAGTACGCCGCCCGGGGTGGCACCGCCGCAGGACTGGACGGATACGAATGGCCCAGCCTGCTCCTGCTCACCGCGGTCGACAACCTCGCGACGCTCAGTCTGTCGCGCCACACGCGCGAACAACTTCTTTCCGGCCTTCCTGACCTTCTGGACTGCGCGCAGCGCCCTGTCGTGACGAGAGTGCGTGGCTAGCCGAAACCGTTCGCCTTCGCGCCTTGTGCGCTCGTGGAACGCACTTGCGGACGCGCCCAGCTCGGAGACGGCGTGTGCAGGGGAGCAGCGCTCGCCTCAATAGTCCATCCCAGAGCTGAGATCGTGTCGCTCGTCGACCTCTTCTACATCGTCGTAGCGGTGTAGCTCCTCAGCGGTGTGCGCGGGATGTGCGTCATCTCGACTGGCCGCGAGCGCCTCGGCGTCCTCGCGGAGATCTTCAGCTCGCTCGATCACGTCGTCGCGCAGAGCCGCGATCCGGCGTTTGTTCGACGAGAACTGATCTTCAGGTGTGGTCACGACGGGCCTCCACTGTTCGTTGAGTTTGTTCCAGGCTCGGCTACGGGAGTCGTCCCTGCGGGGCTGTGGCCCAAGCGGGACGTCTGGGTTGTTGGTCGTGATGCGGTATGCCTCGCGGTATGCCGCAGCGCTTGCGGCCAACTCGTCCCACCGGGATGCGGCGGTCGAGTCGATGGGACGCGGACCGAGACCGCTAGACCAACGCGGCTGCGACTCAGCGACGTCCTGGCGCAGCTGGGCTGCGCGCTCGGTGATCGCCCGTGCGAGCTGGTCGAGGTGCTTTGCCAGCTCGGGACGGTCGGTGAGCGCAGCTGGATCCGCGGCGTCGAGCCAGGGGAGTGGGCCGCGGGGCCGCTCCTGTTCGCCTGGCGCGGCGGCACGTTGGATGCGCTGTTCGACCCGTCGGTAGAGCACGGCGGCCGGATCACGTGCGCCATCGAGGCCGGAGAGGCTGTCGCTGTCAGGGACTGCCTGCTCGATGGTCCGACCCCAGCTGTGCGCCAGGTGTAGGAGCCAGCGCAGCGCAGGTTCGGCGTCTTGCCCGAGCGCGGAGGGGGCGCGAGCGGCGAGGACGTGAGTGATCTGGGTTTCGAGGTGCTGTTCGTCGGCGGCTCGTGCACTCCGTTCGTAGCGGCGCACGAGGTCGTGCAGGTCCTCGAAGGGGTGTGAAGAGGCGATTTCGTCAGCGGCGATCGCGGCTAGCAGGTCGTCCGGGTCGATCGCGTCACGCAACCTGTCCAAGGTGCTGGTGCGGTTGGTCTTGGTGCTGTCGGGGTGTGAGGTGTCGCTTGTGGACGGCGGCGTCCACCGGACGATCAGGTCTTGCCACGCACGTGCGCGTGGACCGTCGCCTTCGGGCTCTGCGCCTAGTGGGCGAAGGGGTTCGTTGGTAGTGACGTTGTAGGTGTTCCGGTAGGCCGCGCCCAGCCCCGCCAGCTCGTCCCACAGTTCGGCAGCAGCGGGATCATGGTGGGGGCGCGGTCCCAATCCGGCGGCCCATGCCGGCTCGTCAGTGATGACCAGCGTTCGCAACTCCTCGACACGTGCGCCCATCACCTGGTTCAGGTCCCGCAGAAAGTCGAGCAGCTCTGGGGTTTCGCGGAGTTGCTGGTGGTTCGGATGTGCGAGCCATGGCAGCACAGAGCGCCATCCGCCGCCCTCACGGCGCTGTTCAAGGAGTGCGGCCTGCAGGGAATCGGCCGCGAACTGATGGTCGGGCAAGGGGTCAGCTGTTGGGCGTGCGGCAAGCCAACGGGCGGCTTCGGCCATGGCCGTGTCAGCGTCGAGGCCCTCGGAGGCTGCTGCGGCTGCAAGGTGCCACACCGGTTCCCATGTGGTGTCCTCGACTGCGGCGGTAGGCGCGTGCTGCTCGATGACGGCGCGCCAACGGTTCGTGGCGGCCAAGGTCGGCGCGGAGACGCGCGCGGGCGGGTCGCTGTCCAGCAGTCGTTGCTTTACACGCCACTGGAGCACAGCAGCTGGATCCTCGACGTCCTCGGTGTCGAGCGGGCCCGCCGAGAGAGCGGACGCGAGCAATGGTCCGGACTGCCAGCCGAGGGCTTCGGCTGTGCGGAGGGTTTGTCGCAGCGCCGGGATGGCCGGACGGTCGAACAGCTCGGGAACCTGGTCGGTGAGCACCGCCTCAACCTGTTCGTCGACGCCCAGCAGCGCGACGTAGTCGTGACGGCCGACCAACGTGCTCAACGACTCGGCCGCCGCTAGGGCGTTGCGCAGCTCTTCGTTGGCGGCAGTCTCGGCCGATGAACGGGTGAGGGCGGCCTCGAGCACGCCGCGTGCGGTCCGTTCGAGTGGCGTCTCCTGGTGCGAGTCGATGGTGTGCTGGTGGGTTTCGACGTAGATGCGGTTGTCGTTCACGGCGCGAGTGGCGAGGGTGTAGAGCTGTTCACGAGAGATGCCGTGGGTGGCGATCGCATGCGCGGAACCGCGGCTTGTCATTCCCTGGACGCGGTTGATCGTGGCCGCGTAGCCCAGCTCGACCTCCTCGGTGACGTAGCTGGAGGGCACCACCACGGTGCCGCGGCTGACCTGGTGCCGCAGTTTCAGCGCACCGTCGCGACGTACCTTGACGACGTCCCACGTGTCGCCGTTCTTGATGAAGTCCTTGCCGCCGAACAACGTCCGGAGCCGGTCGTTGCGACGGGTGACTACCCAGTCGCCGGCGCTGGCGTGGGTACCGTCGTGAAGTTGTGCAGCCCGACCCTTGCCGCTCACATCTCCGCGGAGCATGCGCAGCGCTCGGGCTTCAAGGTTGAGCGCGGTGACGTCGTCGTTGGTCGGGACGATCAGCAGAGACTGGTGGCCGGCGTCGAGGTCGTTGCGCCAGGCACGGTGGGCGGCGTCTCGGATCGTTTCGCGGCTGCCGTCAGAGATCCAGCCCTGGTCGAAGTAGTAGTCGAGGCCCGCGGGATCAGCGTCATGGAGTGCGAGCGATGCGGCCCGCTGGCCGGGATCGCGGAATCTCACGACCTCCTTGAGCCGCACGGCGCCGTGGACGTGTGCGAACCAGCGGACCGCGCCACCGGCTTCCACTGCTGCGAGCTGCTTGTCGTCGCCGACCAGCCTGACATCGGCTCCGCGGCGCAAAGCGAAGGCGACGACGTCATGCAATGTGTGCGTGCCCGCCATCGAGACCTCATCGATGATCAGCACGTCGCCGCGGCGGAACGGGAAGGCTTTCTCTGCAACGCCTATCTTCTGAGCGAAGGTGACCTGGTGCAGGGTGTGTGGGCGGGCGTCGATCGCGTCGGCGAGCACGTGCGCGGCCCGTGCGCTCGGCCCGAACGCGTACACCCGGCCACCTTCCGCGCGCACGGCGTTGGCGTAGACCCGCATCGCAGTGGTCTTGCCGGCTCCGGCTGGGGCGTACAGCAATTGCACTCGGCGTCCGGATTTCGCGAACGAGGTGACGGCGGCTCGCTGGCCGCGGTTGAGCGAACCTCCTCCGGAAATCGCGTTGGCAACAGTCTCTGGAAGAAGACGACGGCCGTCGGTGAGGGCACCCCAGGTGGCTAGGGCGGACTCCTCGCGCAAGGTTCGGCCGGTCGTGAACCGCTGGCTATTGTGCTCGACGAAGACCGACTCGCCGGAACGTCGCCGCAGAGCGTTCGGTTCGGCTACCAGCGAAGGTGCCTCCAGCGACACCAGGTCCGGCGATTGCAGCACCGTGCGCACGACATCGGCGATCAACTGGTCGCGGCCTCTGTCCGCGACACGCAGGTGCGCGGTCTGGCGATGTGCTTCGGCTTCGATGTTCCAGGTGTTGAAGTGACCACGCTGGTCGGAGACAACTGTGAGCGTTGCCTTGGCGAGCTCGTGCAGGTTGAAGTCCGCGATGTTGTCGGCGTGGCCGCCGAACACTCGTTGCCCCAGCGCATCGATCACCTGCTCGGGGACCATTTTCTCGGCCTGGAGACGCCAGCGGTGGAGGTGTTCGGCCAGTGACCGCGGCGCCTGCTTGCTGCTTCGGGTGCCGTACTGGGCACGCTTGGAGATCTCGAGAACCTCTTTGGGAGAAGGCTCTCGGCCGTGCTGCCGACGGAATTCGACGATTCGACGGGCGCGGTCCTGCTCGACCTGGGCCGCGCGCTGCGAGAAACCGGTCAACAGGGCGGCGGGCACTCCGTCCAGCTCCCACGTCGGCCGCTTCGCGTCGATGCCACCGGAGGGCCGTTCGGTCCACGAGGCACCGTGTTCGCGGCAGAGGTCGCGAACACGGCTGTTGTAGTACTCCGACAACGTGACCGCAGCGGCGAGGACGGTGCGTCCGTCCAATGAGGTCCAGCGTCCATCCGGGCCCTGCACCTTCGTGCTGATGAGCACATGGGTGTGCAGATGCGGGTCGGCCGCGCGTGAGTCCCAGTGCTCGAAGATTGCTGCGGTGATCCCCTTCACGTCGTGCTGCGTGTAGCCACCAGCACCCTTGCGGGTGTACGCGACGGTGTTCTCGAAGTAGGCAAGGGTTTCGCGCACCGCCTGGCGATGAAGACTCACGAGGAGCTCGCGGGTGCGCTCGTCGGCGAGCGCCCAGGCGACGCTGACGGATTTCGAAGGCGCGCAAACGAGCTCTACGCCGCTGACGGCCGACTTCATGGCCTTCTTCTGCGCGGCGAGCCACTTGGTCAGCTCGTCCTCTGAAGGCAGCTGGCCTTCGTGTTCCTCGGCGTAAGCCTGTGACAGGACGAGGCGACGAAGGTCCGCGCGTGTGGCGTCATCGATCGGAGCGCCTGGCGGCAGGTTGTTGTCGAGGTTGTGCCGCTTGTAGGCCTCGATGACTTTGCCGCGCAACCGATCCGCACCGTCGTACTGAGGGAACCGGTAGCCGAGTTTGGTGGCGGACAAGGCTTCCGCCTCGGTGTGACCGAGGGCGATCATCTCCGCCTGGATGCGGTCTGCGTCCGGGTGGCGGCCTTCGCCGAACAGCGCGTTCATCTGTGCGGCCGTGACTTCGCCGTGCATGTTCAGAACGGCTGCGCCACGCCCGAACCATTCGCCAGGTGGGTAGCCGTGCGCCAAGTAGTAGTCCGACAGTGACTCGCCGGCCTCCAGACCGCGGTCCGCACAAGCCACCGAGCCGGTGAGGTACTGGTGCCCACCGGGCGAGAGCTTGCGCACGCCGATCACAACCACCAGCTCAAACTCGGTCGTGAAAGGACGTCCAGCACGCGCGCCAATAGCGTGCAAAACTCGGTGGTTTATCGATTCAGAACCGTGGAGCACTCACAGTGCAAGAGGTGCTGTGTGCCGGCGGGCTGAGGGACGGAGGTTGGGGAGCGGCGGGCGGCGGGTGAGGGCGGCTCGGAGGGGAGGGCGGGCAGGCCTGGACGGGGGCAAGAAGAGAGGCTGGGCTGCTGAGGCACGGGGGAGGTGCACACGCGAAAGCCCCCGGCGGAAACCGGGGGCTTCGGGAACGCGCTCGTGCGTTGGGACCTCTACGCGGCGGCCAGTTCGTCCAGCTCGGCGGCCAGCTCTCGGCACGCGGCGCACTGGCCGTCGTCGGCGACAGGTGCGTTGGTGTCGTTAGGTTCGCGCTGGACTCCGCACGTCACACAGTCGCTGAGTTCGGCGGTATCCTGCCGTGCTTCGGCGGGCGGTTCGGCTGAAAGGTAAGCGCGTGCGTAGTCCGTGATGATCTCGCGCACGGCATCCGTAGGGGCGTGGCGCCAGTCGGAGCGCAGCAGTGCCCGCGCGACAACGTCGCCGTGCTTCGTCCAGACGAACGAGCAACGGGCCGTCACAAGGTCTGCAAGGCTGTGGCCAACCACCAACTCCGGGAGACCTGCGCAACCCACCACACGGCATTCGCCACACAGCATGTCGTCACCATGTCCGGCTTGGACGCGCGCTGCGTTCAGGTCATAGCGTCCTCGGCAGATCCCGCACGCGAGGCACGCGAACGGCACCTCATTGGCGTACAACGCCGCGCGGTCGTAGTCGAACCCTGAGGCGTAGACCTGCTCGGCGGCCGCACGGTCATGGCGGTCCGGCACCTGATCCCCGTCCGCAACTCCGGCGCTGTCGACGCGGTAGCGAGCGAACCCGGCGGCGTCGGCCTGTTCCTGACGGGAACGAGCTTTGCGGCGCAGCTCGTTCCGCTGCTCGGTCTTCAGATCGCGCGGCGCTTCGTGCTTGTTGGTGCTGTTCCAATGCGGCGCGCGCTGGGAGCTCCGTTCAACGGTCCGGCGCGTTTCACCCGGCTCGGGCAAGCATGCCGCGACGATCGCACGGTCTTCCTGGCTCGGGGCGGTCTCCAACAGGTGGTTGATGAACGCAAGGGCGGTGTGCGGGCGCTCGTCCAGCTCGTTGGCGATGCGCGCGATCACCCACAGCGTCCGCGTGGGCGCGACCTTGAGCAACTTCCGCCCGAGCTTGCGGGCTGCGCGGATGTTGCCTGACCTGACCAGCTCGGCAAGCTCGGAAATGGTCTCTGGAACAGAAATAGCTGCAGACATGGATTACCCCACTACTGATTTTGTGCTTCACCGGGTCTGGCGTTCCCGGCGCTTCTTTCTTGCAATTCTGATCCTAGTGACCGAATAGGGTGCTTCGCAAGAAATTGAAGTAGCACGATGGGGTGTATCTGCATATTCACTGGCGCGCGATTTGCAAGATATCCGCTGGTCAATGCCTTGGGTGCGGCAGTTCAATTGTTGAAATGCCGCCCATTCCTCCCCGCTCCCCCTGTCCCTGCCGGTCCTTGTGGTGTGACGGCCGGGTCAAGGTGGGTCCCGAAAAAGATTTTGACGGAGCCTGCGGAGGCAAAATGTTTTTGGGGTGCCTTGATGCGGCTGGCACGGCATAAGATGATTGAGGGCAGGGGGGCTCAGGTGACCACTCAGCGCAGGCAGGTTGAGGCGCAGCTGGGCGGCTTGGAGAGTTCGGAGTCGCGTCAAGGCGGCCTGGCGCGAGGCGGTCGTGTCGCCTGCGGCGGCTCGCCTTTGCACATTCGGCGGTCACAGACCGCTAGACTCTGCGATGCCGGTTTGGGTCTTACTGAGTCCTGTGCGCCGGCAACTTGTCGTCGCAGTTTCTGGCGAGATCCGCGTTGTGCGGTGAGCCCCTCGTGGGCTTATGCGACGACACACGAAGGCGTGCTGGTCCATCGGGCCGGCACGCCTTCGCTGTTCGATGGCTCGGTCTGTCGCCGTGTTCCCGTGGGCGTCGGCGAAACAACCGATCTGGGCAGGTTTTCGTTGACGTTCTTCTCACCGTGTCGTTCGCTTGGAACTAGGGACGGATCGGGAGGGAGAAGGGCATGGCTGCATCTGGAGCCGGAGGCAGGCGTCGGGCACGCCGGTCGACCATGGTCAGCAGGCGACTGGCTGCAGCGCGCGAGCGGCACGTAGAGCAGCTTGCACAGCAGCGCGAGAACGAGCGGAATGTCGACTCTGCTCTCGAGGTGTACTTCTTGGCCGACGAGAAGATCGCTGAGGCGGAGCAGGAGTGTGAACGACGTACGGCTCCTCATGAGCTGGCGATCGCACGACTTCACGAACGGCGCGATGTCGTGGTTGAGCAGCACCGGGCCGAGCAGGGCCGCGCAGCGCTGGCCGCCGCCGAGGCAGACCGAACAGTCGAGCAGATCGCCACACTGTTCGGAGTGGACGAGAAGACGGCTCGGCGACTGATCGCGGCAGGCAGGGACGAGCGGAAGTCCACCGTCGAAGCCAGCGAGCCTCCTGTCCTGACAGACCTGGCACCCGACCCGGCTGACCCGGCCGTAGCGGCGACGCTCGCCTAGCGCGCTCGTTCGCTGGCCCTCCGTCGGGGGGAGTGGCTGGAACGACGACGGAACCACTGAATCCAGAGGACGACCGTGGTCACCCAGCCGATGGCCATCAGGCCGACCGCGATGGGGGCGAGATCTCCGAGTTCTCCGACGGCGACCGCCAGCGGTAGGAGCACCGCTCCGGCCGCAGCACCCCACAGAATGCGCCGGGTCGCGACAGCCGGCAGGAACCAAGCACGCGTCAGCCGTGCGATGCCCATGGTGAGCACCGCGCCGATCACGATCAGGAACGGCAGCCCAGTCGTCCAAGGGCTACCTGGTGCGAACACCTTGCCGGTCAGTACGGCGATCAAACCGGAGGCCGCGGCTCCGACGTAGGCGCCGACTCCGCCAGCGCCGATGAGACGCATGAACACGACCAGCGCGGTGACCCTCATGCGATTTGAGGGTAGAGCACGTCGGCGGTGCGGTCCGCGGAACCGGTGATGGAGAGGACGAGCGGTCGTGCTGACTTCGTGTGCTGAGGCGGGTTCTCTTCCTCGGCCTTGTCCCACGATCGGGTGAGAAGTCGACCTGGAACATGTTGGCGTGCCGAGCCTCCGATCGCTTGTCTGCTTCTGCACGACAGACCTCTTTCGTCGGGGCGCACCTCCAAGCTCGTCCACAGTGGAGGAGCCCATCCTCGACCTCTGTGGTGGATAGCCGGACAACCCTGGCCAGGCGTGGCGATGCGGGGTCTCGCGCACGCCTGGCCGAGGGCGAGCGGGCAGCTGTGCTGTGGGGTGGCAGCACGCGCCTCAGCTCGGCCGGAGAGCATTGAGGTTCATCGGATGCAGGACCGAGCGGCCGACCTTGGCCGGACGCAACCCGCTTGGGGCGCGGCGGATGCGTCCGGCCAAGGGGGATCGGGCTGCAACGTCCTAGGTGGATGGACGCGCGCCACTGATCGGCCGGAGAGAACTGGTGAAGGACGGCGAGGTGGCGGTGGCGGGCGCCCTCATCGGCCACCGCAGCCGGAGCGGGCCCGGACGCTGTGCATCCGGGCCCGCTCGGTGTAGAGGTCAGAACGCGGGCTCGCCGACGAAGCCATGAGCGCTGGCGTGCGGTGCCTCGTTCCACGGGTCCTGAGCCGGCACGGGGGCGTGCTGAACGGGCCGGCCGCCATCTCCACGGCTGACCTTGTTGACCTTCGCGGTCGCGTAGCGCAGCGAGGGGCCGATTTCGTCGACCTCCAGCTCCACCACCGTGCGCTTCTCGCCTTCCTTCGTCTCGAAGGAACGCTGGCGCAGGCGCCCGGTGACGAGCACTCGCGAACCGCGGGTGAGCGACTCGGCCACGTTCTCGGCGACCTGCCGCCACACGTTGCACCGCAGGAACAGCGCTTCGCCGTCCTTCCACTCGCCCGACTGCTTGTCGAACGTGCGGGGCGTAGACGCGACCGTGAAGGACGCCACCGCGGCACCGCTCTGGATGAAGTGGAACTCCGGGTCCGCGGTGAGGTTGCCGACGACGGTGATGGTGGTCTCTCCAGCCATGACGAGAACTCCTTGTCAGATTCGGTGATCGGATCCCGACCTCCCCGGTTCTCGAATCCGCCCACCCGCTGGCAATACTTCGAGTGGGTTCGCCCGAGGGGGCTGTCGATCTGCGTCTCGGAGCTCAGGTCGTGGAAGGCCCCGCAGGGGGCGGCGGGGGTTCCGGCCCGTGCTTTTCGGGCCGGGTTCATCGGCGCGGACCTGGAACGAGCTGATAGCGTCGGCGCAGATCGACAGGTCCCTCGGGTGGACCTTGCTCACCCTCGCTCCTCAACTTGCCCCGTGCTTTTGGTCGGCCGTGTGCCGGGCAGTGGATTCCTGTGTGCGTCAGTTCAGGTGTCGCTCGGGCGTGAGGCAGTCTGCGAGGTGGCGGGACAGCCAGCGTCGCGAGGCATGAGGCTCGCCCGCTTCATCGAGCAGCCCGGCCATGACGTTGATCTCGATGCAGGAGAAGACGTCGGCTAGTGCCGCGGCGAGCGTTGGGTTGCTGAAGACCTGTGACCACACCTGGAGTGGGTCGTAGAGCAGCATCGGAGAGCTGGTCACGACGTGATCCTCATTCTGCGGTTGAAGCCGACTCCGATCGTGGGAGGAGGCGGAGGTTCGGTTGGGAGCGTTGCGGATCAGCGGCCGAGCTCGTCCAAGTAGTAGGACTGGCTATCGGCAGCAAGCTCGGCGTGGTCGATGCCCAGGGCATCGGCCAGGTGCAACAGGTCTGCGCAGAGATCGGTCACCACGACGGTGAGCTCCTCGTTGTCGAACTGGCCGGAGCACGCGGCGTGGGCGATCACGCCGGCCGCCGCGAACACCGCACGGTCGCTGTTCAGGATCGGGAGAAGCGCCCGGAGATCGCCGAGGGTGGTCACCGCAGAGAGCAACGAACGATCCGGGGACTCGCCGCGTGAATAGTCCTGCGTCGGGGGATTGACGCCGGTTTCGGGAGTGGAGTTGGAAGGCTCGGACATGCTGCTCTCCCTGGCCATGAGGCTCGTTTCCGGAGGCGATCACGTGCGGCGCAGGACCAACCGGCATGGGTCGTCGGGTGTGGTGACATGGCTGAGCACGTGGAAGACCAACGGCGGACCGCTACGACCGACTTCGATCGCGAGCTCGTCGACCGTGAGGCCGGTGTCGTGCAGGGTGTCGTTGCGAGCGTCGGCGAGCCACCGTTGTGTGAGGCGATCGCCCGGCCGCAGCAAGTTCAGGACGGTCGACCAAGACAGGTCCGACTGGAACAGCCGGGCTCGACACACCGTGGTGACGGCTGCATGCTCGTTCCACTCGACGTCGAAGGGCCGCTCTAGCTGGAACCCGACGATCTCGACGCCGCACGCGATGGTGCGGTTGTCTAGCTCCTCGCAGGTCTTGGTGGCTCGTGCGACTGCAGTGCCGGCTCGGGCATCGAACAGGAAGGTGACCGCGTCGGATGACATGAGCGCAGAGATGTCCTCGGCGGTGAGCGCTGCAGCTTTGGGAAACTCCATCGGACAGATCCCTTCTGACGGGTCGTCGCGAGAACTGACGTGAACTGCCACCAGGCAAGGTGGAGAACGAGTGCTGGGAGCTGGCGACCGAAAACGTGCGGTGCATCAGTTCTCGAACAACGCGCTGTAGGCGTCGAATGCCGTTGACACGTCGTTGATGGCGTTCTTGATCTTGCTACTGCGGTGGGTCGACTGGGTCAGCCTCTCGACGGCCTGCCGCAGCGCGGCGAAGGTGGCCGTGTGTTGTTCGGCAACCACATAGCGAAGGGAGTCCGCGCTGCGGATCTGCGCGCAATGCAGATGCAGAACATCGCGTTGTGCCGCTAGAGCTTCCTCGTCTTGGACGACATGCACTGCAGGCGCACCTTCGTTGAAGACGTGGGCGCAGTCATAGCAGGTGTCGATACTGAGCGCGGGTTCGATCGCTGTGATCAGCAGGCCGCCTGGCAGACGCGCTCCCACGTGAATCTCTTTGGTCACGACGTACGCGTTCGTGCTGCCTGGTCGTACGACGGCAACTCGTACAGCTAGAGATTCTGACTTGACTGGTGTCATCAGGGAGACCTCAGCGATGATCTGGCCGTCAAGGCCGTACTTGCTGCCGACCTCCTCGAAACAGCTGCGGCAGACCACGCCGGTGCTGCACTCGGCACCTTTGCCAGTGGCTCGGCAACAAGGTGTGAGAGGTACGAGGTACTCCGTGTGGTCGTCGCGGAGCATCGGCGTCGGCCGGTCGCAGAGCGGCACCAGCAGATCTCCGTCCGAGTCGATGCCCCGCACGCGGGCGGCGAGAAACGACGGGACGAGATGGCGGAAGCCGTTGGTGAAGGTGAGTTCGACGGTCGCAGGATCCAACGTGTACACGGGTTGGTCCTTTCCGTGCGTGGTAGCGAGAAGGCCCCGAGCCGCCGGGATGGCAACTCGGGGCCTGACAGGGGTGACATGGACTGCTAGGCCGCCTCGTCGAGGCCGGCGGTGTCGTCGACGAGGTGCGGCCACTTCTCGTTGTCCAGCTCGGGGTTGAGGACCAACTGCTCCACGTGGGAGCCGCGATAGCCGAGCGTCTTCAGCGCTTCGAAGTAGAAGCGGACGTCCTCGATCTGCTGGCGCCAGGTGGTGTTGGCGCCTCTGACGGTGTAGCCGTGGTTGAAGTACTCCTCGCAAGCACCGAGGAGCTGGGCGAGTTGGATGATCGTGATCTGGTCCTCGCCGACGGTCTGCTTGCGCAGCTCCTTCACGATCGGATGCTCGGCGTTGCTGGTCCCGGTCGGGTCCGCGAGACCGAGGAGTTCGCACGCGTAGCGGTGCGACGGCGAAGCCTCCTTCATGACTTGGGTCGCCTGCACGGTCGCGCGCGTGAGCAGATGCCGAACCTTGGGAGCCAGATCGAACTTGGGAGCCCGCTTGCCCTGATCCTTCGACGTCCTCACACCGACGCCCTTGACTGCCCGCGCGGCTGCTGGCTTAGATGCGGCTTTGCCGTTGTGGCTTGTGGCGACCTTGCCGCTCCGCCACGGCTTGAAGTACTCCTTGAGCCAATCCCTCCGGACTGGCTCAGCGGCCTCCCAGAGGTCGTTGTTGCACTTCGCACGCTTGACCTCCAAGGCTTTCCACGATGCGCTGCGACTCGGCTCCTCTGGTAGAGCGCGGTCCAGAACGTGGCCGTGGGAGATGTAGTCGGTGCAGACGAAGCGGATGTCGGCCTCATTTCCGTCCAGTTCGTCGTCGACGTAGGCGGCGTGGCCGGGGCAGTTCTCGTGCTCCTCGCTGGTGAACGCGTGGTCGCTGTCGGCGTCGTGGAAGAGGCGCTCCAGCTCGACAACGTTGTCACCTTCGCGGTCGACGAGTAGCACGCCCGCGTCGCGCAGCTTCTCCTTTGCGGAGGAGATCACGACCGATGCGATGGTGCGATGTCCGTGGGAGGCGAAGTCGACGCAGTACTCGGTCGCCCGCACGTCGAGCTGGTAGGTGACCCAGAGGTGGACCGCACGGCCAGGGCACTCAGCGTGCTGGGCGGGGTCGATCGGCGCTGCGTCAGCTGCAGCGCAAAGCTTCTCGAGTTCCTCGATGGTGTCGGGGAGCTGGTCGTCCTCGTCGAGGATCGCGTAGCCCTTGTCGGTGAACTCGCGGATGGCTTCGTCGCGGACGGCCTGTTCGTTCGCCTTGCGCTCCCTCGCGTTGCGCGCCTGCTTGAGTTCCCAGGCGAAGGTGCCAGGCCTGGAGCGCAGGACCTCGACGAGCAGCGCGTGCAGCGCTTCGTCGTCCTCGAACTCGGCGAGCTCGGACAGAATGAGCAGGTCGACCTCCGGCAGCTCGGCGACGGCCGCACGGGTCCGCGTAGTGGCAGCCACAGCCAGACCGGCCTCCACCTGATCGGGCTCCCGCGGCAGGACCTTGGCGATCGCGCCGGCGTCCATGCCGAGTCCTTCGAGCTTCAGGTAGAGAGCGACCTCCTCGTCCTGGGTGTAGCTCTGGCGGTTCATGTTCTCGATGGCCTGGGCGACTGTCAGGTCCAGCGGAGTGGTGCCGGGAGCGTGGACCAGGACGTCGATGAGCAGATCGGGCTTCTTGTCCTCCTTCACGGCTACTGCGGCGGCATGGCGGTGGTGGCCGACGAGCACGGTGAGGCCTTCCGGCTCGTCAGCGACGGTGATCATCGAGATTCGCGTGTCCAGTCCGAACTGTTCGACGGCGGACACCAGGTCAGATCGCTCCTCGCGCACATCCCGCGTCCGACGGGAGTTCTGGTTCGTGCGCAGTGTCCGCGGATCGACGCCGTGCATGACGTACGGATAGCGGCGAGCCTGATCGGCGGCGGTCAGGGTGACGACCTGTTCGGGGCTCGTGTTGCTCTTGATGCGGAGCTTCCTCATGGCGACGGCCTCTCTTCAGAGTTGACGGCATGGCAAAGCCCCGGCGCGAATGTGTGATGCGCCGGGGCGAAGGTGGATTTCTGGAGCGGAAGCGACGGGCTTGCTCAGTGCGAGAAGATGCGCCGCTCGGAGTCGCGAATAGCGGTGATGACTGTTTCTCGCCAGGTCAGAGCCCAGCGGGGGCAGTTGTTGCAGATACCGGCGTGCTGGCAGCCAGGCAGCCGCAATCGGGTGCGCCGAGCCTGATCACTCCACGCCATGCTGTCCGCGGATGCGAAGTGGTGTGCGTTGGCACGGAGTGCAGTGGTCTTCAACCCGAAGCCGTGCAGCCGATAGCCGCGGCGGGCGAACCGCTCGGCGATCACGCCGATGGGCTGGACTGAACCGCGGCGACAGATCGACCCGAGTCCTACTCGTCGCTGCACGGCGAGGTTGATCCCGGCTTTGCGGTACATGGCGTCGTGCTGCTCGTACTCCTCCAGAGTCCAGCCTTGTAGCACAGGCATCCAGGGCACCGCGGGGAACTCGAGCGCCAGGTACAGATAGGACTCCAGCGTGCATTCCTGGTGATCGAGGGTCGTCGTGCCCGCACAGTCGAGAACTTCGGGTTCGGCCGGTCTGTCGAGCGGAGCCACGAAGTCCGGGATCCCGATCTCGTCCATCAATCGGTAGACCATGCCGCCGTACTGGTCCTCGTCCCACCGCCACGTGCCGTGGTCCCGGATCTCGGTGTAGGCGCCGCTGTCGATGATGTAAGGCACGCCGGCGACGGGCACCCCGCGGCCGCCAGGAACATAGGAGGCCAGCGTGTGCGCGGATACGCACAGAGGTACCGGGCTGTAGGCCAGCCACCATGGACGGTGCGTCCCGAGGTAGAAAGTCGTCCGGCGTGCTGGATCTCGCGCGATCCGGGACCGCGTCCAAGGCGCCGGAGTGAGATCCCGCATCGCTGGCCACTGGGCGCGAGGCCGTGGCGGACGCGTGATCACCGAGCACCGTCCGTTCTACAGCGGCGGCTTCGGGGTGTCGCCAGACCTGCAATCGCCGAACCAGGCGTGGCGGCACATTCCGAGGAGATCGGCGTGTCGTCGGCGCCAGTCGGGCATCCAGAGGCGCAGTCGTTGCCGCCACTGCGGACCATGAGCGCGCCCGGTGGGCTGAGTGGCGTGGGCCAGCTCGTGGACGAACACGTACTCGACAAGCGGCATCGGGAGGGCGAACGCCGTCCAGTGCATCGTTACGAGGTGCTTGTCCGGGCCTTCGTAGATGCCCCAGCGCTTTCGGCCGAGGTTGCGCACGGCGTAGGAGAGTCCAGATATCCCACCGTCTACTTCGTACGGACGGCCTTGCTGTTGCATCCAGGCGAGGCCGCCATCGCGATAGAGCCCCGCGATCGCACGACGAGCGACGTCGGGACGTTGAGGCTTCGCATAGAGGATGCCGTCCTTGGCGATTGCGGGAAGCTTGCCGATGTCGCCGGGTGGTGTCGTGACGAGGCGGAGCAGGTAGCGGTGACCGAGAAGGTCGAAGGGTTCGCCGTCGACGAGTGCTTTGGCGGGATACCTGGGAGCGCAGAGCTCGAAGCGTTCGCGCTGCTGATTGATCCAGGAGCGACGATCACTGACGAACTTCACCACTCGCTCGATGGTGGCCGCGGTCGGTACCAGGACGGCGACAGCACCATTTGACCTGATCTTGATCGTGATCAGGCGGCTCTGCGGACAGAGCACCACTGTCGTGCGCCACTCGCTGGGTAGTCCGAGCGAGCCCAGTGCAGCGAGAAGGTGGCCGGCGTTGGTCATTGCAGACCGTCCTCGTAGGCGATGTGTTCGACAGACGTGGCGAGAGTCGCCGCGCCGGTTCGAAGCAGCTCGTGGACGCCTTGGGAGCTGGCGGAATAGATCGACCCAGGTACGCCGTAGGAGCGTCGGCCGAGCTCGTTGGCGACGCCCACCACCGCGAACGATCCGCTTCTCCTTCCCGCTTCTACGACAACCGTCGCGCCGGTCAGCGCCGCAAGCAGACGGCAACGCGCGTGGAATCGGTGACGTGCCGGCGTAGCCCCGAACGGATACTCGCTGACCAGCAACCCGCCATCGTCGATCACTGCTCGGTACAGGCTGGTGTGCGGGCGTGGATGAGCCAGGCCGACTCCGTTGGCGAGCACGACAACCGCCCGGCCTCCAGCCGCAAGGGCTCCGCGGATCGCCGCGCTGCCGATTCCGTAGGAACCGCAGCTGACGACGGTCACGGCTTCACGTGCGAATCCGTTGCCGAACTCTTCGGCGACGGACTGACCGTAGGCCGACGCAGCGCGTGAGCCGGTCACCGTCACGGCTCGCTTCGTGATGTCGGCCAACGATCCATTTCCCTTGAGCCACAACGCGAGCGGCGCTCCGCAGGCTGTGAGCCCGCTGAAGCGGCCGAACGGCCAGCCGTCGTGTTCCGGCGTGAGAAGACGCGCCTCGCCGCGCTCGATGGCGTCCAGGTCGTCGTCGATCTCGATGTCGGACCGACGGATCTCGCCGAGAACTGCCGCTGGTGCAGTTCCCTCCCGGATCTGAACGACAGCTTCCACCGGACCGTGAACAGCGACGTATTGCTGCAGTGCCGGTGCTGGAGGTTCTGAGACGCGCAACAAGTAGAGACGAGCGCGAAGCTCTGCATCTGAGGACATGATCGGCTCCTTGTCAGCGGCCTGATCGCGAGGGTGAAGCGACAGAAACTTCCTAGAGGGGAAGAAGATCCGGCAGTTGACCGTGTGACACGCATTGGGCGACAAGGCGTCCGATGACCGCCTCCCAGTCGTTGCGCTGGTCGCCGTGACGAACCTCGACGACAACGGTGCGCGCACGCTCCTTGCGAAGAGCAGGGCACGCGGCTGCCGAGAAGGCAAAGCACCGCTTGTGCATCGCGCCGCCCTCAGCAACGACACCTTCGAAAACCGCAACCCACGCTCGTGATCGCCGGTCCAACGACTCACCGCAGACCTGACAAAGCCAGTGCCGCAGCGCCTCGCGGACACGTGCCCCGTTGAGTGCTGCCCAGGCGACTCGGTCACCGATGACCGGTGTGACCCAGGGGACCTTGCGGCCTTCCATCTCTGGGCGGGGCCAGCCCGCGTCAGGTTGGAGGTGTTGGATGACGACATCGCCTGCGCTGTCTCCGTTGAAGGGGCAGGTGCCGCGAACGCAGTAGACGTACCGGAGGTCCTCCTCCGGACGAAGCTGCAGGTCGCCGCCGCATTCAGGGCATGACGGAAACACTGGGATGGCAGCCCACTGTTGTGTACACATTGGACCTTCCTTCGGGCTTCACGTGAGAGAGACATCAGGGCTGGGTCGTCATCCCCACTTGCTGTGCTCGCGCGTCCACTTGGCTTCGACCTTGGGCGCGAGCTCCTCACGCAGGTCGTCTTCGGTGCGGCCGTGCTTTGCCGACAGCGCGGCGAGGATGAGTCGTGCGTCTTCCTGGTGCTCGGCGATGCTGGCGCGGTGGAAGACCACGTTCTGCCGCGTCAAGTACCTGGCGTAGCTCAGCAAGTCGGCGTACGAGCGTCGGGCGGTGAACTCGGTCTCGATCAGTCCACAGTGCTTGGTGCGCAAAGGAGTTCCATCAGGGGAGGAGATTGCCTTCGCAGCTTTTGCACGTGCCCGTTGCTCTCGCCCGGCGCTCTGTGCGAGCTGCTCAGAGGTCTTGATTCGACTAGGTTGATTTCGGACCTCGACCGGTGCGCTCGGGTAGCACTCGGTGCAGGCGGCCTTGCCGGCCAGATCGACGATCTCCACCTCGTCGCGTCCGGACAGATGCGTGAGCCACGCGAACTTCGTGGTGGGGAAGCAGGTTCGACAGGCGGCGGTGCGATGCACGTGCCCGCCGGTGTTGAGCACGAGCCAGGCGCGCGTCCAACCACCGCGCCGTGTGAACTCCTGCTCAAAGGGCATTGCCGCGGCTTCGCACGCGTCGGCAGCAGAACACGCCTGCTCGATCTGGACTACCAATTCGTCCGCCAGATCGACTTCGCCGCGTTCGATGCGATCTCGACGACGCTTCCTGAGCGCCACGAGGATCTGCTCCGCCTTGGTGAGTTCCACGTTCAGGCGGGCGAGTTCGGCATCGATCTCGTTCGGAGAAGCCTTCGCCAGGTTGTTGATGGGCATGGTTGTTCGCCTCGACCTTCGTGAGGGGTGCGGAACCGCCAGCTCGAGCTGGAGGCGCCTGGAACGGGAAGCGTCAGCGGTATTCGCCGGTGACCTGGACCAGATGGGCCATGTCGACCACGGGGCCGGCCCAGTAGCGGACGTGAGCGGGCTCATCGCCGATTCCCCAGGCGTAGAGCCTGAAGTCGGGATCGCTCGGGCTCGCCCACTCGGAGGTGTTGCCGAGACCGCCGGGTGTCCGCACCCCGTACTCGTCGCATCGGTCGACCTCGATCTCGAACCAAGGGCCGGCGCGGAGATGCTCGAACACTCGGCTGTAGGGCGCGTCGAACGGAGTGATGTGGGCCTGCTGGCATGCAGCCACCCACTCGGCCAACGCTGACGCGGACAAGGAGCGAGAAGAGGTGATCACCGCATGTACGGCGTCGACGTCTGGCAGGCGGCCATGATCGCTGCTGTCCGCGTAGGCGATCGTCGTCGGACTGGTGAACCACAACGTGATCCATTGGGGTCCGCGGTGCCAGCCGCGGGTGAAGCCTCGGACGCCGTCGCCGATCTCTGAGATCGGGATCGGTGGCAGCGCTCCCTGGAGGCCCTGATCAGGTCGAGGCGTCCAGTTGTGGGACCGGAGATCGTCGTCGACGGTCCGGTACAGCATGTCGGTGGTCCAGGCGCCGGTGTAGCCGTGCGCGGCTCTGCTCAGCGTCTGTGCCAACCCGTTCATGCGACCTGTGACGTTGCGCAGACGTTGCAGGGGAACGGGTTCCGAGCTCAAGGCGTTGTCAGCCAGGTCGGCAACCTGGCATCGAAGTTCCGCCGAGAGCGCGGCCAACTCCAGGAGGCTGGCGGCTTGCGCTCGGTTGACCATCTCGAACGAGTCGGCGCGAGCCCGTTCCCTCGCGAGTTCTGCACGCGCCGACTCGGCGGCTTGTCGGTCCTGCGACATAGTGCTGCTCCTCCCTTTCGCTCCATCGGTGCCGCGAGGTTCAAATTTCCTGGTGGGGTGTGAGGTTCGAGCGCTACGCGGCGGACAGATAGCCAGTGCCTGGAAAAACGGCCAGCTCGGGTAGGTGGATTTCCCTGAAGGCTTTCCATGCCTCTTCGGAATTGGCGCGGGCTCGATTTCGCGCCTTGTCGAGCGGGTTGAGACCGCGCTGCAGCTCGGTTTCCTGATTCAGTCGTTGCCGGACGAGCCAGGTAACGGCCTGGACCTGATGCGCTGCGACAAGGCGGCCAGAACTGGCGGTCGTCAGGTCCGCAGCAGACCGGTACTGATCGACGACGTGGTCGTAGTGCCGACGGCTGATCGAACCGTCGCGGCGCTTGGCCCCCTTGAGGGGTGCCGAGCCGTACTCCTCGGTGGTGACCGGGTGTCCGATCGCGACGGAGATGGCGTGCCGGTCCACCACGACGTGCGGATCTTCCGGATCCTTGTCGCCGCCGTGCTCGATGAGGTGGGCGAAGTCGCGGATCTTCGGACCGGTGAGGAGGTCCTCGTATCGCTCACCGGCCAGCAGTCGGTCGGCAGCACGCTTCTGCTGGGCAGACGCGAACGCTCCAGAGCCGGGACCGCCGATCCCCTTCCGCTCCCGGAGCACGCGTGCTGCGGTGAGGATGTTTTCGATCCAGCCCTGCTGAGGTGAATAGATGGCCAACATGCCTGCACCAAGATGGGCATTGCCGTGTGCAATGGTTACGGCAACATGATTGGCGTCCCGGTACCAATGCATGCCCCGCTCGATTTCCTCGGACGATGCGAGCTCGTAGTGCTGCACAATGTTTTCGGGACTAACTGGGTGCGTCTGGAACCACGGATGGTCGCAAGCGGGAGTCATGTTGTCAGTTCCTCGTGTTCGATTCATGAAAACTGACGGGCCTGGTTGAGTGCGCACGACAAAGGCCGGCCGCGCTCCGTCAGGAACGCGGCCGGCCTTATGTAGACGTGCCGATGCGTCGAACTAGTCGATGTGGACGAGGCGTCGGCAGTGTTTGGCGGCGTGGATGACGCCGGACTCGTCCCGTCCGGTCGGGCGCCACCGTTCGAACCGGACGGTGCGCTGCCTCTTCGTGGTGCACTGGCACCACTCGTCGGAGTGGATCACGTCGCTGCGATCGCCGATGAGCATGAAGCGCCTGCCAGGCTTGCCAAACAGGAACAGATCGTCGCTGAACGGCACGGCGAAGTAGTAGACGTCCGGATCAGGCAGCTCGCGGGTCAGTTGTTCAGCCCTGCGAATCCTGGTCTCGTTCTCGAGCGCGGTCAGAGGCGAGCGACCGAGCAGTGGCGTCCAGTCGACACCGTCGAACATCTGCCAGTACGCGGACTCGTCATCGAGACCGTATGCCGGATGGTTGGACAGCTTGGCTGCCAGTCGTTCGCGAGCGTCCTGGCGCAGGACGATTCGTCGGCAGACGAGTGGGTCGCCTCGTTCAGGCCCCCAGAGCGCCGCGCGGCGAGGGAGGTAGCTCCGGACGGGAAGTTGGTTGCCTCGGAGGGCATTGGCCACGATGCCGGCGGTCTCGGCCTCGTAGATGATCTCTTCGAGAAGGACGTGCAGGACGTCGGCGAACATGGGTTCGTTGTCTTGTTGGCATTGCTGCAGAAACTGCTTGAGCTCGCGGTCTCCGAACGACGTGTCGTCGTGGGCGGTGAACTCGGTGTCGTCGCCGCAACCTCTGTTGGTGATGCGACCGACCACGCCGAGCTCCGGGTGTACGAGTTCGGCGCTGAAGGCGACGCCGCGGTCGTGTTCCGCCGTGGCCAGTCCGCTGATCGAGAACGAGTAGGGCGCGCGGATGCCGGTGTGCACCCAGTGCACTTCCAGGTCCGGTTCCGGCACGTTAACCATGACGAAGCTCCTTGTGGCGGAAGAAGATCTGGTTCAACTCCCGCCACGCACGCGCTCATTCACCGCACAGCGCGGTGTTGTCCCGCGTGCGGCGGGCGCACACGAAATGCACTGGCGCGCCGAGAAGGGCAAGCCCCTCTTTTGGGCTTGAGCTTCTCGGTGGGACGGTGCATCGTGTGGGTCGCCCGCCGCACGCGGGACAACACCGGGAATCTGCCTCAACCGCCCCGTAGACCTGCTACCAGTGCCACTGATGCCGAAGCCGGGTCTGATGGACTGGAAGCCAACTTAAGTACTCACTCGACCGCGTGATTTGGCGACCTCGTCGCGAGCGCTTTGGAGAAGCTCCAAGCGCGGATCCGGTAGTGGAGTTAGCCTGCCTGAGCAGGCCAATCTTCGACCGGGGGACGGAGCGATGGCGGCCGACTGGTTGTTGGTCGAGACCTTCGGGGGTTCTCGGTGCGAGCCGACGGTGCTCGCTGTTGGAAGCAACCCGAAGAACATGGTTCCGCTTCGTTCCGTGCTCGGCCGAGGGCCGTTCCTCGCCGACGTACTCGGCGTCACTGCTCGCATAGTTGAAGGGCGCCAGTCAGTTGAGGCCCGGACGACCACGGGCAAACGCCGCGTGATCGGGCACCCGTTGCTCGCCTACGGCGGCCTGGTCCACGGGGTGTACCTGTGGGTGGGGCCGTTGGACGAGGATCCGCCGCCCCGCGATCCTGCTGGTGCCTGGCACATCAACCTCACGTTGCACGTCAGCAGCAGGTCTGACGACCTGCTGCGGTTGTACGGGACTAGATCGGACAGGTGGCGAAACGAGCACGACCTGGCCGAGCTGTTCGCCTACCAGCGGCTCACGACGAACGCCGACGAGGCCAAGGCGCTGGCGCTCATCGTCAGGGCGACTGCGGGTGCGGAGCACCTGGCCACGTGGACCGTGAACCGGGACGACGGTGTTCGGCGTGCAGTGCACTTCGCGTGCCGTTGCATTGAGGTGAAAACTCCTGGCGGCAGGGTTGAGCTGATCGTCCGGGGAATCACCCATGACATCGGACCTGCGGAAAGCGTGCCGACCGCGCCGCCTCCCACGCCGGTTCTGCTCGCTCAGCAGATCGTCGCGGCGGAGGCAACGCCCGGACGATGGCGGGCGATCGCAGACCTGCGCACCATGAGGCTGTTGAAGTGGCTCGACAACCCCATGCCCGGACTCGCGTGGACGCTCGACTCACCACACCACCCCGCGATTCACCGCGAGGACCTGCGCAGCGCGGTCGGCTTGTCGAAGGAACTGGCGTCGAGCGGGCGGGCGGGCGGCGTTCTGCGGTTCCGCAGGGAGGACGGAGAGTGGATGAAAGTAGCGGTATCCGCTGCGCTCATCGCTCTGGATCAACACACCACCGCTGCGCTCGTCACCCTGACTCTCTCCGATCATGGGAAGGTCGACTGAGTTGTTCGCCGCGGGGAAGGTGCTGGATCGTGAGCTGCTTCGAGGGCAAGGTCGCGGTGATCACCGGCGCTGCGGCAGGGATCGGCCGAGCTCTGGCCGTCGAGCTCGCGCGACGTGGGGCTCGGCTCTCGCTGCTTGATCACGACGCTGATGGTCTTGAGGAAGTCACTCACCGCTGTGAAGCGATCGGCGCACAGGTGCTGGCCCAGGTGGTCGACGTGACGGACTGGAGCGATGTGCAGGCAGCTGCGGCCGCGACAACCTCAGCGCTGGGTGGCGTCGACTCGGTGTTCGCGGCCGCCGGGATCATTCACCGCGGCCGTCTGCTCGACTCCGACGTCGCGGACATCGAGCGCGTCATGTCGGTGAACTGGCGGGGGCTGATGTACACGGTCAAGGCACATCTTCCAGCCGTTGTCAGCTCGCGGGCTGGCCGGATCGTGACGTTCTCAAGCGCCTTCGGCCTACTGGCGACACCGAGGTACAGCGCGTACAACTCGTCGAAGTTCGCCGTCCGCGGGTTCAGCGAGTCGCTGCGCCAGGAGCTCACATCCACCCAGGTGTCGGTGACGTGTGTCTTCCCTGGGGGAGTGCGGACCTCGATCGTCCGCAACGGCCTCTTCGCGGCTGGCGAGCACCGTGACGCGGTGATCCGGGGCTTCGAGAAGCGCGTTGCCCGCACCGATCCCGAAGAAGCTGCGGCGATCGTCCTAAAAGGAGCTGAACGCCGTCGGGCGCGGGTGTTTGTGGGGAACGACGCCAGGCTGGTCGCGATCCTCGCCCGCCTTGCCGGCGGCCACTACCAGGACGCGGTGCCCGCGGTAGGACGGTTCCTCGGGCGAGTGCGGCGTCAGCTCCGCCGGCCATGACCCACATCGGTGACATCGTTTGACGTGATCGGGACCACTGCTTACGCTGGACCAATCGGACTATTCCGATTGGGTTGGCTTTGTCGCTATCGGGCTGATCCCTGAAACGCAGTCGTGAGGCAGCTTTGCGCTGGCCTCGAACGCGATCGGGGATCGACATGTCTCGGCGAACTTCAGCTTCCAGCAACCACCTTCTGGCACCTCGCGGCGCACTCTCGCGCTCGTCGGCGTGGATCCCGTCTGTCGGAAGTCCATCTGTGCACGGGCCTGTGATGGCCATGTTGCTGTCGTACTGGTACCTGGGCGTGGTCACGGGGCCGCCGCTGGTGGTCTCCCGCTTCTCGATCGCGTCAACATCCGTTAACTCAAGGCACGTCGGACGGTTGAACCGACGTGTCGCGATGAAGTCATGCCAAAGGGGAGGACAGAAATGAACGCAGAGCTGGAGAAGTCGCCGCAGGTCAGCGCTCCTGAGCGGTTCGCGTGCATTCTGAGGCAGTTCACCGAGGGGCAGCCATCGAAGAGGCTGTCTGACCTGAGCGCCGGCGCCGGATTGCCGATCAGCACCACACACCGGTTGCTGAAAGGCTTGGTCGACAACAAGGTGCTGGTGCGTGACGAGGACGGGCGTTATCAGGTGGGACCGCTGATGCGCGCGATCGCCGATCAGCTCGAACACGCGGATGTGGCGAGCTGACGGCACAGACCTCGTCGGCGGACCATCAGCTCGTCGACGCACTTGAGGCGCACGGTCGTATGCGGATCTCGCCGGCCGTGCGCTTCGCCGTCGCCAGGCTCTTCGTGCCACGCTCGACGGAAGGCTCGCGCTCATGGTGAGCGCGAGCCTTCCTGGGATCGGTTGATGCGCACCGACTGGACGCTAGGTGCGCATCAACATATCGACTATGCGATGCAGGTGGGCTGGTACCAGTCGACGAATTGCAGGGAGACCCAGCCTCGGACGCCAGTGCGGAGGTTCGTGGTCAGCATCCAGGCGTCGTCCTTGTAGTCATCTGGCCATTTCGGCCAGCTGTAGTGGTCGAAGCGCATGGACTGACCAAGGATTGGCAGGCCGCCCGGCGTCGCTCGGATGTTGACCCAGTCGCCCGTCGAGAACGGGTAGCCCGTGCAGTCCTTTGTGGAGGCGGTGGGCTGTGGCATGGGCTCGTTGGTCGCGGCTTGGGCGTTGACGACGCCGATGCCGACCATGGTTGCCACAATGGCAAGCACGCTCGTGAATCGGCTGATGGACATGCGAATCATAGTTGGCCTCTCCTGATTTCAATCAGTGGAAGCGTGCGCGCCTAGGCTTTATGGCCGGATTGCGCCTTCGCTCTGTGAACTAAGAGAAGCTCGCTTGCGGGTTGGCGTCAACGAATGGTGCGATTATTGGTTAATGCTGGTCCTGGCGGGTTCTTTGCGCGACAGATTGCAGGTTCGGAAACCCTTGCCGGCAATCTGTGCGGTCTGTGATTGGCTATGTCAGCGCGAGGAACGGTCGATCATGCAGCACTCCTGAGTTCATGGTGCATGGCCTCGTACAGGGCGGCGGTGCGGTCGAAGGCGGACTGAATCTCCAGTGGCTCGACGTGCAATGCTCGCGAGAGGCGGCGGGTGATCGTCCTGGGTATCTGGCCCGTGTGGAGATACCGGTCGATGGTGTCGGTGGCGAGGCCCAGGAACGCGGACAGCAGTGGCGGGCTTTCGTCGGCGGTGCCAAGGCGGCCCGTGCGCTCCCAGAACTGCAGACGACCGAGGTTGGTGGCGCTGCGCACGGCCAACTCGGCGGTGGTGAGTGCGTGGTTCATGCGCAGATCGGCAAGCGAGGGATCGCCGCTGGGTGGGTAGAGCAGGTCTGAAGGTCGGACCTGCAGAACCTGTGCGGAGGCGCGCAGGTTCCGTGCGGACGGTGTGCTCACGCCGGTTTCCCACCGCACAACGGTTTGCTGCGACAGGTTGGTCTGACGGCCGAGGCTCTGGCGGCTCATCCGTGCCTTGCGCACGGCGTGGAACGCCTCGGGGTTGAACCGAGGGCATTCGTCGATAGCTCTCCTAGACATTGCTTGCGCCCCTTCGGTTTCAGGCCGTGCGGCTTGGCGAGGAGGTGAGCGGGGACCTGGGAGGCGGGGGCTGGCTGGATCGACGCACGGAGGCGGCGCTGGCTTGCGCTAGTGCTTCCAGCAGTGCGTCGGAGATGCCTGGCGCGGCGGCGAAGACTGGGTTGCCCAGTTGTGCGCCTGGTCCTGTGCGGCCTGGCCAATGGACGGTCGCGCCTGCTTCGTGCGCGATGAGAAGGCCGGCGGCGGAAGCCCTCAGGCCTACGTCGTGCTCGACGTAGGCCGTCAGCCATCCTGCGGCGACATGGCAGAGCTCCAGCGCGGGAGCGCCGCCGCATCGCAGGTCGGCCACCTGAGGCAGAAGCCTCGCCATCAGTTCGGCTTGATCCGCGCGGATCGCCGCAGCCGCGGAGAATCCGGTGCTGATCAGCGCATCTTCCAAGAGCTGCGTCGATCCAACGCGGATCTCGAGCCAGTCGGTGGAGATAGCAGGGTCGCGCAGTTGAGCGCCCTGTCCCAGGCCTGCCAACCAGAGCCGACGGCTGTGCGGTTCGGCAACCGCGCCCGCCAGGACGACGTCGTCGAGCGCGGCTGCGACGGAGACCGCGTAGCTGGGCAGTCCGCTGACGTAGTTGTCGACACCGTTGAGCGGGTCGATGATCCACGTGATTTGGCCGGACGCGGCTGGCTTCTCGTCGAGTACTGCGTCTCCGGGGCGATGCAGCGCGATCAGGTCGCGAGTGAGGTGTTCCGAAGACATGCTGGCTGGCACGAGCAGGCCGCTCGCGGTGTGGCGGGCGCCTCGGTACGGCCCGCCGGCAGTGCGCAGGCGGTCGGCCCAGATCTCTCGGGCTGCATGCGCGGCAAGGTGTCCAGCGAATGCGGTAAGCCGCTCGACGCGTGTGAACACGATTAAGTCCCCCTTTGGTGCGGACCGGCGAGCGAATGCGCCAAGGCATGGACTCGCACAGGTTTTCGTCATGCACGTGGGGGGAGGAGAGGTGACCTCAGGCTACACCAATAGTGCCGCCGAATTGCAATTCTTTCAGTCAATAGAATTTGGCTTACCGTCGACTGGAAATCGAGTTTCCGGGCGTCGGAAGAATTGCTGCTGACTGGACATGGCGCGTAGGTCGAGCAGGTCTGTGCCTCTGGCGTGGGAGCTGTCTGTCTTTGCACGTCTTGGCCGCCAGATCGACGACAGATCCATGCGTTCGTGTGAACATCGATAGGTGCAGCAGATGGAAAGTGGGGCCTGAGCCACGTCGCGCTAGGCCGCCCCCAGGCAGGTGGGATTTCGAGACTGTTGGGTGGCAGTGGTCTGAAGTTCTGCTGTGTGGAAATTTGGATTCGTTTGGGCGTAGGAGTTTGAATGTTGCACCGACGCAGGCTTACCCCTGATCTCTTGGGTGGTCGCAAATGGGACCTTGCGCGCATCCTGGCTCTGACGGTCGCGGCTGGGGTCTTTCTGACTGCGTGCACGTGTGTTGAGAGGGCCCGTCCAGGGCGAGGTCTGTCTCCTCCTGCCCGAACAGCGTTGGCCACCACCGCTTCAACCCGAGTCATGAAGGTAGAGACCTTCGCCGCCGCGGTCGTCGGGCAGATGACAGGCGGCGACAACAAGGGCACAGGCCTCGTGAACGGCGAAGATGTGCTCCTCGAGAGCATCAAGCGACCTCAGGGCGGAGGGATCCGTGGGATCGACGCGACGAGCGGTGTCGAGCGAATCCAGCTGACAGACCAGCCTCGCCGCACGATGTCGGGGGTCGCTGTCAGCGTGCGCCCAGGACGACCGGGGATCGTGTGGCAGCTGACCCTGAAGGACAAGGTCGCGATCGCCAGAGACCAGTCCACTTTGGCCGAACAGCGTCAGGTGCCCTACCGCGGCGAGGGCTGGGGGTTGTGCGACGACGGAACCCAGTTGGTGCAAAGCGAAGGGACGATGCGGCTCGTGTTGCGAGACGCAGACACCTTCGCCGAGAAGGGGGTGATCGAGGTGGCCGGCGGGTGGTGGTCGAGCAGGCGCCTTGGCGAACTGGAGTGCGTGCGCGACGGTGAAAGGCGTCAAGTGTGGGCGAACCTCGCGGATACCAGCTGGCTGCTGCGAGTTGACCTTGAAGCGGGTGCGGTCACGGCGGTTGCTGACCTTGCTCCAGCTATGGCGGGATCAACAGCCGCGGACCGAAACGTGGTCAGTGGTATCGCGTCGGTTCCCGGTGTGCCCAACGAATTGTGGCTGTCGGGCAGCGGTTGGCCTCGGCCGGTGAAGATCCGGCTGGCGGCAAGGCCTTAGTCTGGCACAGCCGGCGAGCTGAAAGCCTCGTTCAGCGGATGTAGGCACGCTGCGCCTGTCTCGGTGATGAAGCCGTAGTGCTGTTCCTCGTCCTCGGTCATCGCGATGATGTCCATCGGTGGAACGGAAATCTCCCACCAGCCCATCTTCCGCAGCTCGTCGACCTCAGCGCGGTCTTGGTAGATGACCAACACGTCCAAGTCGTTCGGCTGGCTGGACCTCAAAGTGGAGCCGAACACCCACACCTGCAGGCCCGGAAACGTTGCAGCGCAACGGATCAGTTCGCCGAGCACCGGCCATCGCTCGGTCAGGTCCACGGTTCGCGGATCCTGTGGAGAAAGTCGTCGAGCGTGTAGAGCGGGACTCTGGCTTGCTGTGCACTATTCAATACGCGGGTGCCGAATCCCTGGGCGGAGGGGTTCGTGATGACGAACGCGTCCAGGTCGAGCTTCGGGTACTCTGCGAGCACCCTGCCGAAGTCGTCGTCGGTCAGCTCGTAGCGGTCGTGGATGACAATGGTCAGCGGTCTGAGTGGGGCAGTGCGGATGATCTGCCACGCCCGGTGACCACAGCGTTTGAGCTGGGTGACGACTCTGGTGGCGTAGAGCCTGCGGTGAAGATAGTCCTCGTCTGGGTGCGTGTACCTGCTGATGTCGTCGAAGTCCTCCACCGCTCGGCGGAAACCACCGAAAGTGTCCACGGCGACGCCGAGTTCGCGCGCTTCCTCGTATACATCGGGGTCGACGAGTCGACGAGTGATGATCACCATCTGGGTATCGGGCAGTTCGTCGACCGCTGCGTGCAGTGCCTCCGTGGTGAAAGGTGTCTGCGAGTCTGGCTCGACGCAGTAGCCGATGGCGTCGGATCGGCCTGGCCGACGTACGAGCAGGCCGTGTTCGCCAAGACGCTCCGCTGGCTTGGAGTCCTCCCGGAGCTTGCCGATCATCCAGTCGCGGATGCTCATTGGTCGTCCTTCAGAATCGTCGCCATCCGGCTTGGGAACTTCGTCGATCCTGGTGTCCAGTCGCCTCGTAGGTGCCTGTCCTCAAGCTCCTTGACGTGCACTGCGAACTCGTCGACCGTGCTTCTCTCGTCGGTGGTCAACAAGGCGCGGTTGGCACGGAGGAAGCGCAGGAGTTGCTGGTTGTTGGGGATGATCGACTCCCTGAGGTGCCGGCGCCATTGGTCGGCCCGCGCGTCATCGAAGAGGTCGTCGACCGGGCCGTACAAGCGGAACACCGCGTTGTTGGTGTCGAGGAGATCTTGGACCAGTGCTCGGGCAGCGGCTCTGGTTGCAAGAACCGGAGTTCCGTGGGCGAGCGCTCGGGCATCCTTGCTGCGCTGCTTCCACTCCTGCAGGACCTCGGACGGGTACTGCTCGGGGGCCTTGTCGATCATCGTGTGGCAGGTCGGGCAGAGCACGAGCACGTTGTCGGCTAGGGCCCGGTCGTCCCTGGAAAGGTTGGGGTCCTCGGCGGCGCGTGGCCCGTCAGGGCTTGCTGGAATGATGTGCGCCAGTTCGCCAACGTTCTTGTTCTCCATGAGTCCGTGCAGGTCGGTGCGGCAAGACGGGTTCTGACAGTGCCCGCCTGACTCCGACCACAAGAGGTCCTTTGTGGGTTGTGAGAACCTCACCCGGTTTGCTGCCACGTGACTCCCTCTGCTGTCTCGTGAAACTTACTGGCAGTACTTCCAGCGTGAACGGGATCTGTAAGTTTGTCTGGGTGGCATCGCCCCTCACGCATACGGGTGATCTTCACCGGCACCTACTCACAGGCCATGCAGGTCCAGCTGTCCGGATGTGGGTTGTGACCTGATGATCGAGGTGTGACTGGCGGGTGGACTTCGGAGTTGCAGCACGTAGGCGGTTGCGTTGCTTGCACATGACTCTCGCGATGTTCGTCGTCGGTATTGGTACGTTCGTCTGCGGGGACGAGGCATTCCAGGAGCGCTGCGAAGCGGCGTTCCGTCGCCTTCCACCCATCGACTTCATCGACCGGTGGTTCGGCTGATGTTGGCCGATCGGGACTCCGCGATGGCGCGCAGCGACTGGTCGGTCTGCGAACGCCAGCGCTGTGCCTGTTCCTTGTCGCCGACGGCCTCACAAGCTTTGGCTAGTGATGCGAAGACGAGTGCTCGATCGGCGAACTCGTCGCGGGGGAGCAGGAGTTCTGCGGCCGCGGTGAGACCGATGAGAGCTTGCCTGGCGTTTTTTCGCGCAAGGTGACCACGTCCGATGGCGAAGTGGGCCATTGCTTCTGCGTGCCAGTCATGCTCTTGCTGGAACAGCTTGACAGCACTTGCGAAGGCCTCGTCCGCCTCGTCGAATCGATCGAGGCGGTCAGCGACAGCGCCGAACTGTGTGAGGGCCTGGCCGAAGTCGACCGGATCGCGCTCGGGCGACAGCATCGCCATAGCCGCCTCGACACGCCACAGGGCCTCGTCGATCTTGGGATTCCTCAACTGGATCAACACACGGGAGATGGCCACCTGCGCCAGCGCGGTGCCGCGGTCGTCTGCGAGTGATCGGCAGATCTCCAGGTCCTGTGTGAAGTTGTGGAGGGCCTGGTCGTACTCCTTGAGTTCGTTGTGGACATTTCCGAGGTCGAAGAGAGCGTTGCCCTTGTTCTTGACGTCGTCGAACTCGTCGAAGTACTCGATCGCGAGTGCGATCTGTTCCTTGGCCTCGGCGCACAGACCGAGACCCTTGTAGGTGATCCCGAGGGTGTTGCGGGTGATCGCTTCGCTCCACCGGTTCCCGTTTGCGTGGCAGAAGTCCGCTTCTTCGGTCAGGGGTGGGATCGCTTCTCGGAGCCTGCCGAGGGCGCGAAGTACGTTTCCGATGTTGTATTGCACGGTCCGATAGCCGGTAGTGCCGTCGGAGCGGTCGCACAGGTCCGCCGCGCGCAGGTAGTGGTGGAGAGCTTCGTCGAAGCGGTTCTGCGCGCGGAGCACGTTGCCTCGCATGTTCTCCACGTCGGCGACCACGGACTGTGTGACCGCCGTGGCCGACAGCTCTGTGGCCTGGTCGCAGTAGCCGATCGCGGCCTTGAAATGCCTCAGTGAGCTCGCGGCTTCGGCACGGAGGACCAGCATCTGGGTTTCGATGTCGGTGAGCTTCGCTCGTTCGATTCCGGGATGCTTCATCGCGCGAAGCTCTCCGACTGAATCGAGGCCTAGGACTGCGAGATCGTCCATGGTGAGCCAGGCGTTGCGCATCTTGAGGTACTCGTGGAGCCACTGCACGGTGCCAACTGCGTCGAGGTGCCACTTGAGCTTCCGAGTCGCGATGTAGGTCGCACCCAAGATGTTGTCGAACCGGAGGTCAAGCCACTTCAACCTGGACCTGCGATGAGGAGATTCGAGGGTGACGTCGCACTGCCGCGTGCGGCGGAAGAGATCCCTCACGACCTCCTTCTGTATCTGATCGCAGACCGCACTGCCGTCATCAAGCAGAGCGCGTTCGTTGCTGTACAACCGGATCAGGTCGTGGAAGCCGTAACAACCAGGCGCGGCGGCGACTTCGATGAGGTTGGCCGTGGCAAGCCTTCTCAACATCTTCCTGGCCTTGCGCTGCGTGAGATCGACGACGACCTGCTCGGCAAGTTCGTCGTCGAAGACCTGGCCGGGGATGAGGCTGAGCCGCCGGAACAGCTGTCGATGGCCTGGCTTCAACCTGCGGTAGGACAATGCAAAACTGGCTCGAACGGCACGATCGCCTGCTTCGAGCGTGTCGAGCCGATCGTGCTCGTTGCGCAGCATGAATTCCAAATAGGCCAGACCCCACCCTCCGGAACTGGACGCGAGCGTCCCAGCGATCCGGATCGCCAGCGGCAACTCGCCGCACAGCCGGACGATCGAGGTTGTTGCCTCGACATCTGCCCGAACCCGTGCTTCCCCCGCAATCGAGACCATCAGGGCGATCGCCTCGTCCTGGCTAAACGTGTCGAGACGAAGGTGGTGAGCGCCCTCGAGGCCGAGCAGAGAGGTTCGGCTGGTAACCAGAACGGTGCAACCGGCGGAGCCGGGCAGCAACGGGCGAACCTGTTCCTCGTCGGCGGCATTGTCGAGGACCAGGAGCATTCTCTTGCCATGAAATGCGGTCCGGTACAGGCTGGTCAGGTAATCGTGATCGTCGGGGGCCTTGCCGTGGAACGCGTGCATGGCCTCAAGGAACCGAGACTGGATTACCGACGGGTCCACGGGCTTGCGTGCGGTGCCCTGGAGGTTCGCGTACAGCACGCCGTCGGTGAACTCTTCGCTGAGGGAGCGCGCGTGCCGAACCGCAAGCGATGTCTTGCCGACGCCTGGCTTGCCCGCGATCGCGACAACATGGGAACCAGTCTGGTCGGCTGAGGTGAAGCTGTGTAGTTCCCGCAGGTCGGCCTCTCGCCCAACAAAGTCGACGAGGACGGGTGGAAGCTGTGCGGGGGCGGGAGGTCTGGGCGCTGGGCGCAGCTTGTTGGTGAGCCATCGCCAAACCTGCGGCGTGTCCTCGAGCCACCTCTCCAAGGCCTGCGCGTCAATGGTGACGACCTTGTGCCAAACGCCGTCCTTCTGTTTCTGCGTTCGCCAGTCCTCCATACCTGGCCACCGGTGCATCGTGACGATGACCAGGGTGGTCTCGGCTGGAATGACTCCTTGCGGATCCGCAGACCGAGCCTTGTAGACGGCGTTGGCCTTCTGCCGCGGGTCGTTCTTCGTGCTGAGTTCCCAGCGAGCCTCGCCTTGGGGCACGTGCGCGGAACCTGGGGTCGCGCTGGTCGCACCGTCCCAGCCGTTGAACCGAAGTCCTTCTCGGGTGTCGAACCCGCGAGTTTCGGTGCATTCGGGAGTTTCGCGGAGCAGCCGATACACGAGATCGTGCAGCAAACTCGGTGCGTCGTCGTTCGAGCTGAAGACGTCGAGTTCGTAGGCGTCCACCAGATCTGGCCGCAACGACATGCAGGTGCTCCTCGCGAGACAAGGTGCGGTACAGAATGCCACAAGTACGTCGATGAGAATTCATCGGTGCGGGTCGGCGGGTGATGTCCACGAATTGTCAATGAATTGGTTGATCCACTCGGGTGCCTTGATGTCGGACAGATGCCATCCGCGTAGTGAGGCGCCGCTACGGCGTACATTGAGGGAGCTGCCGCAACCTGTGGTACGGCTGCCGAGGTGTGGGGATCCTGGGCATCGTGCAGGACCGCGTGTCGCGCGACCAGGGCCAGCGCGACCGAGTGGTACGGCACTACCTACAGCTGGTCAGGTACATCGTCGGCCGGTCGGCACCGTCCTGGCAGCCGACGTGGATCGACATAGGTCTTGTCGCGTACTCGTAGGGGGAATGACGTAGCCGACAGGCAGCATTTTCATAACGGGGAGGCCCCAGACTTGAAAGTCCGGGGCCTTGTACTCGTGCATGGCATAAGAAGCGCAGGGTTACGTTCGTGCCGATCACGAGGCTAGTGGATGCGGCTCGCCGGTCAGAGCCGCCAGGGCCGCAGCGACCTCGTTGATGCCGGCGCGTACATAGGTGGTGGTTGTGACGGCGTCGTTCTTGGTCTCGTGTCCTGCGTAAGCCTGTGCGACGGCGAGGCCGAACCTGCGCTCGACAAAGGTGAGCGTGGTGTATCGCAGCCAGTGAGTGGCGACCTGCTGTCGATCGGCCCACGGAATGTACTTGCGGCACCGCTCCCACAGTCCGTCGTATCGCCGTGTGGTGATGGGCTTGCCGTTGAGGTTGCGCAGCACGCGGCTGTCCGGCTCGAGGCACCCGCGCCGCTGCGCGTGATCGAGAAGATGCGCGATGAGTGTCGGCGAGGCTGGTTGCCAGCGGAATACGCCGCCCTTCTCCTGAAGTAGCAACAGGCACTGCTCCTCATCGATATCCCGGAGCCTGAGCTTCAGGGCGGCAGCACGCCGGGCGGCTGTCTCGAGGTGGAACCGCACGATCAGCGCGTCCAGGGCGGGGTCGTTTCCGGTCGAGTTGGCCACGTCCACGAGCTCGTTGATCTGCTTGGCCGGCAGGCCTCGGCGGTTGGAGGGCAGTCGGCGAGGTTTGGCGACCTTGGCGGCTGGGTTGCTCGCGGCGGTGATGTACTCGTCGATGACGGCGAACTTGTAGAGGCAGCGGAAGGCGGCGACCATGTGCTCGCCTGCGCAGTTGCCACCGCGCCCGTTCCTCCGCTGGACGCGGTTCTGCTTGGTGAGTTCGACGAGACCGGCGATCTCGGTCGCCGTGGGCTCGTCCAGGCGGCGTTCGCCCCATCGCTCCTTGATGCGGTTCCAGTACGAGCCGTAGACCCGGAGCGTTCCGGGTGTGACCGCGGCCTCGATAATCGGAATGTAGGCGGCGAAGGTCGGCACGTCTTTGGTCTCGGTTGGCGTTGACGTGAGGTCTTCGACGCTGATGCCGAGGCTTGACAACATCAGCCGTGCGGCAGCGAGCCGATCTGCTGAGGGTGCGACGGCAGGATCTGTGATCGTCATCGAGTAGTCACCTCGGAGAGTGCGCCGAAGTTCGTCTGCGCGAACTCGTCGAGAATTGATGCGTTGGCGAGAACGAGAACTGCGGTTCGAGAAGAGGAGACGAGCAGAAGGCGATGTCCTGGTCCCCAGGACATCCACCGGCGCATCGCCAGCGGAACTTGAATCAGCCCGCGTGACGTGACCTGCTGGGCAGTTCCTCGGCGTTCGCGGACGACGACCGTCGAGTCGCGCAGCACGAAGTCGAGCTCAGTACCCGCAGCCCACCGCAATTCGCGCAGGACCGACCGGCCGCTGACACGGCCATGATCGTCGATCCGGGCGAACTCGAATGAGAGCGAGGAAGTCGGTGGCGCGGTGCTTGCGAGATCACCGACGAACACTGGCTGGACTCCACCGGCCGCCGCACTGTCGCGGTCGAGTGAAGGCGGAGCCGCGATCGCGGCGAGGTCGAGCGTGCGGATGATCGGCTCAGACACAGGCCTCACCTCGCCCTGCGAGAGAGGTGTCCGAGCACGCCAAAAGCAGGGATCCATTTTCCTGGAACCCTGCTTCGACTGTGTTGCTGATACGGGGGAAACTTCCCCGCTGCTGGTGTCCGAGGGGGGACTTGAACCCCCACCCCCTTTCGGGGACTAGCACCTCAAGCTAGCGCGTCTGCCATTCCGCCACCCGGACGTATTTAGTTCTCCCGCGGCTCGCGCCGTGGTGTGTGCATAGATTACATGATCGTAGCCGGAGGCCAAAATCGGGTCCCGGTGCTGAGGTCTGTGCTGGTGGTGGGCGTGATCATGCAGGTCAGGGCGTGGTGATCGTGGTCGCGGGGCTTCTGGCCGGTGGCGGGTTGGAAGCGGGGCTAGGGTCGCGGCTGTGAGTGAGCTCATGGGGTGGTTGCTCGACTCCGATCCGGCTCTGCGGTGGCAGGTTGAGCGGGACCTGGTGGGGGCGCCGGTGGAGGTTTGGGAGGCGTCGCGGCGGCGGGTTGCTGTGGAGGGGTTCGGGGCTCGGCTGTTGGGGGAGCAGGGGGCTGAGGGGATGTGGGCTGGTGGGGCCTTCTTTCCGGCTGGGTACGACGGGAAGGAGGAGGGGCAGCCGTGGACCGCTACGACGTGGTCGTTGTGTTCGTTGCGGGAGTGGGGGCTGGATGCGGAGGTGCTCAGGCGGAGGCGGACGGTGGAGCTTCTGCGGGAGCACTGTCGGTGGGAGTACCAGGAGCTGCCCTATTGGGGTGGTGAGGTCGACTGCTGTATCAACTCGTGGACGTTGGCCAACGGGGTGTGGCTGGGGGCTGACGTTGGGCGGATCGCGGAGTGGTTTGTCGAGCATCGGCTTGGGGATGGTGGGTGGAATTGTGAGTGGGTTGAGGGGTCTGAGAGGTCGTCGTTTCATTCGACGCTCAACTCGTTGAAAGGGCTGCTGGCTTACGAGCAGGCCGGTGGGGGAATGGAAAGCGTCAAAGCGGCGCGGTTAGCTGGCGAGGAATATCTGCTCGAACGGCACCTGTACAGGCGGTTGTCCACCGGGGAGCCTGTGGGGGAGTGGGTGAGCACGTTCAGGTCGCCGGCGCGGTGGGGGTACAGCGTGCTCAACGCTGCAGAGTACTTCCGGGAGAGCGGGAGGAAGGATCCGCGGATGCATGAGGCGATCGAGATGATTCGGAACGCGCGGCAGGCGGATGGGACCTGGTTGCAGGGCGGGCGGCATCCGGGGCGGGTTTGGTTCGAGGTCGACGTCAGCGCGGGGGAGCCGTCCAAGTGGTTGACGTTGCAGGGGATGCGGGTTCTGCGGTGGTGGGACAGTTAGATCCAGCCGCGGGCTCTGGCGAAGCGGGCTGCCTCGTGGCGGTTTGAGGCACCGGTTTTGCCTACGGCGGAAGACAAGTAGTTGCGGACTGTGCCTGGGGACAGGGAGGCGCGGCGGGCTATTTCGTCGATCGGGGCGCCTTCCAGGGCTAGTTCCAGGACGTCTGCTTCTCGTGGGGTCAGGGGGCTGTCGCCTGCGCTGATGGCTTCGGCGGCCAAGGCCGGGTCCACGTAGCGGCCGCCTGAGTGGACGGTTCGGACGACGGTGGCCAGGACGTCGGAGGAGACCGTTTTTGGCAGGAAGCCTCGGACTCCGGCTGCCAGAGCTCGTTTCAGGTGGCCTGGGCGGCCGTGGCTGGTGACGATCATGGTTGAGCACGAAGGAAGCTCGAGAGCCAGGGCTTGGGCTACGGAGACGCCGTCCAGGTCTGGCATTTGCAGGTCGATCACGGCCACGTCGGGGCGGACCACGCGGGCGGTGGCCAGGGCTTCGGCGCCGGTTGCCGCTTGGGCCACCACCGAGAGGTCGTCTTCCAGCGACAGCAAGGCTGCCATTGCGCCTCGGATCAGGTGTTCGTCGTCGGCCAGCAGGATGCGGATCACGGGAGCTCCACGGTCAGCACGAAACGGTTCGGGGGCTCGCACACCGCGGTGACGGAGCCGCCCAGGGCGGCGATGCGTTCGTGCAGGCCGGTCAGGCCGCTGCCGAAGCGGAAGGCGGACAAGGAGACGCCGTCGTTGGACATCGTGAGAACCTTGCCGCGCAACGTGATCGTGCACGTGTGAGCCTCGCTGTGGCGCAGCACGTTGGTCACGCCCTCGCGGACCGCCCAGCCGAGGGCGCCAGCCGGCTCGCCGGAGATGTCCACCTCGCCGATCACGCGGCAGTCGATTCCTGCTGAGGCCAGCAACGAGCGGGCGCCGCCCAGTTCTACGGAGAGGTCGGCGGTGCGGTAGCCGGAGACGACTGCCCGGAGCTCGTCGAGGGATTCCTGGGCTATGCGGCGGACTTCCAGCATTTCGTCGATGGCGGTGGGGCGGCCGCGGCGTGCCAGTTGGGCGGCCAGGTCGGCTTTCAGGGCCACGACTGAGAGGTTGCGGCCCACCACGTCGTGCAGGTCGCGGGCGAAGCGGAGGCGTTCCTCGGCCACGGCCAGGTTCGCGCGGACCTCGCGGGAGCGGTCCAGTTCCCAGACCAGGCCCAGCATCCACAACGTCGTGCGGAACGCGAAGGCGACCAGCAGCAGCATCAGCATGGTGAAGATCGCGCGGCCCAGGTCGGCGGTGAGCAGAACGAAGACACTGCCGGCCAGGGATGCCAGGACGATCGTGCGCGGGCGGACCATCGCGGACAGGGTGGTGACCGTCAGGATCAGGAAGATCAACGCGACGCCGTCGGCTGGGCCGTCGGGTTTGCCCGGGGTGGTGTGGGTGAAGAAGAGTTCGCTGGCGGTCAGCACTGCGGCGGTGAACGCCAGGAAGATCACCGTGAGGCGGCGCGGGAACGGGGCCTTGCCCAGGTGGTGCTCGATGCCCAGGTGGACCAGTGGCACGCTCAGCGCGATGTGGATCAGCAGCGCAGCTCCCACGGCGATGACGGCGGTCGGCCGCACGTCCCGCGCCATTCCCAGGAGCAGCAGCGGTGGCAGCACCAGGTAGCCGACGTAGAACGTGACGCGGACGAAGACGTCGAACCGCGCCGCGTTGCCACGGGACCGCCACCAGCCGAGCAAGCTCACCTCCGAGGATCCCAGCGGAACCACCGGCGTACAGCGTAGATCCCCAGCGCGATCCACACCGTCAGGACGATCAACGGGCGCAGCACCGGACCGTCGGCCCAGCCGGCTCGCACCAGGTCGAGCACCGGCGTCAGCGGCAGCAGTCGCAGCACGGAAGCGACACCCTCGGGCACTGCGGACAGCGGGAAGAACAGCCCTGACCCGAGCAGGCACGCCACCAGGATCGGCAGCGACGTCACCTGTGCCATCTCGACCGTGCGCGTGAACGCCGAGGACGCCGCCGCCAGCAGCGCGAACACCAGAACGCCACCAGCCACGCCCACGAGCAGGAACCAAGGCCGCGACGGCAGAGCGGCCTCGGTCCACACACCGACGATCACCGCGAACAACGCCATCTGCCCCAAAGCGACCACAACGGACGGCAAGGACGCGCCGAACAGGATCTCCGGATCCGTGAGCTCACCAACGCGAAGACGTTTCAGGACAAGCTCTTCGCGCCGTGCCACAAAGGTCGTGACGAGGTTGTAGTACACCGCCATCAGCAGCACGAACCCGACCAGGCCGACGATCAGCGACACCCCGTCCGCGTCCGCCGCCGCCATCAGTGCCGGCGTGATCAGCAACGGCATCACGATCGAGTTGAACAGCGCCGTCCGGTTGCGCCAGAACAACCTCAGCTCAGCCTGCCCCACCGCCACGGCCCTCATGCCGCCTCCTCCGCGATCGCCAGGAACGCCTCCTCCAGGGACGCCGACCGAGCGTCCAAACCGGACAGTTCCACCGAATTGACATGAGCCCACGCAAGAAGCTCGTGCAACGTCTCCTGCAGGTTGTTGGTCCGCACGGTTACTCGCCCGCCGGCGTCGACATCCGCGACCACCGGCAGCGAAACACCGACCGGCGGCACGAACGAAACGCGAGCCGGGTACGCGTCCACCACCTCGGAAACCGTTCCCTGCGCGACGATCCGGCCCTTGTGCATGATCGCCAGGCGGTCGGCCAACGCCTGTGCCTCCTCCAGGTAGTGCGTCGTCAGCAGCACGGTCACGCCCTCGCGCAACAGCCCCCGAATCAGCTCCCACGTGTTGCGCCGGCTCTCCGGATCGAGCCCGGTCGTCGGCTCGTCGAGGAACAACACCTCGGGCCGCCCCAGCAACGCCAACGCCAGATCCAGCCGCCGCCGCTCGCCACCGGACAGCTGCTTCACCCGCACATCAGTCCGATGCGTCAGGTCAACAAGAGATAACGCTTCATCAACAGGGCGCGGAGAAGTCAACGTCCCCGCCCACATCTTTGTGGCCTCGGTCACAGTGAGGTCGGGTGGGAAACCGCCTTCCTGCAGCATCACGCCGACACGAGGCCGAACGAGAGAGCGCTCCCGAAACGGATCGTGCCCCAGCACTGAAACGGTTCCGGCCGCAGGACGTGAGAGCCCTTCCACAACCTCCACCGTCGAGGTCTTGCCCGCACCGTTCGTGCCGAGCAAAGCGAACATCTCGCCCCGCTCCACATCAAATGAGACGCCCCGCACAGCTTCGAAACCCCCGCTGTACCGGCGGGTCAGCCCCCGCACCTCGATCGCTGTCATAAGCCCACGATCTCGGGAAACACGTCCCAACGGCAGTGCCGCCACACACCAGAAAGCCATGACAGATGTCATGCGGGCTATCTGAGGGGTTTCCCCGCGTCCACACGAGACGGTCGCGCTCTCACCTAATCTCGTCCCAGTGGCCGACCCGGTCCAGCTTCGCCGCCGCCCGTGCCGGGCGCGGCCACCTCCGGGGTCCGGCGGGCGGCAGGGGTCCGCCGGGCCCCGTCCACAGCGAGGGGAGTCGTCACGTGCAGGAAGAGCTGCGCGGACGCCACGGGGAGCTCGCCGCACTGCGAGCCGCGTTCGAGGCCTCCGCCTCACGCGGGCGTCTCGCTGTCGTGCGCGGTGAGCCGGGGAGCGGACGTACCGAACTTTTGCGACAAGCCGCCGTGATGTGGCGGGCCGAGGGCGTGACCGTTGTCAGCCACCGGCCGAGATCACGGGCCGTCGTGCTGATCGACGACGCGGACGCGCTGCCGGAGCCGGTCCTCACCGCGACCGCCATGAGAATGCCCGGTTGCCTCGTCGTCGCCGTCTGCGCGGACCACGCCGAGCTGACCGAGGTCGCCGACGTCGTCATCGACCTGCCAACGTTGTCACACGACGTCGTCACGCAGCTGATCACCGAACGCGACCCGCTCGACGTGAGCGTCGTCGAAGCACTGAGAACAGCCCTGGGGCCGCTGTACGGCAACCCCGGCACGGTCTTCGCGACCCTCGACCAGGTCAACCTGACCCGCGTCGGCGACCAGGTCTTCCTCGCCGGCGACAGGATCAGCCTGCCCGAGAACCACCCGCTGCTCGAACACGTCCACGGCCTCGCCCACCGCGTCGCGCTGCTGTGCGTTGTGCGCCAGGGCATCGAGGTCAGCGATCTCAAGCTGTTGAAGGAGGACCTGACCGAATGCGGCCGCGCGCTGGACGAGCTCGTCGAGCGGGGTGTGCTCACGCCGGACCTCAAGGTGCTCTGTCCGGCCCTGGCCAACGCGATCATCGACCGGAGCGGCCAGGACGAGGTGCGCAGGATGCACGTCGCGCTGGCCGTCGACACCGCGGACCCGGAGCTGGTCGCGCTGGCCGGCCCGGACCTGCCGGACGCGCCGCGGAGGGCTCGCTGGTTGGCCGAGCGCGCGGTCGAGATCGAGGCCACCGATCCGGAACGGGCTGGTCGCTGGCTCGCTGCCGCCGTGCGGATGACCGCTGTGCAAGACCGCCCGTGTGGCCGCCTCTTCTTCGTCACGATCGCAACGCTCGTGCGCACTGGTCAGGACGACCTGATGCGCACCCTGCTCGACGAACGCACCAGCGAGGACTCCAGCACTGATGCCGCCGCGATGCTGTTGCTGCTCAACGGCGAAGAGTCGCACCAGAAAGGCGGCCCGGCGACCGCACTCGCACGGTGGTGGCTGGGCGAACAGCCCGACTGGACGCCACTGCCGATGAACACGCACGACGACGAAGCCATCATCACGAATGCCGAGCTGAACGCGATCTACCACGCGTTGCGCTTCGACGCCCAGGCTTGCCGCACGGCGATCAGGTTCGTCCGCGACGAACAGTCGCGGGAACGCTTCGACGAACTGACCGAAGCCGGCACGGCAGGTGACGTCGCAACGGTCCTGGAACTCGTGCTCGGCCCGCGTTACCGCACCCCGGACCACGGCCCGTTGAAGCTCTTCCAACGGGTGGTGCAGGAGTACGCCAGCGCTGACTGGACCAAGGCACTGCAAGCGGTCCGGCAGCTCGAACTCACCAAACGCCCGACGCCGGCCCACCACCACGGCCGCGTGTTCGCCGGTGCGATCCACTCCGCGCGCGGCGAACACCGGCAGGCGTTCAGGTGGCTCGCAAAGGTCAGCCGTGCCACGAGGTACGCCCCGATGCGCGCCATGGTCGAATGCGGCTTGCTGCACCGCGCGGGTGACTCTCAGGACGCGGTCAACCTCGCGTGGCGCACGCTGCGCCGCGCGAAGCAGGCCGGCGTGCGGCCCGGTGTCGGCCGGCTGATGCTGCAGGCACTCCAGATCGCCCTGCGCAACAACGACATGGCGATCGCGCGCACGTTGATGACCGAGATCACCGAACTGCACCGGCAGGACGACTGCCGCTGCACGCTGCAGATCCTGTTGCTGGCCAAGGGTTTGCTCTACCGCGACCCGGCCGAGGCAGCTCGCGGCGCGGAGGTCGTGCGCAAACGCGGCCACCGCCCGGACCTGCTGTGGGCGTGCAACATCCTCGCCCAGTTCTGCGACGACCCGCGCCCGATCGTGCGGGAGCTGCACGCCATCGCGAAGGAGGGCGGATCGTCGTTCCTGTTGCCCGCCAGGGTTTCCGCGCTGATGCGGCGGTTCGGGGTCGCCGCGCCGCGCACCACCGCGGCTCCGAGCGAGCTCACCGGGACCGAGCTGCGCATCGTGGAACTCGTGCGCGCCGGGCAGACGAACCGCCAGATCGCCACAGAGCTCGAGGTCAGCGAGAAGGCCGTCGAGCACCACCTCACCCGCCTGTTCCTGCGCACCGGCGTCCGGTCGCGCGTCGAACTGGCGGCCGCGAGCCTCGCAGGCAGGCTCGACGACCGGGGAGTCGCCGGATGACCGGAACCTTGAGCCACAACGAGACCACCGCGTCGAACCTGGTCGCCAGGGACGACGCCCACACGAGCGTGGTGTGGCCGCTGCTGTCGGGGACCACGCGGCTGGTGCTCGTCACCGGGCCCGCGGGCATCGGCCGCACCGCTCTCCTCAACGAGGTCCGGGACACGCTCGAACATCAGCGTGTGCGCACAGCAGACGTGCCACTGCTGCGCGCCGACCGCAACCGCCCCCAGGCTGTGGTCGCCCGTGTGCGTGAGGAGATGGCCCGGTGGTCACGGCCACCAGTGCTCTTTCTCGACGATCTGCACCGCCTCGGCCACGACGTCCTGCGCGCGCTGCTCGACGCCCTCCCGCAGTTGGCCACCTGTGTCGTCGGTAGCTACCGCACGCCCGTGAAGCTCGAACACACCGATCTGGCTGATGCACTGCGCACGAGCATGCTCACCGAGATCGTGCCGTTGGCGCCGCTGAACCGGTCCGAGGTCAGCCTGATGTTCACCGGTCTGCTCAACGTCTCCGGGGACCCCGAGCTCGTGCGCACGCTGCACCACGACAGCCGCGGGGTCCCAGGCCTGGTCGATCTGGCGGTCGACGGGTACCTGCGCGGCGGGGCGCTGCGGATCATCGACCGCACCGCCTACCTGGTGGACGAGCCGCGCGGCACTGCCCATCGTCATCCGGCGGTGGAACGGATCCGGCTGCTCGGCGAGGCCGCGTGGCAGACCGCGAAGGCGATGGCGATCCTGCACCCGCTCGGACCGGCCGCCGAGGAACTGCTCGGCGACACCCGCGCGTTGCCGGAGCTCGAAGCCGAGGGTCTGATGGTTCGGCACGACGGGTGGCGGTTCCGCGCGCCGGTGCTGGCCAACGCTCTCGCGGCGAGCCTCGGTCCGTACGAACGACACGACCTCGGATGGCGCGCGGTGAGTGCGATCTGGGAGGGCCGTGCCTGGTGTGCGAACCCCGGCTACCTGCCGGACCGGCTGATCGACGCGGGCGGGTTCGCCGACGGCAAGCGCGCCGCCACCCAGCTGCTCGCCGCGGGCAAGGCCGCCGTGGTGCACGACCCGAGCGCACGGCGTTGGCTGCGCGCCGCCGCAGATCGCGCCACCGATGACGCGCAACGGGCCGAAGCGCTCTTCATGCACGCCGTGGCGTGCGCGTTCCACAACGACTTCACGACGGCGATGGCCAGCGTCGACGCCGCGCTCGAACACCCGGACGACTTCACCGCGGACCAGCTGCAGGAGCTGTACCTGATCCGGCTGGTGGGCATGTGCGCGGCGGGGGACAGGGCCGCGCTGCGCAAGGTCGCCGACGGCAGCTGGCGTTCGTTGCCCGGTGGCACTTCAGCGCGATTCATCGGCCGTGCGGTGGCGATGTGCTACACGGACCGTTGGGACGAGGCCGCGACGTTGCTGTCCAGCACCCGTGGCATGTGGCGGCTGGGCAACGCCGCGACGGTGACGTTCGGCGAGCTGTTCGGCATGAGCGCGGCGTTGATGTCCGGGCGCATGGCCGAGTTCGAACGGGTCGTCAGCGATCCCGGTCTGTGCCCGCTCTACGCCGTCGAACGGCATCGGCCGGCGCTCCAGTCGGCGATGGCGCGATGCCTGCTGCTGGCCGGTGAGGCGAACCGCGCCGCACGGTTGCTCCCCAAGCCGACGGAGGCAGCCGACCTCGCGCTCTTGCACGTCGCCGACGGACATTGGGACGACGCGCTGGGACACGCGCGGAAGGCGCTGGTCACTGGGTCGACGCTCGGTCAGGTCGCGGCGCACACGGCGTTGGCGCGCGACCTCGCCACGATGCTCGTCACACGGGCGAAGCTGACCCGTGCGCGCGAGGTGATCGCCGACGCGCGCGCAGGCCAGAACGTGCTGCCACACGTGCTGGACGTGCCGGAATCAGATCTCGAACTGGTGCTCGGTGTGCGGGACAAGTCCCGTCGTGTGCTGCAACGCGGGCTGGCGTTCGCCGCACAGCACGCGATCGTGATCGCCACCGACGAGCTGGAGCTGCGGCTCGCGGTGATGTCGCTGGAGGACGGTGACCGCGAGGACGCCGAGTTCCGGGTGGAACGGCTGGCCGACATCGCCGAGACGATGGACACCGGCCGCGCACACCGCAACCACCTGCTCGCGCGTGCCGTGACGTGGCACGACCTGGCGGCGGCTCAAGAGGTGCAGCGACTGGTTGTCGAACGCGACCAGCCCTACGAGATCGCGATGACGCAGACCGCGTTGGCGACGCACGGGTTCGCGACTCCGCACATGCTGCGCGAGGCCTACGAACTGTTCGGCACCCTCGACGCGTTGCTGCCTCGCGCGCTGCTGCGGCACCTCATGCGCGAGCACGGCGTCGCAGTTCCTGGCCGTGCGGCGACAACGGCCGAACAGGAACGGCTGCTCGCCTCTCTCGTGGCGGAAGGTCTGACGAACCGCGAGTTGGCGGGTGTCCTGCGTACGACCGAGAAGAGCGTGGAAGCGAAGCTGACCCGCCTGTTCCAACGCACCGGTTACCGGTCACGGGTAGAACTGGCGACGGCGATGCTCACGGGTGACTACCACTGACGAGCGCGTCCACCACCACGGACGCCGGCTCGGACAGGTTCAGCCATGCCACGACGATCCGGCGCCTCTCTCGTGAACCGCCTCGCACGTGAAGCACCCGCACGCCGTGAGGAACGGACGACGCAAGAGACTCCGGCAACGTCGTGATGCCCGCCCCGGACGCGACGAGCTGAAGCTTCGCCATCCAGTCGCGGGCCATGTGCGCGACCGTCTGCCGTTCGTCCAGGCCCGGCCACACGCCGAGGCCAGGCGGCGGGCTCGCGATCCACGCCCACCCGCGCAGATCCGCGACGTCCACGGAGTCCTTGTGCGCCAACGGATGCGTCGACGGCACGGCCAGCAGCAGCTCACGTTCGTCGAGCACCTTGGTGCGCAGCGCGGGCGTCTCGTCGTCCAATGGCTGCGGCGGCTGCGTCTCCAGTACGGCGAGATCGACGGTCCGCGCCCGTAGTGCCCGCACGAGAGAGGCGGTGGTGCCCTCGCGCGTGGTCACCGTCAACGCCGGATGGCTGCGCCTCAACGCAGCCAACGCACTCGGGACCAACGCGCCGCCCGCGCTCGTGAACCACCCGAGCCGCACGGTGCCCGCGGTCGCCGGCAACCCGGACAGCTCCCGGCTCGCGGCGTCGAGTTGGGCGAGCACCAGACCCGCGTGCCGCAGCAGCACATGCCCGGTATCGGTCAGTTGGACGCCATCGCGCTGACGATCGAGCAACGGCGCCCGCACGACCCGTTCGAGCGCGGCGATCTGCCGGGACACCGCGGCCTGCGGATAGCCCAGGGCCTCGGCGGCCGAGCTCAGCGTGCCTCGCTCGGCCACCTCCTGGAACACCCGCAGGGCCACCAGCGGAACCGCCGTCAGATCCATGCACTCATCTAAGCGTCAGCCGTTCAAGAACCGAGCGAGCGGCCACACCCCGTCCGACGTGTTCCCGATGACCGTGCGGGTCGTCCCCGTCTCCGGGTCGTGCGTGGTCTTGAACGACACCCCGGCGTCCCAGCCGACCAGCTGCACCTGGCTGGTCGAGCCGTGCAGCCAGAAGCCGAGGCCGTAGCGCAGCTTGTCCTCGGGGATCTCGCTGTGCGGCTTCACCATCTCGGCGACCCACTTCTCGGACACGATCCGCCCGGCGAAGAAGGCCTTCCAGAACGCGTTGACGTCGGCCGCCGTGGTGTAGATGCCGCCATCGCCACCACCGCGGATGGGCAGGTGGAACACGTTGGTGCGCCACTCTCCGTCGATCGGCAGATACCCGATGGCCGTGCGCTCGCCGAGGGAGTCGGACCGGAGGAACTCGGTGTCGGCGAGACCGGCCGGCTCGCAGACCTGCTGCCGCACCAGATCGTGGTAAGGCACGCCGCTCGCCCGTTCCGCGATCAGGGACAGCACGACGTAGCCGCCGTTGTTGTAGGCGAACTCGGTGCCGGGCGGGAACTTCTGCGGGAACCCGTCGAGGATCGCCACGTACTGCTCGATGTCGCGCAGGTTCTGCACGGGCACCGGCAGGATGTAGTCGTTGATGTCGGTGATGTTCTCTTCGTCGAAGTAGTCGCCGATGCCGGACCGGTGCGCCAGCAGCTGCCCGACGGTGACCTCGTCGTCGATCAACGGGAGGTCGTCTTCGAGGATCTCGCGTGCTTTCGTGTCGAGGCTCAGCGTGCCCTGCTCGATCAGGCTGACGACGGCCAGCGCCGTGAAAGCCTTGCAGCCGCTGGCGATCGCGAAGCGGGTGTCCACCGTGTTCGGGATCTTGTAGCCGCGGTGCGCCATGCCCCACGCCTTCTCGAACACCTCCCGGCCGTCGTCGACCCGGACCACGCCCGAGAAGTCGTGCGTGCGGGCGAGGTCGTCCAGCTCTTGTTCCATGCCGGCAACGGTGACACCACGTGGGCCGTGATCGCTCGTCATTTTCCGGTGAACGGGTTGCTGGTCCTGGGTCATCCGGACGTGGGCGCGGATGCGGTCGCGGTCCTCGGGGAAGGAGCTTTCCCACGTGTCGTTCAGGTCGAACCACTTCGGCGGCTGGCCGGCCTCGCCGCTGAGCGGCACGTCCCGGCTTACGACGGCGCCGTAGGACAGGCTCAGCGTCGGCGCCCAGTCGGCGCGGAAGGAACGGACCGCCACCGCGGCGGGCACCGGCAGCAGGTCGGCCGTCACCCCTGTCTCCTCGGCGAGTTCACGGGCGGCGGCCGCTCGCGGTGTCTCGCCCGGATCGACCGTGCCGCCGGGCGGTACCCATCCGCGCCAGCGGTGCCTCACGAGCAGGACGTGGGTGCGGGCCGGGTCGGTCACCCACACCTCTGCCGCGAGCGGGACGGCCAACGGCTGATGGTCGCGCAGCCACGCCAGAGCGTCGTCGAACTCCACGGCGGCAAGGTGAGCATCGGCGATCGCTGCCGCCACGGTGAACTTGTCGATCACGTCACACAGCCTAGGGCCGACTTGCGGTTCGTTAGATTAAGATCGTAATCTCACGGTCGTGCCAAAACACGCGGATCCCGTCGAACGCCGCCGGCAGGTGGTCGAGGCCCTCTACCGGGTCGTCGACGCCGAGGGGCTCGACGCGGCGAGCCTGCCCAGGATCGCCAGGGAGCTGAACGCCACCACGGGCTTGCTGCAGAAGTACTTCCACAGCAAGGACGAGCTGCTGCTGTTCGCGCAGGACCAGCTCGTCGAGGAGCTCACCGAGAGCGTGCAGGCGGTCCTGAACCAGGAGGGGAGCCTGCAGGACCGCCTGCACAAGGCGTTGTGCGCCATCGCGCTGATCGACAACGCGGCGCGCGCACGGGTGTGGTTGGCGTTCGCGGCGCGTGCGGCGGCGAATCCCGTGTTGCTCAAACGGCATGTGGAAGGTGCACGGGAGATCAGGGAGCTGTGCCGGCAGGTGTTGGAGGCGGCGGGGCTCGACGGGCAGAACGCCGTCGGGCTCGCCGCCCTGGTCGACGGGGTGACGGCGCAGCGGGCGCTGGAACCGCAAGTGATGACGGCGGAGGTGGCGGACAAGGTGATCGCCGACCACCTCGCGCGAATCTGGGGGGACTAATGACACTGGGGCTGGTGGCGGCGCTGGCGGGGCTCGCGTTGCTCGACTCGACGAGCATCGGCACGTTGTTCATCCCGATCTGGCTCATGCTCACGCCGGGTCGACTGCGCGTGCAGCGCTTCGGCGTCTACCTCGGCACGATCACGGTGTTCTACTTCGCGGTCGGCGTCGCGATCGTGCTCGGCGCCTCGCAGGTGATCGACCACCTCGACGGCAAGGTCGCGCTCTGGGTCCAGCTGGTGATCGGTGTGTTCCTGTTCGTGATCAGCTTCCGGTTCGACGGCAAGAAGAAGCCGGACACCGGCAAGTGGCAGCAGCGGCTCAACACCTCGACCGCGGGCCTCGCGGGCATCGCGCTCCTCGCGGGGGTCGTGGAGCTCGCGACGATGCTGCCGTACCTGGGGGCGATCGGCATGATGAGCGCCGCGGACCTCAGGCCGGCGCAGATCGGGTTGCTGCTGGCCGGGTACTGCCTGGTCATGATCGTGCCGGCGGTGCTGCTGCTCGGTGGGCGGATCGCCCTGAAGAGCAGGATCGAGCCGTTCCTCAACCGGATCAGCGCGTGGTTCGCGGAGAAGGGGGCGAGCACGACGGGCTGGATTCTCGGGATCGCGGGGTTTCTGGTGGCGCGGGACGCGGTCGCGAGGCTGTTCTTCCTGTAGTGCGTCCGGTTGGCTGAACGACCGCGTTTCGTTTTCCTCCTACACTCGCGAGGATGACTCAGCTGGACGATCCACGCCGATCGGTCCCGCGGGAGCTGGCACCCTTGCTCCGAATGGAAGTCAAACCCGTTTCGGTCAGCATTTTCGACGCGATCGAGAAATCGATTCCGGAATACAGCCAGTTCAGGGACAACGTAGTCGATGGCATTCGACAGGCGTTGGTGAAGTTCGTCGACATGATCGCGGAGCCGGATGGCGAACGGGATCCGCACGACGACATCCACCGCAAGCTCGGTGCGTGGGAGTTCAAGTCGGGCCGGAGCCTGGACAGCCTGCAGGCGGCGTACCGGATCGGTGCGCGGATCGCGTGGCGGCACGTGTGCGGGTTCGCTGAGCAACGGGAGCTGTCGCTGCACCTGATGTCGGTGCTGGGTGAGGCGATGATCGCCCACGTCGACGAGCTCGTCAGCCTGTCGGTCGAGGGATACGCGGCTGCCCAGGCGAGTGCGGCGGGCACGTTGGAACGCAAGCGGCGCAAGCTGATGGAGCTGCTGGTCGGTGATCCGGCGAGCAACTGGCAGGCGGTCCTGGAGGCGGCGGAGGCGGCGCAGTGGCCCATGCCTGATCGCCTCGCAGCGGTTGCTCTTGAGCCGTCCGCCGCGCCTGCTGACGACCTGCCGCCGGACGTGCTGGTCAACTTCGAGGACGCCACGCCGTACCTGCTGGTGCCGAGTCCCACGAAGGTGAAGCTCTGGGTTCGGCAGGCGTTGCCGGGGTGGCGTGCGGCGGTAGGGCTGCCGGTGGCTCCCGCGAACGCGCGCAGGTCGTTGGCCTGCGCACGCCGGGTGCTCGCCCTGAAGCGCGAGAAGGTGCTGCCGGACCGGCCGGTGCTCGACGCGGCGGACCACCTGGTCGAGCTGACCGTGCTGGCGGACGAGTTCCTGGCCCGGCAGCTGGCCGAACGGGCGCTGGCGCCGCTGGACCCGTTGACCGAACGGCAGCGCACGAAGCTCGCCGAGACGTTGCTCGTGTGGCTGTCGGCGCGCGGTGGTGCGCCCGAGGTGGCCGCGCGGCTGCAGGTGCATCCGCAGACCGTGCGCTACCGCGTGAACCAGTTGGACGAACTCTTCGGCGACCGAATGCACGACGCCGAAGAGCGGTTCAAGCTGGAGCTGGCCTTGCGCTCACACTATTTGTTGCAGCGCGACTGACAAAACACGAAAAGCCATTTCGTACGCAGGTGACAAAAGTGCGATTTCTCTTGCCTCGAGGAATCCGGTCTCGCTACTTTACCGGCGAGTAAAGCAACGCCTTCTTGCAGTTCAATGTCGTACTCCTGGAGGTCCCTGCACATGAAGACCGGACTATTCGCGCGTGCCGCCGCCGTCGTTCTGGTTGCCGGAGCGCTGAGCGTGGCGACGGCCGGCACGAGCTCGGCCGCGACCGCCGAGCTGAGCATCACCTACTCCTGCCAGTTCTCCGTCGCCGGCACCCACGACGCGCCCACCACGGTCACCTCGTCGGACCTGCCGGACTCCGCTGCCGTCGGGGTGCCGACCGCGCCGGCCGCGACCTCGGCGACCAGCACCGTGAGCGACGACGTGCGGAACACCCTGTGGTGGATCGGCGGCCGCTCGGTCGACGGCACGATGACCACGAACATCACGGTGGACAACGCGGGCGCCGTGCAGACCCTGACGTCGACGTCGACCATCCCGAACACCCCGGTTCCCTCCTCGGGCACCTTCCAGGTGGTCGCCACCGGCACGCTCCCGGCGCTGACGCTCGCCAACGCCGGCACGACCACGATCTCCCTCGGCGACGCGAACCTCGCGTTGACGCCGCGCTACGCCAACGGTGAGCCGACGTGGATCGGCGTCGTCCAGGTCCCGTGCACGGTCAAGGCGGGCCAGGTCACCAAGTTCTACGAGTTCCAGGTCGCGTGACGCTCCTCGTCCCGTGATGGGATGGGCGGCATGGAGCTCCAGCAACTGGTGAGCAGCATCGCCGCTGATGTCACACCGGATGGCGCCGTCGCCGACTACATCCCGGCGCTCGCCAGGATCGACCCGCACGCCTTCGGCCTCGCCGTCGCCACACTGGACGGCGAGGTCTTCGGCGCGGGGGACTTCGAGACGCCGTTCTCCATCCAGAGCATCTCCAAGGCGTTCATGCTGGCCCTGGCCCTCTCCCAGGGCGACGACGTCTGGTCGCGCGTCGGCCGTGAGCCGTCCGGATCCCCGTTCAACTCGCTGGTCCAGCTGGAGACCGAGCAGGGCATCCCGCGCAACCCGTTCATCAACGCCGGCGCGCTCGTCGTCACCGACCACCTGGGCTACGGCGCCGCCGACAAGCTGCTCAAGTTCCTGCGCCGGGAGAGCGGCAACCCGGACGTCGACGTCGACCCCGAGGTCGCGAAGTCCGAACTGGACCATTCCGACCGCAACCGCGCGCTCGCGCACTTCATGGCCTCCTACGGCAACATGCGCAACAACGTCGACGTGGTGCTGCACGAGTACGTCCGGCAGTGCTCGATCGAGATGAGCTGCGCGGACCTCGCGCGGGCCACCCTCTTCCTGGCACGTCACGGCGTGCGCAACGACGGCACGCGCCTGCTCGCGGTGAGCGGCGCGAAGCGGGTCAACGCCGTGATGCTCACGTGCGGCACCTACGACGCCGCCGGCCAGTTCGCCTACCGGGTCGGCCTGCCCGGAAAGAGCGGCGTCGGCGGCGGGATCATCGCCGTCGTGCCCGGGAAGTGCGCGATCGCCGTCTGGAGTCCGGGGTTGGACGCACGGGGCAACTCCGTCGCGGGCCTCGACGCGCTGGACCGTTTCACCACTCTCACAGGCTGGTCGGTGTTCTGACTGGTGGTAGGAAGACTGGGTGAGCACATTGGGGAACGCACTGGCACAGGCAGAGGACGAGGTCGTCACCCTCGTCAGCGAGCTGATCAGGATCGACACCACGAACACGGGTGATCCCGCGACGCTGGTGGGGGAGCGCAAGGCCGCCGAGTGGGTGGCGGAGAAGCTCGAAGAGGTCGGTTACGAGACCACGTACGTCGAGTCCGGGGCCAAGGGCCGCGGCAACGTGATCGCGCGTCTCGCGGGCTCGGATCCGAGTCGCGGCGCGCTGCTGGTGCACGGCCACCTCGACGTCGTGCCCGCCGACGCGAGCGAATGGTCTGTGCACCCGTTCTCCGGTGCCGTGCAGGACGGGTACGTGTGGGGGCGCGGCGCGGTCGACATGAAGGACATGGTCGGCATGACGCTGGCCCTGGCCAGGCACTTCAAGCGCAACAACGTCGTGCCGCCGCGCGACATCGTGTTCGCGTTCCTCGCCGACGAGGAGGCCGGCGGGCTCTTCGGGGCGAAGTGGCTGGTGGAGAACCGGCCGGAGCTGTTCGAGGGCGTCACCGAGGCGATCAGCGAGGTCGGCGGCTTCTCGATCACACTGAAGGACGACGTCCGCGCCTACCTCGTGGAGACCGCCGAGAAGGGCATCCGCTGGCTCAAGCTGCGGGTCAAGGGCACCGCGGGCCACGGCAGCATGATCCACCGCGACAACGCGGTCGCGAAGCTCGCCGCCGCCGTCACGAAGCTCGACCAGCACAAGTGGCCGCTGATCGTGCGCCCGTCGGTGCGGGAGTTCCTCGACGGCGTCTCGGAGATCACCGGGCTGGACTTCCCCGAAGACGACATCGAGGGCTCGATCGGCAAGCTCGGCGCGCTGTCCCGGATGATCGGCGCGACGCTGCGCGACACCGCGAACCCGACCATGTTGTCCGCGGGCTACAAGGCGAACGTGATCCCGTCGACCGCCGAGGCCACCGTCGACTGCCGGATCCTGCCCGGCCGCGAGGAGGCGTTCGACCGCGAGCTCGCCGAGCTGCTCGGTCCCGACGTCGAACGCGAGTGGGTCGGCCTGCCGCCGGTCGAGACGACGTTCGACGGCGCTCTCGTGGACGCGATGACGGCGTCGATCATCGCCGAGGACCCCGGCGCCCGTGTGCTGCCGTACATGCTGTCCGGTGGCACCGACGCCAAGTCGTTCCAGCAGCTCGGCATCCGCAACTTCGGCTTCTCACCGCTGAAGCTGCCGCCGGACCTGGACTTCTCCGGCCTCTTCCACGGCGTGGACGAGCGCGTTCCCGTTGACGCCCTTAAGTTCGGTGTGCGCGTGTTGGACCGTTTCCTGCGCAACAGCTGAGGAGAACGTTGTGTCCACAGTGGATTTGACGGGTCAGGTCGCGTTGGTCACCGGCGGCGCGGGCGGGATCGGCGCAGCCGCGGTGCGCCGGCTCGCCAAGCTCGGCGCACGGGTGGCGGTGCTGGACCTCAACGCCGCTGGGGCACAACGGATCGCGTCGGAGGTCGGCGGGATCGCCATCGCCGGTGACGTCGTGGACCCGGCCACGATGCCGGCCGTGGTGAAACAGGTGGAGGGCGATCTCGGCCGGCTCGACGTCGTGCACCTCAACGCGGGCATCGGCGGCGGGCAGGCCGGGGTCGACGACGCGTTGGACGTCGAGCGGTACCGCAAGCTGGTCGGGGTCAACGTCGACCACGTCGTGTACGGCGTGTGCGCCGCCGTGCCCGCGTTGCGCAGGCAGGGCGGCGGGAAGATCGTGATCACCGCGTCGCTGGCCGGGCTGGCGGCCATGCCGGCGGATCCGTTGTACACGCTGACGAAGCACGCCGTCGTCGGGTATGCGCGGGCCGCCGGCAAGGCGCTGGAGGCCGACGGGATCACGGTCACCGCGCTGTGCCCCGGGTTCGTCGACACGCTGCTGCTCGGCGCCGCGAAGGAGGAGTTCCACGCGGTGTCGTTCCCGCTGCTGACGCCGGACGACATCGCCGAGGCGCTGCAGACCGTGCTCGGCGAAGGCGCCGCGGGGGAGGCCTGGATCATCCAGCCCGGCGGGCAGGCGTCGGCGTACCGGTTCCGCGGTGTGCCCGGTGTCGCCGGCCGCACGCCACCCGATGTGGTGCTGGGACGCGCCTGATCGACACGCGCCCTGCTGTAATGCGCGGTGTGGAACCAGCGTGGCGGCGGCCCACCCGCGGCGAACACCGGTGGCCGGCCTCGCTCGCGGTGCTGGCCGTGGTCGGTTTGCAGCTCACCCTGCCCGACGACCTGATCGGCGTCACGCAGTGGCTGATGCCGGGCGTCGAACTGGCGCTGTTCGCCGTCCTCCTGGTGGCCAACCCCGGCCGCATCGAACGGGACTCGTCGGTGCTGCGAGCGGTGAGCCTGGGACTGATCGGCGTCATCAGCGTGGCCAACGCCTGGTCGGTGGCGCTGCTCGTGGACTGGCTGATCACCGGTTCCGGTGGTCAGGACGCCGCGACGCTGCTGCGGTCGGGCGCGGCGATCTGGCTGACGAACGTGATCGCGTTCGCCCTCTGCTACTGGGAGCTGGACCGAGGCGGCCCGGCGGCGCGGTCGGCGGGGGAGCAGGACCTGCCGGACTTCCAGTTCGTGCAGATGAGCGATCCGTCGCTGGCACCGGCCGACTGGGAACCCCGGTTCGCCGATTATCTGTACCTGTCCTTCACCAACTCGACCGCCTTCAGCCCGACCGACGTGATGCCGCTGTCGCGGTGGGCGAAGCTCGCGATGATGCTGCAGTCCGCCGTGTCGCTGGTGACCGTCGCGCTCGTCATCGCCCGCGCGGTCAACGTGCTGAAGTGACTTTCCCGGTTCTGTCTCGTTAGGACGAACAGACGAACTCGGCGAAGGGAAGACGATGGTGCGGCTGGAGGACGGGACCGAGCTCAACGTGGTGCGCACGGGCGACCCGGACGCGGAGATCACGATCGTCCTGGCGCACGGTTACGCGCTCGACCACCGCAGCTGGCACAAGGTCGTCGCGCAGCTCGCAGAAGAGTTCCAGGTCATCGCCTACGACCACCGCGGGCACGGCAAGTCGGCCGCCGCCACCAAGGAGACCGCGACGATCGAACAGCTCGGCGAGGATCTGGGGGAGCTGATCGAACGGGCTGTGCCGAGCGGTCAGGTCGTGGTCGTCGGGCACTCGATGGGCGGCATGGCGGCGCTGGCGATGGCCGAACGGCGGCCGCGCCTGTTCCGGCAACGCGTGCTGGGCAACGTGTTCGTGTCCACGGCGGCGAGCGGACGTTCGGAGACGTCGCTGGCGTGGCCCAAGGCGGTGGGCAAGCTCGTGCGGGAGCTGGAGCGGGCGTTCGGGCCGATCGTGCGGGCGGTGCGGGAGAAGATCGAGCCGACCAAGACCGCGGGGCTGCGGTGGTGGCTCTTCGGCGACCAGCCCGACGACGCGGACGTCGAGCTCACCGCGGACATGGTGTGGGGACAGTGGCCCGAGACGGTGGCGTTGTTCCGGCCCGCCGTCGACCGCTACGACCGCGAGGCGGGACTGACCGTGGCCAAGGAGAAGGCCGTCGTCGCGGTGGTGGGGGACGAGGACCGGCTGGTGCCCGAGTCGGACGCGGCCAGGTTCGGCGGAACATCGGTCATCCTGGCCGATGCCGGACATATGCTTCCCCTGGAACGGCCCGCGGAGATCGCCAACCTGATCCGCGAGGTGGCCGCGCGGGCATAGCTTGGGGGAGCTCCGGTGCAGTACCTGGAACCGCGGACGGACGTGCCTGCGAAGGACGACTGGTCGACCGGCCTGATCCTGCAGGACCTGCGGTGGGGTGCCCGCGCGCTCGGCGCAGTCGCGCTCGTGGCGGGTGCCGGCGCGGCGGCGTGCTTCTTCCTGCCGACGACGCCCGGCAACGTCGGAGCGCTGGTGATTCTTTCGCTTGTCGCGCTGACGTGCGGGCTGGCGCCGCTGATGTACCGGGTGGAGACCCGTCCCCGACGGCGCGGCCTCTTCGACGAGCCGTGGCGGCGCCTTCCGGCCACCGTCGCGGAACGGGACGACAGTGCGACGGATCGCGTGCTGCTCGACGGGCTGGTGCTGAAGGGCTGGTTCGACGACCTGCCGGACATGGTGCTGGAACGCCAGGAGGTCTTCGTCTGCGGACCGGACGCCGATGGAAGGGCGGTCGTCCGCGCCGCCGGGTTCGCCAAGTGGCACAACGCCAAGGCCGACACCGGTGAGCACACCGCTCGCGAACGGGTCGAACGCCCACTCCTGCGCCCGCTCGACGACGAGGCGACCTTGCGGGCGTACAAGGGCCTGCGGTGGGGTGCCCGGTCGTGGCTGTGGTCCGCCGTGCCCTGCGGCGTCGGGGGAGCGCTGGTCCTGCTCAGCCTGTTCCCGCTCGCGCCCGCGGGCCTGGTGACCGGTGGTCTGCTGCTGGTCCTCGGCCTGCTCGGCATTCCGACCGCGATCGAGGTGGGCCGCTGGTACCGCGACGCCGTCGCTGCCGTCGACAACTCGTGGCAATGGACGCCGGTGCCGATCACGCTGTTCCCGTGGAAGCCCGGTCAGCACGTCGCCGGGCTCGCGGACCTGCCGGGAGGGCTCGCGCTGGTCCAGTTCGTGGTCCCGGAGCTGGACGTGATCGCGAACATCGCCGACACGGGTGTCATGTGGATCGCGGGCACGCACGGTGACGTCATCGCGGTGGGCGTGCCGAAGGTGCCCGTGCTGACGTTCGCCGCGGTCCAACGCGATCGGGATGTCCCGGAGGAAGACCCGATCCCGTGGATTCAGCGGCTGCGCACGCCTGACTTCAGCGGCCTGCCGCGCTAGGCACGGGCGCGGCGCCGGCCGGGCGGCCTGCCGAAGAGCCGTACGTGCTCGTCGACCAGCCAGTCCTTCAGCGGCGCCCACTCCGGGTGGTGGTTGAGCACCAGCAGCCGGTGCATCCACCAGTTCGGGTCGTCGTGGCGGGGGAACGCGGCGAGCCACGCGGCGCGCTCGTCGGCCGACAGGCCCCACAGGTGGGCGAGCTGGCCCTGGGCGTCGGTGTCGAGCTGTGCCGTCACCTGTCCGTTCTCGGTGTGCCACTCGGCGCGCAGCTCGCGCAGCACGGCGATGGCCTGTTCGTCACCTTCGGCGGCGGTGACGACGACTGTGTGCAGGCCCTGCGCCGCGGCTTCGGCGAGCAGGGCACGGGCGGACGTTTCGTCGTGCGGCAGTGCGCTGTGCGCGACCCCGACTTCATGCGGCACGAGCTCCATGACAACGAATCTGATCACATCAACAACTAATCCGGTAGATTTTATTGCTTCAGTGTTGACTGAAGACTCGCCTCTGCCCGGTTGCACGTCGCAGTTGGACGAACGTTGTTGTAAGGCGCCCTGGCATCGACACCACACAACGTTTTCGCACTACAAAGGGCGTCGAGAGGAACGGTGAGGATGTTGTTCAGCAGAGAGGCCTCGGCTCGACGCCGGGGAAGTAGTGCTCCCAGCGCTGAGTGGACAGGTGCGCCGTCGTAGTCGCGCACACGCGGGAGGCCGTGGCCTCCACGTCGATGTCCCACACGCGAACCGTGCGGTCGGTGCCGGTCGTCGCGATGGTGTGGCCGTCGGGCGCGAAGGCGACACCCCACAGCCGATCGGTGTGACCGTGCAGCACGGCGCGCTCCGTCGGGTTCGCGGGGTCGCGCACGTCCCACACGCGCACCAGGTCGTCCGTTGTGCCCGCCGCGATGAGAGTGCCGTCGGGGGAGAAGGCGAGGCGCTGCAGCGGCGCGCCGTTGTTCGGCAGGGTGCCGAGCTTGCGGGGCTGGGCAGGGTCGCGGATGTCCCACAACGTGGCTGTGCTGTCCATGTTCGCGAAGGCCATGAGGTCGCCGTGGATGACGACGCTCATGACCACCGATCGGCCGGCCTGGCCACCGCGCTGAATGGGGCGCGTGTTGTCGTCGGTGCGGATGGTCGGGTGAGCGCGCGGCTGTGCGGGGTTGCTGACGTCCCACAGCTGCAGCTCGCGGCTGCCTCCCGCGACGACGAGGGTGCGGTCGTCCGTGGTGAAGTGCATCTGCTGCACCACCACGACGTTCGGGATCGACGGGACCGAGAACTGGCCCACGCGGACCGGGGCGGCCAGGTTCGAGACGTCCCAGAGCTGGACCGCGCCGTTGTGGTCCGCGGTGGCGAGGAGCTTGCCGTTGTTGCTGAACTTGGCCGCGGAGACCCAGTCGGAGCCGGTCGGCACGTCCGAGAGGCGGCGCGGCGCGGCGGGGTCGACGGTGTCCCAGATCGTCCTGCCGGTGCCGGTGGAGGCGAAGAGCGCGTCGCGGTGGGGGTGCGCGGCGACGGTGATCGCCTCTTTGTCCGGCTCCAGCGGGAGTTGGCCGATCTCCTGAGCGTGGCGGTCCTCTGGCCGCCACAGCCTGACGGTGCCGTCGGAGGAGGCGGTCGCGAAGAACCTGCCGCGCCGGTCGTAGACGAGGTCCCACGCGGTGTCGGTGTGCTGGGGGTGGGGGAGGTTCGCGAGGTCGAGCAACCGGACCTCGCTGTCGGTGCTGGTCGAGACGAGGTAGCGGCTGTCGGAGCTGAACGCGAGCGACCACAGGGTGTCGGTGTGGCCGGACATCTCGGCGACGACGCGGAACGTCTTCGGATCGCGCACGTCCCACAGCTTGGTGCTCTTGTCGCCGCCGCCGGTGGCGAGAAACCGGCCGTCGGGGGAAAACTCCAGGGTGTGCACCGAGAAGACGTGTTCGGTCGCGGAGCCGATCAGGCGCGGGGTGCGGGGATCGGCGACGTCCCACAGCCGCACGTCGCCGTCGCCGGCGCCGGTGGCCATGACCTTGCCGTCGGGGGAGAAGGCGACGGCGTCGATGGAGGCCTTGCCGCCGTACGGGTCGACGGTGGCGAGACCGGCTCCGGTCGCGAGGTCCCAGAGCTTGGCGGTGCCGTCCCACGACGCGGAGGCGATGACGGTGCCCGCCGCGTTGAGCGCCAGGTTGTGCACGAGATCGGTGTGCGCCTCGATGGTGCGGACCAGGGTGGCGCCGGACGGGGAGAGGGTCCAGACGCGGACCGTGCCGTCCTTGCCGGCGCTGACGAGGGTGCGCGCGTCCTTCGTGAGCTGCACGGCCTGGACCTGACCGTCGTGGCCGCTCACGTGCGCCTTCTCGACGGGGTTGCGCGGGTCGTGGACGTCGTAGAGGCGGATGAGGCCGTCCCAGCTCGCCGTGACGAGCAGCGTGCCGTCGCTGCTGAACACCATGTGGTGGGTCGCGTCGTCGCCGGCGTCGACGCGGCCGAGCTCGGCGGGGTGGTTCGGGTCGGCGAGGTCCCAGAGGATGATCTTCTTGTCGTCACCGACCGTCGCCATGACCTTGCCGTCGGGGCGGAACAACGCGTAGGAGGTCGCGTCGGTGTGGCCTTTGACCAGCGTGACCTGCGGGGCGGAGAACGTGCTGAGCAGCGCGTCGCGGGCGGCGGGCAGGCCGGTCAGGCGGTAGGCGGCGAGCCTCAGCTGGGAGGCGAGACCGGGGTCCTGGTCCTGCAGCACGTTGGCCTCGGCGATGGCCTTCTGTGCGAGCGCCATGGTCTGTTGCTCGGTGGTCTGCCGTTGCGCGCGCACGGCGAACACGGTCGCGGTCGTCGCCACGAGCAGTAGTGCGGCCAGTAGCGCGACGACGCGGCGCAGGTTGGTGGTGCGGCGCTTCTCGGCGACCTGGTGGCGTTCGGCAGCGGCCTTGCTGGCGTCGAGGAACGCCTGCTCCTGGGCGTTGAGGGCGGAGGGTTCCCTGGCGGCCCAGTCGGAGGTCTGCGCCAGCGGCACGCCCCGGTAGAGCGAGCCGGGGTCGCGGTCGTGCGCCTCCCAGTCCGCGGCCGCGGCGGTGAGCCTGCGGTGCACGCGCATGTCGTCGCGTGCCTCGGCGAGCCAGTTCGTGAGGCGTGGCCAGCTGCGGATGACGGCTTCGTGGCTGATCTCGACGCTGTCGTCGTCGACGGTGAGGATGCGCGCGTTCGCGAGGTGTTCGACGACCTCGTCGGCCGCCAGCTCGTCGCGCCTGACGCGGCGTTTGGTGTCCTCGGTGCCCTCTCCGGGGTTGACCAGGCGCAGGAACACTTGGCGCGCTTGGGTTTGCTGCTGTTCGTCGAGTCCCGTGTAGGCGAGCTCGGCGGTGTTCGCGACGGCGCGGGCGATGCCGCCGCTCTCGTGGTAGCTGGTGAGCGTGAGGGTGTTGCCGCGCTTGCGTTGCCACGTCTCCAGCAACGCGTGGCTGACGTGGGGGAGGACCCCGGGTTCACCGGTGGCGTCCGCGATGAGCCGGGCGACGAGGCCCGTTTCGAGTGCGCAGCCGACCTCGACGGCGGGCTGGGTGATGGCCTTGCGCAGCTCGTCGGTCGTCATCGGGCCGACCACGACCTGGGCTTCCTCGATGGCGGCGACCAGTGCGGGGTAGCGGGCGCAGTGGCCGTAGAAGTCGGCGCGCAGGCCGATGACGGTCTTGCCGGTGCGTTCGGTGAGCGCCGCGATGAACTCGTCGCGGTGGGGCAGCGCGAAGATCTCCTCGAACTGGTCGACGACCAGCATGTTCTCCGTCTGGGGGAGCGCGGGGTGGGTGCCGGGGGTGATCAGTTCGCCGTCCTTGCGGGCGAGCAGACCGGCCCGCAGCACCGACGACTTGCCCGACCCGGACGCGCCGACGACGAGAACCGTGTCGTGGTGCTCCAGCTTGCCCAGCAGCCGCCCGACGAGCCGCTCGCGGCCGAAGAACCGGTCGGCGTCCTGTTCGGTGAAGGCCTTCAGCCCGACGTAGGGGGAGTCGGCGGTGGGTTCCTCGGTGTCGGCCTCGCCGATCTCGCGCCAGCGCTGTTCCCACAGTTCCTCGTCGCCGCCGCAGGCCCGCACGAACGCGAGCGCGACCGCCAGGCTCGGTAGCCGCTGGCCGCGTGCGGCGTCGGCGAGGGTGCTGGCGGAGTAGTGGGAGAGCCGGCCGAGTTCGCGGTAGCCGGGGGAGCCGGCTTTCTCGCGGAGCTTGCGGAGGTCGAAGGCGAACTGTTCGACAGGCCCGGCGAAGGGGTCGAGCGGTCGTTCCGGGCGAGGCATGACGGAGATTCTTTCATCCGTGTCTGGCTCATCATTCTCTATAGCTTCAGTGTTGACTGAAGTAAGTCACCAACCGGTGTTCGTCTTCGCCTGGAAGCAAAAGCGTCTCGAACGCCACGACGAGGTCGCCCCAACGCTCGGTGCCGGTCGTCGGTGGGAGAGCGGCGGCGGTGTCGTAGCGGTCCGTGAACGCGGCGCCCGCGGTGATCGAGAGTTCGAACGCGAGAGCGATCGCGCCGTGGTCACCGAGGTCGGCGGCCGCTCGCAGTGCGGCGGCGCGGTCGTTCGCAACGGTCTCCCAGTCCGGGTAGAACTCCCTGCCGTGCGGGCCGAACGCGAACCGGATGACGTTCTGGGCGTCGATGAGCTTCTGGAACGTGGCGGTGCACGCGAGGACGTCGCCGGCGGGGTTGAGCACGCAGGCGGGGGTGGGTTCGAGGGCTTTGAGCAGCGCTTGGACGGTGGGGCGCAGGGGAGCGGGCGGCGGTGGCTGGCAGGAGTTGTCCGCCTTGATCAGCCGGTACAGGTGGACGCGCTCGTCGGCGGTGAGGTCCAGTGCGTTGGCGAGTGCGACGAGGATCTGGCCGGAGGGGGAGCGGTCGGTGCCGCGTTCGAGGCGGGTCAGGTACTCGACGCTGATGCCGGCGCGCTCGGCCAGCTCGCCGCGGCGTAGTCCCGGGGTGCGGCGGCGGGTTCCGGTCTCTGGTGGTGTGGTCGCTTCTCGGCGTGCGCGCAGGAAACGGCCCAGGGCGTTCATCGTCTTCGAGCTTAGAGGGGCCCTGAGCGGGTCTCCCTACCGGTTTCGGTGCCGGGTGATGCTGTGGATCATGCGATACCGACTGTTCGGGCGGACCGGTCTGCGGGTCTCCGAGATGTTGCTCGGCACGATGACGTTGCGTTCGGTGGAGGACGCCCGGCGGGTGATCGACGTGTACGCCGACGCCGGTGGGAACTTCCTCGACACGGCCTCCGCGTACGGGGAGAGCGAGGAGGTTCTCGGCGCGGTGCTGGGGGAGCGGCGGGACCGGTTCGTGGTGGCGACGAAGTACACGTTGTCGCGGGACGCCGGCGATCCGAACGCGGGCGGGAACCACCGCAAGAACCTGGTGCTGTCGCTGGAGCAGTCGTTGCGGCGGCTGCGCACGGACTACGTGGACGTGCTGTGGGTGCACCTGTGGGACCGGCACACGCCGGTCGAGGAGACGATGCGGGCGCTCGACGACGTCGTGCGGGCGGGGAAGGTGCTCTACGTCGGGGTGTCGGACGCGCCGGCGTGGTTCGTGGCGCGGGCGAACACCCTGGCGGAGTGGCGGGACTGGACGCCGTTCTCGGGGTTGCAGGTGCCGTACAACCTGCTGCAGCGCGATGTGGAGCGGGAGTTGCTGCCGATGGCGTCGGGGCTGGGGCTCACCGTGGCGGCGTGGGCGCCGTTGGCCGCGGGGAAGCTCTCCGGCGGCACTTCGCGGTTCGATCGGCTCACCGGGCGCGAGGAGGCTGTGGCTTCCGAGGTGCGGGCGGTCGCTCGTGAGCTGGGCGCGACGCCGGCTCAGGTGGCACTGGCGTGGGTGCGTGCGTCCGGTGTGTTGCCGCTGGTCGGGGCAAGGACTCCGGAGCAGGTTGTCGACTGCCTGGGCTCAGGCGGGGTTGTGCTGCCGCCGGAAGCGGTCGCGCGCCTTTCGGCCGCGGCCCCGTTCGAGCGGGGCTTTCCGGCGGACTTCATCGCCGAGTGCGAGGCGAGCCCGTTCGCGTTCGGCTCTGGTCAGGTGATCAGGCCGGGCAGCAGTGCGGGCTGACGTTTGCGACGGAGCCAGACCTTGCGGGAGCCGTCGCCGTAGAGCAGCGTGCGGGAGAGTTCCCAGCCCGCGAACTCGGCGTGGATGGCCAACTGCGTGGTCGCGGTGCGGCGGGAGATGCCGGGCGGCAGACGCAGCGGCCGGTACTCCCAGTCCCCGTCGATCACCCCTTCGTTCATGGCGAGATCACCTGTATCCCTCCGTTGTCGCCGGACGTGACCGTTACGCGTCCGGTCTCCTGGTCGACGCTGACGGTGTTGGGCTGACGCACGGTGGAGAACCGGTGCTTCTCGGTCGGTTCGCCACCGGCGACGTCGAGTCCGACGACCTCGTTCCGCTCGGTGAGCGTGATCCACGCGATGTCGCGCTTGGCGTCGTAGGCGATGCCGTAGGGGCTGCCGGGGACGGGGTAGCGCTGGCGCATGATCAGAGGGTTGATGGAGAACGCGATGAACTCGCCGCCGCGGGTGTCGACGACCAGCAGCCTGTTGAACCGGTCCGGAACCGCGTTCGTGGCGCCGTCGCCGGCCCTGAGGCCGGGCCCTCGGGTCTCCGCGCCCTTGTCGTCCTTGGTCATCTCGAACACCGCGCTGCGCAGCTGGTCGAGCTCGACCTTGCGGCCGTTGACCTCGAACCTGAGCGTGGTGTCCCCGGCGGTGAACGGCTTGCCGCCGGGGGTGATGGCACCGGGCGGGGTGCCGGTCTGGGCGGGGGAGTCGGCCGGCAGCGCGGCTTCGAGCTTTTCGGCTACCTGCAGCGGATCCTGTGACGTCTCGCTCTGTCCGCACGCAGCCAGAGTTGCGGTGGTCAAGAGCAGTGCAGCGAGCCGGCGCAAGATCGGGTCCTCCTGAGGTACGTCGTGGTCTACCAGCATCCACGACGTTCGTCCGGAGGTCACGTAAGGGGTGGGGTGAAACCCGATCGGCCTCTTTGTGCAGTTATCTCTATTGCTTCAGTGCAGACTAAAGCTAGTGCTTGTCGAGTTTGACGACCCGACCTGAACTCAGGTCATAAGAAGCAGCAACGAGGCCGAGGGCGTTCCTGGCCACGGCGTCGCGAATGATCACGCTTCGTTCCTGCAGGATCTCGGCGGTGCGGCGGGCCTGTTCGGCGACGCAGGCGGCGAGGAACTGGCGTTCGTCGGCGCGCGGCGGGGTGGCGCGGACGGCGGGTTCGATGGTGCGGACCAGGGTGCTGATGTCGCCGGTGACGTGGCCTTTTCCGCGGACGACGTCGATGGTGGCGCTGACCGCGCCGCAGCCGGCGTGTCCGAGGACGACGACGAGCGGGACGTGCAGGTGTTCGACGGCGTACTCGATGCTGCCGATGACGCTGGAGTCGAGGACCTCGCCGGCGGCGCGGATGGTGAAGATGTCGCCGAGGCCGTCGTCGAACACGATCTCGGGTGGGACGCGGGAGTCCGCGCAGCCGAGGACGCACGCGAAGGGGTGCTGGCCGTCGACCAGTTGTTCGCGCCAGTGGCCGGTGGCGTGGGGGTGGATCTGGCGGCCTTCCACGAACCTGCTGTTGCCTTCGAGGAGGCGGTTCCAGGCGTCGTCGGCGGCTTTGGGGTCCGCGGCTGCGGCGGCGGGTGTGGTGACCAGGGCGGTCGCGGTGAGGCCGACGAACGCGCGGCGTGTTAATTCGGGCACGGCGCGCAACGTAGACCTACTCCGTTCGGCCTAATGTCGCGGGGTCCCGTTCAGGGCATCGGGCGTTCGGGATAGCCGAGCTCGATGGCGCTGACGTCGTCCAACGCCGCCCTGATCGCGGGCGGGAGGGTCAGTTGCTCGGCTTCCAGCGACGCGATGAGCTGGTTCGTGTCCCGGGCACCCACGACGGGAGCGACGACACCGGGCCGGTCGCGCACCCAGGCCAGTGCCACGCACAGCGCCGAGGTCCCGAGTCCGTCCGCGGCGGTGGCGACGGCCTGCACGATCCGGGCGGCGCGTTCGTTGCGGTGCTGTTCGACGTAGCCGGCGAAGTGGGCGGAGGCGCCGCGGGAGTCCGGTGGTGTGCCGTTGCGGTACTTGCCGGTCAGCACGCCACGGCCGAGCGGTGCCCAGGGCAGGAGTCCGAGACCGTGGTGCAGCGCGGCGGGTGCGACCTCGCGTTCGATGCCGCGTTCGAGCAGCGAGTACTCGACCTGGGTGGAGATCAGCGGGAACGTCGACGGCGTCATGACGGCGGTCGCGAGCTGCCATCCGCTGTAGTTGGAGATCCCCGCGTACCGTACCTTCCCTGACGAAATCGCCTGGTCCAGCGCCGACAAGGTCTCCTCGACGGGCACGTTGGCGTCCCAGGCGTGGAGTTGCCAGAGGTCGATGTGGTCGACGCCGATGCGTCGTAGTGATCCGTCGAGTGCGTTGAGCAGTGCCCCACGCGATGCGCCGCCACCGAATGGTCCTTCGGTGCGGCGGGCGACGGCTTTGGTGGCGAGGACGAGCTCTTCGCGGGGGACGACTTCGCCGAGGAGGCCGCCGAGGATGCGTTCTGCTTCGCCGTCGGTGTAGACGTCGGCGGTGTCGATGAGGGTGCCGCCGGCGTCGGCGAAGGCCATGAGCTGGGTGGCGGCCTCGTCCGCGTCGGTGTCGCGGCCCCATGTCATCGTGCCCAGTGCCGTCCTGGACACGCGGAGGCCGCTGCGGCCGAGGTATCGCTGTTCCACGTGCGCGATGCTAAGGGGTGATCATCGGCTGAGCCTGGCAATCGGTGTTACTGACCGGTAGGGTCTCGCCCGTGAAGCTCGGACTGAACCTCGGATACTGGGGCGCCGGCAACGACGCCGCGAACCTTGAGCTGGCCAAAGAGGCCGACCGCCTCGGCTTTTCGGTGGTGTGGGCCGCGGAGGCCTACGGCTCCGACGCGCCGACGGTGCTCGCGTGGGTGGCCGCGCAGACCGAACGCATCGACGTCGGTAGCGCGATCTTCCAGATCCCGGCGCGGACGCCTGCGATGGCCGCGATGACCGGTGCCACGTTGGACACGTTGTCGGGTGGCCGGTTCCGGATGGGCCTGGGTGTGTCGGGTCCGCAGGTGTCGGAGGGCTGGCACGGTGTGCGGTTCGACAAGCCGTTGGCGCGCACGCGTGAGTACGTGGAGATCGTGAAGAAGGCTCTCACGCGCGAGAAGCTGCGCTACGAGGGTGAGCACTACACGCTCCCGTTGCCCGATGGTCCCGGTAAGGCGTTGCAGCTGACGGTGCACCCCGTGCGGGAGAAGATTCCGATCTACCTGGCGGCGGTGGGTCCGAAGAACCTGGAGCTCACGGGTGAGATCGCGGACGGCTGGCTCGCGGTGTTCTTCTCGCCGGAGCACTCGGCGGACTCGATCGCGTCGGTGAAGGCCGGGCGGGAGAAGGCCGGTCTGACGATGGACGGCTTCGACGTCGTTCCGACGGCGCCGTTGATCGTGGGCGACGACTGGAAGGCCTGCGCCGACCCGGTTCGCGCGTATGCCGCGCTGTACGTGGGCGGTATGGGCTCCCGGAAGCAGAACTTCTACAACAACCTGATGGTGCGCATGGGTTTCCCGGATCAGGCCGAGGAGATCCAGGAGAAGTACCTGGCCCGCGACTACGCCGGTGCCATGGCGGCGATCCCGCTGGAGTTCCTGGACTCCACGTCGCTGCTGGGCCCGAAGGAGCGCATAGCAGACAAGATGAAGGCGCTCGCTGCCGCGGGGGTCACCACGCTGTCCGTTTCGCCGATGCTGCAAGATCTCGAGCAGGGGATCGCGGGCCTTCGCACCGCGGCCGAAGCTTTGGATCTGGCAGGAGTGGGTAGTTGAGCTGGTTGCAGGCTCTGGTCCTCGGACTGGTCCAAGGACTGACGGAATTCCTGCCGATTTCCAGCAGTGCGCACCTGCGCATCACGTCGACGTTGTTCTTCAACAACGACGCGGGCGCTTCGTTCACCGCGGTCATCCAGCTGGGTACCGAGGTGGCGGTGCTGATCTACTTCGCCAAGGACATCGGGCGCTTCATCAGCGCCTGGTTCCGCGGCTTGTTCAACGCCGAGGCGCGCAAGGAGAAGGACTACAAGCTCGCCTGGTACGTGATCATCGGTTCCGTGCCGATCTCGGTTCTCGGTTATCTGCTCAAGGACGAGATCCGGACGTCGGCGCGGAACCTGTGGATCACCGCGACGATGCTGGTGGTGTTCGGTCTGCTGCTGGGTCTGGCTGACCAGCTGGCGAAGCACCAGCGTGACGAGTTGCGGATGAAGGACGCGATCGGGATGGGTCTGGCGCAGGCGCTGGCGCTCATCCCGGGCGTGTCGCGTTCGGGTGGCACGTTGACGGCGGGTCTGTTCCTGGGTCTGACGCGTGAGGCGGCGGCGCGGTACTCGTTCCTGCTGGCGATTCCGGCGGTGTTCGGGGCGGGGTTGTTCTCGATTCCGGACGTGCTGGAGCGCACCGGTGAGGGTGTGCAGGCGTCGATTCCGCAGATGATCGTGGCGACGCTGATCTCGTTCGTGGTGGGGTACGCGACGATCGCGTGGCTGCTGAAGTACGTTTCGAAGCACTCGTACTCGGCGTTCGTGTGGTACCGGTTGATGCTGGGTCTGGTGCTGATGGGGCTGCTGTCGATGGGATTGCTGCAGCCGATCTAAGGTGGGTGTCGTGGCCACTGTGATCCTGCTTCGACATGCTCGTTCGACTGCCAACGGTTCCGGTGTGCTCGCCGGGCGGTCGTCGGGTGTCGGTTTGGACGAACGCGGGCAGGCTCAGGCCACGGCTCTCGTCTCGCGTTTGAAGGACGTTCCGGTCGCCGCTGTCGTGTCGTCTCCTCTGCAGCGTTGTGAGGAGACGTTGGCGCCGTTGCTGGCGGATCGGGAGCTGGAGGCGGTCGCGGAGCCGGATGTGTCCGAAGTGGACTACGGCGCGTGGACCGGCAAGGCGTTGAAGGACCTGTTCAGCGAGCCGTTGTGGGCGGTGGTGCAGCAGCACCCGTCCGCGGCTGTTTTCCCTGAGGGTGAAGGGCTCGCGCACGTTCAGGCGCGTGCTGTGGCTGCGGTGCGCGCGCATGACGCGCGGATCACCGAGGAGCACGGTCCTGGTGCGGTGTGGGTGCTGTGCTCGCACGGTGATGTGATCAAGGCTGTGCTGGCGGACGCGTTGGGTGTGCACCTGGACGGGTTCCAGCGGATCGTGGTCGATCCTTGCTCGATCTCGGTCGTGCAGTACACGCAGACGCGGCCGTTCGTGTTGCGGGTGAACGACAACGGTGGTGACCTCACCGGTGTGGTGCCTCAGGCGCCGCCGCAGGAGGAGCCGTCGTCGGACGCTACTGTGGGCGGCGCGACCGGGACCTGAGGTAGCGCTGCTCGGGCACGCTCAGCGTCCGTTTCGCGGCCTTCTCGTACTCTTCGCGTGCCTGGTCGTGTTCTCCTTGCAGGTCGAGGAGATGTGCTTTCACGGCGTGCACGCGGTAATGGTCGAGGTCTAATGTGGACAGTTCTTGTAGTGCTTGCTGCGGTCCGTGGACCATCGCGACCGCGACGATCCGGTTCAGCGCGATCATCGGGCCGGGTGCGGTGACTGTGAGCAGTTCGTAGAGGCCGAGGATCTCGTGCCAGTCGGTGTCTTCGGCGGTTTTGGCGTCCGCGTGCACGGCCGCGATCGCCGCCTGCAGCTGGTACGGGCCGATTTCCGCGGTGTTGAGGGCTTTCTGGATGAGTTCGGTGCCTTCGGCGATGGCGGTGTGGTCCCACTTCTCGCGGTCCTGCTCCGCGAGCGGGATCAGCGCGCCTTGGGCGTCGGTGCGGGCGGGCCGGCGCGCGTCGGTGAGCAGCATCAACGCCAGCAACCCGGCGAGCTCACCGTCGTCGGGCCTCCTGCGGTGCAGCTGGCGGGTCAGCCGGATCGCTTCGGCGGTGAGGTCGACCCTGACCAGGTCGTCGCCCGAGCTCGCGGTCGAGCCCTCGGTGAAGATCAGGTACAGCACGTGCAGCACCGCGGTCAGGTCTTTGGGCGCCCGGAACTTGGCGCCCTTGACCTTCTGCTTCGCGCGGCTGATCCGTTGTGCCACCGTCGCTTCCGGCACGAGGAACGCCCGCGCGATCTCCGCCGTCGTCAGGCCTCCGACCGCTCTGAGCGTGAGGGCGATCTGCGAGGCCGTCGTGAGGCTTTCGTGGCAGCACAACGCGAGGATCGTGAGCGTGTCGTCCTGCGCCGGCACCAGGTCCGGCCGTGCGGGCGTGAGCGCGACGACCTTCTCCTCGCGTTGACGCCGTGCCGTGTCCGACCGGTACTGCTCGATCCACCTGCGGCTGGCCGCGGTGATGAGCCAGCCCTTGGGGTTGTCCGGCACGCCTTGTTGTGGCCACTGCTGGGCGGCCCCGAGCAACGCCTCCTGCACGGCGTCCTCGCACACGTCGAACTGCCCGTGCCGGCGCACGAGCACGCCGAGGACCTGCGGCGCCAGCTCACGCAGCAGGCCCTCGATGTGTGGCGTGGTCCTCACATGTCGTCCAGCATCGACATGTCCCACACCGGCCGGACCTCGATGCCGTCGTTGTGCACGTCGGGCAGCGTCGCGGCGTGGGCGATGACCTGGTCGATCGTGTCGGCCTCGACCAGGTAGAACCCGGCCAGGTACTCCTTGGCCTCGGCGAACGGCCCGTCGGTGACGACGACCTCGCCGTTGCGGATGCTGACACCCTTGCCGGTCTCGGGTCCGGGAAGGCCTTCGCTGACGACCAGTTCCCCGGACGCCCGCAGCTTGTCGGTGAGGTCGTAGTGCGCCTGCCCGAACTGCATCTGCTGCTCGTCGGTCAGCTTCTCCCACGCGGCCCGCGACTTCGGGTTGCTGTAGATCAGGATCAGGTACTTCACGTCGGCCTCCGCTGGCTCGGCTGCAAAAAATCTTCTCACCGCCATGTCGAGACCGCGGGCCGTGCCTCGACATCGGTGTGTCAGCCGACCTTGGAGGTTTTCGAGATGACTCACACGCTGGTGCAGGACGAGACCGCGATCCTTGCGCTGTTCACCGACCTGGAGGAGGGCATGAGGGACCGCTCGCCTTCGCGCGTCGTCGCCCGCTACGCCGAGGACGCGGTGACGTTCACGCTGGCCCCGCCGCTGCGCAACACCGGCCTGGACGCCCGCGACCCGGAGGCCGTGGCGGGCTGGATGGCCGGGTTCGACGGGCCGATCACGATCGAGCACCGTGACCTGTCGGTGGCCGTGTCCGGCGACGTGGCGTTCGTGCACGGGCTGGCGCGGATGGCGGCGGTCCCGGTCGGATACCCCGAGGGGTTCTCCATGTGGATGCGCACGACGGTGGGGCTGCGGCGGCGGGACGGGCGGTGGCTGGTCGCGCACGAGCACAACTCGACGCCGTTCTACATGGACGGATCGTTCTTGGCGGCGACCGACCTGGAGCCGTGAGCACAGAAAAACGCCGGGGCCCGGACCGTGCAGGGGGTGCGGTCCGGGCCCCGGTCTTCTTGGTGGCGGGTCTACTTGACGTTCACCGCTGCCCAAGCCCGGTTGACCGCCGCGTACTCGGCGCTGCCGGCGCCGTACAGGTCGGTCGCCGCCGCGAGCGTGCCCGTGCGGGCCGCGGCGTACTTGGTGCTGGAGGTGAACTTCGTGGTCAGCGCGCGGTACCAGATCTTCTCGGCCTTGGCGCGGCCGATGCCGGTGACGGGCTGGTTGTCGATCGTGGGGGAGTCGTAGGCGACGCCGTTGATCGTCTTGGCGCCGCTGCCCTCGGAAAGCAGGTAGAAGAAGTGGTTGGCGATGCCCGAGGAGTAGTGCACGTCGACGTTTCCAGCACTTGCGGACCAGTAGTCGAGGCTGCGGCCGTCCTTGGAGGGCTTGTCCATGTAGCGCAGCGGTTTGCCGTCGCCTCGGATGTTGATCTTCTCGCCGATCAGGTAGTCGCCGACGTCGGCGGCGTTCGCGGCGTAGAACTCCGTGGTGGAGCCGAAGATGTCGCTGGTGGCCTCGTTGAGGCCGCCGGACTCGCCGGAGTAGACCAGGCCCGCGGTCGCCGAGGTGACGCCGTGCGACATCTCGTGCGCCGCGACGTCGATCGAGGTCAGCGGGTTGCGGTTCTGCGCGCCGTCGCCGTAGGTCATGCAGAAGCAGGAGTCCGACCAGAAGGCGTTGCTGTAGTTGTTGCCGTAGTGGACCTTGCTCAGCGCGCCGACGCCGTTGTTCTTGATGCCGCTGCGGCCGTGGACGTTCTTGTAGTAGTCCCACGTCTTCGCGGCGCCGAACGCCGCGTCGACACCGGCGGTCGCCTTGTCGGTGTAGGTGCCGTTGCCCCACTTGTTGTCGGCGTCGGTGAACAACGTGCCGGTGCCCGAGGAGTTGTTCAGGTTGTTGACGGCCTGGTTGCCGCGGGCCGGGTCCTTGAGCTGGAACGTGGAGCCGGACTGGGTCGTGGAGAGCGGGACGGTGCCGCTGAAGGTGGACTGGCCGGTGCCCTCGGCGACGTGGATGTCGTCGTAGGTCAGCAGCGTCTCACCGGTCTTGGCGTCGGTGAACGTGTGCAGCTCGCTGGGCGTCTGGTCGTCCTTGACGCTGTGCTTCACCGTCTCCCACGCGAGCACCGGGGCGTGGTCCAGCGCGAACACCACGAGCTTCGCGTCGCTTGCGGCGGCGATGGTGGGCGCCGAAGTGTCGAGGCCGGCGAGGGAGGCCTCGTTCGCCTTCGTGACGCCCGTGACCTTGCCGGCCTTCTGCGCGACGACCAGGTCGCCGCCGATGACCTTCAGGCCGTTGAGGGTCCGGTCGAACCGCAGGTGATGCGTGCCGTCGGCGTCGCGCACGACGTCACGCGGCACGAGCTGCTCACCGCCGGAGAGGCCGAGGGCGGTGGAGGTCGTCCCCGCCGGCTCGGCCGCTTGTGCTCCGAACGTGCCCGTGGCGGCCAGCGCCGCCGCGGACATCAGGGCAGTCGTGATGCCCAGGGTTTTGCGCTTCATGAACGCTCCTTGTTCCGGTGCAGGGGGCGTTCGCTCCGGCGTTACAGGGGTGCCGGGTCGAACTCCGTGGAACAGCCCGACCATCGTCGCGATGACCGGGCGTGGTGATCGTATTGCGCTGAGTGCATGGGAAGGGGCACTCCCAAAGTGCGAGATTGCTTCACGAATTGAGCTGCTTCGCTGGTCAGGAGATCGGCTTTTGCCCGAATGGTGGAACAAAAGAGCAGCTCAACCAGCGTGGAAACACGGCGGAAACTTTCGGGGTCGCGCGTGCATTCGGGGGAGCCTGCTGATCTTTTTGGTGCAGCCCTACCGGCGGGGATCTTGTTTAGAGTTAACCGCCCGCGATGAGACCTGGCTCACAAATCACAGGCCCAAACGGGTGACCGCGTTGTCTTCCAGCGGGTTCGCGGTCCGGATGTAGCGGTGCACGGTGCGCGGATTGGTCCACCGCCCCTGCCGCATGATCTCCCGGTCGCTCGCCCCGCCCAGCGCCGCCTGCGTCGCGAATCCCGCCCGCAGCGAATGCCCGCCGAACAACGCCGGATCAAGCCCCGCCTTCTCCGCGTACCGCTTCACCAGCTCGGCCACCGCGCGCCCGGACATCGCCTTCCCGCCGACGCCACCGTGCCGGTTGATCACCGGGAACAGCGCGCCCGCGTGCCGGGTCTTCTCGTAGCCGTGGCAGCGGTGCAGCCCGGTCTCGCTGATCGGCCTGTTGTCGAGGACGTCCGCCCAGTCCGCGAACGCGCACACCGGACACGTCGGCCGCCGGCTCCCGCGCGGCAGCACCACCATCTGCTGATGCTTGCCCGTCTGGTCCGTCTTCGTCGTCCCCAGCCGGATCAGCAGCAACGGCTCGTGCGTGCGCGGATCCACCTCCACCGACACGTCCTCGAACTCGATCTGCGCGAGCTCACTTCGTCTGAGCGCCCCCGCGAACCCCACGAGCAGCAGCAGGGCATCCCGGGTACGTGCGGGTCCTTCGTCCGGGCGTTCGCTGAGGAGCGCCTCAAGAGTGTCGAGCAGCACGGGCCGTTTGCGCCTGGGCTGCGACTTGCGTGTGCGCCGGATACCTCGCAGCGTCAACCGCACGACATCGCTGCGCGTCGGGCTCGGCAACCCGTTCGCCGCGTGCACCGCCGAGATCGCCGCGGACTTCCGTTCCAGCGTCGAAGCCCCGAACGCCGGCGACCCGTCCGCCTTCACCGTGTCCGCCGCGGCCGCCAGATACACCGCCACGTCCAGCGGATCCGCCGGCAACGCCTGCCGGTTCTCCGCCTGGCACCAGCCCGCCCACGCGATCCAGTCCGACCGGTACGCCCGCACGGTGTTCGGCGACTGCGCGCTGCGCAGGTAGTTGCTCAGCGACGCCGCCTGCTCGTCGTCGAACCGCTGACGCACCTTCGCCAGCGCGTCCACGTCGATCAGCACCGAGTGCGACACCCGCACCAGCGCGTGCTGAACGGGTTCGGGCAGGCTCACACCCGCGATGGTAGCCCTCTGATCAACTCCGCGACCTCGCGCGGCGTGAACTCCAGCGCGTTGACCCCCACGCTGATCTCGAAGCTGCACCGGCGTTCGTCCGGATTGCTGCGCGCGTACAGGAACAGCTTGATCCCGGTCTCTTCGCTCAGGTTCTCCATCGCCTGCTGGGCCTTGTCACGCGGCATCGGCAGATGGACGTGGAACAGGGGAGTCAGCGGCGTTTCCGGCGTGGTGTGCGCGAACCCGTCGTCGTTGATCGCCTTCGCCAGCTCTTGGGCGTGGCTCTTGAACTCCCGCATCCGCGGCAGGTTCTCGTCCATGCCCATCAACGCGATCGCCGCCAACGGCCACGCGTCCGCGATCGCCCCGCCCAGCCTGCGCCGCCACACCTCCGCGTGCCCGATCGTCTCCTCGTCACCCGCGAGCACCGCGCCCCGGACACCTTCGAGTCCTTTGTAGAGCGACACGTACACGGTGTCGAAAAGCCCCGCGACGTTTTGTTCGTACGCGGTCTGCGCCTCCCAGATCCGCGCGCCGTCGCAGTGCGTTTTGACGCCGTTCTGCTTCGCCCACCGGGTTTGCGCTTCGAGCTCCTCGAACGTCGGCAGCCGGCCGCCGATGTCGCGTTGCGGCAGCTCGATGACGATCGCGGCGAGCGGTTCGCGGACGGCCTTCAGGTCGTCGAGGGTGAGCAGCGCGTGGCGGTCGCCCGCCGGATGGAACCGCAGCCCGTGCACCGCGCTGTACCCCTGGTTCTCCCACACGTGCAGATGCGACTGCGGATGCCCCGCGAACGCGTGCTTCTTCGTCGCCTCCGCGTGCACCCTCAGCGCCGTCTGCTGCGCCATCGTCCCCGACGGGAAGAACAACGCTTTCGGTTTGCCGAGCAGGCCCGCGACCCGTTCCTCCAGCTCCCGCACCGGATCCTCCGGCGCGGTACCCGGCGTGACCCGCTCGGCGAGCCTGCGCAGCACCTCGTGCGGGGACCGGCGCGGGCCGGCGTGGTTCGACAGCGAGCGACGGATGTCCATGCCCGCGAGCCTACTTGTTGCAAGTAATTGGCAATAGACTCTCTGTCGTGGTCAGACGGCTGCTTTGAGTGACGCCTCGCGGTTCAGGCGGCCGCTTTGAGCCGCGCATCCAGCTCTGCCTCGTCCGCCACGAACCACAGCTGCCGCCCCCGGTTCGACTCGTACACGAAGTCCCGCAACGCCGTGCTCGCCTCCACGTGCCGCGCGATGTCCCCGACCACCACGACCCGGAACCCGTACTGCTGCAGCTTCTGCACCACCGCGCCCGCGACCCGTGTGCGCAACACGAAGAAGTCCTCGGTCAGGCGCGCCACCGGCAACACCAGCCACTGCACGTCCTGACCCCACAACGTGGCCATGAGGTCCACAGCGGACTGCTCGTCACCGATCGGCGGCCCGTCCGGCGCACACATGAGGACCGTCGCGCCGTGGCGCGTCTGCACAACATCAGGCATGGCCCGGAACTTAGCCGCGCCCGAGGCTCGCTGTCGCGGCGAATACCGGACAGCGGACGATCAAGGGTTTGCCAGGGCCGGACATCGGACGATCAAGGCTTGCCAGGGTGAGCGCACGCGAGCGGCATCTCGCTCGCCGCCGCCGAACCCGGGGTGCGTGCGGCGGTTGGGCTGGTCGGCGGACCGAGAACCTCACGCGCGGCGCGGCGACCGTGACGGTTCCGGTGCGGTTCCTGCTGCAGTGAGACGACCAGCTCGTCGCAGACCTCCATGTCGTCCGCACCCCGCGCTCCGCCTTCCTTGCGGGGGAGGCGGTTGATCATGTTTTCAGGACATCTACCTGACGGCGTCAGGCGTGGATCCGGACAGAGTTCACCCGTCCGGGTGGCCCGCTGCCGTGCCGAGCCCCCGCGCCGTGCTGAGCTCTCGGCCGTGCTGAGCCCTGCGGCGGGCCGAACCCCGCAGCCGGCCGTACTCCTCGGCGGGCCGTACTCCTCGGCGGGCCGGAAAATGCCGGGCGCGCGGTGAGGGGGCTGGGTAGCGTCGCGCCACATGCGTGATCTTGCGACGTTGCCCAAGGCGCACCTGCACGTGCACCTGGAGAGCACGGTGCGGCCCGGCACCCTGGTTGAGCTCGCGGACGAGCACGGGGTCGAGGTCGCGCCGCTCACCGGGCCGTTCGACGGGTTCGGGCCCTTTGCCGCGCACAACGGGCTTGTGCGGGACTGCCTGCGGCGGCCGGAGGACTTCAGCCGGATCGCGTTCGAGTTCTGCGCCGAGGAAGCAGCGCAGGGGACTCGGTACGCCGAGGTCACGTTCACCGCGGCTGCGCACGGGGAACGGCTCGGGGATCCGGACATGCCGCTCGAGGCGGTGCTCTCCGGGCTCGCCGCAGGACAGGCCGCCCACGGCATCGAGTGCCGTGTGATCGTGGACCACCCCAGGAGGCGGTCGGTCGCGCGGTTCGCGGACTCGCTTCGGCTCGCCGTCGCACACCCGATGGTGGTGGCCATCGGGATGGCCGGGGCGGAGGACTACCCGCTCGGGCCGTTCGCCGCCGTGTTCCGGGCCGCGAAAGAAGCCGGCGTCGGGCTCGTGCACCACGCGGGGGAGAGCTGCGGGGCGCCGAGCGTCGCGGAGGCGGTGACCGTCGGGCTCGCCGACCGGATCGGGCACGGGTTCCGGGCGCTGGAGGACCCGGAGGTCGTCGCGCTGCTCAGGGATCGTGCCGTTCCGCTCGAAGTGTGTCCGTCGTCCAACGTCGCGCTGGGACTGGTCGAAAAGCTCTCCTCTCATCCGTTGCCACTGCTGATGGACGCAGGGCTGACCGTCACGCTCAGCACCGACATCCCGGCCTCGACCGGCGCCACGCTCACCGGCGAGTACGAGTCACTGCGCGACGAGCTCGGGTTCGACGACGACACCATCGCGGAGATCGCGACCAACGCCGTCGACGCCTCCTTCGCCGCCGAAGCCACGAAAACCGAGCTGCGTCACGACATCGCCACCTGGCGCGCCGGCTCGTAACAGACCAGGCCGTGCCGGGCCGCCAGCAGTGCCACCAGGTCCAGCACCTGCTGGCGGCCCGGCCACACCACGTGCACGATCACCGCGTCCGCGCCGACGGTCAGCGCCTCGTTCCACGACACCGGCGACGCCGGGTCGGGCGAGGTCTGCCGCAACTCGCGCACGAACGCCGCCACCGCCGTGTCGAACGCACCCAGCGGCGAGGACCTCAGCTCGGCATACCGGGCCGCCGCCTCCGCTGAAGACGCCGGGCCAGGAGCCCGCCACACGGCAACGTCCACGGGCACATCCATCACGCCACCTTCCCGAACAACGCACCCAGCCGCGGAACCCGCGCGGAGACCTCCGCCGGATCCGCGAAATCCCACCGCTCACCCACCGGCTCCGGCGACACCAGAACCCGCAGGCCACGAGAGTCCAGAACAGACTCCAGATCACCGTCGAACGCCTCGGCCGCCCGTAGTCGAGGCCCTCCCAGGCCGGCCAGTCGTCGTCCGCCCACGCGTGCACGCCACCACGCGAAGCCAGCAACCGGACGTGCGGCACATCTGCCAGCGCGTCCGGCGACGAGACGACCGCCTCGAACACCGCACGACCCTGACCGACCAGCCACGCCTGGAAGTAGAAGAACCCGTCGTCCGAGCACAGCCCGCCGCAGATCACGTCGGCCGCCTGCCAATGCGCCCACGTGTCCACCTGCCGCCGCACCTCGTCCAAGCGCAGCGCGAACTCCACGGCCTCCTCGGGAGAGGAGAGAGCGGCGGCCAGCCACTCCAGCCGCTGGTCCTGGTTGGAGGTCTCGACAGCAGACCTCTCGACCAGGGCCCAGAACGCGTTCAGGTCCATGCCCAGCACGCTAGCGAGGGGGTCTGACAATTTTTGGAGCCCTCGCATCGCCGCAGGTCAGGGCGCCTTTGCTGGCTCACAGGCTGGTCCTCGCAGCCGCAGCAGGTCATGGATGGTCCGGCCTCGCCGGATTCAGACCGGCACGGCCAGTCCGCAGGCCAGCGGGGGCGCGGCAGGCGGACGCAGAGGTTCGCGGGGTCGGCGGGCATCAGCGTGAGTGCGGACGCCAAGGGTTCGCGGCACCGGCAGGTCAGGCCGCCTCCTCCATCCCGCGAGCCAGCTCCCACAACCGCGGCAGCCGCACCGCCGCCTCCAACGGCGAGTCCACGTCCCACACCGCGCCCGAGAACGGATCCGCGTCCGTCACCCGGACCCGGCCCAGCACCGCGAGCGCGTTGTCCAGCGAACGGCCCGTCGCCGTGAAGAACGCGTCGTGCGCCACCTGCCCGAGGCCCTCCCACAACGGCCACGCGCCATCAGGCCACGACTCGGCGCCGACCGCCAGCAAAGTCCGCACCGCCGGCACGTCGGCCAGCGCGTCCGGGCACGCCGCGACCGACGCCAGCACCGAGCGGCCCAGGCCCACCAGCCACCACTGGAATGCCAGGAATTGGTCCGCGGAACACAAGCCGTCACACACGACATAAGCCGCGTGAAAGTGTGCATACGTGTTCACGCGACCACGTGACGCGTTTAACAGCGTCTCGAAACCGCAAATGTCGGCAGGCGGCAGCAAAGCCAGCTGCGACGACAGCCACGAGGAACGTTCCTGCTGGTCAGAGGTAACTGAAGCGGATCGGTCGAGAAGTCCCCAGAAGACGTCGAGGTCCATACCCGCAACGTTATCGGAGGGGTCTGACAATTTTCGGCCTGCGCCGATCGGGGGCATCACGCCGCTTTCTCGAACAACGCCCACAACCGCGGAATCCGGTGCGCGATGTCGACCGGGTTCTCCATGTCCACGTCCTCACCGCCGGGCGACACGTCCGACGCCCGCACCTGCCCCCGCGACGACAGCAGGTCGTTCAACGAGCCGCCGAACACCGCGAAGTCGGCGATCTCACCCGCCGGCGACAACACCAGCCGCACAGACCTCCACGCGCGCCGTTCGTCCAGGTCAGACGTCGCGGCAACCGAGTGGCCGACCAGCTTCCCAAAGCCCCCGGCATCCACACCGGCAACGCTGGCGACGGGGTCCGGCAGTTATTGACGCGAGCGATCGCGGCCGTCTGGATATCCTTGAGCGCAAATGGACACCCCGCTCGCTGAACTGCACAAACGCCTGCCCGAGCTCATGCCGCGTGATCAACGCCGGCTCGCCAGGCGCCTCGACGGCGTACGCCGGGTCAAGGACCCGCTCGCGCGCAAGAAGATCACCGAGGAGATCGCCGCCCAGATCGACGAGGCCGCGCTCAAGGTCGCGCTGCGCAGGGAGTCCGTCCCCAAGATCAGCTATCCCGAAGAGCTGCCGGTCAGCCAGCACAAGGACGACATCAAAGCGCTGATCGAGAAGCACCAGGTCGTGATCGTCGCCGGCGAGACCGGCTCCGGCAAGACCACCCAGCTGCCCAAGATCTGCCTGGAGCTCGGCCGCGGCGTCACGGGCCAGATCGGCCACACCCAGCCGCGCAGGATCGCCGCCCGCACAGTGGCCGAACGCGTCGCCGAGGAGCTGAACACCAAGCTCGGCGAGACCGTCGGCTACAAGGTCCGGTTCACCGACCAGTCCGGCGACGACACCCTGGTCAAGCTCATGACCGACGGCATCCTGCTCGCCGAGATCCAGACCGACCGGACCCTGTCCAGGTACGACACGATCATCATCGACGAGGCCCACGAACGCAGCCTCAACGTCGACTTCCTGCTCGGCTACCTCAAGCAGCTGCTCCCGCAACGCCCCGACCTCAAGATCGTGATCACCTCCGCCACGATCGACCCGCAGCGCTTCAGCCAGCACTTCGAGAACGCCCCGGTCATCGAGGTCTCCGGCCGCACCTACCCCGTCGAGACCCGCTACCGGCCGCTCGACGAGGACGACGACCAGACCCAGGGCATCATCAACGCCGTCCACGAACTGCAGGCCGAAGGACCCGGCGACGTCCTCGTGTTCCTGTCGGGAGAACGCGAGATCCGCGACACCGCCGACGCCCTCAAACAAGAAGACCTCAAGAACACCGAGATCCTCCCGCTCTACGCGCGCCTCTCCGTCGGCGAGCAGCACCGGGTCTTCCAGCGGCACACCGGAAGAAGGATCGTCCTGGCGACCAACGTCGCCGAGACCAGCCTCACCGTGCCGGGCATCAAGTACGTCATCGACCCCGGCAACGCCCGCATCTCCCGCTACAGCCACCGCCTCAAGGTCCAGCGCCTGCCGATCGAGCCGATCAGCCAGGCGTCCGCGAACCAGCGCAAGGGCCGCTGCGGCCGCGTCAGCGAAGGCATCTGCATCCGCCTGTACTCCGAGGAGGACTTCGAGGCCCGCCCCGAGTTCACCGACGCGGAGATCCTGCGCACCAACCTGGCCAGCGTCATCCTGCAGATGACCGCCATCGGCCTGGGCGACGTCGCGAAGTTCCCGTTCATCGACCCGCCCGACAGCCGCAACATCAACGACGGCATCGGCCTGCTCCAGGAGCTCGGCGCCATCAACGCCGCCGAGAAGAAGCTCACCCCGACCGGCCGCAAGCTCGCCCAGCTGCCCGTCGACCCGCGCCTGGGACGCATGGTCCTGGAGGCCGACACCACCGGGTGCCTGCGCGAAGTCATGGTCATCGCCGCGGCGCTGTCCATTCAGGACCCCCGCGAACGCCCCGCGGACCAGCAGGAAGCCGCCACCCAGCAGCACGCCAGGTTCGTCGACCAAGAATCCGACTTCGTCACGTTCCTCAACCTCTGGGCCTACCTCAAAGAGCAGCAGAAGGAGCTCAGCGGCAACCAGTTCCGCAAGCGCTGCAAGGCCGAGTTCCTCAACTACCTGCGCGTGCGCGAGTGGCAGGACATCTACCTGCAGCTGCGCCAGGTCGCCAAACAGCTCGGCATGCACCTCAACGAACAGCCCGGCGACCCCCGCAACATCCACATCGCGCTGCTGTCCGGCCTGCTCAGCCACATCGGCGTCAAGGACATCCTCAAGAAGCAGGCACCAGGCGAGAAACGCCGTCCCATGACGGAGTTCCTCGGCGCCCGCAACGCCAAGTTCGCGATCTTCCCCGGCTCCGCGCTGGCCAAGAAGCCCCCGCAGTGGGTCATGGCCGCCGAACTGGTCGAGACCAGCCGCCTGTGGGGCCGCATCGTCGCCAAGATCGAACCCGAATGGGCCGAACGCCTCGGCGAGCACGTCGTCAAACGCCAGTACTCCGAACCGCACTGGGAAACCAAACGCGGCAGCGTCGTCGCGCTGGAGAAGGTCACGCTCTACGGCGTCCCGATCGTGGCCGGCCGCAAGGTCAACTACGGCCGCATCGACCCCGAACTCAGCCGCGAACTGTTCATCCGCCACGCCCTCGTGCAGGGGGAGTGGACCACGCACCACAAGTTCTTCCACACCAACCGCGCGCTGCTCGAAGAGGTCGAGGAGCTCGAGAACCGCGCGCGGCGCCGGGACATCGTCGTCGACGAGGAGACGCTGTTCGAGTTCTACGACCAGCGCGTCGCCGCGGAAGTCGTGTCAGCGCGGCACTTCGACTCGTGGTGGAAGAAGCAGAAGGACAAGAACCAGCTCACCTTCACCAAGGACATGCTGGTCAACGACCGCACCGACGTCAGCCCCGAGCAGTACCCGGACCAGTGGAACCAGGGCGAGCTCACCCTGCCGCTGAGCTACCACTTCGAACCCGGCACGAAGAACGACGGCGTGACCGTCCAGCTCCCGCTGCCGGCGCTCACCACGCTCGACGACGACGCGTTCTCCTGGCAGATCCCCGGTCTGCGCCACGACCTCGTCGTCGCGTTGATCCGATCGTTGCCCAAGCAGATCCGCCGCAACTTCGTGCCCGTCCCCGACGTCGCCACCGCCGTGCTCGCCCGCATCACCCCTGCGGAAACGAGCCTGCTCAACGGCGTCGAACGCGAGCTCAAGGCGCTGACCGGTGTCACCGTGCACCGCGAGGACTGGCAGTTCGACGCCGTCCCCGACCACCTCAAGCTCACCTTCCAGGTCGTCGACGAGAACAACCGCACGCTGGCCGAGGGCAAGGACATCGCCGCGCTCAAGGAAAAGCTGCGCGACGAGGTCCGCGAGTCGCTCAGCCAGGCCGCCGGCCACCTCGAACGCACCGGCCTCACGACCTGGGATTTCGACACGCTGCCGCGCACCATCGAGCAACGGCAGTCCGGCATCACCGTCACCGCCTACCCGTCCCTGGTCGACCAGAGCTCCGCCGTCGCGATCAAGGTCCTCGACACTCCAGGACGGCAGGCCTACGCCCACCGCCGCGGCGTGCGCAGGCTGTTGCTGATGGGCATCAACTCGCCCGTCAAGCACCTGCAACGCCACCTCGACAACGCCGCCAAGCTCGCCCTGACCCGCAACCCCCACGGCGGCGTCGCGAACCTGCTCGCCGACTGCATCATGGCCGCCGTCGACCGCCTCATGGGCGAACCCGCCTGGGACCAGAAAACCTATGCGGCGCAACTGAAAAAGGTCCAGGCCGCGCTCAACGACACCACCTGGGTCGTCGTGCAGGAAGTCCGCAAGGTCCTCGAAGCCGCGCACGAGGCCGAGCTGAAACTCCACGGCCTCAAAGGCGCCCCCGACTCGGTCGCCGACATCCGCGCGCAGCTCAACTCACTGGTGTACAAGGGATTCGTCACCAAGACCGGCTACGACCGGCTGCCGGACCTCGTGCGCTACCTCAAAGGCATCTCGCGCCGCATCGAGAAACTGCCCGAGAACCCGCGCCGCGACCTGGAATGGACCGACAAGGTCCACCAGGTCCACGCCGAGTACCGCGAACTGCGCGCACAGACGCCCGCCGACGAACCCGCGCCCGAGCTCGACGAGATCCGGTGGATGATCGAGGAGCTGCGCCTGTCGTACTTCGCCCAGACCATCGGAACCCGGTACACGGTCAGCGACAAGCGCATCTTCAAGGCATTGGACGCGGTACCGCTGTGAGCGGCGGTACCGTGACGCATGGACGTGAACCCAGGTAAGAAGAGTTGGGTGGTCGGCAGCGGCGGCGGCGACACGTTCACCCTCTACGTGCGCGACGCCCTCGGCATCAGCACTCCCACCGCCGACGCGATCCCGCGCCTCACCCCGCCGGTCCCACGCGTGGACGACCCCGAGGCCACCGAACGCGTCACGCGGGGATGGGACCGCTGGTGGGAGCAGTCCCTGCCCTCACCCGGCTCCCAGCACGTGCGCGGACGCTGGCCCGTCGGCCTGCCCGAACACCTGCACGACGCCTTCCTGCAGTGGAGCGGGGACCCGTCCTCACCGGAAACGACCAGGCAGCGCGACGAGGACCGCCAGCAGTTCTCGGAACTGCTCAACGAGGTCATCGACCAGCTCACCGACGAGCTCGGGCACCCGCCCCTGTTCTCGCTGAGCATGATCGAGATCCCGGTCGAGGGCCAGTTCTGGCGGCGCCTGAGCAAGGACACCGTGCTGGTCTCGGAGAACCTCAAGCGCTCCCGCAACGTCATCGCGCCACTGGAGTCGGTGATCCGCGACCTCGCCGAGTAGCGCCTCAGCCCTCCAGCACAAGCTTCGACGTGGTGCCGGCCACCCGACAGGGCGCCGATGCGCAAGGCCGAACACCTGGGTTCGCGATCCTGGCAGCCCAGCACGAAGGCAAACGGCTGCTGATCCAGACCCTCGAACCCCACTGCATCACGCCGCCGCCGAGGGGCTGGAGACCGACGCGATGCTCGAGTTCCTGCACAGGTTCATCGACCCGCTGCCCTCAGGACAGGCCCTCAACAAACGCCTCGCACTCGACTAGCCGCCCAGCAGCGCCTCACCCGTGCGGTACAGCTGATCCAGCAACGGCCGCAGCAGCACACCCTTCGACGTCAACGCATACGACGTCCGCACCGGGAAACCGGGGGAGCGGGAGCACGACACCAACCCCTGCGCCACCAACGACTCCAGCCGCTCCGTCAGCACCTTCGCGCTCAACGACGGCAGCCCCGCCCGCAACTCCGAGAACGACCGCGGCCCGTCCAGCAGATCCCGCAGCACCAGCGTCGCCCACCGGCCGCTGATCGCCGCCAGCGCCACCTCCACCGGGCAGTCCGCCGACGGCCGGTCCCAGGTCACCGTTTGGTGACCCACTTCAGCGAAGGCAACGCTGTCAGCATGCACCCCATCAGTGTGGCCCACGCGTTCGCCGAAGCGTTCAACGCCAAGGACCCTCACGCCGTCGACGCCGTCTACGAGCCCCGAGGGCTGTTCGTGCCCGAACCCGGCCAGACGGTCAGCGGAGCCGCGCGGCAAGCCGCCAACCAGCGGTTCCTCGACCTCGGCCTGCCCATCACCCTCAACCCCCGGCACGTCTACGAGCACGACGGCATCGCGCTGCTGATCGTCGACTGGACCATCGGCGACGTGACAGGCACCGCCACCGACGTCGCACGCAAAGGCGCGGACGGCCGGTGGCGGTACCTGATCGACAACCCGTTCGGGACTAGCCCGGCGGCTCCATGGCGCCGGTCATGATCGCCACCGCGTCGGACATGGACACGGACTTGGGATCCACCACCGCCTTGCGGCGCCCGAGGCGCTGGATGTGGATCCGGTCCGCGACCTCGAACACGTGCGGCATGTTGTGGCTGATCAGGATCACCGGCAACCCGCGGTCGCGCACCTGCAGGATCAGATCCAGCACCGCCCGCGACTCCCGCACACCCAGTGCCGCGGTCGGCTCGTCCATGATCACCACCCGGCTGCCGAACGCCGCCGCCCGAGCCACCGCCACGGCCTGGCGCTGGCCACCCGAGAGGGTCTCCACCGCCTGGCCCGGGTTCTGGATCGTCATGATCCCCAGCGCGTCGAGCTGCCGGCGCGCCTCCTCCCGCATGCCCTGACGATCCAGCATCCGGAACACCGACCCCAGCACGCCCTTGCGGCGCCGTTCGCGGCCCAGGAACAGGTTCGCCGCGATGTCCAGCGAAGGCGACACCGCCAGCGACTGGTGCACCGTCTCGATGCCGGCCCGCCGCGCGTCGATGGGCGTCGAGAACGACACGGGGGAGCCGTCGACGAAGATCTCGCCCTCGTCCGGCACCACCGCCCCGGCCAGCGCCTTGATCAGCGACGACTTGCCCGCGCCGTTGTCCCCGATCACCGCGAGGATCTCACCGGGCAGCAGCTCCAGGTCCGAGCCCGCCAGCGCCGTCACCTTCCCGTACCGCTTGACCAGGCCACGAGCCTGCAGCACCGGCGTGGTCATGCCTTCACCTTCCTGATCCACTGGTCCAGCGACACGGCCACGATGATCAGCACACCGACCGCCATCGTCTGCCACAGCACGTCGACCCCGGCCAGCGCCAGGCCGTTGCGGAACACACCGACGATCAGGGCGCCGATCAGCGACCCCACCACCGCGCCACGGCCACCGAACAACGACGTCCCGCCGATCACCACGGCCGTGATCGAGTCCAGGTTGTCGGTCTGCCCGGCCTGCGGCGACGCGGAGGCGATCCGGCCGATCAACGTCCACGCGGCCAGCGCGTACACCAGACCGGCGGTCGCGTACACCGAAAGCAGCACCCGTGCGGTCCGGATGCCCGACAGGCGGGACGCCTCGAGGTCGTCGCCGGTGGAGTAGACGTGCCGGCCCCACGCGGTGTTCTTCAAGACGAACGCCATCGCCGCCACCAGCACCACGAGCATGATCGAGCCGTAGGTGATGCGCGTGCCGCCGACGGTGAACGTCTGCCCGGTCCACAGCAGCAGCGACGGCATGTCCGTGCCGCGGATCGTCGCACTGCCCGAGTACCAGAGGTTCAGCGCGAAGAACACGTTCAACGTGCCCAGCGTGACGATGAACGGCGGCAGCTTCAGCCGCGTCACCAGCATCCCGTTGAGCAGCCCGCACACCGTGCCGACCAGGAAACCCAGCAGCAGCGCGGGGAAGCCCGGCAGCCCGGTCTCCGCCGCCACCTTCGCCATCACGATCGACGTCAGCACCATGATCGCGCCGCACGACAGGTCGATGCCGGCCGTGAGGATCACGATCGTCTGCCCGACGGCCAGGGTTCCCACGACCGCGACCTGCTGCAGGATCAACGAGATGTTGCCCGGCGTCAGGAACCGCTCCGACAGCAACGCGAACACGACCACCGACACCAGCAGCACCACCGCCGGCCCGATCGTCGCCTGCGCGTGCAACAGGTGCTGCACGCGCGTCAGCAGCGAGCGGTCCCGCTCCTCCACCACGGTCGTCACAGGTCAGCCCCAGCAGTTCTGCAGGCCGAACGCCGAGTCCTTCGACTCCACGCCCTCCGCCGGCTGGTCGGTGATCAGCGTGACGCCCGTGTCGGTGTCCTTGGGCTTCGAGCCGTCCTTCGCGAACTGCGTCACCGCCTCCACCCCGAGCTGCGCCATCTTCAGCGGGTACTGCTGCGAGGTCGCGCCGATCACGCCGGCCTTGACGTTCTCCACGCCGGGACAGCCGCCGTCCACCGAGACGATCACGACGTCCTTCTCCTTGCCCGCCGCCTTCAACGCCTCGTACGCGCCCGCCGCGGCCGGCTCGTTGATCGTGTAGACCAGGTTGATCCCGGGATCGCGCTGCAGCAGGTTCTCCATCGCGGTGCGGCCACCGGACGGGTCGCCGTTGGTCACGTCGTGGCCCACGATCCGCGGGTCGGACTCGTCACCGATGCGGGTCTTGTCCTTCACGTCGACGCCGAAGCCCTCCAGGAAACCCTGGTCGCGCTGCACGTCCACGGACACCTGGTTCGGGTTCAGGTCCAGCAGCCCGATCTTGGCCTGCTTGCCGTCCTTGGCGAACTTCGCCTTCGCCCACTGCCCGATCAGCAGACCGGCCTTGTAGTTGTCCGTCGCGAACGTCGCGTCCGCGGCACTGGCCGGCTCCAGCTGCGTGTCCAGCGCGATCACCAGCAGACCCGCAGCCCGCGCCTTGTCCACCGACGGCACGATCGCCTTCGAGTCGCTCGGCGTGATCAGGATGCCCTTCGCGCCCGAGGCGATCAGGTTCTCGATCGCGTCGACCTGCGCCTGGTTGTCACCGTCCTGCTTGCCCGCGAACGACTGCACCGTCACACCCGCCGACGAGGCCGCCTGCTGCGCGCCCTCCTTCATCTTCACGAAGAACGGGTTCGTGTCGGTCTTGGTCACCAGGCCGACCAGCGTCCCACCGCCCGACGAACCACCGTTCCCGCAAGCCGCCGCAGCCAGCGTCAGCAACGCCGCCGCCGTCAGCCCGAACGCTCTGCGCGACATGACTCCTCCTACGTCAACGTTGACGTAACGGACCGGACGAAAAGCGGGCCCGATTACGTTTCAAGAGGGGATTCCCTTACGTCATCGTTGACGCTAGCTTTCGCGGAGAAGAAGCGACAAGCAGCCGTTACGCAAGCGTTACCCGAGGTGTGCGGACATGGATCAAGCAGGCGAAAGACGCGAACCCACGATGCGCGACGTCGCGGCGCTCGCGAAGGTCAGCACCAAGACCGTCTCCCGCGTCATCAACGACCTGCCCGGCGCCGGCGCCGAGGTCGTCGAACGCGTCCGCGCCGCCGCCCGCACCCTGGGCTACCGCCCCAACCTCACCGCGAGCAGCCTGCGCCGCTCCGACAAGCGCAGCGCCACCATCGGCGTGCTGTTCGAGGACCTGTCCAACCCGTTCGACTCCGCCCTGCTGCGCGCCGTCGAGGACCGCGCCCGCCACAGCGGCGTGCTCGTGCTCGCCGGCAGCAGCGAGGACGACCAGTCCCTGCAACGCGAACTGCTCGTCTCGCTGTCCGCGCGCCGCGTCGACGGCGTCGTCGTCATGGCCGCCGGAGGCCACCAGGACGCACTGCAGCAGGAACGCGAACGCGGCACCCCGATGGTGCTCGTCGACCGGCCACCCACGTTCGGCAGCACCGACTGCGTCACCACCACCAACCGCGAGAGCTCCCGCGAAGCCGTCCTGCAGCTCGCCTCGCTCGGCCACCGCGACATCGCGTTCCTCGGCGACCGCCGCACCCTGTGGACCAGCCAGGAGCGCTACACCGGCTACCTCGAAGGCCTCGCCCAGGCAGGACTCACCCTGCGCGAAGAACTCGTGCGCACCGACCTGCACGGCGCCGACCTCGCCGAGACCGCCGCCACCGAGCTGCTCGATCTCGCCTCGCCGCCCACGGCGCTGTTCACCGCGCAGAACCTCGTCACCGTCGGCGCCATGCGCGTGCTGCGCGCCCGCGACCTGCACCACCACACCGCGCTCATCGGGTTCGACGACTTCCCGCTCGCCGACATGCTCGAACCCGCCGTCACCGTCGTGCGCCAGGACGTGCCGGGCCTGGGCCGCAAAGCCGCCGAGCTGATCTTCGCCCGCATCGGCGGCGACACCTCACCACCCGTGCACGCCGTCGTCCCCGCCTCACTCGTGCGCCGCGGCTCCGGCGAGATCAGCCCCGCACGGACATGACCGCGTCGATCACCTGCGGCCCCGACAGCAGCACCTCGTCGTTGTGGTCGGCACCGGCCACCTCGACCAGCCGCGCCCGCGCCGCCGTCGCCACCTCACGGCTCTGCGCGGGCGGCACGACCGAGTCCGACGTCCCCAGCACCACGACCGTCGGAACGTCCAAAGCGGACACCCGCTCGACCACGGGATACTTGTCCAGCAACAACATCTTCACCGGCAGCCACGGGTAGTGGTGCGACCCGGCCGCCGCCAGCGACGCGAACGGCGACCGCAGCACCATGCCCTCCGGCGCCCGATACCCCGCCAGCTCCACCGCCACGGCCGCGCCCAGCGACTCACCGAAGTAGATGACCGGGCCGTCGATCAGGTCCAACGCCGCCCGCGCGTCCATCGCCAGGCCCTCCTCCGAGGGCTTGCCGGGGTTGTCGCCGTAACCGCGATAGTCGAACAACAACACCGACAACCCACGCTCCGTGAGCTCCCGTGCGAGAGGCACGCGCCCCAGCCGGTTACCGCCGTTGCCCGGGAACACCACCACCGTCGCGGGCGCGTCGAACACCTCGAAGTGCCAGCCGTCCAGCAGCAGGCTGTCCGCCGTCACCAGGCGGACATCACGCCCACCAGGCAGAACCTCCTCCGCGGACGGCAACGGACCGGGGGAGGGGAAGTAGACCAGCTTGCGCTGAAAGGCGAAGACCACGGCGACGATGGTGACAACCACCGCCACCGCGATCAACACCGGCCTCCACATGGCCCCAATGATGCAGGTCAGCAGCGCTTGTCGGTGAACTCCTGATAGCCGTAGCTCGGGTCGCCCACCAGGTCGACCAGCGTGCCCGACGCACGCGTGCACACCGTCAGCGTGTTCGTGCCCTTCGACCACACCTCCTGCTTGTTGCGCACCCGCACGCCACCCGCCGGGTTCGCGCCGTCCGGGTAGATCGACGCCTGCACCTCGAACGAACGGCCGGGCTTGATGAACGAGTCCCACACCCACACGTAGGCCCAGTTCTTCCCACAGCCCTTGAACTGCTTGACCGACGCCGCGATCGTGTTCACACCGGTCTCGATGTACGCGGTCGAACCGATCTGCGTCATCCGCTCGGAACACCCGGGCGGGTTGGCCGCCTGAGCCACGGACGGCAGCCCCACCAGCGCGAACGCGGCCACCGCCGCGACAGCTACAAATCTCACGGGACTGACGCTGCCCCGCCCCAGTTAGCCGGTGGTAAATCGGCGCGGCAGCAGCAACGCCGCGACCGCCGTCGGCACGATGCTGCTGTCGCACGAGGGGCTGACCCTGAACCGGGCCCAGGGCCAGCGCCTCGTCATCTACCTCACCACGCCGGGCACACCGGACCACGACGCCATGACGTTGCTCGACCTCGCGGCAGGCGTCAGCCGGCAGCCACCGCGTACAGGAACCACGTCGAGTGCGGGATCCACTGCTCCAGCCACCGCCAGTCCGTGTTCGGGCCCGACGACGCCACTCCCGGATCCCACTCGATCCCACGACCGTCCGCCGCACGGCCGGTGATCCCGTTGACGATCCCGCCCGCCGCCCGGATCCACCGCCACGAACCGGGCTTGGTCACGTCCGGGTACTCCAGGTAGATCGGCGCCGTCCGGCCGCTGCCCTCCAGCATGCACACGTCGAACGGGTTGCAGCCCACGATCCAGTTCAGCTGGTCCGCCGCGTACGACCGCAACCGGGCACCGAACGCCGCGTCGAACTTCGGCGCGGCCAACCGGGCGGCAGCGGCAAGGGAAGCGAGCCGGGCGTTCTCGCCCTGCCACCACGTGCCCGCCGCGTCGTGCGGGAAGAAGAACCCGTCGAACCGCTCACCCGCCGCCGTCTGCACCACCTGCCGGGCGTACCCGAACGGGTTCGGCACCGCCGAAGTGATCGACAGCTCGAACTCCAACGACCGCCGCACCGCCGCGAGAACGGAGTCCCCGGCGATCGACGAGTACGCCAGCAACGCCACCACCGGCATGCCCGCGTCCGACGGGTGGAAGTACGGCCGATCCTTGTCATCGGCCCGGAAGTGCCCACGCGGCAACAGACGGGCCACCAACGCCGCCGCACGACGATCAGCCTCGGCCCGGTACTCGGCCTTCGAGGTGGCCTTGAACAACTCCACGGCCGCGAGCAGCGCGTTGTAGTCGTCCTGGATGTTCTCCTTGCCGTCGTTGGTCAACCGCACGTTGTTGACCTGCAGGAACGAGACGCAGCCTCGGCCGCCGCCAGATAACGCGACCGCGGGAACTCCCCGTCGACCGTGCCCCGCGCCGCCCGCGCCAGCGCCGCGATCGCGACACCACAACCCTCGCGGTAGTTCAGCGGGCCGCGACGCAGGAACCGCTTGGCCGGGTCGATGCCGATGTCGTCCTCCTGCGGCTGCCGCACCGACCCGTAGAACGACCCACCGGGCATCTGCACCCGCACCAGGTAGTCCGCCCCGTACACGGCCTCGTCGTGCAGCAGCTCCCGCAGGTGCCGGAAGTCGGGGTTCGCGCGTCGCGTGAGCTCGTCGTAGGACGTCCACAGCACGTACGCGGTCAACGGCAGCTGCAGCGTGTTGCAGAACGAATAGCGCGACAGCTGCGTGAAGTGCTTCGACCAGTCCGCCGCCGCGTCGTACCAACCGCCGTGCGCGTCCACCCGCACCGACGGATCCGGCTCGTACGGCAGCGAGCGGTCCGCCCGGTCGTACTCGCCGAACGACCGCGAATCCTTGAAGAACCGCACCACGTGCGGCAACGTCCGCCGCTCCAGCACGAGCGGCTCGACGATGAACGACCGCGACACCCCGCCGTCCGTCGACAGCACGAATTCACCGGAACGTGTGAAGTTCGAGAAGTCTGCGACCGAGTAGAACGACGGCACCGCGGGGAACTGGTTCGCCTTCCAGTCCGCCACCGGCCCGACCTGCTTGGCCGTGCCGCGGTGCACGACGGCACCCGTCCCGTGCTCGCGAAGTTCGAACCGGTGCGCGCCCGGCGTGGTGCAGGCGATCACCGCCCGTTTCGGCCCGCCGGCCTCGTACCCGATGTTGTTCGTCAGCACCCAGGTCAGCTCACCTGGAGCGGCCGAAGCCGTCCCCGGTGCCAAGCCAGATGCCGCCAGAGCCCCAGCCGTGCCCAGCAGGAAATCGCGCCTACCAGTGCCCATCCCGTACGCCTCCAAAGCATTACGGAGGGCGGCGGCACGATCACTCTATGGCTGCAGTGCGCGTGAGAACAGGTCCAGCAGCGCGACCCAGTGGCGTTCGGCGGCCTCGGCGTCGTACGCGGCCGTGTCGGACTGGGTGTAGCCGTGGTGCGCACCCTCGTAGACCTCGCAGCGGTGCGTCACGCCTGCCGAGTCGAGGGCCTTCTCCAGACGATCGATCTGCTCAGCGGGCATCGCGGCGTCCTGGTCGGCGTGCGCGAAGTACAGCTCGGCCGTCACGCGGTCGGCCAGCAGGTGCGGGCTGTCGTCGGCGTCGGAGGCCAGGTTCGCGCCGTGGAAACCCGCCGCGGCCGCCACCCGGTCCGGGTAGGTGCCCGCCGTGCGCAACGCCAGGCCCGCGCCCATGCAGTAGCCGGTGATGCCCACCGGGCCATCCGCGACCAGCGGCGAGTCGGCCAGAAACCGCAGGTAGGCCGACGCGTCGCGCATCAGGGCGTCCGGCTTCAACGACCGCAGCATCGGCATGATCTGCTCGAAGAGCCCAGGCCGCGCCGCCGGGTCGATGTAGTCGGGCAGCTCGACCACCGGCGCACGACCGGCCCGGTAGAAGACGTTGGGAACCAGCACGACGTAACCCGCAGCGGCCAGACGGTCGGCCATCGCGCACAGATGCGGGCGCAGGCCGAAGGCGTCCATGTAGAACAGGACCGCCGGGAACGGGCCGTCGCCGTCGGGATGCGCCAGATAGGCGTCCGCGGTGCCGTCCTCGGTGATCACGTCCACGGTCGAGCCGGGCATGTGCGGATCCTCTCGAAATGTGGCTACTGTGCCGGCGCGAACGGCACCAGCACCACGGTGATGTTGTCGTGACCGCCCGCTTCCAGGGCGACCTTCACGAACTCCTCGGGCCCGCACGGCAGCAACGGCTGCAGGTCCTCGGGCTGAGGGCGGTAGTTGTGCAGCCCGTCCGAGCACAGCAGGAACATCCCCGGAGTGGTCGGCTGCAGCGTCACGACCTGCGGAACCACCTGCCCCGCGTCGGCGCCGATCCAGCGCGACAGCACGTGCGCCCGGCGGTCCGTGCGCGCCTGCTCCTCGGTCAGCACACCCTCCGCGACGAGCTGCGCGGCCCACGTGTCGTCGGTCGTGAGCTGCTTGGAGTCCTCGTCCGCCAGCCAGTACGCCCGCGAGTCGCCGACCCAGCCGACCGTCACCGACGTCTCCGTGACCAGCACCGACACGAACGTGCACGACGGCGCGACACCCCGGCCACCCGCCTCGACCGGCTCGGCCTCGACGAGCTGCTCCACCGACAGGCACGACGCGGCGACGGCGTCGATCATCGCCTGCTCCGGGTCCGCGGTGTCGATCAACGCGTTCAGCAGGACGTCGACCGCGGCGTCGGCAGCGGCCTGCGAGGCCTGCTCGGCGCGCTCAGAAGACGCCACCCCGTCGCAGACGACCGCGGCGACACCCTTGCCCGCGACGTGCCCGAACGCCATCGAGTCCTCGTTGCGCGCGCGTCGCTTGCCCCGGTCCGAGACTCCGGACACCGCGCCGAGCGTGTACTCCACCCGGTCGCGCGCCGACGGCTGGTGCCGGCCGCACTGGGTGCAGTAGTCCTCGTCATCGATGTCGGGCGAGCCGCACAGGATGCACGACGCCTGCGCGGGACCGGTCGGCCCGCCCAGCGGCGTGCGGCGGACCAGCAGGTTGCGCCCGCACGCCTCGCAGAACCGGTCTTCCGGCGCTACGGGCGCGAAGCACTCCGGGCACTTCAGGGTGTCCATCAAACCAACGTCCTAGGCCTTACCGCGTTCGCGCGGTCCACCAATGCGATCCGTTCCTCCGGCGTGGCCGCGAACCGGGCCAGCGTGCGATAGCGCGCCTCTAGACCCAGCCGAAGCTCGTGTTCGGAGAGTGCACAGTCCAGCACCCTGCCCTCAGCGGCCTGATTGCGGGTCACGTAGTCGTACGCCGCCTCCAGCACCTCCGCCGACAGCTGGGTGTGCGAATGCACGTCGATGTCCAAGGCGTGCAACCGTTCCCCGGCCGCGACGAGGTCCTCCGCGCCGCAGTCGCCGAGCTGCGCGCGGACCGCCGCGATCTGCGCCGCCAGATGTTGTGAGGAAGTGTCCGGAACGGACAGCAGTACGTCGACCGCTCGCGCACGGTCGCCGCACGCGAGCAGCACCCGCGCCAGCCCGAACGCCGCCGACACGTACGCGTGGTCCGTGCGCCACACGAGCTCGTACCAGCCCGCCGCCGCCTTCAGATCACCCGTGGCCTCCGCGCACACGCCCAGCGCGAGCTTCGGCGCCGCCTCACCGGGCACCGCCGAGCAGACCGCGTCGAAGAACCTCAGCGCGTCCTCCGCGCGTTTGTCGGTCAGCGCGGCGAGCCCGCGGTACCAGTCCGGCCGCCAGTCCTCGGGGTCCAGTTCGGACTCGTCGAACAGCGACGGGCCCGTCAGCGCCTCCAGCTCCCGCAGCGCCGCCTCGGTGTCCCCGGACTCGATCAGCACGCGCACGATCCGGAACCTCACCTCCACGGTGAACTCCGGCGCCTTCCGTAGTCCCGCCGGATCCGAGGTCGTCGCCGTCGCCAGCCAGGAGGCGGCCGCGTCCGAGGTGTTCACGGTCGGCGCGGGCAACGCCAGCGCCACCTCGGCCAGGTCCAGCGCGCCCTCCACGCCGAACCGGCGCCGTTCCGGCGTGAACTGCCTCGACGGGCCTGGCCGCTGCACGCCGTCCTCGATCGCCAGCACCTCGCGCAGCACGCCCGTGAGCTGGTCCGCCATGTCCTCCGCTGAGGAGAACCGCAGCTCGGGGTTCGGGTTCGTGGCGCGCAGCAGCAGCCGGTGGAACGACTCGAACCGGCCCAGCAGCGGTTCCTCGTCGATCGTCGGCAACCGGTCCTTGCACCGGCCGCGGAAGTCGAACGGGAAGCTCATCACCGCCAACGCCCGCCCGACCGTGTAGATGTCGGAGAAGATCGACGGCCCGATCGTGCCGATCTCCGGCGCCTGGTACCCGATCGTGCCGTAGATGGGGGAGTGGTGGTCGTCGATGCGCCGCACCGCGCCCAGGTCGATCAGCTTGAGCTGCTCCTCGGTGTGGATCATGTTGTCCGGCTTGAAGTCGCAGTACAGCAACCCCACACCGTGCAGGTACCCGACCGCCGGAAGGATCTCCAGCACGTAGGCGATGGCCTGCGCCAACGGCAGCGCCTCGTCACCGCGGCCCTCCCGGCGCCGGTGCGTGATCATGTCCTTGATCGACTCGCCGCCGACGTACTCCATCACGATGTACTCGACGAGCTTGCCGGTCTCGCGGTCCTCGTGACGGATGAAGTTGTGGATCTTCACGATGTTCGGGTGCTCGACCTCGGCGAGGAACCGGCGTTCGGCCAATGCCGCCGCCATCGCGTCCGCGTCACCCGAGTCGAGCAGGCCCTTGAGCACCACCCACCGGTCACTCACCGCGTGGTCGAGCGCCAGGTAGAGCCAGCCGAGGCCGCCGTGCGCGAGGCACCCCAGCACCTCGTACTGGTCGTGCAGCACCTCACCCGGCGCGAGCTTCGGCGTGAACGAGTACGCGTGGCCGCACTGCGGGCAGAACCCCTCCACGCGTCCAGGCTTGCCGTCTTTGCGCCGACCGACCTTCTTGGTGCACTTCGAGCAGAACCGCTTCGCCTCGGGGACCTCGGGGTTCTCCAGCACCGCGGTCTTCGGATCGCGGTAGGGCACCCGCGGCACCTCGACCAGGCCCGCTCCCAGCCGGCCGCGGCTCATCGACCGCGCACTGCCCCGGCGGGTGCGGCCGGAGTTCGACCGCGACAACCCTTGCGAGCCCTCCTGCGACACCGACCAGGGTGCGGTCCCCGGCGCCGTCGACGGCCCGGTCGCGGGCAGATCCAGGTCCTCACTCATCTCGCGACCCTCCCTAGTCCCGATAACGAGCGACGGGCGGCGCTGGTGCCGGGCCCAGCGTGTTCAGCCAGCGCCCGTAGATGGCGCGCCACGTGCCGTTGACGCGCATCTGCTCCAGCACGCCGTTGACGAACCGGACCAGGTCCACCTGACCCTTCGGGATACCCACCCCGTAGGGCTCCTCGGTGAACCGCGACCCGACCACCTCGGTGTACGGGTCCTGCGCCGCCAGCCCCGCCAGGATCGTGTCGTCGGTGGAGATCGCGTCCGTCTGGCCCTGCTGCAGCATCACCAGGCAGTCCGTCCAGTTCGGCACGCTGATCGTCGTCTTCACCCGCTTGATGACGTTGTTGAGCGACGTCGACCCCGCCGCCACGCACACCCGCTTCTCCGCCAGGCTCTCGACGCCGGTGATGCCGGAGTTGCGACGCACCAGCACCCGCTGCCCGGCCTGGTAGTAGACGCTGGAGAAGTCGACCTGCTCGAGGCGGTCGCACGTGATCGTCATGGTCCGCACGACCAGGTCGACCTCGCCGCGCTGCAGCATCGGAATCCGCTCGGCCGACGTGACGACCTTGAACTGCACCTTCTTCTCGTCGCCGAACAGCGCCTTGGCGATCTGGCGGGCCACGTCGACGTCGAAACCCTCGATCTCGCCGGTGAACGAGTTGCGGAACCCCATCAGGTACGAGTTCTGGTCCACCCCGGCGATCAACCGGCCGCGCTGCTGGATCCGTTCCATGGTCGACCCGGCCGGCATCTGGCCCGCCGGCGGCAGCGCACCCGGCCGCAGGCTCGCCGTCGCGTCGCACGACGGCGCGGGCCCCGCTGTACTGCTCGGCGCCGCCGTGACGGTGCTGGCGTTCGCGGGCTGCGGCGTCGGTGCGCTGCGGGGGACGACCTCGCTCGGCGCCGGACCTGCCGAGCAGGCCGACACCAGCATGATGACGACCAGCGTCAGGCGCCTCATCGGTACTCCTTGAGCCGCTGCCACAACCCCATCGTCGACCCGGCCGCGCTGATCACCGCGAGCACCAGCACCCCCACCACCGTGCCCGCGAGCGCCGCCCGCGCCACCGCCACCTCGTCGCTGAAGTCCTGCCGCGCCTCGCCGATCGCCCGGACCAGGTCCTGGTCCAGCGAGTCGAAGTACGGGTTGTTGATCAGCGCCACGGCGTCGTTGTACTGGCCGGCGTCATCGGCCTCGCGGATGCGTTGATGCACCTGCTGCCACTGCCGGAAGTGCCGCATCGCCTGGTCGACCGCCTCGGTGCGCTCCAGCTGTTGCGCCTGGTCCAGCTGGCCTTCCAGCCTTTCGGACACCTCGACGAAGTTCTTCTCGTACGCCTGGCCCGCGCCGCGCGCGACCAGCGTCAACGTCTCCTCGCCGCGTGCGGTCAGGGTCGCGATCCGGGCCTGTGCGAGCACGTCGACCTTCTCCGACGCCGTGCGGGAGTCCGCGACGTCGCGCATCACGAGGACCGACACCGTGGTCACCCACAGCAGCGACAGCACCGCCGCCCCGGTCGCCACCAGCAGTCCGACGTTGAGCAGCCGGTTCGTCTTGCGGGTCAGGTACCGCTGCACCAGGACCAGCGCGATCACGAACGCCAGCAACACCAGCACCGAACCCCACGGGAAGTCCGCCTCGTCCTGCGCGCGGGCCACCCGGTCCGTCTCCGCCCGGTACAGCTCCTGCGCGGCCGGCAGCAGCTGCGTGCGCATCAACCCCGACGCTTCCCTGAGGTACGCCGCGCCCACCGGGAAGCCCTGCCGGTTGTTCGTGCGCGCCGTTTCGATCAAGCCCGTGTAGACCGGCAGTTGCGCGGCCAGCGTCGCGGTCAGGTCGGGGGAGGAGGCCGTCGCCACCGACAGCGCCGCCTGGGCCTGCGCGATGTCCGCCTCGTAGCGTTCCCGCAGCTGAACGGGCTCCAGCCCACCCGACAGGAACGCGCTCGCGGCCGTCGCGTCCGCGTCCTGCAACGCCCGGTAGACCTCCTGCGCCGCGTGCGCGAGGGGCTCGGACCGCGTCGACAGGTCCTCCAGCGCCGTCGCCTGCCGGTTGACGCTCCACGTCGTGAACGCCCCGCTGACCAGGCTCGCCAGCACCAGCACGACGATGATCAGGCTCAACCGCCCGGGAGTCGACCGCGCGAGACCGGTGACGCGGCGCACCAGCGCCTGCCGGGGCTGCGAGTCGATCACCACGAGCGGGCCTCCCAGTGGCTGTTGATCTCACCACGAACGCGTGGCGTAACTGTAGGCACCCGAAGGACACCGCGTGGGAATTAACGACGCATCCCAGCCGGTGTCACCCACCTGTTAACGAGCGCGTGACGCGATCAGCCGATTGACGCCGTCCAGGATCATCTCCAGACCGAACTCGAACGAGTGCTCCGGGCTGAACGCGCTCTGGTGCGCCTCGCCCACGGCGCCCCCGACCCGTGCGGCGACGGGGTAGCGCGCCGGGTCGAACACGGTCATCAGGAACGGCGCCGCCGCGTCCCACCACTGCTGGTCGGTCAGCCCGGTCTCCTGCTCGGTCAGTGCCGCCGCGGTCAGGCCGCGCGCCGAGTTCTGCACGTGCCCGAGCACGAGGTTGAGCACCGAGTCCATCTCCACGTCCGAGAGCCCGACGCCCTCCAGGCCGCGCAGCTCGAAGTCGTACTTCGCCGCCACCTGCGGACCCAGCACCGTGCGCGACGGCGCCACCTGCAGCAACCACGGATGCGCGCGGTACAGCGCCAGGTTCTCCCGCGCCACGTACTTGAGGTGCTCGCGCCAGCCGTCGGCCGGGGCACGTCCGGTCGCGGATTGCACGGTGTCGACCATTACGTCGATCAGCTCGCCCTTGCCCGGTACATAGGTGTAGAGCGACATCGTCCCCACGCCCAGCGACTCGGCCACGCGGCGCATCGACAACGCCTTCAGGCCGTCCGCGTCGGCCAGCGCGATGCCGGCCTGCACGATGCGGTCCACGCTCAGGTCCGGCTTGCCCTTGCGGCTCGCGCGCTCCTGCGTCCGCCACAGCAACGCCAGGGTGCGTGCCGGGTCACCGCTGCCCGTGTGTTCGATCACGAACATGACCTTACCGTACCGTATGGTGTACGGTACATAGTATGTTCGTGCCTGCGGACCCGCCCCGCCTTGGCCAGTTCAACGGAAAACCCCTGATCGAAGCCCTGCCAGAAGCGCTCGAAGACCCCGGTTACTGGGGAGTGGCCACCGCGACGGCGTTGAGCCTGATCGCGCGCGGCCGGATCGTGCCCGGCGTGACGGCCGGTGGCCACGACACGTGGCGGATCGGTCCGCTCGACCACGCCGACGAACTGCACCTGCGGCAGCTCGCGGCGCACGGTGACTACGACTCGTTGCGCGAGTTCCTCGATGCCGTCGCGGACGTCCTGCCGCGTACGGGAGAAGGTGCCTTCGCCGGCCCCGAACCTCGCCAGGTTCCGGAGCTGAAGGCCTGGGCCGACGAGCAGATCAAGCTCTCGCTGCGCATCGAAACGACCGATGACCTGCGGTTCCGTGCAATCGTGCAGGTCCGTGGCATCACCGACCCCTACCCGCGCGACGTCCGCGGGTCCGGCCGTGAGCTCGACGCCATCAAGGCGATCGGCCGCGCCACCTGGCCGCCGCTGGCACGCCTGCTCGACCAGGCCGAGCTGACCGACGGCGAGGTCGCCGAGCTCCTCGACACCGACATCGAGGTCCACTGGCCCAAGAACCTCACCACGTCGTTGTCCGCCCGAGCCGTCATCGGCGAACCGAGCGGTCAGTTCAAGGCCGACGACCTGCTGACGTTCAACTGGCAGCTGGCGCTCGGCGCCGAGGAGCTCACCGACGCCGAGATGGATCTGATCGCCGAGGCCAGCCGGCCCGTCGTGCGGTTGCGCGACCAGTGGGTGCTCGTCGACCCGAAGCTCAAGAAGAAGGCCCGTCAGCAGCTCACCCCGATCACCGCGGTCCAGGCCGTGACCGCGGCGTTGACCGGCACCGCGATCGTCGACGGCGAACAGGTCCCCGTCGCCCCGCACAGCCTCGCCACGGCCATCGCCACGATCCCGGAGTTCCCGCAGCCCGCCGCACTGAAGGCCCACCTGCGCGACTACCAGCTCCACGGCCTGCGCTGGCTCGCGCACATGCTCGACCTGGGCCTGGGCGCCTGCCTCGCCGACGACATGGGCCTCGGCAAGACCATCACGCTCATCGCCCTCCACCTGCACCGAAGGCAGGAGCCGACGCTGGTCGTCTGCCCGGCCTCACTGCTCGGCAACTGGGAACGCGAGATCCACCGCTTCGCCCCCGGCACGCCGGTCACCCGCTACCACGGTCCACAACGGACGCTCGCTCACGAAGGCGTCGTCCTCACCACCTACGGCACCATGCGCCTGGACGCGGCGGCCCTGCGCGAGCACGCGTGGGGCATGGTCGTCGCCGACGAGGCCCAGCACGTCAAGAACCCGCACTCCGGCACCGCCAAAGCACTCCGCTCGATCCCGGCCGGCGCCCGCGTCGCGTTGTCCGGCACGCCCGTGGAGAACTCGCTGTCGGAGCTGTGGTCCATCCTGGACTGGACGACTCCGGGCCTGCTCGGCACGCACCGCGCGTTCCGGACCCGCTGGCCGGAGCCCGACGACACCCTCGCCAAGGTCGTGCGGCCGTTCCTGCTGCGCCGCCGCAAGTCCGACCCCGGAGTCGCGCCCGAGCTGCCCGCGAAGACCGAGACCGACCTGCCCGTCTCGCTCACCACCGAGCAGGCGGCGTTGTACGAAGCCCTGACCAGGGAGACCCTCGAACAGATCGCATCGAGTGACGGCATGGCCCGGCGAGGCCTGGTCCTGAAGCTGCTGACCGGCCTCAAGCAGATCTGCAACCACCCGTCGCACTACCTCGGCCACTCCTCGCTGCAGGGCACCTCCGGCAAGCTCGACCTGCTCGACGAACTGCTCGACACGATCGTCGCCGAGGACGGCTCGGTGCTGATCTTCACCCAGTACGTCGGCATGGCCCGCCTGCTCGAACAGCACATCAAGCAGCCCACCCGGTTCCTGCACGGCGGCACCCCGGTGCCCCAGCGCGAGCAGATGGTCGACGACTTCCAGCAGGGCCGCGCCCCGGTCTTCCTGCTGTCGCTGAAAGCCGCCGGTACCGGCCTCAACCTCACCCGCGCCGACCACGTGATCCACTTCGACCGCTGGTGGAACCCCGCGGTCGAGGACCAGGCCACCGACCGCGCCTACCGCATCGGCCAGACCAGGCCCGTCCAGGTGCACAAGCTCGTCACCGAAGGCACCATCGAGGAACGCATCGCCGCTCTGTTGCAGGACAAACGCGACCTCGCCGACGCCGTCCTGCACGGGGGAGAGTCCGCGTTCACCGAGCTCACCGACGCCGAACTGGCCGAACTCGTCCAGCTGAGGAGCGCCTGATGACCGCACGCGGATTCGCCGCGTTCCCCAAGGTGAAACGCCGCGTCGCCACCACCTGGTGGGGCAAGGCCTGGGTGCAGGCCCTGGAAGACACCGCCCTCGACAACGCCATGGTCAAGCTCGGCCGCCGCTACGCCCACGCCGGCGTCGTCGGCCCGATCACCGTCAGCCCCGGCCTCCTGCACGCCCAGGTCCACGACGACGACACCGTCTACAGCACCACGGTCAGCGTGCCGGTGCTGTCGGAAGTCCAATGGGGACGGTTCCTCGACCGCGTCGCCGAACAGGCCGGGCACATCGCCGCCTTGCTGGACAACGACATGCCGCGCGATCTCGTCGCAGCCGCTGAAGAGTCCGGTGTGGACCTGCTGCCCGGCATCGGCGACCTCGAACCCGACTGCGACTGCGAGGGCTGGGAGCTGCCGTGCCGGCACGCGGCGGCGCTGGCGTTCCAGGTCGGGTGGCTGCTCGACGCCGATCCGTTCGTGTTGCTGCTGCTGAAGGGCAAGCCGGAGCAGGAGCTGCTCGACGCGCTGCGGCAGCGGGTCGCCGGGCCGGTCGGGACCAGAACACCTGTGGTGGTTTCGGAGGAACCCGCTGGTCAACTGCCTGCGAAGCCGGGACTTCCGGCCACCACACCTGTGGTGCTGGCGGTCGAGCCGCCGCCGGGGTTCGAGGCCGGGGAACTCACGGCGTTGATGGAAATCGCGGCGAAGAGGGCGCGGTCCTTGCTGAGGTCGGGCAGGCTCGACGGCTGATCGTGGCGAAGGGGCCGCGCGTTGCCGCGATCGGCACGCTCGACGGGTGATCGCGGTAAATCGGGCGCGTTCGTGGCCGGGGTGCGAGATCCTCGACGCGTGATCGCCTTCGACCACGTCGCCGCCCTCTCCGCCGGTGGCCCGATGCCCCGTGATCTCCGCGTCACGCTCAACTTCCACCCCGGCAACGGCGTTCTCGCCAGCCTCGCGCGGGACGGCGTCTACCGCTCGCAGTTCGAGACCGGCACCAGCAACGGCGGCCTCACCGCCCACCCCGGCGGCGCCCGCTGGGACTGGGAGTCCCGGCTCTTCGGCGGCGCCTACGACAACGCGGACCCCGCCGACCGGCCCAAGTACGGCGCCCTCAACCACCGCCGAAGCCCCTACGGCGGCGCACCGAGGTTCGGCTCGGCCAACCTGCGCCTGACCGAAGCCGTCCTCGACCGCACCACGTTCTGCTACCCCGACAGCGTCTTCGACCCCGTCGACTTCGGCACCGCCCAGCGGATGTCCCTGATCGAGCTCGCCGACGCCGACGACCAAGACCTCCTCGACAACTACATCGAGGCCCACGTCCACGGCCCGGTCACGCTGCACGACGTCGAAGCCCTCGTGCTGGACCCGAGCTTCCGCGGCACCGAGGTCGAGGCGGTAGCCGAGACCCTGCCCTGTCGGGTCGAATGGCATCCCGGCTTCCGACTGTCCACTGAGGAACTCAAGAACAACGCCGGTTACCGCACCCCCGAGTCTGTCGCACTGGGATTCGAGATCGCCGAAGACGGAACAATCACCCCGAAGATCCTGCAGAACGCCGAAGCGGTGCCACAGGTGACCAAGTACCTGTGGCACCACCTCGCGCGGTTCGGGGTCAGCTGTCCTGGATCTCGTGGATCTGCAGGTTCTGCGCCCCGTTGAGCTTCAGCGCGATCCCCAGGTAGTCCCGGCCGGAGCGGGCCATCCAGATCCAGCCCCGGTAGGTGTTGCCGGGGTCGTTGATGTGCACCTGGTGCCTGGTCCAGTTCAGCCGGGCGTCGAAGCCGTTGAACTCCTCGACGTCGAGCAGGTCGATCCGGAACCGGTCGCCCTCGGTCGCGCCGATCGGGCCCTGCTCCCAGTCGACCTGGGAGATCAGGATCGGGCAGCACTCCACCGTGACCAGACCGAAGCGGGAGGTGTGCAGGACCTTGCCCAGCGGTGCCAGCGCCACCTTGCAGGCGAAGATCAGCACGCTGGACGCGTCCGTGTGCTCGCTGAAGATCAGGCCGGTGTGGAAACCGCAGATGTGCACGTCACGCAGGTAGATCACGGCGTTGTTGCCGCCGCCGGGCAGCATGATGCCGGTCGACCACTTGTGCGTAGGCTCGACGATCGCGGGCAGCGGGTCCGGTGTGCTGATGCGGATGCCCTGCAGGCGGACCTGCGGTGCCCAGAACAGGTTCATGCCGGACACGGTCGGGTTCGACGGCACCTGGATCGCGAGGTTGGTGACGGCCACCGCGACCCGGTTGAAGCCGCCCCACTCGTTGCCCTTCGGTGACGCGATCACCGCGGGCGCCATGCCCTCGGCGTGGCCGCTCCAGGTGGTCGTGACGGTCGACTTCAGCATCGTGCCCGCCGGTGCCTGCGGGCCGTCGTAGATGAACTGCAGGCCGGTCTGGATGCCCGCGCCGGCCAGTTCGAGCGTGATCATCGGCCCGGACGTGCGCAACGGGATCATCAGCTGGCCGGCCGTGTTGGGCGAACCCGGCACCGGCCGCCGCGGCTGCGAGTTCAGCCGGTACGTCCTGGCCTCGAACTCCACACGGGCGTAGCCGGCACCCGACGACGCGTGGTTGTACGCGGCGTCGATCGCCCGTTGGATGGCGGCGGTGTCATCGGCCTGACCGTCACCCACGGCGCCGTAGTCGCCCACCTTGAACACGTGCGGGCCACCGACTGAGGCGTGAGCAGCGGGAACGGCCGCGGCCATCACCCCAACACCGCCTACAGCAGCACCGGCCCGAAGAAATGCACGACGAGTTGCAGTTGAGTTATCCCCCATAAACCACAGTTTATAGCCAGGCGGCTCACCGGCGGAAGAGGGTGATCGAGTGCCCGACGTCACCGATCCGCGTGCTGGTGGCCATCAACGCCCGCAGCCGGTCGTCGGCCTTGGCGATCGCGGAGTTCGACACCACGAGCAGCCCGCGCACCTGGTCCGGCGGCACCGACAGCGGATCTGAAGCGTTGATGCCGTAGTAGGACGGCACGCCCGCTCCTTTGTAGACGAGCCACACGTGCTCGTCGCGCAGCCGTTCCCCCAGCAGCCCCAGGTCCTGGCCCCAGTCGACGTTCGAGTCGTGCAACCGCAGATAGGTCTGCGAAGGCCCGCCGAAAGCCTCGTTCGAGTACGGCAGGTAGTACGGGAACGTCCGCCACGAGCCGACCGCGACGAACACGACCAGCAGCACCGTCACCCACCACCGGCGCGACGCGACCACGGCTCCCGCGGCGACCGCCAGGAACATCGGCACGAAGATCACGTACCGCACCCCGAGATCACGGGACCCGGTCATCGCCACGGCCAGCAGCACGACCGTGGGAAGCAACAGGTAGGCGGCCGCCACGCGGTGACGAGCCAGGAGCACGGCCGCACCGGCCAGCCACAGCACCAAGGCGCCCAACGGTGTCTTCACCAGCAGCACGGCCGGTAGGTAGTACCAGCGCGAACCGGAGTAGTGCGTGCCGAACAGGTAGCCGCCCCACACCCGGTCCTCGAAGCCGAACTGCACGTGCATCCCGTCGCGGTACGGCGCCGGCAACGGCAGCCAGTCCGCCAACGCCCGCCACCCGTGCACCACCGGCACGGCAGGCGACTGCAACCGCGGATCGATCACCAGGTAGGAGATCCACACGACCGCGATCGCGATCAACGCCGCAGCACCGATCCGCGCGAACGCCTTCCTGCCGCACAACAGCGCGAGGAAGACCATCACCGGGACAGCGGCCAGCGCGCTCATCTTGGTCGCCAGCGCCGCACCGAACGCGAGGCCGGCGAGCGGCAGGTAGACCTGATGTCGCTCCCGCGCCCGCCACAACAACCACACCGTGGTCAGCAGGAACCCCGCGACCGGCACGTCCAATGTGGCCAACGACCCGTGCGCGATCACGTTGGGGGAGAACACGTACAGCGCGAGGGCCACCAACCCGCCGACACGACCGAACAGATCAGCGGCGAACAGGAACACGACCAGCCCGAACAGCAGCGTCAGCACGATCACCGGTAGCCGGGCCAGGAACAGCAGCCGCCCCGGCGAGTTGCCTGCCTCGTACAGCACGTGCCTGCCCAGCGCCGTCTGGTCGCCGGAGAACGCCGGGTCGATCCGCACGTCCGCGAACGCCAGCCCGGCAGCCATGATCAGCTTGCCCAGTGGCGGATGCTCCGGGTTGAACCGCAGGCTGTGCTGATCGAGGTACACCGCGGCCGTGCCGACGTAGACCGGCTCGTCGATGGTCGGCGTCTGCCGCACCGCGGTCGTGACCATCGCGACCGCCATCTGAGCGAGCAGTACCGTCACAAGCAGCCACAACAACCGTCTGGAGATCACGTGCTCGCGCTTCGCGCCTTCATCCCCGAGGAGAAGCTGCCCCGCAGGACGCAATGGCCGCTCGATGTGCCGTGTGTCGCGCAGCTGGCTCACGAAGGCATGACGTTCGAGCGACCGGTCACGTTCATCGTCGGCGAGAACGGGTCCGGCAAGTCGACGCTCGTGGAGGCGTTCGCCGAGGCCTGGGGCCTGGACGGGCAGGGCGGGCGCGCTGGGCGCAAGTACGTCAACGACCGGCCCAAGACCGCGCTCGGCGAGATGGTCCAGTTCGAGACCACGCCCGCCGGTACGAGGCAGCGGACCGGCAGCCGGTCGAACCGCAAGGGGTACTTCCTGCGCGCCGAGACCGCGTTCGGGTTCATGAACTTCGTCAGCGGCATGCGCGGCTACTGGGACGAGGACACCGCCACGATGAGCCACGGCGAGGGGTTCCTCACCGTGTTCGGCGCCATGTTCCGCGAGCGCGGCTTCTACGTGATGGACGAGCCCGAGGCGGCGCTGTCCTTCCAGTCCTGCCTGCGGCTGGTCACCCTGATGTACGAGCTCGGGAGGTCCGGCGCACAGATCATCTGCGCGACGCACTCACCGATTCTCGCGTCCACACCGGACGCCGACATCATCGAAGTCGGTGACCACGGGTTCCGCCGCACCGAGTGGAAGGACCTCGCCGTCGTCGACCACTGGCGCCGGTACCTGAACAACCCCGAGGCCTACCTGCGGCACCTGCGTGACTGACCGCCCGGATCGACCGCCGGCGGCACCTTCCCGCGACTAGTCCGCGTAGATCGAGGCGAGCTGCCGCACCACCGACGTGACGTGCTCGCGCAGCTCGTCCGGCGCCAGCACCTCCACCTCGGCGCCCATCCGCAGCACCATCCCGCCCGCGTGCCCGATCGACTCGATCGGGATCGTCACCCGCACCCGTTCACCGTCGGGCACCGCGGACTCCTCGGCCGCCCGCGCCACCGCCGGCAACACGTGCGAGGCGAACGACTCCCACCCGCGCGCCGTCAACCGCAGCACCGCCTCACCGGTGAACTGCCGCGACTGGAAATCCTGCAGCGACTCCGCCCAGTGCGTCGCCAGGTCGAACCCCGCCGGCCGTTCGAAGGTCTCGTCCAGCACCGACGCCGCCTGGATCTGCGCCACCCGATAGGTCGAGATCCGCGTCGAGCCCAGCGCGACGAGGTACCAGCGCCCGGCCTTCAGCACGAGCCCCAACGGCCGCAACACCCGCGTGACGTCCTCCGGCGCCTGCCACCGCCGGTAGCTGACTTCGAGGAGCCGTTGCTGCCAGACCGCGTCCGCCACCAGCCCCAGGAACGGCGACCGCTCCGGATCGGAGTACCAGGCGGGCGCGTCCAGGTGGAACCGCTCCGTCATGCGTGTGGCCCGGTCACGCATCGACGACGGCAGCGCCGCCATCAGCTTGAGCTGCGCCGCCGACACCGCGTCCCCGAGCCCCAGCTCGGCTGCCGGGCCCGGCAGCCCGGCCAGGAACAGCGACTCCGCCTCCTGCTCGGTCAGCCCGGTCAAGCGCGTGCGGTAGCCGTCGATCAGCTGGTAGCCGCCGGCCGGCCCGGCGTCGCCGTAGAGGGGGACACCGGCCGCGTGCAGCGACTCCACGTCCCGGTAGATCGTGCGGACCGACACCTCCAGCTCGTCGGCCAGCGCCTGCGCGGTCATCCGCCCCTTGGTCTGCAACAGGAGCAGCAACGACACCAATCGGCTCGCACGCACGCGCACACACTGCCACAGGTTGTCAGTGATAGCTCATATGTTCGACCCATGGGTTTCTACGAGAAGCAGATGACGGTGAAGGAACCGCTGGTCATCGCGGGCAGGCACGTCAAGCGGTACGAGGTCGTCACGCCGGGCCTCGAGATCACCGACGGCATCCGCGAGGCCGCCTACGAGTTCCTGCCCAAGATCTACCCGGACTTCGCCGACCCGACCCCGCCCGCCACCGTCACGGTGCTGCACCGCAGCGCCGCGGGCATGTACCTCAACGCCTACAACTGGGTCTGGGACAACGTCCTGCACTGCCGCACCGCGGTGTCCGGCGACCAGCCGTTCCTCGGCTCCACCGACCCGGACCTCAGACACTTCAGCGTCATCCCGAAGGACCTCATCGGCTGCGTGTGGGAGCTACCGCCGTTGTCGCACGAACGCGACGCGTGGGTGCGGCACGTGCTGGAGCCCGACGTGCCCGACTTCGAGGCCTACCTCGGGGACACGATGGCCGAAGGGCTGGTCGGGCGATGAGAGACGACTGGCAGGGTGCGCCCTCACGTCAAGAGCAGGCACGCTGAAATTCCGTGGACGCGGCGGTTACGGTCGCAGACATGACCACTCCGGAGACTGTTGTGCGCGTGCTGGCCGAACCGACGAGGCTGCGGGCGTTCGCCGCCGTTGTGCTCGGCGCGGGAACTCTGGCCGACATCGCCGCCGCGTCCGGGCTGAAGGTCAAGGACGCGGGCATCGCGCTGCTGAAGCTCCGGGAGGCCGGGCTGGTCGAGGGGGACCCGGCCCGGCCGGCCGACCTCAAGCCGCTCGCGGCCACGCTCACCGAGTCGATGCCCGCCGACGGGCTCGCCCCGTTCGTGCGCGGCGACAAGCTGGTCTCGTTGCCGGTCGCGCACGAACGCCGCCGCAAGATCCTCGAGCACGTCGCGTCGAAGGCGTTCGTCCCGCAGACGTACTACGAGGAGACCGAGATCAACGAACGGCTCCAGGCGTGGTGCGACGGGGGAGAACTCGACCACGTGACCATCCGCCGCTACCTGGTGGACTTCGGTCTGCTGGAGCGCGGCGGTGGCCTCTACCAGGCTCAGCCCCTACCGATGTAGGGCGTTTGGCGCGAGAAGTACGTCAGGGCCGGCCACGGCGAGGACGTACTTCTCGCGCCAAAACCTGGGTCAGCCCCTGCCGATGAATGGCATGGCCGTGGCCATCACGGTCATGAACTGCACGTTCGCGTTGAGCGGCAGCTGAGCCTGGTACAGCACCGCGTCGGCCACGTGCTGCACGTCGAACGTCGGCTCCGGCTTCATCTCGAANGGGTCAGCCCCTGCCGATGAATGGCATGGCCGTGGCCATCACGGTCATGAACTGCACGTTCGCGTTGAGCGGCAGCTGAGCCTGGTACAGCACCGCGTCGGCCACGTGCTGCACGTCGAACGTCGGCTCCGGCTTCATCTCGAAGTTCGCCTGCAGCACGCCCTGGCTCATCCGCTCGGTCAACGCAGTCGCCGCGTTGCCGATGTCGATCTGCCCGCACGCGATGTTGTGCGCGCGGCCCTCCAGCGACAGCGACTTGGTCAGCCCGGTCATCGCGTGCTTGGTCGCGTTGTACGCCACCGCGTGCGGGCGCGGCACCGAGGCGGAGATCGAGCCGTTGTTGATGATCCGGCCGCCGCCGTGGGTCTTCATCACCTTGAACGCCTCGCGGGCGCACAGGAACGCACCGGTCAGGTTCACCCCGACGACCTTCTCCCACGCGCTGAGGCTGAACTCGTCGACCGGCGTGGCGCGGACGTTCGTGCCCGCGTTGTTGAACAACACGTCCACCCGGCCCCACTTCGCGACCACGGCCTCGAACAACGCGACGACCGAGTCCTCACGCGACACATCGGTTGGTACGACCAACGTGCTGTCGGCGAAACCCTCCGCGGTCTCGTGCAGCGCGTCCTCGCGCCGACCGGCCAGCGCCACCTGGAAACCCGCCGCCAGCAGGGTTCGCGCCGCCGCGCGCCCCACCCCGGAACCCGCTCCCGTCACGATCGTGACCGCCATCGGAGATCTCCCCTCGATCCAGTGATTGCTCTGAGTGTCCCGTGTGGAGTAATTACCTTGCGTGGAGTGCGAAGAGGACACGTGCCTGCTCTGCGCGGGCACCGGGACCATGTCGTGGCAGCAACCCGTTCCCGGTCCGGAAGGCCTTGTGCTGCACGAGATGTCGCACCCGTGCCCCCGCGGGTGCTCCGGCTGGTGGAAGCTCCCGCACGGCGACCGCGGAGGGATCGTCCCAGGCGTTGTCGCAGGCAATGCGGCCCGTGCCAACGAGATCCCGGCGGGACCGTCCACCCCGGTGTGATCACCGAGCGTGAACGATGGGGGTCACCCATTATTGCCGGGACGGTCCCTGCTTGGCGGCTGCGTCCACTTGGAGTAGAAGCGGACACTGTTCTTCTGTGAAGGAGTGCAGCCGTTGCCTTGGCTCTGGGCTCAACGAGGACCGGACCGCCTGCCGTGTCTGCGGCGGGCTCGGCCAGGTCCCCGACCGGTAGCCGAGGCTATCTCTTCGTCATCAGGGTCGGACCGAGGATTCGCCGCGCGATCCTCTTGGCCAGCGACTTCGGCTGGCGCGCGGACGCCGCTGCAGCAGATGCCGCGGCAGGCGATGTCGTGGGTGCTGGGGTCGTCGCTGCGGTGGGTGGCGCGGCCGGCGTCGCTGGAGTCGTCGCAGGCAATGTCGGTTCCTCGGTCGTGATCTTCGCGAACACCTGGGTCGCCGGCTCAACACTGCCGGACTGCTGCTGCTCGATCGGCACGCGAAGATCTTGCCATCGCTGTCACCCACGCCTGCCAAGAGGGCTACTCCCCGGTACCCCGGACTCACCGCAGAGTGATCGGCGTCACGCAGCACACTGACCTGTGACGGCCCCAGGCGGAGTGTGATGACTGAGACGACCGAGCGGGCGGACGTGGGTCCGCCGCCGGACGCGCAACTCTGGGACCTGATCGCGAAAGGCGACCACGCCGCGTTCGCCGAGCTGTTCGAACGGCACGCCGAGGCGGTGTGGAACTACGCCTACCGGCTGACCGCCTCGTGGTCGCAAGCCGAGGACCTGCTCTCCGCCACGTTCCTGACCGCGTGGCGCAAGCGCGGCGAGGCCAGGCTGGTGCGCGACTCCGCCCTGCCCTGGCTCTACACCGTCACCGCGAACCGCGCCCGCACCGAGTGGCGGGCCTCGCGGCGGGCGTTGAGGCTCGTCGCCAAGCTCGTGCCGCAGGACGAGCACGACCACGCCGAGGACGTCGCCACCCGCACCGACGCCCAGCGCCGCCTGGCCGCGGTGGTGGCCGCGATCGCGAAGCTGCCGCGCGCCGAACGAGAGATCGCCCAGCTCTGCCTGCTCGGCGACATGTCCACCGCCGACGCCGCCACGCTCCTCGGCATCACCGAGTCGAGCGTCCGCGCCCGCGTCTCCCGCACCCGCGCCCACCTGCGCGACCTGACCAGCGAGGACTCCCAGTGATCGACCAGCTGCCCGAGCGCCGCACCCTGCCCGACGACGTCCGCATGCGGGCCCGCCGCCGCCTCACCGAGGGCATGGACCCCGCCGCGAACAACCGCACGCCGGTGCTCATCGCCGCCGGGGTCAGCCTGCTCGCCGCGGGCGCCGTCTTCGCCGGCCAGTTCCTCGGCGGCGGACCCACGCCGGTCGCGTCCCCGCCGTCCTACCCCTACAACGGTGAGTTCGTCGGCAAGGACCGCGCCGTCGTCAACCACGTCGAACGCGGCGTCGTCGCTCCCGATGCACTGGCCCGCTGTGCCTCTGCGGCGAAACAACATCCGCCTGCCGCCGAGTGGCAGACCATCGCGACCAGCCGCAAGGACGGCACGATCCTCACCGCGTTCCGCGTCCCGGCCGGCGTGTTCTTCTGCGCGAACACCGCGACCACCACCACGATCTCCGCTCCGGACGACACGAAGCTCGACGCGGGCTACCGCAAGGTCAAGATCCTGTTCACCACGCCGAGCGGCACGCTGGCCGGCCTGGTCTCGCCGGACGTGAAGTTCCTCAGCCTGTCCCGAATGGGTGACATGGGCTGGAACAACACGTCACCGGCCCTGGTCGACGGCCTGCTGCTGGCCCCGCACGGCTTCACCAAGGCCGAGAACGGCACGAAGGCGCTGGCCAACGGCTACGACTTCGCCCTGCGCGGCGTGCCGAAGCCCACGCAGCCGGTCGTGGACCGCCCGCTGCCGCCCGCCGTCCGCGACACCCCGGAGACCATGCGGTTCGCGCGGTGCCTGGACGACCGCGCGATCCCGGACGCCGACCAGTTCTTCCTCGGCGTGACGGCCAAGGTCAGCGCCACGGACACGATCCTGCTCGGCCGGTTCGGCGACCTGATGGTGTACTGCCTCGACGCCGGCGGACCGACCCGCGGCTGGGTCCACGACCTGCGCGACCCCGACGGCATGGACGTCCTGTCCGGCAAGACCGTGAGCGCGATCCGCGCCGCGTACGACTTCAAGCCGATAGCGGGCGGCGGCTCCGGCAGCGGCAACTACGCGGCGGCCGGCCTGGTCCTCGACCCGCGCGTCGCGTCGATCACCTACGTCGCACCCGGCCAGGCCGACGCGCCCGCCACGATGAGCAACGGCACCTTCGTGCTGACGGGGAGGCTGAACGAACCGCATCCGGAGGGCCGCGTGATCGTGCGCGACGCTCAGGGAGCGGTGCTGGAGACGATCAAGCCGACCCGGTAATCGAGTGGACAGCGGCGTCAGGATTCGGTTGTGGAGACCGAACGCCTGACGCTGCGCCCGCTGACCGCGTCCGATGTGGACGCCCTGGAGAAGCTGCACGCCGACCCCGAGGTGATGCGGTTCCTCGACCCGGAACCCGCGGAGAACTTCCTCGGCGGGAGTTTCTGGGCGGCTCACGAGAAGGAGTCCGGCCGGTTCATCGGCTGGTTCGAGTTCAAGGACGTCGGTGAGGGAGCCGTTGAGCTCGGGTACCGGCTGCATCCCGAGTTCTGGGGCCGCGGTTACGCGACCGAGGGCGGAAGAACCCTGATCGACCGCGGTTTCACCACCGGCGGGGTCGAGCGCGTCGTCGCCACCACGATGTTCGTCAACAGCGGGTCGCGGCGCGTCATGGAGAAGTGCGGGCTGCGGCACGTCCGCACGTTCCACGTCGACTGGGACGAGCCGCTGCCCGGTTCGGAACAAGGGGAGGTCGAGTACGTGTTGACCAAGGAGGAGTGGCAGTCGAGCTAGGGGGAACGGGATGTGGCAGACGGAGTCAGTCGACCTGGACGCGTACTTCGCGCGCACGGGAGCGTCGGCGTCCAGCTCGTTGACGGAACTGCACGAGGCGCATGTGCGCGCCATTCCGTTCGAGAACATCGACGTGATGCTCGGCCGCGTGCCGTCACTGGACATTGAGGACATCCAGGCCAAGCTCGTCGGTTCGCGCCGCGGCGGCTACTGCTACGAGCACCAGCTGCTGTTCACCGCCGTGCTCGAACGTCTCGGGTATGAGGTTCGGCGCAGGATGAGCCGGGTGATGACCGGACCGCGCACGCACTTCATGTCGATCGTCGACGACCACCTCGTCGACGTCGGCTTCGGCGCCGGGATGCTGCACCCGATGCCGCTGGCCGACGGCGCGGTCGTGGACCAGGCCGGGTGGCCGCACCGGCTGCGGCGCGCGGACGGCCGGTGGGTGCTGGAGAAGCAGTCCGCGGACGGCTGGGACCTCCAGCACGCGTTCGAGCCCGATGTCGAGCAACTGCCCATCGACTACCTGGCGGCGAACTACTACGTCGCCACGCACGAGCGTTCGCCGTTCAGCCGCCAGCTCGTCGTCATGCGTCTCGAACCGGGATTGAGCCGGCGATTGGTGGGCTCGAAGTTCACCGTCGAACACGCCGGTGAGAAACCTGAGAATTCTCAGGTTGAAGACCTCGCGAAAACGCTGGATTCGCTGGACATCACGCTGACCGAGGGGGAGCTGAGTCACATCAGCTCAACTTTGGGAACAATCGCGGAAGCGCGTTCGTAATACCTGGCATAAGGGGATCGCATTTCGGAGGTGTTGGAAAAATGACCACCGCGACTCCGTTCGCCACGGGAGCAAACTCCACTGGTGTCAACGCACTGCCCACGCCGCCCACGGGCTGGCCGATCGGTTCCTACGCGACCTACGAAGAGGCGCAGCGGGCCGTCGACCACCTGGCGGACAACGACTTCCCGGTCGCCGACGTCACCATCGTCGGTGTCGAGCCGATGATCGTCGAACGCGTCACCGGCCGCCTGACCTGGGGCCGCGTCCTCGGCGCGGGTGCCGCGTCGGGTGCCTGGTTCGGTCTGTTCGTCGGTCTGCTGCTGGGCCTGTTCTCGACCGGCGGCGCGCTCGCCCCGATCGTCACGGGCCTGGTCGTCGGTACGCTCTTCGGCCTGATCGGCTCCGCCATCCGCTACTCGGCCCAGCGCGGCCGCCGCGACTTCGCCTCGACCACTCAGCTCGTGGGCGGCCGCTACGACGTCCTCAGCCACCCGCGCAGCGCCGAGCAGGGCAAGCAGATGCTGACGTCGCTGGCCTGGCGGTCATGAGCACGGCCGGTGCCGATCTCCGAGCGGCCTGAAGACCAGCTCCCACCACAAGGAAACGCCGTCCCGTCACGGGGCGGCGTTTCCGCCTTTTCGGCGCCGTCCGGCCACGACGAGCGCACCGCCGAGCACGATCAGCGCAACGAGCCCACCGCCCAGCCACCAGGGACGGGTCGGCGGGGTGTGGCCGGTGACCGTGACGTGCTCACCCTCGTTGGCGGCGGACTCGATGTCCCGAAGGGTCAGCATCGTGTCGTCCTGGCCGAGGAACTCGTTGGTGGCGCGGAAGTTCTCCAGGTCGGTGTAGGTCCGCCCGGTGTCGTCCACGAGCAGCGACTCCTCGCCACGCTGCAGGACGAACAACACGAACAGCTCCAACGACCCGTCGCCGTGCTTGACGATCACCGACCGGCTGAACAGCCGGCCACCGGCCGCGGTCTGCTCCACCGCGATGCTCCGGTCGCATCTGTCCTCGAAGAACGGCGGCCACGTCCCGCCGTCGCATTCCAACGCGTGCAGCACGAGACGCTGGAACTGGTCGCCGCTGTAGCGGGCGACGATCGCCTGACGCCGAGCCTCGGCCGTCGATGCGGTAGGGGCCCACAGGTCACCCTTGACCGACGTGGACTGGACGTATTCGAAGAAGAGCTCGTTGGGCGTCACCGACGGTTCTGCCGTACTGCACGAGGTGGTCAGCAGCACCGCGAGCGCGACCAGTACGAGGCGCATCAGGCGTCGTTCCGCAGGTGCGCGGTCAGGCGCCGCTGATGACTGCGGCCCGCCACGACGATCACGACACCGAGCGCGGCGACCACCACGAGCAGCCCGCCGAGCCACCACCAGTACCAGGTCGGCGAGGTCCGCCCGGTGACCGTGATGAGGTCGCCCCCTCCGGGTGCGACCGCGATGTTCCGCACGGTCAGCAGCGTGTCGTCGGTGGCGAAGAGTTCGTTGGTGGCGCGGAAGTTCTCCAGGTCGGTGTAGGTGCGGCCGGTCCCGTCCAGCAGCACGGACCGTCCCGGGCTCTGCGCCACGTACAGGGTGACGAGCTCCAGCGAGCCGTCGCCGTGCTTGACGATCACCGAGCGGGCGAACATCGTGCCGCCGCCCGCGGCACGGTCGACCACGCTGCTGCGCCGGCACCTCTTGGTGTGCCAGTCGGGCGCCGGCTTGTTGTCGTTGCATTCGTAGGCGAACAGCAACGCACCCCGGAGCTCGCCGCCGCTGTACCGGGAGGCGAGGGTCGCCAGCCGGTCCTCGCTCTTGGTCGCGCCGTGGGCGAGCAGGTCGTTCTTGACCGTCGTCGACCGCGCGTATTCCATGAACAAGTCGTCCGGTGACACCGACGGCTCCGCCGACCCGCACGCGGAGGCCAAGAGCACCGCGAACACCACAAGCACCTGACGCATGCTGCGGAAGCTAGGTGGACGGTGCTGGGACCGGTCCCCGCATAATGGCCCCATGCCTGGGGGAGTTGTACATGAGGCGCTGACGAAGCTCTGGTGGCGCGTGCCGTTGGCCGTGGCGGCCTTGGCCGTGAGCGCTGTCGACCGGTATTCCAGCCTGTTCGTGCTCATGCCGGTCCTGCTGTGGTGCATGCTGGCCCGAACACGGTCGACAGGTCTCGTCGTCGGCCTGGTGCTGCTGATGTTGCAAGCGTGGGTCGTCGTTCCACGCGGGTTCTGGTGGGCAGGGCCGTGGGTGCCTTCGCCGGTTGAGTCGTTCTGGCTCTACGCCCTGCTCGCGGCGATCGTGAGCTTCGTCGGCGTGTGCGTGGAGCGGCGGGAAGCGGCCGGCGTGCTGTGGCTGCTCGCGTTGGTGGGGCTGGGTTTCGTGGGCGCCGGGAACAAGGTGCTCATGCACGAGTACGACCCGCCCGGCTGGGAGGGTGTGCTGCCCGGCCCACCCGGCGTGCACGTGACCGAGGGCGAGGGCCGGTGCGACTCCGGCCGCTGCTGGCGGGAACTCGCCGCGACCGGGGAACGGGCACACGAGGTGATGCGCGTGCACCTGGAGTCTCGGGGCTTCACGGCCGTGAGCCCTCTCGCCGGCGATGAGCGGTTGTGCCGGCGAACGGGCGTCACGGTGCCGTACGAGGTGTGCGCGGAGTTGCGGGACACGGCGCCCGGCACCGTCCGGGTCACCTGGTACGTCGACTAGTGGTGTGGCCCGGAACGTTGCCGCGATGCACCCTGCTGAGCGTGAATTACCTCGCCAACATTCCGGGACGCGCCACTAGTTCACGGGCGCCATTCGCCCACGACCGGTGACGCCGATGTCACCGTCGTGACCTTGTCCGGGGCGAAGGAGTACTTGTCGAAGACAGCGGGACTGGTGATCCACCGGTACCCGCCGAGGTGGCCGTCCCAGATGTAGATGGCGTCGCCGGACGCCTTGGCCAGGTGACCCTTGCTCAAGGTCCCGAAGCCTCCGTAGCAGTCGGCGAAGAGGTTGTCGAAGATCGTGACTCCGGCCTCGGGCCGGAACAGGCTGAGGTAGACCTCCGGGCTCGGGATCCAGTAGAGGCGCCCGTCCGGGTCGACGACGTAGATGGCCGGTGACGACGAGGTCTTGACGCGCTGGCCCGGTACCGGGCACGTGCCCGCGGCCGCCGCTGTCTCGACCAGGGCCACGCTCCGGGCCGTGGAGTCCGAGACAGCGCTGCCGGCGCCTGCCAGCAGCGCCGCAGCGATGAACGCAAGCGAAAGTGCTTTCCTCATGTTCGATCCCCCCAGGGTTGCGTGCGTCGGGACTGTACCTGACCATGCGCCGACGTCGACAAAATGGCATCTGACCAGGTGCTTCGCACTCCCGTGGTCAGCTCGACCGCGGAAGCGCGTTCGTAGTACCTGGCATAAGGGGATCGCATTTCGGAGGTGTTGGAAAAAGTGCCAGTCGGCTTGCAGGTGGTCGAGGGCGGATGCGGTTCCGGCTACTGCTGGCGGCACCTGGACTCCCACGGGTACGAGCCGGCGACCCCCGTTCGCCGGCGACGAGCGGGCTCGCCGGCGAACGGGGGTCGCGGTGACGCACGAGGTGTGTGCCGAGCTGCGGAACACGGCACCGGACAACGTCCGGGTCACCTGGTGCGTCGACTAGTTGTACTGCCTTGAGAGGTTGTGAACGGTCCGACACGTAGTCGGAT
>NZ_JAJAEG010000029.1:0-136150 GCF_047445655.1 Lentzea alba
GGTGCTCGGGTGCTCGCCGAGTTCGGAGACGACCACGCCCGCTACACCAGCGCGAAAGCCCGCAAGAACGTCGCCGGCACCAGCCCACTCACAATCCGGTCGGGCAAGAAGACAACCGTGCGGACCCGCTACGTCCACAACGACCGGCTCGTCGACGCGCTGATGATGCAGGCCTTCGTCGCACTGCGCACCTCACCCGGCGCCCGCGCCTACTACGACCGGCAACGCGCCCGCGGCCTCGGCCACAACACGGCCTTACGCCAACTCGCCAACCGCCTCGTCGGAATCCTGCACGGCTGCCTCAAAACCCGCACCACCTACAACGAAACAACCGCCTGGGCACACCACACCAACATCAACACCACCGCCGCTTGACATCCCCAGCAACTGGGATGTCTTCGCCATCGCGTCAGTCTTCGACGGTCCAGACCAAGGTGTTCAGGTCTACCTCTGGGCGGACGCTCCAGCGGACCTGGATGATCTCGGTGTTCTCCGGCAGCACGAAGACTGAGTGGCCACCGGCCGTTTCGCCTGGCTGCACCCCCAGCTTGTGCGCTGGGCGGGAGGACAGGGATACCGGCGCCTTGGTCACGGTCTCGCCGGTCTTGGTCACCAGGACCAGGTACATGTCCGGCAGCGAGGTGTAAGGAACCTGCGAGGTGTTGGTCACCTCGGTGTGCACGACCACGGACCGTTCGCCCTCGGCGAGTTTGTAGCCCGCTGCGGTGAACAGGAAGTCGGCCGGGTCGACCACCTCGACGAGTTGGATCGAGAGGTGGGCGCCTTCGAGGCTGTCGGCTTCCAGGGCGGAGCCGATTTTGCCGGTGCGGGAGACCGGGCGTGGCTGTGGCTGGTCCGCGCGCACCCAGCCGGCCGTCTGGGGTGGGCCCCAGGTTGCTTGAGGCTGGGCCGGGAAGGGTTGGCTGGTCGGGTTTTGTGGCGCGTAGGGGACCTGGTGCGGGCCGCTCACGTGGTGGGGGCCGCTTTGGTGCACCGCGTAGGAGCCGCTGGGAGGTGGGCCCATGTAGTTGCCGTAGGCGGCGGCGTTTGCGAGGGCTCGGCGGAGGCCGTTGGGGTCGCACTCGACGCCGACCAAGAGGGGGAGGCCGCTGCCTGAGAGAGTGATCAGGCGCATCGCGCATTCGCGGGGGTCCATGCCCAGGCGTTGGGCGATCTCGTGCACGGCTGCTCGGCCTGACTCTGCCAGGACGGCTAGCAGGCGGGCGTCTACGGGATCGGGGGCCACCACGCGTTGAACGCTACCTGCCGCTTGAGATCTTCGCGTCACCGCATGGGGGGTTGGAGATCACGGCGACAGACCCCGGGTCGCTGACCGTCGTGCGCCCCGCGTCGGGATAGGGTTGGCGGATCCGGATTCGCGTCCTTCCCCACGCGTCCGTTCGATCTCCTGGAGGTACGGTGTCGGACTCGTTTGTGCATCTGCACGTGCACACCGAGTACTCGATGCTCGACGGTGCGGCGAAGCTCAAGGACATGTTCGCCGAGTGCGAGCGCATGGGTATGCCTGCTGCGGCGATCACTGACCACGGCAACATGTACGGCGCCTACGACTTCTTCAAGCAGGCGCAGGGTGCCGGGGTCAAGCCGATCATCGGCATCGAGGCGTACATGGCGCCGGAGTCGCGGTTCAACAAGAAGCGCGTGCTCTGGGGTGATCCTGGGCAGAAGGCCGACGACGTGTCCGCGTCGGGTGCGTATACGCACCAGACGATCTGGGCGGCGAACGTCGACGGGCTGCACAACCTCATGAAGCTGTCGAGCTTGGCCTCGACGGAGGGGCAGCTGGGCAAGTGGCCTCGGATGGACGCGGAGCTCATCGCGCAGCACTCGAAGGGGCTGATCGCGACCACCGGGTGTCCGTCGGGTGAGGTGCAGACGCGGTTGCGTCTGGGGCACGAGAAGGAAGCGCTCGAAGCCGCTGCCAAGTGGCAGGAGATCTACGGCAAAGAGAACTTCTACATGGAGATCATGGACCACGGCATCGAGATCGAGAGCCGGGTCCGGGGCGGGTTGCTGGAGATCCAGAAGAAGCTGGACATCCCGTTCGTCGTCACGAACGACTCGCACTACACGTTCCCCACGGACAAGGACACGCACGAGGCCCTGCTGTGCATCCAGACCGGTAAGACGCTGCAGGACCCGACTCGCTTCAAGTTCGACGGCGAGGGGTACTACCTGAAGTCGCCGGACGAGATGCGCGCGGTCGACTCCAGTGACGCCTGGCAGGAGGGGTGCCGCAACACCCTCGTGATCGCCGAGAAGGTCGACACGACCGGGATGTTCGCGTTCAAGAACCTCATGCCGCGGTACCCGGTGCCCGACGGGCTGACCGAGGACCAGTACTTCCGCGACGAGGTCTGGCGCGGCATGCACCGGCGGTTCCCGAACGGGGTCGACGAGGAGCACACCAAGCAGGTCGAGTTCGAGATCGGCGTCATCCTGCAGATGGGGTTCCCGTCGTACTTCCTCGTCGTCGCGGACTTCATCAACTGGGCCAAGGCGAACGGCATCCGCGTCGGGCCCGGCCGTGGTTCGGCCGCCGGCGCGTTGATCGCGTACGCGCTGGGCATCACGGACCTCGACCCGTTGCCGCACGGCCTGATCTTCGAGCGGTTCCTGAACCCGGACCGCGTCTCGCCGCCTGACATCGACATCGACTTCGACGAGCGTCGGCGCGGTGACGTCATCCGGTACGTGACGGAGAAGTGGGGCAAGGAGAACGTCGCCCAGGTCATCACGTTCGGCACCATCAAGGCCAAGGCGGCCATCAAGGACTCGGCGCGAGTTCTGTACGGCCAGCCCGGCTACGCGGTCGCCGACCGGATCTCCAAGGCGATGCCGCCCGCCGTGATGGGCAAGGACATCCCGCTCTCGGGCATCTTCGACTCGTCGCACAAGCGGTACAACGAGGCCACCGAGGTGCGCGGCCTCTACGACACCGACCCGCAGGTCAAGGAGATCATCGACGCCGGGCGCGGGCTCGAGGGCCTGATCCGCAACGCCGGTGTGCACGCCTGTGCGGTCATCATGTCCTCGGAGCCGCTGACCGACCACATCCCGGTCTGGATGCGCCCGCAGGACGGGTCGATCATCACGCAGTTCGACTACCCGACGTGCGAGACGCTCGGCCTGCTGAAGATGGACTTCCTGGGTCTGTCGAACCTCACGACCATCGACGACTGCCTGCGCAACATCGAGCTCAACGGCAAGGGCAAGATCGACATCACCGACGGCAACCAGGTGCCGTTGAACGACAAGAAGACCTATGAACTGCTGGGCCGCGGCGACACGCTGGGCGTGTTCCAGCTCGACGGTTCGGCACTGCGCGACCTGCTGCGGTTGATGAAGCCGGACAACTTCGAAGACGTCTCGGCCGTCATCGCCCTGTACCGGCCCGGTCCGATGGGCGCGAACTCGCACATCAACTACGCGCTGCGCAAGAACAAGCAGCAGGAGATCACGCCGATCCACGAGGAGTTCGTGGAGTCGCTCGCGGAGATCCTGGACACGACCTACGGCCTGATCGTCTACCAGGAGCAGGTCATGGCGATCGCGCGGAAGGTCGCGGGCTACACGCTGGCCCAAGCGGACCTGCTCCGCCGCGCGATGGGCAAGAAGAAGAAGGAGATCCTCGACAAGGAGTTCGAGGGCTTCGAGAAGGGCATGATCGACCAGGGCTACTCCAAGCCCGCGATCAAGACCCTGTGGGACATCCTCGTCCCGTTCGCCGACTACGCGTTCAACAAGGCGCACTCCGCCACCTACGGCGTCATCGCGTACTGGACCGCGTACCTCAAGGCGAACTACCCGGCCGAGTACATGGCCGCGCTGCTCACCACGAACTCCGACAACAAGGACAAGTCGGCGATCTACCTCGCCGAGTGCCGGCGCATGGGCATCACGGTGCTCCCGCCGGACGTCAACGAGTCCGAGCGCGAGTTCGCCCCGGTCGGCAAGGACATCCGCTTCGGTCTAGGCGCGATCCGCAACGTCGGCGCGAACGTCGTCGACTCGATCATCAAGGCGCGCAAGGAGAAGGGGAAGTTCGTCGACTTCTCCGACTTCCTGCGCAAGATCGACGCCACGGCCTGCAACAAGAAGGTCGTCGAATCGCTGATCAAGGCCGGCGCGTTCGACTCGCTCGGCCACCCGCGCAAGGGCCTGCACATGGTCCACGTGGACGCGGTCGACGCCGTGATGATCACCAAGAAGGAAGAGGCCAAGGGCCAGTTCGACCTCTTCGGCGGCGGTGACGCGGCGGACGAGGACATCGCGGGCGTGTTCGACGTCAAGATCCCGGCGGAGAACTGGGAGTCCAAGCACCAGCTCGCCCTCGAACGGGAGATGCTCGGCCTCTACGTCTCCGGCCACCCGCTGAACGGCGTCGAGCACGTCCTGGAGTCCTACTCCGACGCCTCGATCGCGCGGATCCTGGAAGGCGACGTCGCGGACGGCACCCAGGTCACCATCGGCGGCATCCTCGCCTCGGTGATGCGCCGGGTGAACAAGAACGGCGAGTCGTGGGCCTCGGCCCAGCTCGAGGACCTCGCCGGTGGCATCGAGGTGCTGTTCTTCCCGAAGAGCTTCATGGTCCACGGCATGTCGGTCGTCGAGGACGCGATCGTGCTGGTCAAGGCCCGCGTGGCCAAGCGCGACGACCGCATCTCGCTGATCGCGAACGACCTGGTGGTGCCGGACCTGAGCGAGATCGGGTCGCGGGCGTTGCGGCTCAAGATGCCTGCGACCAAGTGCCGGTCGGAGATCGTCACGCAGCTCAAGGAAGTGCTGCGCAACCATCCCGGCTCGACCGAGGTGCACCTCAACCTGATCATCAACGCCTCGCGCAACACCGTGCTGAAGCTGGACGACGCGCTGCGGGTCGCGCCCACGCCGTCGTTGATGGGTGACCTGAAGGCCCTGCTCGGGCCGGGCTGCCTCGGTTAGAGGTCGAGGACGAGGTCGGTTTCGGGCCGCGCGCAGCAGATCAGCGCGTTGCCCGGAGCCGCCGGTTCCAACGGGTCCGGGTCGTTCCTGATGCTGCCGGACAGCACCGGCGTGATGCAGGTGTGGCAGGCGCCGGCGCGGCACGACCAGCGGGTCGGGACGTCGCACGCTTCGGCCAGATCGAGCACGCTCGTGTCACCGTCGCGCCACGCGACGGTGAGGCCGCTGCGGGCGAACGTGATCTTCGGGCCGGTTCCGGTGGGGCCGGAAGGCTGGTGCGGCGCAACGGTTGTGGCGTCGGTGAGGCCAGGGTTGATCGGCGGGCGAGTGCCGAACAGTTCGCTGTGGATGCGGGCCGAGTCCATGCCGAGGTCGACGAGCGCGTCGCGCATGTCGGCCATGAAAGTGCTGGGGCCGCAGAGGTAGGCGGTCGCGTTGGCGGGTAGTCCGGTGAGGTTCGCGCGGGTCAGGCGGCCGTGGTCCGAGTAGTGGACCTGCAGGTGGTCAGGGCCCAGCCGTTGTACTTCGGACGCGAAGGCGTGGTCGGTCGAGCGGGTGGTGTGCAGCCACCAGACCTCGCGGCCGCTTCCCTTCAACGCGTGCAACATCGCCAGCACCGGGGTGGCGCCGACGCCGGCCGACAGCAGGATCACGGGTTCGTCGCCCGGCTCCAGGACGAAATCTCCTCGTGGCGCTGCGACGTCGAGCGTGTCGCCGACCTGCAGTTTTGAGTGCAAGTAAGTGCTCACCACCCCGTCGCGTTTGACGCTGATCCGGTACGACCCGGACGAGAGCGAGTAACTGCGCACGCCGACGCCAGGAACGCGCACGGTGACGTACTGGCCGGGGATCGCGCGGCGTAGATCGTCACCGACCAGGTGGAACGACGTCACGGTCGGGCTCTCCGGCACGATCGCCGTGACCCGCAACGGCCGGAAGCCTTGCCACCCGGTCGTTTCCTCGGGTTCGGCGTTGAGCAGGTCGTGGAACGACCCCTGCCAGCCGGGGCTCAGCGCCGGGATGTCCACGGCCTTGCGGAGGCTCTCCGGGTCCTTGCCCGGCAGGTACAGCAACGCGTCGATCGTCGCCACGCTCATCCGGTGCCGGCCGACGTGGGTGCGCACGATCTCGTCGCCTGCCTGGACTTCGCCCTCGGTCAGCACGCGCAGGTAGAAGCCGGGGCGGCCGTGCGCGACCATCAGCGACGGCATCCGCGGTTCGCCGAGCCGCATGCCGACGCGGTAGCACGTGACGCGCGGTTGCGTGACCTCGAACTCGGCCTCGCCGATGCGGAACCGGTCGCCGATGTGCACCTCGGTGTCGGCCAGGCCTTCGACGGTGAAGTTCTCCCCGAACTGGCCGTACTCGAACTCGCGCCCCAGCTCGGACCGCCAGTGTTCGTACGATTCCCGTTGGTACACCAGGACAGCGCGGTTCTCGCCGCCGTGCCCGCCGAGATCGCCCTGGCCGTCGCCGTCGATGTTCAACCGCCGCACCATCAGCGGCCCGTCGACGGGCTGCTTGAAGATTCCGGTGTGGACGGTCTTCCCGTGCCAGGAGACGTCCTCGGGCAGGCCGACGTTCAACGACAGCAGCCGCGCCATCACTGGCCGCCGCGCGTGCGCTGGTAGTGGCGCCGGGCCTTCATCCGGTTGCCGCAGACCGCCATCGAGCACCAGCGGGCGCTGTTCGGCTTGCTGTGGTCGATCAGGAACAGCCGGCACTCGTCGTTGGCGCACGGCCGCAGCCGGCCAGGGCTCGACACCCGCAACGCGTCCCACGCGAGCACGGCCCGTGCTGCTGCTGAACGGCCCGCAGGCAGGTCGAGGTGCCACGTGACACCCGCGCTGTCGACTCCGGCCACCTGCCGGACGCCCTCCACGAACGGCGCCAGCGACGAAGGCTCGCCCCCTCGCACGACGGCCTGCAACGCGTCGCGCGCCGATACCAGAGCGCGCAGTTCGTCTTCGGAAACATGCTGGTCGTGGGCGGCGAGCCACTCCAGGCCCAGCTCGTCGCGCGGCACGCCGTCGATGACCGGCGTCGTGTTCAGCAGGTCCAGCAGCAGACCCTCGGTCATCCCTAACCTCCAAAGTTGCCCTTGACAGGTTATAGGACGGTCTGTCTAACTGGCAACGGCAATTTAAAGGGTTAGGAGAACGTCATGGGTCTGTCGTGGCAGCAAGGACCGCTGGGTGCGAAGGCAGTGGGGCAGTTCCTCACCCCGGAGCCGTTGCCGGAGCGCCTGTTGTTCGTCGAACCGCTGCGCCGCCGCATGCGCGTGAAGCTCGGCGAGGAGTGGGTCGCGGACAGCGAGGACGTCGTGCTGCTGCACGAGCCAGGCCGCTACCCGGTCGCGTACTTCCCGCGAGAGGACGTCACGGGCCTCGAAGAAGAGACGCGCACGACGAACCACCGCGACTTGGGCGCGACCGAGTGGTTCGCGGTGCGGGCGGCGAAGCATGCGGCGTGGCAGCACGTCGACCTGCCGGAGCACGCGAAGGTGCTGCAGGGCCGGGTGGCTTTCGCCTGGCGTGCAATGGATGCGTTCTACGAGGAGGACGAGCGCATCGTCGGGCACGCGGCGGACCCGTACCACCGCGTCGACATCCGGCGGACCTCGAGGCATCTCGTGGTCCGCGACGGCGACCGGGTCGTCGCCGATACGAAAAGGCCGTTGGTGCTCTACGAATCGGGCTTCGCACCGCGCTGGTACGTGCCCCGCGAGGACATCGACACCGCGGCGCTGACCCACGTCGAAGGCGAGACCTTCTGTCCCTACAAGGGTTTGGCGAGCTACTACGACATCGGCGAACGCAAGCGCGCTGCCTGGTCCTATCCGGAGGCGTGGACCGAAAGCGCCCAGATCTCGGACTGGGTCTCGTTCGAACCGGACCTCGTCGACGTGTACCTCGACGGCCGCAAGCTCGCCCTCGAACCCGGCCAATCCGTTGTGGCGCACGGCATCGACCGCGGACTCACCCCTGAAGAGGTCAAGGAACAGCGATGAAGGTGTTGGTCATCGGACGTGACAGCGGCATCGCCGGCGCGGTGGCCGCGAAGGTGCGCGAGGCCGGCGGCACCGTCGTGCTGGCCGGGCGCAACCAGGACGAGCAGGTCGACCTGACCGACAAGAGCAGCATCGCCGCGCTCGCCGAACGGCTCGGCAGCGTCGATCACGTCGTGTCGACCGCGTCGGCGAGAGCACGTGGCACATCAGCAGATCTGAGCCTCGATGCCGTGCGCGCGTCGTTCGACGTCAAGGTCCTCGGCGCGATCCTGCTGGCCAGGCACTTCGCACCGCGCATGTCCAAGAACGGCTCGTTCGTCTTCTTGTCCGGTGCGTCCGCGCGCAAGGTGATGCCGGGCATGCTCGCGGTCGGCGCCACCAACGCCGCCCTCGACGCGGTCGTCAAGGGGCTCGCGGTCGAGCTCGCGCCGATCCGGGTCAACGCGGTCTCGCCCGGCACGATCGACACCGGCGCCTACGACGCCCTGGGTGACGAGAAGAAGGCCGCGTTGTTCGCCGCACGTCAGGCCACCAGTCCGGCCGGTCGTGTGGGGCAGGCCGAAGAGATCGCCGACGCGGTGCTGTTCGCGCTCACCAACACGTTCATGACGGGCGTCTCGCTGAGCGTCGACGGCGGCGAGGTGCTGGTCTGACATGGACTACCGCATCGAGGTGATCGGCCTGCCCGTCCGCGACGTCGACAGGGCCATCACCTTCTACACGAAGATGGCCGGATTCGAGCTGGATGTCGACTATCGGCCCAATGACCACTTCCGCGTCGTCCAGCTCACCCCGCCGGGATCGGGCTGCTCCATCCAGTTCGGCGCGGGCGTCGGCAACTACCTGGTGGTGAGCGACATCGAGGCCGCGCACCGCGACCTCGCCGCGCGTGGCGTGAGGGTAGGACCGTTGCGGCACAAGGCGGGCATGCCGGACTGGCAGGGGGAGTTCGTCCCGGGAAGAGACCCGGCGCGGCGCAACTACGCCAGCTTCTTCGACTTCGAAGACCCGGACGGCAACACGTGGACGGTCCAAGAGCGAGGATCGCTCAAGAAATAGTGGCGAGCGATGAGTTAACGGGGTTAACTGGGTGAGGTGACGACACTCACCCAGTTGCCCGCCGACTACGTCCAGAACCCGCACGAAGTGCACGACATGTTGCGTGCCGAGGGGCCCGTGCAGGAAGTCCACATGCCGCGTGGGCTCAAGGTCTGGCTCGTGACTCGTTACGACGAGGCGAAGATCGCCCTCACCGACCCCCGGATCAGCAAGAACGTGATCGAGGGCGGCCACCTGTTCGACGTGCACGCGCCGGCCAACGCGGGACGCCGCGACTTCAACCAGGCGCTGTCCGTCCACATGCTCAACATGGACGCGCCCGGCCACACCCGGCTGCGCAAGCTCGTGAACAAGGCCTTCACCGCGCGCCGGATCGAGCTGATGCGGCCTCGCATCAACGAGATCGCGGCCGAGCTGATCGCGAAGCTGAACGACGGCGACGAGGTCGACCTGCTGGAGGCGTTCGCCTTCCCGTTGCCGATCACGGTGATCTGCGAGCTGCTCGGCATCCCGATCGACAACCGCGACGAGTTCCGCGAGTGGTCGAACACGTTGCTGTCGTTCGGTTCCAACGAGGACATCGTGCGCGCGTCGGGTGCGATGGCGGCGTTCCTCCACGCCCACGTGGAAAAGGTCGCGGCGGAGGAACCGGACGACACGTTCTTCTCCGCGCTGGTCCACGCCGACGACTCGGGTGACCGGTTGAACACCCAGGAGCTCGTGTCGATGGCGTTCCTGCTGCTCGTGGCGGGCCACGAGACGACGGTGAACCTCATCGGCAACGCGGTGCTTTCGTTGCTGCGCAACCCGGACCAGCTGGAGATCCTGAAGGACCGCCCGGAGCTGATCCCGGCCAGCGGCGAGGAGTTCCTGCGGCTGGAGGGCCCGGTCAACATCGCGACCTTCCGCTACACCAAGGAACCCATCGAGCTCGGCGGCGTCACGATCCCCGAGAACGAGATCATCATGGTGTCGCTCGTCGCGGCGAACCGGGACCCGGAGCGGTACGAGAACGCCGACCAGCTCGACGTCACGCGGTCGGCGCAGGGGCACGTGGCGTTCGGGCACGGCATCCACTTCTGCCTGGGCGCGCCGCTGGCCCGGCTGGAGTTCGACGTGGCGCTGACGCAGCTGCTGGCGCGGTTCCCGAAGCTGCAGCTCGCCGCCGAGCCGGAGACGTTGGTGTGGCGGGACAGCACGTTGATCCGCGGTCTGCACACGCTTCCGGTTCGCCTCGCCTAATGTTCGGCGGGTGGACGACCTGCTGAAGCTCGACCAGGCACACGTCTGGCACCCGTACGGCCCGATGCCGGGCACCCAGGAGCCGTTGCTCGTCTCGGAGGCCTCGGGTGTCCGGCTCACGCTTGCCGACGGCCGGGAGCTCGTGGACGGCATGTCGTCCTGGTGGGCGGCCATCCACGGCTATCGGCACCCGGTGCTGGACGCGGCCGTCACCTCGCAGCTCGGGAGGATGAGCCACGTGATGTTCGGCGGGCTCACGCACGAGCCCGCCATCCGGCTCTCCGCGAAGCTCGTCGAGATCTCGCCCGCGGAGCTGCAGCACGTGTTCCTCTGCGACTCCGGCTCGGTGTCGGTCGAGGTCGCGGTGAAGATGTGCCTGCAGTACTGGCGCTCGCAGCACCGGCCCGAGAAGCACCGGCTGCTGACCTGGCGCGGCGGCTACCACGGCGACACGTTCAACCCGATGTCCGTGTGCGATCCCGCGGGCGGGATGCATTCGCTGTGGCGTGGAATTCTGCCTGAGCAGGTGTTCGCCGACGCGCCGCCGACGGAGATGGACACCGCGTACGTCCAGCACCTTTCGGATCTGATCGAGGAGCACGCTCACGAGCTCGCGGCGATCATCGTCGAGCCGGTGGTGCAGGGTGCGGGCGGTATGCGGTTCCACGACCCGCGGTACCTGCACGTGCTGCGTGAGCTTGCGTACACACACGACGTGCTGCTGGTGTTCGACGAGATCGCCACGGGATTCGGGCGCACGGGCGAGTTGTTCGCCGCTGATCATGCGAACGTCAGCCCGGACGTGATGTGCGTCGGCAAGTCGCTGACCGGCGGTTACCTGTCGATGGCGGCGACCTTGTGCACGTCACGGGTGGCGGACGGGATCAGCAAGGGCGAGGTGCCGATCCTCGCGCACGGGCCGACGTTCATGGGCAACCCGCTCGCGTCGGCGGTGTCGCTGGCGTCGATCGACCTGCTGCTGTCCCAGGACTGGAAACGTGAGGTCGCCCGGATCGAGGCTGGGTTGACTGCGGGACTCGCGCCCGCACGCGCGTTGCCCGGTGTTCGGGACGTGCGCGTGCTGGGCGCTATCGGCGTTGTGCAGCTGGATCAGCCCGTGGACATGGCACGAGCCACCAAAGCGGCGGTTGACGCGGGCGTGTGGCTGCGGCCGTTCCGCGACCTGATCTACACGATGCCGCCGTTCATTTCCTCTGATGACGACGTCGCGACGATCTGTCAGGGCGTGATCGCGGCGGCGAGCTGAGTGTCGGTCGGTTCGACCAGGAAGTCGCCGTTCGGGAGCACGACGACGGGGATCTGCTTGCGGCCGGAGATCTCGATCGCCCGGTCGCGCGCTTCGTCGTCGTTCTCGACGTCGACGTAGGTGAACGGCACGTTGTTGCGGGTCAGCCACGACTTGGCCCGGCGGCAGTCACCACACCACTCGGCGCCGTACATCACGATCGGTTGTTCACCCATGCTGTCACGGTATGTCACGTCCTAAGGTGAGTGCCTGTGAGCGTGCTGGTGATCACCGGAACTGGGACCGAGGTCGGCAAGACTGCCGTCACCGCGGGCATCGCGGCGCTGGCCAGGGCAGAAGGCAGACGGGTCGCGGTGCTCAAGCCCGCGCAGACCGGCCTGCTGCCCGGCGAGCCGGGCGATGTGGCCGAGGTGGCGCGGCTGGCTGGCGACGTGACCACTCGTGAGCTGGCCAGATACCCCGATCCGCTGGCGCCCGACACCGCGGCGCGACGGGCTGGGATGGCCACCGTGCACCCCGCGGACGTCGCCGCCGCGGTGACGGAGCTCGACGCCACGCACGACCTGGTGCTGGTCGAGGGTGCGGGCGGGCTGCTGGTGCGGTTCGACGAGAGCGGCTCGACCCTGGCCGACATCGCGTGGGCGGTGAACGCGCCCGTGCTGATCGTGGCGCAGGCCGGGCTGGGGACGTTGAACACAACGGCGTTGACGGCCGAGGCGCTGCAACGGCGTGGCATCGAGTCGCTGGGCGTGGTGGTCGGCAGCTGGCCGTTGCACCCGGACCTCGCGTCGCTGACGAACCTGGCCGATCTGCCCGAAGCAGCGGGTGGCCCGCTGCTCGGCGCACTGCCTCAGGGTGTGACAAAGCTCGGTTCTGTGGATTTCCTGGCCGTCGCCAAGAGATCGTTTTCACCGTGGTTCGGCGGGGAGTTCGACCCGGAGACGTTCGCGGCTCAGTTCGCGGTCCAGTGACCTACGTCGCTCCACGATGAAGGATTCAGTGAGGCAGACTGCTCGCCAGGCCACAGAGGAGGAGACACCGTGACCGCAGCACCGGAACAGATCGACGTGCTCGACGAGGCTCGTGAGCAGGTGCTCGAACGAGGCGTCGGGCTCACCGAGGCTCAGGTGCTGAAGGTGCTGGAGCTCCCCGAGGACCGGATCCCCGAGCTGCTGGCGCTGGCGCACGAGGTCCGTGAGCGCTGGTGCGGCCCCGAGGTCGAGGTCGAGGGCATCGTCTCGCTGAAGACCGGCGGTTGCCCCGAGGACTGCCACTTCTGCTCGCAGTCGGGCCAGTTCCCGTCGCCCGTGCGTTCGGCGTGGCTGGACATCCCCGGCCTCGTTCGCGCTGCTCGCCAGACGCGGGACACCGGAGCGACCGAGTTCTGCATCGTCGCGGCCGTGCGCGGCCCGGACAAGCGGCTGCTCTCGCAGGTGCGTGACGGCATCAAGGCCATCCGCGAGGACGGCAACGACATCCAGATCGCCTGCTCGCTCGGCATGCTCACGCAGGAGCAGGTCGACGAGCTCGTGGCGATGGGCGTGCACCGCTACAACCACAACCTCGAGACGGCTCGCTCGCACTTCCCCGAGGTCGTGACCACGCACTCCTGGGAGGAGCGCTGGGACACGCTGCGGATGATCCGCGACGCCGGCATGGAGGTCTGCTGCGGCGGCATCATCGGCATGGGGGAGACGCTGGCGCAGCGCGCGGAGTTCGCCTCGCAGCTGGCCGAGCTGGAGCCGGACGAGGTTCCGTTGAACTTCCTCATCCCGAACCCCGGCACGCCGTACGAGAACTACCCGGTCGTCGAGGGCGCCGAGGCGTTGCGGACGGTCGGTGCGTTCCGGCTGGCGCTCCCGCGCACGATCCTGCGGTTCGCCGGTGGCCGTGAGCTGACGTTCGGCGACCTGGGCGCGAAGCAGGGCATGCTCGGCGGCATCAACGCGATCATCGTCGGCAACTACCTGACGAACCTCGGCCGCCCGGCGCAGCAGGACCTCGACATGCTGGAAGAGCTGTCGATGCCGATCAAGGCGCTGAGCCAGACTCTGTGATGATTACCGCTGTGTACTGCTCCTTCTGCGGCAAAGAGGAAGCCGGCGGCGACCACGAGTTCTGTCGCCGGCGGTTGTCGATGATCGATCCGCCGCGGTACTGCTCGGAATGCGCGCGCCGGATGGTCGTTCAGGTGACCCCGGACGGGTGGACGGCACGCTGCAGCCGCCACGGGGAGATCACTTCCTCACGGTAGTAACCTCTCGCGAATGGACGAGAAAGCAGCGCCGGTGCGCATCGAACCCGTGCCGGAGCCGCCGTACGTCTACCACTACATCCGGCCGCGGCCGAAGGTCGTGGTGAAACGGGATCTGCTGCCGGGCCTGGTGGTGCTGCTGACGACGTTCGCGTTCGGGCTGCCCGCCGCGTACCTGTGGTCGTGGCTGGCCCCGGCGCAGCTCAAGATCGTGTCGGCGCAGGACAACAAGTTCTACCCGATCGGGGTCGAGAGCTACCACCGGCTCGACGCGCTGATGGTGTTCGTGCTGATCGGTCTCGGTGCGGGTGCGATCACCGGCATCGCGGTGTGGCTGCTGCGCCAACGCCGTGGTCCGGTCGTGATGCTGGGGATGACGGCCGGCTCGCTCGCGGCGGCGTGGTTCGCGCAGTACCTCGGCGGATCGCTGGCCGCGGGTGCGTACCCGATGCCGGAGACGATCAAGCCGAACGACACCCTGCTCGTCGCGCCCACACTGGAGACGTGGTGGGGAATTCTGGCGTGGCCTCTCGCTGCTGCTCTGGCCTACGGCTGCTGCGCTGCGTGGAACGGCCTCGACGACCTGGGCCGCCGCCTCGGCTAAATGCCATGAGGGTGACCTTCATGAACCTCAGGTTCATGAAGGTCACCCTCATGGCATTTGTGGGCTACCCGACGCGGTAAGCGAAGTCGGGCATGTCGGTCACGAACATCTGACCCGGTGCGTGCGTGATCGCGAACGGCGGCTTGGACTTCATCAGCACCGCCTGCGGAGTCACGCCGCACGCCCAGAACACCGGCACGTCACCGGGTTCGGGTTCCACGGCGTCGCCGAAGTCCGGCTGGTGGATGTTCTCGATGCCGAGCATTCGCGGGTCGCCGGCGCCGACCGGAGCCCCGTGGACCGACGGCATCAGCGCCGTCACCTTGTGGGCGATGTCCACAAGGGACTCCGGAATCCAGCGCATCGACACGACCATCGGGCCGTGCAGCCTTCCGGCCGGGCGGCACTGGATGTCCGTGACGAACATGGCGACGTTCTTCTTCTGGTCGACGTGCCGCAGCGGTACGCCCGCGTTCTCCAGTGCCGTCTCGAACGTGAAGCTGCAGCCGATCAGGAACGTCACCAGGTCGTCGCGCCAGAAGTCGGTGGCGTCCTCGGGTTCTGCTACGAGTTCGCCGTGCTCCCAGATGCGGTAGCGCGGCGCGTGGGTGCGCACGTCCGCGTCCTGTTTGAGCGCGCTGACGGTCTCACCGGCGTCCAGCACGTCGAGCACCGGGCACGGTTTGGGGTTGCGGTGCGTGAAGAGGAGGAAGTCGTACGCCCAGTCCTTCGGGATGGCGATCAGGTTGGCCTGCGCCTGTCCCGGAGCCTTGCCCGCTGTCGTCATTCCAGCTCCTTGTTCACGGTCTCCGGCAGCCAGATCAGCGCGACGACCGCGATTCCGTAGGCCGCCGCCCCGAACAGCATCGCACCGCCCATGCCGAGCCGGTCGGCCATGAATCCGACGAGGCCGGGGAACACCGCGCCGAACGCGCGCCCGAGGTTGTACGTGAAGCCTTGTCCGGTGCCGCGCAGGTTCGTGGGGTAGAGCTCGGACAGGTAGCTGCCGAACCCGCTGAAGATGGCGGACATGCAGAACCCGAGCGGGAAGCCCAGGAACATCACCAACGTGTTGGCACCGTTGGGAATCTGCGTGTACGCGACGATCAGCAGCGCGCTGGCGGTCGCGAACAGCACGAAGGTCTTCTTGCGCCCCAGGTAGTCCGTGAGGTAGCCGCCGCAGACGTACCCGATCCACGCGCCGGTGATGAGGAACGCGAGGTACCCGCCGGTGCCGATGATGGTGAGGCCGCGGCTGGTCTGCAGGAACGTCGGCAGCCACGTCGCGAGCGTGTAGTACCCGCCCTGGACACCGGTGGCGAGCAGCGCCGCGAACAGCGTGGTCTTGAGAATCGGACCTTGGAAGATCTTCGGGAACGTGCCCTTCTGACTGCCCTGCGCCTTGGCCACCGGGGCGTCGTCGACGTTGCGGCGCACGTAGAAGATGAGGATCGCGGGCAGCGCGCCGGTCCAGAACATGATCCGCCACGACCACGCCGGGTCGGCGAGGCTCGCGACCAGAGTGTTGACGAGGACCGCGAGACCCCAGCCGACCGCCCACGCGCTCTGGATGAACGCCACCGTGCGGCCGCGGTACTTCGGCTTGCAGTACTCGGCCACGAGGATCGCGCCGGCCGCCCACTCGCCGCCGAAGCCCAGGCCCTGCAGGGCGCGGAAGACCAGCAGCGTCTCGTAGTTCGTCGCGAAACCGCACAGCACGGTGAAGAACGCGTACGCCGCGACTGTGATTATCAGCGTTTTGGAGCGGCCGAACCGGTCCGCCATCACGCCGGCGACGGCGCCGCCGATGGCGCTCATCAGCAGCGTTGACGTGCCCAGGAGGCCGGCCTCTGCCTTGGTGAGGCCGAAGTAGCCGGTGATCGCGACCAGGCTCAGCGGCAGGACCCAGTAGTCGTACGAGTCCAGCCCGTAGCCGCCGAACGCGCCTACGAACGCGCGCCTGCCCTTCTGGCCGAGACTGCGGAACCAGGCGAAACGGCCTGTGTCCTCGGTCGTGGTCGTGCTCATGGGACACCTCGCAGCGTGGTGGAGGGGTGCTTGAGTGTGACGCGGACCTCAGAGTAAGGATTGTTCAACAATCCCACAAGGCCACAATTCAACGATCCGGTTGCGGCGCGAGTGTGCCGGTGATGACAACGTTGTCACTTGTGCACGTTGACGCGCCAGGTCCATGTTGACGGGCCGTCGTACACATCGACATGCCCTGTCCACATCGACATGCCCTGTCCACGTTGACGGCCCGCCGTCCGTGTTGACCGCGCCTGTCCATGTCGACTGGGCCTTCGTACACGTTGACGCGCCCGTCCATGTTGACCGGGGCGCTGTGGACGTTGACGGGGTGCCGTCCATGTTGATTCGTGCTGGAGCGTCAACGTGTGTACATGACATGTTGACGACGAGGTTGACAGGTTGATTGGCATGTTGACTGGAATCAACATGTTGACCGGCCGTCAGTTCGGGTTCGGCACGTGTCCGAACTCGGTGAGCGGCACCGGCACGGCCTTCAACGCGCTGAGAATCCCGGTCTCCCGGTGCAACATCCGCCGAACCAGCCGCAACCGCCGAGCCGGCGAGGTCTCCTCCAGCAACCGCTGCCGATCCTCGACCGGCAGCAGGCAGTCGGCCGCCAGCAGGTACGACAACGCGCCCACCTCGACGTCGTCCGCGGGCGACGACCAGTCCTCGCGATGCCACGCGGCGCCGCAATACCGTTCGTGAGCCGCGCGAGCCCCGCGTTCGAGGATCGGCACGACCTCCAGCGCCGCCTCGGGCACCGGGGAGTCCTCGAGGTACTCGACCCGGCCGAGCAGGTACGGCGCGGTCGTCGAGTCGACGTCGAGCAGGCGGAAGCGGCGCACCCCGCGCGTGACGATGTCGAAGCGGCCCTCCGGCAGCGGGCGGGCGTCCAGCAGGTCCGCGGAGCAGCCGATGTCCTGCATCGAGCGGACGTTGTCGGCGCCGACCTCCCAGCCCTGTTTGATGCACACGACGCCGAAGGTGCGACCGAACAGCGAGTCGGTCATCAGGTCCACCACCAGCTGGCGGTAGCGCGGCTCGAAGATGTGCAGCGGCAAAGACGCCCCGGGCAACAGCACTGTGCCCAGGGGGAAGAGCGGAAGCGTCTCTGCCACGCGTGCCACGTTACGGGGTGCCACTCCCACCCGCCGGACGGCCGGATCCCGGCGGTCTCAACACGGCGAACGGGTCGGTGACTTTGATTCCCTTGGCGCTGAACCGGAAGAGGGCCGCGGGCCGGCCGCCGGACGGGCCGGGGGGAGCGGTGCCGCCCGTCGGTTCCAGCAGCAGTCGCCGTGAGAGCACCCGTTGCAGGTTCGTCGCGGAGACCCGGTAACCCAGCGCCGCGGAGTAGTGGTCGCGCAGCAGGGAGATCGTGAACTCCGGTGGGGCCAAAGCGAAACCGAGGTTCGTGTACGACAGCTTCGAGCCCAGCCGGTGCCGCGCTCGATGCACGATCGAGGAGTGGTCGAACGCCATCGGAGGGAGCGTGTCCACGCAGTGCCACGACGTGTCTGCCGGGACCTCCGGATCGACGTCCGAGGGGACCAGTCCGAGGAACGCCGTCGCCACCACACGGGGGCCCGGGACGCGATCGGGAGCGCTGAAGACGGCCAGCTGCTCGACGTGTGACAACTGTCGCACGTCGACTTTTTCCGCCAGCTGACGGCGGATGGAGGTCTCCACGTCCTCGCTCACCCGCAGCTCGCCACCCGGCAGCGACCAGCGGTGAGCATGCGGCTCCCGTGCGCGCTCCCACAGCATGACCTGGAGTGACGCACCTCTCACCCGCAGCACAGCTGCCAGAACTTCGTGTCCCACGCCCGCCACTCGGCTGATACTATCGGCGACGTTTTCGACCACCAGGCGAAAACCTGGACCGAGGAGGCAGTCATGGTCGCTACCGCAACTGTGGAGCGAACCGCGTCAGGTGTATTTGGTGGAGTCGAGCCGGACGCGGCGTGGCGGGAAGAGGTGTTGCGCCTTGCGAAGGAGCGCGACGCCGTCATCCTGGCGCACAACTACCAGCTGCCCGAGATCCAGGACATCGCCCACCACACCGGCGACTCGCTGGCGTTGAGCCGCATCGCCGCGCAGTCCGACGCGCAGACCATCATCTTCTGCGGCGTGCACTTCATGGCCGAGACGGCGAAGATCCTCGCGCCCGAGAAGACCGTGCTGATCCCGGACGAGCGCGCGGGTTGTTCGCTCGCCGACTCGATCACCGGCGCTCAGCTGCGCGAGTGGAAGGCGGAGCACCCCGGCGCTGTCGTCGTGTCCTACGTGAACACGACCGCCGAGGTGAAGGCCGAGACGGACATCTGCTGCACGTCCTCGAACGCCGTCGACGTGGTGCGCTCGATCCCGGCCGACCGCGAGGTGCTGTTCTGCCCGGACCAGTTCCTGGGTGCGCACGTGAAGCGTGAGACCGGCCGCGAGAACCTGCACATCTGGGCCGGCGAGTGCCACGTCCACGCTGGCATCAACGGCCCGGAGCTGGCCGAGCGCGCCGCCGCGAACCCGGACGCCGACCTGTTCATCCACCCGGAGTGCGGCTGCGCGACCTCGGCTCTTTACCTGAGCGGCGAGGGCATCGTCCCGGCGGAGAAGGTCAAGATCCTCTCGACCGGCGACATGATCACCGCCGCGCGTTCGACCAACGCCCGCAAGGTGCTCGTCGCGACCGAGGTCGGCATGCTGCACCAGCTGCGCAAGGCCGCCCCGGAGATCGACTTCCGCGCCGTCAACGACCGCGCGTCGTGCACCTACATGAAGATGATCACCCCGGCCGCGCTGCTGCGTTGCGTGCGCGACGGCCTGGACGAGGTGCACGTCGACCTGGAGACCGCTCGCAGGGCCCAGGGCGCCGTGCAGCGCATGATCGAGATCGGCCAGCCCGGCGGCGGTGAGTGATGGCCGCGCGCTGGGAGGCGCGGGCCGACCTGATCGTGGTCGGCACGGGCGTGGCGGGCCTCACGGCCGCGTTGCACGCCCGTGAGCTGGGACTTCGCGTCCTGGTGGTCACCAAGGCGGCGGGCGACGACGGCAACACGCGCTGGGCTCAGGGCGGCGTCGCGGTCGTCATGGAGGACCAGCACGACGCCGGCGACTCGGTAGCGCGGCACATCGAGGACACGCTGACGGCGGGCGCGGGCCTCTGCGACGCCGAGGCGGTCAGCGCGATCATCACGGACGGGCCCGCGGCGGTGGCCCGGCTGCGCGAGCGCGGTGCCGTGTTCGACGCTCGTCCCGACGGCCTGCTGGAACGGACCCGCGAAGGCGGCCACAGCGCGTTCCGTGTCGTGCACGCCGGCGGTGACGCGACCGGCGCCGAGGTCGAACGCGCTCTGCTCAAGGCCACTGTGGACGGACGAGTTCCCCTGCTGGAGAACCACGTCGCGGTCGACGCGGTGAAGACGCCTCTGGGTGCGGTGTGCGGCCTGCTGGTGCTGGACGGCAACGGCGTGCCCGGTGTGCTTTCCGCGCCCGCGGTGTTGCTGGCCACCGGTGGTCTCGGCCAGATGTATCAGGCGACTTCGAATCCGTCGGTCGCGACCGGTGACGGGCTCGCTCTGGCTCTGCGCGCCGGTGCGCTGGCGGCCGACGTCGAGTTCATCCAGTTCCACCCGACCGTGCTCTACACCGGCCGCGGTGCCCGTGGCCGCTGCCCGCTGGTCACGGAAGCGGTGCGCGGCGAGGGCGCCGTGCTGGTCGACGCGACCGGCGCCCGCGTGATGAAGGGCGTGCACCCGCTGGAAGACCTCGCCCCGCGCGACGTCGTGGCAGCCGCGATCACCCGGCACATGGCCTCGGAACCCGGTGGCGTGGACGACCACGTCTTCCTGGACGCGACCTCGTTGCACGACATGGCTTCCCGCTTCCCGACCGTGTACGCGGCGTGCGTCTCCGTGGGCATCGACCCGGCCGTGGACCCGATCCCCGTCGCCCCGGCGGCACACTTCGCCTGCGGTGGAGTCGTTTCTTCTGTTGACGGCCGCACCGGCGTGACCGGCCTGTACGCCGTCGGCGAGGTCGCCCGAACGGGCCTGCACGGCGCAAACCGCCTGGCCTCCAACAGCCTGCTCGAAGGCCTGGTCTGCGGCACCCGCGCAGCAGAAGCCATCGCCGCCGATCAAGCGCTCGGCCTCGTCATCCCGGCCCGCACGCCGGACGTGTCGCTGCCCACCGCCCCCGTGGCGGACCGCGACCTGCTCCAACGCGTGATGTCCCGCTACGCCGCAATCGGCCGCGACGCCGAGGGCCTGGCCGTCGTGGGCTCAGTGCTGGACGTGTCCACTGTGGACAAGCAGCTGGAGTCTCGCGAACTGGTCGAAGACGCGGCCCTGACCATGGCCGCCCGCGCCCTGATCGCCGCCGCCCAGCAACGCACCGAGTCACGCGGCTGCCACGTCCGCACCGACTACACGTCGCGCTCCGAGGCGTGGCAGCGCAGTCAGCTGGTCCGGCTCACCCCGACCGGCCAGCCCGTCTTGGCAGATCCCGTTCTCGCAGAGGGTGTCGCATGACCATCGACTGGGACGACGCGAACCGGGTCATCCAGCTCGCTCTGGAAGAGGACCTCCGCTACGGCCTGGACGCCACGACCTTGGCAACCGTGCCGGAAAAGGCGCTCGCCACCGCGGAGATCACCCCGCGCTCCAGTGGCGTGCTGTGCGGCGTTTCCGTTGCGCGAACGGCTTTCCAGCGCTACCTGCCCGAGGTCGAGGTGCTGCACGAGGCTGAGGACGGCTCGAAGGCAGTGCCCGGCGAGCCCGCCCTGGTGCTGACTGGCCCGACCCGCGGCCTGCTCACGGTCGAACGCACGGCTCTGAACCTGATCTGCCACCTCTCCGGCATCGCCACCCAGACCGCCCGCTGGGTCGACGCCATCGAGGGCACGGGTGCCGCGGTCCGCGACTCCCGGAAGACGTTGCCCGGGCTCAGGCTTCTGCAGAAGTACGCGGTGAGGTGCGGCGGCGGCGTCAACCACCGCATGGGCCTCGGCGACGCCATCCTGATCAAGGACAACCACGTCGCGGCGGCCGGTTCGGTGGGAGCTGCGATCCGTGCGGCTCGCGCGCACGCCCCGGAACTGCTGATGGAGGTCGAGGTCGACAGCCTTGCGCAGCTTGACGAGGCGTTGGCCGAGGATGCGGAACTGGTGCTGCTGGACAACTTCACGCCTGAGCAGTGCGCCGAGGCTGTTGCCAGGAGGCCTGCGAACGTGAAGCTGGAGGCGTCCGGCGGGCTGACGCTGGATGTGGCTCGTGCGTACGCCGAGACGGGCGTGGATTATCTGGCGGTGGGCGGTCTCACGCACTCGTCGCCGTCGCTCGACCTCGGCTTGGACCTGAGGTAGCTGAAGGTCCCCGACTTCGGCATGCGTTCGTGGCGCACGAATCTGCCCTGCCTGGTGCCGGGATGGTTTTGCAGTCGGCGGTGGCGAGCTGCCGCCGTGCACTTGATCGAATCGGCCGGAGGGCAGGGCCCCGCCCTCTCGGGGGCAGACCGCCACGCCTGCACACCTCAATTTAGCTGTGGAGAAGCCGTGTCAAGGCCCCGCTCGGCGATCTGTGGACAACTCGACCACGAACGCGAGTTGTTCACAGATCGGCCGCGGGGCCCTTGACAGGCCGATTTCGCGAATAGGCTGACTGTGTCGGCCGGTCTGCCCCCGAGGAGGGCGGGGCCCTGCGCGCCCGGCGAAGATCAGCTTGGCGTCGTTGAATTCCGCGCGGTTGCTGACGAACACGGGCCACGTACGAAGGGGCATCCACCTCGACCCGGCGAGCTCTACCTAACTTGAGGTCAAGCTCATTCGAACGAGCAGCCCGGATTCGGCTCGTCGCGTGACAGCGGCGCACCGTGCGGGTTGACGTAAAGCACCTCCAGCACCATCGGCGATGTGCCGAGGTTGCGGCCGATGTGCACGTGCGCGGGTTCCTCGATCAGCGTGTCACCGCGGTGGTGCACGAAGGTCGTGGTGCAGTCGGACATCGTGCGGGTCAGCACGCCCTTCTTCACCACCGCGTACAGGGTGCCGTCGTGGTGGTGCCAGCCTGTGCTGCCACCGGCGTCGATGGTGATCTCGCGGACGACGTAGTCCCGGTCGCCCACCGTCCACTGCGCGAGGATCTTCGCGGTCACCCCGCGCGAGGGCGTCGCGGAGGCAACGCCCGAGAACAACAGCAAAGCGGCCACCACGGCCGAAATGATGCGCATGAACATCAACGTAGCCGTCGGTTGGCCAGTACCGGCAGGACGGACCGCGCCTGTTCCACCACACCCTCGGTGTCGATCTCAACAACCGAGACGGCGGGCTTGTCGTCCAGCTGTGCCACCACGTTCCCGAAGGGGTCTGCGACGGTCGAGTAGCCGATTCCGGTCGGGGCGGACGAGCCCAGGTCACCGGGGTAGGCCTGCCCGCACGCGACCACCCACGAGGTGCAGTCCAGAGCGCGTGCCCGCACCAGCAGCTCCCACTGCTCCTTCTTGCCGGGGCCGGCACCCCACGACGCCCCGACGAGCACGGCGGACGCACCCTTGTCGGCCAACGCGCGGAACAGCTCGGGGAAGCGGATGTCGTAGCAGGTGGCGACGCCGAGAGTGACGCCGTCGACCTCGAAGGTAACCGGCGAAGAGCCCGGCGCGACCGTGCGCGACTCCTGGAACCCGAAGGCGTCGAACAGGTGGATCTTGTCGTAACCGAGGTGAACATCAGGCCCGGTCACCAGAAGAGTGTTCGTCACGCGGTCGCCTGACGGCGTGAACATCCCAGCCACCACCACGACGTCGTGTGACGCGGCGATCTCGTGCACGGCAGAAGCCCACGGACCGTCCAGAGGTTCGGCAACGGGGCCGAGAGGTACGCCGAAGCGGCACATGGTTGCTTCGGGCAGGAGGACGACGCGTGCTCCCTCGGCCCGGCGCACCGCGTCGCGAACGAGCTCCAGGTTGGACCGGGGATCGGTGGTGGAGCTGATCTGGCTCACAGCGATGCGCATGTGGGTCACTGTAGGGTCCGGAACCGTGCGTTACCCACTGCTCCTCGTCGTGTTGCTGGCTGCCGCGGGCTGCACCGAGACCGCCACACCCAGCCCGGACGGTGGCTCGAACGGCACGTCGATCGTGCTCGCCGACCGCGACGAGCCGACCACGTTGAACCCGCTGCTCGGCTACGGCGCGCAGGGCGTGTCGAAGATCTACGACGGGCTCGTCGAGCACCGGCAGGACGGCTCGCTCAAGCCGCAGCTGGCCGCCGACCTGCCCGAACCCGCGCCGGACGGGCTCAGCTGGACGGTGAAGCTGCGTGGGGACGTGAAGTTCGCCGACGGCAGCACGTTCGGGGCCGAGGACGTCGTGGCGACCTACACCGCGGCGCTGCAGAACCCGGTCAAGGACAGGTTCAGCACGCTCAAGAGCGTCGAGCAGGTCAACGCGTCCACGGTCAGGTTCAACCTCACGCAGATGCACGCCGCGTTCCCGCACCTGCTGGTCCTCGGCGTCCTGCCCAGCGAGCAGGCGAACCCCAACGGGCAGCCCGTCGGCACCGGGCCGTTCAAGGTCACCGAGTGGAAGAAGGGCGACCGGCTGCTGCTGGACGCCAACGAGAGCTACTTCGACGGCGCGCCCAAGATCAAGAAGCTGACCGTCGTGTTCGTCACCGACGACAACCAGCGCGCGCGTCGCATGCAGGACGGCGAGTTCGACGGCACGGTGCTGCCGCCCAAGATCGCCTCCACGTTCTCGAACCGCTCCAACACCCAGGTGCAGTACCACCACAGCGCCGACTACCGGGCCGTCGCGCTGCCCGCGGCCAACCCGGTCACCGGCAACGCCGCGATCCGGCTCGCGCTGAACTTCGCCGCGAACCGCCAGGGCATGATCGACAGCTTGCTCGACGGCAAGGGCACCATCGCGTACACGCCGGTGCCGGACGCGCTGGCCGAGGAGTTCGACCCGACCGCGAAGTTCCGCTTCGACAAGACCGAGGCCACCCGCCAGCTCGACGCGGGTGGCTGGACGCTCGGCCAGGACGGCATCCGCGTCAAGGACGGAGTGCCGGCCCGCTTCACGCTGATGTACCCGCTCGGCGACGACCTGCGGGCCGACCTGGCCACGGCGTTCGCGGCCGATGCCAAGGCCGTGGGCGTGGATGTGCAGCTCGCAGGCCTCTCGTGGGAGGCGATCCGGCCACGCATGGGCCAGGACGCGCTGCTCTACGGCGAGGGCTCGCCGTTCGACCCGGACCTGATGCTCTACGACCTGCGCGGCCAGGGCAGCCCGGCGGCCGACGCGGCGCTGGAGAACGGCCGCAAGCTCATCGACCCGGCGCAGCGGGCGGTGGCGTACAAGCTCTTCCAGCAGGCGTTCGTCGCGGCGCCGTCGATGGTGGTGCTGGTGTTCCCGGAGCACGCGTACGTGATGCGCGACGAGTGGAACGGCTACCAGCCCGTGGTCGACCCGAACTCCTACGGCGCGCTCGCCTGGGGTCCGTGGTGGAACCTCGACAAGTGGGAACCCAAGTAGGCGGTCACTTTGTTCGGGCGTTGATCTCGCGGACGGCCCGCTCCGGGTCGTCCGCCCAGAAGTCGACGCGCTCGACCCGCTGCACGCCGGTCTTGCCGAGGTTCACCAGCTGCGGGTCGCGGAACGCCACGGACACGTTCGTCCTGGTCAGCGACTGGATGACGAGTGCGTCGCCGATCACCTCGACGCTGCGCTGCCCCTTGTGCGAGCGCTCGGCGACCTGTGCGGTGCCGAGGTCCGCGGTCGGGATGCGCCAGTCGAAGAACCCCAGCTGCCGCAACCGCAGTTCGTCGTCGGAGACCGTGTGCGGCTGCTTGTGGAGCACGTACAAAGCACCCACGCACACGGCCGCGTTCAGCACGCCGAGCACGCTCAACGTGACAAGCAGCCACGGGATGTCCAGGGCAAACGCGACCAACGCGATCCCGACCGCCGTGATGATCAGGAACCGCCAGTACCGCGGCCGCAGGCGCTTGCCATAGGGGATCTCCACCATGCGGCCGAGCCTATTTCCGCAGCGCGCGCACCACGTCGTCGGGGTTGTCGGCCCAGAACTCGATCTTCGTGACCTCGTGGACGCCGCGCCGGCCGAGATCGATCTCCTGCGGTTCGTTGAGCAGCACGCGAACGTTGGTGGAGTGGGAGATCTCCAGCACGAGCGTTCCGTCCACAACGGACCGGGTCTTGTTCAGCGACCGGCTGGTCATGCCCTGCGTGACGTTCTCGATCGCCGCCAGCGGAATGCGGTACTCGAACTCCCGCGCGTACCGCAGCCACAGGTGCTGCTCGTCGACGGAGTGCTTGAACTTGTAGAGCATCCACAGCATCCATGCGAGCAACAACGCGCCCAGCAACCCGAACACGAGCAGCACGGCCCGCAGCCAGTACCAGGGCACGATCAGGTCGACCAGCAGGATTTCGAAGGGCGTGAGCACCAGGAACACCCACAGGAACGGCCGAACCTGGGCGCTGTACCCGAAAGTCTGATCCCCCATGAACCCGATGGTGGCACAGTTGGCCGGGTGAGTGACCTGATCTTCTTGGACAGCGCCGGTTCCTCGATCCCGCCCGCGGAAGTCGTCGACGAGGTCATCGGGCACCTCAGGCGCGAGACCGAGATCGGCGGCTACCGGGCCGCCGCGGAACGCCGTGACGACCTCGAAGCGGGCTACGGCGTGCTGGCCGAGCTCTTCGGCTGCGAGCCGTCCGAGGTCGCGTTCACGGACAGCGCGACCCGGTCGTGGCTCACCGTTTTCGACGCGGTGCCGCTCACCCGAGGCGACCGGATCCTGATCACCGAGGTCGAGTACGGGGCGAACGCCGTGCCGGCGCTGCGGCGCGCGGAGGAGACCGGCGCGATCGTCGAGGTGATCCCGTCCGACCGGCACGGACAGCTCGACGTCGACGCGCTCGACCTGGACGAACGGGTCAAGCTGATCTCGCTCGTGCACGTCCCCACGAACAGCGGACTGGTCAACCCGGTCAACGAGGTCACCGCGAAGGCCCGCGAGGTGGGTGCGCTGGTGCTGCTCGACGCCTGCCAGTCGACCGGTCAGATCGATCTGCGTCACCACGACTACGACATGCTCGTCTGCACCGGCCGGAAGTGGTTGCGCGGACCGCGTGGCACCGGGGCGCTGGTCGTCCGCGACGACGCGCGCCAGAAGCTGTGGCCGCGGCTGATGGACCACGACGGCGCCGCGTGGACCGCGCCGGACCGCTACGAACCGCGCGACGACGCCCGCGTGTTCGAGCTGTGGGAGTTCAACGTGGCCGACCGGCTGGGCCTCATCGCCGCCGCGAAGTATGCGCTCGCGAAGGGGCTGGACGTGATCGAGGCCGAGGTCACGGACAGGGCCAAGCGTTTGCGAGAGGGTCTGACGAACATTCCAGGCATTACCGTTCGTGACCTCGGTGAACGGCAGTCAGGCATTGTCACGTTCACGAGTGACCGGGTGTCGGCGATGGAGCTCAAAGACCGCCTGTGGGACGAGAAGGTCGCCGTGACGGTGTCGCAGAGCGGGTCGACGTTGATCGACATGACCAAACGGGGCCTGGACGAAGTAGTGCGGGCCTCCCCGCACTACTTCGTCACTCATGAAGAGATCGATCAGGCGCTGGACCGGATCAGCAGGTCTGTCCGATGACGCGCTTCACGCAGTCCGAGTAGCCCATGAACAGGTCGACGGCACGGTCGTTGCGGGCGGTCTGCGCCGCGATGACGGTGTCCCGCGGGTAGAAGCCGTTGAGGCCGCCGCTGCTCGGGTACAGCTCGAAGGTGTAGGCCCAGATCTTGTGCTGGCCCCAGAACCAGTCGTCGCTGCTTCCGTCGGTGATGTACAGGTCGCTCGCCTGCTCCGGGGTGTAGCCGTTGGTTGCGGCCATCTGCCGGCCGAGCGTCTGGAACGCGCGGGCCTCGTCCGCGTTGAGGCCGGTGTCGGTGTCCGCGCGCGTGTAGCCGTACGGCCACAGCACCAGCTCCGAGAACGAGTGGAAGTCGATGGCCGTCTTGATCTGCTGGACGCCGCCGACGACGCGGGAGTTCGTGAAGTCGCGGATGACCCTCGTCTCCGGTGCGGAGAACGCCGACGGGCCGCGGTAGGTGTCCGACGTGGTGCTGCCGCTGGAACCGCCGCAGCAGCCCCACTTGTAGCCCCAGTTGCGGTTGAGGTCGGTGCCGTTGCCCTGGCGGTTCTTGCGCCAGCCCCGGAACGAGCCGGTCGCGATGTCGTACTCGGCGCCGTCCGGGTTCATCATCGGGACGATCCACAGCTCGCGGCTGTCGACGAGGTTCTTGATCGCCGGCGTGGCGTAGTTGTCGGTGTAGCGCTTGGCGATCTGCAGGCACTGCTCGACGGTGAGATGCTCGCGGGCGTGCTGACCGCAGAAGAACAGCACCTCCGGCTCGCTCTCGTCGGACGCGACGTTGTCGCTGATCTTGAGCGCCCAGATGTCCCGGTTCTGGAAGCTCTTGCCGATGCTGCGCAGGCTCGCCAGGGACGGGTGGTCACGGACCGTCTGCTGCAGCTCCGCGGTCATCTCCGCGAAGTTGTGGTAGCCGGTGTAGCCGGACGGGAAGTCCTGGGTGCCGATCTGGCCGGGCTGCGGGTCGGCGAACTGGACCTTGCCGAGGCTCTTGAGCTGCTCCTCGAAGTCACCGAGGTACTTGATCGGCAGCCCGGTCGCCTTCAGGGCGCGGTACTGGGACTTGTCCGCGACGACCGATACCGTGGTGAGCTTCGTCGCGCCGAGCACGTCGACGCCGATCTGGGCGACCTGGGTGCGTTCGGCGGACGTGTTGGCGGTGACTTCCAGCAGATAGCGGCCTGAGTCGGCGGTGCTGGGCGTCGCCATGCCCGCGACCAGCACGGGCAGGCAGAGCGCGAGCACTGCGGCGATCTTGCCGCGGCGCTGACTGAACATCGTTCCTCCATCATCAGCAGGGGTTTGCGACGGAGTGGTGCTCGACCGAGCGTGGCCGTGGTGTCACAGGCTGAGGTAGCGCCGATAGCGGGCTGACCGTTGACAGATTTCTGCAGGAACTACGCTGTTGGGCATGCTGAACCGCATCGACCTGCGAGGTCGCACCACGACCCCCGCTCAGTTGCGCGCCATCGTGCCGCGCACCGAGGTGGACGTGGACTCGGTTCTGCATCACGTGCGTCCCGTCGTGGACGCGGTCGCGGCTCGTGGTGTCGAGGCAGTTCTCGAGTACACGGAGAAGTTCGACCGCGTTCGTCCCGCTTCGGTCCGTGTGCCCGCTTCCGCTCTTTCGTCCGCTTTGTCCGCGCTGGACCCGGCTGTGCGCGGGGCGCTGGAGGAGTCGATCGCCCGCGCCCAGCGCGTCCACTCCGACCAGCGGCGCTCCGAGAAGACCACGCAGGTGGTCCCCGGCGGCACGGTCACCGAGAAGTGGGTCCCGGTCGAGCGCGTCGGCCTGTACGTGCCCGGTGGTCTCGCCGTGTACCCGTCGTCGGTCGGGATGAACGTCGTGCCGGCGCAGATCGCGGGCGTCGAGTCGCTGGTGGTGTGCTCGCCGCCGCAGGCCGAGTTCGACGGCCTGCCGCACCCGGCGATCCTGGCTGCCGCCGCACTGCTGGGTGTGGAGGAGGTCTGGGCCGTCGGTGGCGCACAGGCCGTGGCGCTGATGGCGCACGGCGGCGTGGACACCGACGGTGCCGAGCTCGCGCCGGTCGACATGGTGACCGGGCCGGGCAACATCTACGTGGCCGCGGCGAAGCGCTTGCTGCGCGGCCTGATCGGCATCGACGCCGAGGCCGGCCCGACCGAGATCGCGATCCTCGCGGACTCGACGGCCGACCCGGTGCACGTGGCCGCCGACCTGATCTCCCAGGCCGAGCACGACACGCTCGCCGCGTCCGTCCTGGTGACGGACTCGGTCGAGCTGGCGGACGCGGTGGACGTGGAGCTGGAGCGCCAGACCGGAGCGACCAAGCACAGCGAGCGGGTGCGCACGGCGTTGCGCGGCAAGCAGTCCGGCACCGTTCTGGTGTCCTCTGTGGACGAAGGTGTCCGGGTCGTCAACGCGTACGCGGCCGAGCACCTGGAGATCCAGACGGCCGACTCGCGTGCTGTGGCGGCGCAGATCCGTTCCGCCGGCGCGATCTTCGTCGGCGCGCACTCGCCGGTGTCGCTGGGCGACTACTGCGCGGGCTCGAACCACGTGCTGCCGACCGGTGGGTGCGCGCGGCACTCGTCGGGGCTCTCCGTGCAGACGTTCCTGCGCGGCATCCACGTGATCGACTACTCCGAGGAAGCATTGCGCGAGGTCGCGGACAAGGTCGTCACGCTGGCCAACGCAGAAGACCTGCCCGCACACGGGCAGGCTGTGACAGCGAGGTTCTCCCGATGAAGCCTGTTGTCGGCGCGCGGGTGGAGCTGACCGATCTGCCCCTGCGCGAGGACTTGCGCGGCCGCACGCCGTACGGTGCGCCGCAGCTCGACGTGCCGTATCGCTTGAACACCAACGAGAACCCGTACGCGCCGACGGACGCTCTCGCGGCCGATGTCGTCGCCGCGGTGGCGGAGATCGCCGGTGAGCTGCACCGGTACCCGGACCGCGACGCGGTGGCGTTGCGCGAAGACCTTGCGGCGTATCTGACCTCGGTCACCGCGGTGACGTTGACGTCCGAGAACGTGTGGGCCGCCAACGGGTCCAACGAGATCCTCCAGCAGATCCTGCAGGCGTTCGGTGGTCCGGGCCGGGTCGCGCTGGGCTTCGAGCCGTCGTACTCGATGCACCCGATCATCGCGGCCGGCACGCGCACCGAGTGGGCACCGACGCCGCGTCGTGCGGACTTCTCGCTGGACGTGGAGAAGGCCGCCGCGGTCATCGCGGAGACGCGGCCGGACGTCGTCTTCGTGACGTCGCCGAACAACCCGACCGGCCAGTCGATCCCCCTCGAGGACCTGCGGCTGCTGATCGCCTCCTCGTCCGGCATGGTCGTCGTCGACGAGGCGTACGCGGAGTTCTCCTCGCAGCAGAGCGCCATCCAGCTGCTCGACGAGTACGGCTCGCGGTTGATCGTCTCGCGCACGATGTCGAAGGCCTTCGCTTTCGCGGGCGGACGTCTGGGCTATCTCGCCGCCGCTCCGGCCGTGGTCGACGCCTTGCAGCTCGTGCGCCTGCCGTACCACCTGTCCGCGTTGACGCAGGCGGCCGCGCGGGCTTCGCTGCGACACGCCTCCGAGACGCTGGGTTCGGTGGCGCTGCTGGCCGCCGAGCGCGACCGGGTGGTGGCGGCGTTGCAGGACATGGGTTTCCAGGTCGTGCCCTCGGACGCGAACTTCGTGCTGTTCGGCTGGTTCGAGAACGCACGTGAGGTCTGGAAGTCCTATTTGGACCACGGCGTGCTCATCAGGGACGTCGGAATCGCGGGTCACCTGCGGGTGACCATCGGAACGCCCGCGGAGAACGATGCTTTCCTCGCGGCCAGCAAGGAGGTCAGCCGGTGAGTCGCGTGGGCAAGGTGGAGCGCACCACCAAGGAGTCGTCGGTCTACGTGGAGATCGACCTGGACGGCACCGGCCAGGTCGAGATCAGCACCGGCGTGCCGTTCTACGACCACATGCTGACCGCGTTCGGCGTGCACGGCTGCTTCGACCTGATCGTCCGCGCCACGGGTGACGTCGAGATCGACGCCCACCACTCGGTCGAGGACATCGCCATCGTGCTGGGCCAGGCGCTGCGCGAAGCGTTGGGGGACAAGAAGGGCATCCGCCGCTTCGGCGACTGCTGGATCCCGATGGACGAAACCCTCGCCCACGCCGCGGTAGACGTCTCGGGCCGCCCGTACACCGTGCACCGCGGCGAACCGGAGCAGTTCAACAGCTTCGTGATCGGCGGCAACTACCCGTTCGTGCTGAACCGGCACGTCTTCGAGTCGCTGGCCTTCCACGCCCAGATCGCGCTGCACGTGCGCGTCGAGTACGGCCGCGACCCGCACCACATCGCGGAAGCCGAGTACAAGGCGATCGCCCGCGCGCTGCGTGCCGCGGTGGAACCCGACCCGCGCGTCGGCGGCATCCCGTCGACCAAGGGCGTGCTCTGATGCCCAAAGAGGTCGTCGTCATCGGCCTGCTGGCGCTTGCCGGGTTTCTGGCCGGTGGTGTCTACGCGACGTGGAAAACCGCCAAGTTCATGGCGATCATCCTGTTGGTGCTGATCGTGGTGGCGGTCGGCGGCGCGGTGCTCTGGTTGATTTAGAACCACCCGTTGCGCTGATTGTCCGATCGTTTGGGCTCGCTCAGACTTCCTTGGATGGGCGAGCCCGAGTACGACGCTTTCATCTCGTACAGCCGTGCCTTGGACGGCAAGCTCGCCCCAGCGCTGCAACGTGGCGTCCAGCGGTTCGCCAAGCCCAGGTACAAGCCGCGGGGATCCCGGGTTTTCCTCGACGACGCCAGTCTGTCGGCGACCCCTGGACTGTGGACTGCGCTGGAAGGCGCGATGAGGCGCTCGAAGTGGATGATCTTGATGGCCTCGCCGGAAGCCGCCGCCTCGGAATGGGTGAACCGGGAGCTCGCCTGGTGGCTCGAAAACAAATCCGCACAGCGGATCCTCGTGGTGCTGACCTCCGGCGAGTACGCCCAGTCGGTGCCGCCCGCAGTCCGCAAGGCGCTGGGTGAGGAACCCCGATGGGTCGACCTGCGATGGCTGCGGGACGTGGGCCAGGTCGACGACTCGAACCCGCGGCTGCACGAATGCGTTGCCGATGTCGCGAGCGCGGTGCGGGGCGTGCCCAAGGACGATCTCGTCGGTGAGCACATCCGCCAGCACCGCTGGACGGTGCGGTTGACCTGGGGTGCGATCGCGACACTCGTGATGCTCGTGGTCAGCGTGTTGGTTGCCGCCAACATCGCGGCGGGACAACGTGATGCCGCCGTCGCACAGGCCCGCACGGCGACCGCTCGCGGTCTCGCGTCGGCGGCAGTGGCGAACCTGCGCACCGATCTCGGGCTGAGCCAGGCGCTCGCGGCCGAGGCCTACCGGGTGGAAGCGAACGGGCAGACCCGCGCCGCGCTGTTCGAGGCGTTGACAGCGAGCCCCCATCTCGATCGCTATCTGCCGATCGGTGGCGAAGTGACCGCTCTGGCGACGTCCGCTGACGGTCGAGTCGCGATCGCGGGTACCGCGGACGGGAGAGTGGTGCGATGGGACGTGGCTGCCCGCCTGCGCACCGAACGGAAGGTCGGTCCGCGGCCGGTCACCGCTGTAGCCACCAGCACCGACGGCAAGGTCGTCGCGGCCTTCGCGGCCGGCTACACGTTGCGCTGGGACGTTTCGTCCGCCACGACCCAGGTGATCGACACACCGGACGACCTCACCCGTGGTCTGGTGGCGGTGTCGCCGTGGGGCCGGTTCACCGCGGTGTACAGCACCTCTGCGTCGGGGGAGGTGGACGGCAACGGATTCGCCCGCGCGAAGCGCATTGTCCATGATGGACATCGAGGACGTATCGCGGAACGCGACGATCCGAGCGTTCCTGTCTTCATGTTGAGGTTGCCGGACGACCACACGTTGCTGGAAGTGTCGTACAACGACTGGGTTCGGCGGGAGCCGACGACGCTGGAGACCACGTCGGTGGCGCGAGGAACTGCCGCTCCCGCCAACGGTTTCTGGGTCGGGCTGTCGGCCGACGGCGACTTCTTCGGCTTCTCGAAGGAAGGTGAGACCCGGCTGTGGCGCACGAGCCAGCAGGCGTTCGACTTCGACACACAGGACGTGCGGCTGGCTGCCGGTCGGGACAACCCGTCCGCTGGAGCGATCAGCAACGACGGCGCGCGAGCGGCTGTCGCCGACGCTGGAGCGATCTACATCTACGACATGACCGGTCCGGTGACCGGCGAGCGCACGCGACTGGAGGGCAACGGCCAGACTCCTTTCGTCGAGTTCTTCGGCATCGACAACAACCGGCTGATCTCCGCGGCGCGTGACCGGCTGGTGCTGTGGGATCTCACCCGGACCTCGCGCATCGGGTCCACGCCCGTGATCCGGGTTCCGTTGTCGTGCACCGCCTGTCCTGCACCTCGGATCGCGGCGGCGCACGACCAGATCGCGGTGGTGTCGGGCGCGGACGTGGCGGTGGAGTGGTACCGGAACACCGCGGGTCCGGACAGCAAGTTCGGGCCGGTGGTGTGGGACGCGACCGGTGACACGCTGTACCTCGTGACCATGCCTGGTGGCGTTGGCGAGATCTGGAAGGCCCGCTACGGGCTGAGCCGGATCGCGCGATGGGACGGTCACGTCGTCGCGGAATACGTTGTCGCAATAGGGGTCTCGCCCGACAACCGGCGGCTGCTGACCGTCAACGAGCGTGGTGACGTGCAGGTGTTCGAGGGTGACAGGCTGGCATCGGCACGCATCGTCGAGGTGGGACGCAAGCTGGACCAGCAGGGCTGGCCGCCTGCCGGGCATCTCGCCGCGGTGAGCACCGACGCGACGACCGCGGCGCTCGTCCTCCCGGACTCGGTCACCCTCGTGGACGCGATGACGGGTCAGCTGCGTGATTTACCGGGCGGCGCGGCCGACGCCGTGGCGTTCACCACCGACAGCCTGCTCGTCCAACGTGCGGGCGTCATCGAGGTCTGGGAAACCAACGGTGGCTCGCTACGTCGCACTGTGCCGAGTGATCCGAGCTATCTGCCGGGACTCGCCGTCAGCCCGGGCACGGCGCTCGCCGCTCAGCTGCGCACCGATCACGTCCTCGTCATCACGAACCTCAAGACCGGAGAGCTCGTCGGCCAGCTCCGGCTCACCGAGCAGCGCGGCCGGTTCGGCCGGATCGGCATGGCCTTCGCCGACGATCAAAGCGTGATCACGGCGATCTCGGACAAGCCGTTGCACCGGTGGGACCTGTCGGAGGAGAACTGGGTGCGTGCCGCTTGCGCGTCGGCCGGTCGTGACCTGTCCGCCGATGAATGGCGCCGCTACGTCGGTACGGAGCCGCCTTCCGACCTCACCTGCGGGTGAGCACCCAGTGGAACGTCGCCGGGTCCGGCTCGTGCATCGTCACGAGGTCGTCGACGACGAACTCCATGTGCTCGCTCAGAAGCTCACAGTTCTCGGCGGGAGTGTTGCTGCCGAAGAACATCTCGACGCCGAGCCAGTTCTCGGTGACGTCCGGCGTGCCGGTGCCGAGCGAGGCCAGGAAGTAGCCGCCGGGCTTCAGCCAGCGGGCGATCTTCGAGATGAGCGCAGGCTGTTCGGCCCGAGGCACGTGCAGGATCGAGTAGAACGCACAAATACCGTCGAACGACCCGTCCGGGAAGTCCAAAGCGGTCATGTCCGCCTTCTCGAACCGCGCCCCCGGCACGTTCGAACGAGCAAGGTCCAACTGCTGTGCCGACATGTCAACGCCGAGGACGTCGAACCGTTCAGAAAGCTGCAGAGTGCACGGAACGCCCGCACCACAGCCGAGTTCGAGAACCCGCGCGCCATCAGGCAAACGGTCGGCGAACGCGGCGAGGTAGTGCAGGCGCGGGTCGTCGGCGATCGACGCCGACCACGTCAGGTAGCGCGCCGCGATGGCGTCGTAGCCGGCCTCGACGACGTGCTTCACGCCTGCGCCAGGTACTGCGCCGGGACGTGCTGGGTGAGCCACACACCGTTGGCGCTGAGCCGGAACTCGTGACCGTCGGCGTGCATCGCCAGAGCGTCGACCGTGAGGATCAACGGGCGGCCGCGCCGTGCGCCGACCCTGCGCGCGGTTTCGCGGTCGGGCGAGAGGTGCACGTCGTGCCGGGACATCGGACGCAGGCCGTCGCGCATGATGGCGTCCAAGTACGCCGCGACGGTGCCGTGGAACAGCGGGCCGGGTGGAACTGCCACCGGGAGGCCGAGGTCGACCTCGATGCTGTGGCCCTGGTTCGCGCGGATGCGGTCGCCGTCGATGGTGAAGCGTTGCTTGTCGTTGCGGGACACGACCTCGCGCAGTTCGGCCTCGCTCACGCCGAGGGCGTCCAGAAGTGCGGTGACCGGCACCCAGCCGGCCGGGTCGAGGGTGAGGCCGACGCGCTCGGGGCTGTGCCGCAGCGCCTTCGACATCCGCTTCGACAGTTTGATCATTCTCTCTTCGTTCATGTCCCCATCAGCAAAGCACGGCGAGTCGAGCGGTTTTCAGGCACGATCGGGTCATGATCTCCCGCAAGTGGTGGTTCGCGCTGGTGGCACTCGTGCTGCTGATCGGCGTGGGCGTCTGGTACGTGCGTCCTGACCAGGCCAGACCCGCTCCGCCACCGTCCGGGCAGGCCGGTCCGCCGATGGGTTGGAACAGCTGGAACCGCTTCGGGTGCAAGATCGACGAGCAGCTCATCCGGGACCAGGCCGACGCGCTGGTGAAGTCCGGGATGCGGGAGGCCGGGTACACCTATGTCGTCGTCGACGACTGCTGGATGGCGAACGAACGCGACGCCGACGGCAAGTTGCAGGCGGATCCGACGACGTTCCCGTCGGGGATGAAGGCGTTGGGCGACTACATCCACAAGCAGGGCCTCAAGTTCGGCATCTACTCCTCCGCGGGGTCTCAGACGTGCGAGGGACGTCCGGCCTCTCGCGACAAGGAGGAGGTGGACGCGCAGACGTTCGCCGACTGGGGCGCGGACTTCCTGAAGTACGACTACTGCGAGTCCAAAGCGGCCGATCGTCCGCAGGGCGAGCCGGCGCGGGACCGTTACGAGCGAATGGGTGCGGCACTGCGCGCGACCGGACGGCCGATCGTCTACTCGGTCGTCGAGTGGGGCGACGAGAAGCCGTGGGAGTGGGCGTACGACGTCGGCGGCACGATGTGGCGCACCACCCGGGACATCAAACCGAACTGGCCCAACATCACCGGCATCCTCGATCAGCAGGTGGGGCTGGAGAAGTACGCGCGGCCCGGCGGCTGGAACGACCCGGACATGCTGCAGGTCGGCAACGGGCTCAGCGAGGACGAGAACCAGTTCCACATGACGATGTGGTCGCTGCTGAACGCGCCTTTGATGGCGGGCAACGACATCACCGCGATGGACGAGGGCACCGCCGCGACGTTGCTCAACCGCGAGGTGCTCGACGTGCAGCGCGACTTCGGCAAGGGGCAGGGCTACCGGCTGCGCGACGACGGTGACACCGAGGTGTGGGCGAAGGGCATGTCCGACGGTTCCGTCGTGGTCGCCCTTCTCAACCGCGGCACCGAGACCGTGAGTGTGTCCACCGCGGCTTCGGAGATCGGGCTGCCGCCGGCCGAGTCGTACCGCGTGCTGGACCTGTGGAACGGCGAGAAGCCCGCCACGCCCGGACCGCTGGGTGGCGAGGTGGCCGGGCACGGCGTGTTGGCGCTGAGGGTGTGGCCGCTGCGCTGAGACTCCGGTTCGATGGGTCCTGTGTGGCCGGTACTGGGGTTGTTCTTCCTCGCGCCGTTCGTCGGCGAGTTCCTGCTCGGCAACATCCCGATCACCGGGATGGGACTCGGGCTGTTGCTCGCGCCGCTGTACGGCAGCGGCGCGATCCTCGTTCGTGAGCTGGGTAGACGCGCGGGTGGCTGGCCGTCGATGTTCCTGCTGGCGGCTGCCTACGCGTTGATCGAGGAGGGGCCGGTCGACCAGCTGATCTGGAACCACGACTACGCGGGGCACGACTACCTGACCGGGCCGTCGTACGTGCCGTTGCTCGGGACCAGCGTGGAGGTGGTCCAGTCGATCCTGGCGCTGCACACGATCTGGAGCATCTGCGTGCCGATCGCGCTGGTCGAGACGTTGTCGCGGCGCGGGCCGTGGCTGCGGACGCGCGGGCTGGTCGTGACCGGGCTGATCTTCCTGGCCGGGTCGGCGTTCGTGTTCTTCGGGAACTACTCCGAGGAGCAGTTCATGGCGCAGTGGTGGCAGTTCGCCTACGCGGGCGTCGTGATCGTGCTGCTGATCGTGTTCGCGTTCCGGATCAGGCCGGCGGAGCCGCTCCCCGGCCGAGCGCCGCGGCCGTGGCTGGTCGGTGCCGCTTCGTTGGCCGGGACCAGCGCGTACTGGGGTTCGGTGACGCTGATCGGCGCCGACTGGTTCGAGTGGGTCGGTGTGGCGATCTGGTGCGTCGTCGTGGGGCTCGGGATCGTGGTGGTGGCGCGCTGGTCGCGGCAGGAGGGCTGGGACCAGCGGCACCGGTTCGCGCTGGCGGCCGGTGCCGTGCTGACCTACGTGTGGTGCTCGTTCCCCACGAAACCCGAGCTCGGCGGCACCGAGGTCGGTGACTACGTGTTCAGCGGCGTCGCCCTGTTGTTGCTGCTCTGGTGCTCGCTGAAGCTAAAGCGTGCCGCCCTCGAGAGCCGGCTTTAGGCGGGGCGCGCCGGGGCCGTTCTCGGCCTGCTCGTCGTCGATGTTCTGCAGGGCGCAGCTGCGCAACGACAGGCAGCCGCAGCCGATGCAGCCGGTGAGCCGGTCGCGCAGGCGGAACAGCGCGTCGATGCGGGCGTCGAGCTCGGCCTTCCACGAGCGCGAGAGGCGTTCCCAGTCCGACTTCGTGGGCGTTCGGTTGTCGGGCAGCTGGGCCAGCGCGTCGTGGACGTCCTCCAGGGTGAGCCCGACGCGTTGCGCGGTGCGGATGAACGCCAGTCTGCGCAGCACCGAGCGCTGGTAGCGCCGCTGGTTGCCCGCGGTGCGGACGGAGGCGATCAGGCCGCGGTCCTCGTAGAAGCGCAGGGCGGTGTGGGGGACCCCGCTGCGGTCGGCGACCTGGCCGATGGTCAGCATTTCCGGCAACTTGCTCACGCAGATCATGGTAACCGCTTGACCTCCAGCTTGGTCGAGGTTGAACAGTTGGTGCCATGCAACGGATACCAGAGCTGTTCGCGAGGATGGCCGGGGACGAGAAGCACGAGTGGGCGGCGGCGTCGACGATCGACGTGCTCTGGGTCCTCTACGACCGCGTTCTCAACATCACCCCGGCGACCGCCGACGACCCCGACCGCGACCGGTTCCTGCTCTCCAAGGGGCACGGGCCGATGGCCTACTACGCGGTTCTCGCGGAGAAGGGCTTCATCGACGAGTCCATTTTGGACGACTGGACGTCGTGGGACAGCCCGCTCGGCCAGCACCCGGACCGGATGCTGGTGCGCGGCGCGGAGATCAGCAGCGGCTCGCTCGGCCACGGCCTGCCGATCGCGGTGGGCACGGCGCTCGGGCAGCAGATCGCTAAGAGTCGGGGGCGGACGTTCGTGCTGGTGGGCGACGGTGAGCTGGACGAGGGCAGCAACCACGAGGCGATCGCGGTGGCGGCCAGGCTGAACGTCGCGAACCTGACCGCGATCGTGATCGACAACCAGTCCGCGATGTACGGCTGGCCGGGCGGCATCGCGCAGCGCTTCGCCGTCGAGGGCTGGCAGACCGCCGAGGTCGACGGCCGCGACCACGAGGCCGTCTTCACCGCACTGACCGCGCCGCACGACTGCCCGAACGTGGTGGTCGCCAAGATCGAGAAGAGCTACTGATGACGACGATGCGCCAGGCCTTCACGAGGACCGTCAACGAGGCGATCGAGCACGACCCGCGGATCACCGTGGTCACCGCTGTGATCTCCAGCAACGAGTTCCCGCAGGAGCACGAACGCGTCGTGGACGTCGGAATCCGCGAGCAGACGATGGTGGGCGTGGCGAGCGGTCTGGCGTTGGCGGGGCTGCGGCCGGTCGTGCACAGCTATGCGCCGTTCTTGGTCGAACGGCCGTACGAGCAGATCAAACTCGACATCGGCCATCAGGACGTTGGCGCGGTGTTCGTGAGCATCGGTGCGTCCTATGACGACCCGGCGTGGGGACGCACGCACCAGTCGCCGGGCGACGTCGCGTTGTTCGACACGCTGCCCGGCTGGACCGTGCACGTGCCGGGGCATCCGGACGAGGTGACGCCGTTGCTGAGGCAGGCGATGGAGGACGACAACCGGGTCTACGTCAGGCTTTCGCTGCACGAGAACGCCCAGGCGTATCCGGTGGGTGAGGGATTCACCGCGCTGCGTCACGGAAAACGCGGTGTGGTGCTCGCGGTCGGACCGATGCTCGACCGGGTGATGAAGGCGGTCGACTCGGAGAACGCCGACGTCACGGTGTTGTACGCGGCCACGGTGCGACCGTTCGACTCGGACGGACTGCGCAAGGCGGTGCAGGAGACCGACCACGCGGACGTCATGGTGGTCGAGCCGTACCTCGAGGGAACTTCATCTCATCTTGTTTCCGAGACTTTGCAACAAATCCCGCATCGTGTGCGTTCTATAGGCGTCAAACGACACGCAGAGCTCCGCAACTACGGCACGGCCGAAGATCATGACGCCGCGCACGACCTGGACGTGGTCGGGTTGGGAAGCGCTGTGCGGAGTTTCTTCAGGGGGTGAAGAAACATGTTCGCAGTCATGGGGGATGACTGGCAGGGCGCGCCTTCGCGCTCGGTTTAGAGGTGAAGTGGGCGCACGATCAGGCAAGATGCCCGGTCGTGCACACCTCACGCGTGGTCACCTGGACCACAGCAGATCCGGAGTCGGCACGAACAGTGCTGCTGCGGCGCGCGGCCCGGCCCAGATTGCTGGTGCCCGTGCCGCACGGCACGTTCGTGCTCGGCCCGGATCCCCGCACGTCCGCGACACTTCTCGACAACCTGCGCCTGCTGCGCATCCAGGGCAGCGCGTCCGTCGGGCTGATGTGGACGGAGACGACGGCGTGGCTGGTCTACTACGACGGCGCCGTCCGCGGGTGGAGGTTCGGTCCGGACAGTTCCTTCGAACCGGAGTCGCCCCGTCGGCTGCCGGAAGGACTCGGCTGGCTCACCGACGCGGTCGAGGCCGTGCGCGGACAAGGCATCGGTGCGTTGCGGGACGCGTTGGAGTCCGCCGGATTTCCGGCGGAGGCCGCCGCGTTGCTCAGGATCGACGGTGGCGAGGTCGACGACGCGGTGCCGCACCACGAGAAGAAGTGGTGGGAGAGCGTGATCGGCGAGCGGCACGGCATGTCGGAGGCGCCGGGCCGCCCGTTCGGGGGCGGCAACAGGGTGGCGTACGCGGTGAGCATTGCCGTGGGATTGCCGTTGGTGATGGCGTTCATCGCCTGGATCACGGTGCAGGGCGTCTACCCGAGCCTGTTCGGGGTCACGCTGCTCGTGCTCGGCGGGCTCGCGCTGCCCGTGGCCGTCGGCTGGTCCTTTCTGACGGTGCACCGGGTTCGGCGTGCGGCGCCCTTCCCGGAACGAGACGTTCTTGGCATGTCTGCCTGGGCGCGCGCGGCCGAGGAGGAATGATGTCTGGGGTGAGAATGCTGATCTGGACCCCGCTCAATGCCGCTGAGCTGCAGAAGGCCATGTACAGCGGCAAGGTGGGCCCCGCGGCGCTGGTGCCGGTGCAGTCCGGCACGGTGCTGCTGCCCTCGCCGGCCATCAAGCTCAGCGAGGCCGCGTACATGGCGAACCGGGTGCGCAAGATCGCGGGCTCGGCCGCGCTGGCCACGTGGAACGACGACGCCGCGCTGCTGTACCTCTTCACGACGTCGGTGGGCCGCGCCTCCATGTGGGGGTCGCGGGAGGCGGTGCTGAGGCTGTCGGCGCAGGCGAAGCAGTCCGGTCCGGTCGGGAAGCTGTTCGACCGGACGACCGCGGGCCTGATCGCCATGCGTGAGAAGGAGAAGTGGCAGAACGACGCCCTCGACAAGCTCGTGGTGATGTGGCCCGCGGCGAACCGCGAGGCCGCGCAGGCACGTGTGCGTGACTTCGAGAACGGCCACCAGGCGATCCCGGAGTTCTTTCGTGCCGCAGGGTTGCCCGAGGTGGCTCAGGTGGCCGAGCTCGCGGGGCAGGGCCGGGCGGACGGCGTGCTGCAGACGCTCGCGGCGCCGCGCACGCCGATGTGGCCGGTCGCGTTGATCTTCCCGTTCATGGTGCTGTCGGCACTCGTGGTGGTCCTGTTCGACTTTCCGACGGTGGCTGTGTACGGCATCGGCGCCGCGTTCGGCGCGGTGATCATCCTGATCATGATGGCGATGCGGGGTCAGGTCGTGGGACGGAAACCGATCAACACCGTGTTGCCGGTCATACCGGTTACGCAGGGTGCGGCACCCACCGACTAACCTGGTCACGTGGCACGCGTCGTCGTACTTGACTATGGCTCCGGCAACCTGCGCTCGGCCGAGCGCGCGCTTCAGCGGGTCGGCGCCCATGTCGAGGTGACCTCGGACGCTCGCGCCGCGCGTGAGGCCGACGGTCTGGTCGTGCCCGGTGTCGGGGCGTACGCGGCGTGCATGGAGGGCCTCAACTCGGTCCGCGGTGCGCGCATCATCGGCGAACGTCTCGCGGGTGGCCGGCCGGTGCTCGGCATCTGCGTGGGCATGCAGATCCTGTTCGAGCGCGGTATCGAGCACGGCGTGCTGACCGAGGGCTGCGGTGAGTGGCCGGGCACCGTCGAGCGGCTCGAGGCGCCGATCGTGCCGCACATGGGCTGGAACACGGTCCGCGCGCCCGAGGGGTCGAAGCTCTTCGCGGGGTTGGATGCGGACACCCGGTTCTACTTCGTGCACTCCTACGGCGTGCGCAAGTGGGAGCTGGAGGCGGCCGACCACATCAAGCCGCCGCTCGTGACGTGGGCGGACCACTCGGGCGACGAGTTCGTCGCGGCCGTCGAGAACGGTCCGTTGTGGGCGACCCAGTTCCACCCGGAGAAATCGGGTGATGCCGGGGCGCAGCTGCTGCGGAACTGGTTGACTTCCCTGGTGTGATCACACGACTGCTGACGGTGGCCGCGGTTGCGGCCGCCTCTGTCTCTGTTGCTGTGTCTGGGGCTCACGCTGCTTCGGCACCTTTTTACGACAACTTCGACGGCGCGGTGCACGCCTCGCCGACGTTCGGGCTGAACGACAACCTGAAGCACCGGCAGGGGACCGGTGCTGTGACGTACAGCCGTACTTCTCCCGACGGGTCGGTGGAGGTCAACCACCCGAAGTACCCCGGCGCGCTGCTGATGCGTCCCGGTTCCACTGTGGTGCGTTTGGACGCTCCCTCGACCGGTTCGGGCATCTCGGCTTCGCTGACTCCCGTCGCGGGTGGGGCGTCCGACGGCTGGTCGTCGATCGTGCTCAGCCGCTCGGCGAACATCGTCGGTGACGTGTCCGATCCGGAGACCGATCTCGGATTCCGGTTGCGCGCCAACGGAAGCGTGCAGGTCTCGTCGTTGGGCAAGGTCGTGGCCGACCTGCCTGCCTTCGCCAAGGCCCGCAGTGGCGGGCCGTTCGACGTCGCGTTGAAGCTCGCGGCCGGCACGGTCGACGTGACCGTCAACGGCAAGCGCAAGACGATCAAGCTCGACGTGCCGACCGAGCGGCAGTGGGTCTACCTGGGGCGGCACGCCGACGATGCTCAGGCGGTCAGCCTGGTCGACAACCTGAAGGTCGCGGCGCTCAACTCGGACGACCTGCGCAAGCGGCCCGGTTCTTCGCTGCGTTACTACGGGTATCTGGATGCCGGCGTGGCCTCCGTGCGCGGGCACAGCAACCTCAACGTGGTCTCCGCGGCCAAGGTCGGTGCGTGTGCTCCGGCGTCGTGTCTCGTTCGCACGGATGTTGCCGGCTGGGTCGATCGCGTCCGGCCTCACCTGGGGCGCGTCGTCGGTTTCGTGGCGCACGACGGCAACGCCGAGCTGATCAAGAGCCTCTTCCCGGACAAGAAGGTCATGCTCGCCGTCGCCGGCTCTCAGATCGATGATTCTTTCGTGGTGCCGCCGGCCGTGGACTGGGTCGGGTTCCACGAGTACTGCGCCGCTTACCCGGACCTCGAAGCCCGGATGGCCAAGCTGGAGGAGCGGGTCGCGGACAAGGAGCTCCTCCTGATGCCGGAAGGGTCGCCTCAGGCGCCGTGTGCCGACCTGACCGATCCCGACATCGCGGGCACCCAGTACATGTACCTCGCGTTGATCCAGCAGTTCCCCCGGTACGTGGGCTTCCTGGTCACGGCGCCACCGGTGGACTTCTCCCGCACCGTGGACGCTCAGGAGCGCGTGGCCGCGCTGGTGCTGGGGGACGCTAGGCTGAGCGGGTGACGTTCACACTCCTCCCCGCTGTTGACGTGGCCGACGGTCGTGCCGTCCGGCTCGTGCAGGGCGAAGCCGGTACCGAGACGAACTACGGCGAACCGCTGGACGCGGCTTTGCAGTGGCAGCGCGACGGGGCGGAGTGGATCCATCTGGTCGACCTCGACGCGGCGTTCGGCCGCGGCTCGAACCGCGAGCTGATCGCCCGCGTCGTCGGCGAGCTGGACGTTCGCGTCGAGCTCTCCGGGGGCATCCGCGACGACGCGTCGCTGGAGGCCGCCCTGGCCACCGGCTGCGCCCGCGTGAACCTGGGCACGGCCGCGCTCGAGGACCCGGAGTGGTGCGCGAAGGCCATCGCCTCGTACGGCGAGAAGATCGCTGTGGGCCTGGACGTCCGCATCACCGAGCAGGGTCACCGGGTCAAGGGCCGCGGCTGGACGTCGGACGGCGGCGACCTCTGGGAGGTCCTCGACCGGCTGGACCGCGACGGCTGCGCGCGTTACGTCGTGACGGACGTGTCGAAGGACGGCACGCTGACGGGTCCGAACCTGGACCTGCTGAGCGAGGTCTGCGCCCGCACCGACGCCCCGGTGATCGCGTCCGGCGGTGTGTCCACTGTGGACGACCTGGTCGCGCTGGCGAAGCTGTCGCGCGACGGCGTGGAAGGCTCGATCATCGGCAAAGCCTTGTACGCCGGTGCTTTCACGCTCCCGGAAGCTCTTGCTGCGGTCCGTTGACGACCTTCTCGATGTGAGCGGCCGCGGCCGCGTGCGTGACTCCGGTGGAGTGCAGCACGACGGCCGCGGTCCCGCCTTCTTCGAGCAGCACGCCGAGCAGGATGTGCTCGGTGCCGATGAACATGTGCCCCATCCTGAGGGCCTCTCGCACGGCCAGTTCGAGCGACTTCTTGCAGTGTGTGGTGTACGGCTGCTTCTCAGGTCGCTGCTTGGCCTCGTTGTCGAGTCGGTGCAGCACGGCGATGCGCGTGCTGCCGTCGCCGGACTCCAGCTTCGCGATCGTCTTGGCCGCCAGTCCGCCTGACTCGTCCAGCAGTCCCAGCAGCAGGTGCTCGGTACCGATGTGCTCGCTGAACCGCGCGTGGTGCCTCGCCAGCGCGACGACCCGTCGTGAGCGCTGGGTGTAGCGCTCCATCGACGGCTTGGTCAGCTCCGGCGACTCCCTGGGCACGAACCGCTTCTGCGCGGCCTGCTTGGTCACGCCGAGGCTCTCGCCGATCTCGGCCCAGCTCGCGCCGCCGCGGCGCGCCTCGTCCACGAAGTGGCCGATGAGATGGTCGCCGAGCTCGTTCAGCTGACCGCTCATCTCCACGGCCTTGGACAGGCGCAGGAGGGCGTCGTCGGCCTCTTGGGCGACCGCGACGATGAGGTCGGTCAACTGGATCATGCGTCAACTTTAGGTTGACGATGTGGATGCGGTCAACGTCGGGTTGACGAGTCAACGTTGACTCAACGTGGACGCACCCTCGTCAATGTTGACAGACTCGGATCAACGTTGATCGGCTCGTCAATGTGGACGGCTGACAACGTTGTCATCAGCTGCGGATCAACCCGGATCGACGTTGATGCGTGGTCGTCAACGTTGAGTCAACATTGATCGGCGGTATCAACGTTGATTGAGGGCCGTGCTCAACGTTGACGGGTGGCAGTCAATGTTGACGAGCCCGATCAATGTTGACTGTTCAGCTTGACGCCGGCGTGATCTCGATGCCGATCGTGCCCGTCCGCCCCCGGCGCAGCTTGCTGCCGGTCATGGTCAGCCATCCCATGAGCCCGTACTTCTTCACGATGCGCGAACGGACGTCGTCGCTGGCGCTGTCGTCGAGCAGCTTCGCGTGCGCCTTGATCGACTCGCCCTTGGGGTTGCCGCGGAAGTCGCACGGGCCGATCTCGACGTCGCCGCTGCGCCGGATCCGCTTGACCTTGCCGGTCTCCTTGGCGCTCCAGGCGTAGATCACGTCGTCGTTCGGGCCGGGAGCGACCCAGACGGGCGTGGGCACCGGGGTGCCGTCCTTGCGGAACGTCGTCAGCAGCAGGTACTCGCCGCGGCCCAACTCGGTGATCATGGTGTCGCAGCGTAGTCCTCAGGGGCGGCTTGTAGGCTTTCGCGCATGTCAGTGGCTGTGCGCGTCATCCCCTGTCTCGACGTCGACCGGGGCCGGGTGGTGAAGGGCGTCAACTTCACCAACCTCGTCGACGCGGGCGATCCGGTCGAGCTGGCCAGGGCGTACGACGCCGAGGGCGCCGACGAGCTGACGTTCCTCGACGTGACGGCGTCCAGCGGCGACCGCGAGACGACGTACGACGTGGTCCGGCGCACGGCCGAGCAGGTGTTCATCCCGCTCACGGTCGGCGGCGGCGTGCGCAGCCCCGAGGACGTGAACAAGCTGCTGCGCGCGGGTGCGGACAAGGTCAGCCTCAACACGGCGGCCATCGCGCGTCCGGAGCTGCTCAAGGAGTGCTCCGAGCGGTACGGCGCGCAGTGCATCGTGCTGTCCGTCGACGCGCGGCGCGTGCCCGGCGGCACCGGCTTCGAAGTGACGACCCACGGCGGCCGCAACGGCACCGGCATCGACGCCGTGGAGTGGGCGGCGCGGGGCCAGGAGCTGGGCGTCGGCGAGATCCTGCTGAACTCGATGGACGCGGACGGCACCAAGGCCGGGTTCGACCTCGAGCTCATCGAGCTGGTGCGCCGCGCGGTCGACGTGCCGCTGATCGCCAGCGGTGGCGCGGGCGCGATCGACCACTTCCCGCCGGCGGTCGCGGCCGGTGCGGACGCCGTGCTGGCCGCCAGCGTGTTCCACTTCGGACAGCTCCGCATCGGCGAGGTCAAGGACGGCCTGCGCCAGGCCGGCGTGGTCGTGCGATGACGACCGTGCGGAAGCCGGTCGAGGTGCGGGTGTCCGCGGCCGTGGCGTTCGGCGGGGCGCTGGTGTTCTTCGTGGTCGGCCTGATCCTGTGGCGCACGACCGGCGACGCCAACGTGCTGAAGCCGCCGTCGGTCGTCGCGCTCGTCGAACTGCCCGTGGCGGCGGCCTTGTTGCTGCGCCTGCGGTTCGCGCACTACCCGGCGATGATCGTGTTCATCCTCATCGCCCTGCTGCACCTGCTGATCGCCCTGGCCGACGGCCCCGGATGGGCACGCGCCGCATCCGGCGTGCTGTCCGCGGTGCACCTGTACGGCGTGGTCCTGCTCAACACCGGACCCGCACGCGAACACCTGGGAGGACCACGTTGAGCAGCCCGCTCGATCCCGCAGTCTCGGCGCGGCTGAAGCGCACCCCGGACGGCCTCGTGTGCGCGGTCGCCCAGCAGCGCGGCACCGGTGAGGTGCTCATGGTGGCGTGGATGGACGACGAGGCACTGCACCGCACGCTGACCACCCGCCGCGCGACCTACTACTCGCGCAGCAGGCAGCAGCTGTGGGTGAAGGGCGAGACCTCCGGCCACACCCAGTACGTGCACGAGGTCCGGCTGGACTGCGACGGCGACACGCTCCTGCTGACTGTCGACCAGGTGGGCGCGGCCTGCCACACGGGTGACCGAACCTGCTTCGACGCCACGGTGTTGCTCGCGGACGCGTGACGCCCGGCGGCTAGATCACGATGATGTCGGTATGGCTGACATCACGCTCCGCGTCGAGGCGTCGGGCGAGAACCTGGCTCAGGTCACCGCGGAGCTGCTGGCCCTCCTGACGACCGAGGCCCGCGTGGACGCGCGACCGGTCACGACACCGGCACCGGATGGCGCGAAGTCCGGCACCGGCATCTCGCTCGGCGTGATCGCGCTGAACCTGCTGACGCGAGTGGCCGAGCGCAGGGCCTCGGCAGCAGTGGCGACGTGGCTGGAGGAACGCGAGACGCGCAAGGTGACCGTGGTGTCGGCGGACGGCCAGGACGTCTTCCAGGGGAATCTCACGCGAGCCGAGCGGGTCAAGCTCGAGAAGTGGCTGAGTGACCGCGGATGAGCCGGCACGCCCTGCTCATCGCGGTCGGTGAATACGAAGACCTGCGGCTCAACGCCTTACGTGCGCCACAACAGGACGTGACGCGCCTGGCCGCAGTGCTGGAGGACCCGGCGGTCGGCGGCTTCGACTCCGTGCGGCGGGTGGTCGACGCCCCTGATCACGTGATCCGCCGCGAACTGGAGGACGTGCTCGCGTCGAGATCCTCCGACGACCTCGTGCTCGTTTACTTCTCCTGCCACGGCATCTCGACCCCGCAGCGCCGCCTGTACTTCGCCGCCTCCAACACCCTGCAAGATCGCCCCGCGGGCACGGCGGTGGCGCGGACGTTCGTGAACGAGCTGTTCGAGGACTGCCGGGCGGCGGGCCGGGTGTTGTTGCTGGACTGCTGTTTCAGCGGCGCATACGGCAAGGGCATCAAGGCGTCCGTTGGCGGATCTGTCCTCGACGACGACCGCGTCGGCGAGGGCTATGTCGTGCTGACCGCGTCGAACGCGTTCGAGTACGCCTTCGAAGAAGAACGGCTTTCCCTTGAGGCGCCTCAGACTTCAGTCTTCACCGACGTGCTCCTGGAGGGATTGTCCAGCGGTGCGGCCGATTTGAACGGCGACGGCTGGATCGACGTCCGCGAGCTGTTCGACTACGTGCACCGCGAGGTCACCGCGAGACGCCGTGACCAGACGCCGAAGTTCTTCGCCCACGCCGCGGACTCGGCGATCCGGATCGCCCGCGCCGCCGGCTCACGGGTCGTCGCACCCCGTGCGGTGAAGCCGATGTACACGCCGCAGCAGATGTTGGTGGCACGCGGTTTCCGTGCCGCGGCCGAGCCGATCTGCCGGACGCTCGGGCCGTTCGGGCGGCGGTCGGTGGTGCTGGGCGAGGACGGCCGGTACGTCGAACTCGGTGACGCCGCGTCGATCGCGGCGGCGTTCCGGGTGAGTGATCCGCGGGACGAGCTGGGTGCGTCGTACGTTCGTGAACTCGTCCAGGACGTGCATCGCAGGGCGGGCGACGGCGCGGCGACCGCCGTTGTGGTGGCGCAGGCCCTGATCGCGAACCTGCTGGAGGCGATGCGCGCGGGCGCGCATCCGATGCGGCTGAAACGCAGCCTGGCCGAGGCATGTGTGCTGGTGTGCGGAGACTTGGGAGATCGGGCGCAGCCGGTGATCTCTTTCGATCAATGGACGCAGCTTGCGTCATCGGTGGGGGACGCCGAGATCGCTCTGGTGATCAGTGACGCGGTGGGGCTGCTGAAGCCTCCGCACGGCACTGTGCTCGTCGAGGAGAGCACCCGGCTGGGGCTGGGGCTGGAACTGACCAGCGGCACTCGATTCGAAGGCGGGTACTTGTCCGCCCAGTTCATCACTGACACCGAGCGGCGAGTCGTCGAACTCGATGAGCCCTACGTTCTCGTGTGCGGAGAGAGGCTAGGTGCCGCTGGTCTGTTGTTGCCGTTGTTCGCGAAGGTAGCTCGCTCTGGGCGACCGCTAGTCGTGATCGCACGCGATGTCGCGGGTGAGGCGTTGTCGACCCTCGTTGCCAACAAGGTTCAGGACACCCTCCAGTCGGTTGCCGTCCGCGTCGGTGACGAGGCCGAGCTCGCAGAGATCGCGACTGTGGCGGGTACCCAAGTGGCGGGGGCCGAATCGCTGAAGCGGATTGACATCAACGCATTGGGGCGCATTCGCAAGGCTGTCGTTCGTGAGCACGAGACCGTTCTTGTGGTGGACCTTCCAAAGCGGGTGGCACGACCAGGCACGTTTGTTGCGCAGCCGGGGCCACGCGTCGCGTTGGTGACCGTAGGTGCGCTTAGCACGTCTGGAATGGCTGAAAGGCGCAAACAGATCGAGCGTGCCGTGCTCGCGCTGCGATCCGCACAAGCAAGAGGTGTGGTCGAAGGCGGCGGCGCGGCGCTCGCATCCGCCACGAGTGTGCTGGACCCTGCCGACCCGGCGCACGTCGCGGCGGCGGATGCCCTGCGACACGTGCAGCGGCGCATTGCGGAGAACGCCGGTCTCGACCCAGACGCTCCGAACGAGCCCGACGCTCGCGTGGTCGATTCGGTCGAGGTGCTGTGTGTGGCGGTGGACGGTGCTGTGCGGACGGCAGACCGGTTCCTGCTGCTCGGCTAGTCCAGGTCGCCCGTCAGGTAGCGCTGCAGGTTCGGCGCGACCGCCTTGACCACCGTGTCGATGTCGACCGACGCCAACGGCTCGAAGTGCACGACGTACCGGACGATCCCGAGCCCGACCATCTGGGTCGCGCACAGCGTGGCCCGCAGGTCCCGCTGCTCCACGTCGATCTCCGCGAGCACCTTGCTGAAGATCGCGTTGATCAGGAACGACTTCAGCGCGTTCGCCACCGCCTCCTGGCTGGTGACGCTGCGGATCAGCGCTGCGAACGTGCCGCCGCCGGTCGCGTCCCACACGGTGATGAACGTGCGGATGATGCGCTCTCCTGCTTCCTCCAGCGGTCCGTCCAGCAGGCGCTTCAGGATCTCGGCCGGGTCGAACGGGAGCTGCAGCACGGACTGGGCGAACAGGCCCTCCTTGCCGCCGAACCAGTGGTTCACCATGGCGGCGTCCACGCCGGCGCGGGTGGCGATCGCGCGGACCGTGGCGCCGTCGTAGCCCTTCTCGATGAACGTCTCGCGGGCCGCGGCGATGAGCGCTGCCCTGGTGTCCTCGCCCGCGGCGCGGCGGCCTCGCCGTTTCTGGTTCACTTGCTCCACACGGGTCATAGTTCAACAGATGTTGAATTTATGCAACAATTGTCCTCATGGTGAGCGTCATCGGGGCTGTGGCCGCCGCTGGTCTGGGGGCCGTGAGCCCAACGCGTGAGGAGTTCCGCGAACTCGCGGTCAACCGGCGGGTGATTCCGGTGGTCCGCAGGTTGCTCGCGGACGCCGAGACTCCTGTCGGGCTGTACCGCAAGCTGGGGGCGGACCGGCCGAACACGTTCCTGTTCGAGTCGGCGGAGAACGGGCGTTCGTGGTCGCGGTGGTCGTTCATCGGGGTGCGGTCGACCGCGGCGTTGACGGCTACCGGCGGTGAGGCGTTCTGGACCGGCACGCGGCCGGTCGGGCTGCCGGACGGTGGCGACCCGCTGCAGGCGTTGCGCGAGACCATCGAGGTGCTGCGCACGGACCCGTTGCCCGGCATGCCCCCGTTGACCGGCGGCATGGTCGGCTACATCGGCTACGACGCGGTGCGGCGGCTGGAGCGGCTGCCGAACATCGCCGAGGACGACCTGAAGCTGCCTGAGCTGGTGATGCTGCTCGCGACGGACCTGGCCGCGCTCGACCACCACGAGGGCACCGTCACGCTCATCGCGAACGCGATCAACTGGGACGACTCGCCGGAGCGGGTCGACGAGGCGTACGACGACGCGGTGCGCCGCCTCGACGAGATGACCACGGCGATGCACACGCCCGCGCCGCCGACCACCGCGGTGTTCTCGCGGCCCAAGCCGGAGTTCCGGCGCCGGCGGACGCAGGCGGAGCACTTCGCCGCCGTCGAGAAGGCCAAGGAGGCCATCCGGGCGGGCGAGGCGTTCCAGATCGTCGTGTCGCAGCGGTTCGAGATCGACACGGACGCCGACGCGCTCGACATCTACCGCGTCCTGCGCACCACGAACCCCAGCCCGTACATGTACCTGCTGCGCCTCGACGGGTTCGACATCGTGGGCTGCAGCCCCGAGTCGCTGGTCACGGTGCGCGACGGCAAGGCGACCACACACCCCATCGCGGGCACCCGCTGGCGCAGCGAGGACCCGGACGAGGACGCCCTGCTGGAGAAGGACCTGCTCGCCGACCACAAGGAACGCGCGGAGCACCTGATGCTCGTCGACCTCGGCCGCAACGACCTGGGCCGCGTCTGCAAGCCCGGTTCGGTGCACGTCGTCGACTTCTTCAAGGTCGAGCGGTACAGCCACGTCATGCACATCGTGTCGACCGTGACCGGTGAGCTGGCCGAGGGCAAGACCGCCTACGACGCGGTCGCCGCGTGCTTCCCGGCCGGGACGCTCTCCGGTGCGCCGAAGCCGCGCGCGATGGAGCTGATCGAGGAGCTGGAGCCCACCCGGCGCGGCCTCTACGGCGGCGTCGTGGGCTACTTCGACTTCGCAGGGGACGCGGACACCGCCATCGCCATCCGGACAGCCCTGGTGCGCGACGGGGTGGCGTACGTGCAGGCGGGCGGCGGCATCGTGGCGGACTCGGACCCGCTGGCCGAGGACAACGAGACGCTGAACAAGGCGGGCGCGGTGCTGGCCGCGATCGCCACTGCGCAGACGATGCGGCCTGCCGTTGAAAATTAGCCGCTTTGTCGGACGCAGTCCACTGTGGATCGCCGCGCTCCTGCTCGTGGGCGCGGCGGGGGCGTTCTGGGGCGCGGGTTCGGTGCCGTTGGCGCTGCTGAGCCTCGCCTCGGTCGCCGCGGCCGTGGCGCTCAGCGGCGTCGGGCGCCGGATCCTCGGCGCCCTGCTGGTCCTCGTGGGCGTCGCGGCGGCGTTCAACGGCCACTGGCTCGCGATCGCGGGCGGTGTGCTCGTGGTGGCCTCCGGCGCCCTTCAGGTAGCGCTCGGGGCGCGGATGCCGAAGATCGGTGTGGGCGGGCAGAAGACCCGGTCGGAGGACCCCGAGACGGACATGTGGCGTGCTTTGGAGCGTGGAGATGATCCAACTTCCGAGCGGAACGACGATCAAGCCGACGATAATGACCGCGGACGGTCTTCCTCGAACGAGTGAAGATCGTTCGGCCGCGTTCACGCATGTGACGCGTGCACAACCGTGGCTAGCTGCGTCGACACTGAACCCCCGGTGGCTGGGGCGTTACTCCGCCGGGGTTAGCATCCCCCTAGCGGGAAGGGGAGCAAGACTGTGACGGTTCTCGAGTCGATCCTCGAAGGTGTGCGTGAGGATCTCGCCGCTCGCGAGGCCCAGTTGTCCTTCGACGAAGTCAAGGAGCGCGCGGCCAAGACCGCCCCGCCGCTCGACGTCATGTCGGTGCTGCGCGGGCCCAATGTGGGTGTCATCGCCGAGGTGAAGCGCCGCAGCCCCTCCAAGGGCGCGCTGGCGGAGATCCCCGAGCCTGCCGAGCTCGCGGCCGCGTACGAGGCGGGCGGCGCGTCGGTGATCAGCGTGCTGACCGAGCAGCGGCGGTTCGGCGGGTCTCTCGCCGACTTCGACGCGGTGCGCCGGGCGGTGAAGATCCCCATGCTGCGCAAGGATTTCATCGTCGCGCCGTACCAGGTGCACGAGGCGCGCATGCACGGCGCGGACCTGGTGCTGCTGATCGTGGCCGCGCTGGAGCAGAACGCGCTCGTGTCGCTGCTCGACCGGGTGGAGTCGCTCGGGATGACCGCGCTGGTCGAGGTGCACACGGCCGAGGAGGCCGACCGTGCGCTGGAGGCCGGTTCGACGGTCATCGGGGTGAACGCGCGCAACCTCCACACGTTGGAGATCGACAAAGACGTTTTCGGCCGGATCGCTCCCGGACTACCCTTCGAGACGATCAAGATCGCCGAGTCGGGCGTGACCGGACCCGGTGACCTGATGGCTTACGCCGGTGCGGGTGCCGACGCGGTGCTCGTCGGCGAAAGCCTGGTGACCAGCGGCGACCCCAAGGCCGCCGTGAACAAGCTCGTGACCGCCGGTTCGCACCCGGCGTGCCCGAGGCCGAGCCGCTGAGTCGGCATCGCTGTTTGAGGAGTGACTCGATGGGCCAGTTCACGCCCACGCCGCATGATCCCGACGCACGTGGCCACTTCGGCCCGTGGGGTGGCCGGTTCGTCCCGGAGGCCCTGATCGCGGCGGTGGACGAGCTGGCCGCCGAGTACGACAAGGCGCGCATCGACCCGGAGTTCGTGAACGAGTTCAAGCGCCTCCTGAAGGACTTCGCGGGCCGTCCGTCGCTGCTGACGGAGGCGCCGAAGTTCGCCGAGCACGCGGGCACGCGGGTGTGGCTGAAGCGCGAGGATCTCAACCACACGGGCTCGCACAAGATCAACAACGTGCTCGGCCAGGCGCTGCTGACCAAGCGCATGGGCAAGAAGCGCGTGATCGCGGAGACCGGCGCCGGTCAGCACGGTGTCGCCACGGCGACGGCGTGCGCGCTTCTCGGGTTGGACTGCGTCGTCTACATGGGCGAGGTCGACACCGAGCGCCAGGCGTTGAACGTCGCGCGCATGCGTTTGCTGGGCGCCGAGGTCATCCCGGTGAAGTCCGGGTCGCGGACGCTGAAGGACGCGATCAACGAGGCGTTGCGCGACTGGGTCACGAACGTCGACGACACGCACTACCTGCTCGGCACGGCCGCGGGCCCGCACCCGTTCCCGCTGCTGGTCCGCGACTTCCACCGGATCATCGGCATCGAGGCGCGCGAGCAGATCCTGGAGAAGGCAGGCCGGCTGCCGGACGCGGTCGTCGCGTGCGTCGGCGGTGGCTCGAACGCCATCGGCATCTTCCACGGCTTCATCGATGACGCGGACGTCCGTCTGGTCGGTGTCGAGCCAGGTGGTTCCGGACTGGACAGCGGCAGCCACGGCGCGACGCTGACGGCCGGTACGCCCGGCTCGCTGCACGGCGCGATGTCGTACGTCATGCAGGACGAGGACGGTCAGATCACCGAGGCGCACTCGATCTCCGCCGGTCTGGACTACCCCGGTGTCGGTCCTGAGCACTCCTTCCTCAAGGACATCGGCCGCGCCGAGTACTTCCCGGTGACCGACGCGGAGGCGATGGAGGCGTTCGCGCTGCTGTCCCGCACCGAGGGCATCATCCCGGCGATCGAGTCCGCGCACGCGCTGGCCGGTGCGCTGAAGCTGGGGCCCTCGCTCGGACCGGACGGCCTGTTGGTCGTGAACCTCTCCGGGCGCGGCGACAAGGACATGGACACGGCCGTGAAGTACTTCGGCCTCGCTGACGGGGGACAGGCCTGATGTCGTTGTCGGACATTTTCTCGGCGGCGAAGGCCGAGTCGCGTGCGGCGCTGGTCGGGTACCTGCCGGCCGGGTTCCCCACGGTCGAGGGATCCAAGGACTACCTCCGCTCGATGGTCGAGTCCGGTTGCGACCTGGTCGAGGTCGGCCTGCCGTTCTCGGACCCCGTGATCGACGGCCCGACGATCCAGGCCGCTGCCGAGCAGGCGCTCTCCGCGGGCTTCCGCGTGCGTGACCTGTTCGACGTGGTGTCCTCCGTCGCCGACGCCGGTGGGCGTGCGGTCGTGATGTCGTACTGGAACCCCGTTCTCAAGTACGGCGTGGACGCGTTCGCGCGCGACCTCGCGGCTGCCGGCGGACTGGGCATCATCACGCCTGACCTGGTGCCGGACGAGGCCGAGGACTGGATGGCCGCCTCCGAGGCACACGGGCTGGACCGGATCTTCCTGGTGGCGCCGTCGTCGACGCACGACCGCATCGAGATGACGGCTCGGGCGTCGTCCGGCTTCCTGTACGCCACCGCGGTCATGGGTGTGACCGGCGCGCGGGACGTCGTGTCGTCCGATGCTCCTGAGCTGGTCGCGCGGGTTCGTGAGCACACGTCGATCCCGGTGGGTGTCGGGCTGGGCGTGCGGTCCGGGGCGCAGGCCGCCGAGATCGCCGGGTTCGCGGACGGCGTCATCGTCGGGTCGGCTTTCGTGTCGGCTGTGGCGGAGGGTGACGCGGCGGTGCGCGCGCTGGCCGCCGACCTGGCCAAGGGTGTGCGATCGGCTGCGGCCACCGTCTGATTCTTTGGTTCGTGAGAGCCGCTCGGCCTTCGGGCCGGGCGGCTTCTTCGTTGTCAACGCCTTCGGGCTGTTGGGATGAACCCTGGCCGAAAAGCTTGTGGTCTCAACAGGAATGGGCACCTTTCGTGTTGTGCGTTCGCTCGTAGCGTCGAAGACCTCACTTCGTGGAACGGGAGGTGTTCGGACATGCAGAGCGAAGAGATCTACGTCGCGCCTGCCTTGGAAGAGGTCGGCGAGTTCAACGACGACACGCAGGGCTGGGGTATCAGGGGATACGACCTGGAGAGCGAGTTCCCGTGATCGGCGCGGAGGGGTTCGTGGTGCTCCCGGACGTCGACAGCGCCGCGTTTTCGGTGTTCTCGGCGCCGGAGGTGCTGCGGTATCCCTCCGGGCGGCCCTGGGTGATGGGCCGTGATCTCACGTCGGTCAGCTGTGGTTCGATCAGGGTGGTGTTGGTCGGGGCGTGCCCGGTCAGCACCACCCGCCTGACCTCTTTGGTCTCTCGAATTCGGTGCGTTGACGACGTCTCGGCCTTTGCGCGGTCGTTGCCCGGCAGTGTCCACGTTGTCGCTTCGGTCGGCGGGGTTGTCCGGGTTCAGGGCTCCATCACGGGGTTGCGCAGCGTGTTTCATGCTGTGGTGGCCGGTGTTCCGGTGGCTTCTGACCGTGCGGACGTCCTGGCTCGTTTGCTGGGTTCCTCGTTGGACGACGACGTGCTGGCCGTGCGGTTGATCTCGGTCAACCTGCCGCCGCCGTTGTGCGATCGCAGTGTGTGGCGCGGTGTTTCCGCCGTGCCTGCCGACAGCTACCTGACCTTGGACCCGCTGCGCGTGGTTCGGTGGTGGACGGCGCCGGAGCCTTCGTTGGGGCTTGCTGAGGGCGCTCCGGCTGTGCGGGATGCGTTGGTGGCAGCGTCTTCGACGCCTGGGCGTCCTTCTGCTGATCTGTCCGGTGGGCTCGACTCCACCTCGTTGTGCTTCCTGACGCGTCCGGATCTGATCACCGCGCGGCTGTTCAACGGCGATCCTGCCAACGATGATCCGGTTTTCGCTGATCTGGCTTGTGCTGCATTGCCTTTGGCTTCGCACGTCGTCGTTGGCCGTGACGACCTGCCGGGGATGTTCGGTGATCTGGGCAGTGTGGTGGATCCGGAGGGTCCGGCGCTGAACGTCCGCACCGCTGCTCGCAACCTCGCGTACGCGAGGTTGCTGGCTTCTCGGGGCGCTCGGTGGCATCTGGCCGGGCACGGTGGTGATCAGCTGTTCTCCGCGCCTTTGTCCTATCTGCACACGCTTGCTCGGGGCACTCCTTTCGTGGCGTTGCGGCATCTGCGCGGCTATCGCGCGCGATACCGCTGGCCGTTGGGTTCGTCGTTGGTGGCGTTGGCTTCTCGGCGTGATCTGGTCTCGTCCTGGGCTCGGTTGGCTGATGATCTGACCGCGCCGCGCCCTGCGCGTTCGCCGCTCGTCTCCTGGTTGCCGCCGTTGCGGATGCCGCCCTGGGCCTCGGCGGATGCGGTGTCGACGGCTCGGCGTGTTCTGCGCTCGGTGGAGGTGGCGCCTTTTGCTGCGGACCGCGGTCAGCACGGCACGCTCGCCAACCTGCGCACCTACAGCCACAGCTACCGGATGATGGCGCGCACTTACCGCGCTGGCGGTCTGTCGTTGCACCTGCCGTACTTCGACGACCGGGTGGTCGAGGCGGTGCTCGCGGTCCGGCTGTCTGAGCGGACCACGCCTTGGCGCTACAAGCCGCTGCTGGTGGAGGCGATGCAGGGGCGGGTGCCCTCTGGCGTGCTGGCTCGGCGGACCAAGGGTGAGTTCAGCGTCGATGCGCACAGCGGGTTGCGGGCCAACCTCCCTTCCTTGCTGTCGTTGTTCGCTGATTCCGGGTTGGCGTCTCGTGGGTTGATCGATGTGGACGTGTTGCGATCTCGGTTGGTCGGGGCACATCGCGACAACCAGAACCTGCTGGCTCTGGACGCCACGCTGGCCTGTGAGGTGTGGCTGCGCGTGGTGTCGGGTCGTTCTGAGTCGAAGTTGGTGACCTTGTGACTGCTCCTGGTGCTCTGCCTGAACGTCTCCGTCTGCCACTGCGCCAACGGCCGTTGCCGCTGTTCGCCGTCTTCGTCGCGCGCCTGCTCGCCAAACTGCGGCCGCGTCGCCTGCGTGCGGTGCTCTTACGGCTGCGTCGCGGCGCACGACCTGCCACTCGTGCTGAGGCGTTGGCCGCGCGGTCCGCGGTCGTCGCCGTCAGCCTGCGTTGCGCCGGGGAGCAGGGCTGTCTGCCGCGGTCGATCGCGACCGCGCTGCTGTGCCGGCTGCGTGGAACGTGGCCGACCTGGTGCACCGGCGTGCGGACGTCGCCGTTCAGCGCGCATGCCTGGGTCGAGGTCGACGGTGAACCCGTCGGCGAGCCGTTTCCCGCCGGCTACTACCAGCGGCTGCTGGCCGTGCCGGTTGAGAGCGAGGCCCGATGAAGCTGCGTTCGGACGTCACGTTCGCCGAGACCCCCGACGGCACCGTGCTGCTGGACGGCCGCTCAGGCCGCTACTGGCAGCTGAACCCGACTGGTTCGCGGGTGCTGGCGTGGTTGCTCGACGGGCTCAGCCTCGACGCGGTCGCAGCGCGGCTGGCTGACCGGCACTCCATTGCTCTGGAGAAGTCTGTTGCGGATGTTTCCTCCCTCGTCGGGCAGTTGTCGAGTGCGGGGCTGGTGCTTGGAGCCGTTCCAACATAAGTGTGACATTGATTCGAACACCTGATCGAGTGAATCTGGGTTCGGTTGGGGTCAAAACGCCCCTGAACTGTCAGTCTGACCTGCGATCGTGGCGCTATGCACAAGCCAGCTATCCGCCCGGCGTGCCACACTGGTACTCGCCGGGCGGTTTTCGGAGGTGATGCCCAGTGGCGGCTCCAACTCGATCGGCGCCAACCGACTACCTGTTGCCCAGGCATGCGGGTCCATGGACGCTCGATGACGTCCTGTCCCTGCCGCAGGACAGCAGTCAGCGCATCGAGCTCGTTGACGGGGCCCTGCTTGTGAGTCCGTTGGGTTCCTACCGCCACCAGCAGTTGGTGGGACGGGTCTACGCGGCGCTGCTCGCCGCCTGCCCCGACGAGCTCGAAGCAACGATCGAGCTGAACGTCCTGCTTTCCAGCGGGCGTCTGGTGATCCCGGATTTCACGGTCGTCAGACCACGCGAGGCGGGCGTTCACTTCCCGGTCTCTGATGTCGAGCTTGTCGGTGAGGTGTTCTCACCGAGTACGCGGCTGCACGATCAGGGTCTCAAACGGAGTCTGTATGCCAAGGCAGGCGTGCAGTACTACCTGATGGTCGATCCGGAGCCGCATGTCCCCGAGGCCACGTTGCTACAGCTCCAGGGCGAGGAATACGTCGAGATCGCGCAGAGCGTGAACGGCGTGCTGGAGATCGAGCAGCCGTACCCCGTCACCATCAAGTTCTAGCCGTAGAGCCACTCCAGCCGTTCGTGCAGGTCAGCAACGGTCCACGAGGCGAACATCGCGTCACGGGCCGCGGCAGCCGAGCCCGCCGGGTGGTAGACCTCCCGACCCATCAACCGTGAGGCGTGGTGGACGCGCGCGGTCCGCGCAGAGCGCATGGACACGTACCGCGCAAAAGAGCCAGCCACGTCACGGTGGTCGAAGGCCGAGGTCAGGCAGACGGCGTCCTCCAACGCCTGGCAGGCGCCCTGCGCGGCGTACTGCAGCACGGGATGGGCGGCGTCCCCGAGCAGCACGACGCGCGAGTCCTGCCACGTCGTGATCGGCTCCCGGTCGCACAGCACCCACGCGCGCCACTCGTCGGCGAGCTCCATGATCCGCGCGGCGTCGGAGCACAACGGCGCGAAGTGCCGCACCACGTCGGAGTGCTCGACGGGCTTGCCGGTCATCGGTTCGGTGGCGCCGTTGTCCGTGGTGGCGACCAGGTTCACGTACCGGCCGCCGGCGATCACGTACCAGACCACGTGGTAGCGCGGCCCGGCCCAGAGCGTGACGACGTTCTCCTTCAACGCCGCCGGCACGGCCTGAGCGGGGATGACCGCACGAAACGTGGTGTGCCCGGACACCACGGGATCCCCGTCGCCCACGAGCTGCCGCCGCACCGCCGAACGCAGCCCGTCCGCCCCGACCATCGCCGACCCGTGCACGAGGTCGCCCGACCGCAGCACAGCGGTCACCTCATCGCCCGCCTGCGTGTACGACTCGACGCCGCTGTTGACCCGCAGGTCGACGAGCTCGTTGTCCTGGCAGGCGTCGAGCAACGGCGTCAGCACGTCGTTGCGGTGCACCACCGCGTAGGTGCCGAACCGCTCCCGAAACCCCGCGTCGATCGGCAAGGAGGCGACCAACGACCCAGAAACCCCGCACCGCAACCGCAACTCGTCGACGTGCACGGCCCGCTCCCGCACCACCGCCCCAACCCCGAGCGAGTCGAGCATGCGGAACCCGTTCGGCCCGACCTGGATGCCCGCGCCGATCTCCTCGAACACCGCCGCGGCCTCGAGCACCGTCACGCGCTGCCCGGCCCGCGCGAGACCGAGCGCCGTCGCCAGGCCACCGATACCGCCGCCGACCACCAGGACCGTCATGTCCGCCCTCTCGCGAGTCCGCCTGAGACCGCGTCCGAGTATCTCGGCTCAACGATCACGAACCCCCTAAGAAGACCGAGAGCGCTCGAACGGCCCAACAGCGCCGAACGGCCTACCGGGGAGGCTCAAGGTCGCGAACCCCTGATGAATGAGGGTTCCGGAGAGGAGGTGACCAGGTCGTGCAGGGAGATCAAGCACCTTCTGAGGCCGAGGGCGTTTGAACGGCCTGCCGGGGACGTTCAAGGGTCGCGGGCCCTGACGAATGAGCGTTCCGGAGAGAGGGTGAAGCCGCGGGCCTGGGGTTTCGCGCTCCGGGATCACGAGCGGCGGGTGGGTGTCGTCAGCGGCGGCTGGATGCCTGGGCGGCCGCGCCGTGGAGATCAAGCGCCCCTGAAGACCGGGAGCGGTCGGACGGCCCAGCGGCGCCCGAACGGCCTACCGAGGGCGCTCAAGGTCGCGAACCCCTAACGAACGAGCGTCCCAACGAGACGCTCACGAGCCCACCGGTACGGTGGGCGACGTGTTGAACGGGTTGAACGCCGTCCTGGCCACGATCCCGAGCCCAGACCGTGGTGTTTGGTACCTCGGTCCGCTCCCCATCAGGGCCTACGCGCTGTGCATCATCGCCGGCATCATCGTCGCGATCTGGTGGGGTGAGCGCCGCTGGGTTGCTCGCGGCGGCATCAAGGGCGAGGTGACCGACATCGCCGTGTGGGCGGTGCCGTTCGGCCTCGTCGGCGGGCGGCTCTACCACGTCATCACCGACAACCAGAAGTACTTCGGGCCGGGTAAGGATCCGCTCGCGGCGCTGGAGATCTGGAACGGCGGTCTCGGCATCTGGGGTGCCATCGCGCTCGGTGCGGTGGGTGCCTGGATCGGGTGTCGGCGCAAGGGGATTCCGCTGCCCGCGATGGCGGACGCGCTGGCGCCCGGCATCGTGGTGGCGCAGGCCATCGGGCGGCTCGGCAACTACTTCAACCAGGAGCTCTACGGCGGCGACACCACGTTGCCGTGGGGGCTGGAGATCTACCGTCGCGTCACGCCGGAGGGGCGTGAGGACGCGCTGGCCGGTGTCGCGATCGATCACACGCCGATCCAGATCGTGCACCCGACGTTCCTCTACGAACTGTTGTGGAACCTCGGTGTCGCGCTGCTGATCGTGTGGGCGGACAAGAAGTTCCGCCTCGGTCACGGCCGGGCGTTCGCGGTGTACGTCGCGGGCTACACGGCGGGCCGGTTCTGGATCGAGCTGATGCGCACGGACGAGGCGACGCTGATCTTCGGGCAGCGCGTGAACGTGTTCGTGTCGGCGGTGGTGTTCATCGGCGCGGTCGGCTACTTCCTGATCGCCAGGTCGCGTGGTGAGCGTGAGGACGTGGCCGCGTTGCGAGGCACAGACCTGACCGGCGAACCAGCCGCGGAAGCGCCGGAAGAGCCGAAGGCCGAAGAACCCGCAGACACGGACGACGTCAAAGAAGACGCCGACGACAAGAAGAACTCCCCGGAGTCCGTCAAACCGGAGTGACCTGTGCGCGTGCTCGTCGTCGAGGATGACGACCGGGTGGCCAGAGGCCTGCTGACCGCGCTGCGGCACGCCGGCTACGAGGTGCATCGGGTGGCCACTGCCGCCGACGCTCTCAAAGCCGCCCCCGCTGACGTCGTGCTGCTCGACCTCGGCCTGCCCGACGGCGACGGCTTGGACGTGCTGCGCGAGCTGCGGCACCGGCCGGGCACCGCCGTGATCACGGTGACCGCGCGTGGCGAGGAGCGCGAACGCGTGCTCGGCCTGCGTGCGGGCGCTGACGACTACGTGGTGAAGCCGTTCGGCACGTCCGAACTGCTCGCGCGCATAGAAGCCGTGCTCAGACGAACGCGCACGCACCGTGCCGGGCCGGAGAGCGAGGGGCCGATCGAGGTCGGCGCGCTGCAGATCTCCGTGCCGACCAGGTTGGTCACGCTGGCGGGGGAGTCGCTCGTGTTGACCCGCAAGGAGTTCGACCTCCTCGCGCTGCTCGCCACCAGGGCGGGCGAGGTGGTGAGCCGCGACTTCATCGTCGACCAGGTGTGGCAGGCGCATTGGGAGGCGCCGTCCCGCACTCTCGATACGCACATCGCGGCGTTGCGTGGAAAGCTCGGCGGACACGTCAAGATCGAGACCGTCAGAGGCGTCGGCTACAGGCTTGCCACCTAGTGCCGGTCACGGCACTGCCCGTGACCTTGAGAACACGGACTGCGTGGTACCTCTGAAATACCGGATGATGAGCGCCGGAGGTGCCCCAATGCGACTGACCCGTGACGGCGGCTGATGCTGCGCCGACTCCTCGTCATCACCGTCCCGCTGCTCGTCGCACTCGTCGCCGCGCTCGGCATCCCGCTCGCGTCCGCGGTGGTGCAGCGCGAAACGCAGACCACCTACCTCGACCGCCTCGGCGACGCCCGCCGGTTCGCCTCGCTCGCCGAGAGCGCGCTGCAGTCGGACCGGTTGAACGCGCTCGACTTCGAGATCCAGCGCTACGACCAGCTCTTCGACATCCCGGTGGCACTGGTCAGCGCCGACCGGCGGCTGCTGCTCTCCTCCCGCCGCGGCTTCAACCCCACCGACGACCCCGAGGTCGTCGGGGTTCTCAACGAGGCGCTCAACGGCATCCAGCCCGACTCGGTGTACGCGGCGTGGCCGTGGCGCACCGGGCCGATGGTGGTCGTCGAACCGGTCGGGCGGGACAGCGAGGCGGTCGCCGCGGTCGTCAGCGTCTCGTCGACGACGGCTCTGCGCACCGAGGTGCTGCGCCAGTGGGGTCTCATGGCGCTGGCCGGTCTCGCTCCGATGCTGGCCGTGGTCGCCGCCGCCTGGCCGATGTCGCGCTGGGTGCTCCGGCCGGTTCGCAGGCTCGACGAGGCCACCGCGGCGGTCGCCCAGGGCAACCTCGACGTGCGCGCGGACGAGGTCGGCGGACCGCCTGAGCTCAGAAGGCTCGCGAGAAGTTTCAACACCATGGTCGACGTCGTCGGCAAAGCCCTGAACAGGCAAAAGGCGTTCGTCGCCGACGCATCGCACCAACTGCGCAACCCGCTGGCCAGTCTCCGGCTCGCCGTCGACAACCTCGAACCGCACGTGGACGGGGAGCACGGCAGGGAGGCGCACCAGATCGCGGTCGACGAGGCCGAGGAGATGGGCCGCGTGCTGGACACGTTGCTCGCCGCGACCCGGCTGGACAGCGCCCGCAAGACCGAGCCGGTCGAGATCGACCAGCTGCTCGCCACGCACCGGCCCGCCTGGCAGGCGCTGGCGAGCAAGGACGGCGTGACGCTGAAGATCGACGTGCCCGCCGGCCTCACCATGCAGGAACCGCCCGGCGGGCTCGGCAGCGTGCTCGACGAGCTGGTCAGCAACGCCATCCGGCTCGCCGGCGCCACCGAGGTGCAGATCATCGGCAAGGCCGGCGAGCTGCACGTCATCGACAACGGCGAGGGCCTGACCGACGAGGAACGCGAGCACGCGCTGCAACGGTTCTGGCGCGCCACCAAGCACCAGAACATCGCCGGCACCGGGCTCGGGCTCGCCATCTGCGCCGAGCTGATCGAGTCGGCCGGCGGCACGCTCACGCTGCACGACGCCGGGCCGGGGCTCGACGTGAAGGTCCAGCTCAGCGCTTGATCGAACGGAACCACCGCACGGCACCGTCGTGCAGCGGTATCTCGCCGGTCGCGATGCCGGTGCGGACGTTGATCCGCGCCGCCTCCGGGTGGCCGTCCACGATCCGTGCCGTCTCGGTGAACACCGTGCGGGTCACCACCTCCACCACGTCCGCGCTCAGCGACTCGTGCGCGAGCAGCAGGTTCGGCACCGCGAAGGTGTGGTTGGCCGGCAGGGCCTCGTAGGTCTTGCCGGGGATCGTCGCCGGGATGTACGGGCCGCGGAAGGCGTCGGCGAGCTCGATGGCCTCTTTCGTGATGTCGATCAGCCGCACGTTGCCGCGCAGGTTGGTGATCGCGGGCGTCGGGATCCCGGTCAGCGCGAGCATCGCGTCGAGCGTCCCCTCGCCGACGCGGCGGGAGGCTTCCGCGTGCGCCATGCGTTCGTCCAATGCGGACATCCCGAAGTGGTTCATCATCCGCGTCGCTGTGAACTCGGTGCCGGAACCGATGGGGCCCAAGGAGATCCGCTTGCCCGCCAGGTCGCGGAAGGACTCGATCGGCGAGATCGCCGGCACCGCGATCTGCATGAAGCTGTCGTAGAGGCGGCCGACCGCGCGCACGCTGTGAGGGTCGTCGATGGGGTCCAAAGAGGACAACGCGAGCTGCGCCGTGCCGGACTTGAGCAGCCGGAGGTTCTCCACCGACGCCGCGGTCGGCAGCGCGATCACCTTCGTACCCGGCAGCTGCTCGGCCAGTGCGTCCGCCAGCGCGCCCCCGACCTCGCGGAACACGGCACCGTCGGGTCCGGTCGCGAGCACCAGTTCTGCGGGTGCCTCGACCTTGCGCTGGGTGCACCCGGCCAGACCGAGGGCGGCCCCTAGCAGAAGCGTGCGACGGCTGAGCGACACCGATAAAGACTAGCTGTTACGTCAGGGCTGTCTGAAGTTTCCTGACGTCTGCTTGTCGCGCCTCGTGGCGCGGCTCACCCTCACTACCCAACGCGAAGTTCAAGGAGGAACCGTGGCGACCACCACCACAGGCCGCAAACCGATCTACAAGCACCTGTACTTCTGGGTGCTGGTCTCCATCGTGCTGGGCGCGGCCGTCGGCTTCCTGTTCCCCAAACAGGCATCCGAGATGAAGTGGCTCGCAGACCTGTTCGTCAACCTGGTCAAGGTCGTCATCGCGCCGACCATCTTCGCGACCATCATCGTCGGCATCGCGGGCCTCGGAAACCTCGCCAAGGCGGGCGGGCTCGCACTGCGGACCATCCTCTACTTCACCGCGATGACCACGGTGGCGCTCGCCATCGGCCTCATCGTCGTGAACATCGTGCAGCCGGGTCACCACGGCGGCGAGATCACGCTCAACGCGAGCGCGGCCGACGCCACGCTGAAGTCCGCTTCGAGCGCGGAAACCGGTGTCACCGGCTTCATCCTCAGCCTGGTGCCCAAGTCGTTCGTCAGCGCGTTCACGGACGGCCAGCTGATCCAGGTGCTCGTGGTCGCGATCCTCGTCGCGGTCGCGGTCGCCGGCATGGGTGAGCGCGGTGCCAAGGTCGTCTCCGCGATGGAGACGCTGTCCAAGGTCATGTTCGGCATCATCAAGCTCGTCATGTACGTCGCCCCGATCGGTGCCTTCGGCGGTATCGCCTACACCGTCGGCAAGTTCGGCGGCAGCGTCCTCGGCAAGCTGCTCTGGCTGATGGGTTCGTTCTACGCCACCTGCATCGTGTTCATCGTCGTGGTGCTCGGCCTGGTGGCGAAGTTCGCGGGCTTCAGCCTCTTCAAGTTCCTGCGCTACATCAAGGACGAGATCCTGATCGTGCTCGGCACCTCGTCCAGCGAGTCGGTGCTGCCGCGCATGATGGTCAAGCTGGAAGCCGCCGGCGCGCAGAAGTCGGTCGTGGGCCTCACGATCCCGACCGGTTACTCGTTCAACCTCGACGGCACCTGCATCTACCTGACCATGGGTGCGATCTTCATCGCCCAGGCCACCGGTCACGACGTGTCGATCGGTGTCCAGATCGGCCTGCTGCTGTTCATGCTGATCGCGTCGAAGGGTGCGGCGGGCGTCACCGGCGCCGGCCTGGTCACCTTGGCCGCCTCGCTGCAGGCGTTCGAGGCCCACTCGGCCATCCCCGCGGTCGGCATCGCGCTGATCGTCGGCATCGACCGATTCATGTCCGAGGCCCGCGCCATCACCAACGTGATCGGCAACGGTGTGGGATCCCTGGTCGTCGCCGCCTGGCAGAAGGGCCTCGACAAGGACCGCCTCAACGAGGTCCTGAACAACCCGGACCTGGTCGACGTGGACGACCTGCTGGCGCAGCAGAGCGGCGGCGAGGGCGACAAGAAGGAGCCGGTCGCGGCTCACTGAAACGTCCGTGGCCGGGGGCGTCTCTCCCCGTCTCCGGCCACGAGACCTCAGACCTCCATGTATGCCGAGGTCCCGTTCTCCCCGCATGCGGCGCGGGGTGAACGGGACCTCGGTCTCGTTTGGTGAGGAACAATCACGAATTGCACGAGTGGACCGTGCTCGCGCGACTGCGGTGCGTGCAGGTGAGCGTCCGCTAACTGGGACGACAGGCGGCTGATCAGCCAAAACGGGCGTGTACCCGGCGGATCCACTGCTAAACCGTGATTGTCATGCAGCTCTCATCAACCTGGCTGATGTTGAACGTTCGGTTACGCTAACCCGGTTGTAACGAACGCCGACGTTGGCCGCAATGTCGCTCCGCAGCGGGGAATCGTTACACATCCATGACCTAGATCACCCATTGGCGGGTGTCGCTGGGTTTCGCGGCTGTTAAAGTCGCGTCAACACGCGGGCCATCGTCGTCCCGTGCTCCCACCTGTTGGTTCGAGGTCTGAGCACGAGGACTTTGTTCTTTAGCGAGGACGACGAAGGAGGTCTGCGCAGTGATCTTCTCCGCCATCCCCGGCCCCCAGGGTCTCTATGACCCCTCTGAAGAGCGCGACGCCTGTGGTGTCGCCATGGTGGCCGACATCCAGGGCAGGCGTTCCCACGGCATCGTGAGCGATGCTCTGACGGCGCTGGCGAACCTGGAGCATCGTGGCGCCGCCGGTGCCGAGCCCACCTCGGGCGACGGTGCCGGCATCCTCCTGCAGCTGCCGGACGAGTTCCTGCGTGCTGTGGTCGAGTTCGAGCTGCCCGAAAGCGGGAAGTACGCGGCGGGAATCGCATTCCTGCCGTTTGAGTCCGAAGAACGCGCCGCCGCAATGCAGCAGATCGAACGCATTGCAGGAGAGGAGAACCTCGTTGTTCTCGGCTGGCGCGATGTGCCGGTCGACGCGGAGAAGGCCAACGTCGGCCCGACCGCGCTTTCGGTCGCGCCGCATTTCGCGCAGCTGTTCGTCAAGGGCACGCGCGACGAGTCCGGCATCGCGCTGGACCGCCTGGCCTTCTGCCTGCGCAAGCGGGTGGAGCACGAGGGCAGCGTGTACTTCCCGTCGCTGTCCGCGCGCACGATCGTGTACAAGGGAATGCTGACGACCGAGCAGCTGCCGGCGTTCTTCCCCGACCTGCACGACGAACGCCTCTTCACGGCGATCGCGTTGGTGCACAGCCGTTTCTCCACGAACACGTTCCCCTCGTGGCCGCTCGCGCACCCGTTCCGGTTCGTCGCGCACAACGGTGAGATCAACACCGTGCGCGGCAACCGCAACCGCATGCGCGCCCGTGAGGCGTTGCTGGACAGCGATCTCATCCCCGGTGACCTCGCCCGGCTGTTCCCGATCTGCGACCCCGACGGGTCGGACTCGGCGAGCTTCGACGAGGTGCTGGAGCTGCTGCACCTCGGCGGCCGCAGCCTGCCGCACGCGGTGCTGATGATGATTCCGGAGGCGTGGGAGAACCACGCCACGATGGACCCGAAGCGCCGCGCGTTCTACCAGTTCCACGCCTCGCTGATGGAGCCGTGGGACGGCCCGGCCTGTGTCACGTTCACCGACGGCGAGCTCGTCGGTGCCGTGCTCGACCGCAACGGCCTGCGTCCCGCCCGCTGGTGGCAGACCGCCGACGGACGCGTTGTGCTCGCGTCCGAGACCGGTGTGCTCGACGTGCCTTCCGATCAGGTGGTCGCGAAGGGCCGCCTGCAGCCGGGCCGCCTGTTCCTGGTCGACACCAAGCAGGGCCGCATCGTCGACGACGAGGAGTTCAAGTCGGGGCTGGCCACCGAGCTGCCCTACGACGAGTGGCTGCACGCGGGTCTGCTCGACCTCGCCGACCTCGCGGACCGCGAACACGTGGTGCAGAGCCACGAGTCCGTCCTGCGCCGCCAGCTCACCTTCGGTTACACGGAGGAGGAGGTGCGGATCCTGCTCACGCCCATGTCGATCATGGGCATGGAGCCGCTGGGCTCGATGGGCACGGACACGCCGGTCGCCGCGCTGTCGCAGCGTTCCCGGCTGCTCTACGACTACTTCGTGCAGAACTTCGCGCAGGTCACGAACCCGCCGCTGGACGCGATCCGCGAAGAGATCGTCACGTCCGTCTCGCGTGTGATGGGGCCTGAGCAGAACCTGCTCGACCCCGGCCCGGTCTCGTGCCGCCACGTGACGCTGGACTACCCGGTCATCGACAACGACGAGCTCGCGAAGCTCATCCACATCAACGACGACGGCGACCTGCCCGGGTTCGCCTGCACCGTCCTCTCCGGACTGTATGAAGTGGACGGTGGCGGCGAGGCGCTGAGCCAGGCCATCGAGCGCGTGCGTCGCGAGGCGTCGGAGGCCATCGCGAACGGCGCTCGCACGCTGGTGCTGAGCGACCGCGACTCGGACCACCGGATGGCGCCGATCCCGTCGCTGCTGCTGGTTTCCGCGGTGCACCACCACCTGGTGCGCACCAAGGAACGCCTGCGCGTCGCACTCGTCGTCGAGTCCGGTGACTGCCGCGAGGTCCACCACGTCGCCGCGCTGCTGAGCTACGGCGCCGCCGCGGTGAACCCGTACCTCGCGTTCGAGACGATCGAGGACCTGATCAGCCAGGGCGCCATCACGGGGGTCCCGGCGCACAAGGCGATCCGCAACTACGTCAAGGCGCTCGTCAAGGGCGTCCTGAAGATCATGTCGAAGATGGGCATCTCGACCGTCGGCGCCTACACCGCGGCGCAGATCTTCGAGGCGGTCGGCCTGTCCAACGACCTGCTGGACGAGTACTTCACCGGCACGCAGTCCAAGCTCGGCGGCGTTCACCTGGACGTGCTCGCCGAGGAGGTGGCCCTGCGCCACCGCCGCGCGTTCCCGGACAACCCGACCGACCGAGCGCACCGCAAGCTCGAGGTCGGTGGCGAGTACCAGTACCGCCGCGAGGGCGAGCTGCACCTGTTCACGCCGGAGACGGTGTTCCTGCTGCAGCACGCCACGAAGACGCGCAAGGAGGACGTCTTCCGCCAGTACACGGCGGAGGTCGAGCGCATCTCGCGGGAGGGCGGCACGCTGCGCGGGCTGTTCAAGTTCCGCACCGAGGGCCGCACGCCGATCCCGATCGACGAGGTCGAGCCGGTGAGCTCGATCGTCAAGCGCTTCAACACCGGTGCCATGTCCTACGGCTCGATCTCGGCCGAGGCGCACGAAACCCTCGCCATCGCGATGAACCGGCTCGGCGGGCGGTCGAACAGCGGCGAGGGTGGTGAGGACAGGGAGCGCCTGTACGACCCGGAGCGTCGTTCCGCGGTCAAGCAGGTCGCGAGTGGACGGTTCGGCGTCACGAGCGAGTACCTCGTGAACTCCACGGACATCCAGATCAAGATGGCGCAGGGCGCGAAGCCCGGCGAGGGCGGCCAGCTGCCCGGCTTCAAGGTCTACCCGTGGATCGCGCGCACCCGGCACTCCACGCCGGGTGTGGGCCTGATCTCGCCGCCGCCGCACCACGACATCTACTCGATCGAGGATCTGGCGCAACTCATCCACGATCTGAAGAACGCGAACGAGCAGGCGCGGGTTCACGTGAAGCTCGTCTCGTCGATCGGTGTCGGCACGGTCGCGGCGGGTGTCGCCAAGGCCCACGCGGACGTCGTGCTGATCTCCGGCTACGACGGCGGCACCGGTGCCTCGCCGATGAACTCGCTGAAGCACGCGGGAACGCCCTGGGAGATCGGCCTCGCCGAGACCCAGCAGACGTTGCTGCTCAACGGTTTGCGCGACCGCATCACCGTCCAGGTCGACGGCGCGATGCGCACCGGTCGCGACGTCGTTGTCGCGGCGCTTCTGGGAGCCGAGGAGTTCGGCTTCGCCACGGCACCGTTGATCGTCGCGGGCTGCGTGATGATGCGCGTCTGCCACCTGGACACGTGCCCGGTCGGCGTGGCCACGCAGAACCCGGACCTGCGCGCCCGCTACACCGGCCAGGCCGACCACGTCGTGAACTTCTTCGAGTTCATCGCGCAGGAAGCCCGCGAACTGCTGGCAGAGCTCGGTTTCCGCACGATCGACGAGGCCGTGGGGCACGCGGAGCTGCTCGACAAGGACGAGGCGATCGAGCACTGGAAGATCGAGGGCCTGAACCTCGACCCGGTCTTCGAGGTGCCGGAAACCCCGTACCCGACGGCGAAGCGCAAGATCCGCGACCAGGACCACGGCCTGGACAAGGCACTGGACCGCACGCTGATCCAGCTCGCCGAGGCGGCGCTGGAGGACGCGCACCAGGTCAACCTGGAGCTGCCGGTCCGCAACGTCAACCGCACGGTCGGCACGCTGCTCGGCGCCGAGGTCACTCGCCGCTACGGCGGCGAGGGCCTGGAGGACGACACGATCCGGGTGAAGCTCACCGGGTCGGCCGGCCAGTCGCTCGGCGCGTTCCTGCCGCGCGGCATCACGCTGGAGATGGTGGGCGACGCGAACGACTACGTCGGCAAGGGCCTGTCCGGTGGGCGGATCATCGTCCGGCCGCACGACGACGCGCCGTTCCGCGCCGAGGAGCAGGTGATCGCGGGCAACGTGATCGGCTACGGCGCCACGTCCGGCGAGGTGTTCCTGCGCGGTCGGGTCGGCGAGCGGTTCTGCGTCCGCAACTCCGGTGCTCTGCTGGTGGCGGAGGGCGTGGGCGACCACGCGTTCGAATACATGACCGGTGGCCGGGCCGTGGTGCTCGGGCCGACCGGGCGCAACGTCGCGGCCGGCATGTCCGGCGGTATCGCGTACGTGCTCGACCTGGACCCGTTGTCGGTGAACCAGGAGATGGTGCAACTGCAGCGCCTCAACGCCGAGGACCTGCGTTGGCTCAAGGACGCCATCACCAAGCACCACAAGGCGACTGGCTCTGCCGTCGCCGCGTCGCTGCTCGGTGACTGGACCCGGCGAGCCGGTGCGTTCACGAAGGTCATGCCCGGCGACTTCCAGCGAGTGATGGACGCGATGCGCCTCGCTCGCGCTGAGGGCCGGGACGTCGACCAGGCCGTTATGGAGGCGTCGCGTGGCTGATCCACAGGGTTTCATGAAGCACTCCCGCTCCGACGCGCCGAAGCGCCCGAAGCCGGAACGCCTGCAGGACTGGAACGAGGTCTACCTGGCCGAGGAGCCCGCCGAGCGGAACGCTGCCGTCCGCACGCAGGCGACCCGGTGCATGGACTGCGGCATTCCCTTCTGCCACAGCGGAACCGCGGGCTGCCCGCTCGGGAACCTGATCCCCGAGTGGAACGACCTCGTGCGCCGCGGCGACTGGGAGCTGGCCTCGGACCGCCTGCACGCCACCAACAACTTCCCGGAGTTCACGGGCCGGCTGTGCCCGGCGCCGTGTGAGGCCGCGTGTGTGCTGTCGATCTCGCACGACGCGGGCGGTGCCGTCGCGATCAAGCGGGTCGAGGAGACCATCGCGGACATGTCGTGGGAGAACGGCTACGTGCAGCCGTCCACCGCCGCGGTGTCCTCCGGCAAGCGCGTCGCGGTCGTGGGTTCCGGTCCTGCCGGTCTCGCCGCCGCTCAGCAGCTGACCCGGGCCGGGCACGAAGTCGTCGTGTACGAACGGGACGACCGTCTTGGCGGGTTGCTGCGGTACGGCATCCCCGAGTTCAAGATGGAGAAGAAGGTCCTCGACCGGCGCCTGTCGCAGCTTCGCCGTGAGGGCACCAAGTTCGTGACCGGCTGCGAGGTCGGCGTCGACATCACGGTCGAGCAGCTGCGTGCGGAGTTCGACTCCGTCGTGCTGGCGGTGGGCGCTCTGCGGGGCCGTGACGACAAGACGACGCCGGGGCGCGAGCTCAAGGGCGTGCACCTCGCGATGGACCACCTGGTGCCGGCGAACCGCGCGTGCGAGGGCGACGGCCCGTCGTCGATCTCGGCCGAGGGCAAGCACGTCATCGTCATCGGTGGTGGCGACACGGGCGCCGACTGCTACGGCACGGCGACCCGCCAGGGCGCGCTGTCCGTGACGCAGCTCGACCAGTACCCGATGCCGCCGTCGGTCCGCGACGACGACCGTTCGCCGTGGCCGGTGTGGCCGCACATCCTGCGCACCTACCCGGCGCACGAGGAGGCCGGGGAGCGCCGCTTCACCGTGGCTGTTCGCCGTTTCGTGGGTGACGACGACGGTCATGTGCGCTTCATCGAACTGCAGCAGGTGCGGGTCGAGAAGGACTCGTCCGGCCGCCGTTCCGTGGTGCCGCAGTCCGACGAGATCGAGGTGCTGCCGGCGGACATGGTGCTGCTGGCGATCGGTTTCGAGGGCGTCGAGCACATGCGGCTCCTGGACGACCTCGGGATCTCGCTCACTTCTCGTGGCACGATCTCGTGCGGCTCCGACTGGCAGACGTCGGCGCCCGGTGTGTTCGTCTGCGGGGACGCGCATCGCGGCGCTTCCCTTGTGGTGTGGGCGATCGCGGAGGGGCGGTCCGTGGCCAACGCCGTGGACAAGTTCCTCACGGGTTCCTCGAACCTGCCTTCGCCCGTGATCCCGAACCAGCTTCCGCTCGCTGTGGTCTGACAACGGCGTCCGACCAGCGGAGAGCAGCATGACGCCCCGGCCGACAACGACGTCGACCGGGGCGTTCGCCTTTCAGCTCACGGTCAGGCAGCTGGCGCGGTTGCTCCAGGTGCCGAGGTTCTCGCTGTAGTCGATCCAGCCCGACTTCGCGCCGGTGCCAGGACAGTCGAACGCGTCGAACAGGCGGACGTCGCAGCTGTTGCGGGTGAGCAGCGAGCTGGCTCGGTTGTCCCAGCCCCAGGCGCGCAGGTTGTAGAGGCCTTCGACGTCGCCGTAGCCTGCGGTGCAGTTGCCGTAGTCGTAGAAGGTGATGCAGGCGCCGTCGCGTCCGGTCCCGTCGTAGAGCGTGAAGTGCTGGACGGTGCCGGCCACGTTGCCGACCGTCGTGCAGGCGAGGGCGCTCTGTTCGTCGGCGTTGGCGATCGGGCTGGTGATGAGCGCGAGGGCGCTGATGGCGAATGCGGCGACGGCGCGGGTCAGCGTGCGGATGATGGTCATCGGTTCTCCTTGCTGGTTCTGCGGCGTTCGCCGCGGGAAGGCTGAGGAACGTTCCGAGCGCCATCAGGAGTGCGGCGAGCGCAGTCCCGATCGGCGCGAATCGCTTGTTCTACGCCGTGGCTGTCCTTTCCGTTCGATTGCTGATTCAGGTGTAGTGCGATCCGCGTTGTCCGGTGTCGGGAACTGGACTCCGGACATCATCATCGGGACAATCCGGGCGGATCAGGGAGGGGATCCAGGGGGAGGATTGCCGTCATGCCGCGCACTGAGCGACCACTAGAGGACGACGGCTCGCCACTGGTCGAGTTCGCTGCTGAACTGCGCAAACTGCGGGCCGAGGCGGGCAGTCCGCCCTATCGTGAGCTGGCCAGGCAGGCCCATTACTCGTCCACGACGTTGTCCGACGCGGCAGGCGGACGTCAGCTGCCGAGCCTCGCGGTGACCCTCGCTTACGTCGAGGCGTGCGGTGGCGACCGGGATGAATGGGAACGCCGCTGGCACGACGTTGCCGCCGAACTCAACGGTCACGCGAACGCTCTGCCGCCGGAATCGGGCAATGCTCCGTACGTGGGCCTTTCGGCTTACGGTCCGGACGACGCGGAATTGTTCTTCGGTCGTGAACGTCTGGTCGAGGATCTGCGCTCACGATTGCGGCGCCACCGCTTTCTGGCGGTGTTCGGCCCTTCCGGTGCCGGAAAGTCGTCGACGTTGCGAGCCGGGCTGATTCCGGCGCTTTACGCGGATTCACCGTTGAACCCGATCGTTTTGTTCACGCCCGGTGTGCACCCGTTGCACGAGTGGGCACTGCATCTGTCGTCCTTGCTGGGTGCCACCACGCCGGCTGTCTCGCGCGACCTCGCCACCGGTCCCGCCGCGTTGTGCTCGCTGATCGACCAGCTGCTGGCCGAACATCCCGCGGGCGCCGAGGTCGTGTTCGTCGTCGACCAGTTCGAGGAGGTCTTCACCCTCTGCACGGATGCCGGCGAACGGCAGGCTTTTCTGGAGCTGCTGCTCAACGTCGGTCCGCGCGGCCGGGTGGTGGTGGGCGTGCGCGCGGACTTCTACGCGCACTGCGCCCTGCATCCCGAACTGGCCGAAGCCTTGCAGGACGCGCAGGTCACCGTAGGCCCGATGACCGCCGACGAACTGCGCCGTGCGATCGTCCGGCCCGCTCGGATCGTGGGCTGCGCGGTCGAGAGCGACCTGCTGAGCGTGCTCGTCGCGCACGCTCACGGTCAGGCCGGGAGTCTGCCGTTGCTCTCACACGCCCTGTTGCAGACCTGGCGGCGGCGCAAGGGCAACATGCTGACCCTCGTGGGGTTTCAGACCACCGGTGGGTTCGAGGGCGCGCTCGCCCGGACCGCGGAGACCGTTTTCGGCGGCATGACCACGCCGCAGCAGGGGGTGACCCAGCACCTGTTCCGGCGCCTGATCGCGTTGGGGGACGGGACTGAGGACACGAAGCGCCGGGTTCGGCGGGCTGAGCTCGACGACACCGCGGACGTTCAGAAGGTGCTGAACACCTTGAGCGACGCCAGGTTGCTCACCCTCGACCGGGACACGGTGGAGATCACGCACGAGGCGCTGATCAGTGCTTGGCCTCGGTTGCAGCGGTGGCTCAACGCCGATCGGGAGGGGCATCGGCTGCATCGGGAGCTCACCGATGCGGCGGTGGTGTGGCAGACGCACGGGCGGGATCCGTCGACTTTGTTGCGTGGCAACAGGCTTGCGCTCATTGCCGACTGGGCCGCTGAGGACGTGGGGCTCACGGAGCTGGAGCAGACGTTCCTGGAGGCCTCTGTTGCTGCGCAGGAACAGGAACAGAGCTCGACGCGGCTGCAGATTCGGCGGCAGCGCATCCTGATCGCCGTGCTCACCGTGCTGGTCCTGGTGGTGACCGCAGCGCTCATCTTCGCGTCGCGCGCGCAGGACAACGCGACTCAGCAACGCAACACGGCCCTTGCCCTGAGGGCGGTCCAAGCCTCCGCCGACCTCATCAACGCCGATCCGCGCAGTGCCGCGAAGGTCGCGCTCACGGCGTATCGGATCCATCCGTCGCCGGAGACCGCAGGCGCGCTCATCAGCGCAGCGGCCGCGGTCCGGGGTGTTCGCTTCCTCGAACCCTACAGGGAGATCGTGGTCGGGGCGGACGTGCTCGTGCTGGCCGGCATCGACGACGACAAGCTGACCATCTACTCCATCACCGAGGACAAGCTGGAGGAGAAGTCCTCCGTCCCCGCCGGCAAAAGCGTCCATAAGGGAGGCATGGCGGTCAGGCCGGACGGCAGACTGGGCATGACGACGGGTTTCGTGACCAGTCCGAGCATCAGCCCGGACAGCCAGGTACTGCTGACGCCCGCCGATGAGGAGGGACAGTTCATCGTCTGGGACATCAGCGACGTCCGGCAGCCGGTCAGACAGGCGACGATCTCCGCGACGCAGATCGGCACCTGGTCGCCGGACAGCCGGCACGTTCTGGCCATCGAGACGAACCCCGCGCTCACCACGGTGTGGAGTCTGAGCGATCTGGCGAAGCCGGTGGTGGTCGGCAGCCTGCCTGGAAGCCGCTCGTGGTTCGCCGGTCGGCACGACCGGGTGGCGTTGCTGGAAGGCAGCGGCAACGACCAGACAGTGGCCGTCCACGAGGTGCCCGCTCACGGACAGCCGCAGAAGATACGGGTGTTCGGCGAGGGCCTAGGCGGGTCCGTCCACGACGTCAGGTTCTCTGATGATGGTGAGCGGGTCACGGTGGTGCAGCAGCAGGGCATGCAACAGCGGGTCTCGACGTGGCCGGCGAAAACGGGCAACTCGCAACCGCTCACCACGCGCAGCTTCCCTCAGGGCACGTTCATATCGCTGCACACCGGCACCGGTGGATCCACCGACCCCGTGGTCGTCGTCGAGACACAACAGTCAATCGCGCTGTGGGAATCCCGTGATCTCACCGCGCAGCGGTGGGTGCTGCCGCTGCCGACAGGGAACGACGGAAAGGTTGCACTCGGCCATCTCTCGTCAAGACTCGATGCGTTGTTCGTGCTCATGAACTTCCGCTTCTACCAGGAGTGGCGGCGTTTGGACCTCGACATCGCCGGCGCGGTGACGAGTGCGTGCGGCAAGACCGTGGACACCTACCCGGTGGAGGTGTGGGCTGAGCACTTTCCTGGTGTGGAGCAGGTTCCGCTCTGTCCCTAGTGGACCGGTACTCGTCCCGGTTCCGTTCCAGTCAGTGAAACCCGTAAGCACTTTCGGGTGAATCTCGTGCTGGATACGGGCGATCTGCGTCTCGTATATCGCGCAGGTTGTCCGCTTCGGGCGAAACTGGTAGCTGTAGATCAACTCGGTCGGGGGTGAGCCATGCGCAGCGTTCTGCTCGCGGTCGTGGTCGCCCTGTGCGCCGTGCTGGCTCCGGCGGTCACGCCCGTCTCCATCGGGGCGCCGCCGCCCAAGTCCAAGACCTCTGTGCCCAAGGAGGAAGCGCCCCGCGAGGAGCGCGAACCCAGTCGGCTGCGCATGCTCGCTGCCGCTGCTGCCGTTGAGCGCGTTTCCACCGAGGCACGGCCGTCTGTCGTGTCGTGGGCTCCCCGGTCTGCCGCTGTGAAGAGCCTCGTGGAAGCGGCCGAGCCCATAGCTGTTTGGCGCACACCACCCGCGCTGCAGGTGTTCCGGAACTGATTGGTCGGTCCCCTCCGGGTTCGAGTCGACACGCTTTTCGTCGACTCGAACCCGGACTGCCGGTTTTCGAAAGGCGCAGTCCGATCAAACCGAACACTTCTTCCTTAGCAGTGAGGGATTCCCATGGACTTCCATCGCTTTGTTCAGCATGCCCGCGAACACGCCCGCTCACGCTCACGCGCCGCCGGGCAGAAGCTCGCGAAGGGCCAGACGCCCACCACGATGTTCATCACGTGCGCCGACTCACGCATCGTGACCGCCGAGATCACCGGTGCGGAGCCGGGGTCGCTCTTCGAGCTCCGCACCGCGGGCAACGTCATCCCGCGGTACTCGCTCACGCGGCCGTCCAGCGAGATGGCGACGATCGAGTTCGCCGTGCTGCAGCTCGGGGTCAGCGAGCTCGTCGTGTGCGGGCACTCGCACTGCGGTGCGGTCACGGCGTTGAACGGCGCGAAGATCGACCACCTGCCGGCCATGCGCGGCTGGTTGCGGCCGGGGCGGAAGGCACCCGGCAAGCTCGCGGATCCGGCGATGCGGAAAGAAGGGCAGGAGCACGTTCGCAAGCAGCTGCAGACACTCCTCGAGTACCCGTTCGTCGCCGAGAAGGTGGGCAATGGTGAGCTGCGGGTGCACGGGTGGTTCTACGACATCGAGACCGGCGAGGTCTCCGCGTGTGCCGAGCACGCCTTCCTGCCGCTGTAAGGGTTTCGACAGATGAACAAGTATTGGGCCGATCTCGGTTCGTCGGTCGTCGTGTTCCTCGTGGCGCTGCCGCTGTGCGTTGGTGTGGCGGTGGCGTCCGGGGTGCCGGCCGAGCTCGGGATCGTGACCGGGGTGGTCGGCGGCATCGTCGTCGGGTTGTTGCCGGGCAGCACGATGCAGGTGAGCGGGCCGGCCGCCGGGCTCACGGTGCTGGTCGCGGACGCGGTCAGCGCGCACGGGATCCAGGCGCTCGGCGTGATCGTGCTGGGTGCTGGGCTGCTGCAGACGGCACTCGGCTTAGCCAGGTGCGGGCGGTGGTTCCGGGCGATCTCGCCGTCGGTGGTGCAGGGGATGCTCGCGGGCATCGGGTTGGTGCTCGTCTTCGGGCAGCTGAAGCCGCTCATGCAGTCACCGGTGGCGTTGGCGCTCGGGCTGCTCACCGTCGTGATCATGCTGTTGTGGCAACGGACTCCGCTGCGCGTTGTGCCTGGTGTGCTCGTGGGTGTCGTGACCTGCACGGCACTCGCAGCGGTGTTCGCTTCGCCGGTGCAACGCATCGACGTCGGGGCGCTCAAGCAGGACCTGCACCTGCCGGACCTCTCGTTGCTGAGCACCGGAGTTGTCGGCACGGCCGTGGTGTTCGCCCTCGTCGCATCCGCGGAGAGCATGTTCAGCGCGGCGGCGGTCGACCGGATGCACAACGGGCCGCGCACGCGCTACAACCGGGAACTGGTCGCGCAGGGCGTCGGCAACTCCATCTGCGGGTTGCTCGGCGCGTTGCCGATGACGGCGGTGATCGTGCGCAGTGCGGCCAACGTCCAGGCCGGCGCCCGTACGAAGCTCTCACGAGTGCTGCACGGCGTGTGGCTCTTGCTGTTCGTGGTGTTGCTGCCGGGGCTGCTCACGCTCATCCCGCTCGCCGTGCTGGCCGCGGTTCTGGTGCACGCCGGGTGGAAGCTGCTCGGCCTGAAGCAGGTCGCGAGCCTGTGGCGCACTGACCGGGCGGAAGTCGCCGTGCTGGTGCTCACCGCCGGGCTCATCGTGGCCACGGACCTGTTGACCGGAACGCTGGTCGGGTTGCTGGCCGCAGTCGTGAAGACGGCCTGGGACGTGTCCCGCCTCTCCGTCACCATCACCACGGACGGGGTGGCGCTCAAGGGCAACGCGACGTTCCTCAGGTTGCCGAGGCTGCTGGACGCGCTGGACCGGGTCGACCGGGAGCACGTCCGGATGGACCTGAGCGGGGTCCGGCACCTCGACCAGGCGTGCGGGCAGGCCATCGACCAGTGGGTCGACGAGTCCCGCCGCGCCGGCAAGACGGTGGAGTTGGTCGGGAGATAGGGATCGGCGCCGCGGCCGTGGGGGTCGCGGCCGCGGCGCCTCTATTCAGGTGGTCCCTAGTGCGTGGTGAACTGGCCGCGCACCGCACCGCCGGGGAACGTCGCCGTGTGGATGTTCGAGTAGAAGTCCTTCGGCGCCTTCTTCAGCGCGTCCAGCGCCACCTTGTCGACGCCGGCGACCGTGCCGGACACCGCGAAGATGCCGTTCGGGACGGCCGTGCCGAAGAACGTGATCTTCACGGGGCCGTTGACGCCCTTCGCGCCCTGGTGGACGTGGCCGAGCGTCGGCGCGTCGATGTTCACCCACGCCAGCGAGAAGTCGACACCGGTACCGCTGGGCTGCACGAACGTGATGGCCTGGCCGTCCGGGTCACCGACCTTCGGGCCGTTCTCGACCGGCACCTCGTTGCGGCCGTTGGAGAACGCGCGGAGCTTGCCGCCCTTGATGATGTCGAGCGGGTTCACGTTCTTGCCGAGCGGCTTGAGCTGCGCGCGGACGGCGCCGCCCGGCCGGTCGGTGCTGTGCAGGTTCACGTAGAAGCCGGCTGGGTTGCGCCGGATCTCCTCAGCGAGCTTCGGGTCGATCACGGTCTGACCGGCCGCCGCGGACAGCGTCTCCGGCATCGGCGTGGTGAAGAGGTTGACCTTCACCGGGCCGTTCTGACCGGCGTTGCCCTGGTGGATGTGGCCGAGCGTCAGCTGGGCCGTCTTCTTCCACTCCACCGCGAACGTCACGCGGTCACCGCGCACCTCGACCAGCGCCTTCGCGGAACCGTCCGCGTCACCGACGGCGGGGCCACCGGGCGTGGGGACCTCCTGCTTGCCGTCGAGGTCGGCGGAGAAGAAGACCGGCTTGCCCTTCACCGGCGCCGGAGCGGGCTGCGTCGGCGCTGGCTGCGTCTGGGTGGGCGCCGGGTTGTGACCACCGTGGCCTCCACCGTTGCCGGCGGCCTTCGTGGCGGTCGGCTTCTCGGCCGAACCACCGGCGTCGATGTTCAGCGTCGGACCGTCGGCGGTGAAGTTCTGGAACGCCGAACCGCCGTTCTTCACGACCACGCGGACCTCGATCGGCCCCTTGCCGGGCTTCACGGTGAAAGTCCGCGACTCGCCCTTCTTGGCGCCGTCCAGACAACGGCCTTCCAGCACGTCGGCGGCGCAGAACGTGGCCTCGTACCCGGCCTGGTTCGTGATCTTCACGGTCACCGCGTCCTGTGCGGCGGACGCCGGCGTGACCACTCCTAGGCCGAGCGCGGCGCCCAGCAGGCATGCGGCAGCGACAGTTTTGTTGCGAGACATGGGGTGTACTCCAAGGCTCCTCAGTGGGAGTCGGGGGGTCTGGCGGACCCGACACCACCAACACGGACGTCGATCGGATTCGGTTCAAAGAAAGTTCGTTAGTGAACCGAACGACGTCTCCACACGTGTCGACGGTGGAACAGGGACGACCACTTTGGAGACGAAGATGCGCGCACGTATGGGAATTCTCGCTCTGCCCGCCCTGCTCGCGACGCTGGTGGCCTGCGGAAACGAGGCGCCGCAACAGGTTGCGCAGCAGGAGGTGCCGGTCAAGGCGGAGGTGAAGATCGCGCAGTCCGATCTCGGCCCGATCCTGGTCGACCAATCGGGACGGACTCTCTACGCATTCACCAAGGATGAAAACAAGTCCAGCGCGTGCGACGCCGACTGCATCGCCGTCTGGCCCGCCCTCACCGCTCAGTCCACAGTGGAGGCGAAGGACGGTGCAGACACGAGCCTGGTCTCGCAGATCGACGAGAGTTCGCAGGCCGTGTACGGAAAGTGGCCGCTCTACTACTACGTGGGAGACCAGGTCGCCGGTGACGTGAACGGCCAGGGCGTCGACGACGAGTGGTTCGCGATCGCCCCGGACGGCAAATTGGTGAAGAAGAGCTGATGAACACTGGGCCGTTCGGGTGTATCCGGCTAACGGCCCTGTGGCATGTGTCGACCCTGCAGATGAACCAGTAGGGGGAGAACACATGACCAGCACAGCCGTGAAGACGGGTTTTGACGCGGAGTTCCTCGGCACCGCTGCCGGGACCCCGGTCCTGACCGAGTCAGGGGCAGCCGACGCGGTCGAGCTCAACGGCTCGACCACGATCGACTACACGCACTTCTCGCTCGCGATGAGCAAGTCTCGCAAGTTCGCGAGCTGGGTCGCGTGGAACATCGACGGCGGCGAGATGAAGGCCTTGCCCCGCACCGGCATCCCGTTCGTCAAGGACCCGCGGATCCCGGCCGAGTTCCAGACCGGCGACGAGCTCTACCGCGACAACAGGCTCGACCGCGGCCACCTCGCGCGGCGCGCCGACCTGTGCTGGGGCCCGAAGGCGGAGGCGCAGAAGGCGAACAAGGACTCGTTCTTCTTCACGAACATCACGCCGCAGATGGACGACTTCAACCAGAGCACCAAGGCAGGGCTCTGGGGCCGGTTGGAAGACGCCGTGCTCGAGGACGTCGACGTCGACAACCTCAGGGTCAGCGTCTACGGCGGGCCGGTCTTCAACGCCGACGACCGGGTGTTCCGCGGTGTCGCGATCCCGCGCGAGTTCTACAAGGCGATCGCGTTCGTGGTGAACGGCGAGCTGCGCTGCAGCGCGTTCCTGCTCACGCAGAACCTCGTCCTGGCCGAAGCGCTCGACCTGGACGAGTTCCGCGTGTTCCAGGTTTCGGTGACCGAGCTGGAGAAGCGCGTGAGCTTCACCTTCCCGGCCGAGCTGCACGCCGCCGACACCGCTGCCGTCCAGCTCCTCGACGAGACCGAGCGCAAGCCGCTCGGCAGCCTCGACGACATCAGGTGGTGATGGTCACCCCGGGCAACGCCTGACGCAGTTCCTCCAGCCGTGCCAACGACTCCGGCTGGTGCGCGACGAGATGTTCCAACGCCGGCAGCACGCGCAGGTCGTCCGCCGCCGGCACGCCGAACACCTCCAGTTTCGTGATGGCCGGCCACCGCTCCAGCCCTGCCAGCGAGTAGGGCGGGCGGTGGTCGATCGCGAGCTCGCGCAACGCGGGCAGGTCCGGCAGCGCGGCCAGGCCGTCGTCGATCGCCGTGTCACGGATCTGCAGCCGTCGCACCAGGCCGCCGGCCAGCGACGCCAGGTCGACCCGGCTGAAGTGCAGGTGCAGCTCGTCCAGGTCCTTCACCGGCGCCAGGTCGATCCGTCCGAGCGGCCGGCACCGCGACAGGTGCAGCTCCTTCAGCGACCTCGACACGGCCAGCGGCCCGAGCTCGCGCATGACCTCGTTCTGCCACAGCTCCAGCCGGTGCAGCGACGGCATGGCGCCCAGCGGGTCGAGCGGGTTGATGTTGCCGATGCACCGCACGTGCCGCAGCTTCTCCAGGTGCATGATGAACTGGATCCGGTGCCAGCCGCGGACGTCCACCCGCCGATCACCGAAGTCTACTTTGGACAGCACGGTCTTCGCGTAGTTCTCCGCGTCCGGCGTGTTCCGCCACGCCCGCAGCAACTCGTCGATGACCATCGCGTGGTCCACCGCGACGAACTCCGCGATCCGCTCCCACGCGCCCTCGCCGCCGATGTTGGCCAGCGTCCGCACGATGTAGGCGGCCTCGTCGGTCGCCTCGGGTCCGGGTAACAGGTCCACCACGAACGAACCCGCCTCGGCCAGCGCGTCGGCGTGCGCGAAGCTCTTCGGCGGGATGAGCGACGCGGCCGCGGAAGTCACCTGCGCCCGTGCCGTCTCCGGCTCGATCACGTCGGCCTGTTCGAGGCAGGCCAAAGCCAGCAGCCGCAACTTGTCCCGGCCGCGTTCGTCCTTGCGCGTGTCGTCGTTGCCCGCCAACAGGTCCATCAGCACGCGAGCCCGTTCGCGCGGCCGGGCATGCGCGACGGCCATGACCACGACGTCGTGCCACTCGTCGAGATGTGCCCTGTCCACCAACAGGTTCAGGTCACCGGCGTCGACGACCTCCTTGGCCGCCAGGTAGTCCCGGAACGTCCGGTGCACGAACTGCACGCGTTCGGACGACACCTCGCGCAGCAGCCCGGCCCGTTCGAGCAGGCGCTGCATCGCCTCGTCCGGGTCGATGTCGTGCGAACGCAGTCCGCGCATCGCGTTCCCGAGCCGGTGCACGGCTTCCTCTCGCGGCACCATCAGCTCCCGGTTGCGCACCAACGAGTACGCGAACCGCTGCAGCAGAACGAGCTGCTCCTCCTTGGAGAACGACGGCAGCGCGAGCCCGCGGTCCTCGTCCCACCGCACCAGCAGCAGGTCCAGTGCCGCCTCGTACAGCGAGCGTCGATCGCGCGGCAGGTGCATGTTCCGGTCCTGGTGCAGCGCGCACAACAGCCCGGCCAGCAACGGGCTCGACGCCAGCCGCCGCAGGTCCGGCCGCTTCGCCAGTGTCGCCACCAGCCGCGCCTCGCAGTCGGTCAGCCACACCCGCGCGTCGCGCGTCAGGCCGGGTTCGTCACGGGCGGCGGTGTGCCAGGCCTCCACGAAGTCGCGCACACCCTTGTCGCTCAACGGCAACAGGTCGAACGCCGCGAAGTCGCACTCCTCCATCCAGTCCTCGGGCACGGCGGCCGGGCGGGTCGTGATCGCGTACCGCGCCTGCGGATAGGCGTTCACCAGCCGGCAGAGCCACTGGCGCGCTTCCTCCCGCCGTTCCCACACCAGTTCGTCCACACCGTCGATGAGAACGAGCGCGCGCCCCTCCCGCAGCCGCGTGGTGACCCAGCCCGCCGGCTTCTCCTCCTCGATCATCGAGGCGGTCGGCCGGATGAACTCCTCGGGCTTCGGCAAGGTCGTGTACTGCCGCAACGGCACGAAGAACGGCACCAGCCCGAGCCACTCGTTGCCCGACGTCCGCGTCTCACCCAGCGCGTTCATCGCCAGCCAGCGCAGGAACGTCGTCTTGCCCGCTCCCGCCCCGCCGCGGATCAGCACCCGATGCGTGTCCGCCAACGCAGCCGCGACCGGCAGACCCGCACCGGTCAGCTCGTCGGTGTCACCGACCCGTGCCACCGCCAGCGACACGTACGAGGTGTCGAACGAGTGCCGCCGCGGTGCCCGTCCGCGCGAGACCCCGAACAGCTCAAGCCCGCCCAACGACAGCGCGACCTGCTCGGCGTAGCGGTCCTCGAAGTCCCGATGCGCGGCTGTCAACGCCAGTTGTTGCTGGTCCGCGAGCCGCGCCACGGCGTCGGCGGTCGCCCTGCCGATCCGGAACATCTCCACCGCGAGCCTGCGCGCGTACTCCGGCTGCGACCACACCAGCTCCACGACCGCGACGCAGGCCCGCATCAGCAGCGCGTCGTAAACGGCCGTCGCCGAGTCGGACAGCCCCGCCGCCCGCCGGATCTTGTCGGACCTGGACAGCACGTACGCCCGCAACGACTCGGGCGTCAGCATCACTCGCAGCGCCTCGTCCTGCCGCAACGGCAGCGAGGCCTCGATCGACTCGCGCACCGCGTCGACGGCGGCCTGCCACTCGTGCTGCTCGACGGCGCTGAGCTCACCGCGCGCCAGCTCGGTGCTGATCCGTTCGACCAGAGGTCCCGGCCGGGTCAGCTCGCGCTGGCGCTTCTTGTTCTTGGCACCCTTGTGCACCACGTCGAAGAGACCGAGCAGCACGCGCTCCAGCACGGTCTCCAGCAACATCAGCAGTCCGGCGGAAAACGGGTCGGCCACCACTCCAGTATCAGCACGTGATCACTTGCGCCGGTGGGACTTCACCAGCTGTTCATGCGGGTATGGCGACCTTGCGGACGTGCCCGATGGAGAACTCGCGGGTCGAGCCGTCCTCGCACTCCGCCGTCAGCACGCCCTCCAGGTGCTTGGCCGGGATGATCACGTGCGTCTCCGTCTGCCGCGGACCGCTCGCGTATCCGATCTCGACGCGCAGCCCGTCCACCAGCGCCGCGGCCAGCACCATCACCTCTTCGTCGCGCAGGAAGACGTTCTGGTCGCGCAGCATCCGCGCCGCGTTGGCCCGCGGCGTGCCCCGTCCCGCTGATGGTCGTTCCTGTTCCACCAGCCGGATCGCGAGCTGGGTCAGCTCCACGTCGTCCAGCTCGGTCCGCCACCACCGGTCCTGCCGCCGTTCGCCCCGCGCCGGCGCCCTCAGCCGTTCGACACGCTCCACAATGGACTGTTCTCCGGCGTCGACCCCGGTCGGCGCGTAACCGGCCTTGCGCAATGCCACCAGCGTGTCCGCCATCGGCTGCGCGGACGCCAGCACGGTCGGTGCCAGGAACCGCAGCTTCAGCGACGCCAGCCGCTTCGACTTCGTGATCTCCCGCAGCAGCGCCGTGTCCTCGGCCCGCACGCAGCTCGCCACCTCGGTCACCGTCAGATGCCCGTGCCGCCGTGCCACGTCCTGCACCTGGTACACGATCACCTGCGGCAACAGCACTTCCGAGACCGCGGTGAGCTTCGCCAGCACCTCGTCGGCGGACATCCCGGTGTCCAGGGCGCGCCGCACCGACCCGGCGGACAGCCGCCACACCCGTGCGGCGTCGTTGTCCTCCAGGTCCGCCACCAGGTTCAGCGTCGCGCTGAGCTCCGGCGACGGCAGGCCGTTCACCACCGCCGTCATGTCCGTCTGGAACGCGGCTTTCTCGGCGGCGGGAGGCATCAGCTCGGTCGCGGCGGCCTCGACGTCCCCGCTCTCCAGCACGGCCTGGCCCAACGGCGTGAGCGCACCTCCGGCCACCAGCCCCAGCGACTCCATCTCGCTGATCACCGCCGCGGTCGCCCGTTCGTCGTGCACCGCGGGCCGTTCCCAGACCAGGTCGGCGACCAGTTCGGCGTTGTCCGCGAAGGCTTCCTCGGCCGAGAACCGCTCCAGCGCGGTGCGGCGCAGTGCCAGCCCGGCCGCCCCGGTGTAGTCGCGCAACGCCGCCCGCGCCTGGTCCGGCTCCGGCCGCCAGTCCATCCGCCGCCACGCCTCGACCAGCTGCGCGAGCCGCGCGCCGGGAGGCGAGTCGAGCCAGACGTCGCCGTTCTTCGTGGGCAGCAACCGCCCGCGCTCCACCCCGATCAGCTGCGCCTCGACCGCGAGCTCCAGCCACAACCGGAGCACGCCGTCCGCGACCCGCATCGCCCGTGCCACCCGGCGGATCTCCACCGTCGCGACACCACCGGTGTATCGGGCGTCGAAGCTGTCCTGCTCGCAGTACGCCAGCAGCCGTGCCACGCCGTCCACAGTGGACATAGCGGCCACGACCGGTGAGACCGCCGAGGCCTTGCGCTTCCGCGGAGTCCTTGGGCGTAACGTCAGCTGGTCGCGTTGAGCGCCGTTCGCCCGCACCGAGTTGACCGCGATGAGCTTCGCCCCGTCCGGCCACGCCAGCGCGCGTTCCTCGAGCTGTCCGAAGGCCCGTTCGAAGTCGCCGACCGAACACCGCAGCTCGGCGCAGACCGTGTCGACGGTCCCCAGGTTCTGCTGCGCCACGATCGAACCGAGCACGTCGAGCGCGCCCTGGTCCAGTGTGTCCTCCGCGGCGTGCACCGAGTCCGAGTCGGTGAGCTGCGTCGCGAGGTCTTTCAACGTCCGGAGGTACCGGTCCGCCACGTCTCGGCGGTGCACGAGCAGCGCGGCCACCTCGTCCGGCTCGAGTCGGTGCAACCAGGTCGCGAGCGCGTTGATACGGCGGGCCATTCATCTGATTATGGCCCTGATTGTGTGCGCTCAAACGAATTTCACGCGCTTGGGCGATCAGCCTAGGCTGACTCGGTGACGTTCAGCGGCTTTGGCGAGTACGCCATCGACTTCTACGACGGCCTCGAACTGGACAACTCGAAGGCCTACTGGGAAGACAACAAGGAGACCTACCTGCGGGACGTGAAGGCGCCGATGGAGGCGCTGCTCGCCGCGCTGGAGAAGGAGTTCGGCGAGGGCAAGGTGTTCCGGCCGTACCGCGACGTGCGGTTCTCCAAGGACAAGACGCCCTACAAGACGCACTGCGGTGGCGTGATCGAAAAGGGCCGCGGCGGTGGCGCGTACTACGCCCAGGTCAGCTCGGAGGGCCTGGCGACCGGCGGCGGTTCGTACCACATGGCCCCTGACCAGCTGGCTCGTTACCGCGCCTCGGTCGACGCCCACGGCATCCTGCTGCGCAAGATCATCGACAAGCTGCTCAAGCAGGGCTGGTCGCTGCACGGTGACGTGATGAAGTCGAAGCCGCGCGGGTTCGCCGACGACCATCCCCACCTCGACCTGCTCAAGCACCGGTCGATCTGGGTGCGCAAGGTCTGGGAGCCGGACGACGTGCTGCACGAGCCGGGGTGCCTCGACCGGGTGCGCAAGTCGTGGCGGCAGCTCAAGGAGTTCAACTCGTGGTGCGAGGACCACGTCGGCGTGAGCGAATCCACGCGGCGGTAGCCCAGCCCAGGCCGATGCCGGCGACGTCCACCAGCGCGTCCAGCACGTCACCACTGCGGTGCAGTGGCGTGATGACCTGCTGAAGAACCTCCGAAACGCCTGCGTAGACCACTAGCAGCGGCAAAACATGAGGAATCTTCGCGTAAAGGCCGGTGAACGCGAGCAACGCGAACAGCAGCGTGTGGATCACCTTGTCCGTGCCGGGCGGTGAGGTCGGCACACCTGACTCGGGGGTGAACAACACGACGACGCTGAGCAACGCCGCGATCACGAACGGAAGTACTCGACCCATGGTCAAAACATTACCGAGGAGTAGTTCGGGATCGGTCCAGGAAGGAGGTCTAGTCTCTTTAGACGTGAGTCGACGCGCAAAGATCGTCTGTACCCTCGGTCCCGCCACTGGCACGCCGGACAAGGTCCGCGACCTGGTAGCGGCCGGTATGGACGTGGCCAGGATGAACTTCAGCCACGGCAGCCATGCCGACCACAAGCAGGTCTACGACATGGTCCGGGCAGCAGCCGACGAGTCCGGCCGCGCCGTGGGCATCCTCGCCGACCTCCAGGGCCCCAAGATCCGGCTCGGCCGGTTCGCCGCGGGTCCTGTCGACTGGAACAACGGCGACATCGTCCGCATCACCGTCGAGGACGTCGAAGGCACGCACGACCGCGTGTCCACGACGTACAAGGAGCTCGCGAAGGACGCCAAGGTCGGCGACCGCCTGCTCGTCGACGACGGCAAGGTCGGCCTCGTGGTCGTCGACGTCGAAGGTTCCGACGTCGTGTGCGAGGTCACCGAGGGCGGACCCGTCAGCAACAACAAGGGCCTCTCGCTGCCCGGCATGGACGTCTCCGTGCCCGCGCTGTCCGAGAAGGACGTCGAGGACCTCGAGTTCGCGCTCTCGCTGGGCGTGGACTTCATCGCCCTGTCGTTCGTGCGCTCGCCCGCGGACATCGACCTGGTCCACCAGATCATGGACCGCTCGGGCAGCAGGCGCCTCCCGGTGATCGCGAAGATCGAGAAGCCGGAAGCGGTGGACAACCTCGAAGCGATTGTGCTGGCCTTCGACGGCGTCATGGTCGCCCGTGGTGACCTGGGTGTGGAGCTCCCGCTGGAGCACGTGCCGCTGGTGCAGAAGCGCGCGATCCAGATCGCCCGCGAGAACGCCAAGCCGGTCATCGTCGCGACCCAGATGCTCGACTCGATGATCACCAACTCCCGCCCGACCCGCGCCGAGACGTCCGACGTCGCGAACGCGGTGCTCGACGGCGCGGACGCCCTGATGCTGTCCGGTGAGACCTCGGTCGGCCGCTACGCCATCGAGTCCGTGCAGACCATGGGCCGCATCATCGAGGCCGTCGAGACCGAGTCGGTCGTCGTGCCGCCGCTGACCCACGTCCCGCGCACCAAGCGCGGCGTGATCTCCTACGCGGCCCGCGACATCGGCGAGCGCCTCAACGCCAAGGCCCTGGTCGCCTTCACGCAGTCCGGCGACACGGTGCGCCGCCTGGCCCGTCTGCACACGCACCTGCCGCTGCTGGCCTTCACGCCGGAGCCGTCGGTGCGCTCGCAGCTCGCGCTGACGTGGGGCACCGAGACGTTCCTGGTGCCGAAGGTGGAGTCCACCGACGAGATGGTCCGCCAGGTCGACACGTCCATGCTGGAGATCGGCCGTTACTCGGCCGGTGACCTCATGGTGGTCGTCGCGGGATCGCCTCCTGGCACCATTGGGTCGACGAACCTCATCCGGGTGCACCGGTTGGGGGAGGACGACCACGCCTAGGAGTACTTCGTGACTGAGGCCGCCCGTGCTGCTGCTGCCGGTCCTTCCGGTCTGACCGGACAGTCCGCAGTGGACGACCTGGTCGCGTTGCTCGACCTGGAACGCATCGAGGAGAACATCTTCCGAGGCGTGTCGCCCGCCGAGTCGCCCGTGCGCGTCTTCGGCGGGCAGGTCGCAGGCCAGGCCCTGGTCGCCGCCGGTCGTACGGTTCCGGTTGAACGTCGGGTGCACTCGCTGCACTCGTACTTCATCCGGCCCGGCGACCCGCGCGTACCGATCGTGTACGAGGTGGACCGCATCCGCGACGGCCGCTCGTTCACCACTCGTCGTGTCGTCGCTGTGCAGCACGGCAAGGCGATCTTCGCTCTCTCCGCGTCCTTCCAGCTGGAGGAGCAGGGCGTCGAGCACGCCTCGGAGATGCCCGACGTGCCGGACCCGGAGTCGTTGCCGACGTGGGCGGAGTCCGTCGAGGGCTACTCGTTGGTGAACATGAAGTTCCCGCGGCCGATCGACGTGCGGTACGTCACCGAGCCGCCGTGGGAGTCGCGTGAGGACGGTCCGGGCGAGGCCGCCTCCCGCGTGTGGATGAAGGCCGACGGCAAGCTGCCGGACGATCCGATGCTGCAGATCTGCGTGATGACGTACGCCTCGGACATGACGTTGCTGGACGGGGTTCTGGCGCGGCACGGCGTCTACTGGGGACTGGACAAGGTTCTCGGCGCTTCTCTTGACCACGCCATGTGGTTCCACCGGCCGTTCCGTGCTGACGAGTGGTTGTTGTACGACACCGCTTCGCCGTCCGCGTCCGGGAATCGCGGACTGGCCACCGGGCGGTTCTTCTCGCAGGACGGGCAGCTGGTTGCGACCGTCGTGCAGGAGGGTCTGATCCGGGTGCTCAAGCCGTCGTGATCGGCGGTGAGGTCTGGCGGCTGCACCACGAGGGCCGGGAGATCGCCCGGCTCACGGTGACCGGCGGCGACTTTCCGTGGGTGCACGCGACTGTCGAGACCTTGCCCGGCTTCGAGGACGTCCGGCCGGTGTTCGAGGCGTTGGAGCAGGCCCTCGATGACGAGGACTACGAACGGGCCGACGACCTCGACGGCCGGGTTCGCGAGCTGCTCACCATGACGTTTCCGGACGGGCGGCCGGTGGCCGAGTTCCTGGTCCGCGTCTACGCGGACGGCACCGCGGGCTGGCGCTGGCACGACGAACCGTTCGACGACTGACGGTCCGCCGACCTGCTGTTTGCAGCGTTTCCTACATCCTGGAGGTAAGAAATGCTGTCACGGGATGTAGGATTTGCTGCATGGAGATGGTCCGTGCTCTTGAGCTGCTCGGTGGGTACACCGCCGGGCAATGGGGCATGGTCACCACGCAGCAGGCGCTGAGCAGCGGGGTCGACGACGTCACGCTGCATCGGCTGAAGGCTGCCGGTCTCCTGGAATCCGTGCGTCGTGGCGTGTACGCGGCGACATCCGCCGCGGCGTCTGACGCACAGGTCGAACAGGCGGCGTGGCTCGCGCTGCGTCCCGAAGTCGCGGGGTGGTCGCGGCCCCCGCTGGACCCCGACGGCGGTGTCGTCTCCCACCAGTCCGCGGCGCGGCTGCACGGCCTCGGTGACCTCGTGAACGCGCGGGTGGACATCACCACCCCGCGCCGGCGCACCACCCGCGATCCGGGCGTGCGGCTGCGCAGGGGTGATCTGGCCGAAGCCGACGTGACGGTGCTCGACGGCCTGCCGGTCACCACACCCCTGCGCACGATCTACGACCTGCTGGGGCAACGCACCGACGCCAGCCACGTCGCGACGATCATCAGGCAGGCGGTGGAAGCCGGGCAGGTCCGGCTCGACGAGCTCGCGGAGCGGATTCGGCCGCACGTGCGGGCTTACGGTGCGAAACCGCCGACCGGTAAGGCACTGCTGGAACTGCTGCTCGCTCAGATCGGCCTGTCCGTTCAGGCGCTGGCCGTGCGACCCGTTCCACTGGAGACATGACTCCGAAGCCGTCCAGTCCGCAGGCGTTCATGAGCTCGCTCAAGAGCCGTGCGGCCAACACCTCGCAGCTCACCGGAGTTCCCACCGGCGAGCTCATCGAGCGCTACTACCACCGCCGGCTGCTGGCGCGCGTGTTCCACTCCGACCGCGACGGCTGGGTGCTCAAGGGCGGTCAGGCGTTGCTGGTCCGGTGGCCGAAAGCCAGGTACTCGACCGATGTCGACCTGCTGCGGGTGGGCGAGGACACGACGGTCGACGAGGCGGTCGAAGCGCTGCTCGCGGCGGCGTCGATCGAACTGGACGACCACCTCAGGTTCGACCACCACGACACGTCCCGCTAGACGGCGGCCAACCGGCCGTCCCGCAAGGTGCGGTTCAAGGTCATGTTCGGTCTCCGGGAGCTGTCCACGGTCAGCGTCGACGTCGTGGCGGCTGAGCTTCAGCCGGTCGGACAGCTCAAAGTCGAGCAGCTCGCGGCGCCGTTCGTGATCGACGCCAGTCCGTGGCCCGAGATCCGGATGTGGCCGCTCGAGGACCACACCGCGGACAAGATCGCGGCGATGTACGAACGGCACCGGGAACAGCTGGTGCCCTCGACGAGGTTCAAGGACCTCGTCGACCTCGTGCTGATCGCGAGCAACTCCACTCCGGACGGTCCGATGACGCACCGGGCGCTGCACGCCGAGGTGCGCAGGCGCAACGCGGCGGGCACGCATCTGGTTCTCCCGGCCGAGTTCGCGGTGCCGGACACGTCGTGGATCGCCGGGTACCGGGCGGAGGCGGCCAGGACCAAGGAGCTCTCCGCCGGCCATCGGACCGTCGAAGGCATCACGCCGCTGGCCGACGCCTTCATCACCCCGCTGCTGCAGGAACAGCCACCCGTCGGCACCTGGCGGTTCGACCGCCTGCGCTGGGAGTGAGGCTCAAGCCTTCCGGCGGCGGTGCGTGGGCCGCAGGTTCGCCGGCGGCGTCAGAGCCCGGGTCTCCACCCGCTCCAGCACGACCGAGCTCGTCAGGTTCCGCACCTCGGTCCGCGATGCGATCTTGTCCATCAGGAACGCCTGCAGGTGTGTGGAGTCCGCCACCGCGATGTGGATCAGGAAGTCGGCCTGCCCGGAGACGTGGAACACCGACCGCGTCTCGGGTTGAGCCATCACGAACGCGCGGAAAGCGGCCACCACCGGCCGGGTGTGCGGCCGGACGTTGACCGCGACGACGGCCTCCAGCGGCAGGCCGGTCGTGGCGGGGTCGACGACGGCGTGGCAGCCCGTGATCACCCCGAGCTCGCGCAGCCGCCGCACCCGCTGCAGGCACGACGAGGGCGCCAGCCCGACGATCTCCGCCAGCGAGCGGTTCGGCAGGGTGGCGTCGTTCTGCAACTCCTCCAGGATGTGCCAGTCGACCGAATCAAGTTCGGCTTGTTCGCGCATAAGCGAACATCGTACTGACCAGCTGGAATGACGCAGAACAACCCACCGATGATCAGCCCATGCACATCGCGTGGACGTCGTTCCTGGTTGCCCTGCTGATCATCATGATCGTGCCGGGGCCGGACTTCGTGCTGATCATGGGGAACGCGGTGCGCAGCCTGCGCAAGGGGACGGAGGCGGCGCTCGGCGTGGTCACCGGGCTGATGATCCACGCGACGCTCGCCACGATCGGACTCTCAGCGTTGGTTGCCGCGGTGCCGACGGCGTTGCTCGTGGTCAAGGTGATCGGCGCGCTGTACCTCGCCTACATCGGCTTCATGACGTTCCGGACCGCGAGCAAGTCAGCGGAAGAACAGCACGCCGGTGGAAACGTGTTCCTGCGCGGCGTGCTGTGCGATCTCTTGAACCCCAAGGTGATGCTCACGTTCTTGAGCCTGATCCCGCAGGCGATGGACCCGCACAGCGCGCCGTTGCCCCAGGCCGCCCTGCTGAGCGCCGTGACGGTCGGCGTGTTCGCGCTGTTCTGGGTGATCGTCGTGCCCACCGCGCGGCAGCTGGGCACGTTGCTGAGCAAGCCCAAGATCCGCGCGACGTTCGAGCGGGTGTGTGGGACCGCTCTCATCGGGATGGCGGCGTCAGTTCTGGCCGCCTAGGACCACGTGACGGTCAGCTCGTCCCGGGATCCGAACCGGACCAGGTGCCGTTCCACGACGTCGCGCAACTTGGCCGCGTCCTCCTCCGACGAAGACGCGACACGCATGACCAACGCGTCCTCAAAAGCCTCGAACTCGGCCAGGCCGAGCGAAAAGCGGACGAAACCCCGTCCGTCCTCCCAGGACCCTTCGAGGTCCTTGTGAGTGAAGTGCTTCACCAGCTGCGAGCCGTACCTGGAGGCACGGTCGGTCGCCGAGCGTCCCACGCTCGTGAATTCCGTCATGAAGCCAACTTACGCCTAGCAATACGTACCGGCACGTGACGCGGTTCACCTGGCAAAACGGAGTCTGAGAACACCCTGTGACGTCTCGCGAAACAGCCGAGAACACGGCAGGCTGTCGCGTATGACGGAAGGCAAAGCACGTATCGCGGTCACCGGTCTCGCCACCATGGGCAGCAACCTCGCGCGCAACCTCGCGCGCCACGGCTTCAAAGTCGCCGTGCACAACCGGACGCCCGCGAAGATGAAGGCCCTGCTCGACGAGCACGGCCACGAGGGTGACTTCGTCGGCGCCGAGACGCTGCAGGATCTGGTGGACAGCCTGCAGACGCCGCGCCAGATCATCATCATGGTCAAGGCGGGTGGCCCGACCGACGCCGTCATCGACGAGCTGAGCGGGCTGCTGGAGCCCGGCGACATGGTCATCGACGGCGGCAACGCCCACTTCAACGACACCCGCCGCCGCGAGGCAGCGTTGAAGGAGAAGGGGCTGCTGTTCGTCGGCGCCGGCATCTCCGGTGGCGAGGAAGGCGCTCTCAACGGGCCCAGCATCATGCCGGGCGGTCCGGCCGAGTCGTACAAGCACGTCGGTCCGGTCTTCGAGGAGATCGCGGCCAAGGTGGACGGTCAGCCGTGCTGCGTGCACGTCGGGCCGGACGGCGCCGGGCACTTCGTGAAGATGGTGCACAACGGCATCGAGTACGCCGACATGCAGCTGATCGCCGAGGCGTTCGACCTGCTGAGCCGCGTGGGCGGGCAGACGCCGGCCGAGATCTCCGACGTGTTCACGCAGTGGAACTCGGGTGACCTGGAGTCGTACCTGGTCGAGATCACCGCCGAGGTGCTCAAGCACGTCGACGCGAACGGCACGCCGCTGGTGGAGGTCATCGAGGACGCGGCGGAGCAGAAGGGCACCGGCCGCTGGACCGTGCAGGAGGCGCTGGAGCTGGGCGTGCCGGTCACCGGTATCGCCGAGGCCGTGTTCGCGCGTTCGCTGTCGGGTCACACCGACCAGCGCAAGGCCGTGCGCGACGCGTTCGGTGCCAGCGAGGTCGTCGCGAAGCCGGACGCCGAGCTGGTCGACGACGTGCGTCAGGCGCTGTACGCGTCGAAGGTCGTGGCGTACGCGCAGGGCTTCGACATGATCCGCGAGGCGTCGAAGAACTTCGACTGGAACATCGACCTCGGCGCGATGGCCACGATCTGGCGTGGCGGCTGCATCATCCGCGCGCAGTTCCTCAACCGCATCCGCGAGGCGTACGACGCGAACCCGAACCTCGCGTCTCTGTTGGTGGACAACTACTTCCGCGACGCGGTGCAGAACGCTGAGGCCGCTTGGCGCAGGGTTGTGGTCCGTGCGGTCGAATCCGGTGTGCCCACGCCGGGCTTCGTGTCCGCTTTGGCCTATTACGACGGTCTCCGCTCGGAACGGTTGCCCGCCGCGCTTGTCCAGGGACAGCGGGACTTTTTTGGCGCACACACGTACAGGCGCACCGACAAGCCCGGTAGCTTCCACACGTTGTGGTCGGGTGATCGATCAGAGGTGGAAGCGTGAAATTTCGAATTCTGGGGGCAGTCGTCGCTGTGGCGGCAGGGTTGACCCTGACGTCCAGCGGCGGCGCGACGGCGGTCGGCAACGAAGAGCTGACCGCTGATCTCGACGCGATCCTCGCCAACGCCGGTCTGCGTGGTGCCGATGTCGGCATCACGGTGCGGGACACCAGCACCGGCGAGGTCGTGTACACCAGATCGGGCAGCAAGCGGTCGCAGGTCGCTTCGAACACGAAGCTGGTCACGACGACCGCCGCGCTCGACCTGCTCGGGCCGGACTTCAAGTGGAAGACCGAGCTGGTGTCCGCCGGTTCGCGCAGCGGGTCGACGCTCAACGGCGACCTGGTGCTGCGCGGCGGCGGTGACCCGACGATGTCCGCCCAGCGCTACAAGGCGCTGGCGGACGCGTTGAAGAACAGCGGCGTCACGAAGGTCAACGGCGCTCTGCTGCTGGACGACACGGCCTTCGACGGCGTGCCGTTCGGTCCCGGCTGGGCGTGGGACGACGAGCCGTACGCCTACAACGCTGAGACGTCGGCGTTGACGGTGTCGGCGGACGCGAGGCTCCTGGCCGGCACGGTGAACGTCCGCGTGAAGCCGGGCGCCGCTGACGGTGCCCCGGCCCAGGTGAGTGTCGAGCCGGCGAACGACCACGTGCAGATCGTGAACAACGCGATCACCGGCAGTGGCAGCGTCTCGGCCACGCGTGAGCACGGCACGAACAGGATCGTGGTCAACGGTTCGATCGCGAAGAGCTCGGAAGACGTGCTGAAGGCCGCGCCGGTCCAGGACCCGACCTCACTGGTGTCGTCGGTGTTCCAGAAGGCGTTGCAGGCCAACGGGATCCAGGTCACCGGTGGCGCCAGGAAGGCCAAGGCTCCGCAGGGTGCCGCCGTCCTCGCCACCGAGACGTCCAAGCCGCTGAGCGAGCTGGTCAACCCGTTGCTCAAGGAGAGCAACAACATGATGTCCGAGGCGCTGGTCAAGACCGCCGGCCGCACGTGGAGCAACGGCATCAACCAGCTGAGCACCAAGTGGGGCGGGCTCGGTGTCGACGCGAACTGGGTCGAGATCTTCGACGGCTCCGGCATGTCCCGGTTCGACCAGATCTCGCCGGACGACCTGACGTGGATCCTGACCAAGGCCAAGGCCAAGCCGTGGTTCGTCGCGTGGGCGACGTCGCTGCCGATCGCGGGCTATGACGGCACGCTCGCGAACCGCATGGGGGGCACCGCCGCGCAGTACAACGTGTGGGCCAAGACGGGTTCGATGACCGGGGTGTCCGCACTGACCGGCTACGTCACCACCGGTGAGGCGCAGCCGAGGCAGTTCGCCTTCTCGATCGTGCAGAACAACTTCGTGTTGAACCCGAACGTCATCAACCCGAGGTCGATCGAGGACGCGATCGCCGTCCGCCTGGCCGAGCAGGGCCGGACGACGGCGACGCTCTCGACCGCGCAGCTCCGCGGCCAGGGCGAGGAGCGTCTCGACGTCGAGTGCTCCTGGATCGGCACCTGCAAGTAAACGAAGATGAAGGGCTCTTTCGTCCACCTCAAGTGGGTGAAAGAGCCCTTCATGCTTTCTAGGCGGGGGCGGGGACGGGCTCCAGGCCGTTGCGGTCCGGGTCGACGAGGTACACGCGGGCGTTGGAGATGTCGAAGTACATGCCCTTCAACGTCAAGGTGCCCGCCGTGATCGCCTCCCGCACGCTCGGGTAGCCGAGCAGGTTGTCCAGCTGCTGCGCGACGTTCGCGACCGCCAGCCGGTCCGCCACCGGCAGTTCCGCGCAGCCGGGGGAAGTCGGCGCGTGGAACCGGATCAGCGACTGCTCGGCGTTGCGCAGCCACGAGTGCAGGTGTGAGCCGCGCGCAGCGGTTCCCCTCACCAGCGCCTTCATCGCACCGCAGTCCGAGTGTCCACAAACGACGATCGAGCTGACGTTCAGCACCTCGACCGCGAACTCGATCGCCGCGCCGACGGATCTGTCCTCGGCGGACGCCATCGGCACGAGGTTGCCGATGTTGCGCACGCAGAACAGGTCGCCCGGCCCGGACGTGGTGATCAGGTTCGGCACCACCCGCGAGTCGGCGCAGGTGATGAACAGCTGCTGCGGCTGCTGTCCGCGCAAAGCCAGCTCGTGCAGGAACGGCCGCACCAACGGCGCCGACCGCCGCTCGAACTCGTGCATTCCCAGGATCATGGGATCGCTCTCCGCGGACGACCGCTGGGCCGGCAGCAGCACCGGCGAGCCCTGCCAGTGCGACCACGGCGCGAACCAGCGCGGCAGCGGGCCGGGCAACGTCTTGCGCCGCCCCGGTTTGCCCTGGTTGGCGCGGTCGTACCAGGTGTCGTGCACCTCGTCGACGCGCACGCGGCCGCCGAGTCGTTCGTAGCCCTCGCACCAGTCGTTGATCGCCTCGTACGACGCGTGGTCCAGGTAGTCGATGTGCAGCTCCAGCACCACGTGCTGCCCCAACGGCAACCGTCGCAGCTCGCGCACGAGCCGCCCGACGCCCAGGAACACCAGCGATCCGCGCACGCACACCCGGTTGCCCTCGACACGCACCGAACAGTGCGTCAACCGGTACAACGCGCGCAGAAGCGCAACAGCCAGGCCGACAACGACGCCTTCCAACAGTCCGAAAAGGACGACCCCGAGCACGGTCGCCGCGTACACCAGGAACTCCTGGTGCTTCCACAGAGTCCGCATCCGGTCCGGCGACACGAGCTTCAGCCCGACGACGAGCAGCACACCCGCCAGCGCCGCCAACGGGATCAGCTCCAGCATCGTGGGGAACGCCAGTACCGCCACCGCGATCCACACACCCTGCAAAATGGCGCTGTACCTGGTTTTCGCGCCCGCGGCGACGTTCGTGGAGCTGCGCGCGAGCCCGCCGCTGATCGGCAGTCCTCCCAGCGCGCCGGCGAGCACGTTGCCGGTGCCCTGCGCGATGAGCTCCTTGTCCAGCCGGGCGCGCGGCCCGTCGTGCAGCCGATCCACCGCGACCGCCGACAGCAACGACTCCATGCTCGCGACCAGCGCGACGGTGAGGATCGCCGTCACCACCGAGCTCACGCTGCCCTGCGGCATCTCCGGGAACACCAGCGCGTGGCTGTCCGGCAGGTCGACCCGTGCGACGTCGAGGTGCAGCACGAACGCCAGCAACGTCGCCGCACCGACCGCGACCAGCGGCGCCGGGATCAGCGAGGCACGCGGAACCTTGGGCCACAGCAGCAAAGCCGCGATCGCCACCGCACCGGCCACGACGGATCCGATGTGCGAACTGGCGAGTTCTCCGGGAAGCAAGCCGAGGTTCGCCGGCACGGACGACGCCGCCGTACCGCCCAGCACCACCACGAGCTGCCCGACGGCGATGGAGAGGCCGATGCCCGCGAGCATCCCGTGCACCACGGCGGGGGACAGCGACATGACCAGCCGGCTGATCCCCGTGAGCCCCAACGCCAGCTGCACCACACCCGCGGCCAGCGTGATCGCGGCCGTCGCGGCCCACCCGAACTGCGCCACCAGTACAGCCACGATCACCACGAGCCCGGTGCCCGGCCCGCTGATCTGCAACGGCGACCCGCTGATCGCACCGACGACCACACCGCCGACGACCGCGGAGATGATCCCGGCCATCAACGGCGCGCCCGTCGCGTGCGCGATGCCGAGCGACAGCGGGATCGAGATCAGGAACAGCACGAAGCTCGCGGGCAGGTCGTGCCGCAGGATCAGCGGTGGACCGTGCGGGGTGTGGTCGGCGGCGTTGGACCTCGGCGGATGGTTCACGACAACGGTTCCTTTCATGGAATGCGGCATAGCCCCGTGCGGAATGCACAGGGCAGGGGAAGGGGAGTGAGCGAAGGGGAGCGCTCTGCTAGAGGCGCTCTAACGGCAGCAGACGGCGCGGCCGGACGGCTGCGAGCGCGTCGGCGCGGTCATGCGGGGTCGGCACGGGAACACCTCCGTGTCGGCACAGGCATCGGGTTCGAATCAGGCCGCGTCGCCATCATGATGACGGCGGAATCGGCTCTGTGGCAGATCTTTCAGCCAACCGTGTTGATCTTGCTCGGTAACGCTACGCGAGGTGATCACGAAGAAGGGCCGGCTCCGGTCGGGGGGTGCGGAGCCGGCCCAAGACAGGTCGGAACTGAAGAACTATCGAGTTTCGAAATTCAGCCTACCGAGCGCAGGTGTTTGCCGTGTGAAGTCTCCTGGCCCACCACGGTCAGGATCAGCTGCGCCGAGAGGTAAGCGCGGCACGGTGCGGGCATGCGTCGCGAGAACCAGCCCCGCTTGCAGGTCGCGCACCGGCCGTGCTCGTCGGGCTGGTGCTCGTCCAGCAACGCCTTGACCACCGCGACCACCCTCGGCAGCTCTACCCTGGCGAGCACGAGGGCGGTCTGGTCGTCGCCGCGCTGGGCGAGGTCGGTGAGTGTGGCCAGGTGCGAGTGCAGCGACTTGTCCAGTTGGCTGAACACCGTGACGGCCATCAGGCTCAGAGCTCCAGTCCCTACGTAAGCAGCCTGTGCAGCCTGTCGCGCTCTCCCTGCGATCTGCAAGTTGCAGTACACGAATGGATGACGTCCCTTTGCGGCTTGCTCCTTCGGTCTCAAACTGAGACGGGACCAGGAGGTGTGGATGCCACGGGGTAGCAGCCCGACCCTGCGCAAGCGCCGGCTCGTGAGCGAGCTCAGGCGACTGCGCGAAGCGGCCGAGCTGACGATCGAGGAGGTGGGCGAGCGCCTGGAGTGCTCGGCTTCCAAGATCAGCCGCATCGAGACAGGACGGGTGGGAGTCAGCCCGCGCGACGTGCGGGACATGCTCACCGCCTACGGTGCGGACTCCGCCACCCTCGACGAACTGGTCCAGCTGGCCAGGGAAGCCCGCCGCAAGGCGTGGTGGGACGAGTTCGGTGACATCGTGCCCGGTCGTTATGTGGGGTACGAGGCCGATGCCGACTCGATCAGGACCTACCAGGGGCTGATGATCCCCGGCCTGTTGCAGTGCGAGGCGTACACGCGGGCGTTGATCTCCCAGGTGCTCCCTGATGCGAGCGCCGCCGAGATCGAGCGGCGGGTCCGGTTGCGCAAGGCGCGGCAGGCCCTGCTGAGTGAAGACGACCCGTTGCGCCTGCACGTCGTGATCGACGAGGCGGCCCTGCGCAGGCTCGTCGGCGGCGCCGGGGTGATGCGCACGCAGATGGCGCGTCTTCTCGAGGTCGGTGCACTGCCGAACGTCACGATGCAGGTCGTGCCGTTCAGCGCCGGTGGTTACGCTGCGATGGACGGTCCGTTCGTCGTCCTGAGCTTTCCCGAGCAGCTCGACCCCGACGTGGTCTTCATCGAGAGCACTAGAAGCGGCGTCTACCTGGAGCAGCCGGGTGACGTCAGTTGGTACGCCGAGGTGTTCGAGCGTCTGGCGAAGACCGCCCTCAGTCCGGCGGAATCTGCGTCCCTGATCGCCGAAGTCGCTCGCACTCTCGCGTGACACATGACCGGGAGTGAACAGAGAGTGGAAAGCTTGCGTTGGCGCAAGAGCAGCCGTTCGTCCGCTAGCGGGCCTGACTGCGTGGAAATCGCGCTCGTCTCAGCAGGTGCCGCCGTTCGTGACAGCAAGAACGCGGACGGGGCCCGGCTGAAGTTCGGTGACGCCGGATGGGAGACCTTCCTCGTCGCCGCGAAGACCGGCTCTTTTGTCAGCTGATCGACAGATGCGGAAAGCCCCGGCTGGGAATCCAGCCGGGGCTTTCTCACGTTAGGGGACGTGGGCCGGCCGGCGTTCCGCCGCCGCGGGCTGGATGCCCCTTGCACGCCGGCCGACCCACGTCGATCATGGGGAGCAGCGGGTGTTCCGCTGTCCGGTCCAACCTGTTCCGTCTGGCTGATCTCCGGTTTCCGTTGATCTCGCCGTCTGTGGTTGGTTGGACACGCTAAGCGTAAGAATGCCTTCTACAGCACGACTGGAGCCCGACTGAAGTGATCTTCAAGCTCCAGGTGGCCACCAGGCGAAGGACAGGTCGGTGACGCACGGCGAGGAACCCCTGCGGTTCGAGGTTCTCGGCCTCCTCCGGGTCGTTCGCGCAGGTCACGAGGTGGATCTCGGCGCCGCGAAGCAGCGCGCCGTGCTCGCCGTGCTGCTGCTCGCGCGCAACACCCCGGTGAGTCGCGGCCAGATCATCGAGGCGGTCTGGGGCGACAACGTGCCCTCCAGCGCGGTGAATCTGGTCCAGACCTACGTCGCCGGATTGAGACGCGCACTGGAGCCGACCCGTGCTCGCCGCGCGCCCGCCGAGTTGTTGACCTCCGTGGGCGACGGATATCTCCTGCGCGTCGAGCCCGGTGCGTTGGACCTCGACGTGTTCGAACGTCAGGTGCTGCTCGCGAACCGCATGCGCGCCGCCGGTGATCTCGCCGGAGCCGCGGTCGAGCTGGACGACGCGCTGGCGTTGTTCCGCGCCGAGCCGCTGGGCGGTGTCTCGGGGCTGTTCTGCGACGTCGAACGCGGTCGTCTCGTGGAACGCCGGCTGGCCGTGCTGGAGGAACGCGCCGAGCTGGGGCTGGCCATCGGGCAGGGCCCCGAGCTGGTCTCGCAGCTGAGCTCCGTGGTCGTCGAGCACCCGTTGCGGGAACGCGGCTACTGCCTCCTGATGCGGGCGTTGGTCCAGGCAGGTCGTCAGGCCGAGGCGTTGGCGGCGTATCGCGAGGCCCGGCGCGTGCTGATCGAGGAGCTCGGCGTCGAGCCGGGTCCCGAACTGCGCCGCGTGCACCAGGCCGTGCTGGCCGGCGACAGTCCCGAGCCGGAACGCGCGCCCGTCCGGGTGCCACCGCAGGCCGCTGCGCCGGAACCGGCGCCGGCGCCCGCGATCCCGGCGCAGCTGCCGCGCGCGCCCGTCGCGTTGATCGGCCGCGATGCCGAGCTGGCGTACATGGACTCGTTGATGCGTGAGCACGACGGCCCGGTGATGCTGGTGACCGGTCCCGCCGGCGTCGGCAAGACCGCGCTGGCGCTGCACTGGGCGCATCGGGTGCGCGACGAGTTCCCGGACGGTCAGCTCTACGTCGACGTGCACGGGTACGACCCGAACCGGGAGCCGCTGGAGATCGGCGAAGTGCTCAACCGGTTCCTGCGCGCGTTGGGTGTGCCGGCCTCCGACACGCCTGTCTCGGTGGACGAACGTTCGGCGTTGCTGCGGACCCTGCTGGCCGACCGGCGCATGCTGGTGATGCTGGACAACGTGCGCGGTTCCGCTGATCTGCTGCCACTTCTGCCCGGCGCGCCGTCGTGCGTCGTGGTGACCTCTCGCCGTCGCCTGGTCGGGCTGGTCGCGCAGGTCGAGGCGAAGCTGATCGAGCTGGACATGCTCGACCAGGACGCCGCCGTGGACGTGCTGGGCCGGGTCGCCGGCCGTTCGGACATCGAGGCTCACGCCTTCCGCGAGCTGGCCGAGCTGTGTGACGGCCTGCCGTTGGCGTTGCGCATCGCCGCGGCCCGTCTCGCCGTGTCCCCACGTTTGCGCGTGGCCGAACTGGTCGAGGAACTGCAGGACGAGCAGGGCAGGCTGGCCGCGCTCGGTCTGGAGGACGGTGAGGGCACCGTACGGGCCGCCCTGGACGCCTCACGCCGTGCGCTGCCGCCGTTGCCGTCGCGGTTGCTCGCGATCATCGGACTGCACCCCGGCGCGGACCTCACCCCGCACGTCGTCGCCGCGATGGGCGATGTCGCGCTGCTGGACGCCCAACGTGCGCTGGACGCGTTGACCACGGCGAACCTGTTGTCAGTCGGCGAACCCGGCCGCCACGTGGCGCACGACATGGTCCGCGTCTACACCAAGACGCTGGCCGGCGAGCTGTCCGAGCCCGAACGCCGCGCCGCCACCGGCCGGATGCTCGACTACTACCTGCACTGCAGCGACCTGGCCGACGGCATGCTCCCGATCAACCGCGGCAGCGTTCCCGTGGCGCCCGAACACCGGCCGGTCCACGTGCCCGCGCTGGCCGGCGCGGCCGACGCGATGGCCTGGTTCGACGCCGAACGCGCGAACCTGATCGCCGCCACCGAGCACGCCTCCTCTGCTGGATGGCACGTCCACGCCTGGCAGCTGCCGTACACGTTGTCGCGGTACCTGTGGCTGCGGACCGAGCGCGAGACCTCGTTGCGCATCACCGAAGCCGCATTGCAGGCGGCCATTGCTCTGAACGACGACGACGCCCGGTTCGTCATGCAGTTCAACCTGGGCGTGGCGCTGCTCCAGTTCGAACGCTACGACGAGGCCCTGCACGCCCAACGCGGTGCGCTGGAAGTGGCTCGCCGCAAGGGAGACGTGCACCAGCAGGCCCGCGCGCTGACCACGGTCGCCGGCACGTTGCAGGACCTGGGTCGTGCCGCCGAGGCCGAGACCCACTACCGCGAGGCCATGGAGATCTCGCGGGTCGCGGGGTCGAAGTGGGCGGAGGCCAACGCCCACCACCACCTGGGCCTGCTCTACCTGACCACGCAACGCTTCGACGACGCCATGCCGTGGTTGCGCGTCGCCCTGCGGATGTACCACGAGGTCGGCGAGCAGTGCGGTGAGGCGGCGTGCCACGTCGACATCTCGACCGCGCTGCTGGAGACCGGTGACACCGAGGGTGCGCTGTCGGCGGCACGTACGGCGCTGGCGGTGGCCTGTGACGCGGTTTCGCCGTACCACCAGGCGTTGGCGCATGATCGGCTGGCGGCGGTGTTCGAACGGCTCGGGGCAGCAGGGGCGGCGGCGCACTGGCAGCGGGCGCTCGCGTTGTTCACCGAGCTCGGCGCACCTGAGGCGGACGGCATCCGGGCTCGGCTGGCCCGCGCACGTGCGGTGTCCGTGGGGTAAGGGTTTTGCAGCACGAGACTGCGTGATCGCCCGATGCCTCACGTCCGGCCTCAGCAGCAATCTGAGGCCATGACGGAATGGACGCCTGAGGCGATCAAGGCAGAGATCGAGTACCGGCGCCGCTACGCCGAGTGCAACTGGCAGCGGTCGAGCAGCCGCAAGCCGTCGTGGCTGCGCCGAGTGATCCATCCCACGGCGCAGAAACACGGCAGCACCAGGTCATGACATGTGCGAGCATGCCACTCGTGGCACGCCTGGGTTCTGGAATTCCGCTGGTCGCGCGCGATCGCGAGCTGAACCGACTGCGTGCCGCGCTGGCGCAGGCAGGAGAGGGCACGGCCGGTGCGGTGCTGCTGGCCGGTGACGCCGGTGTGGGCAAGACCCGGCTGGTCGACGAACTGGCCGCCAGCGCCGACGACACGCTCGTCCTGATGGGACGGTGCCTGGACGCGGGCGAGACCGGTCTGCCCTACCTGCCGTTCGCGGAAGCCCTGAGCACGCTCAAGGACACCGCGAACCGGCCGGCGCTCGCGATGTTGCTGCCCCAGCTGGCACTTCCGGCCGAACGCGAGCCCGGCACCGAGGGCATGATCGCGCCGAGCCTGATCCCCGGTCGCAGGCCTGAGCAGGACGTCGGCCAGCTCCAGCTGTTCGACGCCGTGCTCGGTCTCCTCGGTGATCTCTCCGAACGGCAGCGCGTGCTGCTCGTCGTCGAGGACCTGCACTGGGCGGACGCGTCGACGCGGTACCTGCTGTCGTTCCTCTTGGCGCGCTTGCGTTCCCAGAGGTTGCTCGTCGTCGGCACCTACCGCTCGGACGACCTGCACCGCAGCCATCCGTTGCGCCCCTTGCTGTCCGAGCTGGTCCGGCTGCCCGCCGTCGACCGCCTGGACCTTTCGCCGTTCAGCGCGACGGACGCCCGCAGGTTCGTCGAGGCCCTGTCCGACGACCTGCCCGAGGACGTCGTCCAGCAGGTCGCGGAACGAAGTGAAGGCAACGCGTTCTTCGCGGAAGAGCTGATCGCGGTGGCGACCTGTGACGACGCCAGGTCGTTGCCGTCCGCGCTGGCCGACGTGCTGCTCAGTCGCGTCGAACGGCTGAGCCCCGAGGCCCAGCACGTCGTCCGCGTCGCCTCCGTCCGCGGTCGCAAGGTGCGGCACGACCGGCTGCGCGAGGTCGCGGGCATGTCGGACGTCGCGCTCGACACCGCGTTGCGCGAGCTGGTGCAGAACCACCTGCTCGTCGTGAACGACAACGAGGTCTACATCTTCCGGCACGCGCTGCTCAGGGAAGCCGTCTACGGCGACCTGCTGCCAGGCGAACGTGTCCGGCTGCACGCTTCTTACGCCCACCACATCGCGCAGCACCTGGACGAGCGCGGTGCCGCGGCGGCACTGGCCCACCACGCCTTCCAGAGCCACGACCTGGCGCAGGCGCTGCAGGCGTCGATCAAGGCGTCCAGGGAGGCCGAACGGGCTGGTGCGCCCGCGGAGTCGTTGCAGCACCTGGAAAAGGCGCTCAACCTGTGGAACGCCGTGCCCGCCTCCGATCGACCGTCCGATGTGGACGAAGCGACGTTGCTGCGCAGGGCTTCCTGGGTCGCGGGCACGGCAGGGCAACCGGAGCGGGCCGTCGCGTTCGGCCGCAGTGCCAAGAAAGCGCTCGAAGGCCAGTCGCCCGAGGAGGCGGCCGAGGTGCTGCTGCGGCTCGCGCAGGCGTTGTCGGTGCTCGACGGCAACGAAGACGAGTACCACGAGGTCATGACCGCCGCGTGGGACCTCGTGCGCGAACGGGAGGCGACCCCGACCAGAGCCCGTGTGCTGGGTGGCATGGCGTCGCTGCTGCGCCAGCAACGGCAGGGCGTGGAGGCGCGGGAGTTCGCGGAGCGAGCCATCGCGGACGGCCAGCAGGTGAACGCCTCCGGCGCCGTGGCGGACGCGCTCGGCACCCTTGGGCTCCTGCACGACTACGCGGACCGCCACGAGGAGGCCAAGTCGAGCTTCGAGCGCGCGATCGAGTGCGCGCGTGAGGTCGGGGCGGTCAACACCGAGCTGCGGGCCCGTTATTACTTCGGCCTCATGTACTACGACGCGGGACAGCTGGCCGAGGCCGCCCGCGTTTACAACGAGGCCGGCGACCGCGCCCAGGAGACCGGGCTGACCTGGAGCATGTTCGGCCTGGAGATCCGGATCCTGCAGGTCCTCGTGCACTACTACCTGGGCGACTGGACCTACGCGGAGTGGGCCAGCGAGCCGCCCGGCATGTCCGTGTCGTCCACGGTTCTCGCTCGGCTGACGGCCGCGAGCACGCACCTCACGGTGTCGCGCGGCGACCTCGCCGAGTCCGAGCGGATGATCACCAAGCTGCGCAGCGACTGGCACCGCGACATCCAGATCGCGCTGATCACCGGCGGTACGGGCGGTGAGCTGGCGCTCTGGCGCGGCCGGCCGGAGCTGGCCGTCGAACGGGTCGCCGACGCCCTGGAGTGGACCCGCAAGCTCGGCGGGCCGTGGGTGCTCGCGGACATCCGGATCGGCGCGATCGGCGTCGCCGGGTACGCCGACCTCGCGGCCAAGGCACGCCGCAAACGCGACGCCGAGGCCGAGAAGCAGGCCGTCGCCCAGGGCCGCAAGCTTGCTGAACACGTCAGGCTCACCGCCGAGAACGGCGTTCCGCGCACCGGTTCGCTCGGTCCGGAAGGCCGTGGCTGGCTGGCCCGCGCGTTGGCCGAGGAGTCCAGGCTCGACGGTGCAGGCGATCCGGAGCTGTGGCAGCGGGCGGTCGACGGGTTCGCGTACGGGCTGGTGTTCGAGCAGGCACTGTGCCGGTGGCGGCTCGCGGAGGCGTTGCTCGGCGCGGATCGCCGTGAGGAGGCAGCCGAGGAGCTGCGCCGGGCCGACGAGGTGGCGACCAGGCTCAAGGCGGCACCGCTGCAGGAAGCCGTGGCTGCGTGCGCCAAGCGGGCCCGCATCACCCTGAAGGCGGACGAACCTGCCCGCGAGCAGATCGACCTCTTCACCCCGCGCGAACGGGACGTGCTCGGCCTGGTCGCGGCCGGACGCACGAACCGCGAGGTCGGCGAGGAGCTCTACATCAGCGAAAAGACCGTTTCCGTGCACCTTTCGCGGATCATGGCGAAGCTGGGGGCGTCCCGTCGGGCAGAAGCGGTGGCGATCGCGTACGACCGAGGTCTGCTGGAGTAGGCCCGGTTGTCATACCTCAGGCTGATGCGCAACGCGTCGCGGAGTTGATGTCCGCGTACTCAGGGAACTCATAGCTTCTTCCTCGTTGAGGAACATCCCCCTGAGGAAGGCAAGCGACATGTCTGCACTGGTGTCCGAGGTCGGCACCCGGACCGCCGCGGCGGCCCACAACCTGGTGAAGGTCTACGGCAAGGGTGACACCGCGGTGCGGGCGCTCGACGGCATCAACGTCGCGTTCGAGGCCGGTCGTTTCACCGCGATCATGGGCCCGTCCGGCTCCGGCAAGTCCACGCTGATGCACTGCCTCGCGGGACTGGACACGGTGGACGGTGGCGCGATCCACATCGGACAGACCGAGATCACCAAGCTCAACGACAAGGACCTGACCAAGCTGCGCCGCGACCGCGTCGGCTTCGTGTTCCAGGCCTTCAACCTGCTGCCGACGCTGACCGCCAAGCAGAACATCCTGCTCGGGCTCGAGCTCGCCGGCCGCAAGCCCGACCAGCAGTGGTTCGACACGATCGTCAACGTGCTCGGCCTGCGCGACCGCCTGCACCACCGTCCGACCGAGCTGTCCGGTGGCCAGCAGCAGCGCGTGGCGTGTGCCCGTGCGCTCGTCGCCCGTCCCGAGGTCATCTTCGCCGACGAGCCGACCGGCAACCTGGACTCCCGCAGCGGTGCCGAGGTCCTCGACTTCCTGCGCATGTCGGTCCGCAAGCTGGGCCAGACCGTGATCATGGTGACGCACGACCCGGTGGCCGCGAGCTACGCGGACCGCGTGGTGCTGCTCGCCGACGGCCGGCTCGCGGGCGAGATCCACCAGCCCACCACCGAGTCCGTCGTCAACGCTCTCACGCACCTGGGGGCGTGAGCCAAAGATGCTGAAGACGATCCTTGCGGGCCTGCGCGCCCGCACGGCGCGGCTGGTGCTGTCCAGCATCGCCATCGCGCTCGGCGTCGCGTTCGTGACGGGCACGCTCGTGCTCGGCGACGCCGTCGAAGCCCAGACCAGGGACAACTTCGCCCGCAGCGCCCGCAACGTCGACGCCGCGGTGCACATGACGGAGAACAGCCCGAACCGGGACAAGGGCATCCCGGTCGACTTCCTGCAGAAGATCCGCAACACGCCCGGTGTCGCCGGCGCCGACTCCCGTGAGTACGCCAGCGCGGCCCTGCTCGGCAGCGACGGCAAGGCGCGCAACACCGCGGTCCAGCCGTTGCCCACGACCGAGAAGCTGCGCGACTTCAACCTCAAGGACGGCAAGTTCCCGGCCAAGGCCGACGAGATCGCGGTCGACGTCAAGACGGCGCAGATCTCGAAGCTCAAGGTCGGCGACAAGCTCAAGCTGCTCGACGAGGGCAACGTCGAGCACGAGTACTCGATCGTCGGCACGTACCAGCAGGGTGCGAGCAGCATGTCGATGTCCGGCAGCGACCACGTCGTGGTGTCGCAGGAGGGTCTGCGCGCCCTGATCCCGGACCAGCGGATCTACGAGATCGTCGCGGTGGCCGCGCCGGGTGTGTCGCAGCAGCAGCTCGTCGACAACATCAACAAGGCGATCGGCTCCGGCTACGAGGTGCAGACCGGTGAGCAGCTGACCCAGGCGACGCTGGCCTCGGTGGGTGACGCCGCCGGCGACATCAAGACGTTTCTCCTCGCGTTCGCAGCGATCTCGCTCGTCGTCGCCGGCATGGTCATCTACAACACCTTCACGATCCTCGTCGCCCAGCGCACCAAGGAACTCGCACTGCTGCGCTGCGTCGGAGCGGAACGCGGCCAGGTCTTCCGCAGCGTGCTCGCGGAAGCGGTCTTCATGGGTCTCGCGGCATCGGTGCTCGGCATCCTCGGCGGGCTCGGAGTTTCGGCGGGCCTGCAAGCGCTGGTCGGTTCGTTCGACGGCCCCGGCGCGGACGACGTCCAGATCCGCCTGCCGATCTCGTGGGTGACCATCGCCGCCGGCTTCGGCGTCGGTGTGGTCGTGACGGTGCTGTCGGCCGTGCTGCCGGCTCGCCGCGCCACGAAGGTCGCCCCGGTGGCGGCACTGCGCTCGCAGCCGGACAGCCACGACGACGTCGCCCGCACCGGCAAGGCCCGGATCATCGTCGCGACGCTGATCGCGCTGATCGGCGGAGCCGCGGTCTACTTCGGCCTGCAGCAGGAGAAGGAAGAGCCGGCGATGTTCATCACCGGCGGCGCCACGATGGTCCTGCTGCTCGCGGTCCTGCTCGTCGGCCCGCTCTACGTGCCACTGGTGAACCGCCTGTTCGGCAAGGCACTGCGCGGTGTCCCGGCCAAGCTGGCCTCGGCCAACGCGGGCCGCAACCCGAAGCGCACCGCCGCCACCACAGCAGCGTTGATGATCGGCGTGACCATCGTCGCGATGGTGGCGGTCGTGGCAGGCAGTGGTCGTCAGACGATGAACGAGCAGGTCGACAAGCGGTTCCCGGCCGACTACGAGGTCAGCTCGAACGTCTGGAACCAGCCGCTGACGCAGAAGTTCGCCGACGACCTGGCGAAGGTGCGCAACGTTTCGAAGGTCGCCCCGAAGCTGGACGTCTACGGCGAGTCCGACAAGCTCAAGTACGGCGACGTCACCGGCTTCCCGGCCGACGCGCTCGGTTCCCTGGTCCGTCCTGAGCTGGCCGGCGGCACGCTGACCGGTCTCAAGGACAACGAGATCGCCCTGCGCGAGCGGGACGCCAAGGACTCCGGCCTGTCGATCGGCTCGACGCTGAAGATCAACGACAAGGACTTCAAGGTCGTCGCGTTGATCAAGGACAACAGCTACGGCTCCGGCATCGTGACGCTGCCCGCGGCCACGGGGTTGCTGAAGGAAGCGCCGAAGGGCTACCAGAAGCTGCTGGTCAAGCTCGCTCCCGGCACGGACATCGCGGCCGCGCGAGCCGACATCGAGCGGGTCATCGCGACCTCACCGGTGGCGGTGCTGAACACCGCGGCCGAGACCAAGGCCGAGCTGAACGCGCAGATCGACCAGATCCTGCTGTTCATCTGGGCTCTCGTCGGCCTGGCGCTGATCATCGCGCTGTTCGGCATCGCGAACACGCTGACGCTGTCGGTGCTGGAACGGACTCGCGAGTCCGCGCTGCTGCGGGCACTGGGCCTCACCCGAGGCCAGCTGCGGCAGATGCTGGTGGTCGAGTCGATCCTGATGGCCCTGATCGGCGCGGTCGTCGGTGTGGTGCTCGGCGCCGGGTTCGGCTGGCTGCTGGTCCAGGCGGTCTCCAACTCGGAGTTCCAGCTCAGCTTCTCCATCCCGTTCGGTCAGATCGGCATCATGCTCGGCCTGGCCGTGATCGCGGCGATCATCGCCGCTGCCCTGCCGGCTCGGCGGGCCGCGAAGAACTCGGTGGTCGCGGGGATGGCCGAGGCGTGAGGCCTCCCGTCTGGCTCCGGTAGTCGGGGACCGAACCAGGTGGGGTCGGGCGTGCGGAAACAGGGGCCGCACGGCCGGGGGATGGGCGGAGGTCCGGTGCTGTCGGGGCACCGGGCCTCTGCTGTTTCACCAGCGGGTTCAGCTTCGCTACCCGGCGAAGCGGGACCTCAACCAAAAGTTCGCGAAAAAAGTTCGAGCGCGCGCGTCACTTTCGCGGCGCGAACCCCTCTACCTGGGGTGAGGGACGACCGGAGCGAGGGCCCGGTCGTCCCTCTTTCGCGTCTCCGGGGGTCCTGCCGTCGACCCGACCGGGACGCTCACCGTTCCGGCACAGGTTTTTGTTGCAAGCCCCGACAAAGTTACGGAACGATGTCGACCGCTTGACACCCGCGCCTCTCCGGTTGAGTGTGAGAGCGCTCTCATCACAGTTAAGCGCCGCTCACGGCGTCGTCGAGGAGGACGGATGAGCAGAAGGCTGGTCGGCAGCGTCGCTGCGACCCTCGTGATGGTTCTGGCCGCCGGGTGCGGCGGGAGTTCCGAGGCCGACGGCAAGATCGAGCTGTCGCTGGGCCTGTTCTCCGACTTCGGCTACGACAAGCTGATCGAGGAGTACCAGGCCTCGCACTCGAACATCAAGATCGAGCAGCGCAAGGTCAAGATGGAACAGCACAACACGCAGCTCGCGACTCAGCTCGCGGGCGGCAGGGGTGCGGCGGACATCGTCGCTCTCGAAGAGGGCGTGGTGAGCCAGTTCCGCGCCTCGAAGGACAAGTTCGTGAACCTGGCGGAGTACGGCGCCAAGGACCTCAAGGACCAGTGGGCCGGCTGGAAGTGGAACCAGGGCACCGCGGACGGCGGTGAGTTCGTGCTGGGGCTGGGCACGGACATGGGCAGCCTGGGCCTCTGCTACCGGCGCGACCTGTTCGAGGCGGCCGGGCTGCCGACGGACCGCGAGGCCGTCGCGAAGCTGTGGCCGACCTGGGCCGACTACGCGAAGGTCGCCGACCAGTTCACGGCCAAGACGCCGAACGTGAAGTTCGTCGACACCGGCCGCAACGTCTACAAGGCGATCCTCGACCAGACCGAGGAGGGCTACTTCGCGAAGGACGATTCGTACATCGCGGAGAAGAACGACAAGGTCAAGACGGCCTTCGACACGGCGGCGGCGCTCGGCACCAAGCAGCAGACCGGTGCTCTGGAGCCGTTCAGCCAGGACTGGAACGTCGCCCTGAAGCAGGGTTCGTTCGCCACCACCACCTGCCCGGCCTGGGCGCTCGCGCTGATCAAGGCGGGTGCCGGTGACGCGGCGGCCGGGAAGTGGGACGTGACGACGGCGCCGGGTGGCGGCGGCAACTGGGGTGGCTCGTTCCTCGCCATCCCGAAGCAGGGCAAGCACCCCAAGGAGGCCTACGAGCTGATCAAGTGGCTCACGGCGCCCGAGCAGCAGAAGCGGATCTTCAAGGAGACCGGCAACCTGCCGAGCCAGCCGAAGGTCTACCAGGACGCCGAGGTCCAGGCGACGGTCAACGAGTACTTCAACAAGGCTCCGGTCGGCAAGATCTTCGCCTCGTCCGCGGAGTCGCTGAAGCCGACCTACCGCGGCACGAAGGACTCGAAGGTCGGACCGGTGTTCGGCACCGCGCTGACCCGCGTCGAACAGGGCAAGCAGTCCGCGGCTGACGCGTGGACGCAGGCCCTGAAGGAAGCGACGGACGCCGCCAAGTGACGGTGACGCGTCAAGAGACCGAGACGGCTCCGGCCGTCTCGGTTTCGCCTTCCAAGGAGCCGAAGCGCTTCCGGCTGAGCCACTGGGACGCGAGGTACACGCCGTACCTGATCATCGCGCCGTTCTTCCTGGTGTTCGGGATCTTCGGGCTCTACCCGCTGGTGTACACGGCGTGGGTGTCGCTGCACGACTGGCAGCTGATCGACGGCAACCAGGGATTCGTCGGTCTCGCCAACTACGTCGAGCTGTTCGCCGACGCCAAGTTCTGGAACGCGCTGTTCAACACGCTGAGCCTGTTCGTGCTCTCGACGGTGCCGCAGCTGCTGGCCGCGCTGGGCCTCGCGGCGCTGCTGGACCGCGGCCTGCGCGGCAGTGCGTTCTGGCGGGCGGGTGTGCTGCTGCCCAACGTCATCTCGGTCGCCGCCGTGGCGCTGGTGTTCGCGCAGTTCTTCGGCCGCGACTTCGGCATCGTGAACTTCCTGCTGGGCCTGGTCGGCGTCGACCCGATCGACTGGCGCGCCGAGACGTGGGCGTCGCACCTCGCGGTGTCCACCATGGTGATGTGGCGCTGGACCGGCTACAACGCGCTGTTGTACCTGGCGGCGATGCAGTCGGTGCCGAAGGACATGTACGAGTCGGCCACTTTGGACGGTGCGGGCCGCTGGCGGATGTTCTGGTCGATCACCGTGCCGTCGATCCGGCCGACGATCCTGTTCACCGTGGTGACGTCCACGATCGGTGGTCTGCAGCTGTTCGCCGAACCGGCGTTGTTCGACCCCGGGTTCGCCGCCAACAACTCCACCGGTGGCTCCGACCGGCAGTTCCAGACGCTGGTGCTCTACATGTACGAGAAGGGCTTCCGCCTGTTCGACGCAGGCTACGCGGCCACCGTCGCGTGGATGCTGTTCCTGGTCGTACTGGTGGTCGCGGTCATCAACTTCTCGCTGACGCGGCGCATCGCGGGCAAGGGGTGATCGCATGAAGAACGCCAAGGCAGGCCCTCTGCTCTACGGGTTCCTGGTCGCTGTGCTCGCGGCCTCGGTGTTCCCGCTGTACTACTCGTTCATCGTGGCGTCGAAGGACAACTCGGTCCTCGGCGAGAAGGTCCCGCCGCTGATCCCCGGCGGCAACCTGGTCGAGAACATCACCCGCGTCTTCGACACCGTGGACTTCTGGCTCGCCATGCAGAACTCGTTCATCGTGGCGGCGACCGTGGCGATCTCGAACGTCGTGCTGGGCACGCTGGCCGGGTTCGCGTTCGCGCGGCTGCGGTTCAAGGGCCGCGACTCGCTGTTCCTGGTCGTGCTCGGCACCGCGATGGTGCCGACGCAGCTCGGCGTGATCCCGCTGTACATGCTGATGTCCGACCTCGACTGGTACGGCACGCTGCAGGCGGTCATCGTGCCGGTGCTGATCGGGTCGTTCGCGGTGTTCTGGATGCGCCAGGCGTGCGAGGAGACCGTGCCGCACGAGCTGATCGAGGCGGCCCGCGTCGACGGGTGCTCGGTGCTGCGGACGTTCTGGCACGTCGGTTTCCCCGCCGTGCGGCCACAAGCCGCGGTGCTCGGCATGTTCACGTTCATGACGGCCTGGAACGACTTCTTCTGGCCGTTGATCGTGCTTGACCCCAACGACAGCCCGACGGTGCAGGTGGCGCTGTCGACGCTGGCCAGCGGGTACTACACCGACTACTCGTTGATGCTCGCCGGTGCCTCGCTCGCGGTGCTGCCGGTGATCGCGATCTTCGTCCTGCTGTCGCGCCAGATCGTGGGCGGCATCATGCAGGGCGCGGTGAAGGGATGAGTGAATGACGACCGATTCGGACGTCGAGGTCGAGCGGGAGGTGCTGACCTTCCCGCCGGACTTCCTGTGGGGAGCGGCGACCGCGGCGTTCCAGATCGAAGGTGCGACCACAGCGGACGGTCGTGGCGCCTCCATCTGGGACACCTTCTCGGCGACGCCCGGCAAGGTCCTGGCCGGCGACACCGGGGAGCCCGCCTGCGACCACTACCGCCGGTACCAGTCCGATGTGGACCTGATGTCCTCGCTCGGGCTGGCCTCGTACCGGTTCTCCGTCGCGTGGCCACGGATCCAGCCGAGCGGCAGCGGTGCGGTCGAGGAGCGCGGCCTCGCGTTCTACGACCGGCTGGTGGACTCGTTGCTGGAGAAGGACATCCAGCCGCTGGTGACGCTGTACCACTGGGACCTGCCGCAGGTCCTGGAGGACTTCGGCGGCTGGCGCAACCGCGACACCGCCTACCGCTTCGCCGATTATGCCGCCCTCGTGCATGAACGGCTGGGCGACCGCGTGCAGGCCTGGACGACGTTGAACGAGCCCTGGGTTTCGGCGTTCCTGGGCTACGGCAACGGGATCCACGCGCCGGGCATCACCGACGCGGTGGCCTCGCTGGAGGCGGCGCACCACCTGCTGCTGGCCCACGGCCTCGCCACGCAGGCGTTGCGCGCGCAGGCACCGGAGTCTCACCGGCTGTCGATCGTGCTCAACTTCAGCACCGTCTGGGGTGACGACGAGGAGGCCGTCCGCAAGGTCGACGGGTTGCAGAACCGCATCCTGCTCGACCCGATCTGCGGCCGCGGCTACCCGTTGGACGTCCTGCAGGACACGACGTGGCTCGGCGACTGGACGAACGTGGTGCGCGACGGGGACATGGAGACCATCGCGACCCCGATCGACTGGATCGGCGTGAACTACTACAACCCGACCCGCGTGGCGCCGGCCGACCCGGACCACGTGCCGTTCGGGCCGCACGCCGGCCTGCGCGGTGTGGCTCTGCAGCCGCCGCAGGGCGAGCTGACCGGGTTCGGGTGGGAGCAGAACGCCGATGCGTTCACCGAGCTGCTGGTGCGGCTGTCGCGTGACTCCGGCGGGATTCCGCTGGTGGTCACGGAGAACGGGTCCGCGTTCCCGGACGTCGTGGACCCGATGGGTCGCGTGGTGGACGTCGAACGGACTCGCTACCTGGTGGACCACGTGCGCGCGGTGCACCGGGCGATCTCCGAGGGCGCGGACATCCGCGGGTATCTGGCGTGGTCGCTGCTCGACAACTTCGAGTGGGCGGCCGGGTACTCGCAGCGGTTCGGGATCGTGCACGTCGACTTCGAGACGCAGCGGCGCACGGTCAAGGAAAGCGCGGTCACGCTGTCCCGGATCATCGGGCAGAACGGGCTTCCCGCGCACGGTTACGCTGTTTAATTCAACTTCTGGCTAGCACTGGTCGGGCCGAGGGGGCCTTGGCGCTCTCACCCGCGGACACCTCTGTGCCGCGAGTGAGAGCGCTCCCTCGTTCTACCTGCGCTTCAGCACGCGAGGATCGGCGTGCAGGTTCTCCGCGAGCCTGATGGTGATGAACTCGTTGTTGTCCGGCTTGCCCGGCGTGCGGCCCGACGACGACGGGAAGTTGTTGTCGTTGAGCACCGCGATCGTGCGGTCGTCGAGGATCGTGACGTCCTCGATCGTGACGAACGGGAACTTGAACGGGTCCGCCTGTCCGCCGACGTGCTTCGGGTTGGCGAGGTTGAGCAGGTCGGCGACCATCGTCTTGTCGAGCTTGCCGTCGGAGTTCCTGTCCCGCTTGTCCGCGAGGTAGACGCGCTTCACGATCGCGTCGACGCCCTGGGCGCTGTCGCGTTCGATGATCAGCAGCCGGTTGCGGTCGATCGCGATCGCGTCGCCGATCGCGAAGTTCGGGTCCTCCAGCTGGTACTTCCACGTCTTGCCGGTGAAGGCGTTGCTCGCGATGTCGAACTCGTTGAGCCGCAGCGTGCCCGGCGTGTCACCGGCGACGGTGCCCTCCAGCAGCGCGTTGATCGTCTTGCCGTCGGGGGAGAGCGTGATGCCCTCGAACCCCTTGCTGCCACCCAGGTTGGGGTTGCCCGCGGGGTTCTCCGGAGCGCGCACACCCGGCAGCGGGACGGGCGGCGCCATCAGCCGGCCGGCCCGGTCGAAGTGCAGCAGGTAGGGGCCGAACTCGTCACCCATCCAGTAGGTGCCGTCGGCGCCCCTGGTGACCGACTCGATGTCGATGTCCGCTCCGGTGATCACCCGGTCCGGCCTGGTCAGCGGGAACGGGATGTGGCTGTTCGGGTCGGTGAGCGTGATGCCGCCGACGACGTCGACCGAGCCGGTCGTGAAGTTCGGTGCGATGCGGTTGATGCGGAGAAGCCAGTCCGCGCTGTTGGCCTTGGTGCCGTAGCCGTTGTCGGAGATGACGTCGAACGTGCCGTCACTGTTGCGGACGAGCCCGCTGAAGCCCTGGATCGGCTGGTCGGCGAACGGCGGCGTGACCCCGTTGATCGGGGCCGTCCCCAGCGCCGCGCCGCTCGGCTCGCTGCCGGGGAGGTAGGTCTCCGCCGGGAGAAAGGCGAAGTTCGTCAGGGTGGCCTGCCCAGGGGCCTTCTGACTCGCCGCTTCGGGAGCAGCGGCGGTGGGCGTGGCCAGCGCGGTGACGGTGAGCAGGGTGAGGCCTGCGGCCAGAGTTCTCCTCATGCGGCGACCCTAAGGTGTTCTGGATCGTTTTACGCGCGCTTCGCGTCACGGCAACAGGTCCAGGGAATTCTTGACGCATGACACGAGGACTGCTCACCAGTGTCGTGCTGCGCCCCGGTACGCCCGCGGATTGTGACGCGGTGGACGCGCTGCACGGCAGATGCTCGATGAGGACGTTGTTCAACCGCTACCACTCGGGGATGAGCACGGTGCCACGCCGCTGGCTGCACCGGCTGCTCAACCCGGTGCGCGGCACCACGTTGGTGGCTCAGTGCGGAGACGACGTGATCGCTTTGGGCCAGCTCCTCCACACCGGACAGCCAGGCTGTCTGGAGGTGTCGCTGCTGGTAGAGGACGCGTGGCAGCGTCGGGGAGTCGGCACCGCGCTGCTTCGGGAGCTGGCCTCCCGTGCTTCGTGCGAGGAGCTCGTCGCGTGGTGCCTGCCGTCGGAGAACTCGCTGGTCCGCACGGCCGCGCGAGCCGGCCTACCGGCCACGACACGCCGGGAGGACGGCCTCCTTCGGGTGTCGATCGAACCGTGTGAACGTGCGCGGATGACGCCAATTGCGACGGTTGTTGCTGAAAAAACACGATGAACAGCGCGGAAACCCTCCTCGGAGATCGCTTGCAGCTAAGCTGACCGGCGGCTCAAAGGTTTTCATCGAGGAGTGGTGGTGCACGTGTCCAACCACGCGCGTCCGACGTTGGAGGACGTGGCCGCGAGGGCTGGGGTCAGCCGCGCCACGGCGTCACGAGTGCTGAACGCGTCGCCGCGGGTCAGCCCTGAGGCGCTGGAGGCTGTGAACGCCGCCGTGCTCGCCTTGGGCTACCAGCCGAACCGCGCTGCTCGTGCTTTGGTGACTCGTCGGACCGGAGCTGTCGCGGTCGTGTTCTCCGAACCCGAGCCCAAGATCTTCGACGACCCGCACTTCGCTCGGTTGATCCGGGCTGGGGCTCGTGCGTTGGCTGACGTTGACGTGCAGATGGTGTTGATGCTGGTGCACTCGCCTGATGATCAGGCTCGTGCTCATCGGTTCCTCGCTGGTGGGCACGTTGATGGGGCGTTGGTGTTCGCGCCCCATCGGAATGATGAGCTTGTGGCGATCGTCAAGAAGTTGCCGTTGCCGGTTGTGTATGCCGGTAAGCCCTGGGGGTCGTTGCGGGGGATGCACCTCGTTGACAACGACAACGAGGGTGGGGCGGTGCTGGCCACTGAGCATCTGAAGTCGCTGGGGCGTCGGAAGATTGTTCATGTGTCCGGGCCGTTGGACGAGCTGTCTGCCATTGATCGGTTGAACGGGTTCAAGTCCGCGTTGTCGTTGGATGACAAGGCTGCTGCTCGGGTTACTGAAGATGGTGGCTTTACGCGTGAGGGTGGGCGTAAGGCCATGGCTGCGTTGTTGGCCAAGGTGCCGTCGTTGGATGCGGTGTTTGTTGCGTCTGACTTGATGGCTGCTGGGGCGTTGGAGACGCTTGCCGAGGCTGGGCGGCGGGTTCCTGAGGATGTTGCGGTTGTCGGGTTTGACGATCATGTGGCTATTGCTGAGCACACTGCTCCGCCGTTGACTTCTGTTCGGCAGGATTCTGATGAGCAGGTCAAGCACATGGTTGAGCATCTGATGAAGCTGCTTCGGGATGAGACTGTCAAGACGAAGAAGCAGATGTTGCCTACGGTGTTGGTTCGGCGGGAGTCGGCCTGAGGTTGGCCTGAGGGGCCGCCGTTCCGGCGGGCGCGTCGGTTGCCGTTGTCGTCCCCCTGGTGCGTTGGCGGGCGCCGGTTTGTTGTTCGTAGGTGGTCCTGTTGCGGGCGGATGGTCGCCTCGCGAGACGCGGCCGGGCGGGTGGTCGCCTTGCGAGACGCGGCCGGGCGGGTGGTCGCCTTGCGGGCGGCGGGTTCTGTTTCGTGCTTCTGGGAGCTCCGCCCCAGACCCCGCCAATCTGATCAAAGACCGGCCAGCGCCGTCGGCGGGTAGATGGCACGCCTGTTGCGTTGGGCGGCTTGCTGTTGCGTAGGTGCTTGCGTTGTCGGGTGGTCCCGTCCCGAGCCGCACCGGATCGAGCCACACCAGAGGGGTCAGGTCAAGCCGACGAAAAGCGTGTCGGCTTGACCTGACCCCTCTGGCGCGGCAAGAGCAATCAGGTACGACTCGTGACGGGACCACCCCACCGGGCCGTATGCCTCAAGAACGGCTCGGCTTCACCGTCGCGTGATCTGCGTGCCTTGTGTGTAAGGCGTTACGGCTCGGCTTTGCCATCGCTTGATTGGCGCGCCTTGCGCGTAAAGCCTTACGGCTCGCCTTCGGCTTCGTGTTCGCTTCGGCTTCGCCTTCGGGGACGGCGGTGTCACCCTCGCGAGAATCGGTCGTGCCGGACTGTCAGACCCGCTTAGTACGTTGGGTCGCGGGGGATCCACCTGCCAAGGGGACCCCTGCGCGAGCCTGCCTGGCGTCCGGCACGGGTGCTGGACTGCTAGCCGCTGCTCAGGTTCTTGCAGGTGGGTGGGGGCAGCGGGTTCAGGGGGCTGCACGGCCAACCCGACGTCTGCGGCGGGGGCGTTGTGGTCGCTGCTGGTGGGGGTGGCGGCGCGGGGTTCGTTGCGGCAGGGGGTGGGGTGGTCTTCTTTGGCGTTTGTGCGGTGCTTGGGGTCGAAGTGTTGTTGCTGCTCGACGGGGTGCTGCTTTCCGGGGTGGAGCTCTCTGTTGAGCTCGCCGGGCTGTTCGGGGTGGAGGTGATCCAGGTGGACGACGGGGTTCGGCTCAGGGGGTCGCCGTTGTCGGCCACTCCGTGTATTGCCATGCCCACCAGCACGCCGAGCAGTGCGGACCCGAGCACGGCGGAGCCACCTGCGGCCCACAGTGCGCGCACAGCAGTCCTCCTCTGATGCTCACGGTTGGAAGTCGGGCGATCACGCTCCTCGGCAGATTACCCGGTAGTCCGGTCGCAGGAGAACGCTCACCTGGTTGCCTTATCGGCGTCTTGATGGCCCCGGTTGAGTGATCGCCGTCACTGATCTGTGATGCGGGCGAGTACCAAACTGGCCCCTGAAAGGCCTGCCACCAGCACGGTTCCCGTCATGTGCCACGTCGGAGCGTCACCCGTGCAGGTGAACACCTCGGTGAAGCGTTCCGAGGAGCAGGTGACGAACGGGATTGCTGAGAGGGCGATCGAGGAGGCCGCTACGCCGCCCAGCAGTGCGGAGCCGAAGGTGCGCATGAGTGGGAACGCTGCGTTGGCTGTGCCTACCGCGGCTATGGCGAAGAGGAGTGGCACCGGTCTTGGGAACAGGCCCGTGAGGGCGCAGCCGATCATCAGGACACCGAGCACGGCCTGGCCGATCCTCGCCTGTGTCGCCACGGGAGGACCCTAACAACTCCGTAAGGACTTTTCGGCCCGATTTGGGCCAGTATTTTCGGTATGCCGCATCGCCGATTCTTGATCCCCGTAGCAGTCGTGGTCGTCGTCGCGCTAGGGGTTGGGTTGTACCTCTTCCAGCCGTGGCGGTTGCTCACGGTTCGCGAAACGCATGACGCGTTGCTCGTGCCGGCGACGACCTCGGTGACGACCTCGGCGTCGACGTCAACTGAGGCTGCGGCGCCCGTTGTGGAAACGCCGAAGGAGGTTGCGGCGGGGGAGTGGCGGTCGCTTGAGCACGCGACCACCGGTAAGGCGAGCCTCATCAAACTGCCGGGTGGGACGTACTCGGTGCAGTTCGCCTCGTTGGACACCAGTGATGGGCCTGACCTGTACGTTTACCTGTCGCCGCATGCGTCGAGCTCGGCCGAGAAGACGTTTGGTCAGGGATTTACGAGTTTGGGCAAGTTGAAGGGAAATCGTGGCGACCAGGTGTACGAAATTCCCTCCGGTGTGGATGTGTCCGCCATTCGGAGTGTCGTGATCTGGTGTCAGAGGTTCTCCGCCGGCTTTGCTGTAGCACCGTTGGAACAAGTCTGAAACATCGCGCCTGACCTGGTCTGTTCGCGCTATTGACTTTCCTGGTCTAGACCACATAACGTAAAGAGAAGGACACAACATCGTCCCTTGCCGGTGGGCGTGCGGAAGCCCCATTGGCGAGGAGTACGGCTCACTGGGTGGGCCCTCGCCGGCGGTGACGCGGCTCCAACTCTCCCCGGAGCCGCGTCACCGCCGGTGGCGTGTTAGTGTGGTTCGTGCACACCCGGACTGTGGCGATCCACTACGTGCGCGCGGCGTTGCGCGCGTGCCCGGAGCCGTCTGCGGTGCTGGCCGGGGCGGGGATTCCGGCCAGCTTGCTGGCGGACGACCGGGCGCGCGTCACGCCGGCTCAGTACACGAAGCTCATTCAGACGCTTTGGGAAATTCTCGACGACGAGTTCATGGGCTTTGGGCCACGGCCGTCCAAACGCGGCACGTTCGCGATGATGTGCCTGCTGGCCGTGCACTGCCCGGATCTGGAATCGGCGTTGCGACGGGGGCTCACTTTTTATGCGCTGTTCGACGAACCGTTGGAGCTCTCGCTCACGGACGGGCGGTTTTCGTTGCACGTGCCGGGCGATCCGGACCACTTCCTGACCGAGTCGTTGTTGGTGTTGTGGCACCGCTTCTCGTCGTGGCTGATCGGTCGGCGCATCCCGTTGGTCACGGCGGAGTTCGCCTATCCGGAACCGGATCACGTGGCCGAGTACCACCTGATCTTCGGTTGTCCGCTCACGTTCGGCGCGCCGGCCACCGCGATCGCGTTCGACCCGAAGTTCCTGAGGATGCCGGTGGTGCAGGACGAGGCCGCGCTGAGGCGGTTCCTGCGGCACTCGCCCGCGGAGTTGTTGTCGCGCAGGGACCACGGTGCGGACACGGCGGGACACGTGCGGCGGTTGCTCGGGCGCGGGGTGGTGGGGCTGGAGGCCGTGGCGGCTCAGCTGGGGGTGTCGGCGCCGACGCTCCGAAGGAGACTGGCCGGGGAGGGCACGTCGTTCCGCGAGGTGCGGGAGCAGTTGTTGCGGGACCAGGCGGTGGCGTCGCTGGTGCGCGGCGGGGAGTCGGTGGAGGAGTTGGCGCTGCGCCTCGGGTTCTCCGAGGCGAGCGCCTTCCACCGGGCCTTCAAGCGGTGGACCGGGTCCTCACCCGGTTCCTACCGGGCCTGACTCACCAGTCCCAGGCGTCGCTGCCCTGGACGGCGCGCCAGGCCTCCTTCGAGGCGACGGAGTCGGTGTTCGGCAGCAGGGTGTCGATCGACGCGGGCCCCGCCAGTGCCAGCATCGCGGCCGCGGCCGAGACGATCGCAGTGAAGATTCTTTTCATGGCAAAGAGAATGCGGCCGCCCTGAGGACGGCCGCAAGCACTCCAAAACGTCTCAAAACCTCAGAACTTGTCGCGCTCCCGCAGCGAGGCGGGCGGGCGGAACCGTTCGCCGTAGGTGTCCGCGAGGTAGTCCGCGCGCTCCACGAACGCCTGCACGCCGTAGGAGTTGACGAACTGCAGCGTGCCACCGCTCCACGGCGCGAAGCCGAAGCCGAAGATCGAGCCGATGTTCGCGTCGGCGACGGAGGTCAGCACGCCCTCGTCCAGGCACCGCACGGTCTCCAGCGCCTGCACGAACAGCAGCCGGTCCCGCACGTCCTGCTCGGAGACGCCGGCGTCGGCCTTCACGTACCGGGTCGTGAGCTCGGGCCACAGGAACTTCTTGCCGCCCTCCGGGTACTCGTAGAAGCCGGCACCGGTGGACTTCCCGCTGCGCCCCAACGACACCATCTCGCGGATGAGGTCGTAGGCGGGGCTGTCCGCGACCAGCGAGGGGTCGTCGGCGAGCGTCTGGTCGTGGATCTTCAGCTGCAGCGACAGCGTCACCTCGTCCGAGACGGCCAGCGGGCCGACCGCCATGCCGGCCTTCCGCGCGACGTTCTCGATGAGCGCCGGCGCCACTCCCTCGGCCAGCATCGTGATCGCCTCGATCACGTACGTGCCGAAGGTGCGCGAGGTGTAGAAGCCGCGCGAGTCGTTGACCACGATGGGCGTCTTGCCGATCTGCCGCACGTAGTCCAGCGCGCGCTGGAGCGTCTCCGCGGACGTCTTCTCACCGCGGATGATCTCGACGAGCCGCATCTTCGGCACCGGCGAGAAGAAGTGCAGGCCGATGAACCGCTCCGCGTCCGGAACCGCCGTGGCGAGACCGGTGATCGGCAGCGTCGAGGTGTTCGACGCGATCACGGCGTCCGGCAGGGCCTGGGACTCCGCGGCTCCCAGCACCTTGTTCTTCAGCTCGCGGTTCTCGAACACCGCCTCGATGATCAGGTCGCAGCCCGCGAGGTCCTCGTCGGAGTCGGTCGGCTTGATGCCTTCCAGGCCCCCAGCGCCCTTCTGGGCCGCCTCCAGGGTCACGTCCTTCAGAACCACCTCGATGCCCGCTTTCGCTGACACCTCGGCGATTCCAGCGCCCATCATGCCCGCGCCCAGCACGCCGAGCTTGGCGACGCGCTTGCCGGACGACGACGCGCGGCCGTTGACCTCGTTGAGGTTGAACCAGAACGCCGTGATCATGTTCTTGGACACCTGACCGGAGGCCAGTTCCACGAAGTAGCGGCCCTCGATCTTCAACGCCGTGTCGAAGTCGACGTAAGCGCCCTCGACCGCGGTCGCCATGATCTTCTCCGGCGCCGGGTACGCGCCGTGCGACTTCTTGCGCAGCACGGCAGGTGCCGCACCCAGCAGCCCGTAACTGTTGGGGTCACCGAACTTCAGGTCCGGCACGCCCGCGCCCTGCCTGTCCCACGGCTGCACCGGGGCCGGGTTCGCCAGGATCCACGCGCGGGCCTCGGAGATCAGCTCTTCGCGCGTCTCGACGAGCTGGTGCACCATCCCGGCTTCCAGCGCGCGCTCGGGACGGAGCTGCTTGCCCTCCATCAGCAACGGCAACGCCTTCTGCACGCCCAGCAGGCGCACCATGCGCGTGACGCCACCGCCGCCGGGCAGCAGCCCCAGCGTCGCCTCGGGCAGGCCGACGCGGATGCTGTTGTCGTTCAACACGATCCGGCGGTGCGAGGCGAGCGCGATCTCGAAGCCGCCGCCGAGCGCCGAGCCGTTGATCGCGGCCACGACCGGCTTGCCGAGCTTCTCCAGGCGCCGCAGCTGCGACTTGAGCTCCTCGACGCCTTCCAGGGCCTGCGAGGCGTTCTCGGGCGTGATCGCGATCAGCACGTTGAGGTCGCCACCCGCGAAGAACGTCTTCTTGGCGGACGTGATGATCACACCGGTGATCTCGTCACCCTCGAGCTTCGTGACGGCGTCGCCCATCAGCTCGCGGTACTCGTTGTTCATCACGTTGGCGGAGCCGGACATGTCCATCGTCAGGGTGACGATGCCGTCGGAGTCCTTGTCGTAGTGGAAAGTGCCCAAAGAATTAGACACGGTCAGACCCTCTCGATGATCGTCGCGATGCCCATGCCGCCGCCCACGCACAACGTGGCCAAGCCGCGGCGCAGGTCCCGGCGTTCCAGCTCGTCCAGCAGCGTGCCCAGGATCATGCAGCCGGTGGCGCCCAGCGGGTGGCCCAGCGCGATCGCGCCGCCGTTGACGTTGACCTTGTCCTCGGGGATGTCCATGTCCCGCAGGAACTTCAGCACGACCGACGAGAACGCCTCGTTGACCTCGAACAGGTCGATGTCCTCGACGGAGAGCCCGGCGCGGTCCAGCGCCTTGCGCGCGGACGGGGCGGGTCCGGTCAGCATGATCGTCGGTTCGGTGCCGACGACGGCAACGGCAACGATCCGGGCGCGTGGCGTGAGACCCAGAGCCTGCCCGGCGGACGCGGACCCGATGAGCATCGCCGCGGCGCCGTCGACGATCTGCGACGAGTTGCCCGGCGTGTGCACGTGGGTGATGCGCTCGACGGTGGGGTAGCGGTCGATCGCCACGGAGTCGTAGCCGAGGTCGCCGTGGAACTGGAAGCTCGGCTTGAGCCTGCCCAGGGACTCCACAGTGGACCCGGGACGGATCGTCTCGTCCTCCTTGAGCACCACGGTGCCGTTCTGGTCGATCACCGGCACCACGGAACGCTCGAACCGGCCGTCCTTCTGCGCTTCGAACGCGCGGGCGTGCGACCGGGCGGCCCACGCGTCGACGTCCGTGCGCGAGAAGCCCTCCATCGTCGCGATCAGGTCGGCGGACACGCCCTGCGGCACGAACGACAGGTCGAAGTTCGTCGCGGGGTCGATCGCCCACGCGCCACCGTCGGAGCCCATCGGCACGCGCGACATCGACTCGACGCCGCCAGCGACCACCAGGTCCTCGAACCCGGACGCGACCTTGGCGGCGGCGAGGTTCACCGACTCCAGGCCGGACGCGCAGAAGCGGTTGAGCTGCACGCCCGCCGGCCGCTGGTCCCAGCCCGCGGCCAGCACCGCGGCACGCGCGATGTCACCGCCCTGCTCACCGATCGGCGACACGACGCCGAACACGACGTCGTCCACCGCGGAGGTGTCGAGAGAGTTGCGTTCGGACAGCGCGCGCAGCACACCGGCGGCCAGCTCGACGGGCCGGACGCTGTGCAGCGACCCGCGCTTGCCCTTGCCGCGCGGCGTGCGCACCGCGTCGAAGATCAAGGCTTCGCTCATGGCACCCACGCTAGGCCCGGCGTCTGGAGCTGGCCATGACCGTGAAGGGTGACCGATTAGCTCACCTGGAACTCCATGAACTCGGGTTCCGCGGCTTTTGTGAACCCGAGTCGCTCGTAGAGCCTCCGAGCAGGCAGGTTGTGGTCGTAGACGCGCAGCCGCACGACCTTCCAGCCGTGCTCGGCCGCCCACTCCAGCACGGTCTTGACCAGTGCTTCTCCCACACCACGGCCGCGATGGGTGTCCCGCACCCACATCGAGTAGAGCTGCAGCCCGACGGAGTCCGCGAAGGCCCCGACCAGGCCTGCCGGGCCGGGGGCGAGCGCGACCAGCTTCAGGCCCCGCCCGACGGACTCCCTCCAGTAGTCCTCGGTGAAGGCCTGCTCGCGAGCCAGCGTGGACCCGAACCCGCCGGGATCGCAGGCCAGCGCCTCCAGGCGGAGGTCACGCCAGAGGTCCCACTCGTCCGAGGTGACCCGGTGGATCTGCATGCCGAGCAGTCTGGACGATCGAGGTGGTTTTTTCGCTCAGTTTTTCGGGTGACGCCCACGCGCGCCGGTCATGGCGTGGATCACTGCCGAGTGGTTTCGTGGACGTCATGGCAGAGCGTCGATCGCGGTGGATGGACAGCGACCTGGACCAGTTGCGCCAGCTCGCCCGCACGTTCATGGAGAAGGAGATCGGGCCGCACCAGGAACGCTTCGCCGAGCAGAAGCAGGTCGACCGCGACCTGTGGCGCCGCGCCGGCGAGGTCGGGCTGCTGTGCCTGAGCATCCCGGAGGAGTACGGAGGCGGCGGCGGCACGTTCGCACACGAGGCCGTGCTGCTCGAGGAACAGGCACGCGTCGGTGACAGCGCCTGGGGCAACAGCGTGCACAGCGGCATCGTCGCCCACTACCTCAACTCCTACGGCTCGCACGAGCAGAAGCTGCGCTGGCTGCCCAAGCTCGCGTCCGGCGAGTACGTCGGCGCGATCGCGATGACCGAACCCGGCGCCGGATCCGACCTGCAGGGCATCCGCACGAGGGCCGTCCGGGACGGCGACGAGTACGTCATCAACGGCTCGAAGACGTTCATCACGAACGGCGTGCACGCCGACCTGGTGATCGTCGTCGCCAAGACCGACCCGGCGCAGGGCGCGCAGGGCATCTCGTTGATCGTCGTGGAGAACGACATCCGGCGCGGCCGCGTGCTCGACAAGGTCGGCATGAAGGGCCAGGACACCGCCGAGCTGTTCTTCGACGACGTCCGCGTGCCCGTCTCGAACCTTCTCGGTGACCAGGAGGGTCTCGGGTTCGTCCAGCTCATGCAGCAGCTGCCGCAGGAACGGCTGATCATCGGGGTCTGCTCGATCGCGGGCATCGAGGCGGCCGTCGACGTGACGGTGAAGTACGTGAAGGAGCGCACGGCGTTCGGCAAGGAGCTGATGAAGTTCCAGAACACCCGGTTCAAGCTCGCCGAGTGCGCCACCGAGGCGGCCGTGACCAGGGCGTTCATCGACGAGTGCATCGAGAAGCACCTGAAGGGCGAGCTGGACGTGCCGACCGCGGCGATGGCGAAGTGGTGGGCCAGCGACCGGCTTGGAGTCGTCGTCGACGAGTGCGTGCAGCTCTTCGGTGGCTACGGCTACATGAACGAGTACCCGATCGCACGGGCGTGGGCGGACGCGCGCGTGCAGCGAATCTTCGGCGGGACGAACGAGATCATGAAGGAAATCATCGCGAGGTCCCTGTGACGGGGCCGCTCGCAGGACTTCGCGTCATCGAGCTCGCCGGCCTCGCGCCCGCGCCGTTCGGCTGCATGGTGCTCGCCGACCTGGGCGCGGACGTGATCCAGGTGCACAAGCCGGGGAGCCGGTCGACGGTCCCCGGCGACTTCCTGGGGCGCAACCGGCGGTCGGTCGCGATCGACACCCGCAAGCCTGAGGGCGCCGAGCTGGTGTTGCGGCTGGTCGAGGGCTCGGACGTGCTGGTCGAGGGCTTCCGGCCGGGCGTGACCGAGCGGCTGGGCATCGGCCCGGCGCAGTGTCTCGCCCGCAACCCGCGCCTTGTATATGGACGTATGACCGGCTGGGGCCAGGACGGGCCGCTCGCCGACCGAGCCGGGCACGACATCAACTACATCGCCGTCGCGGGCGCGCTGGACCCCATCGGGCGGGCCGGCGAGCCTCCCGTCGTGCCGCTCAACCTCGTAGGCGACTTCGGCGGCGGAGGGCTGCTGCTGGCCGTCGGTGTGCTCGCCGCACTGTACGAACGCGAGCGTTCCGGGCGCGGCCAGGTTGTGGACGCCTCGATGGTCGACGGCGCGGCGTTGCTGACGACGTTCCTGCACGGGATGAAGAACGCGGGCATGTGGCAGGGCGGTCGCGGCGAGAACATGCTCGACGGCGGCATCCCGTTCTACGACGTCTACGAGGCCGCGGACGGGCGCTTCGTGGCCGTGGGCGCACTGGAGGAGAAGTTCTACGCCGACCTGGTGCGCGTGCTGGGGCTGGAGGACGCGCCGACGCGCAACGACCCGGCGAACTGGCCTGAGCTGCGGGAACGCATCGCCGCGGCGGTGAAGACACGCACGCGGGACGAGTGGGCGGACCTCGCGCGGGACACGGACGCGTGCCTGGCGCCGGTGCTGACCCCTGCCGAGGCTGCGCGCCATCCGTACAACGCGGCGCGGGCCACGTTCGTCGACGTCTCCGGTTCTTTGCACCCGGCTCCGGCGCCTCGGTTCGACCGGACCCCGACGTCGGTTCCGACGCCCCCGGTTTCGGCCGGGGTGAACACCGGGGAAGTGCTTGCCGACATGGGTGTGGCGGACGCCGAAATTATGGAACTGCGGCGGGCCGGAGTAATTGGATGAATGCTCGCGTGCGGCATTAATAAGGACACGAAGGGGTGACGGAGCGTGATGCCGACGCTTCGGCATCCGGGTGACGTCCGGTGCAACAGTGTCTGGTCCAAGCTGTGGGATGCGAGGGAGTCCGTGTTCACCTCGTGCCCAGGACATCGGCGCTGGACAGGGCCCTCTTTAGCCGCCATTCGGGTGACATTCCCCGTCATGCAGGCGTGCGTGGCTGGTGGATCGTAGGACCAGTTGGGCGTGGTCGTTGTTCATCGCATGGGTGAATGAGGGACCATGACGGGTGACACGGGCGGTCCGCCGCCCGACCTGTGAGCGACATGGACGGAGAGGGACCTGTGAACCTCAAGAAGGTGCTAGTGCTGGCGGGCGTCGCGCTGGTGCTGTTCCTCCTGATCACCCGGCCCGAAGAGTCCGCTTCGGCGGTCCAGACGGCTCTCGGCTGGCTGCGTGAGGGCGCGGAGTCGATCATCACCTTCATCAGGAGCCTCTTCGGGACGGCCACCCCGGTTGCCTAGTGACTCTCGGTGATCCTCGGCCGTTCGCGTTGGACCGGATGGGTGGAAAGAGGCCAATCACGCACTGGTAACGGGTGTTCTGGGGATTCAGGGTCTGGCGATTGTCAGACCTACCGAATACCTTCCGCTGCAATGGCCGATCCCCGACCGACGAGGAGGCATGGATGGTCGAGGACTCCGGGGTCCACGAGCTGTTGCAGCAGTGGGCGGCTGAACGGTCTGATGATGCAGAGATGCAGGAGGTGAACCGGATCAAGAACGCGTGGCTCGCAGAGGCTCCCCCCTCGGCGCCAGGCATCCCCGTGCAGCGGGGAGGCAGGAGCGGGTCGTCGCGTGGCTTGGTCAAGGTCGACTCGGCGGATCCGGCCTACGTGGCCGCGATGCGCAAGCGGGCGCCGGAGGCACCCGAGGCACTGCTCGCTGCCGCGGCGAGCTACTGGCAGCTGGTGGGCGACGTCGCCGAAGCCGAGCAGTGGTGGGACGCGGGCATCAGCCCGTTGGACCAGCGCGCGCTCGACTACCGCGCGGCGGGCCTGACGCCTGCCGATCTCGGGAGGCGCCTGGGACCGATGACGGTTCTCCAGCACCTCCGTCGTGGCTCCGCCGCGGCGTGGTGTGTCGCACGTCTGCAGAGGCAGCGCCGGGACGGCGTGGCGTAGTAGCGGAACGGGCTGTCGGAGGCGGCAGCCCCGTATCCACTCACGAGTGAGCTTGCGCGCTCGCTGAGCGCGCTCGCCGCATCTCGTTCGTCGTGCTCATGCCGGGGGCGACCCCCGGACCCCCAGAACTACCTCTAGTGTGGAGGTCGTGCGCGGCCTCCTTACTCCCCAACGTGTGTTGATCGCGTTCGCCTGTCTGGCGGCGCTGGTCGCCTGTTGCGGACTCGCGTACTGGCAGTGGCAGCGCTTCGAGTCCGCCTCCGGCACGTTCCAGAATCTCGGATACGTGCTCCAGTGGCCCCTGTTCGGCCTCTTCCCGCTCTTCATGGTGTGGCGCTTCCGCCGACTGGCACGTCAGCGCCGTGACGAGGATCCGGTTGCGCCTGCTCCAGAGCCGGTAGCTACGGTTGACGCCGTCAAACCCGCGCCTGTTGAGCACTTCGACGACCCAGAAGACGCGGAGCTCGCGGCCTACAACCGCATGCTCGCGGACCTCAACGCGCGGGACGGTCGTTGAACGAAGGCGGGCAGATGAAGGGTGCGTTGACCCGGTTCCGGGTCATGGCTTACGTGGTCGGTGTCTTCCTGCTGCTGCTGGTCGTGGCGATGGTGCTCAAGTACGCCGCGGACATGGGCGGGATGATGAAGGTCGTCGGCCCCGTCCACGGCTTCCTCTACGCCATCTACCTGGTGATTTCCGTCGACCTGGCCCTCAAGCTGCGCTGGTCGATGAAGGGCACCGCCCTCGTGCTGCTCGCCGGGACGATCCCGTTCCTGTCGTTCTGGGCCGAGCGCAAGGTGGTCGAGAAGACTGCGCAGGGCGTGCCGCTGTGACGTTTGGCCTGCTAGCGTCTGGGGCTACCAACTGAACACGGCCGTCGATGTCGCGCGGAAGAGACCCCTTTCGAAGGGGCGCCGAAGGAGCAACCCCTCCCCGGAATCTCTCAGGCACAGATACCGCACGACGAAGGCAACTCTGGAAAGCAGGCGGTTCCGCCTCGCCCACGGTGCAAGTCGCGTCCCGCGCGGCGAAGCTCTCAGGCTCATGACAGAGGGGGAGGCTCGCTCTAGTGAGGAGTCTCCGATGGACCGTGTCATTCTTCTGTTGCCTCAGCCGGCCTGGTCCGGCTCTTCGGCGCATCCTGGAGGAGCGTTCTGATGTCCCGCCTCACGCCTCTGAACGCCGAGCACGAGCAGCTCGGCGCGATGTTCACCGACTTCGCGGGCTGGCGGATGCCGCTTCGCTACTCGTCTGAGCTCGCGGAGCACCACGCGGTGCGCACGACCGCGGGCCTGTTCGACCTCACACACATGGGTGAGATCGTCCTGACCGGCCCGCAGGCCGGCGAGGCCCTCGACTACGCGCTGGTCGGCCACATCTCGGCGCTGGCCGTGGGCAAGGCCCGCTACACGATGATCACGCAGGCCGACGGCGGCGTGATCGACGACCTGATCGTGTACCGGCTCGGCGACGAGGAGTTCATGGTCGTCGCGAACGCCTCCAACGCTGCTGTGGTGGCTGAGGCGCTGGTCGAGCGCGCGGCTGGGTTCGACACCGTCGTCGCGGACAAGTCGACCGAGTACGCGTTGATCGCGATCCAGGGCCCGAAGTCGGTCGAGATCCTGTCCGGGCTGACCGACACCGACCTCGGTTCCGTCAAGTACTACGCCTCGTACCCGTCCACGGTGGCGGGTGTTCCGGCGCTGCTGGCCCGCACCGGTTACACGGGCGAGGAGGGCTTCGAGCTGTTCGTGGCGCCTGCCGACGCGTCTGCGGTCTGGGCGGCGTTGCTCGAGGCGGGTTCGTCGCACGAGCTCAAGCCGTGTGGTCTCGGCTGCCGCGACACGTTGCGTCTCGAAGCCGGAATGCCCTTGTACGGCAACGAGCTCACGACCTCCCTGACGCCGTACCACGCCGGCCTCGGCCGCGTCGTGAAGCTCGACAAGCCGGGCGACTTCGTGGGCCGCGACGCGCTGACGAAGGTGTCGGAGTCCGGTGTGGACTCGGTCCTGGTCGGACTGAAGACCCCCGAGCGCCGCGCCCCGCGCCACGGCTACGCGGTCCTGAACGGCGACGAGGTCGTCGGCGAGGTCACCTCGGGCGCCCTGTCCCCGACCCTCGGCTACTCGGTCGCGATGGCCTACGTCTCGCGCGCGAGCTCCGAGCCGGGTACCCAACTGCTGGTGGACGTCCGCGGCAAGAAGCAGCCGGTCGAGGTCGTCGCACTTCCGTTCTACAAGCGCGCCAAGTAGGGAGATCTTCCAGATGTCCGACCAGTTCAACGCCTCCCTCGCGGAGTACGACCCCGAGGTGGCCGAGGCCGTTGCCGCCGAGCTGGCGCGCCAGCAGGGCACCCTCGAGATGATCGCCTCGGAGAACTTCACGCCCGTGTCCGTGCTGCAGGCGCAGGGCTCGGTGCTGACGAACAAGTACGCCGAGGGCTACCCCGGCCGCCGCTACTACGGCGGCTGCGAGCACGTGGACGTCGTCGAGCGCCTGGCCATCGAGCGCATCAAGTCGCTCTTCGGCGCCGGCTTCGCGAACGTCCAGCCGCACTCGGGCGCCCAGGCCAACGCGGCCGCGATGTTCGCCCTACTGCAGCCCGGCGACACGATCCTGGGCCTGGACCTCGCGCACGGCGGCCACCTCACGCACGGCATGCGCATCAACTTCTCCGGCAAGCTCTACAACGTCGTGCCGTACCACGTTGCCGACTCTGACGGCCGGGTGGACATGGCCGAGGTCGAGCGGCTGGCTGCTGAGCACCGTCCCAAGTTGATCGTCGCTGGCTGGTCCGCGTACCCGCGTCAGCTGGACTTCGCCGAGTTCCGTCGGATCGCGGACTCGGTTGAGGCTTACCTGATGGTCGACATGGCGCACTTCGCTGGGCTGGTGGCTGCCGGGCTGCACCCGTCGCCGGTGCCGCATGCGCATGTCACGACTACGACGACGCACAAGACCCTTGGTGGGCCTCGTGGTGGTGTGATCCTGTCCAACGACGCGGACATCGCCAAGAAGATCAATTCCGCGGTGTTCCCCGGGCAGCAGGGTGGGCCGTTGGAGCATGTGATCGCAGCCAAGGCTGTGGCGTTCAAGCATGCTGCTTCGCCGGAGTTCGCTGATCGGCAGCGGCGGACGTTGGAGGGGTCGCGGATCCTGGCTGAGCGGCTGTCTCAGGCTGACGTGGCTGAGGTCGGCGTGAAGGTGCTGACCGGCGGTACGGACGTTCACCTGGTCCTCGTCGACCTGGTCAACTCCGAGCTCGACGGTAAGCAGGCTGAGGACGTGCTGCACCAGATCGGGATCACGGTCAACCGCAACGCCGTCCCCAACGACCCGCGTCCGCCGATGGTGACGTCGGGTCTGCGGATCGGTACGCCGGCGTTGGCGACGCGTGGGTTTGGTGAGGTGGACTTCATCGAGGTCGCCGACATCATCGCTGAGGCGTTGAAGCCGGGTGCTGCGGTGGACGAGCTGCGTGCCCGCGTCGAGGTGTTGGCGGCCAAGCACCCGTTGTACTCGACGCTCTGATCTGGTTCGTGCCTGGGAGGGGGCCTTCGGGTCCCCTCCTTTGTTGTTGGTGCGGAGTTCTTGTGAGGGCGGGACGGTTCGCCTTCGGCATCGCACAAGAGCTGCACGAAGGGGCGCCGCCGGAATTCCGGCGGCGCCCCTTCGTGCAGCTCTTGTGCGATGCCGAAGGCGAACCGTCCCGCCCTCACAAGAACTCCGCACCAACAACAAAGGAGGGGACCCGAAGGCCCCCTCCCAGGCACGAACCAGATCAGAGCGTCGAGTACAACGGGTGCTTGGCCGCCAACACCTCGACGCGGGCACGCAGCTCGTCCACCGCAGCACCCGGNCCCAGGGCCGGGGTTACACCGTGTCAGGGTGTTGTGTGTCTCAGATGGACCGTCCTAACGGGAGTCTTAGGCTGCAGGTGCCGTCACGCCGGGCGGGAGGCACTCGACGTTGCGCTTGCCGTCGGGCTGGATCACGAACCAGGTGCCACCAACGCCCTGGCCCTTCCAGGCGCCCGGCTTCGGGTCCTGCGAGTACGTGTAGAGAGCCCAGCCGTCGATCGCGACCTGCTTCTTGCCGTCAGCACGCGTGATCAGCGAGACCAGCTTCTGGTCGATGCCCTCGACCTGCGGGATCGTGTCCGACAGCATCGGCGGCCACGTCACGGCGCACTGGTTGTTGCAGTTCGACTTGCCTTCGGGCTTCGGGGTGTCCTTGTCGAAGCGGTACAGCGTCCGGCCGTCGCCGTCCTGGACGACCATGCCCATCTTGTCGACTGCCTTGCCGACCAGGCGCAGGTTGCTGACAGGGGCTGCTGCTGGGGGCTGCGCTGCCGGCGGCTGGGCCGCGGGCGTCGGGGTTTCCGGTGCCTGCTGCTGAACAGGGGCCTCGGGTGCCTGAGCGGGCTCCTGGAGTACCGGGGGCTGACCCACGTCGCCGTAGTCACCGAGTACGCCAAGGTCTGTTTCGGTCTGTGCCACCGGCTTCGAGTTCGTGCCACTGCCCGTGGCACTCCAGACACCCAGACCCAGCACAACTGCCAGCCCCGCGGCGAGCCCGATGGCAATGCGGTTACGTCGGATCACACTCATGTCCTCCTTGTTCCGTCGTTCGCTCTATCGAGGCCATACGGGCGCGGTTGCGTCTCGGTTCAGAAACGAACCGAACCTCTTGCCGGCTCGAACGTCTGGCGGAGCCAGGTTTCACGGGAGGTGCAGGGTGGTCGTCGCTGGTCAGCTGGCAGGAATGGCCGAGCGGGTGCTGGGTGCGCCGCTGCCGATCGGAATTCGGGCGTGGGACGGGAGCGTCGCCGGGCCTCAGGACGGCGCCGTGCTCGTGATCCGGTCGCGGGACGCGTTGAGGCGGCTCGTGTGGAGTCCGAACGAGCTCGGGCTCGCGCGCGCGTATGTGAGCGGGGAGCTCGACGTCGAGGGTGATCTCGCGGCTGGGCTCTCGCAGATCTGGGGGCTCGTGCGGCGTGGTGTCACGCGGCGACCTCGGGTCGTCGAGGTTGTGAAACTTGCATTGCAACTGAAAGTGTTGGGTCCCAAGCTTGATGCGCCTCGTGAGGAGGCGCGGCTGCGCGGTGCGCTGCACACGCAGCGCCGTGATCGGGACGCCATTTCGCATCACTACGACCTGAGCAACGACTTCTACCAGCTCGTGCTCGACCCGAGCATGGCCTACTCGTGTGCCTACTTCACGTCCTCATCGGACTCGCTGGCGCAGGCTCAGCAGAACAAGTTGGACCTCGTGTGCCGCAAGCTCGACCTGCGGCCGGGGATGCGGCTCCTGGACGTCGGGTGCGGCTGGGGATCGATGATCATCCACGCGGCGCGGGAGTACGGCGTGCACGCCGTCGGGGTCACGATCTCCGCGCAGCAGCGGCAGCACGTTCTTGGGCGGGTCGCGGCTGAGGGGCTGCAGGACCGCGTCGAGGTGCGGTTGCAGGACTACCGCGAAGTGGGTGACGAGCCGTTCGACGCGATCTCCACCATCGAGATGGGTGAGCACGTCGGCGAGGCGAACTACCCGGTGTACGCCTCCACTTTGTACCGGTTGCTGAAGCCAGAGGGCCGCCTGTTGCTGCAGCAGATGTCGCGCGGTCGCAACGCGCCCGGCGGTGGCGCGTTCATCGAGTCGTACGTTGCGCCGGACATGCACATGCGGCCTGTCAGTGCCACGACAGGGTTCCTCGAAGGTGCGGGTTTGGAGATCCGGGACGTGCACGCGATGCGGGAGCACTACGTCTGGACCGTGCGGGCGTGGGCGCAGACACTGGAAGATCGGTGGGACGAGGTCGTCGCGCTGGTCGGCGAGGGGCAGGCACGCGTGTGGCGCCTGTACCTCGCGGGTGGCGCGCTGACGTTCGAGGAAGGGCGGATGGGCGTGGACCAGATCCTCGCGGTGCGCAGGAGCCCGGATGGTCGCAGCGGCATGCCGCGCGTGCGTCGTGAGCTGGTGGCGCGATGAGCTTCCTGATCAGCTTTCTCGCCGTCTTCGTGCTGCTCAGCGCGCTGTTCCTGTACGCGGACGCCCGTAAGCGCTACGACCTGATCGACTCGGCCTGGGGTCCCGGCTTCGCGGTGATCGCGGTGGTCACGCTGGTGTTCGCGGACGGCGAACCAACTCGGCAGTGGCTCGTCACGGTGTTGACCGCGGTGTGGGGTCTACGCCTGGGAGTGCACATCTTCGTGCGCAACGCAGGCAAGGACGAAGATCCGCGATACCAGGACATTTTGAGGCGTGCCAAGGGAAATCCGCGCTTGCGGATGTACCGCGTGTACCTGATCCAGGCCGCGCTGATGTGGATCGTGTCGCTGCCGGTGCAGGCCGCGCAGCATCTTTCGGCCCCGTTGGGAGTGCTGGATTGGGTGGGCACCGGCGTGTGGTTGGTCGGCTTCACCTTCGAGGCCGTAGGCGATTGGCAGCTCTCCCGGTTCCGCGCGGACCCGGCGAACAAGGGCGCCGTGATGGATCGCGGTCTCTGGCGCTACACAAGGCATCCGAACTACTTCGGCGACTCCGTCGTGTGGTGGGGCCTTTACCTGTTCGCGCTGCACTCGTGGCTCGGCGCGCTCACGATCATCGGCCCGGTGATCATGACGTGGCTGCTCGCGAAGGGCACGGGCAAGCCGCTGCTCGAGAAGGACATCGTGTCGCGCAGGCCTGGGTATGCCGAGTACGTCCGGCGCACCAGTGGCTTCGTGCCGTTGCCGCCGAAGAGCCGCGTGGGGTAGGCCCCTGCGGGTGAGCTGCGCGGGGTGGGTGCGCGTGTCTGGTTGTGGCTGTGGGTGGGTTGCGTGGGTAGGTGCGCGTGTCCGGTTGTGGCTGCGGATGGGTTGCGTGGGGTAGGTGCGTGCGTGCGGTTGTGGCTGCGGATCAGCCGCGTGAGGTAGGTGCGCGTTCGGCCGCTGCGCGGAAGGAATCGTGCGGGGTAAGTGCACGTCGGTCCGTTGCTGCGGGCGAGGTGCGTGGGGTAGCTCCACGTCCAGCCGTTGCTGCGGAAGTGTCGCGGGGTAGGTGCGCGTTCAGCTGTTGGGGCGGAAGGAGTCGTGCGGGTTGGCGCGTGTCCGTCCGTTGCCGAGGAAGGGTCGCGTGGGCTAGTAGTACTTTGTTAGGTCTCGGCGTGTCGTGGGGACGCGGGG
>NZ_JAJAEG010000030.1:0-123650 GCF_047445655.1 Lentzea alba
GACCCCGCCAATCTGATCAAAGACCGGCCAGCGCCACACGCGGGTAGATGGCACGCCAGTTGCTCAGGGCGGCTGCCTGTTGCGTTGTTTGGTTGCGTTGGTGGGGTGGTCCCGTCCCGAGCCGCACCGGGAGCGAGCCACACCCGAGGGGTTGGGTCAAGTCGACGAAAAGCGTGTCGACTTGACCCAACCCCTCGGGCGCGGCAAGGGCCTAGGTACGTCTCGTGACGGGACCACCCCACCCGGCCCGTTCGGGAAAAGCGGCTCGGCTTCGCCTTCGCGTTCCTCAACCTCTCCTGGTCGCGTTCGTCTACGGGGTTCAGAGGGTGAAATGGTCTTGTCCGTGGGTGCCCTACAGCACATTGAGACGGTCAGCAGCTAACGTCTCCCTGTGGCAGATGACCTGAGTACCACCATTGCCGAGGCCGCTCGCTTACTGGCTGGCGCTCGTGATGTGACTTTGCTGAGTCACATCAACCCCGACGCGGACACGCTCGGGAGTGCGTTGGCGGTGGGGCTCGCGTTGCACCGGCGTGGGGTTGCCGTGCGGGTGGCGTTCGGGGAGCCCGAGGCTGTGCCTGAGTCGCTCAAGGCGTTGGACACCGCTGGGCTGCTCGTCCACCGCGACGAGGTGCCGCGTGAGCCTGAGTTGCTCGTTGTCATGGACACGGGGAGTTTGCAGCGGCTCGGGCCGTTGCAGGACCGGGTCGGCAGCTGTCGTGGGCCCGTCATCGTCATTGACCATCACGTGTCGAACACGCGGTACGGGACGTTGCACTGCATCGATGAGCACGCTGAGGCCACGGCGTTGATCGCGTTGAAGTTGCTCGATGAGATGGACGTTGAGGTCGACGAGCCGATCGCGCGGTGCATTTATGCCGGGTTGGTGACTGACACCGGGGGCTTTCGGAAGGCTGGGCCTGCTGCGCACGAGACGGCGGCGCGGTTGTTGGCCACTGGGGTGGACGCGTATGCCGTCGCCAGGCCGTTGATGGACGCGCACCCGTTTGCGTATTTGGGCATGTTGTCGCGTGTGTTGGCCAAGGCTGAGCTCGATCAGGACGCGGCGCACGGGTTGGGGCTTGTGCACGCGGTGGTGGGGCTGGATGACGCGCGTGATGTGCGTAGTGAGGAGGTGGAGAGCGTGATCGATGTTGTGCGCTCTGCCTCTGAGGCTGAGGTTGCGGCCGTGTTGAAGGAGTTGCGGCCTGGGTTCTGGTCGGTGTCGTTGCGGGCCGTGAGCAGGGTCGATGTTCGTGAGGTGGCGCAGGTGCTCGGGGGCGGTGGGCATCGGTTGGCGGCCGGGTTCACGTTCGACGGGGCCGCGGAGCAGGTCGTTGCCGCGCTCAAGGGCGCGTTGGAGCGGGTGGAGTCATGACACGGACTGGGAGCCCGCGGCTGCTGCGGGAGATCAACGACCGGGCGGCTATCGAGACGTTGCTGCGCAGCGGGGCGATGACGCGCGCGGAGTTGGAGGAGGTCATCGGCCTCTCCAAGCCTGCGACCGCGCAGTTGCTGGCGCGGCTTGAAGAAGACGGCATGGTTGTTCGCACCGGGCTGCGTGGTGGTGGGCGTGGGCCGCGGGCTCAGATGTGGGCCGTCAACGGGGGCGTTGGGCACGTTGCGGCGGTGGCGTTGACGCCGGATCTGATCGATGTGGCCATTGCTGACATCACCGGATCGTTGCTGGCTGAGCACAGTGCGCCGATGCCCAAGGACAACACGCTGCAGGTGTTCCGGGAGACCGTGCAGAAGGCGTCGGCGCTGGCAGGGCTGCGTCTGGACGCCCTGTCGCACGTCGTGGTCGGTACGCCTGGCGCGGTCGACCCGGCTACCGGGCACCTCGGCTTCGCGCCGCACCTGCCTGGGCTTGTGGATGTCGACCTGCCTGCGACGTTGCGGGAGTTGCTGGGCACGTCGGTGTCGATCGAGAACGACATCAACCTCGCCGCGCTGGAGGAGATGAGCTCCGGCAAGGCGGTCGGGGTGCGGAACTTCGTGCTGTTCTGGCCCGCGGACGAGATCGGGTCGGCGGTGGTCGTCAACGGCGTGCTGCTGCGCGGTGTCACGGGTGGCGCGGGCGAGATCGACTCGATGCAGGTGCCGGGTGGGCGGTACGGCGACCAGGTCGACAGTGACGCGATCGTGTTGCTGGCGGCGTCGCACGGGATCACGGCGTCTTCGGGGCTGGAGGCCGTCGCGCACGCTTTGACGGTGGGGACCGACGGGCGCGCGTTTTTGTCAGACCTCGCTCGTAGGATTGCTTTGGGGTTGGCGAACGTCGTCTGCGTGCTCGACCCGGAGTTGGTGCTGCTGTCGGGCGGTGTCGCGCAGGCGGGCGGTGAGACGTTGTGCGAGCTCGTGTCGGTCGAGCTGCTGAAGCTGGTGGTGCCGCGCACGCCGGTGCAGCTCGCGCAGATCACGGCTAATCCTGTGCGGTCGGGGGCCCTGCACTCGGCGCTGGCGGTGGCGCGCGAGCGGGTGTTCGGGCTGCCTCAGCGCGCGTAGGCGCGGGGTCGAGTGGGCGTCGTCACCGGTCATGGCGGCGGCTGACCACATAGGTTCGTCGTGTGGAGGATCGGGTTCCCGCGCGGCGGGTGATCGGGTTGGCTGTGCCGGCGCTGGGTGTGCTGGCGGCTGAGCCGTTGTACGTGCTCGTGGACACCGCTGTGGTCGGGCACCTCGGGGCGTTGCCGCTGGCCGGGCTGGCGTTGGGTGGCGTGCTGCTGACGCAGGTGTCCACGCAGCTGACGTTCCTGTCGTACGGCACGACGGCGCGCACGGCTCGGCTCCACGGTGCGGGCAGGCGTCGGGACGCGGTCGAAGAAGGCGTGCAGGCGACGTGGCTGGCGTTGGTCGCTGGTGTGCTCGTGGTGTTGCTCGGGCAGGTGTTCGCGCGGCCGCTGGCGGAGGTGCTCGCTGGTCGCGGTGCGGTCGCTGACGCGGCGGTGGAGTGGGTGCGCATCGCGTTGTTCGGCGCGCCGTTCATCCTCGTCACGATGGCCGGCAACGGGTGGATGCGTGGCGTTCAGGACACGCGGCGGCCGTTGAAGTACATCCTGATCGGCAACGGGATCAGTGCGGTGCTGTGTCCGGCGCTCGTGTACGGCGCGGGGTGGGGGCTGGAAGGGTCGGCCATCGCCAACGTCGTCGCGCAGGTGTTGTCCGCCGGGTTGTTCTTCAGGGCGTTGTTCGCTGAGCACGTGCCGCTCACGCCGCATTGGGGTGCCATGCGCGCGCAGCTCGGCATGGGGCGGGATTTGGTGCTGCGCAGCCTGGCGTTCCAGGCGTGCTTCATCAGTGCGGCGTCGGTGGCGGCGCGGACGTCCGTTGCGGCCGTGGGTGCGCATCAGGTCGTGTTGCAGCTGTGGACGTTCCTGGCGCTGGTGCTCGACTCGCTGGCGATCGCGGCGCAGTCGCTCGTCGGGGCGGCGCTCGGTGCCTCGAACCGGCGGCAGGCCGAGAAACTCGCGTGGCAGGTCACGCGGTACGGGCTGGTGTTCGGGATCGGGCTCGGCGTGGTTTTTGCCGCGCTGGCAACGGTTTTGCCGCAGGCGTTCACGTCGGACGCCGGTGTGCTCGATGAGATTCCGAACGCGTGGTGGTTCTTCGTTGCGCTGCAGCCGATCGCGGGCGTGGTGTTCGCGTTGGACGGGGTGTTGCTGGGCGCGGGGGACGTGAAGTTCATGCGGACGGCGACTCTCGTGTCGGCGGTGGTCGGGTTCCTGCCGCTGGTGTGGGCCGCGTACGCGTTCGGGTGGGGGCTGGCGGGGATCTGGAGCGGACTGTCGGCGTTCATGGTGTTGCGGCTGGTGGCGGTCGTGTGGCGCACGCGGTCGGGGGACTGGGCCGTCGAAGGCGCCATCAGGTAGCCCGAACGGCCGCTGTGTCCGACCTCACGGCATGAAATCGTTACCAAGAAGGTTGTTTAGGCGATGTAACTAATGTCTGCCCGCCTCCGACCTGGGGAGAGTGCCGTCTTGCCGTCGGTCGATCGCGCCACCCGAATCTCGTGGCTGATCTGGACCACCGCCGTCTTCGTCTACTTCGCCGCCGTCTTCCACCGCACCACGCTGGGCGTGGCCGGGCTGGAAGCGAGTGAGCGGTTCGGGCTCGGACCTGCGCAGCTCGGTGTGTTCACCGTGTTGCAGATCGGTGTCTACGCCCTCATGCAGATCCCCACGGGGCTGCTCGTGGACCGGTTCGGTCCGCGCAAGATTCTCACCGTAGCCGCGTTGCTCATGGGCACCGGCCAGCTGCTCTTCGCCGTCGCCGACTCGTACGCCCTGGGCCTCACCGCGCGGGCCGTGCTGGGCATGGGCGACGCGATGACGTTCATCAGCGTGATCCGGATCGTCGCGGCGCACTTCCCGCCGCGCCAGTACTCGCTGGTCGTCGCTGTCACGGCCGCGCTCGGCGGTGTCGGCAACCTGGTCGCCACCGTGCCGTTGACGCTCATGCTCGGCTCGATCGGGTGGACGTGGGCGTTCCTCATCGCGGGTGGCGTCACGGCTTTGTACTCCGCCGTCGCCTTCGCGAGGGTCCGCGACGTGCCCGCCGGCTTCACCGCACCCAAGCCGGAATCCGTGCCGCTCAAGCAGATCTGGCCCAAGGTGCGGCAGGCGTGGAGCGTGCCGGGTACCCGGCTCGGGTTCTGGGCGCACTTCAGCACCATGTCGACGCCGGCCGTGCTCGGGCTGTTGTGGGGGTACCCGTACCTCGTGCAGGCGCAGGGCATGTCGGCCAACGCGGCGTCATCCACCCTCGGCCTGTTGGTCATCGGTGCGATCGTGGCGAGTCCGATCGTCGGTGCGTTGTTCTCGCGCAACCCCGAGTGGCGCATGCCGATCGCGGGCTGGTTCCTGGCGTTCGCGTTCACCGGCTGGGGTGTGCTGCTGCTGTGGCCCGGCGGGCACGTGCCGGTGCCGGTCATCGCGGTCGTGTTCCTCGTGCTGACCGTGGGCGGGCCGATCTCCGGCGTCGCGTTCGCGCTCGCCCGTGACTACAACCCGTCGCACCGCCAGTCGACGGCGAGCGGGCTGGTCAACGTCGGCGGCTTCCTCGCCGTCACGGTGGCCGCGCTCGGTGTCGGCGTGCTGCTGGACCTGCTGGAGAACGTGCTGGCCCCGCAGGCGGCGTTCCGGATCGCGTTGAGCTTCTGCGTGATCGTGCTGGCGCTGGGCGGCTGGCGGATGCTCGTGTGGTGGCGGCGCGCGCGTGCTGCCGTGTTCGCGGCGGAGGAGCGTGGTGAGACGGTGCCGGTGCAGTTGCGGCGCCGCCGTTGGGACGCTCTGCGCGTCGCTTAGGATTTGCCGCCGTGAAACCCTCTGTTGCACCGGGCCTGGTCGTCGTCGACAAGCCGGACGGCATGACCTCGCACGACGTGGTGGCGCGTGTGCGCAGGATCCTCGGCACCCGCAAGGTCGGGCACGCCGGCACGCTGGACCCGATGGCGACCGGCGTGCTCGTGCTCGGCATCGAACGAGCGACCAAACTTCTCGGCCACCTCGCGCTCGACAGCAAGGCGTACCTCGCGACGATCGTGCTCGGCGCGTCCACCACCACGGACGACGCCGAGGGCGAGGTGCTGTCCACTGAGGACGCCTCACACGTCGGCGACGACGCGATCGCCGCCGAGGTGGCGAAGCTGACCGGGCCGATCCAGCAGGTGCCTTCCGCCGTGTCCGCGGTGAAGATCGACGGCAAGCGCGCTTACGCGCGGGTGCGTGCGGGCGAGCAAGTCGAAATCCCCGCACGGCCGGTCACCGTGCATCGGTTCGATGTGCTGTTCACGCGCCGTGAGGACAAGACGATCCTGCTCGACGTGATGGTCGAGTGCTCCTCCGGCACTTACGTGCGCGCGTTGGCCCGCGACCTTGGCGCCGCGCTCGGCGTCGGCGGCCACCTGGGTGCGTTGCGGCGCACCAGGGTCGGCCCGTTCGACCTCCGCGTCGCCAAAACGCTGGAGCAGCTGGAGGAGACGCCCGGTCTGTCGCTGGACCTGGACGCCGCGGTCGCGACGGCGTTCCCGCGGCGCGAGATCGACCCGCAAGAGGCGTCAGCGCTTTCGCACGGGCAGAGGCTGCGGCCAGGCGGGATCGAGGGCACCTACGGGGTGTTCGGGCCGGACGGGCACGTCATCGCGCTGGCGAAGGACGAGGACGACGCCTGCAAACCAGTGGTGGTGCTGAGCCCCGCTGGCTAGCTTCGGCGCATGCCCGACTTCGACCCGGCCGAGCTGCGGCGTCAGGTGCTCGCCGTGCTTGACGGTGAGCCCGGCAACGAGCCCGGCTACTTCGCGATCAAAGCGATCCTGGTCGCGCACCGCGAAGCTGTCGTGCCCGACGAGGCGCTGATCGAGGTGCTGACGAAGCTCATGCTCGATCTCCGCGCGCAGGGCCGCGAGGACGACGACGACCTGATTGCCGACGTGCTGGACTTCCTCACAGGATGGTGAACGGACGCGGCGCCACCCCAAGTCGTAGGCTGATCACCGTGCAACGCTGGCGCGGACTAGATCACCTTCCTGGCGGCTGGGGCCGCTGCGTGGTCACCATCGGCGTGTTCGACGGTGTCCACAAAGGCCATCAGGCCCTCATCGGCCGCGCCGTGCAGCTCGCGCAGCAGCGCGGGCTGCCGAGTGTGCTGATGACCTTCGACCCGCACCCGTCCGAGGTCGTGCGGCCGGGCAGTCACCCGGCCCAGCTCACGACGCTGCGCAGGCGGGCCGAGCTGGTCGAGGAGCTCGGGGTCGACCACTTCGTCGTGGTGCCGTTCAGCCTCGAAACCTCCCGCATGCCGAGTGACGAGTTCGTGCACGAGGTGCTCGTCGAGAAGCTGCACGCGGCCGCTGTCGTAGTAGGTGAGAACTTCACCTTCGGGCACAAGGCGTTGGGTAACGTCGCGATGCTGCGCCAGCTCGGGCAGCGGTTCGGATTCGTGACCGAGGGGGCTGATCTGGTGTCCGCTGACGAGGTGACCTACTCGTCGACCTACATCCGCGCGTGCATCGACGCCGGCGACGTCAAAGCCGCCGCGGAGGCGTTGGGCCGGCCGCACCGGCTCGAGGGCATCGTCGTCAAGGGCGACGGGCGCGGGAAGGACCTGGGGTTCCCGACGGCCAACCTGTCCACGCCGAAGTTCGCGGCTGTTCCGGCTGACGGTATTTATGCGTGCTGGTACACCGACGCGAAGGGTAAGAAGCTCAAGGCCGCGGTGAGCGTCGGGACGAACCCCACGTTCTCCGGGCGGGAGCGGCGCGTCGAGGCGTTCGTGCTGGACGTGGACGAGGACTACTACGGGCAGCGCGTGGCGGTGGACTTCGTCGAACGGCTGCGTGAGATGGAGAAGTTCGACTCCGTTGAGGCACTTCTCGAACAGATGCATCGAGATGTAGACCGAACGAGGGAACTGCTGACCGAGTCGTGACCGTCAGATTGGGCGAAGCGGGCGTGGGGGCGTCCGCAGGCTGGCAGGATGCTGGTCGGAGTGCGGGCTACGAGAGAGGTCGAGGTGGAGGACCACAAGATCGTTCAGCGCAACCTCGCGCTACAGCGGGAGTGGTACGGGGAGCCCCTGGGTGACCGAGTGCGCCGGTTGGTCGTGGCCTTCAACGTGTCGCAGGCTCAGCTCGCGGATGTGCTGGGGATCAGCGCGCCGATGCTCAGCCAGGTGATGAGCGGCCGCCGGGCCAAGATCGGCAACCCGGCCGTGCTGGCGCGAATGATCATGCTGGAGCGCAAGGTGCTCACGCCCGACGTGGCGACCGGTGCTCCCGAGGCACTGCAGCGGGCGCTCGACGACGTGCGCGAGTCCAAGCCGACGGTGTCGCGCGACTCGCTGCCGGTCAACGGCGACGAGAGCGTCGCATACCCGGTGCTGCGCCGTGTGGCCGACCGCACTGAGCTCCAGCAGGCCGCGGACATGCTGCACGAGGACTTCCCGGCGATCGCCGAACTGTTCCGCCGCGCGATTCGGGCCGCCAGCCGGTGAAGTTCTTCACCGCCCTGTTCCCACCCCAGCACGTGATCGACGAGCTCGACGCCGTGCTCGACCGCACACACGACCTCGACTGGACGAAACCGGAGAAGTGGCACATCACGTTGTGCTTCCACGGTGAAACCGCAGATGAGGAACGTTTCAAAGCGCTCGAAGGGTATGAAGCGCCCGAAATCCGGCTGAAGAACTTCGGCGACTTCCGCGGCAAGATCCTGTGGGCGGGAATCGACGGCGACTTAAATGAGTTGGCAAGGGCAGCGGGTGCGAACGACAATTGGCGAGCGCACCTCACAGTGGCGTACGGGTACCAGGGCCAGCCGATGCCGGCCTTCCTGAGCAGCCAGTGGCAGCCTTCCGAAGCGGTGCTCGTGAGCAGCGCCGATGGTGCCTACACACCCGTCGCACGGGTGGGGTTGCGCACGTCAGCGCGCCGCTGACCACCGTGCCTGATAGCCTTCGCAGTTGGGTCTGGCTGCGGTCCGTGGCGGCCAGTACCGGCTACCCCGGCCAGCAATTCGGCGGGCGTGGGGCCGCACGGACCTGAACGAAGTAGGAGAAGTACCTAGTGGCACTGTCCACGGAGCAGAAGAAGTCCATCCTCGGTGAGTACGGTCTGCACGACAGCGACACCGGCTCGACCGAGGCGCAGGTGGCCCTGCTGAGCAAGCGCATCGCTGACCTCACGGAGCACCTCAAGCAGCACAAGCACGACCACCACTCCCGCCGTGGTCTTCTGCTGATGGTCGGCCGTCGCCGCCGTCTGCTGAACTACCTGACCAAGGTGGACATCAACCGCTACCGCGCGCTGATCCAGCGCCTCGGTCTGCGCAGGTGATACTTGCCGAGGGGGAGTGACCGGCCGGTCACTCCCCCTCGGCAAGTATCACCTGCGCAGACCGAGGCGCTGGATCAGCGCGCGGTAGCGGTTGATGTCCACCTTGGTCAGGTAGTTCAGCAGACGGCGGCGACGGCCGACCATCAGCAGAAGACCACGGCGGGAGTGGTGGTCGTGCTTGTGCTGCTTGAGGTGCTCCGTGAGGNGCTGCAAAGAGGAACAAAACAGGGCCCGCATCGCGCGAAGCAGTTATCGCCGGTCCTCGGTAGTGGCCCTCTGGTGGAAAACGCCCCAGGGGACTTCGATCGAAGACCGGCCTCGTCAAGACGCGTGTGCGGTGTCCAAAAGACGAGGAGTAACAAGTAAATGACGGACATCGAGGTCCACGAGGCGACTGCCGTTATCGACAACGGCAAGTTCGGCTCGCGCACGATCCGCTTCGAGACCGGGCGCCTCGCGCGTCAGGCCGCCGGCAGCGTGGTCGCGTACCTGGACGACGACACGATGCTGCTCAGCGCCACCACGGCGTCGAAGCAGCCCAAGGAGCACTTCGACTTCTTCCCCCTCACGGTGGACGTCGAGGAGCGCATGTACGCCGCGGGCCGCATCCCCGGCTCGTTCTTCCGGCGTGAGGGCCGTCCGAGCACGGACGCGATTCTCACGTGCCGCCTGATCGACCGTCCGCTGCGCCCGTCCTTCGTGGACGGTCTGCGCAACGAGATCCAGGTCGTCATCACGGTCATGAGCCTGAACCCGGCCGACCTGTACGACGTCGTGGCGATCAACGCCGCGTCCGCGTCCACGCAGCTCGCCGGCCTGCCGTTCTCCGGCCCGATCGGTGGCGTCCGCGTCGCTCTGATCGAGGGCCAGTGGGTGGCGTTCCCGACCCACGAGCAGCTCGAGAAGGCCGTGTTCGACATGGTCGTCGCGGGTCGTGTGGTCGAGTCCGGCGACGTCGCGATCATGATGGTCGAGGCCGAGGCCACCGAGAACGTGATCGACCTGATCGGCGAGGGCGCCGTCGCCCCCACCGAGGAGGTCGTGGCCGCGGGTCTCGAGGCCGCCAAGCCGTTCATCAAGGTCCTCTGCGAGGCGCAGGCGCAGCTCGCGCAGGTCGCCGCCAAGGAGACCGGTGAGTACCCGACGTACCCGGCCTACCAGGCCGACGCGTTCGAGGCCGTCGAGTCCGCCGCTTCCGGTGAGCTCGCCCAGGCGCTGACCATCGCGGGCAAGCACGAGCGCGAGGACAAGCTCGACGAGATCAAGGCCGCCACGCTGGACAAGCTGGCCGAGCAGTTCGAGGGTCGCGAGAAGGAGGTCGGCGCCGCGTTCCGCTCGCTGACCAAGAAGCTCGTGCGCCAGCGGATCCTGCGCGACAAGGTCCGCATCGACGGCCGTGGCCTCACGGACATCCGCGACCTCGGTGCCGAGGTGGCCGTGATCCCGAGGACGCACGGTTCGGCGCTGTTCGAGCGCGGCGAGACCCAGATCCTGGGTGTCACCACGCTGAACATGCTGCGCATGGAGCAGCAGATCGACTCGCTGTCTCCCGAGACGCACAAGCGCTACCTGCACCACTACAACTTCCCGCCCTACTCGACCGGTGAGACCGGCCGCGTGGGCTCGCCGAAGCGCCGCGAGATCGGCCACGGCGCGCTTGCCGAGCGCGCCCTGATGCCGGTTCTGCCGAAGCGTGACGAGTTCCCGTACGCGATCCGTCAGGTGTCCGAGGCCCTCGGCTCCAACGGCTCGACCTCGATGGGCTCGGTCTGCGCGTCGACGCTGTCGCTGCTCAACGCCGGTGTCCCGCTGAAGGCCCCGGTCTCCGGCATCGCGATGGGCCTCGTGTCCGACGAGGTCGACGGCGAGACCCGCTACGTGGCGCTGACCGACATCCTCGGTGCCGAGGACGCGTTCGGCGACATGGACTTCAAGGTCGCGGGCACCAAGGAGTTCGTGACGGCGCTGCAGCTCGACACGAAGCTCGACGGCATCCCGTCCGAGGTGCTGGCGGCGGCGCTGGGCCAGGCCCGCGACGCGCGCTACACCATCCTGGAGGTCATGGCCGAGGCCATCGCCGACCCGGACGAGATGAGCGCCTACGCTCCGCGCGTCACGTCGGTCAAGATCCCGACTGACAAGATCGGCGAGGTCATCGGCCCGAAGGGCAAGATGATCAACTCGATCACCGAGCAGACCGGTGCCGACATCTCCATCGAGGACGACGGCACGATCTACGTCGGTGCGGCGGACGGCCCGTCGGCCGAGGCCGCGATCGGCATGATCAACGCGATCGCGAACCCGCAGCTGCCGAAGGTCGGCGAGCGCTTCCTGGGCACCGTGGTGAAGACCGCGGCGTTCGGCGCGTTCGTCTCGCTGCTGCCCGGCAAGGACGGCCTCGTCCACATCTCGAAGCTGGGCAACGGCAAGCGCATCGCGAAGGTGGAGGACGTCGTCAAGGTCGGCGACAAGCTCCGCGTCGAGATCGCCGACATCGACCAGCGCGGCAAGATCAGCCTCGTCGTCGTGAACGAGGACGCCGACGCTGCGAAGCCGGCTGACGCCCCGGAGGCCGTCGAGGCCACCGAGGCTGCTGAGGCGGCTCCCGCGCAGTGAGTGCGACAGACAACGTGACGGCCGCGGGTGCATCCACCCGCGGCCGTCCGCGTACCGGAAGGCTGGGGCACCTCCAGCGGCCGGGCAGCACGCGGGTGCTCGAGATGTCCGCGGGGTCCGAGGTGCGGCGCAGCATGCTGCCCTCCGGCCTGCGGGTCATCACCGAGCGCATCCCGAGCGTGCGGTCCGCGTCGGTCGGCCTGTGGGTGCAGATCGGGTCCCGTGACGAACGGCCCGAGGTGGCGGGTGCCGCGCACTACCTGGAACACCTGCTGTTCAAGGGAACCGCGCGACGCACCGCGGCGGCGATCGCCGAGGAGATCGACGCGGTCGGTGGCGAGCTGAACGCGTTCACCGCCAAGGAGCACACCTGCTACTACGCGCACGTGCTGGACGAGGACCTGCCGCTGGCGGTGGATCTGGTGTCCGACGTGGTGTTCGAGGCGATCTGCGGTCCGCGTGACTTCGAGACCGAACGCGGTGTCGTGCTCGAAGAGATCGCGATGCGCGACGACGACCCCGAGGACCTGCTGCACGACGCGTTCATCGAGGCGATGTTCGGCGGGCATGCGTTGGGGCGCCCCGTTCTCGGCACCGAGAAGTCCATTCAGGACATGGAACGGGACGCGCTCTACTCGTTCTACAAGAAGCGCTACACGTTGCCGCGCATGGTCTTCTCCGTCGCGGGCAACATCGAGCACGCGCAGGTGATGCGCCTGGTGCGCAAGTCGATCGGTGACCGGCTGTCGCGGGAGGGCAGCGCGGTCGCACCTCGTGCGGGCAGGGCGCGCATCGCGGACGCCCGCAAGCTGGTGCTGCACACCGACGACACCGAGCAGGCGCACATGATGCTCGGCATGAAGGGCCTGGACCGCCACGACGAACGCCGGTTCGCGCTGAACGTCCTGAACGCGGCGATCGGTGGCGGCATGAGCTCCCGGTTGTTCCAGGAGGTTCGCGAGCGGCGGGGCCTGGCGTACCAGGTGTACTCGTCCGTCGGCCTGTACGCGGACACCGGCACGTTCGCCGTCTACGCGGGCTGCCAGCCGGACCGGCTGGGCGAGACCGCCGGCGTGATCCGCGAGGTGCTGGTGGACGTGGCACGCGGCGGGCTCTCCGACGCGGAGGTCGCGCGCGGCAAGGGACAGCTGCGCGGCGCTCTCGTGCTCGGCCTGGAGGACACCAGCTCCCGGATGTCGCGCATCGGCAAGAGCGAACTGAACTACGGCGATCACCTGAGCGTGGAAGCGACGCTGGCTCGGATCGACCAGGTGTCGGCCGAGGAAGTGGCGCTGCTCGCACGTGATCTGCTGCGCCGACCGGTCGCCGCGGCGGTGGTCGGCCCCTACGATCACGCCGACGATCTGCCGGACCAGGTACACGAGGTGATTGCATGATTCGCGTCGGAGTTCTCGGCGCGCGGGGCCGCATGGGTTCCGAGGTGGTCCGCGCGGTCGAGGCCGCCAAGGACATGGAGGTCGTGGCGGCGATCGACGCCGACGACCCGCTGTCCGCGCTAGTCGATGCGGGCGCTCAGGTCGTCGTCGACTTCACGCACCCCGACGTGGTGATGGGGAACCTGGAGTTCTGCATCGCGGCCGGAATCCATTGCGTGGTCGGCACTTCCGGCTTCGACCAGTCGCGTTTGGACGCAGTGGCGCGCATGTTGGAGTCGCAGCCGTCCGTCGGTGTGCTGATCGCGCCGAACTTCGGCATCGGCGCCGTCCTGCTGATGCGCTTCTCGGAGATCGCCGCCCGCTACTACGAGTCGGCGGAGATCATCGAGCTGCACCACCCGCGCAAGGCCGACGCGCCTTCGGGAACGGCCGCGCACACCGCCCGCCTGATCGCGGCGGCGCGCTCCGGCATGGACCCGATGCCCGACGCGACCACGCAGGAGGAGCCGGGCGCGCGCGGTGCTCTCGTCGACGGCGTGCGGGTCCACTCGCTGCGGATCTCCGGGATGATCGCGCACCAGGAGGTCGTTTTCGGTGGCGAGAGCGAGACTTTGACGATCCGTCAGGACTCGCTGCACCGGACGTCGTTCATGCCGGGCGTGGTCCTGGGCGTGCGGGAGATCGTCTCGCGGCCCGGTCTGGCCGTCGGTCTCGACAAGTACCTGGACCTGTGAAGATCCGGGTCACCGTCGCGCTGCTGATCGCGGCGCTGGCGGTCTACTTCGTCCTGCTCGCCGGCCGCGCGGTGGCGTTGCTGCAGACCGGTTCGCTGGTCGGCGTGCTGCTCGGCGTGGGCGTGCTGATCCTGCCGTTGCTCGGCGTCTGGCTGGTGTACTCCAACCTGCGGTTCGGGTGGGAGACGGAGAAGATGGCCCGCGAGCTCGACGCCGACGGGCTGCTGCCGGACGTCTCCCACCTGCCCCGGCGGCCGTCCGGGCGGGTGGATCGGGACGCTGCGGACTCCTGGTTCGAGGAACGGCGGGCCGAGGTCGAAGCCGCGCCGGAGGACTGGCGCGCGTGGTTCCGGCTCGCGTACGCCTACGACATCGCGGGGGACCGGGGACGGGCGCGCGAGACGATGCGGAAGGCCATCCAGCTGCACTCCTGATCTTGTCGGGGGTGCTGAGTACGTTGAGATGTAGGGGTTCCCGGTTCGAGGGGACCCCTGCGTCAGCGTTTTCAAAGCCTTTCGAGGGCCTCGTGCAGAGGCCGCATCGTGGGGTACGCCTACTGCGCTTCGCTGTCCGGATCGGAGCCCGCCACCAGCCCCGAACTCGGCGATCGACAACCGGCGGACCTGTCGAGGGCTCCCGCCATGACCGCACAGGGGCGACGGCGACCGTCAGCCCGTCTGAACAGAACCCACCTGAGGCGCAACGCCCCGGCGTCGAGTTGAGTCGCCGATCTTGTCGGGGGTGCTGAGCACGTTGAGGTGTAGGGGTTCCCAGCTCGGGGGACCCCTGCGTCAGCGCGCCCGCGCAAGGTCATCGGCGCGTCTGCGAGCACCACCGACTCGTGAGCGAATCGCCGCTAGCGTGGCTTGATGAGCGAGGAAGCCCCGGCGTGGGCGTATGAGCTGGCGGAGATCCGTCCACACGACCCGCGATGGACCGCCCGAGCCGAAGCGGAACGCGCGAAGCTGACCGTCCTCCTCGGACCGTGGCTGGTCGAAGGCATCGAGCACATCGGATCGACCGCCGTCCCCGGACTCGCCGCCAAACCGATCGTCGACCTGATGGCCTCGGTGACAGACCTGGACACCGTCGTCACCGCGGCATCCGAACGCCTCGCCGACGACGGCTGGTCTTTCGTGCCTCCAGTCCTCGACGGACGGCCGTGGCGGCGCTTCTACGTGAAGCCGGACTCCACACAACAGCGACGTGAAGCGCACCTGCACCTCATCCAGGCGCAGCACCCGCGGTGGACCGACCAGATCAGGTTCCGCGACGCGCTGATCGGCGATGTCGGACTCGCGCGACAGTATGAGGACCTGAAGCGCGGCCTGTCCCACGCCAGCGGGCACGACCGCGAGGCGTACACGGAGGGCAAGGCGGCCTTCGTCGCGAACGTGCTGGGCAAACCATCCACAGCGGCCGATTGACAAAAAAGCTTTGAACGTTCAAACTCGTTTTTGCGATGAGAGACGTGATCTACCTGGACCGGATGGAGCAGGCCGAGACCCTGCTCAAGCCGCAGCGCGTGGAGGTGCTGCGGCAGCTCGCCGCGCCGCGCTCGTGCACCGAGGTCGCCGAGGTGCTGGACCAGACGCCGCAACGCGTGCACTACCACGTCAAACAGCTGGTCAAGGCCGGTCTGGCCACCCAGGTCGCCGAGCGCAAGGTGCGCGGCGTCCACGAGGGCCTCTACCAGGCGGTGGCGCGCAGCTACTGGCTCTCGCCACGGCTGGTGGGGCGGATCGGGTCGCGTGACGAGCTGGTGCTCGGGCACCTGGTCGACCTGGCCGAGCAGATCCAGGTCGACGTGGCGGCACTGGATCGGAGCACCGAGCTGCCGTCCGTTGGCGTGTCCGGCGAGATTCGCGTGCGGCCGGAGGACCGGCAGCGGTTCCTGGCCGAGCTGCAGACGACGTTGCAGGACCTCTTCACCCGATACGGCGGCGCGGAGGGGGATGCGTTCCGCATCGCGCTGGCCTGCTACCCGAAGGGAGACGACCGATGAGCACGGGAATCGTCCGCGTGCGCACCAAGGCCACGGAAGAGCGCGTCTACCAGGCGCTGACCAGCGGTGCCGAGCTGGAGGTCTGGCTCTCCGAGCGCGCTCACGTCAATCTTGCGCAGGGGGAGTTCGAGTTCTGGGGCCGATATACGCCCGAGGGGGAGCGCGGGCGGCAGAAGCTGCTCGGCGTGAGCGAGTCGTCGGTGCAGTTCTCGTGGTTCCTGCACGGCAAGGACTACACGGTCGAGCTCGGCGTGGAGAAACGCGGCGACGAGACGGTGATCGCCGTGACGCAGTCGCCGTATCCGGCGTGGGGCGAGGGCCCCACCGACGAGATGCGCGCGGGTGTCGTCCAGACGTTCTGGCCGTTGGTGCTGGCGAACCTGGTCGAGCACGTCGAGGGCAGGCCGGTCTTCGGATTCTGCGACTTCACGACGCCCGTGCAGCGGTTCGAAACCGACATCGCCGCGCCGGCCGCGAGCATCATGACGGCGCTGCTCGACGTGGACGTGTTCGCGCGGTGGTTCGGTGCGCGCATCGAACTCGAACCGGAGGTCGGCGGCCGCTGGTCGATGGGGACCTTTGCCGAGGACCCGAACCCGGCCAAGATCGTCGCGCTGGACGACAGCCGGTTCGCGATCGAGTTCCCGGACGGCATGTTGTCGTCGTGGGAGCTGGCCGAGTCGGACGGGAAGACGCACCTGACGTTCGTGCAGAGCGGGTTCGACGCGACCGAGCCGCCGTACGGCTCGTGGATGGGCTGGCTCAGCGGGTTCGCGGACATGAAGCGGATGCTGGAGCTGTCCGAATGGCGTCCGATGTGGCATTCGTTCGAAATCCCCGGTTTGCCCGATGGAGTTCTCGTACTTGAATAATCGGGTGCCATATGGCGGGTGAGAGCCAGATCATCCGGTTCTCACCCGTTTGCGCCTGGCTTTCGTCGGCGAACGATCGATACCGTCGGACACGTGCTTGATTCAGCCCGAGTCACTGTTGCCGCGCTCGTGATCGCCTTCTCCGTGACGGCGTCGATCGTCTGGTCGTAACTAGAACCAGGCCATGACCATGGCTGGTGAGGCCGCGAGGAAGCTGAACCTGGCGAAGCGGCCCACCATGCCGGTCACGACGAACAACCAGGTGGACATGCCCGCGAGGCCCGCGAGGACGCTCGTCGCCATGAACGGCGGCAGGCCCACCAGCGAGCTCACCGCGTGGGTGCCGGCCATCCAGTTCGGGTGCGCCTTGCACTTCACGTGGACCCAGCCGTACCAGCGGTGAATGCGCGTGCCGGGGCCGAACCAGCGCTGGAACCGCGAGGGCTTGGCGCCCTCCTTCTTCTTGCGGTGCAACCACTTCGGCAGCTGGATGTCGCCGCGCGCAGCGTAGAAGTACAGCAGCTTGCCCAGCACCTGGCCGACGGCCACGACCAGGCCGATAATCCAGAACGAAACACTCGGCCAGTTCGTGCAGAGTCCCAGGACGAACGCTTCGATGCTGATGAACGGGACCAAGGATGAGCCGAGCGCGACCCCGAAGGTGAGGCCAACAAGGGCGAGCACCCGGCCGAGGCTACACAGGTCTCAGGATTCGAGTCGGACAGCCAACGGCCCGGACATCCGGACTTCGCGCAACGGACGCCCGCCTGCGTCCAACGTGCGTACCGTGCCGTCACCCGTCCAGCCGAGTCGTTCGTAGAAGTTCCGCGACGCCTTGTCGGCCTCCGGCACCCACGCGATGCCACGCGTCGCACCGCCTTCTTTCAACCGCCTGGTGGCCTCCGCGACGAGCCGCGTGCCGTGTCCGCGCCGCCCCCACCGCGGTTCCACGAGGACGCTGAGCAGCGCGGTAGTCGCCGCATCCGCTGGCAGCGAACCGTCCGCTTTGGCCACTTCCTCGTCCGGAGCTTTGCTCGCCACAACGAAACCAACCGTCCAGTCGCCTTCGGTGGCTTTGAGCACCGCACCGCTTTGGACAGCAAGCGCCCACGCGTCGTCGGCATCGAGCGTGTCGAGCACGTCCTGCGGCAACAGCTGCGCGTAAGCGAGCCGCCAGGTCTCCCGATGGATGCGGATGATCTCCGAAAGGTCAGCAGCGGTGGCGATGTGCACGCCGGCGTCGGCCATAACCGCACCTTATCGACGCCGTGTCCGAGAATTGTCAGGGGTGCGTGGCAGCATCGGGAACGTGCAGACGATGAGTGCGGACGTGGCCCGGCGAATCGCGCTGGGCGCGCAGGGTTTCACCGACCTGAGGCCAGCGGCAGCCACGCGCAGGCACCTGCAACGGGTGCTCTCGCGCGTGCAGCTGCTGCAGATCGACTCCGTGAACGTGGCCGTGCGCGCGCACTACATGCCGCTGTTCTCCCGCCTGGGCTCCTACGACTCCGCGCTGCTGGACGACGCCGCGTGGTCGCACTCCGCCCGCAAGCCCCGCATGCTGGTGGAAACCTGGGCGCACGAGGCGTCCCTCGTGCCCGTCCTCGACTGGCCGCTGTTCCACTCAGGCGCCAAGAAACGCGGTTGGTGGCAGAACTACCAGACCATCCTCGAACGCTCGCCCCAACTGGTCGACGAGATCCTGGCCGCGATCAAGGAACTAGGCCCGATAGGCGCCGGCGCCCTGGAAAAGGCACTGATCGGCGAGGCGGGCCGCGCGAAGGGCCCGTGGTGGGACTGGTCCGAGGTCAAACGCGTGTGCGAGGTCCTGTTCGGCGTGGGCGTGCTGACCACCGGCACCCGCCGCAGCTTCGAACGCCTCTACGACCTCACCGAGCGCGTCATCCCACCAGCCGTCCTGGCCCAGAAGTGGACCCCGGAGGAGGGCGCCCGCGAACTGATCACCAGGTCCGCCGTCGCCCTGGGCGTGGCCACCGAACCAGACCTGCGCGACTACTACCGCCTTGACCCGCGCCGCTCGCAAGCAGCCGTGGCCTCCCTGGTCGAGGACGGCGTGCTCGAACCGGTGACGGTCGAGGGCTGGCGCGGCGTCGGCTACCGGCACACGTCCGCCACCGCACCCCGCCGCGTCCTCGGCCGGGCGCTGCTGTGCCCGTTCGACCCGCTGATCTGGGAACGCGCCCGCACCGAGCGCATCTTCGGCTTCCGCTACCGCATCGAGATCTACGTGCCGGAGCCGCGGCGCGTGCACGGCTACTACGTGTTCCCGTTCCTGCTGGACGGCCAGCTGGTCGCGCGCGTGGACATCAAGGCCGACCGCGCGGCCGGCGTGTTGCGCGTGCAGTCGGCGTTCGCGGAGGAGGGCGTCGACCGCGGCCGGGTGGCGGCGGAGCTGGCCGGGGAGCTCAAGCACATGGCGGAGTGGCTGGCGCTGGAGGACGTGCTCGTGGTGCAGAAGGGGGACCTGGCGGCGGAGCTGGCGGTCGAGGTGGCCAGCGCCTGAGCGGGTAGGCCCACCTGGCGGTGGCCTGCGGCGGGCAGAGGCGGGCGAGCTGTGAGGGCTGGCTGCGGTGGGTTGGCTGCGGTGGGTTGGCTGCGGTGGGCTGACTGAGGCTGGCGGACTGAGGCCGAGATGGCGTGCGCCGGGCGGGGCCCGGGTTGGGTCAGCCTGCGGAAGGGCCGGGCTGGGCTGTGGCACGGCTGGAGCTGGGCTGTGGCGCGCGGGCTGTGGCGGGGATGGCCTGCGCGCAGGGTCGGGCTCAGGCTGGGTCGACCTGGGGCTGGGCCAACCTGGGGCTGGGCTGCGGCACAACTGTGGCTGGCTGTGGCACGGCTGCGGCTGGCGGGCTTGCGTAGAGCGGTCGGCATCAGCCTTGTTCGAGCTCGCAGCCCAGGTCAGCCCGGCTCGAGCTCGGTAGCCCACGTCGGTTGGGTTCGGCTGGGGGGAGGCCGCGTCGGTTGGGGTTTGGGTGGAGCGGACAGATGACGGCTGACAGATATTGAAATCTGTCAGTTGATGGGGCATGGTGGAGCTCATCGAGAGATGAGGAGTTCGTCATGCAGAGGCGCCAGCTCGGAGCCACCGGCCCGCTCGTGTCCGCCATCGGGCTGGGCTGCATGGGCATGTCCAACGCCTATGGGCCGGCCGACCGTGACGAGAGCATCGCGACGATTCACGCGGCGATGGACGCGGGTGTCACGTTGCTCGACACAGGGGACTTTTACGGGATGGGGCACAACGAGCTGCTGATCAGTGAGGCGATCAAGGGCCGCCGCGACGAGGTGCAGCTCAGCGTCAAGTTCGGCGGGATGCGGGATGCCGATGGGGCGTTCGTCGGGTTCGACACGAGGCCGCAAGCGGTAGCCAACTTCTTGGCGTACTCGCTTCAGAGGCTCGGCACGGACTACGTGGACGTGTACCGGCCCGCGCGGCTCGACCCGAGCGTGCCGATCGAGGAGACGATCGGGGGGATCAAGGAGCAGATCGACAAGGGGCGCGTGAAGCACATCGGGCTGAGTGAGGTTGGGGCGGAGACGATCAGGAGGGCGCACGCGGTGCACCCGATCGTTGACCTGCAGATCGAGTACGGGCTGCTGGAGCGCGGCGTCGAGAGGGAGATTCTGCAGACCACCCGTGAGCTCGGCATTGGCATCACGGCGTATGGGGTGTTGTCGCGCGGACTGATCTCGTCCACGCCGCTCACGATCGGGGACAGCGACTGGCGCGGGCACACGCCCCGGTTCCAGGGCGACAACCTTGAGCGCAACCGGCAGTTGGTTCAGAAGTTGAACGAGATCGCGAACAGCAAGGGCGTCACTGTGGCGCAGTTGGCGATCGCGTGGGTGAAAGAACGCGGGGAGGACGTGGTGCCTCTCGTGGGCACGACGAAGCGTGCGAGGCTGAGCGAGGCGGTTGAAGCCGTTGACGTGACGTTCAGCGAGCGGGAATTGCGTGAGATCGAGGCTGTTGTTCCTGTTGGGGCCGCGGCTGGCACGCGGTACGCCGCGGAGCAGATGGCCCTGTTGGACAGCGAGAGGTGAGATGAAGTGGCGGAGGTGTTGACCGCTGAGGCGATCCTCGTGGCTACCGAAGAGGTGCTGCGGCGGTACGGGCCGGCCAAGGCGACGGTGGTCGACGTCGCCAAGGCGCTCGGGGTCAGCCATGGCAGCGTCTACCGCCACTTTGCCACCAAGGCCGCGCTCAGGGAGGCCGTGACGCGGCGGTGGCTTGACGCGATACACGTGGAGATGGCGTCGGTCATCAACCCAGAAGGCAGTGCGGCCGAAAACCTCAAAGCGTGGTTGCAGCACCTGTTCGACAAGAAGCGGCTGTCGCACACCGACGAGCCGGAGTTGTTCGCGACGTTCCGGGTGCTGGTCAGTGAGAGTTGTGCGATTCCCGAGTACCACGTCGGGCACCTCGTGGGGCAGGTCGCGCGCATCATCCGCGCGGGAGTGGATACCCAGGAGTTCGTGACCGACGACGTTGAGAAGACAGCGCAGGCGGTGTGGGACGCGACCGACAGGTTCCACCACCCGGCTCACGCCAATGAGTGGGGGGATCCTCACATTCAGGACGCGTTCGACGCCGTCGTCTCACTGGTCATCGCTGGACTGCGGTACAACCGAGTACCGAGTGCCGCAGGCGATGCTTGAGGGTCACGGAGGTGAGCGGTGCCGCCTGACGAGTGGATCGATCTGCTGGGAGCGCCAGAACGGCGTCCTGACCCGGTTGACTGGGACGCGGTCAAGGCGCGGGCGGGCACAGCGCTTCCCGGCGATTACGTGCACCTCGCGGAGGCCTATCCACCGCTGGTCGTAGGCGGTTACGTCCGGATCCTGCACCCCACGGCGCGCGCCGGGTTCATGAACTGGATGTCGCAGGCGCCCAAGCTGCTGAGAACACTCCGCAGACAACCAGGCCTGCGGGTGCACCCCGATTCACCAGGACTGTTGCCGTGGGGCACGACGCTCAACGGCGACCACTGCCTCTGGTACACGCAGGGCGAGCCGGACGAGTGGACCGTGGTGATCACCGATCTGCGGCAGAGCTGGTCGTTCGACGGCAGCTTCTCCAGCTTCATCAGGAAGTTCCTGACCGGCGAGATCCGCTGCCCGATCTTCCCGGACGACGTCCCCGGCGGCTCCAAACCGTTCCAGGAGCCCTAGCCGGGGGACGTTTCCTCCGACCCCCGGTCAGCTTGCGGCGGCGGTCACCAGTGCGTTGCCACTGCCCGTTCGGCCCGTGACCGTCAGCGAGGCGTCGCCCAGCGGTTCGGCGGACACGTCGAAGTCGCTGCGGGCGTTGCCTGACGTGGACACCAGGTCGATGCGGGCGAGCGTGCCCTGGCGGATGCCGACCCGGATGTTGCCGGAGCCGGTGCCGAGCTGGATCTCGCCGGAGGCCGCGTCGGCCACGGTGAGGTCGCCGCTGCCGGTGCGGACCTGGACGTTGCCCTGCACGGCGCCCAGCCACACGTCGCCGGTGCCCGTGATCAACGTGGTGGTGCCGCCCACCGACGACACCTCGACGTCACCGCTGCCGGTCTTGGCCTTCAGCGACGCGAGCATCGTGCCCAGGCGCACCGTTCCCGCGCCCGAGTTCACCTTGGCCTCGCCGGTCGCCCGATCCGCGGAGACGCTGCCCGTGCCGGTGTTCAGGTCGAGGCGACCCGCACCGCCCGTCACGATGACGTCAGCCGCACCGGTCCGTGACGTCACGTGCGACCCCACGGGCGCCGTCACGACGACGGAGAGCGGCACCGCGCGCAACGGGAGCGCCTTCGACGACTCGATGCGCAAACGGTTGCCCAGCAGTTCGACGCGTGCCTCGCGCACGGCGTCTTCGGGGCCCGCCGGCGAAGCGGTCTTGTCGGGACCGAACTGACCGCTCACCCAGCTCAGCACGCTGGACAGGCCCTCGGTCCACGAGTTGCCCGCGGTCGGGTCGTGCCGGACCTCGACGTGCACGCCGGGCCCGTCGGCCAAATGCACTTGCACGCGGCCGCTGAGCAGTGAGATGTCGATCTCGGCGACGCCCGCGAACTCGAAGCTCTGCTGACGCACCACACCTGTCGGTTCGGTCATCCCGCTCACCCCTGCACCCATCCGCGGACGCGCGACCCCGAGCCGCCGCCTCCGCTCCACCCCTTGTGCTGATGCTTGTGCTTGCCGTGCACCGACCCCTGCACCGCCTGCTGGATGAACGAGTTCAGCGACACGCCCTGAGCGGCCGCGGCGGCCTCGGCCTTCGACTTGAGCTCGTTGATCATGCGCAGGGTGATGCGGCTGATGTCACCGGTGGCGTCACCGAGCGGCATCTCCTGGCGCGGGGCCGGCTCCGGCTCCGGTTCGGCGGATCCGGTGACGACGACCTGGACGTCCCGGCCGGCCAGCCGAACCTCCACGACCTGGCCGTCCAGGGAGGCGGTGACCTCCGCGGCCAGGTCCGACAGTGCGTTCATGATTGCCAGTCGCGCGGCTGGCTCGAGCGCTGCGGACAACGCGGCGGCCGTTCGACGGGTGTTCTCGTCCCCCGCAGATGCGGCCGTCGCCAGGTCCTCGCGCAGTGACGCGATGTACGGCGACAGATCCATGACACCACTATGACGTCACAAGTGGCGTCGTGCAACCGCCAAGTCATGTCACCGCTAATGTCCGGGCCATGCCGAGAGTGCGGTTGGTGGCGAAAACCGAGTTCATCCCACCGGACGACGTGCCGTGGAGCACCGACGCGGACGGTGGCGCGGCGCTGGTCGAGTTCGCCGGGCGAGCGTGCTACCAGTCGTGGGACCGCTCGAACCCCATGACGAACACCAACGCGACGTTCCTGCACCACCTGCTCGACGTCGGGCACCTCGCCGCGTTCGAGCACGGCAGCGCGACGCTGTACCTGACCGAACTGCCCCGGTCGCTCACCCACGAGCTGATCCGGCACCGGCACTTCTCGTACTCGCAGCTCTCCCAGCGCACCGACCCGACCGACGTCGTCGAACCCGGCCTCATCAAGAACGACCCGGAGCTGCACGCGCGGTTCGTCGCAGCGACCCAGGCGAGCCTCAAGGCGTACGAGGAGCTGGTGCAGAGCCTCGAAAAGACCGTCAACGGGCGGCGCGCGCGTGAAGTCGCACGATCGGTGCTGCCCAACGCCACGGGCACGGAGATCGTCGTGACGGGCAACTACCGGTCGTGGCGGCACTTCATCGCGATGCGCGCGACCGAGCACATCAACGTCGAACTGCGCGAGCTCGCCGTCGCCTGCCTGCGCGAACTGACGAAGGCTGCGCCGAACGCGTTCGCGGACTTCGTCATCTCGACACTCCCGGACGGCACAGAAGTTGCTTCCAGCCCACTGGTGGTTGAAGGCTGACGCCCATGAAGCGGCTCATCGTGGACGTCCGCCCCGGCGAGTACAGCGTCACGCGCCTGGCGCCCGACGCCCCGGTCCCCACCGGGCTGCTCGAACTCACCGACGTGCTGGTCTCCGTCACCAGGACCCCGGACGAGGTGTCGATCATCGCGCCCTCGTCGTTCGAGCTGGCCTCGGAGAGCGCCGAGAAGGGCTGGCGGCTGCTCACCGTGCGCGGGCCGCTGGAGTTCACGCTCACCGGCATCATGGCGGCGCTCGCGGGTGAGCTGGCGGCGGCGGGCGTGTCGTTGTTCGCGCTGTCCACATACGACACGGACCACCTGCTCGTGAAGCACACGGACCTCGGTCGTGCCGTGCTGGCTTTGCGTGCCGCAGGTCACGAACTGGTAGTAGCACCGGAAGCCTAGGAACCGATCACCCATGTGGCGGGTCTGAAGTACCGTCAACGCCCCCCGGTTCCGAGGTCGTAGGAGCGCACGTTGCACGGACAGGCTGTCGAACCACGCGTCATCGCGGGCCGGTACGCCCTGGTGGCGGAGCTCGGCCGCGGTGGCATGGGCATTGTGTGGCGTGCTCAGGACCGCCACATCGGGCGCTTCGTCGCGATCAAGGAACTGCACCTGCCCGACGGCATCGCGTTCGAGGAACGCCGTGTGCTCGAAGAGCGCGCTCTGCGTGAGGCACGCACCGCGGGCAAGCTCAACGACCCCGCCGTCGTGACGGTGTACGACGCGATCAACGAGAACGGCCTGACGTACATCATCATGGAGCTGGTCGAGGCGGCGACGCTGTCGACGTTGATCAGCACCCACGGCCCGATGCCGCAGAACCAGGTCGTGTCGATCGCGCTGCAGGCGTTGTCCGCGCTGGAGACCGCGCACGCGGCCGGGATCGTGCACCGCGACGTCAAGCCCGGCAACCTGATGGTCCGCCCGGACGGCAAGGTCAAGCTCACCGACTTCGGCATCGCCCAGGCCGTCGACGACCCGCGCCTGACGACCAGCGGCAGCCTCATCGGCTCGCCCGCGTACATGGCGCCGGAACGCATCCACGGCCACGAGGCGGGCCCCGCATCCGACCTGTGGGCGCTCGGCGCGACCCTGTGCTATGCCGTCGAGGGCTGGAGCCCGTTCGAACGCTCCTCCACGGCCTCGACGCTGCACGCGATCATGAGCGAGACGCCGCGCCTCACCCGCGCGACCGGCGTTCTGAGTGCCGTCATCACCGGTCTGCTGATCGCCGACCCGAACGCCCGGCTGTCCGGCCCGCAGGCCCGCGCCATGCTCGGCAGCATCGGCAACCAGCCGACGCCGCCCACCGGCATTCCGCCGGCTCAGACGCAGCAGTACCAGCAGGCTCCGGCCGTTGATCCCGCGAAGAAGAAGCGCAACCGCATCATCGCGTTGGTCGGTGCCGTCGTCATCGCCGCGGCGGCGTTCACGGGCGGCATCTACGCGCACAGCTGGTTCACGGCGACGGGCGGTGGTGGCAGCAGCGCGCTGACGTACGGCGAGGGCGGCGACGTGCCGGTGTTCGCGTTGTACGAGAACTCTTGTGGCAACGGCGAGGTCGCGCCGACCAAGCAGCTCGACTCGGACAGCCGCGAGGAGTGCGACAAGCCGCACGACTTCGAGGTGTTCGACGTGGTCAACACGCTGCCCGTCGAGTCGAGCCTGCCCGACGCCGCCTATCCCGGCCTGGACACGTTGAAGTCGCTCGGCCTCACCCGCTGCGAGATGACGCTGAACTCGACGTGGATCAAGGACAACGACAAGGTCAAGCTCACCGTCCTGGTGCCCAGCCAGGCCATGTGGCAGAAGGACAAGAACGGCAACGCCGAGCGCAAGATCTTCTGCGTCGGCGGCAACAAGGACGGCAGCAAGCTCAATAACACCATGAGCGCGAAGAAGAACAACTAGCCTGCCACCCGTGAAGAAGAGGATCGTCTCCGTCCTGCTGGCCCTCGGCTGCGTGGCAGCTCTGCCCGCCTGTTCCAGCAACGAGGACAAGTTCGTCTCCGAGCTCAAGGCCGCCGGCTTCAGCAACCCCGGCGAGCCCAGCACGGAGAAGGAGAAGAAGTCCAAGAAGGTCGGCAAGCGCACGATCAAGTCCTCGTCGAGCACCATCGAGGTGGTCGTGCGGGTGAAGGGATGCGACCTGGAGATGGCCAAGATCTCCGGGCAGTCCGGCTACTGGCTGGACGAGCTGCACGTCAACGGGCAGGAACCGGACTGGCCGAACTACCCGGAGAACCTGAACCGCGAGCAGGTCGTGAAGCTCCTGGCCGACAGCTCGACCAAGCCGGCCGGCTTCAAGGAGTGCTACAAGCCGAACGAGGCCTGAGCCGGCGGTGTGGTGCAATGGCGGGGTGAGTCTCGCCCGCGCTGAGCGCAAGGCGCTCGTCGACCTGATGACCGAGCTCGGCCCGGACGCGCCGACGTTGTGCGGCACCTGGTCGACCAAGGACCTCGCCGCACACCTCGCGATCCGCGAGCGCCGCCCCGACACCTCGCCGGGCATCGTGCTGCCGGTCTTCTCCAAGTGGACCGAGAAGGTCCAGGAGGACTACACGCACAAGGCGTGGAGCGAGCTCCTGGACCTCGTGCGCACGCCGCCGTTCTGGATCGCACCGGTCGACGACCTGATCAACACCGGTGAGTACTTCGTGCACCACGAGGACGTGCGCCGCGCACAGCCCGACTGGGAGCCACGGCCGTACGACGTTCGCCGGGAGAAGGTGCTGTGGAAGCTGCTGCCCTTCACCGCGCGCACGACGTTCCGGTCGTCGCCCGTGGGCGTCACCCTGGTGCGGCCTGACGGCGAGCACGTCGTCGCCAAGCCGGGCGCGAACGGCGTGGTGATCACGGGCGAGGTGTCGGAGCTGGTGATGCTCGCGTTCGGGCGGGATCAGGTGCGGGTGGAGTACAGCGGTGACGCCGACGCGGTCGAACGCGTGCGGTCGTTGAACCGAAGTGTGTGAACTCGGGTAGTTTCTGCGCATGCCCGGAAGCCCGTACGCAGCGCCGAACCGCCCGTTCGGCCGCGTTCTCACCGCTATGGTCACGCCGTTCGACGCCCGTGGCGAGGTCGATCTCGCCAAGGCCCAGGAACTGGCGAAACACCTGGTGGACCTGGGCAACGACGGCCTGGTCGTGAACGGCACGACCGGCGAGAGCCCGACGACGACGGATCGGGAGAAGGCCGCGCTGATCACGGCCGTCGTGGAGGCCGTGGGCGACCGTGCGACCGTGGTCGCCGGTGCGGGCACCTATGACACCGCGCACAGCGTTCACCTGGTGCAGCAGGCCGCGAAGGCCGGAGCGCACGGTGTGCTGGTGGTGACGCCGTACTACTCACGACCGCCGCAGGAAGGCCTGCTGGCGCATTTCACCGCCGTCGCCGACGCGTCGGAAGTGCCGGTGATGCTGTACGACATCCCGCCGCGCGCCGTCGTGCCGATCGAGGTCGACACGCTCCTGCGCCTGGCGGAGCACCCGCGGATCCTCGCCGTGAAGGACGCCAAGGGCGACCTGCACGCGGGCAGCCGGGTGATCGCGAGCACCGATCTCGCCTACTACTCGGGAGACGACCCGCTGAACCTGCCGTGGCTGTCCGTGGGCGCGGTCGGGTTCGTGAGCGTGATCGGCCACCTCGCGGCCGACCGCCTGCGGGATCTCATTGATGCGTATGAAGCCGGAGACGTGGCCCGGGCTAAAGAAATCCACGAGTCGCTGCTGCCGCTGCTGCGACCCTTCCGCCGGGTTCCCGGCGTGACGTACACGAAGGCTGCGCTGCGCCTGCGCGGACTGGACGTGGGTGACCCCCGTCTGCCGCTGGTGCCAGCCGCCGCCGAAGACATCGAGGCCATCGCGGCCGAACTGGGAGTCAACGCGTGACCCACTCGACCGAACTGCCGCCCCCACTGCCGGAAGGCGGCCTCCGCGTCGTCGCACTCGGCGGAATTGGCGAGGTCGGCCGCAACATGACCGTTTTCGAGCACGCCGGCAGGCTGCTCGTGGTCGACTGCGGCGTTCTGTTCCCCGAAGACGATCAACCGGGCGTGGACCTGATCCTGCCCGACTTCCGCGCCATCGAGGACCGGCTCGACGACATCGAGGCCATCGTCCTGACGCACGGCCACGAGGACCACATCGGCGCGGTCCCGTTCCTGCTGAAGCTCCGTCCCGACCTGCCGGTCGTGGGCTCCCGCTTCACGCTGGCGCTGCTCGCCGCGAAGTGCCGCGAGCACCGGCAGAACCCGCAGCTCGTGGAGGTCCGCGAAGGTCAGCGTTCTACCTTCGGACCGTTCGAGCTGGAGTTCTTCGCGGTCAACCACTCGATCCCGGACGCGCTCGCCGTCGCGATCCGCACCTCCGCGGGTCTGGTGCTGCACACCGGTGACATCAAGCTGGACCAGCTGCCGTTGGACGGCCGCCTGACCGACCTGGCCGGGTTCTCCCGGCTCGGCGACGAGGGCGTGGACCTGTTCCTGGTCGACTCGACCAACGCCGAGGTGCCCGGTTTTGTGGTGCCGGAGCGCGAGATCGGCCCGGTGCTGGAGAACGTCATCCGCAAGGCGTCGCAGCGCGTCATCGTGGCGTGCTTCGCCTCGCACGTGCACCGCGTGCAGCAGGTGCTCGACGTGGCCGTGCAGTACAAGCGGAAGGTCGCCTTCGTCGGTCGCTCGATGGTGCGCAACATGGGCATCGCGGCCGAGCTGGGCTTCCTGAACGTGCCGGACGGCCTGTTCGTCGACCTCGACGTGGCGATGCGGATGGAGGAGGACGAGGTCCTCTTCGTGTCGACGGGTTCGCAGGGCGAGCCGCTGTCGGCGTTGTCGCGCATGGCCCGCGGCGAGCACCGGCAGATCTCGATCCGCGCCGGCGACACGGTGATCCTCGCGTCGTCGCTGATCCCCGGCAACGAGAACGCGGTCTTCAACGTGGTCAACGGTCTGGCCAAGCTCGGCGCGACCGTGGTGCACCAGGGCAACGCCAAGGTCCACGTCTCCGGCCACTCGCCGGCCGGCGAGCTTCTGTTCCTCTACAACGCTGTGCGGCCCTCGAACGTGATGCCGGTGCACGGCGAGTGGCGGCACCTGCGCGCGAACGCGGCTCTCGCGGTGGCGACCGGTGTCGCCGAGGACCACGTCGTGATCGCCGAGGACGGCGTCGTGGTGGACCTGATCGACGGCAAGGCGGCCGTGTCCGGACGTGTTGTCGTGGGCCATGTCTACGTCGACGGGCTGTCCGTCGGTGACGTGGGCGAGTCGACGTTGTCCGACCGGCTGGTGCTGGGTGAGGGCGGCTTCATCTCGATCTCGGTCGCCATCGACACGACGACCGGGCGCGCGGTGACGGCGCCGACGATCTCCGGGCGCGGCTTCTCCGACGACCCCAAGGCGCTGGAAGCCGTGGTGCCGCTGGTGGAGATGGAACTGGCGCGGACGGAGGCCGAGGGCATCTCGGACACGCACCGCGTGGCGCAGGCCGTACGGCGCGTTGTCGGGCGCTGGGTGGCCGAGACCTACCGGCGCCGGCCGATGATCGTCCCCACCGTCATCCCGGTCTGATCACTCGATCGTGACCCCGCTGTGATCTGCGGCCCCCTCGTCCGCTAAGGTTTGATCCCAGACCATGGACGAGGGGGTCGCCTCATGGCCGATGATGTCGTCTTCAACCCACCGGGCAAAGAAGACATTCTCCTTCCACCGATCTTCACCTGGTCGCGGCCGCTGGGGCTGCCGTTCGACCTGGCGGTGACCAAGCCGCAGGTGCTGCTGGTCCTGTCGGTGGTGATCATCCTGTCCTTCTTCCTGATCACCACCAGGAACCTGAAGATCATCCCGTCGCGCTGGCAGTTCGCCGCCGAGTCGGTCTACGACTTCGGCCGCAACACCATTGCGCGAGAACAGATCGGCGCGAAGGAGTTCGCGCCGTACGTGCCGCTGATCGTCAGCATCTTCTGCTTCGTGCTGGTGAACAACCTCTACGGGCTGATACCGCTCGTGCAGTTCCCGACGTTCACCCACAGCGGGTTCCCGTTCGCGGTGGCGCTGATCATCATCTTCCCGCTCTACCACTTCGTGGGCATCAGGAAGTTCGGGCTGCGCGGCTACCTGCGCAACCAGTTCATCATCCCGGGCGTGCCTAAACCGGTGCTGTGGGGTCTGCTGATCCCGACCGAGGTCATCCTGAAGTTCTTCTTCGACCCGGTGAACCTCGCGATCCGGGTGTTCGCGGCGATGTTCGCGGGCCACCTGCTGGTGCTGGTGTTCACGCTCGGCAGCGAGTTCCTGTTGCTGCAGGCGCCGATCTGGCTCAAGCCGGTGTCGGCGATCGGGTTCGCGCTCGCGATCGCGCTGTACCTGCTGGAGGCGTTGGTGCAGGTGTTGCAGGCCTACATCTTCGCGTTGCTGTCAGCGCACTTCATCGGCCGTGCGTTGGCCGAACAGCACTAGGGGCGCTGGCACACCAGGTGCAGCGACTCCTCTGGCGTGGCGCCGGGGAACGACGGCGTGAAGACCGGCCGGCTCCGGCGCACCACGCGCAGACCGACGTTGCCGAGGTGCTCCTCGAACTTGTCCTCGGAGAACGAGGACACCTCGATCTCCTGGCCCATCCACGGCAGCCGCACCTGCTCGACGTCGATCGCCACGGTCGCGAGGAAGAAGTGGCCGCCGGGGCGCAGCCACGTCGAGACGCGGCCGAGGGTCTGGATGATCTCGGCCTGCGGCATCTGCAGCAGTGAGAAGACGGCGCAGACGACGTCCCAAGAACCCGCTGGCGATTCGAAGTCGCGGATGTCGATCTTGTGGAACGTGGCTTCGGGGACCTGTTCGGTGGCGAGGTCGACCATCACCGGGGACACGTCGAGGCCGGTGACCTTCATGCCCGCCTTGGCGAGCGTGCGGGCCACGGGGACGCCGGTGCCGCAACCGATGTCGAGCACTCGGGAGCCGGAGGGCTGTGTGGCCGCGAACCAGGCCAAGGTGCCGTGCAGTGCGGGCTGGTGCGACCAAGCGCGTTGGTATTCCAGTCCGAGCGTGTCGAAGACATCGGCCGCGTTCATTCTTCGCCCCCTCATTTCGGCCCAATCCACCTGATGTGAAGTGTGGAGAAGCTCTCTGCACGGACTCTGGATGGCTTCTGGACGAAATCTGACGGTAGGTTGCTAGGTGACTGCGGACAGCGACGAAGTGAGACACAGGGTGCAGAACGAGTTGCGCGTCAGCCTGCTGGGCGCGCTCGCGGCGACGGTGGACGGCCAGGAGCTCACCCTGGGGCCGCCGCGCCAGAGAGCTGTGCTCGCTGTCCTCGCGTTGCGTGCGAACCACGTCGTGTCGCGCAGCGAGTTGATCGACGCGGTCTGGGGTGACGAGCCGCCGGCCAGCGCGGACAACGGCATCCACACCTATGTCGCCGGGCTGCGGCGCCTCTTCGAGCCCGGCCGGGCCTCGCGCGCGCCGAGCTCGGTGCTGCTCTCGACGGACGCTGGATACTTGCTGCGGCTCCCATCCGGTGCGAGCGATGTCGGGCTGTTCCGCACCCATCTGGACGAGGCCGGGCGGTTGCGGTCGCAGCCGGCGGAGGCCATCAGCGCGTTCGACGCCGCTCTGGGGTTGTGGCGCGGCATCGCTCTGGACGGCGTGCCGGGGCCGTTCGCCGCGGTGGAACGCGCGCGCCTTGCCGAACTCCGGCTCACGGCCGTGGAGCAGCGGGCGGCGTTGATGCTGTCCGTTGGGCGTGAGACCGAGGTGGCGGGGGAGCTCACGACGTTGGTCAGTGCGCATCCGCTGCGAGAGCGGTTGCACGGGCTGTTGATGTCCGCGCTGTACCGCGGGGGCAGGCAGGCCGAGGCGTTAGCGGTCTACACGGACTTACGCCGCCTGCTGATCGAAGAACTGGGCATCGAGCCCGGTCCCGAACTCCGCCAGCTCCACGAACAACTGCTCGTCGGCCGGCACGACCCGCAGCCAGAGCCCGCCGCTCCCGCGCTCGTCCCGGTCCAGCTGCCGCACGAGGTCCGCGACTTCACCGGCCGTGCAAAGGAACTCGCCAAGCTCGCCGAAGTCGTTCCGCACGATCATTCGCCCGTTCTCGTCGCGATCACCGGCACCGGTGGGGTCGGCAAGACCGCGCTCGCCGTCCGGTTCGCGCACCAGGTGGCCGCCAGGTTCCCCGACGGGCAGCTGCACGTCGACCTGCGCGGGTTCGACGCGTCCTCACCGCCGGTGCAGCCGGCCGCCGCGTTGCACCAGCTGCTGCAGAGCCTGGGCGTTCCGGCTGAACGGATTCCCGACGACCTGCCCGCGAAGTCCGCTCTGTACCGAAGTGTGCTGGCGGGCAAGCGGGTTCTGGTGCTGCTCGACAACGCGCGGCTCGCCGAACAGGTCCGGCCGTTGTTGCCCGGCCGTTCGTCGTCGATGGTGCTCGTGACGTCGCGCAACCACCTCGGCGGGCTCGTGGCGCGGGACGGCGCGCACTCGGTGACGCTGTCGACGCTGACGCGCGACGAAGGCTTGGCGCTGCTGACTTCGGCCGTCGGGGCCGATCGTGTCGCCGCCGAACCCGCGGCCGCCGCGAAGCTCGTCGAACTGTGCGGGCATCTGCCGCTGGCGGTGCGGATCGCCGCGGAACGTGTGGTCACGCGGCCACATCTGACGTTGACGGACCTGGCGAACGACCTCGCCGACGAGCGCGACCGGTTGAACGTGCTGGCGACCGGCGACGACGAGGACACGGCCGTGCGCGCGGCGTTCTCGTGGTCGTACCTGGCGCTCAAACCCGATGCGGCGCGCATGTTCCGGCTCATCGGCCTGCATCCGGGTGCCGAGATCAGCCTTCCTGCCGTCGCCGCACTGGCCGGCGTGCCGGTGTCACGCGCGCGGACGCTGGTCGACGTGCTGGCGGGCGGGCACATGATCGAGGAGGTCGCGCGCGCCCGGTTCCGGCTGCACGACCTGCTTCGCTTGTACGCCACCGAACTCAGCGCCACCGAGGAGTCGTCCGACGGGCGTGCCGAGGCGGTGACACGGCTGCTGCGGTGGTACTTCGACACCGCGAACGCCGCCGGCACCGTCATCGCACCGCCGGACCACCCGTCGTTCCTGCTGCCGCCACTGTCCACTCAGGACTTCACCTCGCACGACGAGGCGTTCACCTGGTGCCGCACGGAATCCTCGAACCTGCTGGCGGTCACCCGCCTCGCGGAGGACCACCACTCGCCCACGGCGTGGCAGATCCCGGTCGCGCTGTGGAACTACTTCATCGTCTCCAGCGCGCTGGACGAGTGGACCCGCACGTACCGCGTCGCCGAACGCACCGCGGCCCGCGACGGCAACCAGGGCGCTCGCGCGTGGGCGGTGCACGGCCAAGGCCTGGCTGCCTTCCGCGGCCAGCGGTTCGCCGACGCGTTGGAACTCTTCGACCGCGCGCTGGCGATCCGCAGCGAGATCGGTGACGCCGTCGGTGCCGCGTGGAGCCTCACGGGCCTCGGCATGGCGTACGGGGGCCTGCGCCAGTTCGACCTGGCCGTGGACCGCTTCGGTGAGGCCCTTCAACGCCACGCCGAGGCCAGCTCGTGGTTCGGCGAGGCCGGCACGCGGTTGTTCCTCAGCGACATCCTGCGCTCGGCCGGTCAGTACGAGGCCTCGTTGGCGTCGGCGCAGACGGCGTTCGACCTGATGGACTCGCACGACGCCGTGCACGGCAAGGCGATGGCGCTGGTCAGCATCGGCTGGGCGCAGTTCCGCCTGGGACAACGCATCGAGTCGCGTGAGTCGTTCCGGCACGCGTTGGCGTTCCTGCGGGTGCTCGGTGACCGCAAGTCGCTCGCGGAGGCGTTGCACGGGCTGGGGGAGGCGAGCGCCGGCCAGCCCGAGGTCGCGCGGACGCACCTGTTGGAAGCGTTGACGATCTACGAGGACTACGACCACCCGTTGACGCCAGAAGTGCGGGCACGGCTGCACGAGTTGGCATAGAACTACTTCGTGCACTTCGTAGAACTCGGTGCGGGCACTCCGGTGCTCGCGATTCACGGCTGGACCCCTGACCACCGCCTGATGCTGGGCTGCCTGGAACCGTTCTTCGCGACCAGGCCCGGCTACCGGCGCCTGTACCCCGACCTGCCGGCGATGGGGAAGTCGCCGGCGGACGGCATCGACTCCACTGACGACGTCCTTGCGGCACTGGAGAAGTTCGTCGACACCCAGATCGACGGGCCGTTCCTGGTGATCGGCGAGTCGTACGGCGGCTACCTCGGGCGTGCGCTGGCCCACCGCCGCCCCGGCCAGGTGGCCGGGCTGGCGTTGATCTGCCCGACCGGCACGAAGGTCCGGGCGGCTGACCGGACGGTGCCGCCGTTCGAGCTCCGCCGGTCTGACGGCGTCGAGCTGGATCCGGGCCTGGCCGCGCAGTTCGACGGGATGGCCGTGGTGCGGACGGCCGAGACGGCGAGACGGTTCGCGGCCGAGATCCTCCCCGGTCTGCAGGCCGCCGATCGCGACGCGATGGCGCGGATCTCCGAGCGGTGGGAGCTTTCGGCCGGTCCGGAGCTGGGGACCTACGGCAAACCGGCGCTGATCCTGACCGGGCGCCAGGACAACGTCACCGGCTACGAGGACGTCTACGCGTTGCTGCCGCACTACCCGTACGCGTCGTTCGCCGTGCTGGACACCGCGGGGCACAACCTGCAGATCGAACAGCCGGTGCTCTTCAACGCGCTCATGGGGGAGTGGCTGGACCGGGTTGCTCAGTCAGGGTGATCCCTGATGCGCTTCGCCCTGATGCGTAGGCAAGCTACATGTCATGGCGAAGCGCGCGAGAACGTTGGTGGTGTGGCTGCACGTCGTGACCTCGGTCGGCTGGCTCAGCCAGGCCGTGGCACTGCTGGCGTTGCTGCTCTACGGCCTGAAGACGGGTGACGTCAGCGCCTTCAGGATGGCGCGCGTGCTCGACCACCAGGTGCTCGCGTTCATGGGGGCGGCCAGCGCGTTCACCGGCATGATGCTCAGCGCCACGACGCCGTGGGGCTACTTCCGGCACTGGTGGGTGCTCGGGAAGTTCTCGATCACCGTGGTGCAGCTCTACGTCGGCATCTTCATCCTCAGCGACAACCTCGAAGCGGCCGCGTACGGGCACGTCAGCGTGTGGATGCCGATCGGGACCGGGCTCATGATCAGCGCGTTCTCGTTCCAGACCTGGCTCAGCGTCGCGAAACCCTGGGGGCGCACGCCGTGGGCGGACCCGAAGGTCAAGCTGCCCGCGGCGAGCACCAAGGCGTTCGTGCTGACGCTTGTGATCCCGGCGGCCGACTTCGCGATCGGGATCTGCACGAGCAGTCCGGCGCCGTTCCTGATGCTGGTCACCGTGATCGCGTACTCGATCAGGCGGGCCGCCAGGGGGAGGAACCGGTCGTCGGCCGCGTCGGGTCGTGGAAGCGCGGAGCGTCGGGCTCGTCGAGACGCAGCGGCACCAAGCCCTCGGTGATCGCGGTCATGATCCGCTCGTGCGCGCGGCGGGCGTCGCCCATCGTCGACTCGGAGAGGTCCGACAGCTCGACCGGCTTGCCGAAGTGGACCTTGAACACCGGGCGGCGGCGGACCGCCATCAGCCACGACTTGAGGTACGGCCAGAAGTCCGCCCATCCGCCGACGCGCAGGTTGCCCCAGTACACGGCCTCGTGGGCGCCCCACTGGCTGATCGGGATCACCGGGATGCCGCCGCCCAGCGCCATCCTGGCCACGCCGGTCTTGCCGCGCTCCGGCCACATGCCGGGGTCCAGCGTGATCTTGCCCTCGGGGTAGACGGCGATCGGGTCGCCGCCCTTCTGCAACGCCTCGACGGCGCGGTGCATGGCCTCGCCGACGTTCGCGGACGCCCGGTCGACGCGCAGGTGACCACAGGCCTTCAGCGCCGGGCCCATGATCGGTGCGTCGAGCAGGCCACCGGCGAGCATGAAGCGCGGGTTGATGCCGATCTTGCGGCACGCGGCGATGAGCACGAACGGGTCGAGGTTGCCGATGTGGTTGGAAGCCAGCAGCAACGGCTTGCCGAGCAGCTCCGGCGGGACGTCCCCGGACACCTCGAGCTTGCCTGTCAGCGCGACGAAGCCCCGGTCGATCGCCATGAGCACGCGCCAGAAGAGCGGTGTGGACACGCGGGGCAGCGTACGGCGTGTCGGAACGACTCCGTGCCGGATCCGGGGAACCATGAGCTTTCGCACGCGTCCCAGTTGCAAACGGGGCTGGTGAGACGCGAGGGACTACCTTATAGACATGGCCGGGCGTACAGGGACTTCACGCAAGACCACGTCACGCGGCAAAGCACCTGCGAAGCCGCGGGCGCGATCCACCGCGTCCAAAAAGCCCGCTCCGCGCAAGAGCGGTGGCGCCATCAGCGCCGTGTGGGGCGGCATCGGACGTGGCGTCGGCACGGTGGTGCGTGCGATCACCGGGACCAAGGGCCTCGATCCCGAACACCGGCGGGACGGCATCGGGCTGTTCCTCATCGCGCTCGCGTTCATCACCGGCGCGGGTGTGTGGTGGCAGGCGGGCGGTCCGGTCGGCCAGTGGGTCGACATCGCCGTGCGCAGCTCGGTCGGGTTCCCGGCGGTGATCGTTCCGGTTGTGCTGCTCGGCATCGGCGTGACGCTGATGCGCACGGACCCGAAGCCGGAGGAGCGGTTCCGGCTCGTCGTCGGCGGAGTTCTGATCGGCATCGGTGTGCTGGGCATGTTCCACCTCATCGGCGGCCTGCCGATGGATCCGCTGGAACGGCGGGACGCGGGTGGGGCACTGGGCTTCCTCGCCGGAGGGTTCCTCGCGCAGGGCCTCACGCCGTGGGTGGCCGGCCCGTTGCTCGTGCTGATCTTCGTCTTCGGGTTGCTCTGCGTGCTGCACTGGCCTGTTCGTGAGGTGCCGCAACGACTCAAGGCGCTCGTGCATCGCGAACGGCCGGAGGAACCGGGCGAGGAGACCGAGGAAGAGGAACCGAAGCCGGTTCGCCTGCGCCGTCCGTCCCGCCGTCGCCAGGCCGCCGCGCCCGTCGAGGAGGAGACGCAGGCCGAGCTGCCGCTGGAAGAACCTTCTGAACCCGCCCCGGCGAAGCCCGCCGCCAAGGATTCCAAGAAGGCTCCGGCGATGGCCGTGCGGGCGGTCGAGGGCAGCTACCAGCTGCCGCCGCCGAACGTGCTGAAGGACGGCGACGCGCCGAAGACCCGCAGCAAGGCCAACGACCAGATGATCGAGGCCATCACCGGCGTGCTGGACCAGTTCTCGATCGACGCCCAGGTCACCGGCTTCACCCGCGGCCCGACGGTCACTCGCTACGAGGTCGAGCTCGGCCCCGGCGTGAAGGTCGAGAAGATCACCGCGCTGACCAAGAACATCGCGTACGCGGTGGCGACGGACAACGTGCGGCTGCTGGCCCCGATCCCCGGCAAGTCCGCGGTCGGCATCGAGGTGCCGAACAGCGACCGCGAGATGGTGCGCCTCGGCGACGTGCTGCGCGCGCCGTCGACGTTGAAGGACACGCACCCGATGGTGATCGGCCTCGGCAAGGACATCGAGGGCCACATGGTCACCGCGAACCTGACGAAGATGCCGCACCTGCTGGTCGCGGGCTCCACGGGTTCCGGCAAGTCGTCGTTCGTGAACTCGATGCTGGTGTCGCTGCTGGCCCGCGCGACGCCCGACGAGGTCCGGATGATCCTCATCGACCCGAAGATGGTCGAGCTGACGCCGTACGAGGGCATCCCGCACCTGATCACGCCGATCATCACGCAGCCGAAGAAGGCCGCGGCGGCGCTGGCGTGGCTCGTCGAGGAGATGGAGCAGCGCTACCAGGACATGCAGGTCAACCGGGTGCGCCACGTCGACGACTTCAACCGCAAGGTGAAGTCCGGCGAGATCACCGCGCCGCCGGGATCCGAACGCGAGTACCGGCCGTACCCGTACATCATGGCGATCGTCGACGAGCTCGCCGACCTGATGATGACCGCACCGCGCGACGTCGAGGACGCGATCGTCCGCATCACGCAGAAGGCGCGTGCGGCGGGCATCCACCTCGTTCTGGCGACGCAGCGGCCGTCCGTCGACGTCGTCACCGGCCTGATCAAGACGAACGTGCCGTCACGGCTGGCGTTCGCGACGTCGTCGTTGACCGACTCCCGCGTGATCCTGGACCAGCCGGGCGCCGAGAAGCTGATCGGCATGGGCGACGCCCTGTACCTGCCGATGGGCGCCTCGAAGCCGGTGCGCATCCAGGGCGCGTTCGTGGGCGACGAGGAGATCTCCTCGATCGTCGAGTTCACCAAGAACCAGGCGCAGCCCGAGTACACCGACGGTGTCACGGCGGCCAAGGCGGCGGAGAAGAAGGAGGTCGACGCCGACATCGGCGACGACCTGGAGCTTCTCGTGCAGGCGACCGAGCTGATCGTGACGTCGCAGTTCGGGTCGACCTCGATGCTGCAGCGCAAGTTGCGCGTCGGGTTCGCGAAGGCGGGGCGCCTCATGGACCTGCTGGAGACCCGCGGCGTGGTCGGGCCGTCCGAGGGCTCGAAGGCACGTGAGGTGCTGATCAAGCCGGACGAGCTCGAGTCCGTGATCTACCTGATGCGCGGAGGCGGCCCCGCCGGCGACGAGGAGTAGCTACTTCAGGCCGGCCTGCTGGATGCTCGTCGCGGTCGACGAAGCCGTGCCACCGAACTCCCGCACCGCCTTGTAGTACAGGTCGGCGGTCCGCTTGCACGCCCAGTTGCCGTCGCACTGGTAGTACATGTCGGACTTGAAGCGGTTGTCGATGCGCAGCCGGTTCGCCTCGCTGAACCGCGACTGCCGCTTGAAGTTGCGGTAGCCGAAGTCGTGCCGGTGGCAGGCCGGCAGGAACTTGAACCCGAAGGGGTTGTCCGGCGAGTACGAACAGCCGTCCGACGACCAGTCGAGCTGGCCGGCGTAGGGCTGTTGAGCGCGCAGTGTTGTGAACTGGGACAGAGTCTTGCTGAAGACGTACTCGTCGGTCACCGCGACGATGTCCACGGCTACTGCGGGGGCAGCCGTGAAGATCAGGGCCAAGGACGCGGTGGCACCCACGAATGCCGAACGCAGGGTCTTCGACATGGCGAGCTCCTCGGAATGTGAGCAGGGTCTCGCCAAGTTGTAGCGGGTGATCGACTGTCCTCGGTAGACACGATCTGATGAACGTCAGGTGATCATGTGACCGCACGCTATCGCTGTGGCCACGCGAAGTTCGCGCGGTAGGCCGAGTGAGTGAAGCATCTCGTTGTCCGCTACTCCGCCGAGCAGACAGCCGCCGAGTTTCTGCTCCGCCAAACGGAGGCAGATGCTCTGTGCGGCGGCGCCGACCTCGATCAGGCCGAACCTGCCCGCTCGCTCTCCGTACTTCTCGAACGCCTCGTTGTCTTTCAACACCAGCACGATCGCGAGCGGCGGAACTTCAGGCGTGCCGAGGATCTCGGCCAGGTTCGCGGGTGCCGGGCCGATGTCCTGCAGCGCGTGCCGGCCGATGTCGTAGCGGACCGCCCGGCCGTTCACGAACGCGTAGCAGCGCAACGGGTTGAGCCCGCCGGCGGACGGGAAGCTGTGGTCGCCCAGCGCGCCGAGGACTGTGCCGAGTTGCCTGTCGGTCAACGGTTTCGGCGCGAACTCCCGCGTGCTCTTGCGGGCCTGGAACAGCTTCTGCAGCCGGTCGTGCGGGCGTGGCAGCGGAACAGGCGGGGAAGGCAGCTCCAGCGGGTCGATCAACGCCTGCTGCGGGCGGAAGTCGCGCAGCTGCTCGCCGAGCCTGCGCTGGTGCAGCGGGGAGAACCGGCTCGCGGCCCAGAAGTCGTTGAACATCGCCTACCCCAGCGGATGCGGTGCGGGATTGGGGAACACGCCCGGTGAGGCGTGCGGGTAGCGCCAGCTCAGCTCCCGCGCGCGGCCGCCGAGGTCGGGCCAGCGGTGGTCGCTGTGCAGCGGCGCGAGGTCGGGGGAGAGCACGCGGACGCAGTGCAGTCCGACGGCCGACAGCTCCGGCGTGGTCAGCTCGCGGTAGGCGAGCCGGATGCCGCGGCCGGTGAGGGCGTGCACCAGTTCGGTGAGTTCTTCTTCAGCGCCAACGGCTGCGGAGTCGGGCGGTGGGTCGGTCTCGATGCCGTTCCACCACGGCAGCGCGTCCCACTCGTCGGGTCGCGTCGCGTAGTAGACGGCGTGCTTGTCGAAGTCGGTGGCCTCGTCGACGGGCTGGTCGCCGTTGCGCGCCAGCCACACCTCGATGAACACCGTGCCCTGCACCCACTCCTCGTACGCCTTCTGCAGCGCTTCGGCCACGGTGGCGCGGCAGGCGAGGCCGAGGGTGGGCCGCGGCTTGCCTGCGATCGGCAGCGAGCCGGCGACCGCGATCACCGGGTGCGGGCTGTAGTCCGGCGTGAGGTCGAACGCCTGGGCGCCGTGCGGCAGGTCGGCGGCGAACCGTTGCGGTGCAATGGAATGCAGCCAGGTTGTGGTCAACGCGTCGCGCTCGACCAGTTCCTGGGTGGCGCGCAGCAGAGCTCGCGTGGTCGACGGACCGGCCGCGAGACCGGAGGAGGTCGCGGGCAGGCCGTACCGGACGTCGAGGCTGACGAGCCCGGCCGGCACGCGGATCGGTTCGTTGTCCGGCAACGTCCACGCCCGCGTGTAGCGGGTGTCGACGTAACCCTTGCGGTAGCGGTAGTTCGGGTGCACGCGCTGCTCGACCGTGTGCAGGCTGAAGTGCTCCAACGGCCAGCACGGGCCGTCGGTCACGATCTCCAACGGCGACCGCGCGGCAGCGTGGCGTTCGAGTGCCTCGGCGACAGCGGCGACCTTGCTCGTGCCGCCGGAAGTGCCACCGGTCGCGAACGGCTCGGGCACCGCGGCCCAGCCCTCGATGTCCACATCGGACAGACTGTGCGGCACGGGTTGCAGTTGCGACACCACACCCTGCCGCCAGCCGACCGCGCGCTCGACCAGCGCCTCCGCGACGGTCTTCACCGCTTCCCCCGGTAGTGCCGGAAGATCCAGCACCCGAACGCGAGCGCCCCGCCGACGTAGATCGTTCCGATGACGGCGACGTGCGTGGCCTGCGCGAGCGGCCCCAGCGTCAGCAGCACGACGACGGGCTCGAGACACCACAGCAGGGCCCATCCGAGCAACCGCACCGCGCTCATGAACGGCTTCGGTGACTGGGCGATGGCCCCGGTCGCGAGCGCCCACACCAGTGCGAGGAGGAACCCGCCGACCCAGAAAGCCCAGTGCAGTTCGAAGATCGCGCCCATCGTGACGAACGGCAGCACGACGACGAGGAGCGGGTAGATCGCGGCGGGCAGGACCAGCAGGCTGCGCGGGCGTTCGAGCTCCTTGGTGTCCTCGTACAGCGCGGCCGGGATGTGCACGGCCGCGCCGACCGAGGAAACCGCGCAACAGCAACAACAGCAGCAACAGGTGGGCGTCGCCGCGTTGGCCGCGGCAGCACCGGGTGAGAACTGGTCAGGTAACCGAACCGCTGTCGTCATGATTCCCCCAAGGCAAGGACACGCGCCCGACCGAGAGCGCGGGGCAGATCTCGCAGTCGGCGGCGGGCAGCACGCTCTCGCGCGTCGTCGTGAACTCGTCGAGGTTGACGGTCACGACCGCGTCGAGCAGCGCCAGCGAGCCGTTGCGGATGTTGTGGATTGCTTGCATGGCAAGTGAAATCGGGAAGTCGTGCTTCGTCGCTCCCGGATGCGGAGGAGGCGGCGGATCCCCCCACCGCCGCCCCGCCCGCACCGCGAGGCACGCCAGGCACGCGCCCGCGCCGGGCACCACGAAGGGCCCGATCGCGGCCGTGTGGTGGTACGCGAGGTCCAGCAACAGGTGCGGAACCTTCGTCTCGCGCGCCACCTCGACCAGGTCGAGCAACGTGCCGGTGGTCCGCACAACGAGCAAGAGGTCCGGATTCTCGTTGTGCGGCAACAGCTCTGCCAGCCCGGCGGGTGCCTCCCCGACGACGAGCGTGCCGACCCCCATCGGCGTGCGCACGTCTGTTGGCAACCCGGCCGGGCGGAGAGCGCCCAGGGTCCTCAGCTGGGCCACGTGCCGGCGAACCGGTTCCCCCAACCGGCTTTCGTCGACCGTTCGAGTCACTCCCCTCAAAACTGGCTCGAACAGTCCTGCCAGCGCCACGGCCACCGCCCTGGGCAGGTCTGGAATCAGGTACGCGAGGTCCGCCCCCGCGTAGACGACAAGTCCTTCGTCTCTCACTTGTGCGTGCCAAGCGGGATCAGCGACCAGGCTCATCCTCGTCCCCCCTCGCCAGGAAACACTCGATCTCCTGCTCGCTCGGCAGTTCGCCCGCCGGATCCATGAGGTTCTCCGCGATCGGCGGCAACGGCTGCTCCGCCCACGCGGGCTGGAACTCGTCGCTGGGCAGCAACCCGTGCCGTGACGCGAACTCCTCGGCCGCGTCCCGGATCGACTCCCGCAGCGTCCCCACCACCGCGGTCTCCGCCGTGTAGGTCAGCTCGACCAGCAACGCCCTCACGTTCTCGAGCTGGTTGTCGTCACCGGCCTTGCGTGCGAGCTCCGGCCAGAACTCCCGCTCGAACAACCGCACGAAGTCGCTCGCGATCGCATCGGTCGCCGTGCGCAGGCGCGTGAAGCTGTCCATGACGTCATCGCTGGGCACCCTGAGGCCGGCAAGCCTGCCGCCCGCTTCGAGTGCCCAGCGACGCGCGTGCGGCCAGCCGTACTTCCACCGCACCAAGCCCAACCGCATAGCCCGGAGGAGGAGTCGCGGTTGGACGTCTCCCATCGGAATCAGGTGCTTGATGTCGCGCACCTTGATCCGAACCCAGTCGTCGGGCCCCTCGGTCTCGCCCATGCCGAGAACCGCGGCGACCGACTCGCCCTTTTCCCGTGCCGTGATCAGCTCAGCGATCGCCGGCAGCGAGAACCCCCGCTGCTGCAACCGCTGCACCAACGTCAACCGCTCGACGTGCGAGGCGTCGTAGTACGCCACGCGCCCCTGCCGTCTCGGCGCATGCAGCACACCCTTCGTCTGGTACATGCGAATGGTGCTGCTGGGCAGGCCGATCCGGGCAGCGAGCTCGTCGACGGTGAGCGATTCGGGCACGCTGATGATCCTGGCGTGCCCGGGTTAGTCGAGTCAAGACTCTTCGAGTAATTACTCGAAGAGTTACAACTCCAGGAGCATCCGGCTGTTGCCGAGCGTGTTCGGCTTCACGTAGCTGAGGTCGAGGAACTCGGCGACGCCCTCGTCCACCGATCGCATGATCTCCTCGTAGACCTCGGGGCTCACCGGCGTGCCCTCGATCTCCACGAACCCGTGCTTGCCGAAGAACCGCGTCTCGAAGGTGAGCACGAAGATGCGCGCGAGCTGCAGCTCCTTCGCCGTCGCGATGAGCTGCGCCACGATCCGGTGACCGACGCCCCTGCCCAGGGCCATGGGGGAGACGGCGACTGACCTGATCTCGGCCAGGTCCTCCCACATCACGTGCAGGGCGCCGCAGCCGAGCAGCTCGCCGTTCTCCTCGGCGACCCAGAACTCCTGGACCGCCTCGTACAGCGTGACCAGGGGTTTGGCCAGCAGGACCTTGCCCGCGTACCCGTCGATCAGCGCCCTGATGGCGCGCACGTCGCTGGTGCGGGCACGCCGCACGACTACCCCACTGGTCACGATCGTCAAGTATGAGCTTCGCTCCCGTGAGGCCTGCGGGCAGAGGTCACGGCGGCTGCTCCTCGCCATCGTTCGGGGGCGGATCGGTTGGCGGCGGTACGAGGGACGGCCATTGTGGGGCGTTCAGCAACAGGCGGAGTACCTCGAGGCCTTGGGTGCGCTGATCCTTCGAAGGAGCGTCGAGGGCGTGGCCGACGGCTTTCGTCTCGAGGTGCGCGCGGCGCCTAGCCGGGGCAGACCGCACCCACTCGCGGAGGGTCAGCGCCAGCTCCATCCACACCCGTCGAGTGAGCAATGCGACTACGGCAAGAAGCGCTGGTGTCGTATAGCCGGATTTCAACGCTTCGATCAGCAGCTGTTCAATGCCCCGCATGCCTGCTCCTGTCTCATGGCGTGGGAGCAGGACTGCATCGCCCAGCGGCGAGTGCGTCTCCTCCGACGAACGGCTAGATCTGCGCGCCGACCGACCAATGAGGTAGGAGCGGCTTCAGAGGAGTTATGGTCGCCTCGTCCTGTGGTGCTGGCCTACGTCCTGACGAATGTCGTGTGAGCGGCCCCGTTGCTGTTCGCTGTGCGAACCCCGGCAGCGCGATTCCTGCCTCGGGACCTGGGGCGGTTACGCTGAGCGCCGTGTCTTCTCCCACCACTCCGCGACGCGTGTCGCTGCTGACCCTGGGCTGCGCCCGCAACGAGGTCGACTCCGAAGAGCTCGCCGGGCGCCTCGGCGAGGGCGGCTGGGAGCTGGTGGACGAGGACGCGGACGTCGTCGTCGTCAACACTTGCGGCTTTGTCGAGCAGGCCAAGAAGGACTCCGTCGACACGCTGCTGGCGGCGTCCGACACCGGCGCCAAGGTCGTCGCGGTCGGGTGCATGGCCGAGCGGTACGGCAAGGAGCTCGCGGACAGCCTGCCCGAGGCGGCGGCCGTGCTCGGGTTCGACCAGTACAACGACCTGGCCGAGCGCCTCAACGACGTGCTGCACGGCAAGCAGATCGAGTCGCACGTGCCGGTGGACCGGCGCACGCTGCTGCCGATCACGCCGGTGAAGCGCCAGGAGGCCGTGGCCGACGTGCAGGTGCCCGGTCACGCCTGGGGCCCCGGCAAGGTCCAGCGCAAGCGGCTCGACGACGCCCCCGTGGCGCCGTTGAAGATCGCGTCCGGCTGCGACCGCCGGTGCAGCTTCTGCGCCATCCCGAGCTTCCGCGGCGCGTTCGTGTCGCGGCACCCGGACGAGATCGTGTCCGAGGCGATGTGGCTCGCCGAGAACGGCGTCAAGGAGCTGTTCCTCGTCAGCGAGAACAGCACCAGTTACGGCAAGGACCTGCCGCGTGAGCAGGGTGCGCTGGAGCAGCTGCTGCCGCGCCTCGCGAGCATTCCCGGCGTCGAACGGGTCAGGGTCAGCTACCTGCAGCCGGCCGAGACCAAGCCCAGCCTCGTCGCCGCCATCGCGAAGACCGAGAAGGTCGCGAACTACTTCGACATGTCGTTCCAGCACTCCAGCGAGAACGTGCTGCGCCGCATGCGCCGGTTCGGTGACACCGACAGCTTCCTCAAGCTCGTGTGGCAGATCCGCGAGCACGCTCCCGAGGCCGGCATCCGCAGCAACTTCATCGTGGGCTTCCCCGGCGAGACCGAGGAGGACCTGCAGGAGCTGGAGCGGTTCCTCACCGAGGCGCGGCTCGACGCGGTCGGCATCTTCGGGTACTCCGACGAGGACGGCACGGAGGCCGAGGACCTCGACGGCAAGCTCGACGCGGACACCATCGCGGAGCGGGTGCAGCGCATCGGCAACCTCGTCGAGGAGCTGACCAGCCAGCGCGCCGAGGACCGGGTCGGCAGCGAGGTGGTCGTGCTCATCGAGCACGAGGAGGACGACGAGAGCGACTGCGTCGGCCGGGCCGAGCACCAGGCTCCCGAGGTCGACGGCGAGTGCATCGTGCTCGAGGCCGAGGGCCTCAAGCGCGGCGACTTCGTGCGGTGCCGGGTGGTCGACTCCGAGGGTGTCGACCTGATCGTCGAGGTGCTCCCGACATGACAGAGGCCAGGAAGGTCCCGCTGCTCAACGTCGCCAACATCCTCACGATGGCGCGCCTGGCACTGGTTCCGGTCTTCCTGTTCTCCCTGTTCGAAGCAGGCGGTTTCGACACCACCTGGCGCCTCATCGCGTTCGGGATCTTCGCCGTCGCGAGCTTCACCGACCACATCGACGGCACGCTGGCCCGCAAGCACGGGCTGATCACCGACTTCGGCAAGATCGCCGACCCGATCGCGGACAAGGCGCTGACCGGGTCCGCGCTGGTCGGGCTGAGCATCCTCGACGTGCTGCCGTGGTGGATCACGATCGTCATCGCCGTGCGCGAGGTGGGCGTGACGCTGCTGCGGTTCTGGGTGATCCGCTACGGCGTGATCCCGGCCAGCCGCGGCGGCAAGGCCAAGACGATGGCCCAGATCATCGCCATCGGCCTGTTCGTGCTCCCGCAGAACGACGTGCTGGAGATCATCGCGTGGGTGATCATGGCCGTCGCGCTGATCCTCACGGTCGTCACGGGAATCGACTACGTCATCCGTGCGTTCAAGTTGAAGGCAAGGGCAGGTCGCGCCGTCGCATGACCAACGTCGTCGAGCTGCTCAAAGCGAGGCATCAAACCGTCGCCACGGCCGAGTCGCTGACCGCGGGTCTGCTGTGCGCGACGATCGTCGACACACCGGGGGCGAGTGCCGTGGTCCGCGGTGGGTTGATCGTCTACGCGACCGAGCTCAAGCACGAGCTCGCGGGCGTGGATCAGCAGTTGCTCGACGAGCACGGCGCCGTGCACCCCGACGTTGCGATCCAACTGGCCGAGGGAGCCCGGAACCGGTGCAAATCGGACTGGGGGATCGGACTGACCGGGGTCGCAGGCCCTGATCCGCAAGACGGAGTTGCTCCAGGCACGGTCCACATCGGCTTGAGCGGGCCTGGAGTGTCCACAGTGCGGAGCATCACGGTGAGTGGCGACCGGAAAGCGGTGCGTTTCACAGCCGTGGAAAAAGCGCTGGTCCTGCTGTCGGAATACCTGCTGATGACCGTGGACGGGAACAAACGATGACTCCGCGTTCGTTCGCCCTTGGCGGACGTGTTCGGAAGTCACTGCCCGTTGTCGGTGTCGATCGGTAACGTAGGGACACGGCCGGCCGGAAGGAGGCGCGCGATGACCGTGCTGCTACGCGAGGCGATCGGTGATCGACTTCGCCATGCCCGCACCAACCAACGCCGCACGCTGCGCGAGGTCTCTCGGACCGCCCGCGTGAGCCTGGGGTACCTGTCCGAGGTGGAGCGCGGCCGCAAAGAGGCGTCCAGCGAGCTCCTCGCGGCCATTTGTGACGCGTTAGAACTGCCGCTTTCCGAGTTGCTGCACCACGTCGCCTCCGACATCGGCGCCGTCTCGCAGACGCCGGACACGGTGCCGGACACCGTTCCCGACGGTCGTTCGGAGCGCGGCAAGCTCGAGGGTGGCCGCGTGCTGCCGTCCACGCTCTCGGACGACCTGTCCGACCTGCGCCTGCAGCCGATGCTCAGTCACCGGCTCACGAGCAAGATCGGCGAGCCGCCCAAGGCTGTTGTGGCTGCGTGATCCCACTGTCGTTCTCGACCCCGTTCGCCTCGTGGCGAACGGGGTCGCTGGCATTCGGGCGAGCTGAGAACCCCCTGAGACCGCCTGTGGCCCCCGCCACGTGACGGTGTGCAACAAGAGCGGGCCTTCGCACGTTCAACTGGCAACGACGGCAGCACGCTGAACGCCAGGCAACGGGTTGGCCACAGCACGCTGGGTCACCGCGTCCCGGGACGCGGGTGCGGGCAGGATTGGACGCCGTTAGGCGTGTATTCCAAAGTCCCGGGGTAGGTCAGGGTCAACCCGGATATCTCCCCGTGTCGGTGGATACGCCGACGCACAATTGAGACGATGGATCCAACACCGGCACCGAGAAGGCAGGCGTAGGAGATGGCCAGTCCGTTCGTGAAGTTCTGGAAGTACCTCATGGCGGCGTTCTCGTCCAAGATCGACGAGCACGCTGACCCGAAGGTGCAGATCCAGCAGGCCATCGAGGAGGCGCAGCGTCAGCACCAGGCGCTCTCTCAGCAGGCCGCGGCCGTGATCGGCAACCAGCGGCAGCTGGAGATGAAGCTGAACCGCCAGCTGGGCGACGTGGAGAAGCTGCAGGCCTCCGCACGTCAGGCGCTCGTGCTCGCGGACGAGGCGCGCTCGAAGGGCGACGAGCAGAAGGCGACCCAGTTCGAGAACGCCGCGCAGGGCTTCGCCACCCAGCTCGTCACCGCCGAGCAGGGCATCGAGGACCTCAAGACGCTGCACGACCAGTCGCTGCAGGCCGCGGCACAGGCCAAGCAGGCGGTCGAGCGCAACTCGATGATGCTGCAGCAGAAGCTGGCCGAGCGCACCAAGCTCCTCAGCCAGCTGGAGCAGGCCAAGATGCAGGAGCAGGTCTCCGCGTCGTTGAACCAGATGAGCGAGCTCGCCGCGCCGGGCAACGTACCGTCGTTGGAAGAGGTTCGCGACAAGATCGAGAAGCGCTACTCGACCGCGCTCGGATCCGCCGAGCTCGCCCAGAACTCGGTTCAGGGCCGCATGCTCGAGGTGCAGGCCTCGACCACGCAGCTCGCGGGTTCGTCGCGCCTGGAGCAGATCCGCGCGTCCATGCACGGTGGCCAGGCAGCCACGCCGCCGCAGGTCACCGCGGGCAACAGCGCCGCCGCGCAGATCCAGGCCGAGATCGCGCAGCGCGTCCAGCAGGAGCAGAAGACCACGCAGCAGCAGGTCCCGCCGGCTCAGAACTGAGCGGGGCAGGAGGAGTCAGCAGGTGATCATGGAGCCCTGGAGAAACCGTCCCAACAACGAGATCGTCCGCAAGGTCGTCAACGAGTTGGGTGCGTCGCTCCAGGGCCACCCGCTGGCCGAACAGGCGCGGTACCGCCTGCAGAAGTGGAACGACCCCCGCGCGAAGCTGGAGCGCAAGCGCAAGCGCACGAACGCCGTGCTGACGTTCTGGCTGGCGTTGATCACGATCTTCGGCACGCTCGCCGTCTTCGGCTTCACCGGCGTCCTCGGCACGTGGGCGACTGTCTCCGGCACGATCGGTGCGGCGCTGCCCGGCCTGCTCGCCGTCCGCAGCGGGTTCAAGCTGCGTGAGCTCAGCGCCGCGAGGCAACGGCTGGAGCTGGCCCCGCCGCCACCGCCCCGGCCGCCGCTGCCCGCACACATCTCCGCCGCGCGCGTCCCGATGGAGAAGCTGCACAGCGCCGAGGACGCGATGAACCAGCTCCTCGTCCAGCTCGACTCGCCCGCGCTCACGTCGATGCCGACCGAGTCCGTCCAGCACGCCCGGCAGACCGCCCAGGAGGCCTCCTCGGCCATCCGCGCGGTGTCCGCGCAGCTCCAGGCCGTGGAACGCGCACGGGACAATGCGCCGCATCTGGAGCGTGCGCCGTTGGTCGAGGGCGTGCGGGTGCTCAGGATCCAACTGGCGGACGGCGTGGACCGCTACTGTGCGCTGGTGGCCGAAGCCGGGAAGGCGCTGGCGGCGAGCACGCAGTTCCAGGACCCGCGTTCGGTGCTGGACGACGCCACCGACCACCTGGCCGGTCTCGCGTCTGCGATGCGAGATGTCTCAGGCTATTCAGCGTACTGACTGTGACGCTGCGTAGTCGCGTACCGCTATTCGACGGTTCCCCCTGGAGATCTTTACGGCAATCGTGTGATTATCAGACCGTTATCTAGCCGTAGTCACTACATGGCGTGGCAGGATTCCGGGGCCGGTCTGCGGGAAGTCCGGCTGGGTTGCCGGGAGGCAGTGCGTTGGCGTTGTGGACCGTGCACGGGGACGGTCGGATCACCGACAGTGAAACCGTCGCACCGCAGGAGCGGGTGAGCTGGCCGCTCACCATCGGGTTCGGAGTGCAGCACCTGGTCGCCATGTTCGGCGCGACCGTGCTCGTGCCCACCGCCACCGGGCTCCCCGTCGCCACCACGTTGTTGTTCTCCGGTCTGGGCACACTGCTGTTCCTGGTGATCACCAAGAACCGGGTCCCGAGCTACCTCGGCTCCTCTTTCGCCTTCGTGGCGCCTCTCGTGGCCGCCCGCGAACAGGGCATCGCCGCCCAGCTCGGTGGCGTCGTCGCCGCGGGTCTCCTGGTGATCGTCGTGGGCATCGCGGTCAAGGCGCTGGGCGTGCGGCTGCTGGAGTCGGTCATGCCGCCGGTCGTCAGCGGCGCCGTCGTGATCATCATCGGCCTGAACCTCTCGCACCAGGCCACCTCGAACTTCGCCAAGCAGCCCGTGCTGGCCGCTGTCACGACCGTGGTGATCCTGCTGGCCGGTGTGCTGGGTCGCGGCCTGCTGTTCCGGTTCTCGATCCTGCTGGGCTTCATGGCGGTCTGGATGGGCGGCCTGGCGTTCGGCGCCGTGCCGTCGGAGAAGATCACCGCGCTGCGCGAGGCGGCGTGGGTGGGTGTGCCGCAGCTGCACCAGCCGGAGCTGCGACCGTCCGTCGTGCTGCTGATGCTGCCGGTGGTGATCGTGCTGGTGGCCGAGGTCGTGGGCCATGTGAAGGCCGTCGCGGCGCTGACCGGCCGCAACCTGGACGGCAGCGCGGGTGATGCGATCATCGCCAACGGCCTGTCCACCGCGTTGTCGGGTCTTGGTGGTGGCGTCGGGACGACGACGTACTCCGAGAACATCGGCGTCATGGCCGTGACTCGCGTCTACACGACGGCGGCGTTCGCGTTCGCGGGCGTGTTCGCAGCAGCGCTGGCGTTCTCCCCGAAGGCCATCGCGCTGTTCGGCACCATCCCCAACGGCGTGCTGGGCGGCTGCACGCTGGTGCTCTACGGCCTGATCGTGCTGATCGGCGTCCGCATCTGGATGGACCGCGGCGTCGACCTGACGAACCCGGCGAACGCGTTGGTCGGTGGCGCCGCGCTGGTGGCCGGCGTCGGTGACCTGACCATCGAGATCGGCGACCTGTCGATGGGCGGCATGGTCTGGGGTTCACTCCTCGTCGTGATCCTGCATCCGGTGATGCGCTGGCTGCGGGCTGCACGGCGTAACTAGTCGTTACACCATTGTGTGGTTTTCGTCCCTCCACTTCGGACCGATCCCAGTTCCGGTCCACGGAGGGAGTTCCGTCATGGTCGCCGCGTACTACGTGGTGTTGTTCCTGGCCTGCGCCATCATCGCGGGCAGTCTTCTCGCGTCCCGCATTCTCCTGCTGCGCCACCGCCGATGACGTCGCTCGCGTGGCTGATGGTGCCGCTCGCGATGATCGGTGTCGTGCGGGTGTGCGTCGTTCTGGTGGCGGCCGACCTCTACGACCTGTCATTGCACCGCTGGCGCCCGTTGCCTTACGCGCCAACGGTTTGGGTCGTCATTCCGGCGTACAACGAGGAGCTGTGCGCCGCTCGCGCAGTTCAGTCTGTTTTGGACAGTGACTACCCCGATGTCTCGGTGATCGTCGTCGACGACGGTTCCACGGACGGCACGGTGGCGTCGTTGCGCGGCTTCGGCTCGCGCGTTCAGGTTGTGTCGCAACCGAATGCGGGCAAGGCGGCGGCGATCAACACCGGTATGCGTCTCGTCGGCGACGGCCTGGTGATGGTGCTCGACGCGGACTCGACGTTGTCCGCCTCCGCTGTCTCGCGGATGGTCGCGCACTTCGCTGATCCGCTCGTGCTCGCCGCCGCGGCGAACGTGAAGATCGCTGCACCGCGTGGCGTGCTGGGGTGGGTGCAGCGCCTGGAGTACGCGGTGGTGCACCGGCTGAAGCAGGGCTACACGGTGTTCAACTGCGAGTACGTGATCGGCGGCGTCGGCTCGATGTTCCGCACCTCGATCGTGCGCGCGTGCGGCTACTTCGACACCGACACGATGACCGAGGACATCGACTTCTCCATGAAGATCCTGTCCGTGCGCGGCAACTACGACTGGCGCATCATCTTCGCCGCCGACGCCATCGCGTACACCCAGGCCGTGCCGTCACTGTCCGGCCTGCTCCGCCAACGCTTCCGGTGGAAGTTCGGCCGCTTGCAGGCGTTCTACAAACACCGCTCGCTCTTCTTCGGCAACTCTTGCTCGCGCCTTCTCTCGTGGCTGCACCTGCCGTACACGGCCGCAGGGGAGGTGCTCGTGCTGTTCGAGCCGTTGTTCGTGTACGTCGTCGTCAGCGCCACGTTCCAGACCGGCTGGTTCACCGGCATCCTCTTGCTGTGCGCCGTCTACACCGGTGTCGCGGTGTTCACGGTCGTTGGAGATCTGACCGAACCGTGGCGTGCGAAGCTGCGGTTGCTGGCGTTGGCCCCGTTGGCCTATCCGCTGCTGATGGTGATCGTGTTCGTCGATCTCGTGGCTGTGCTGCGCTCGCTGTTCACCGTGCTGCGCGGCTACCGTCCGGCCGGCCGCTGGGAACACGTCGAGCGCACGCTCACCTCAGTGCCCGGTTGATCCGGGAGACGAGCCCCGGCCCCTCGTAGATGAACCCGGTGTAGATCTGCACGAGGCTCGCGCCGGCGTCGATCATGCGCTTGGCGTCGTCCGCGGTCGCGATGCCTCCGACCCCGATGACCGGCAGCTCGCTGTTCTTGGTGATGAACCGGACGACGTCGTTGGCGCGCTGAGTGAGCGGCCGGCCGCTGAGTCCGCCGGTTTCGGTGCGGTGCGCGCTCGTGAGGCCCTCACGGCTGAGAGTGGTGTTCGTGGCGATGAGGCCCTTGATGCCGTTGTCCAGGCACACCTGGATGACCTCTTCGATCGCGTCGTCGGTGAGGTCCGGCGCGATCTTGACGAGCATCGGCTTGTCCGTGGCCGCGGTGAGGGCCTGCACGAGCTCGGTGAGCGCGCCCTTGTCCTGCAGGCTGCGCAGACCGGGCGTGTTCGGCGAGCTGACGTTGATCGCGTAGTAGTCGCCGTGGTTCTTCAACGCGTCGAGCGAGTTCAGGTAGTCCTGCACGGCGTCCTCGACCGGCGTGATCTTGGACTTGCCGAGGCTGATGCCCAGCGGCGCCTTGAGCGTGGTCTGGTCGAGCTTGGCCGCCAGCGCCTGAGCTCCGGCGTTGTTGAAGCCCATCCGGTTGATGATCGCCTCGTCCTCGCGGAGGCGGAACAGCCGCGGCTTGGGGTTGCCCGGCTGCGCGTGCCAGGTGACGGTGCCGACCTCGACGAACCCGAACCCGAGCGCGGCCCAGGCGGGCAGCGCGCGGCCGTCCTTGTCCAGCCCGGCCGCGAGCCCGACGGGGTTGGGGAAGCGGACCCCGAACACGGTGCGCGGGTTGTTCTGGTTGCGCGCGAACTTCGCCAACGGGCTGAGGCGCGCCATGACGTTGAGCGTGGTCTCGTGGACCCGCTCCGCGTCGCCGCCGTGCATGTTGAACAACGCCCTGCGAACCACCTGCTTGTAAACCACGCGCCCACCCTATAACGCCAGCTCAGGGTGGGCGCGCGGCACTCTCTAGTTCCCGACCTCGGCCAGGCAGTCCGGCGCAGGGTCGCGGTGCGGCCCGGTGAACCCGAGCCCGGTCCCGCGGTTCGGCATGGTCGAGATGCCCAGCAGGATCTTGTACCCGGCCGGGACGTCGCCGGGGAACATCGTCACCTTGCCGTCCTCGGTGATGCGCGGCAGCTTGTAGTCGTCGAGGAGATCCATCTTGCTCTCGTCGAGAGGAGCGCAGTCACGCGACATCGGCACTGCCTTCGCGCCGATGCCGTACTCGCGCAGCTTGGCGTTGGCCGCGTCGACCCCTTTGATGTCCCGGATGGTCAACGTGACGCTGCCGTCGGCGTTCTTGGTGACCGCCCACGCCTCCTGCCCGGTGTTCGCGGTGATCGCCACCGTGGCCGCTCCGGCGATGGCGAGCGCTCCGGCCGCCGCCAGCAGCGGCCTCACGTTGCGCCGGCGCTGCTGCGGCACGTCCTCCAGCGAGTGCCCGTGCTCGCGCATCAGGTCGTCCAGCAGGTTGTCCTTGAAGCTCATCGGTCTCCCCCTCCCACAGCCAGGTCGCGGACCTTGCCGCGCGCCCGGAAAAGCCTGATCCGCAGCGCGCCGGACGACATGCCCAGCGCAATCGCCGCGTCTTTCGGTGTCATGCCGACCAGATCGACCAGTTCGATCACCTCGCGGTCGACGTCGGACAACACCGTCATCGCCGCGATCAGCTCACGGCCCGCCCGTTCCGCGTCGATGCGCGTGACCAGGTCGGTGATCTCGTCGGTGTCGAGCGTGCGGTGGCCGTGGATCCGCGCCACCACGTCACGGCCGCGCGTGACGGCCTCGCAGTGCTGTGCGAACACCCGTCGAGCGATGCCGAGCACCCAGCCGCGGGCGGTGCCGCGGGACGGGTCGAAGGTGCCGAACGACGTGATGGCGGCGACGAACGTGTCCGCGGTGAGGTCCGCGGCGGTCTGCGGGTCGGCGGTGCGGCGGGCGAAGTAGGCCATCACCACGTCGAACTCAGACTCGTAGATCTCCTCGAACGCGCGCGCCGCGCGGGTTGGAGATGGTGGTGGTGGTGGGTGTCGTGGGGCTGTCATCGGCTGACTCACGCTAATGGTTGCCGACTTCCAGCAACGCCGTTACGCCTGGGGGCGTCATAGAGGGCATGGGGGATCTTGTCGAAGCAGCCCGTGCCCTGCTCACGGACGGTACAACGCCGGAAGAGGTGTTCGTCGCGCTGGCCGTGGAGAAGCATCGGCACTACGAGGTGGCATTGGCCGTGTGCGTCGCCGTGGGCAACTCGAAGGTCGACGCCATCGAGCGCCTGACCGCCGACGACGAGTTCTGGACCGATGACACCTTGGGCGACGCCGCCAGGAGGGCGCGGGTGCTCCAGGCCGCCGGCGTGTTCGAGCTGCGCTAGCTGGGCTTCGGCACCTTGATCGTCGCCTGCTCGTCCAGCGGCATCGTCGGCTTGGTCCGGAACGTCACCGGCAACGTCCGCAACCCTCGGCTGCCCAGCGACACCCGCCAGATCGGAGACTTGGTGGCGTCCAGCGCCAGCCCGGCGCAGCGCGACAGCAGCGTCCGGAACGCCACCTCGCCCTCCAGCCTGGCCAGCGGCGCGCCGAGGCAGAAGTGCATGCCGTGGCCGAACGCCAGGTGCTGGCGGTCCGCCCGTTCGATGTTGAGCTGGTCCGCCCGCGGGTACCGGTTGCTGTCGTGTTCGGCCGAGGCCAGCGACAGCAGCACGACGTCGCCGGCCGGGATCTGCACGCCGCCGATGGTCACCGGCTGCGCGGCGAAGCGCAGCAGGTGCGAGGTCGGGCCGTCGAAGCGCAGGAACTCCTCGATCGCGCCCGGCAGCAGCGACGACGAGCGCTGCAGCAGCTCCAGCTGTTCGGGGTGGCGCAGCAACGCCAGCGTGCCGTTGCCCACGAGGTCGACGGCGGTCGTGTAACCGGCGACGAGCAGCAGGAACGCCAGCGACGCGAGCTCGCTGTCGGTCAGCGCGGCCTCGCCGGTGGCACGAGCCAGGGCTCCGATCAGGTCGTCGTCGCCGGAGGTCCGCTTGTGCGCCACGAGGTCGCGCAGGTAGCCGGAGGTCTCCTCACGCGCCGAGGTCGCGTCGCCGTCGGTCAGCCCGGTGACCACGTCGGCCCAGTACCGGAAGTTCTCCTGGTCGACGGCCGGTACGCCGAGCAGCTCCATGATCACGGTGATGGGCAGCGGCGCCGCGAAGTCCGCGATCAGGTCGCAGCTGCCGGACTCGGCGAACTCGGCGGCCAACGACGCGGCGAGCTGCTCGATCCGCGGGCGCAAGGCGGCGATGCGGCGTGGCGTCAGCTCGCTGGACACGGCGCGGCGCAGGCGGGTGTGGTCGGGGGCGTCGCTGGTCATCATGTGGTCGGACAGGTCGCCGAACCACCAGGACGCGAAGTGCGGATGGCCGCGCAGAGGTTCGGCGAGCGCGGTCCCCTTCGAGGACAGCAGCGGGTTGTCCAACGCGGCGCGCACGTCGGGGTATCGGGTCACGAGCCACATCGGTACGCCGAGGGTCTCGACCCGGTGCACGGGACCTGCGTCGCGCAGGCTCTTCAGCACCGAATACGGGTCGTCGGTGAAGCCGGGGCGCAGCGCATCCAGATTTACCGCCATGTCGAGGGACACGGGCAGGAGACCGCTCCGGTTCAACCGGACTGGCATTTTGGGCAGAAGTACACGAATCTCGTCTCGAACTCGCCCGATCGGACCCTTGTGCCGCAACGCAAACAGGGTTTGCCGGTGCGTTCGAAAACGTAGTGCTGGACGCGGCGGTCGCCCGTCGTGATCTGTTCGGGCCGCCACTGGTTCGCCTGCAACAGCTTGCGCGACAAAGCAACCGCACGTGAGGCGTCCACAGATGACACAGGTGCCGTCGGCAGAACCCCCAACAGGAAACACACTTCCGCGCGGTAGAGATTTCCGACGCCGGCCATGATCCGTTGATCCAACAATGCGGAACCGATCGGACGTGAATCGTCGGCGGTCAACCGCCGAACGGCCTCAGCGGCGTCGAACTCCGGTGAGAGAAGATCAGGTCCGAGATGCGAAATGAGCTCATCTTCGCGGGAGGTCGGCAGGAACTCCATGTCGTGCAACGCGAATCCGATGGCCTGCCGGTCGTCCACCTCGAACACCGCACGGGCCTGGTGCGCCGGGCGTCGCCAGCGCTCGCCGGGCCGGTAGAGGTGCCACGCGCCGTCCATCCGGAAGTGGCTGTGCAGGCTGTTGCCGTCGGAGAACCGGGTGAACATGCGCTTGCCGTACGTGCGCACGCCCAGCACGTCCAGGCCTTTGAGCTCCAATGTGGACAGTCGGGGGTGCCTCAGTTCGCCGCGGAGCAGCTTCTTCCCGGCCAGCGCCTCGTGCATCCGCTGGCCGGCCAGGAAGACGGTGTCGCCCTCAGGCATCCACCGCCTCTTGGATCTCGTCGTCGTCGAAGTCGTGGTGCACCGCGCGGCGGCGACTGCGGGAGATGCGCTGGATGCGGGCGAGCAGCAGGTTGAACGCCAGCGCCACCTCGCGCGCGCCCGGCGTGCCCCACTCGTGGATCGGCATGCACGCGCCCTGGGCCTGCTGCACCGCGAGCCGGTCCGGCAGCGCCACCGGCATCACCAGCGGACCGAAGATGTCGCGCAGCTCCTCGATGCGGAACTGGTGCTCGTGCGAGCGCGGCCGCACGCGGTTCACCACGACGCCCAAGGGCTGCAGGTCGGCGTTGTTGATCTCCCGCTCGTTCTGCACCGCCTCGAACGCCCGCTGCACGCCCGCCACCGCGAACATCGTCGGCTCCGTGACCAGCAGCGCGCGGTCCGCCGCGACCAGCGCGGACCGGGTGAGCTGGCCCAGTGAGGGCGGGCAGTCCAGCAGCACGAGGTGGTACGGGAACTCGTCGTACATGTCCCGCAACGTCCGCAGCGCGTCTTTCAGCCGGTGCAGCCGCGACTCGTTCGGATCGGGGTGGTTGAGCAGCTCGGCGTCCTCCGACCCGGACAGCACGTCGATGCCGTCGCCCCACCTGCTCGGGCGGATCGCCTGCTCCAGGTTCTCCTCAGACGGGTCCTGCAGGACGTCGTAGATGCTCGCCTTGGACTCCTCGGGCTCCAGCGTCGACGTGGCGTTGCACTGCGGATCAAGATCGATCACCAGCGTGCGAACGCCACGACGGAGAGCGGCCGAGGCGAGGCCGAGCACCACCGTCGTCTTGCCGACGCCTCCCTTGAGGCTGAGCACGGACACCGTATGCACAGACCTACTCTAGGGTCTCCTACTCTTATTGCCATGCGACCGGACGCCGTACACAGGGTGCTCGACGCCGAACTGGCAGCCGCACGTCAGCGCAGGGGCGGTGAGCCGCCGCGCGTGCTCGACGTCGGCGGTGGCAGCGGCGTGTGGGCCGTGCCCCTCGCGGCCGCGGGCTGCGCGGTCACGGTCGTCGAGCCGTCGCCGAACGCCCTGGCCACGCTGCACACCCGTGCGCGAGAGGCAGGCGTGACGATCAACGCCGTGCAGGGGGACACCGACTCGCTCGGCGTTCCCGCTGGTGAGGCGGATCTGGTGCTCGCGCACGGCCTGCTGGAGGTCGTGGACGACGCGCCCGCCGCGCTGGCCGCGCTCGCCGCGGCTGTGACGCCGGGTGGCGCGGTGTCCGTGCTCGTGGCGAACCGGTTCGCGGCGATCCTGCACCGGGCGATCGCCGGCCGTATTGTCGATGCTCGGCGGTTGCTGGACGACGACGCAGGCCAGCTGGCCGGGAGGCGCGAGGAGTTGCAGCGCCGCTTCGACGTTCCAGGGCTTGAGAAGCTGGTCCTGGAAGCAGGGCTCTCTGTCGAGATCCTGCAAGGTCATGGCATCGTTTCCGACCTCGTACCCGGAGTCGTGCTGGACATGAATCCGGGTGCCGCCGACGCGCTCGCCGAGCTGGAATTGGCTGCTGCCACACGGTCTCCGCTGAGAGATGTGGCGGCGAGATTGCACGTGCTGGCTCGCCGTACCGCCTGAAAGCGTTTGCAGTCGGGACTTTTATGGTCCCGATGACTGGTCCCAAACGACTTTGCGGCGAAAGATAGTGTGTCCGCTGCCGACCGTAGGGACCAACGCCATGGAGAGTTCCGACCTGCTGGCCTCGCTCGTGAACGAGGCTGTCGCGGGCGACCGGCGTGCCGTCGAACGGCTGCTGGCGTCCGTCCGGCCGCTCGTGTCGCGGTACTGCCGTGCGCGCGTCGGTCGCAACGAACGGGCGTACGCGTCGGCGGACGACGTCGCGCAGGAGGTCTGCCTGGCGGTGCTGACGGCGTTGCCCACCTACCGTGAGCAGGGACGACCGTTTCTGGCGTTCGTCTACGGGATCGCCGCGCACAAGGTCGCGGACGCGCACCGGGTGTCCGCGCGCAACCGGTCCGAGCCGGTCGCCGAAGTGCCGGACGGGCCATCCCTGGCCGTCGATCCGGAGGAGAACGCGCTGCTCGGGTCGCTCTCGGTGCGGCTGGGCCAGTTGCTCGGCGGGTTGCCGGACAAGCAGCGCGAGATCTTGTTGTTGCGCGTGGTGGTCGGCTTGTCGGCGGAGGAGACGGCCGAGGCGGTCGGCTCGACGCCGGGTGCGGTGCGGGTCGCTCAGCACCGGGCGCTGGCGAAGCTGCGGTCGTCCGTGGGGGTCGAGGAGCTGATTTGACCGGCGCCTTCTACGACGGTCTGGCTGGAACGTACGACCTGATGTTCCCGGACTGGGACGCGTCGATGGCCCGGCAGGCGTCGCAGCTCGCGGAGTTCATCCCGGCCGGCGCGCGCGTTCTCGACTGTGCGTGTGGCATTGGCACGCAGGCGATTGGTCTGGCTATGCGCGGCCATGAGGTCGTTGGCACCGATCTGAGCCCTAGGGCGGCCTCTCGGGCCGTTGTGGAGGCCTCTGCGCGTGGCGTCTCGTTGCCCGCAGCGGCGGCGGACATGCGTGCGTTGCCGTTCGCTGACGCGTCGTTCGACGTCGTGCTTGCTGCGGACAACTCGCTGCCGCACCTGCTGACCTCTGATGATGTGCTTGCGGCGCTGCGTGAGATGCGTCGTGTGCTGCGTCCTGGCGGTCGGCTCGTTCTCTCGACGCGCGACTACGACGCGATCCGCAGCGAACGGCCGTTGTCGACGCCTCCGTCCGTTGGTCCAGGCAGGGTCATCTGGTTCCAGCTCTGGCATTGGGACGGCGACCAGTACGAACTGGAGATGTTCCAGCTGCGCGAAGCCGAGTCGTGGCGCGTACTGGTCGGTAAGGCACGGTATTGGGCGATTACTCGTCACGAACTCACCGAATTGGCGGAACGCGCGGGATTTGGTTACGGGGAGTGGTTCCTCCACGCCTATTACCAACCGCTGTTCGTTGCGCCAATCGGGTGACGTTTGAAGTTTCTCCCTACTTTCCGCATAAGGAGTGACGTGTCGCACGTCTCCTCTCCGGGACGTCGACGAGGGGACGCTTCGAATGGAGAGTTCGGCTTTATCCGCGGATGTGGTCAACCTGGCCGTGCACGGCGATGCCAGGGCCATTGACCAGCTACTTCGCTACCTGCGCCCGCTGGTGGTGAAGTACTGTCGCGCGCGTGTGGGGCGTTCTGCGACAACCGCGGACGACGTCGCACAGGACGTCTGTCTGGCCGTGCTGACGGCGCTGCCGAACTACCGGGAGCAGGGCAGGCCCTTCCTGGCATTCGTCTACGGCATCGCAGCGCACAAGGTCGCCGACGCGCACCGGGCTCTCGCTCGTAACCGAGCGGAGCCGATGGCGGAGGTGCCGGACCAGCCGCTGCGCACTGGTGGGCCCGAGGATTACGTCCTTCAAGACGAGCTGAACGGGACCATGGGCCAGTTGCTGCGTCTTCTGCCCGAGAAGCAGCGCGAGATTCTCGTGCTGCGCGTGGTGGTGGGTCTGTCAGCAGAGGAGACCGCTGAGATGGTGGGGTCGACGCCAGGCGCGGTCCGGGTCGCGCAGCACCGCGCGTTGGGGCGGCTGCGCAAGGAGATCGCCGCCGCCAGTGTCGCCATCGGATGATCGACCCGCCGTCGAGCGGCTCCTCGGAACGATCCGCCCGCTGATCGTTCGGTACTGCCGCGCACGTCTGGCGTCGCTGCCATCGGCCGACGCCACCGCACGAGAGGTGTGTCTGGCCGTGCTCGCGGCCTGGCCCTCCGATCGCGGGTCACTTCTGGCGTTCGTCTACCGGATCGCCGCGCAGAAGGTCGCGGCCGTGCCGTCTCGCGAACACTCACAACAGTTCGTCGTGCTGCCCGAACGGCTGCGCGAGATTCTCGTGCTGCGCGTGGTGGTGGGTCTGTCGGCGGAGCAGACCGCAGAGGCCGTGGGGTCGACGCCCAGTGCCGTGCGGCTCGCCCAGCACCGCGCCCTGGTGCGCCTGCGTGAGGCGATCGATGGCGCTAACGGGTGAAGTACGTTTGCTTTAGCGACCAGGTTCGTCCGGATGCGTGGGATGCACGCGTCCAAACGACATACCTATTGACATGGATCGCGAACTGAACGAGCCCACGCCGTCTGTCTCAGACGTCGTGCAGCACTTCAGTTCTCTCGCGGCCGACCGGCTGCACACCGACGACGTGTTCGTGCGGTACTTCCGGCAGTCCGGGCTGGCAGGACCGGTCTGGCACGAGTTCCTTCGCCGACTTCTCGGCTACGGCGTCACGATCGTTACCAACCTCGTCGAGTCCGGCGCGATGTTCGCCCGGTGCGGCAAGCAGGGCCACCACCTGCACCGACAGCACGTGCCCGCGCACGAGGTCGACGAGTTGGTGAACGACGCCGTGTGGGAGGGCTTCGTCTTCTTCCGCGACAAGGGCGTGCTCGGCGAGCAGTGGACGGCCGGGCACGGCCAGCCGGTGAACGAGTACTTCATCAACGCGTGCGTGCTGGCGTTCCCCAACGTCTACCGGCGCTGGCAGACCCGCGTGAACGGGTGGCGGGACGTCCAGCTGCTGGATTCGTGGGCGCGTCTCGAACAGGTCGTCGCCGGCGGGGCTCCCGAGGACCTCGTCATGGCGCGGCAGGCGGTGGACGCGGTGTTCGCCGAGCTGAGCGAGGACAGCCGCACGCTGCTGTTCCTGCAGGACCAGAAGTACTCGCACGCGGAGATCGCGGAGTTCATGCGAATCACGCCGCGTGCTGTCGAAGCGCGGCTCCGGCGGGTCCGTCTCGCCGCGCGCAAGCAAGCGGACGGGGAACGGTGATGGCTGTGGAGTTCTCGGTCGGTCTGCATCGGAAGGTTCACGCCTCGGCGATTCCCGGCTCTTCCGTTGGCGGGGAGGCCGGTCGTCTTGCCGATCGTGCGGACCGGGCCGCGGTCGATGCGCTGGTCGACCGCGCTGGTGATTTGCCCGGTGGTGACGTGCCGGCCGATCCACCGCTGGCGCAGCTCTCGGCTCGCCCTGATCTGCTGCAGGATCACCTGGCAGGTGCGCTGGCGGGGGATCGGGAAGCGGTCTCGCGGCTGCTCACCGCGATCAGGCCGTCCATCGTTCGCTACTGCCGCGCGCGTGTGGGGCGTTCAGCGGCTACGGCTGATGACGTCGCGCAAGAGGTGTGCCTGGCCGTCCTGACCGCGTTGCCGTCGTATCGCGATCAGGGGCGGCCTTTCCTGGCGTTCGTCTACGGGATTGCGGCGCACAAGGTGGCTGACGCGCACCGGTCGGTGGCCCGCAACCGGTCCGAGCCGGTCGCCGAGGTGCCGGACCAGATGTCGTTCGACGGTGGTCCTGAGGAGCACGTGCTGCAGGGCGAGCTCTCCGGGGAGATGGGGCGGTTGTTGCGGCTTCTGCCGGAGAAGCAGCGCGAGATCCTGGTGTTGCGCGTGGTGGTGGGTCTGTCGGCGGAGGAGACCGCAGAGGCCGTGGGGTCGACGCCCGGTGCGGTGCGGGTTGCTCAGCACAGGGCGTTGGGGCGGCTGCGGAAAGCGATCAGTGACGCCAGCGGGTGATGTTCGCGATGCCCTGCGGGCTGGCGTCCTTGTACCGCTCCATCTCGCCCCGCCGCACGTCCACGATCGTGCCCGCGAGCTCCTTGCCGAACGCCTCGGTGAGCACGGCGTCCTTCTCGAACTCCTCGACGGCCTCCTGGAGCGACGTGGGCAGCCGCGGGATGCCGTCCAGCAGCGCCGGGTCGACGTTGATGCTCTCGGGCAGCTCTGCTTTGGTCGCGATGCCGTCCAGGCCGGCCGCGATCACGCCGGCGACGACGAGGTAGGGGTTCGCGGTCAGGTCGAAGCACTTGATCTCCAGGTTGTCCTGGATCAGGCGAAGTGACGTCTCGCGGTTCTCCTCGCCCCACGCCACGAACGGTGCGGACCAGGTGTGCGGTACGAGCCTGAGGTAGCTCGCGAGAGAGGGACAGCCGATCGCGCACAACGCGCGGATGTGGTTGAGGACGCCCGCGCTGAACTGCTTGGCCTCGTCCTGGAAGCCCTCGAAGAGGTTCGTGTCGCCGCGCCAGATGCTGAAGTGCAGGTGGCCGCCGTTGCCGACGCCGCCGTTGATCACCTTGGGGGAGAACGACGGGCGCATGCCGTGGCGGATCGTGATCGCGCGGATGGTCTCTTTGACGAGGACCGCGGTGTCTGCGGCTGCTGTCGGGCCTTCTGGCGCCGTGGAGACCTCGAACTGGCCGGCGGCGTACTCGGGGTGGAACTGAAGGACCTCGACGTCCTGCTGGTCGAGGGCGTTGAGGAGGTCGACGCAGTAGTCGGACAGTTCGACCTGGCGTGCGTGCCCGTACGCGGCGCCGGTCGTGGCGGGGACCCAGTCGTCGGTGTCGGGCTTGCCGACGCACCACTCGATCTCGAAACCGGCTTTGGCGGTGAGGCCGTGTTCGGCGAGGGCTTTCTCTGCTCTGCGTGCTTGAAGGCGCTGGTCCATCGGGTACGGGACGCCGCTCTGGAAGTGGCGGTCGGCGGGTGCCCAGGCCCAGCCGGGCTGGCCCGCGAGCACGGTGAGGCGGTCGATGTCGGGGTGCAGGCGCAGGTCGCCGACCGGGCCGCCGGCGAACCGGCCCTGGATGATCCAGTCGTCGAACAGGAACACGTCGAACACCGGTGACGCGCCGACGCCGTGTGCTGCTGCGTGGGCCAGTCTGCGCAGAGGCACGGACTTCGTGCGTGTGATGCCGCTGTTGTCGACCCAGGTGAGTGCCACGACGCGCACTTCCCTGGCGTTCAGGCCGTCGAAGAGTTCCGTCGCCCGGTCGAACCGCTGGTCCCGTTCCGCAGAGTCCACGATCCTAAGGTTATGGGCATCTTGCCGTTCGTCGCCGAACTCGCGCTGATAGATCACCACTGCCACGGCGTGTTGCGCGTTGACAGCACGCGGTCGGAGTTCGAGTCGCTGTTGTTGGAGGCCGACGGGGTCTCCGCGCTGGGCGGGTCGTTCTTCGACTCGGCGCTCGGGTTCGCGGTGCGGCGGTGGTGTGCTCCTCTGCTCGACCTGCCGCGGCACGCTTCGGCTGAGGCGTACCTCGAACGGAGGAATTCGCTGCACATCACGGAGGTGTCGCGGACGTTCCTGATGGCGTCCGGGATCCACACGTTCCTGGTGGACGGCGGGTTCCAGCCTTCGCGGTTGTTGTCCGCTCTTGAGCTGTCATCGCTGGCGGGGGCGGTGTCGCGCGACATCGTGCGGCTGGAGCACCTGGCCGAGGAGCTGCGGCCGTCGGTTTCTGCTGCCGACTTCGTTCCCTCGGTTCGTGCGCGGCTCGCTTCTGGTGGGGCTGTTGGGGCGAAATCCGTTGCGGCGTACCGGGTCGGGCTGGAGTTGCCGGGCTCGCGGCCGCTGGATTCGGAGGTCGAGGCGGCGGTTCGTGCGTGGTCGGGCGAGCGGCTGGCCGATCCGGTGCTGATCGCTTGGCTGGCGTGGGAGGCGTTGGACGCTGGTCTGCCGTTGCAGTTCCACGTGGGCTACGGCGACTCGGACATCGATCTGCACCGTTGCGATCCGTCGTTGTTGACGCCGTTCTTGCGCGCGACTTCGGGCTTGGGTGTGCCTGTGCTGTTGCTGCACAACTACCCGTTCCACCGGCAGGCCGGGTACCTCGCGCAGGTGTTCCCGCACGTGTTCTGCGATCTCGGGCTGGCGACGCACGGGTTGGGGCATCAGGCGTCGCGGGTGTTCGCCGAGGCGCTGGAGATCGTGCCTTACGGCAAGTTCTTGTTCTCGACTGACGCGTTCGGTCTGCCTGAGTTGTACTACCTCGGCGCGTTGCTGTTCCGGCGCGCGTTGTCGGACTTCTTGTCGGACGGATTGCGTCGCGATGCGTTTCTTGAGGAGGACGCGCATCGCATCGCACGACTCATCGCGTCGGAGAACGCGGCGCGTGTGTACAAACTGTAGGATTCCGTCGAACTGACGTTCGAGGGGGTGTTCATGGGTCGCAGTGCGAACCTGCCACGCGGCCTACGCGATCGGTTCCGTGCGCGTGATGGTGTGTGGCCGGACGACACGGGCTGCCGGATGCTGCACGTGGACATGGACGCCTTCTACGCGTCGGTGGAGATCCGCGAACGACCTGAGCTTTCTAACGTGCCTGTCGTCGTAGGCGGTGTCAGTGGGCGCGGCGTCGTGTGTTCCGCGAACTACCTCGCGCGCGAGTACGGCGTGCGTTCCGCGATGCCCACCGCTCACGCCCGCCGGCTGGCCCCGACCGCTGTGTACCTGCCGCCGCAGTTCGACCTCTACCAGGAGGTCTCGCGCGGGGTCATGGCGATCTTCCGCGACATCACGCCTCTGGTCGAGCCGCTCTCTCTCGACGAGGCCTTTCTGGACGTGGGTGGCGCTCTTCGTCGTCTCGGCCTGACGCCGGGCGGTGTGGGGGAGCTGATCCGGTCTCGGGTGTTCGAGGCTCACGGCGTGACTTGTTCTGTGGGCGTGGCACGGACGAAGTTCCTCGCGAAGCTCGCCTCTGGCATGTGCAAGCCCGACGGCATGATGGTCGTGCCTTCTTCGGCTGCGTTGGAGTTCCTGCACCCGCTGCCCGTGTCGGCGTTGTGGGGCGTTGGCGCGAAAACCGCTGCGCGCCTTGAGACTCTGGGCCTGGAAACCGTCGCCGACGTGGCTGCCACACCGCTGCCCCGCCTGCGCCGCATGATCGGCGTGGCGCTGGCGGAACACCTCTTCGCTCTGGCCGCGGGCGTCGACGACCGCGCGGTGGTACCTGAGTCGCGCGAGAAGTCGATCGGTGCCGAGGAGACCTTCGAGGTCGACCACTACGACCGCGCCGTGCTTCGCCGCGAGCTGCTGCGTCTGTCCGAGCGCTCCGCAGGTTCGTTGCGGGGCAAGGGTTTGCGCGGCCGAACGGTGTCCATCAAGGTCCGCTTCTCCGACTTCACGACGATCACCCGCTCGCGCACCCTGCCCGTGGCGACCGACGTGACGCAGGAGGTCTACCGCACCGCCGTCGAGCTCCTGGACACCCAGGTCCCCGAGGGCGCGGTCCGTCTGATCGGCGTCCGAATAGAGGGACTTGACAACGCCGACTCCGCCGAACAACTGATCTTCGACGCCCCAGAACGCGGCTGGCGCGAAGCCGAACAAGCCGCTGACCAGGCCCGTTCCCGCTTCGGCTCACTAGCGGTCCGCCCTGCCTCCCTGCTCGGCAACAGTCCGGAGAAGCCGGCCGAGTTCGACCCGAAGCCGGAATGATCGCAACCTGTCCACAACCCGCGAGTAATCCACAGCTTCCTCTTGCCCCCGGTTTTCTAGGTTTCGCCTGACGCACCATTGCCCCATGCGCCACCCCATCGACCTGGAAGCCCTCGGCTCCCTGTTCCTGCACCGAGTGGTCCCCACCGCCGCCCTGGTCCACCTGGGCCTCTCCGGCCATCTGATCGACCAGCGCTGCCGCCCAGGCGGCCCCTGGCAACGCCCGTTCCCAGGCATCCTCCTGCTCAGCAGCAAGGACCCGCCCCGCCTGCAGTTGATGCACGCGGCCCTCATGTACGCGGGCAAGGGCGCCATGCTCACCGCCTTCGACGCCCTGCACCTGCACGGCATGAAGTCGACGATCCCCCGCCCAGGCGCCATCCACGTCCTGGCCCCACGCGGCACCAGAGCCAGGGGCTTCGGCCCCCTGTATCTCGAACACACCGACCGAATCCCAAAACCGGTGCTAAGCCGAGGCTTCCACGTGGCCCCGCTGGAACGAGCCGCCATCGACGCCATCCGCCGAACCAAGTCCGCAGCCGACACCAAAGCCATCCTGGAGGAGGTGGCCCACTTCGTAGGCGTCCAATCCCTGCGCGCCGAACTGGCCCTGGCCCCACCGCGCGGCACCGCCCTGGCCCGCAAGCTGCTGGGCGAATCCCCGGCCCGCCAACTGGAACGCGCCGTGATGGACCGCCGAGCCCTGTCGCTGCCGCGGGCGCGCCAACCGCTGGCAATCGGCTAAGGCCTTACCGCACAGGGGATTCCGCGCCCCGGCACGCAACTGGCCCTCTGCACGGCACCGGCTCACGTGCCGTGCCGTCGCAGGCGAAGCCGTGCCGCTCAACGCAACCGCCGCCGAACGCTCGCAACCGGACTACCACCTGCGACGCCACCTCAGTTGTCGGCCAGCCAACCCACAGCCTCGCTCAGCGCTGCCCAACGAAAGGAGCCCCGAACAGCACAGACCTCTGAGTCCCTGTCACCGCAACCGATCCGTCAACCGGCGCCCCCTGTCCGAGTACCTGCGCTACCTCGCGCACATCGACCCGGCCAACGTCCCCGCCAGCCGTCAAAACACGGCCGAGTCGCAGTCCAACTCAAGCCGAGCAACGAAGGGTGCCCCAGCCCTACCGCGCCTGCCCGTCGACCCGCAGCCCTACCGAGCCCGAGCCTTGACCCCCTTGCCCTTGGCCGCAGCCTTGACCGCAACACCCCGCAGGCTCAAGAACTTCAGCCCAGGCTCCTCGTAGTAGTCCCAAGGCCCGGCATCAGCCAACGCCCCCAAAGCCCGGAACTGCCCGACAGCTTCCTCGAACCTTTCCAACTGAATCAGCGCATAAGCCGCATACCCGCGGTCATCCCGCACCGCATAGGTATCGGCACCCTCATCAGCCAACCGATCCAGCAAAGCATCAAGCGCACCAACAACTTCGGGCAACTTCCACGCGTCTGTGCTGCCCTGCCACTCATAAGCGGCCCGCAACGGCCAAGCCAAGAACTTGGGTGACTTGGCAGCAGCCTCCATAGCGAACGCGAGAGCCAGCTCATCAGAACCGTGCCACTTCCGGCACCAGTACTGCAGAGCCTGCGAATGCCCGTTGTGGTGCAAGGGATCCCGCGCAACGAGCTCATCCCAGACCGAACGGAACTCGTCGTGGTCCACCTGCAGTCCGCGGGCGAGCGTCAGCAGCGTGTTCCACGGCGTCGGGTCGTCCGGCAGCACCGCCGCAGCGGCCTGGGCGGCGTCGCGGGCCTCGAACAGGACGCGGTGGAAGCCCTCGAACTGTTCGCGGGTCGTCTCCGAGGCCGACGCGCTGCCGCGGATGTCCCAAGCCAGGGCCACGAGCGACATCGCGTGCACCACCAGCCAGTGCGGGTCGCCTGGGCGGGCCGCGTTCCAGGCGTCGAGCCAGGTCTCGTCCTTCGCGGCGAGGTCGGCCAAGGCCCACGTCACTCGCTGGCGGCGGTCCCAGTCGCCGTAGGTGGCGGCGGTCAGGTCGGCGGCGTTCTCCCAGTTGCCGGCGCGGACGTCGTCCTTCACGGCGGCGAGGGCCAGGTCCTCGATCGGGGAAGTCGAAGTCACCTCGGCGTCGGGGACCAGGCCATAGCGCTCGGGGTGGGTCTTGGGCAGCACGTGGGCTGCCACGACCTCCGGTGGGAGCTCGTCGACCTCCACGCCCAGGCGCTTGGCCTCGCGCATCAGGCGGATGACGGTGATGAGTTCCTTGGGCTTGAAGAGCAGCGAGAGCACCACGGGTTGGACTCCAGTTCAGCGCGCGGGGCGGTAGTCGGGGGCGACACCGGCTACGGCCAGCGCGCCGCGCAGGCCCTGAGTGTTGCCGGACACGGCGGCGTCCAGGTGGTCGGCCATGTCGAAATCATCGGAGGAGGTGACGAAAGTGGTTCGTCCCAGCCAGTCCAGCTCCCAGTGAGCCAGGCCCGCGTCGGAGAACGCCAGTGCCACCAAGGCGGACAGCTCGGGCAGCACCTCGCCGCGGGCCATCTCGCGGCGGGCGCGTTGGCCGGCGTCGCGGGCGCCCGGCGTGTAGGAGCCGAGGTCGGCCAGGCGGCCGGCATCCAGGGCGTCGAGGACGGTCGTGAGTGACGGTGGCTGTGCCATCGCGGCAGAGGCTGCCTGCAGGAGGCGGTCGGTGCCGTGCACGACTCGGGCGCGGGCGCCGATGTGGCCGAGCGTGGCCCAATCGACCCGTTCCTTCGACGAAGCGTCGGACACGAGTGTGTTCAGCACGGCGGCGTCGAGCAGTGGCATGGCGTCGACGAGGAGTTCCAGAGCCGGGCGGTCTCCCCAACCGGACTCCGGTTCCAGGGCCATGGCGTCGATGGCGGTGATGCGGTCCTGCAGGGGCGGGTGGGAGTCGTACGGGCCGCGGTCCGGGTCGGACGGGTCCTGGCGGATCTCCTCCAGCCTCTCGTGCAGCTCGGGGGAGGTGCGCAGGCGGGCGAAGCCGTCGAAGAACGTCGTGGGGAGGTAGCCCAGCTCCCACGCGACGGTGAGGTGGCGGTCGGTGAAGAGGTCCCACGCGGCGTCGATCACCGGCAGTTCGCGGAGCGCGGACGAGGCGGCTGAGGAACCGGCCAGCTGAGCGGAGAAGCGGTCGGCTTCGAACTCCTGGCGCCGGCTGATCGCCTGGGAGACGCGGAGGTACAGCTTGGCGTAACCCAGGAACAGCTTGGCGATCATGCGCTGGAACCAGTGCTCGGCGTTCATGTGGGAGCCGGCGCGCAGCATCGCGTTGCGGCCGGAGACCACGACGCCCGCCAGGCGCGTGTCGTTGTTGGCGTAGTGCCCGAGCTCGTGGGCGAGCACCGCGATGAGTTGCTTCTCGGTCAAGGAGGTGAGCAGGGGAGCGCCGATGAACATCCGGCGCTTGAGCACGCGCAGGCCCAGGAAGCGGGTGTCCTCGGCGACGCCGGCGTTCACCGCGGCGAGGATGCGGATCTCGTCCGGTGGGCGGGTGCCTACCTCGGCGGCCAGGCGGCGGACGAGGTCCCAGAGCGCGGGCTGTTCCGCTGGTGTGACGGGAATGCCCGGCACCTCGTCGTGGGTGCGGCGTTCCAGTGAGACCAGACCCTTGATGAGCGCGAACACCACCGGCACCACGAACAGCGCCAGCTTCAGGCCGACGAACGGCCGTTCGATCAGGGCGTACGTCTCCAGTGCGAGTAGCCCGCCGATCAACCCGAAGGCGAGCACGTAGAAGCCGACGAGGAGCGCGACCGAGATGGCGGCACGCAACGAAACACGCATGAGTAAAGCGACCTTCCCCCAGTGCCGCGTGCAGATGGCGGCAAAACGCAGTGTGCATGATGGAGGGTCACGACTCAATCCCGTATCAACAGCTGTTCTGTCAACCAGTCGAACGGCCAGTCCGCGTACCTCTGCGGGATGAGTTCGGTGGCAGGAGCTCCGGCCTTCAGAAGGAGGTGGGGTGACGCTCGGTGTCCCTACGGTCACTCAGGCAACACCTCATCGAACACTGGAGGTAACCAGTGAGATCAGGACAGCGAGGTGCCCGTCGGGGGATCACCGCGCTCGCCTTGTCGGCAGGCCTCGTCACCGCGACGGTGGCTGTCGCACACGCGGAAGAACCGGCGTCGGGAGAGCGTGACCACAGCGTCACGCTGATCACCGGTGACCGGGTGGAACTGGCGGGCGGCCGCGTCGTGCGGTACGTGCCGGGGCCGGGGCGGGACAAGCTCGCCGTGCGCACCTTCACGCAGAACGGGCACCAGCACGTCGTGCCCGCAGACGCGGTTCCGTTGGTGGCCAACGGAAAGCTCGATCCGCGGCTGTTCGACGTCACCCAGCTCGTCGAGTGGGGTTACGACGACGCGAGCCGCAAGACGGTGCCGGTGATCGTGCGGCCGGCGGCGGGCGCACGTTCGGGCATCACGGCGCTCACGGCCAAGGCCTCGGTGGCCGATCTGGTCACGGGCGCGGTCGAGAAGTCGGGCAGCGCCTGGGAGTCACTGCGCGGCGGCTCGGTCGAGAAGGTGTGGCTCGACGGCGTCCGCAAGGTGACGCTGGACCGCAGCACCAAGCAGATCGGTGCGCCGGAGGCGTGGCAGCAGGGCGTCACCGGCAAGGGCGTGAAGGTCGCCGTGCTCGACACGGGCGTCGACGAGAAGCACCCGGACCTGCAGGGCAGGCAGGTCGCCGAGAAGAACTTCACCACCTCGCCGGACAACACCGACGAGGTCGGGCACGGCACGCACGTCGCGTCGACGATCGCCAGCAAGGGCGAGAAGTACCGCGGTGTCGCGCCGGACGCGGAGATCCTCGACGGCAAGGTCTGCCAGCCGGGCGGCTGCACCGAGTCGGCGATCCTCGGCGGCATGCAGTGGGCGGCCGAGCAGGGCGCGCACGTCATCAACATGAGCCTGGGCGGCGGGGACACCCCGGAGATCGACCCGATCGAGGAGGCGGTCAACCGGATCTCCACCGAGACCGGCGCGCTCTTCGTGATCGCGGCGGGCAACTCGGGCCGGCCGGAGACCATCGGGTCGCCGGGCAGCGCCGAGACCGCGCTGACCGTCGGCGCGGTGGACCGCAACGACGGCATCGCGCCGTTCTCCAGCCGTGGCCCCGCCGCGGACGGTGCGGTGAAGCCGGACGTCACCGCACCCGGCGTCGACATCGTGGCGGCCGAGGCCGGAACGCAGGGCCACGTCGCGATGTCCGGCACGTCGATGGCGACTCCGCACGTCGCGGGTGTCGTCGCGCTGCTCAAGCAGCAGCACCCGGACTGGACCGGCGCGCGGCTCAAGGCGACGGTCATGGCCTCGGCGAAGGCGAACCCCGCGCTGAAGCCGTTCGACCAGGGCGCGGGTCGCGTGGACGTGCCGAAGATGTTGGGGCAGCAGGTGATCGCCGAGCCGGGCAACATCAACTTCGGCGTTCAGCAGTGGCCGCACGACGACGACCAGAAGATCGTCCGCGAGGTCACCTACCGCAACGCGGGCAAGGAGCCCGTGACGCTCGACCTGACCCTGGACGTCACCGGACCGGACGGCAAGCCCTCGCCCGCCGGTCTGTTCGCGGTGTCCCCGGCGAAGGTCACCGTCCCCGCGGGTGGCGAGGCCAAGACCACGATCACCGCTGACACCAAGGTGAACGCGGCCGACGGCGCCTACAGCGGCGCGCTCGTCGCGTCGAACGGCCAGCGCACGCTGATCAGCGTCAACCGCGAGGTCGAGAGCTACGACGTCGGGGTCTCGGTGCTGGGCGCCGACGGCAACCCGACGACGGAGCACGGCACGTCGTTCGTCAACACCAAGACCGGCAAGGGGTACGGGGCGCAGGGCAAGAACGTCCGGCTGCCCAAGGGCGAGTACATCGTGGACAGCGCGGTCTTCACCCCGGACAGGAAGGTCCTGTTCCTGGTCCAGCCCAAGTTCGTGGTGGGCGGCAAGACCACGCTCACGGTCGACGCGCGCAAGGCCAAGCCGGTCGCGCTCAAGACCCCGGACGCCGGGGCCAAGGGCATCATCGGCACGATCTCGTACTCCACCAAGGTGGCGGGCCAGCCGTACGGCTCGGGCTGGGCGTTCTTCGACGGCCTCGCGGGTCAGGTGTCGACCGCTCAGCTCGGCTCCGACGCTGCGGGCTTCTCGACGACGGTGGCCGAGCAGTTCCAGGGCACCCCGCGCGACGAGAAGACGTCGGTCAGCTACCGCCTGATGTGGACCGAACGCGGCTTCCCGACCGGCTACGAGCGCACCGCCAAGCCGTCCGAGCTCGCCGAGGTGACGAGCAACTTCCGCCCGGCCGGTGAGGGCTACCGCCACAGCATCGCGGTGATGCCCTACCCGACCGACGGCAGCGGCGGCTTCGCCTGGTACGCCCCGGCACCGGACGGCGGCCGAGCCGTCGACCTGGTGACGACCACGGGCGGCGAGTGGGGCTGGACCTACGACCGCAGCACGCCGGACAACACCAGCGAGTACTCCACGAGGACCCCGCCCCGCTCCTTCAAGGGCGGCAAGAAGTACACGCTGTCGTTCGGCAAGGCGGTGCTCGGTCCGTCGGTCCCGGCGGCGCCCGGCTTCGGCCTGGCCAGGCTCGAGGACCAGATCGCCGTCAGGGTCCCGCTCTTCACCGACCCCAACGGCGGTGAGGGCCGGGTCGGCACCGGAACGGCGAAGACCACGTTGTTCCACAACGGCACCAAGCTCGGCGAGCAGCCCCAGCCGTTCGCGATCTTCGACGTCCCGGCGGCGGAGGGCTCGTACCGGGCCGAGATGGAGCACAGCCGCAACGCCGAGGTGTCCACGAAGGTCAGCGGAGCCTGGACCTTCAAGGCCAAGCACACCACCGAGGTCACGCACCTGCCGCTCTCGGTGGTGCGGTTCCTGCCCAAGCTCGACGACAAGGACACCGCACACGGCCGTGTGCTCGTCGTCCCGCTGAAGGTCGAGCAGCAGCAGAACACGCCGAAGGTCAAGCGCGTCACCGTCGAGGTCTCGTTCGACGACGGCGCGACCTGGCAGCAGGTCCCGGTGGCGGGCGACAAGGCGATCGTGAAGCACGCGGACGGTGCCGAGTTCGCGTCGCTGCGGGCAAAGACGACCGACGCGGCGGGCAACACGGGTGAGGTGACGATCATCCGCGCCTACCGGATCGCAGGCTGACAGCGCGGCGGGGGGGGGGGGGGGGCACCCNGGCGGGCGACAAGGCGATCGTGAAGCACGCGGACGGTGCCGAGTTCGCGTCGCTGCGGGCAAAGACGACCGACGCGGCGGGCAACACGGGTGAGGTGACGATCATCCGCGCCTACCGGATCGCAGGCTGACAGCGCGGCGCGCGGGCGGGCAGAACCCCGCCCGCGCGCCTCGGCGATGTCACGCTCTGTCGTGGTTCAGGCCGGAACGAGGCGCGATCACCAACTGGAACGAGGATGTGAACGAAAGCCCACAAGGGCCGGAAAGGTGCCTCACGAGGGCCTCACCACTGCCCTAGAAGGATGATGGTGACAGAACCGACCGTATGAGAAGGCTGACTGGGTAGTCGCCGAGCCGTGTGGATCGTATCCTGGGGGGTGACGTCCCCAGGGTGGGCCGTCCGCCGGGTACGGCGGAAACCGAGAACACCCGGCGCCCGCGACCGCTGTGCCGGAGGAGGAACGATGCCACTCTCCGAGCACGAGCAGCGACTGCTCGACCAGATCGAGCGCGCGCTCTACGCCGAAGACCCGAAGTTCGCATCGACCGTACGAGGCGCCAAGTTGCGACGGCCGTCCAAGCGGCGCCGCATTCAGGGCATCGTGCTGTTCGTCGTAGGTGTGGCGGCGCTCGTCGCCGGTGTGAGCTTCCTGTCGAAGCTCGCCATCGTCGGGATCCCCGTCGTGAGCGTCTTCGGCTTCTTGCTCATGTTCTTCGGTGTGCTCATCACCCTGACGACGCTGCGTCGAGGTGAGCAGGTGGCCGAGGGAACGCAGGAGGACGGCAAGCCGTCTCGCACTCGCAGCTCGTTCTCCGAAAGGATGGAGGAGCGCTTCCGTCGGCGTTTCGACGAGGAGCAGTAAGCCTTCAGACCACACGCGAAGGGCCCGCCCCACCGGGAGCGGGCCCTTCGCGTTGCTGGATGAAGACCGGCCGGCCGAAGACCGGCTAGACCGGGACCGGGTCGCGGTCGGGCGTGTCGGCCATCGGCGCGGGCGCCGGCCGCAGCACCGACTTCGGGAACAACCGGGCCCGCAACGACAGCGGAGCGTTCTGTCGCAACGACTGTCGCACCGCCGCCAGCGCGGCGGGCAGCGCGGGATCGGCCGTGGGGTTCGCGCTGTACCAGGACCGCTCAATGGCCCCGATGACCGCCCGCAGTCCGGCCTTGCCCGCGTCGTCCAGGTTGTGCTCGCGCGCCAGCCGTCGTGCGGCGATCCGGATCGTCTCGGCGGACGGCACCGGCGCGCCGCGGTCGATCGACTCGGCCATCAGCTCGCTCCACGCCGCCGAGGCCGCGCCCGGACCGAGCGCCGTCACCGCGTGCAGGTGGTTGTGCCGGCGCACGGCACGGACCAGCAGTGGCGTCAGGGTGACCCCGGCGACCACCAGCGCGATCGCGAGCCACCACGAGAGCAACGCCGCCGCGAGGCCCACGGCTATCAGCCACAACGCGGCCGCGGCCGGGATCAGCAGCTTGCGCGCCCACCCCACGCCCAGCAGGCCCGCGCTGATCACGCCGAACAGCGCGAGCACCAGCAGCACCGTCAGCACCGCCGCGAGCACCAGCGCCACGCCCAGGGCCCAGAGGTGCCACGGCGGCGGTCCGCTGGGGCCGACCTCCTGCAGGTTCTGGTTGTCCTCGGTGCCGTCGGGCGAGGCCGAGGGCTGCGCGGAACCGGCCGTGGACGGGGACGTCGGCTCGGTCGACGTCTGGGCCGACGGCTCGTCCTCGGTGCCCTGCGAGGTCTCCCGCAGGTACGGCGGCACGACACCGCGACCGTCGTCGATCGGGGTCGGGTCGAACGTCATCCAGCCGTGGCCCGGGAAGAAGATCTCGACCCACGCGTGCGCGTCGTCCGTGCTGATCACGCGGTAGGAGTTGTCCGGGGACGCGACACCGGCGGTGAAACCGATCGCGACCCGCGACGGCAGGCCGACCACGCGGGCCATCACGGCCATCGCGGAGGCGTACTGCTCGCAGTAGCCGACCTTGGTCTTGGTGACGAACTCGGTCAGCGCGTCGTTCGTGACGTCGCCCTGGGTCTTGAGGTCGTACTTGAACCCGTTGACCGGGTTGTTGAAGAACTCGGTCAGCGCGGCGGCCTTGTCGAAGTCGTTGGTGGAGCCGTCCACGATCCTGTTCGCGAGGTCCACCACCTCCTGCTCGACGCCCTCGAAGCGGTAGTACTCGGAGTCGACCTGGTTCTTCGGGCCGGCCGCGAGGCGCAGCGCCTGCTTGGTCGGCGTCGTCAGGACCGTGTCGATCTCGTACGGCTCCGGCTCCCGTTCGCGCTGGGTGAAGATCACGCCCTTCTTGGTGTCGTACCGGTAGTCGTCGTCCGGCGTCTCGATGCGGCGCACGGACCCGTAGGTCGGCAGCCAGAAGCTCTTCCAGTCGCGCGGTTCGATGTTGATCCGGGTCGTCTTGCCCTCACCGCGGTCGCCCGGCTGCGGCGGCAGCTCACCGCGCGCGGGCTGGCCGCCGGGGTCGCTGCCGCGCTCCCAGCCCTTGTTCGGCACGTACCTGGCCAGCGTGGACGCCCGCATGTAGGTCTGCTCCGGCAGGCCGCGCACGTAGAAGACCTCGGCGGTCTTGCCGCGGTTCAGCATGCCGCGCAACGACGTCATCTCGCTCAGCCCGATGCCGCCCTTGCCACCGGCTCCGCCGCCGCCCATCGGCAGCCGGCCGACCGTGCCGACGATCGTGAAGCCTGCGCCGACGATCAACGCGATCACCATCGCGATGCTCGCCACGCCCGTCGCCGAGCTGCCGGAACCGCTCGCCGAACCGGAGCCGAGCCGTCCGCGCCACGCCTCGTGCCGGTGCTGGCCGTCGACCGCGAGCAGCATCGCGAACGCGGCCGCGCCCAGGATGAACGTCCAGAACGGCAGCATCTCGTCGGCCAGTGACGCCGGCACCGCGAACACGCACAGCAGCACCAGCCCGGACGCCGCCGGAGCCGCCGCCGCCACGGCCAGCGTGTCCACCAGCACCGCGACCAGGCCGATCGCCAGCACCACGAGCGCCTGGATCGCCGGCGTCGCGTGCACCGGCGGCACCCCGGTCTGCACCTGCGCGACCGAGTCCGCCAGCACGCTGCCCAGCTCGCTGAACGACTCGGGGCCGGGGATGAACAGCAGGATGCCAGACCGCGTGTGCAAGGCCGTGAGCAGGCACAACAGCACGAAGACCTGGGCCACCGCGACCAGCGGCGGAGTCAGCCGGGTCGCCCGCAGGAACGCGCCGGTCACCGTGATCGCGACGATCACGACACCGATGCGCACCAGCCAGAGGTCACCCTCGATGACGCCGGACAGCGCCGTCGACGCGCACAGCACGGCCAGCGCCGCGATCCACGGCGTCGCCGAGGTGAACCACTCGGACTCGGCACCCTTCGAAGGAGCGGAACGCGTCCCCATCTCAGCCCACCTCCGAGCGCACGGACGGTCCCCGGTTGCCCGCCGAGGCGCACAACTCCTGCCACACCTGCTGCATCGACGCCGACGGCCGCGCGATCGCCACACCCCAGCCCGCGCCGCCCAGCAACCGCCGGGCGTCCTCGGGATCGGGAGCGGAGGAGTCCGTGCCACCGGCCCAGGCGTTCACGTCCAGCAGCACGGCCAGGCTGCGCATGCCGCGCGGCCGGTACCGGATCAGTTCCTCGATCGACGCCGGCGACACCCCGCCGAGCACCGCGATGACCTCCTGGCCCGCGCCGGGGTCGACACCGCCGGAGAGCTCACGCCGGTGCGACGCCTGCAACGCGGCCAGCGAGTCCAGCACCACGTGGTCGCTGTGCCCGCCGTCCTGCGAACCGCCCGCGAGCACCCGCCCGTCCTCGGAGACCAGGCGCACCTGGTGGCCGAAGTGGTGCAGGTGCAGGCAGATCGACGCGCAGAACGAGATGGCCCACTCCATCGAGGCCGTGGGCCCGCTGCCGCGGTGCGCGCTCTGCCGGTGGTCCAGCAGCACCGTCGTGCCACCGCGCCACGGCCGTTCCTCGACGCGCACCATCAGCTCGTCGCGCCGGGCCGTGGACCGCCAGTGGACCTTCCGCAGGTCGTCGCCCTGCCGATAGGGCCGCACCACCGCGTCGTCCTCGCCCTGCCCGGCCCGCAGCCGCACCGAGCCGTCGTCGCCCGCGCCCATGCCGGAACCGCCGGGCAACCCCGACAGCCGCACGACCCGCGGCACCACGACCAGCCGCGACCGCCCGGCCAGCTCGCGGTCGAACTCCGCGAGACCGAACGGGTCGGTGATCCGCGCCATCAGCGGACCGACCTGCTGGATGCCGCGCATCACCGGCTTGAGCGGGTAGCGCAACGTCGTGGGCGTGTTGCGCGGCAACCGCTCCACCAGGAACCGCGGCCGCGCGCCCAACGCGTACGGCACGGTGTCCTCGAGCATCAGCCCGCCCGTCGGCAGCCGCCCGGTGCTGCGCAGGTCCAGCTTGACCTCCGACGCCACCCCGACCGGCACCCGGCTGGGCGCGAGGAAGCGGGCGGCGTGCAGCCCGACCCGCGCCCGCGTGGCGAGCCAGGCGGCCAGCAGGGGCAGCGCGATCACGAAGGCCGCGACCCTGAGCAGGTCGCGTTCGTTCAGCACGGCGGCGCACACTCCGGCGGCGAACCCCGCGGCCAGCAAGCATCTACCGCGGGTGGTCAGACCGGACAGTGCGGTTCGCATCGTTAGCGTGGCGTCCCTGCGTTGTTGTTGTTCATGCTGCGGACAAACGCCGCGCTCGGGTCCAATGCCGCCGTAGGCACCGGCACCCGCTGGAGCAGCGCCCTGATCAGCTCGGCGGGGGACCGGCGGGCGGCCTGCGCCTCCGCCGTCAGCACGAGCCGGTGCGCGAGCACGGGGATCGCGATCGCGTGGATGTCGTCCGGCACCACGAAGTCACGGCCGGCGAGCGCCGCCTGCGCCCGTGCGGCGCGCACGAGGTGCAACGTGGACCGTGGCGACGCACCCAGCCGCAGTTCCGGCAGACGACGCGTGGCCGACACCAGCTCAACGGCGTAGCGACGCACCTCAGGGGAGAGGTGCACGCGACGCACGGCCTCGATCAGCCGCAGGATCTGCGCCGCGTCCGAGACGGGCCGCAGGTCGTCGATCGGGTTGTGGCCCGCGTGCTCGTCGACCATGGCGAGCTCGGCCGCCGGGTCCGGGTACCCGATCGACACGCGCGCGGTGAACCTGTCGCGCTGCGCCTCGGGAAGGGCGTAGGTGCCCTCCATCTCGATCGGGTTCTGCGTCGCGATCACCATGAACGGCGAGCCCAGCGGGTACGTGTGGGCGTCGACCGTGACCTGGTGCTCCTCCATGCACTCCAAGAGCGCGGACTGCGTCTTGGGGGAGGCGCGGTTGATCTCGTCGCCGACCACGATGTTCGCGAAGATCGGGCCCGGCCGGAACTCGAAGTCGTTCTCCTGCCGGTTGTAGATGGAGGAGCCGGTGATGTCGCTCGGCAACAGGTCGGGCGTGAACTGCACGCGGCTCACCGTGCAGTCGATGGAACGGGCAAGCGCTTTCGCGAGGGAGGTCTTGCCGACACCCGGCACGTCCTCCACCAGCAGGTGCCCTTCGGCGAGCAGCGTCACCAGGGCGAGGCGGACCACGTCGGGTTTGCCGACGAGCACCCGCTCGACGTTGGCGGCGATCCGCTGGACGGCGCCGTGCAACTCTCCCAGGACCTGATCGACCGGCGCGTGACTGTTCGCGCTTGGGCTTCCCGGTGTCACTAAACCTCCAGCAGCCGTGTCCGGAACACGGACGTGTGAGCGTTTCACGCAGTGTGTCAAACCACGGCTAAGTGCCCTACACCTGCGGGCTACATCGGGTTCGCTCCACCAGTTTCCACCTTCCCCCACCATCGCGTTCCAACACGTGGTTTTGACGGAATTTGCTAGGCCGTTCGAGTGCTGAATCGGGCCTGAACCCTCACTCGGCAAGGTGGAGACTGACCAGCTCCCCCACCATCCCCCCACGCTGCCCCACGGCGTCTACCTGCAAAAACGGGTCACGAGTTGGTGTGTAAACACCTGTTTCAGCGTTGACTGTGGTGAAAAGTGGGGTACTGTGGCGGCCGGTGGGGCAGACGGGGGCTCCACTGCCGGTCCGTCGCCCGGCATGGGAGGTGGTTGCCGTGTTCCTCGGCACTCACTACCCGCGCCTGGACGACAAGGGTCGGCTGACACTGCCTGCGAAGTTCCGGGACGAACTGGCGGGAGGTCTCATGGTCACCAAAGGCCAGGACCACTGCCTGTACGTGTTTCCCCGGGCTGAGTTCGAGCAGATGGCGAGGAAGGTCGCCGAGGCGCCGTTCACCAACGACGCCGTACGCGCCTATCAGCGGTATCTGTTCGCGGGTACGGACGAGCAGCGTCCGGACGGTCAGGGCCGCGTTCTGATCGCACCGGAACTGCGCCGGTATGCCGGGTTGACCAAGGAGTGCGTGGTCGTCGGCGCGTTCACCAGGATGGAGATCTGGGACGCGACGGCCTGGCAGACCTATCTCGAAGAGCACGAGGACGGCTACGCCACGGCTCGCGAGGAGGTCATACCGGGCGTCTTCTGATGGCGGTCAGCCGAGCAACAGGCCGGATGTTCCACATCGCGATTCGGGTGCCGTGAGGCCTCGGTCCGCTCGACTATCGGCCCTGGCGCACCTTCCCCGGCGCCAGGTTCGACGGGCGGGCGGGGACCTGACGTCACCCGAACGCGCATCAGGGGAGTCGAGGGACGATGGATCAGCCGCGGCACGTTCCGGTGCTGCTGGACCGCGTCCTGGAACTCTTCGCTCCGGCGCTCGAAGGCAAGCCCGCCGTCGTTGTCGACACGACGCTCGGCATGGGTGGCCACTCCGACGCGTTGTTGAGCGCGCACCCCGAGCTCACGTTGATCGGGCTCGACCGCGACCCGCAGGCCATCGAGATGGCCGGCAAGCGGCTCGCGCGTCACGGTGATCGCGTCAAGCTCGTCAACGTCACGTACGACCACATCGACGAGGCCGTCGAGGACCTCGGGTACTCGCATGTGGACGGTGTGCTGATGGACCTCGGCGTGTCCTCGTTGCAGCTGGACGAGGAGGAGCGCGGGTTCGCGTACTCGAAGGACGCGCCGCTCGACATGCGGATGTCCAAGGGCACCGGCATGACGGCGGCGGACGTGCTGAACACGTACTCGCACGGCGACCTCGCGCGGATCCTCTCCACCTACGGCGAGGAGCGGTTCGCGGGCAAGATCGCGTCGGCGGTGCTGAAGGAACGGGAGAAGGCGCCGTTCACGAACTCCGGCCGGCTCGTCGAGCTGCTCTACGCCGTCGTGCCCGCGGCCTCGCGGCGCACCGGCGGGCATCCGGCGAAGCGCACGTTCCAGGCGTTGCGGATCGAGGTCAACGGCGAGCTGGAGTCGCTCAGGCTGGCCCTTCCCGCCGCGCTGGGCGTGCTCGGCATGGGCGGGCGCATCGTCGTGGAGTCGTACCAGTCCCTTGAGGACCGGATGGTGAAGCAGGCGTTCGCGGAGCTGGCGAAGTCGAAGACGCCGCCTGGCCTGCCGGTCGAGCTGCCGGGCCACGGGCCCGAGATCAAGTTGCTCACGAAGGGCGCGGAGCTCGCGTCGGAGCAGGAAATCGAGGACAACCCGCGGGCGGCCCCGGTGCGGCTGCGCGCGGCGGAACGGATCGGAGATCCGCGATGACGGCACCCGCACGGGTCGGTGGGCCGTCGCCCCGAGACCCTTCGAAGGAGCAGCGCGAGGACCACGACAAGGCGCGCCGCCGGACCGCCGGTGCCGAACGCGCCTACGCCCGCCGGGCCCAGCGCGCCCAGAACCTGCGCAACGGCGTACCGGCGCCGCAGCAGAAGACTGCCTCCAAGGCGCCGTTCGTCGTGCTCGTGATGCTCGTGCTGGGCGCGGGCGTCGCCGGGATCATGTACTTCTCCACCCAGGCCGCCGCCGACACGTACCGGCTGCAGGAGGCCCAGGCGGAGGCGGAGAAGCTGTCGTTGCGGGTCGAGCAGCTGCGCCGGGAGGTCGCGCTGCTGGAGTCGCCGACCGACCTCGCGCGCCGGGCGACCGAGATGGGCCTGGTCGAGCCGTCGAACCCGGCCCGGCTGCGGCAGAACCCGGACGGCTCGATCGAGGAGTTCGGCAAGCCGAGCGCGCCGACCAAGTCGACCCCGCCGCCGCCACCGTCGCCCGAGACGTCCACGCCGCCTGCCGGTCAGCAGCCGCCTGCCGGTCAGACGCCGCCCGCTGGTCAGACGCCGCCTGCCGGTAACCAGACTCCTCCGGCGGGTGGCTGATGCCCGGTCCGCAGCAGAGGGGGCCGCGCCGCCCGTTGTCGGTGCGCGGCCCTCGCCCGGCCGCGCGCACGGGTGGCAACAGCAAGCTGCGCCTCGCGGTCGGCCGCATCCTGCTGATCGGCGCGCTCGTGGTCGCCGGCGTGAAGCTCGTGCAGGTGCAGGGGCTCCAGGCCGACGAGCTGTCGTTGCAGGCGCAGCAGCAGCGCACGACGCGCCAGAACATCCCCGCCGAGCGCGGCTCGATCCTCGACCGCAACGGCAACCAGCTCGCGTTCTCCGTCGAGGTCCGCGCGCTCTACATCCTGCCGCAGCGGGCCCGCAAGACGTGGGACGAAGCCCGCGCGAAGGACCCCAAGCAGTACCCGGTGTCCTACGACGACCACATGCGCGAGGTCGCCAAGTTCGTCTCGTCGACGCTGGGGCCCGAGGTCAACGGCGAGAAGACCGACGAGGAGACCGTCTACCAGCAGCTCGTGAAGGACATCAGCTACGAGGTCCTGGTGAGCGAGGCGGAGCCCGCCAAGGCGCAGAAGATCGTGGAGAAGTACCCGGCCGAGATCGGCTCGGAGTACCGCTCGAAGCGCATCTACCCCAACGGCGACGTGGCGTCGAACGTCATCGGCGCCGCGAACTGGCGCCAGGACGAGAAGCCGCCGACCACCCTGGGCATCCTCGGTCTGGAGGCCGCGCAGGACAACGTGCTGGCCGGCCGCATGGGCCGCCGTGTGGTCGACACGATGTCCGGCGACGACACGCTCGTCATCCCGAACACCGAGCGCGAGCTCGTGAAGCCGCAGCCGGGCAAGAGCCTCGAACTGACCATCGACATCGACACCCAGTACGCGGTCCAGAAGATGGTCACCGACTACGCCAGGAAGTCGGGGGCCAAGGGCGCGTCCGCGGTGGTGCTGGACAGTCGCACCGGCGAGATCGTCGCCATGGCCAACGACAAGGTCTACGACCCGACCGACTTCGGCAAGGCCGACCCCGAGCAGCTCCGCAACGGCGCCGTCTCCAACGTCTTCGAGCCCGGCTCGGTGAACAAGATCGTCACGGCCGCCGCCGCCGTCGAGTACGGCCTGTTCAAGCCGGAAGACGTGCTGCAGGTGCCCGGCTCGCTGAAGGTCGCCGACCGCACGATCAAGGACGCGTGGACGCACGGCACGGTGCCCATGTCGTTCACCGGCGTCTTCGCCAAGTCCTCGAACGTCGGCACGCTGCTCGCCGCCCAGGAGGTCGGCAAGGAGCGCTACGCCGAGATGCTGCAGAAGTTCGGTCTCGGCCGCCGCACCCTGTCCGAGGTCCCCGCCGAGGAGTCCGGCCTCGTGCCGCCGCTGAACCAGTGGTCCGGCTCGACCTTCGGCAACCTGCCGATCGGCCAGGGCCTCTCGATGACGTTGCTGCAGATGACCGGCATGTACCAGGCCATCGCCAACGACGGCGTGCGCATCCCGCCGCGCCTGATCCGCGCCGAGATCGGTGCGGAGGGCGCGCGTTCCGAGAAGCAGCGACCTGAAGGGGTCCGCGTGGTGTCGGCGGAGACCGCGAAGACCGTCCGCAGCATGTTCCGCTCGGTGACGCAGGTCGACCCGCGCGACTCGGACCAGAACGGCACCGGCCGCCAGGCCGCCCTGCCCGGCTACCAGATCGCGGGCAAGACCGGCACGGCCCAGCAGATCGACCCGATCTGCAAGTGCTACTCCCAGTCGCAGTACTGGATCACGTTCGCGGGCATCCTCCCCGCCGACAACCCGCGCTACGTCGTCGGCATCATGCTCGACGCGCCGCACGGCACCCAGTTCAGCACCTCGGCAGCGCCGTTGTTCCACGACATCGCGGCCTACCTGACCCAGCGGTTCCAGGTGCCGATGTCGGCCGAGCAGACCCCGTACGTGCAGCTGCAGATGTAGATGTAGATCATTTGATCGGGTCGCGCATTCTTGGTGAAGCGCGCTGCTTTTGCAAGTGATTTGAGACACGCCCACGCGTGGCAATGACGCATTTCATTGTTTAACAGTGAAATACCGCACTGCACATTTCCGTAATGAGACGCATTTCATCAAGTCTAATACTTCGAAACCGGAGTGCTAGGCGAGATGGGGTTTGGCGTGCGTTTGATCGGGAAATTGATCTTGGCGGGCGTTCTGGCGGTGACCTTGGTTCCCGCAGCTCAAGCAGAAGAACTGGACTTCACCGCGAAGTCCTACTGGCTCCACATGAACAGCACGCCCACGTCCGACGAAATGATCAACACCGAAGCCTCGCGGCGCTCGTACGTGGTGCTCAACGCGTGGGAAAGTGATCTTGCGGCGAAGTTCAAGGCGGCTAATCCGAAGATCCAGACCTTCGTCTACAAGGACCTCTCCTCGACTCGCAGCTATGCGTGCTCGAACGGTGTCGACGACTCCGATCTGCCCACCGGCGTCGGTTACTGCGCGGCCGACCCCTCGTGGTTTCTTCTCGATCCAAATGGTCGGCGGTTCGAATACGACGGATATGACGGCCATTGGCAGATGGACGTCGGCAACACCGCGTACCAGAACGCCTGGGCCGACAACGTGATCGCGTCGTCCCAGAAGGTGTTCGACGGCGTGTTCATGGACAACGCTTTGTTCACCTGCGACACGTACCACGACGGCGTCTGCCCGGCGGCGTACCGCACCGACGAGGCGATGCGCGACGCCTACCGCTCGATGCTCGCCAACACCCGGCAGAAGTTCGTCGACGCGGGCCTCAAAACCGTCGCGAACATGTCCAACGCCCGCCTGCACGACGGCGCGTGGGACAGCTACGTCGAGCACCTCGACGGCGGCTTCGACGAGTGGTGGCTGACCTTCAACGACAACGACCTGCTCTCCGAGTACCCGCAGGGCTGGAGCCGCCAGGTCGCCCAGATCACCGCCAACGAGGCCAAGGGCAAGATCACCTGGGTCCAGCCCCACCACAGCGGCGCCGAGCAGCCGTTCCGGTACGCCTACGCGAGCTACCTGCTGGCCAAGGGCGAGCACGCGGCCATCTCCGAGATCGAGGAGACCGACCGCTACGACAACCCCTCGCAGTGGCGCGCCGAGTACGACTGGGACCTAGGCGCCCCGGCCGACGCGCACTATGCCGTGGCGTCCAACGTGTACCAGCGCGACTTCGCCTGCGGCACGGTGATCGTCAACGCGAACAAGACCGGCAGCGCGGCCGTCACCGTCCGCCTGCCCGAGGCTCACACCAACGAAAAGGGCGCCTCGGTGCGCACGGTCTCGTTGCCGGGGACGACCGGCACGGTGCTGCGCAAGGCCTGCTGAGTCAGTCCCGGCGGGGGTGCCGGTCGGTGATGCCCCAGATGAGCTGCTCGATCGGGTCGGGGTCCGCGGTGCGCATGTCCACCGTGGACCACACCCGCAGAAAGCCCGGCAGCACCGGATCTTGGGCTGTGCCTTCGAGGATCACCGGGATGACCCGCCGGCGGTTGTCGCGCACCGACCAGTCGCTGATGAGCTGCATCTCGGTGTCGTGCCACGGCCCGAACCCGGCCGGCCCGACCAGCACCGCCGCCGAACGGCTCTTCTCGATGCCTTCGGCCATCGCGTAGTGCCATCGCGTGCCGGGCTGGAGGGAGTCGACGTCGAGCCACGGCAGGATGCCGCGTTCCTCAAGCTTCTTCGCGATCTTGAGGACCTGCGGCTTGTCCTTGACGTTGTGGCACAGGAAGACGTCGTAGTCCTCGGTCTCGCGCTTGCCCTTGAGGGTGGTGGCGGCGACGTCCTGGTCCCGTTGCGCGTTGGCGTTGGAGTTCATCTCGGCGACGGCTGGCCGGACGTCGGTGGGCTCCTGCTGGTCGACGATCGGGATCTGCCGGTCACAGAGCTGACAGATCACCGTGGTCAGGCCTCTTTCGAGCCGGCGCTGCACGACCTCGTCGGCGACCGCGTAGTCGCACGGCTTGCACCTTCTTATGCGGCGCAGTTCGACGGCGACCGCTCGCTGGTGCAGGTGTTCCACGACGTACGCCTCGAACTGGTGCCGGGTGATCGGTTGCGCCTGCTCGTCGTAGCAGAGGGTCAGTTCGCCCTTGCCCTCCTCGATCTCACGGATCGCGATGCCGCACGTGCCGTCGGCTTCCGCTTTGTACGACGCGGAGTTGTGCCACATCGCCTCCCGTTGGAACAGGCGGGAGTGCGACAGGCGGACCGCGAGGGTCGAGTAGATCGTGTGCAGGTCGCCGTCGAACGTGAAGACCACGTCCTGGCCTGGTGGCTGCGGGGCGTCGGGGCGTTCCCTGGTGAACTGCGACGGGAAGATCAGGTCGACCTCCCGGTCAGTGACCTCTTTGAGTGCGATCTCCCTGCGGAGCAGCTCTTCGACCACGCTGATCAGCAGCACTCGTTCCTGCTGCCGGTTGGTCAGGCGTTCGGACTCGGGCATCCGGAAGCTGCCTTCGAGCGCGTCCTTCTCCGGCACGAAGCCCAGTCCGTCCGGCTCATCCTTGGCCGTCTGGACCAGCGACGATGCGTAGGAGTCGAGGAGCTCGGGTCGTAGGAGGACGTAGTCGCCGAACGCCATGCGCCTGATGACCCCGACGCTCTCCAGCCTGCCTAGGCACGCCTCGAACCCGTCGGTGAGCTCTTCGGCTGGCTCCTCGTTGCCTTGCACGCGCCGGAAGCTGTGCAGCAGATCGTCCACAGTGGTCAGGATGCGACCCTGCTTCTTCTCCTCCACCACGAAATCTTTGATCGACTGGAACAGCGCGGTCGAGCTGACCTTCGGCACGGCGTCCCAGTCGATGGCGTCCCGGACCGTGCGGACCAGCTCGCCGACGCCCCAGCCTTCCTTGGCGCTGGTCTCGATGTATCCGTCGAACCCGTGTGCCTCCACGGCTTGCTGGACCCGCGCGGTGCTGACGGCCGTGCCGCCGCGGTCGGCTCTGGCGGCCACGAGGTAGGCCTTGAGCCTCACTGCCGCTGCCCCGTCCAGCCGTCGGGCCTGGTTCAGCGCGCGGCTCCAGTACTGCACGCCTGCGAACGGATCGGTTTCGCTGCGGGCGTCGAACACCACGAGGGCCACTGCCACCTCGTTGAGGTGGAGTTGGTGGACCATCCGGTAGCCGGGCTGGCCGGCGAGGTCCCAGAGCAGCGTTTCCCTGGTCTGCGTCTCGCCGGATTCCGTGGTCGCGATGGACTTCTCGAACGTCCACACGTTGCGGCCGTGCGTCGACTCGGTGGGCTCGAACGGGCGGCCGCTGAGCACCAGACCAAGCCCGGACTTGCCGACTCCGGAGTCGCCGACGAGCACGATCTTCGCGTTGGCGTAGCGGCGTGACTCCGCTGCCGCCCCGATCGTGCCGATCGTGCCGCGGTCGAGCCGCACGATGTCGACCCGGTTGCCGTTCGCCAGAGCCAACAACGGTTTGGTGGGGTGGAAGGCGACCGTGCCGCGGTCGTGGACGTTCTCGCGGCGCAGCAGGGCGACGCACTGCCAGTCGCGTTGCCGCCAGATGCGGACGGTGTCGTCCAGCGACATCGACACCAGGTAGTCGCCATCGGGAGAGAACCTGGCGCAGACGACGGGTTTCGTGTGCCCTTCCAGTGTCGTCGGCGCGCCTGCGTCGATCAGGTGCCAGACCTCGATGCTCGTCTGAGACTTGGGCCGGGTCGCGATGAGCCCACGCTCGTCGGCCGTGATGGAGACATCCAACAGTTCATTGTTGAAGGTGCTGTGTCTGGTCGGTCCCGACACCGGATCCGCCGCCATGTCGAAAACGCTCACGGTGTGCGCGCTGGTCGTGCAGATGTACTGCCCGGACCACTGCAGTGTCCGCACATCCTCCGCTCTGGAGCGGCGGGCTTTGACAATGTCCTGCCAGTGACCGGCGTCGGTGTCGTAGATCGACAGCGTCGAGTCGCGGTACACGCCGAGCCGCTTGCCGTCAGGCGACCAGCAGACCAGGGCGCCGCTGTCCTCGGCCCATGGCAACCGCAGGGGTTCGGCGCGGAAGTCGCTGACCAGCAGCTCGTGGTCGCCACCCAGTCCGGGTTCTGCCTGGACGATCGCGGCAATCGAGCGCTTGGGGTGCCAGGCCGTGTCGGCGACGCCGGCGTATTCGCTGACGAACTCCGGATCCTCCTCAAGACGCCAGCACGAGCCGTCGCCATCTGTGGTGATGATCTGCAACTCGCTGCCCGCGGACCAGTAGACCTCGCGGATCTCGTGTGGCCCAGGTACCCACTCGCGCAGGACCTCGACTCCGGCCGGCGCGTCCGAGTCGAGCTCGGCGACCGGTTCCGCCGTGTGCTCCTGGCGTCGCGTGAACCCCTTGTCCTTGAACGCGACCATGGACCTGATGGCGTGAAAGGTGCCGGCGTCCAGGCGCGTCCGCCACAGGAGGATGAGGTTGTTCGAGACTTCCGGTGCGACGAACGTCCGCTGGTCCGCCGGCTGGACGAAGAGCTGCAACAGGACCAGGTTCGCCGTGTAGGCGGACAGGGAAGGGCCGGTCCGGCGTCGGTACCTGTCGAGGAGTGCCTTGAGGACGTAAGTCAGTCCGGTCCGCTTGTCGTCGTCCAGTTGCGCGGCGAGCTGAGCCACGAATGTCAGCACCGGCGGACGAAGCGCCAGCGGGCGACGTGACAGGAGGTCGAGCACCAGGTCTTTCTGCCCGCCGATGAGTTCTCGGAGCACGAAGTCCGCGATCACGTGTTCGATGAACGACGTCGGCCGGTTCTCCATATCGCGGAGTACCGCGGGGACCACGTCCAGGTCCTCGAAGCCGGCGGCGGCGAGGTCGTCACGAAGCTCGTCCTCGGTGAGCGCTCGCCAGCCGCGGTTGAGCATCCCGAACGCGGCGACGGCCAACATCGAGAAGTCCGGGTTCGTGAACGGCAGCGAGCTCATCGAGAGCTGCAACGGATTCCGCGCTGTTCCCACAGGCACGGCCAGTGGCCACTTCTTCGCCCACTCACGTACCTGTTCGTCGTCGAACTCGGCGAGGTTGATCGTCAGCGTTCCGTCGGGAACGAGCACCTGGTCCAGAAGCCCGGTTCTGGCCGTGACGACGACCGCCACCGGACGGCCCTGCGCGGCCTCGGACTGCTGGAACCTGACTACCTCGTCGAGGTAGTTCCGGTGCCGGCCGGGCGCCAGCTCGTCCAGCTCGTCCAGCATCACGACGCCGGTCTGTTCCGTGCTCTGCCGGAACAGGTCCAGCCACGTGACCTGGTCCCCGGTCTGGCGACGCAAAGCCTCGTCGATCTGGTCGACGATCGGTGCGTCCCGGTCGACGCCGCGCAACGGCACCCGCACGCTGGTGAACCCCGGCAGTCCGACGGCCATCGTCGTGATCATCGTCGTCTTGCCCACGCCGGGTGCGCCGATCATCAGCAGGGGAGTCCGGAACGCCTCGGCTGAGGTGAGGTGACCGATCAACAGCGTGTGCAGGGCCCCGCGCGGTTCGATCCCGGCCCACCAGCTCTCGTCCGCCAGCCGGGTCCGCGCGTCCGCCTCGGTCATGCGGAACCGCGGGGCGATGTAGACGTTGTGGATCGCCGGAAAACCAGGTTCGCCCAGCACGGGTTCGCCCGCGGCTTTCAGGTTGGCCTGGAACAGGGTGGCGCGTGGATTGTCCTCGGGAACCTCCGGTGTGATCGGCGCCAGGCCGTGTTCGAGCACCTCGGCCGAGCCGCCGGACCACAGCTCGAACTCCGGGATGTCCGCCGCGTACGTCTCGTACCCGGCCTCGTAGCGGTCGAGGACCCCGCGCGCGAAACCGCGAGTCAGCAGCGCCTCGCTGCCACAGGCGGGATTCGACCTCTGCACGGCGCGGTGGACGCGTTCGCCCCGGTGGGACGCCCACCTGCGGAGCTCGTCGAAGCCGCGGGTGGCCGACGGCGTGGGCAGGTCGTCCGAGTACAGGTAGGAGACGAGCGAGTGGTCTTCCTGGTCCCACTCGTGGCCGACCGGCAGGGCGAGATCGCGAACGCCCCGCAGGGTGGAGCAGACCGACTCGAAGAACGCCGTTGCCACCAGTGCGGTGTGCAGCGCGGAGACCGTGTCGCGCCGCGACTGGCCGTACGAGTCAGGCAGCTGCCGGACTGTCCGGCTCATCGCGTCCTGGACCACCGCCAGCGCGCCGCCGGTGAGCCAGCCGAACAGCCCTCGCTTGGACTGCTGGATCGAGGTGCCGGTGAGCGCCCGCCCCAGTACCGAGTCGACGGTCTCCAGCCACGCCGGGTCGTCCTTGCCCAGGTGCAGCAGGGCGCCTCGGAGCGTGGTCGTGGCAGGCGGCATCAGCACATGTTAAAGAGCGGCGTAAGCGTCCGAACGAATTTTGTTACGGCACCACCCGATCGTCGTTAAGAGGCTCGGGCCGAGCAACCAACACAGGACAAGAGGCGTGATAAAGCGCCGCGCGGGTAATGAGTCCAACGCCGTCGCCCTGTCCGCCGCGACCAACAACAACGAGATCGGAATCCAAAGCCGCAAGGGCCTCGTGCGGATGCCGTGACTCCACGACAACGTCAGGAGTCAACTCGGGCGCGGTGGTGCGCAAGAACAACACGGCGCGCCGGACAGCGGCCTCGTCGCGCGGTACGACGACGCCGTGCTGGGCCGGCGGGTGGACGTGCAACAGGCGAAGGCTCGCGCGGCGGGTGCGGCAGAACTCGACCGCGCGCCGCAGCACGACCGGGTCCTCGCACCCGCCGACGGCGGCGGTGATCCAGCCGTATTCGCCACGGATCGCCGGGGGTCGTCCGCGCACCACTACGACACCGCACCGCGCGCGGCGCAACACCGGGAGGACGAGGGAGCCCAGACCCAGGCTGCGGTGCTGTTCGCCCTTGCACCCCAAGACCAAGGTCGCGCTGGAGTCCGACGCCCTCACCAGTGCGGCCACCGGGTCGTCACCGCTCGGGCGGAAGTGGGCGGTGAGCATGGGGAGTCGTTCGAGTACTCGCTGGACCGTCGTGTCGCCGGGGTCCGCCAGGTACACCTGAAGATCTGTTCGCAGCGACCACGCGTGCCGCGCGGCCCACTCGAAAGCGTGATAGGCCGATTCGGAAGTGTCCAGGCCGACCGTCACGGAACGACTGAAATCCGGTGCCCAGAAAGAAAATCTCCTGGGTTGCACCGCCGTGGGTGTTCTCATTGCCGCCTCCTGCCGTCGTCTACCTCACCGCGCGCTGCACCAGTGGTCACAGGGCCCAAAGTCACAAAGCGGGCAGGAACTTGTTCGGCCGGACGGGCTCACTCCTGAAGACCAGCGCAAGCGGCCACTCGAACGGCCCATCTGGGCCGATCATCACCCGATTGCCAACGCGCCGCTCGGCCACTCTGTGCACGCCGGTAGCCTCTTGCCCGTGCCTGCCAAGCTCGAGGGCAAGGTCGCGACCGCCCCGCCCCGCCCCACCAGCATCCGACCCGTGTCCGTGGCCGCTCTGGCCGCGGACGCCGACGTGCACCTGACCAGGCCAGCACATGCCGACGTCCAGGTGACGGGCGTGACTCTGCGTGCCCAGCACGTGGTGCCCGGAGACCTCTACGCCGCGCTGCCAGGCGCCCGTGTGCACGGTGCCGACTTCGCCGAGACGGCGATCGCGAACGGTGCCGTCGCTGTGCTGACCGACGAGGCCGGTGCCGCGCGCGACGCGCTCAAGGACGTGCCCGTGCTGATCCACCCGCGGCCGCGCGAGGTCGTGGGTCTGCTCGCCGCGCACGTCTACGGCCGGCCGTCGACCAAGGTGAAGCTCTGGGGTGTCACCGGCACGTCCGGCAAGACGACCACCACGTACATGATCGAGTCCGCGCTCAAGGCCGCCGGGAAGAAGACGGGCCTCATCGGCACCGTCGGCACCCGCATCGGCGACGAGCAGCTCGACAGCTCGCACACCACACCCGAGGCGCCGGACCTGCAGGCGCTGTTCGCGGTCATGGCCGAGCGCGGCATCACCGACGTGGCGATGGAGGTGTCGAGCCACGCGCTGGAGCTCGGCCGCGTCGCCGCCACCGAGTTCGAGATCGGCGCGTTCACGAACCTCAGCCAGGACCACCTCGACTTCCACGCCTCCATGGAGGAGTACTTCGAGGTCAAGGCTCAGCTGTTCGACGGCCGCAGCCGCAAGGAGATCGTCTGCGTCGACGGCGAGTGGGGTCCGCGGCTCGTGAAGCCGGAGACCATCACCGTCGCCACCACCAAGCCCGCCACCTGGACCGCGAGCAACGTCGAGGTGAGCCCGACCGGTGAGCAGACGTTCACCGCGCACGGCCCCGGCGGCGACATCGAGATCCACCTCCAGCTCGCCGGCAGCTTCAACATCGCGAACGCCCTGCTCGCGATCGCCTGCCTGCACGCGGAGGGCATCGCCCCGGAAGCGATCCGGGAAGGCCTCGACACCGTCCAGGTCCCCGGCCGCATGCAGCGCGTCGACGAGGGCCAGGCGTTCACCGCGGTCGTCGACTACTCGCACAAACCCGCCGCCGTCGCGCTCGCGCTGGACGCGGTGCGGGCGAAGACGGACGGCCAGGTGATCATCGTGCTGGGCTGCGGCGGTGACCGGGACCGGGCCAAGCGGCCGCTGATGGGGGAGGCCGCGGCGCAACGAGCCGACGTGTTGATCATCACCGATGACAACCCGAGGAGCGAAGAAGCGTCTTCTATTCGGGCCGCCATGCTCGAAGGGGCCCTCGCCACCGAGAACCGGGGCGAGGTGCTCGAGATCGGCGACCGGAGGCTCGCGATCGAAAAGGCCGTTGAGCTGGCAAATCCGGGCGATGTCGTCGTCGTGGCAGGCAAGGGACACGAGACGGGACAAGAGATCGCCGGCGTGATCCACCCGTTCTCGGACGTCGAGACGCTGACCGCCGCGATCAGAAAGGCGCACCGTTGATCGCACTCACGCTCGCCGAGATCGCAGAGATCGTCGGCGGACGGTTGCACGCAACCGATGGCAGCCAGACGGTGACGGGCTCGATCGAGTTCGACAGCCGCAAGATCACCGAAGGTGGCCTCTACCTGGCGCTGCCCGGTGAACGCGTGGACGGCCACGACTTCGCCGCGCAGGCCGTGGCGTCGGGCGCCGTCGGCGTGCTGGCGGGCCGTGAGGTCGACGCCCCCGCGGTGATCGCGCCGCCGGTGGAGACCAAGCACGCCAACGCCTACGTGCTCGCGGGCGACAAGACCGGTGAGGGCGCCGCGGTGCTGGCCGCGCTGGCCAAGCTCGCCCGGCACGTCACGGACCGGCTGAAGGACCTGACGATCATCGGGATCACCGGGTCGGCCGGCAAGACGTCCACGAAGGACCTCATCGCGCAGGTGCTCCAGCCCGCGGGCGAGACCATCGCGCCGCCCGGCTCGTTCAACAACGAGCTCGGCCACCCCTGGACCGCGCTCCGCTCGACCGAGGACACCAGGTTCCTGGTGCTGGAGTTGTCCGCGCGCGGCATCGGCCACATCGCGAGCCTCGCCGAGATCGCGCCGCCCAAGATCGGCGCCGTGCTGAACGTCGGCACCGCGCACGTCGGCGAGTTCGGCTCCCGTGAGGGCATCGCCAAGGGCAAGGGCGAGCTGGTCGAGGCACTGCCGGAGGACGGCATCGCGATCCTCAACGCCGACGACCCGCTGGTCGCGGGCATGGCGAGTCGCACGAAGGCCAAGGTCGTCATGGTCGGCGAGAACCCCCAGGCCGACGTCCGCGCCGTGGACATCGAGCTGGACGACCAGGCCCGCGCGAGCTTCACGCTGAAGACAGCGCAGGGTGACGCACGGGTCAAGCTCGCCCTGAACGGCCCGCACCAGGTGGGCAACGCGCTGGTCGCCGCCGCGATCGCACTGGAGCTGGGCGCCACGCCCGCCGAGGTCGCCGAACGGCTCGGCAGCGCACAACGGGTTTCCGCGCACCGCATGGTGATCGCCGACCGGGAAGATGGCGTGACCGTCATCGACGACGCGTACAACGCGAACCCGGACTCGGTGCGGGCGGCGTTGAAGGCGCTCGCGACGATCTCGCGCGCCACCACGCCCGCCCGCCGCAGCTGGGCCGTGCTCGGCCCGATGGCAGAGCTGGGCGACGACGCGGTTCGTGAGCACGACGAGATCGGCCGTCTCGCGGTGCGCCTTGATATCAGCAAGCTGGTCGTGATCGGTGATGCGGCCCGCGCGATGCACCAGGGTGCGCACCTGGAAGGATCTTGGGGAGAGGAATCCGTCCTGGTGCCGGACGCGGACGCGGCGATCGCGTTGCTGCGCGCGGAAATCCGGCCCGGTGACGTCGTGCTGGTCAAGGCATCCAACGCCTACCGCCTGTGGCGCATCGCCGAGGCCCTGCTGGAGGCAGGAACCAAGTGAAGAGCATCCTGATCGCGGCAGCGATCGCACTCGCGGTGTCGATCCTGCTGACGCCCTACCTGATCAAGATCTTCTCCCGTCAGGGCTTCGGCCAGGAGATCCGCGAGGACGGACCGCAGCATCACAAGACCAAGCGCGGCACCCCGACCATGGGTGGCCTCGCCATCCTGGTCGCGATGTGGGCCGGCTATCTCGGCACGCACCTGGTCAACTCGATGTCGGCGTCGGCGTCGGGCCAGACCCCGACGGCGTCCGGCCTGCTCGTGCTGATGCTGACGACGTCGCTGGGCGTCGTCGGCTTCCTGGACGACTTCATCAAGATCCGCAAGGCCCGCAACCTGGGCCTGAACAAGACGGCGAAGCTGGTCGGCCAGTTCATCGCGACGATCACGTTCGCGATCCTGGTGCTGCAGTTCCCGAACAAGGACGGCCTGACGCCCGCGTCGGTCAACCTGTCGTTCGTCCGCGACATCAGCGTGGTCTCGTTCGGCGTGGTCGGGTTCATCGTCTTCTGCTACGGCATGGTCGCCGCGTGGTCGAACGCGGTGAACCTGACCGACGGCCTCGACGGCCTCGCCGGTGGCACGTCGGCGATGGTGTTCGGCACGTACGTGGTGATCTCGTTCTGGCAGTTCCGCTACAACTGCTCCAGCTACGCCGTGGCCGGGTGCTACGACGTGCGCGACCCGCTGGACCTGGCGGTGATCGCGGCCGCCGCGATGGCGGGCTGCATCGGCTTCCTGTGGTGGAACGCGGCGCCGGCCAAGATCTTCATGGGTGACACCGGTTCGCTGGCGCTCGGCGGTCTGGTCGCGGGTCTCGCGATCGCGACCCGCACCGAGCTGCTGATGATCGTCATCGGTGGTCTGTTCGTGGTCGAGGCGCTGTCGGTCGCGCTGCAGGTCGCGGTCTTCCGCAGCTCACGACGGCGGCTGTTCCGCATGGCACCGTTCCACCACCACTTCGAACTCGCCGGGTGGGCGGAAACCACGGTCATCATCCGGTTCTGGTTGATGGCCGGCATCTGCTGCATGTTCGGTCTGGGCGTGTTCTACAGCGAGTGGCTGACAGGCGGGTTTTAAGACATGACGAAGCTGGCCGGTTCACGGGTACTGGTCGCCGGTGCTGGTGTGACCGGCCGGTCCGCCGCCGAGGCGTTGCTCGCGGCGGGCGCGGAGGTCGTGGTGACGGACTCGTCACCGGAAAGACTGATGGCCCTGGAAACGTTGCTGGAGGGCGTCGAGCTGGTAGCCGGCTTGACGGAACCGCCCGCTGGCACGTCACTGGTCGTCACAAGCCCTGGCTGGCAGCCGTCGAGCCCATTGCTCGCGGCTGCCGCCTCGGCGGGCATCGAGGTGATCGGCGAGGTCGAGCTCGCCTGGCGGATGGCGGCCGAGCTGGCCGACCCGCCGGTGTGGCTGGCGGTCACCGGGACGAACGGCAAGACCACGACCGTCGGCATGCTGGAGTCGATCCTGCACGCGGCCGGAGCGGACGCGGTGGCGTGCGGCAACGTCGGGCTTCCCGTCGTGGACGCGCTGCTGGCCGGGCGCAGGGTGCTCGCCGTGGAGCTGTCGAGCTTCCAGCTGCACTGGGCGCCGTCGGTGCGGCCGCAGGCGGGCGCGCTGCTGAACCTCGCGGAAGATCACCTCGACTGGCACGGCGGCATGGAGCAGTACGCACAGGCCAAGGCCCAGATCCTCACCGGTGACGTGGCCATCGGCTGGCTCGACGACGACCTCGTCGTCAGCCTGCTGGAGGACTCACCGGCTCGCGATCGCGTCGGGTTCACGCTGGAGGAGCCCTCGGAGGGTCAGCTCGGCGTGCGCGACGGCTGGCTGGTCGACCGGGCGTTCGCCGACGACGAGCCGTTGATCGAGGTCGCGAAGATCCGCCCGGCCGGTCCTCCCGGTATCGCGGACGCACTTGCCGCCACGGCCCTGGCGCGCGCGTACGGCGTGCCGTCGGAGGCTGTGCGCGAGGGCTTGGAAGCGTTCGAACCGGCTGCTCACCGCGCTGTGCTCGTGGCCGTCGACGGTGCTGATATCCAATACATCAATGACTCCAAGGCGACGAACCCGCACGCTGCGGTGGCGTCGTTGCGCGCGTTCGACAGCGTCGTGTGGATCGCCGGTGGGCTGTTGAAGGGCGCGTCGGTCGAGGAGATGGTCCGGTCGGAGGCACACCGGCTGCGCGGTGCGGTGCTGATCGGGCAGGATCGCCAGGTCATCGCGGACGCGCTGGCGCGACACGCGCCGGATGTCCCCGTTCGTGTGCTTGACACAGGGGACGATGACCCCATGACCACCGCCGTACGTGCTGCTCAGGAACTGGCGAGGCCGGGTGACACCGTGCTGCTCGCACCCGCGGCGGCGTCGATGGACATGTTCACCGACTACGCCCATCGCGGGCAGGCCTTCGAGGCCGCGGTGCGGGAGCTCATCGGCCGATGACTGCCGTCGCGGAGAAGGCGAGGCCGAAGCGCAAGGTGCGTCCCGCGGGCCGCGTCGGATCGTTGCGCAGCGGTCTGACGGCGTGGCTGGGCCGGCCGCTCGCCGATTTCCACCTCCTGCTCGCGATCTTCGGCATGCTCACCGTGCTCGGCCTGGTGATGGTGCTGTCGGCGTCGGCGCCGGGACAGGTCGCCTCCGGTGTGTCCGCGTACAGCGTGTTCCAGAAGCAGCTGATCTACGTCTGCATCGGCGCGGTGCTGTTCTGGGTCGTGCTGCGGTTCCCGTTGCGGCGGCTGCGTCATCTCTCGACGGCCGCGATGGGCATCGGCGTGCTGTTGCTCGTGCTGGTGCTGACACCGCTGGGTGACGTTCGCGGTGGCGCCCGGTCGTGGTTCACCGTCGGGCCGATCTCGTTCCAGCCGATCGAGGCGGTCAAGCTCGCGCTGGCGTTGTGGGGCGCGCACGTCCTGGTGACCAAGAGGGCGTTGTTGTCGCAGTACCGGCACCTGCTGGTGCCCGTCGTGCCGGTCGCGATGCTGGTGTTCGCGCTGGTCATGCTGCAGCCCGACCTCGGTGGCACGATCACGCTCGGCGTCGTGCTGATCAGCCTGCTGTGGTTCGTGGGCGCGCCGATGCGGTTGTTCGGCGTGATCGCTGGCGGCGCGGTGGCGGGTGCCGTCGTGCTCGCGGTCGGTGCCGCGTACCGGCTGCAGCGCGTGACGACGTTCCTCAACCCCGACGCGGATCCGCTGGGTGCGGGTCTGCAGGCTCGGCAGGCGATGTTCGCGCTGGCCGAGGGCGGACTGTTCGGCAAGGGGCTGGCGCAGGGCAGCTCGCAGTGGCGGTACCTGCCCAACGTCGAGTCGGACTTCATCTTCGCCGTGATCGGCGAGGAGCTCGGGTTCGTCGGGTGTGGGCTGGTGCTGGCGCTGTTCGGCGGCCTCGCGTGGGTCGGCCTGCGGGTGGCCTCGCGCAACACCGACCCGTGGATCCGCATCGTGGCCGCCACGCTGACGGTGTGGCTGGTCGCGCAGGCCGCGATCAACATCGGCTACGTCGTGCGGCTGCTGCCCGTCACGGGCCTCACGCTGCCGTTGATCTCTTCCGGCGGCACCTCGGTCGTCACGACCATGGTGGTGTTCGGCATCCTCGCGAACTGCGCCCGGCACGAGCCCGAAGCCGTGCAGGCGCTGCGTTCGCTCGGTCCCGGCCGGGTCGGCGGGCTGCTCAAGCTGCCCGCGCCCGAGGCGTACCGGCCGCCGCCCAAGCGCAAGCCCGTGCGGCCCTCGACGCCGCCGCGCGCACCAGGGCGGAACCGCACACAGCAACTTCCAGTGGTGGATGAACGTCGTATGGCAGGGCGGTCCGCTCCGCCCTCGGAGTACCGTCGCCGCGAAACGCGGCGGGTCAACCAAGGACGTTCCGAGCAGGGCCGTTCGACCCGCGGTCGCGGGCGATACAACTGATATTGCAGCCAACCTAGTAATCGGGAGAAGTCTTGACCGGGCACCCTGCCCCCAGTGGTCCGTGCGTCGTGGTCGCAGGTGGTGGCACCGCCGGCCACATCGAGCCGGCACTGGCGCTGGCCGACGCGGTCATGCGGCTGCGACCTGACGCACGAGTCGTCGCGCTCGGCACCGCGCGCGGCCTCGAGACCAAGATCGTGCCGGCCCGCGGCTACCCGCTGGAGCTGATCCCGCCGGTGCCGATGCCGCGCAAGCCCACTCTCGACCTGCTGAAGCTGCCGCTGAACGTGCGCGGTGCGGTGAAGCAGACCCGTGAGGTCCTGGAGCGCGTCGGAGCGGACGTCGTCGTCGGGTTCGGCGGCTACGTGGCACTGCCCGCGTACCTGGCCGCGCGTGGACGCATCCCGATCGTGGTGCACGAGGCGAACGCCAAGGCGGGCCTCGCGAACAAGGTCGGCGCCAAGTTCGCCGCGCACGTCGCGGCCGCCGTGCCGGACTCGGGGCTGGCCGACGCGGAGATCATCGGCATCCCGCTGCGCCAGTCGATCACGTCGCTGGACCGCGCGGCGCTGCGTGACGAGGCCCGCCGGTTCTTTGGCCTCGACCCGCACGCGCCGACGCTGCTGGTGTTCGGCGGCTCGCAGGGCGCCCGTTCGATCAACGAGGCCGTCGCGCCCGTCGCCGCCGAGTTCGCCCGCGCGGGCGTCGGTGTGCTGCACGCGTACGGTCCGAAGAACTCCGTTGCCGTGCAACAGGTTCCGGGCGCGCCGGCGTACGTGCCGGTGCCGTACCTGGAGCGCATGGACCTGGCGTACGCCGCCGCGGACGCCGTGCTGTGCCGTTCGGGCGCGATGACCGTCGCCGAGGTGTCGGCCGTCGGCCTGCCCGCGGTGTTCGTGCCGCTGCCCATCGGCAACGGTGAGCAGGCCCTGAACGCCGGTCCGGTCGTGTCCGCCGGTGGTGGCCTGCTGGTGCCGGACGACGAGCTCACGCCGGAGAAGGTCGCTTCTCTTGTTGTACCGCTGGTCGCGGACCGCGCCCGGCTTGCCGCGATGTCCGCCGCGACGCTGGGCACCGGCCGTCGTGAGGCGGACGAGGTCCTGGCCCGCAGGGTGCTGGAGGTGATCAAGAAGTGAGCCTCGAGCGCGTTCACCTCGTCGGGATCGGTGGTGCCGGCATGAGCGGCATCGCCCGGATCCTGCTGGCCCGCGGTGCGCAGGTGTCCGGTTCGGACGCCAAGGACTCGCGGACCGTGCTGGCGCTGCGGGCCCAGGGCGCGCGGATCGCCGTCGGCCACGACGCTTCGAACCTGGACCAGCTCGTCGGCGGGCCGACCGAGGTCGTGGTGTCGACCGCGATCAAGGAGTCGAACCCGGAGTACGCGGCGGCTCGCGAGCGCGGCATCACGGTGCTGCGTCGTGCCGAAGCGTTGGCCGCTCTCATGGAAGACCACCGGGTTGTGTGTGTTGCCGGCACGCACGGCAAGACGTCGACCACGTCGATGCTGACCGTTGCGCTGCAGCACTGCCGGTTGGACCCGTCGTTCGCGATCGGTGGCGACCTGAACGAGTCCGGCGCCAACGCCCACCAGGGCACCGGCGGCGTGTTCGTGGCCGAGGCCGACGAGTCAGACGGCTCGTTCCTGTTCTTCTCGCCGTCGGTCGCCGTCGTGACGAACGTCGAGGCCGACCACCTGGACCACCACGGCACCGTTGAGGCCTACACGGCGGTGTTCGACTCGTTCCTGGAGCGGATCGTTCCGGGCGGCGTGCTGGTGTCCTGTGTGGACGATCCGGGTGCGGCGCGGTTGATCGCCGAGGCTCGTGCGCGCGGGATTCGCGTGCGCGAGTACGGGCGTGGTGCCGCTGACGCGCGGATCGTCGACTACAAGCCGTTCGAGTCCGGTGGTTTGGCGTCGGTCGAGATCGACGGTGTCGCGGTCGAGGTTCAGGTCGCGGTGCCGGGCGAGCACATGGCGTTGAACGCCATCGCTGCTTTGCTGGCCGGCTTGGAGCTGGGTGCCGACCAGGCCGGGCTGCTGGAAGGGCTCGCTGCCTTCGGTGGCGTGCGGCGGCGGTTCGAGTTCAAGGGCCGTGCCGGTGGCGTGTCGGTGTACGACGACTACGCGCACCATCCGACCGAGGTCGACGCACAGCTGCGTGCGGCGCGTCCGGTCGCAGGTGCGGGCCGTGTTGTTGTGGTGTTCCAACCGCATCTGTACTCGCGCACCCGCACGTTCTCCGTCGAGTTCGCCGCCGCTCTGTCGCTGGCCGATGAAGTGATCGTGCTCGACGTGTACGGCGCCCGCGAGGAGCCCGAGCCGGGTGTCTCCGGTGCGCTGATCGCCGACCAGGTCACCGCTTCCGTGCACTACGAGCCGTCGTTCGACCGCGTGCCCGCTCTCGTGGCGTCGCTGGTCCGCGAGGGCGACCTCGTGGTGACCATGGGCGCGGGCGACGTGACGATGCTCGGCCCCGAGATCGTCAGCGCACTGTCATGAGTGCCCCGGTTCGCGGCAGGTCCACGCGAGTACGTCCCGCTTCGAACCGGCGGCCGAAGAGCGCCGAGTACCGGGCGCGGCGCAGGGTCATCATGCGCCGCCGCCTGGTAGCGGTGCTCACACTTCTGTCCGTGGTCGGCCTGACGTACAGCGTGTTCTTCACGCCGTTGCTGGGCGTCCGCAACGTAGACGTGCACGGCGCAGTGGTCCTCACCGACGACGAGGTCCGCACCGCCGCCGCAATCGCACCAGGCTCCCCGCTGGTGCGCCTGGACCTCCGCGGCATCCGCGAACGCGTGGCCGCCGTGCCACGCGTCGCCACCATCGAGGTCGAACGCCAACTACCCGGCACCGTCCGCCTGCTGATCACCGAACGAGTCCCGGTCGGCTCGGTGAAACTGCCCGACGGCTACCACCTGATCGACTCGACCGGCAAGGACTACGCAACCCTGCCGACCGCCGCACCGGGCGTCCCCGAACTGGTGCTGGCCGCTCCGTCGTCCGCGGACCCGGCCACTCGCGCCGTGGTCGGGGTCGTGAACGAGCTGCCGGAAAAGCTGCGGCCCGAGGTCCTGCAGGTCTCCGCCACGTCCGGCGCCGACGTGAAGCTGACGCTGACCGGTGACCGCGTGGTGAAGTGGGGCAGCTCCGACGACACACCACGCAAGGGCGCCGTGCTCGTCGTGCTGCTCTCGCGGCACGGCAAGACTTACGACGTGTCCTCTCCGGACCTGGCCACGGTTTCCTGACCTCTCGGCGCGTCGGCATCCCTGGTGCCGGCGCGCTTCGGGTCAGCCCAGCGTGAGGTGGAAGCCCTCTGCCACCGCCTCTTCCTGCGTCTTCGAGAGCACGCCACAGAGCGACTCACCTGCCGGAATGTCCCGCACCGTGAAGGTGATGACGCAACTCCCGTTGGCCGTGTTCAGCGAGGACACACCGAGGACCTTGTTGTCCTGGTCGACGATCTCGACCTGCGCGCCGTCGCGGATGTCGCAGAAGCCGCCTGACCCGCGGCTGCTGTTCATCGTCATGCTGCCACTGACGGTGAACGGGTCAGTGCCCCAGGCGGTCGCGCACGCGGTCGTTCCTGGGGTTGTTCTGGTGGAAGAGGCTCCACGATTGTCCTTTGGCTTGATTGCTGCCGGTCAGCGCTACGGACGCGGTGTCGGCGGCCGCGATGGAGTGGGGTACCGGCGGCGCCGGAACGGGGACCGGGGAGTCGGCTGCGAGCACATGGGGAGCTCCCTCAGCCGTTCGGCTTGAGTGCCGTCGCCATCCGCACGAACAGGTTGCCCAACCTGCTCGTCACGAGTTCCAACACGATCGCCTCGATGACGAGCGAACGCACGGACGCGGGTGCGGGTGCCAAGACGGGCCTCCTCGAAGTGAACGACTACCGTGCTCATCGGACTGATCCGCGCGGCATTAGCCGGATTGATCGTTGTCACCCGAAGGAAGTACGCATGGCAGGCCACGTCGTGGTGGTGGGCGCTGGGCTCGCCGGCCTTTCGGCCGCGTTGCACCTGCAAGGCAGCGGGCGGCGGGTCACCGTGCTCGAAAAGGCTGATGTCCCAGGCGGCCGGGCTGGGACGGTTCGGGTCGGCGGGTTCGTCGCGGACAGCGGGCCGACGGTGCTGACGATGCCGGAGTACCTGGAGGAAGCGCTCTCAGCTGTGGGGGAGCGGCTTGCGGACTGGCTGACGCTGGACCGGGTTGATCCGGCCTATCACGCGAGGTTCGCGGACGGGTCGCGGATCGCCGTGCACACCGATGCCGAGGCCATGGAGGCCGAGGTTCGGAACGCTTGCGGGGCAAGAGAAGCGGCCGGGTACCGGGAGCTGCGGCGGTGGCTGGGTGAGCTGTACGCGGTGCAGCGGGAGCACTTCATCGGGGCGAACTTCGACTCGCCGTTCGACCTCGTCCGGCCGGAGCTCGCGCGGCTTGCCGGGCTGGGTGGGTTCGGGCGGTTGGAGCCGCAGCTGCGGAGGTTTCTGAACGACGAGCGGTTGATCAGGCTGTTCTCGTTTCAGGCGTTGTACGCGGGGGTGCCGCCGCAGCAGGCCCTCGCGGCGTATGCGGTCATCGCGTACATGGACACCATTGCGGGCGTGTACTACCCGCGCGGTGGGATGCATGCGGTGCCGCACGCACTGAGCAAGGCGGCGGAGAAGCACGGCGCGGAGTTCCGTTACGGCGCAACGGTCACGCGGCTGGAGTGGAGTGGCGCACGCGTTAAGGCGGTGCATACGGCAGACGAGCGCATCGAGTGTGATGCGGTGGTGCTGGCGTGTGAGTTGCCGGATGCGTACGGGCTGCTGGGCAAGAGGCCGCGGCGGCTGCTCAAGCACCGGTGGTCGCCGTCCGCGGTGGTGTTGCACGCCGCGACGGACCGCACGTGGGACCTCGGGCACCACAACATCCTGTTCGGGGACGCGTGGCGGAGCACGTTCGACGAGATCGTCCACAAGGGACGGTTGATGGCCGATCCGTCGCTGCTCGTGACGCACGCGCAGGACGGGCTGCATTTCGTGTTGGCGCCGTGCCCGAACCTCACGACCGGGCCGATCGACTGGCGGCGCGTCGGACCGAGGTACCGCGACGAGCTGGTTCGCACGCTCGAGAAGCGCGGGCTCGACGGGTTCGGTGCGGCGATCGAGGCCGAGGAACTGGTCACGCCGCTGGACTGGGGCAACGCGGCGGGCACGCCGTTCGGGCTCGCGCACACGTTCGCGCAGACCGGGCCCTTCCGGCCGCGCAACGTCGTCAAGGGTGCGGAGAACGTGGCGTTGGCCGGTGCGGGGACGACTCCGGGTGTCGGGGTGCCGCCGGTGCTCATCTCCGGGCGGCTGGCGGCTCAGCGGATCACCGCGGGGTGACCGGGCGGTCTCGGCGCGAGGAGACCGCCCGGCGCTCCGGTCGTCTAGGCGGCGGTCACGTACCAGGTCTGCCAGCCGATGGCGTTCCCGTACCTCTGCATCGCAGCCATGGTGTCGCCGCCCGGCGTGAGGTGACGTTCGCCGGACTGGATCCGGAAGTTGCCGACGGCGGTGCGGTTTACTGACCACCGCTGGCCGGCCTTGGCGGCATCGCAGTCGTTCAGCGCGTGAACCAGGGCCTCTTCGCCGTCCTCGGCCTCGACGCACTTGCCGGTCACGACGCTTCGCAGCGCGGTGCCGCCGTCGCCGAGCTCGATCCGCTGGAACTTCTGGGCGGGCGCGTCGGCGCAGGGCATCGGCTTGAGGGCGGGCACGCCCTCGACGCCGAGACAGCCGAAGTCGTAGCCGACGACCTCCATCCGCACGACCTGGCCCGCGGTGTCGGCAGGCGGCGGCGTCGTGGCGACCTGGCGCACCCGCCAGCGCTGGTGGTCGGTGTCCTTGAACCGGCTTCCCCACACGGAGGTGAACCCGTTGTGCTCGAAGTGCTTGTCGCCGTACTTGATCCGCACCGTGTCCGCGCCGTCGGGAATCAGCTCCCCGTGCTGGTACTCGTACAGGTCGTCGCAGTAGTCGTGCGTCAGGCTGACGCTGGTGTCCACACATCCGCTGTGCGTGAGGTTGCGCAGGACGAACTTGTCCCCGCCCACCGACATCTGCTCCCACCGCTGCTCAGGAGCTCCGGTGCAGTCGGCGAGCACGAGTCTCGGCTGCTCTGGTTTCGGCTCGAACTTGATCTGCACGCACTTGTCGTCCACGGCACTCGTGATCTCGATGACCGGATTGCCGTCCGCCGCACTCGCGGGTCCGACCGTCACTGCCCCCAGAGCGATCGCGGCCAGCGCGACGCTCAGCATCTTCATCCCCATCTACCGACGGTAGCGAGTGATCACCGGAAAAACGTGTGGAAGTGACGAAGGTATGGGCGAGACGATCTCTGATTCGAGGTCCGACTACGCTTGTGGTGCGCCGTGCTCTGCACCGTGTGCACTACTTGACGGCACGACCGGGGAGTAGTAGCGCACAGTGTTGGGACCCTACGGCGTGGCTGCTGGACCGACGCACCGCCGGTGCTTACCGTCCAGCAGGAACATATGGGGTTGACATAACTCTGAGCCTCGACGAGAGGTTGAGAGTTTCAATCCGGGTGCATCACCACCCAGCACCACAGCACGGACCACGATCAGGAAGGCGGATCCGATGACGCCCCCGCACAACTACCTCGCGGTGATCAAGGTCGTCGGCATCGGTGGTGGCGGCGTCAACGCCGTCAACCGCATGATCGAGGTCGGGCTCAAAGGCGTCGAGTTCATCGCGGTGAACACCGACGCACAGGCCTTGCTGATGTCTGATGCCGACGTCAAGCTCGACATCGGCCGGGAGCTGACGCGCGGCCTCGGTGCCGGCGCGAACCCAGAGGTCGGGCACAAGGCCGCCGAAGACCACCGAGAGGAGATCGAGGAGGTCCTCAAGGGGGCCGACATGGTCTTCGTGACCGCCGGCGAGGGCGGCGGCACGGGCACCGGCGGCGCGCCGGTGGTGGCCTCGATCGCCCGCAAGCTCGGCGCACTGACGATCGGTGTCGTGACGCGCCCGTTCTCCTTCGAGGGCAAGCGCCGCGCCAAGCAGGCCGAGGACGGCATCCAGGCGCTGCGCAACGAGTGCGACACGCTGATCGTCATCCCCAACGACCGACTGCTCCAGCTGGGTGACATCGGTGTCAGCCTGATGGACGCGTTCCGCTCGGCGGACGAGGTCCTGCTGTCCGGTGTTCAGGGCATCACGGACCTCATCACGACCCCCGGTCTGATCAACCTGGACTTCGCCGACGTCAAGTCGGTCATGTCCGGCGCCGGCTCGGCGTTGATGGGCATCGGTTCGGCGCGCGGCGAGGGCCGCGCGGTGCAGGCCGCTCAGAAGGCGATCAACTCGCCGCTGCTGGAGGCCTCGATGGAGGGCGCCCACGGGGTGCTGCTGTCGATCGCCGGTGGCTCTGACCTGGGGCTTTTCGAGATCAACGAGTCTGCTTCGTTGGTCCAGGAGGCCGCGCACCCGGACGCGAACATCATCTTCGGTACGGTCATCGACGATTCTCTGGGCGACGAGGTCCGGGTCACGGTGATCGCCGCGGGTTTTGATGGTGGTGGGCCTACGCACAAGAAGCTTGAGCCCACCGCTTTGTCCTCGCCGCCACGGACGGCTTCCGGGCCGATCGCTTCGGCTTCTGCGGCGCCTGCGCATGCTGCTCCACAGCCGGTTGCGCAGACGCCGCAGCCGGTGGTGCAGACGCCGGTTGCCCAGACTCCGCCGCCGGTTGCTCCGCAGCCTGCGCCGCCTGTTGCTCCGCCGCCGCCTACCACGGTGCCGCCGCAGCCTTCGCCGGTGCAGGGGAACGGGTATGTGCCTTCTGTTCCTCGGTCGTTGTCGCAGAACGGGTCGTTGCCTTCTCGGCCTGTGCCGGTCACTGATGATCCGGATGATGAGGTGGATGTGCCGCCGTTCATGCGGCGCTGAGATCTCGACGATCTTGTCGGACCCCCTGAGTAGCGTTTGGGCTCAGGGGGTCTTCGTTTTTGGGGGACGCCTGCGGGAGCGTGCGGTGGGCGGTTTGTGGGGCGCGTGGTGTGTAGCGTTCCCTGGCTTGTGGCGGCGGCCTCGGCTTGCTAGACGCGGGCTTGCGGGTGGTCGCCTTAAGGGGCGCGAGCCGGGTGGGTGGTGGCCGTGCGAGACGCGACCGGGCGGGTGGTCGCCGTGCGAGACGCGACCGGGCGGGTGGTCGCCGTGCGGGCGGCGGGCTCACCTTGCGATCCGCGGCCTTGCGGGATGGTCGCCTTGCGGGCGGCGACCTCACCTTGCGTGCTTCCCCTGGGGGCTCTGCCCCCAGACCCCCGGCAATCTGATCAGGGGGTCAGCGCCGTGGGCGGGTTGATGGCACGCCTGTTGCGTTGGGCGCCGCCGGTTGCGTAGTTGGGTTGCGTCCGAAGGTGGCTGTGTGGGCGGTGGGGGTCCCGTCCCGAGCCGCACGGGTTGGCAACAGCCTCCATGCGACTCGTGACGGGATCCCCACCGCCGGGACCGCACGGGAGAGACGGCTTGCCTGCGGCATCGCATAAGAGCATCGGGCTCACCCGGCGCGTAAGGGCGGTGGGCTGACCCGGCGTGGCGCGGCAGGGTTGCTCGGCTTCGGTGGCGCGTGAGGGCGGTGAGGGCTTGCCTTGCGGGGTGGCTTGCCTTCGGTGGTGCGGGAGAACTGCGAACTAGGGTGTACGCGTGCGCATTCGTCGTGTTGTCACCACTCGTGCTGGTGGCGTGTCCAAGGCCCCGTACGACTTCTTCAACCTCGGTGATCACGTCGGTGATGACGAGAAGGCGGTTGAGGCCAACCGTGCTCGGCTTGCTGAGGGGATTGGTCTTACGCCGGATCGGTTGGTGTGGATGGAGCAGGTGCACGGGCGGACTGTTGGGGTGGTTGACGGGCCGCAGGTCGAGCCGCTTGAGGCCACTGATGGTGTTGTGACGAAACAGGCTGGTCTTGGGCTTGTGGTGTTGACGGCGGACTGTGTGCCGGTGCTGCTCGGTGATGAGGAGGCCGGGGTTGTTGGGGCGGTCCACGCTGGGCGGGTCGGGGCGCGGGTCGGGGTTGTTGTCGAGACGTTGAAGGCGATGATGGCGCAGGGCGCCGAGCTGGAACGGATCGAAGTGTTGCTTGGGCCTGCGGTGTGCGGTGAGTGCTACGAGGTGCCCGCTGACATGCAGAAGGATGTTGAGAAGCACCTGCCTGGCAGTGCGTCGAAGTCGCGGAAGGGGACGCCTGCGCTGGATCTGCGAGCCGGGTTGTGGAACCAGCTCGGTAGTGCCGGGGTGGGGAAGATCGGGGTGGATCCCCGGTGCACGTTCGAGGAGCGGGATCTCTTCAGTCACCGCAGGCAGGCGCCTACTGGGCGGCTTGCGTCGGTGATTTGGATCGAGCCGTGAGCAGGCGGGAAGAGCTTGCGGCGAACCTTGCTGAGGTTGAGGAGCGGATCGCCAAAGCGTGTGAGGCGGCACACCGCGATCGTGCGGAAGTGATGTTGCTCGCGGTGACGAAAACCTGGCCCGCGAGCGATGTGGAGATCCTTTATGAACTCGGGCTTCGGAACTTCGCCGAAAACCGGGATCAAGAGGCGGGCGACAAGGTCGGCCAATTGAGACACCTCGTTGAGGCGCGGTGGCACATGGTCGGGCGATTGCAGCGGAACAAGGCCAAGTCGGTGGTCGAGTGGGCCGATCAGGTCGACTCGGTCGACAGCGTGCGATTGGCCGAGGCGTTGGCGAGAGCGGCGCGCGCGAAAGGCAAGAAGCTCGACGTGTTGTTGCAGGTCAGCATCGACGGGGACACGTCGCGCGGTGGGTGTGCCGTCCCGGATGTTGAGGAACTGGCTGGCGTGATCACTCGTTCGGGTGATCTTATTCTCCGGGGTGCGATGACCGTCGCCCCTTTGACGATGAAGCCATCGCAGGCGTTTGAAGCGTTGGCGTCAGTGGTATCAGGCCTACGTGATCATCATCCCACTGCCACCCGGGTGTCAGCGGGAATGAGCGGAGACCTGGAAGATGCCATCTCGCACGGATCGACCTGTGTGCGTGTCGGAACGGCGTTGCTCGGCAGTCGGCGACTAACCTCGCCATAGGTTGTCGGGAACCTCGGGGCCGTCCGCACCGTCCCTAAGGTGGGGAACTCGCGGAGGAGGGGCTTGGGATGAGCGCTTTGCACAAGCTGAAGGCCTACTTCGGGATGGTCCCCGCCGAGTACGCAGACGACCCCGGCTACGACGACGACCGCGGTCGCTACGGCGACTACCGGTCCGAGTACGCGGCCGAGGCCGACGACTACGACCCCTACCCGCGGCGCAACCGCGTGTTCACGCCGGGCCGGTCGGAGCTTCCGGGCTCCGGGTACCGGACCGAAATCGACGAGTCGGACGACTACGAGCCGGAGCCGCGGCGCGGGGGCAGCCCCTCGAGCACGCGACGCTGGAGCGCCGATGCACCCGTGCACGGAGCACTCGCCGTCGAGCCGCAGCGCGAGCCCGTGAGCAGGCTGCGTCCGGTCGCCGAGCCGGCAGGCAACCCGTTGGCGCGCATCACCACGCTTCACCCCCGTACCTACAGCGAGGCGCGCACGATCGGGGAGCACTACCGCGACGGCACTCCGGTGATCTTGAACTTGACCGACATGGACGACGCGGACGCCAAGCGTCTCGTCGACTTCTCGGCCGGTCTCGCGTTCGCTCTGCGCGGGTCGATGGACAAGATCACCAGCAGGGTGTTCCTTCTCTCACCGCCGAACGTTGACGTGACGGCGGAGGACCGCAGGAAGCTGGCGGAGGGTGGGTTCGGGAACCACGGTTAGAGTTGACCCGTGGACCCGATCCGTCTCGTCATCTTCTACGTCCTCTTCGCGTTCTCCCTGTTCCTGACCGCGCGTGTTGTGGTCGAACTGGTGCGGAGCTTCGCGAGGGAGTGGCGCCCCGCGGGCGGCGTAGCCGTGACGCTTGAGACCGTATACACCGTGACCGACCCACCGGTCCGCGCGCTGCGTCGGGTGATCCCGACTGTGCGGATCGGGGGCGTCGGGCTGGACCTATCGATTATTGTGCTGTGGCTGCTCGTTATCATTTTGATGCAAGTTGCAGATCCCAGGTGACGGGGAACCGGGGATGACCGCAGCCCAGGAGTGCGAGAGGTGATCCGATGCCGTTGACCCCCGCTGACGTGCACAACGTTGCATTCAGCAAGCCGCCGATTGGCAAGCGGGGCTACAACGAGGACGAGGTGGACGCGTTCCTCGACCTGGTTGAGGGCGAGTTGGCCCGCTTGATCGAGGAGAACAACGACCTCCGTCAGCAGGTCGAGCAGCTCGACCAGCAGCTCGAGACCGCGCGTGCCGACCTCGACGACGCCCGTGTGAAGGCTTCGTCCGGCCCCGTGACGAGCCGTATGCCGGTGGAGGAGCCGCGCCGTCTGGCGCCGGTCCCGCCGCCGACCGTGATGGAGCAGACGTCCCCCGGCGGTGGCGGTGACCACCACGTGCAGGCCGCGAAGGTCCTGGGTCTTGCCCAGGAGATGGCGGACCGGCTGACCGGTGAGGCCAAGGCCGAGGCGGACGGGATGCTGTCCGAGGCGCGCACGAAGTCGGAGCAGTTGCTCTCCGAGGCGCGTGCCAAGGCCGACACGATGGTCAACGAGGCGCGCACGCGTGCCGAGACCATGCTGAACGACGCGCGTACGCGCTCCGAGACGCTCGAGCGGCAGGCCCGTGAGAAGGCCACCGCGCTCGACCGCGACGCGCAGCGCAAGCACGCCGAGGTGATGGGCAACATCACCCAGGAGAAGAACACGCTCGAGAAGCAGATCGACAAGCTGCAGACCTTCGAGCGCGAGTACCGCACGCGACTGAAGACGATGCTCGAGTCGTCCCTGCGCGACCTCCAGGACCGCGGCCCGGCCGCTCCGTCCGAGGGTCGTTCCCAGGGCTACTCCTTCGGCGCACGCGCCGAAGCGGGCTGAACTACTGTTCATTAGGTGCTCTTCGTAGTTCTACTTCTGGTGCTGGCTGCCCTCGGGTTGCTCGTGCCTGCGCTGACCACGTCCAACACGATCTGGGCGTGGTCGTCCGTGGGCGCGAGCGTGCTCGCCGCCCTGGTCCTTGCTTGGGACTGGTGGCGACGGCGTCCGGGGGACCCCGCAGCCGTCGCGCAGAGTGTAGATCAACAGGCTGTAGCTGATGATCAACGGGTAGTGGCTTCGGCTGAAGCCGACACACCGCCCGCTGACGAAGAACCACCGGAAGAGGACACCGACGCGGCAGACCTGCTCGTCGTGGCCGATCTGGTGGACGAGGTTCGGGTGCTGGACGAGCGGCCCCGGTACCACCTGAGCTCGTGCTCCTGGCTCGCCGGGAGGCCCACGCTGGGCCTCCCGGTGCAGGAGGCACGGCAACTCCAGTTCACACCCTGTGCGGTGTGCCGGCCCGACGCGACGCTGGTTCGCCGGAGCCGGACCGAGTCGAAGTGACCGAGATGTCGACGTGATCGAGATCCGGCCGGGCGAGGTCTACGAGGACTGGTCGACGGCTGACACCTCATCAGCGTTCCTCTAGCCCGCTGTCAGCACCACCGGGCGAGCGCCGTGAGCGGTCACGAGGCCGGGTAGGCGTTCCCGGCTCGTCACGAGCACCCGGCAGCCCGAGGTTCCCGGCAGCAGCGGCACGACCTGAGCGGTGTCCGCCGCGTTGTCCAGCACGATCAGCATTCGCCGGCCCGCCAGCAACGTGCGGTAGAGCGCTGTCTGCGCGTGCGGCTCCGGTGGGATGCCGTCCGGACCAGTCCCGAGCGCGGCGATGAACGAGCGGACGACCTCTGCGGGGTCGGTGCCGTCCAGATCGGCGAACAGCTGGCCGTCCGGGTAGTCCGGCGCGTGGTCGTGTGCCCACTGCAGGGCGAGCCACGTCTTGCCGGTGCCCGTGGGCCCGGTGATCGTGACGATCGGCCCGTCCACGTCCAGTGCCGTCAACTCGGCCGACCTGCCCGTGAAGCCGCTGGGAGCAGCGGGCAGCCGGTGTGGGCTCCGCTGCGGACGCTGGACCAGCGACGCGTGCAGGTCGCGCAGGGCCGGGCCGGGGTCGAGGCCCAGTTCGTCCGCCAGCCGGTGCTGGAGCCGGGCGTAGTGGGCGAGTGCGTCGGGGCGGCGGTCGGCGCCGATCAGGGCCCGCATGAGCTGGCCCGCCAGGCGTTCGTCGAGCGGGCGGGCGTTGGCGCGCGCGGTCAGTTCGGCGACCAGGGCTCGGTGTTCGCCCGCAGCCAGCCGGGCGTCGGTGTGGTCCAGTTCGGCGGCGGTGATCTCGCCGGCCAGCGTTTCGCGCAGACCGGCGAACCACGCGCCTTGCAGGCCCTCGAACGGTTCGCCGCGCACGAGTGACATCGCCTCGCCGGGCAGACCGGCGGACACGAGAGAGCGGAACCTGTGCAGGTCGATCACGGCAGGGTCGGCCTCCAACACGTAACCGCCGGAGCGGCGCGCGATCGGGAGGCCGTCGAGGGCGGACCGCAGCCGGGACACGTAGCTGTAGAGGGCGGACTTGGCCTGCCGCGGTGGCGCCTCGCCCCACACCCTGGTGAGCAGCTTCTCGACGTTGACGACCTGGTTCACGTCGACCAGCAGCACCGCCAGCACGCTGAGCTGGCGGGCGTGCCCCACGTCGACGCGCTCGGTGCCGCGCCGGACCTCGGGCGTGCCGAGGAGCCGGAAGCCGAGTTCCCCCATGCGCCGATCATCCGGTGGGCGTTCGAGGTTTGTCCAAGGATTGTCAGGACTACTGCGTCATGAGACGTGTGTCTGCATTGATCACAGGTTTGCTGGCCGTGGGGCCGCGCTGGCGGGGAGCCGCCGCGAGTCCTTCCCGGACTCGCGGCGGTTTCTCAGCGGTCCAGGAACAGCAGGGTGATCAGCAACGCCAGCAGCACCAGGTCCACGACGACGCCGGTGTGCTTCGAGTCGAACCTCAACCGGGTGATCGTGGCGCCGACCATCAGCAGCCCGAGCCCGACGGTGGCCGCGTGCGCCAGCCACTCCCAGGTGAACAGGCCGACGACCAGGCCCGCCGCGCCCGCCCACTCGAGCGCGCCGATGGTCCGCCAGAGCGTCGCGCTCATGCGGAAGTGGTCGCGGGCCTCGATCGACTTCTTCGCGCCCAGGACCTTGCCCGCGCCCGTGGCCACGAAGAGCAGGGCCAGCACGATCGACAACGCGATGGTCAACGTCATGGCGGCGAGCATACGGTTTGCGGGCACCCGTACCCTGTAGCTACAGGCACCGATCCGGCCATCACCGGGGAGCCTCCGGAAGAACGGGTTCAGCGAACCTCAGTAGAACCGGACGGGACCGGCCCGTCACAGCCGAAGAACGAGAGGCTCGCCCCGCTGTGTTCGTCAAGCAGAGGGGCGTGCAAGCGGGGTGGTACCGCGGCCTGCCGAGCAAGATCGGCGTGTCGTCCTCGCGTGTCCTACGTGACCGCGAGGAGCAGCGAAGATGGCCTACCCCAGGGCCGGACAGAACGAGGTCCCGGCGCAGCCGTCCTTTCCGAACCTCGAGCAGGACGTGCTCGGGTACTGGAAGGACGACGAGACCTTCCAGGCGAGCATCGACCGCAACCCGGCGGGTGACAACGGCGCGAACGAGTTCGTCTTCTACGACGGCCCGCCCTTCGCGAACGGTCTGCCGCACTACGGGCACCTGCTGACCGGCTACGTCAAGGACGTCGTGCCGCGCTACATGACCATGCGCGGCAAGCACGTCGAGCGCCGGTTCGGCTGGGACACGCACGGCATGCCGGCCGAGTACGAGGCCGAGAAGCAGCTGGGCATCACGCACAAGAACGAGATCGACGAGCTCGGCATCGAGAAGTTCAACGAGGCGTGCCGCACGTCCGTGCTGCAGTACACGGACCAGTGGCGCGACTACGTGACGCGGCAGGCTCGTTGGGTCGACTTCGACAACGACTACAAGACGCTCGACCTCGACTACATGGAAAGCGTCATGTGGGCGTTCAAGGCCTTGTGGGACAAGGGCTTGATCTACGAGGGCTTCCGCGTGCTCTGGTACTGCTGGCGTTGCGAGACGCCGCTGTCCAACACCGAGACCAAGATGGACGACGCCTACCGCGACCGGCAGGACCCGGCCGTCACGGTGGCGTTGCGCCTGGAGTCCGGCGAGAAGGCGCTGGTCTGGACGACCACGCCGTGGACGCTGCCGAGCAACCTCGCCGCCGCCGTGCACCCGGACGTCGACTACGTGACCGTGGTCGGTTCCGACGGCGACAAGTACCTGCTCGCCGAGGCCCGTGTCGCGGCGTACGCGCGTGAGCTGGGCGAAGAGCCCGAGGTCGTGGCGCGCTACAAGGGTTCGGACCTGCTCGGCAAGAAGTACCTGCCGCCGTTCGACTTCTTCGTGGGCCGTGAGAACGCGCACCAGGTGCTGGCCGCGGACTACGTGACCACCGACGACGGCACGGGCATCGTCCACATCGCACCGGCGTTCGGTGAGGACGACAAGGTCGTGACGGACGCGGCGGGCATCGAGGTCGTCGTGCCGGTCGGGTCGGACGGCAAGTTCACCGCCGAGGTGGCGCCGTACGCGGGTGTGCACGTGTTCGAGGCGAACAAGCTGATCATCCGCGACCTCAAGGAAGCGGGTCTGCTGCTGCGGCACGAGACCTACGACCACCCGTACCCGCACTGCTGGCGGTGCAACAACCCGCTGATCCAGCGCGCGCTGTCGGCGTGGTTCGTCGCGGTCTCGCAGTTCAAGGACCGGATGGTCGAGCTCAACCAGCAGATCAACTGGGTGCCGGCGCACATCAAGGACGGCCAGTTCGGCAAGTGGCTGGAGAACGCGCGCGACTGGAACATCTCGCGCAACCGGTACTGGGGTTCGCCGCTGCCCGTGTGGGTCTCGGACAACCCCGAGTTCCCGCGCACGGACGTGTACGGGTCGCTGGACGAGCTGGAGCGCGACTTCGGCGTGCGGCCGGACAACCTGCACCGGCCGTTCATCGACGACCTCGTCCGCGCGAACCCGGACGACCCGAGCGGCAAGTCGATGATGCGCCGCATCCCGGACGTGCTCGACTGCTGGTTCGAGTCGGGTTCGATGTCGTTCGCGCAGGTGCACTACCCGTTCGAGAACGCGGAGTGGTTCGAGAACCACTACCCCGGCGACTTCATCGTCGAGTACAACGGCCAGACGCGCGGCTGGTTCTACACCATGCACGTGCTGGCGACGGCGCTGTTCGACCGGCCCGCGTTCAGCAACTGCATGGCGCACGGCATCGTGCTCGGTGACGACGGCCAGAAGATGTCCAAGTCGCTGAAGAACTACCCGGACGTCAACGAGGTCTTCGACCGCGACGGCTCGGACGCGATGAGGTGGTTCCTCATGGCGTCGCCGATCCTGCGCGGCGGCGACCTGGTGGTGACCGAGCGCGGCATCAGGGACGCGGTGCGCCAGGCGGTGCTGCCGTTGTGGAACTCCTGGTACTTCCTCGCGTTGTACGCCAACGCTTCCGGTCGCGAGGGCACGTGGCGCGCGGACTCCAAGCACGTGCTGGACCGGTACGCGCTGGCGAAGACGCACGACCTGGTGCGCGATGTCCAGGCGGCGATGGACGTCTACGACATCTCCGGTGCGTGCCAGCTGGTGCGCGAGTACCTGGAGGTGCTCACGAACTGGTACGTGCGGCGGTCGCGGCAGCGGTTCTGGGACGGCGAGCAGGACGCGATCGACACCCTGCACACCGTGCTTGAGGTCGTCACGCGCGTGGCGGCGCCGCTGCTGCCGTACACGTCCGAGGTCGTGTGGCGCGGTCTGACCGGTGGGCGTTCGGTGCACCTGACGGACTACCCCGCTGTCGCTGACCTTCCCGCGGACGACGCGCTGGTGGCGGCGATGGACGAGGTGCGCGACGTGTGCTCGACGGCGCTGTCGCTGCGCAAGGCGAACAAGCTGCGCGTGCGGCTCCCGTTGGCGCGCTTGACGGTCGCGTCGCCGGTGGCTTCGTCGCTGGAGGACTTCGCGGAGATCGTGCGCGACGAGGTCAACGTCAAGGAGGTGTCGCTGTCCACGGACGTCGACGCCTACGGGCAGTTCCAGCTCGTCGTGAACGCGCGTGCCGCCGGGCCGCGGCTCGGGCCGAACGTGCAGAAGGTCATCAAGGCCGTGAAGGCGGGCGACTGGTCCGAAGTGGACGGTCGAGTGGTCGCCGCCGGTGTCGAGCTGTTCGAGGGTGAGTACGAACAGCGGTTGGTGGCAACGGATCCGGCTGCCACGGCGGCTCTGCCGGGCGGTGCGGGTGTTGTCGTGCTCGACACGGTCGTGACGCCGGAGCTGGAGGCCGAGGGGCTGGCACGTGACCTGGTGCGCGTGGTGCAGCAGGCGCGCAAGGACGCTCAGCTCGACGTGTCCGACCGGATCACGCTGACGTTGGAGCTTCCGGACGAGGTTCGGTCGGCTGTTGAGCCGCACCTGGAGTTCGTGCAGGCGGAGACGCTGACCTCGTCGGTGGTGTTCGGTTCGGGCGCTGCGGAGGGCACCGTCGGTGACGGGCTGAAGGTCAAGGTCGCCGTCGCGCGGGTGTGATCTCGGTTTGAGAGGGGCCGTTGTCTGCGGACAGCGGCCCCTCTCTGCGTGGAACGTTTCGCGATCTTCGTGGAATTCGCGGACAACCTTTCGATGCGCGACGGCGTGTACTGCGCGGGCGCCTAGCAGCCCTGTCCACGCGCGCCGCGCGTGATCCGGTGATCGAAAGGGTTTTGAACAGATGAAGCCTGGGGGATGGCGTCTGACTGCAGGTGCCACGATGCTCGCCGCAGCCGCCGCGGTGGTTCCGGCCACCGCGCACGCCGAGGCGGCCTGCACGTGGACCACGACGGAGCTGCAGGTTCCGGCTGGAGTTCACGTGTCGAGCTTGAGCGGCGACGGTGCCGGCACGCTCGCCACCAGCCGCTGGTACGACAAGGTCCAGGCGGTGTGGCAGCAGGACGTGCCGCGGACCGTGACCTTCCCGCAGAGCCGGGTGGTCAACGGCGTCGACAGTGCCGGGGCCGTGATCTCGTCCACCTCGTCGGCGGCGTGGCGCGGTGACCAGAGCCTGGAGCCGTTGCCCGGCAAGACGAAGGTGTTCGCATCGGCCATGAACGCGGGCGGCGACGTGCTGGGCACCTCTGGCAGCTCGCTCGCGGTGTGGCCGGCCGGTTCGGCTGTCCCGCAGTTGCTCACCGGCACGAACAACGGCTGGTGGTGGACCGCGCGCGGGCTCGACAACGACGGCAACGCCATCGCCAACGTCATCGCGCCCGCCAGCAAGGAGACCGGTTACGTGTGGGACCGGCAGGGTGTCCGCGCTGAGCTCCAGCCGGTGCCCGGCGACTGGGACGTCGTGCCGTCGGTGATCCACGGCGGCCGGATCTTCGGGTACTCGATGCCGGACAACGACTTCTCGAACGCGCACTTCGTCGAGTGGAACCTGCAGGGCCAGATCGTGCGCACGCACGAGTCCGAGATCTGGGGCGCCAACGCCGCCGGTGACCTGCTGACGGTGCGCCAGCAGGCGCCGGAGGACTGGCGGCACGGCGTGCTGCGGACGGACGGCCGGTTCGAGGCGTTCGCGGCGGAGTTCTACCCGTGGTCGTTCACCGAGAGCGGCGACGTCTACGGCACGCTCAACGGTGACCGCGTGGTCAAGCTGCGCTGCGCGTGACCTGAGCCCGGCGCGTGAAGGCCTTGCGCACCAGCCGCACGTACCACGACCAATGGGCCGGGGACTTCGGTTCCCGGCCCGCCGCGCGCTCGAAGTTGTCGAAGAGGTCCTCCAGGCACGCGTCGTGCAGCCAGCGGATGACCAGCGCCCACCGCACCCGGTTGCCCAGGGTGAAGTCGCCGATCAGCTCGTGCCGCACGACGGTGCCCGAGGCCGACAGGGTGTGCGTGCCGTCGCCGTCGCTGAACGCGAAGGTGATCGACTCGCCGGGGGTGAACGCCGTGCAGTGGTAGCGGATCGGGCCGTGCCCGCCGTCCGCGCCCACGCCCAGCGGGCGGTCGAACTCCTGCTTGCCCCAGGCGGGCGGCCAGAGCTCCTGAATCCGCTCGATGAACGGGCCCGCAGGCACGCCGAGGTCTCGGGTGTGGATGTTCTTGATCATGGAACTCCCCTTCCATACGCTGCCGTATGTTCCTGAAACGTACGGTAGCGTATGGAAGCGTGGTGCGGCGGAATCGTGACGACTGGACTGAGATAGCGCTGAGAGCGTTGGCAGAAGGCGGGCTCAACGCCGTGGCGATCGAACCGCTGGCGGCCAGGGCCGGCGCCACGAAGGGCAGTGTCTACCACCACTTCCCGAACCGGGAAGCGCTGCTCAGGGCCACCGTCGAACGGTGGGAGCGGGAGCACACCGAGAAGGTCATCGAGCTGGTCGAGGCGGAGAAGTCACCGCACGACAAGCTCAGGACGCTGTTCGCGACGGTGCTCGACCGCACCCGCGAGGGCTCGGTGGAGATGGCGTTGCAGGCGGGCGCCGAGAACGACGTGATCGCGCCGGTCCTCCAGCGCGTCACGCGGAAGCGTGTGGACTACCTGACCGAGCTGTTCGAGCAGCTCGGGTTCGACGGCGAGCACGCGAGGAAGCGGGCGCTGATCGCGTTCAGCCTCTACCTGGGCCAGGTGCAGATGTGGGCGACCGTGCCCGGCCTCGTCGAGCCGGTGCTCGACGAGGCCGTGCAGGTGCTCACTCAAGGAACTCAGACCGCCGTCGCCCACAACGCGTAGGCGATCACGTCCGCGTTGCGGTCGAGCGCCGTGGCGTTGACGTTGGACGTGGTGTCGCAGGAGCGGTGGTAGCAGCGGTCGTAGGCCTGGCCGGCCGTGCCGCCCCACTTCTGCGCCTGGGCCGAGGTCTTGATGCCCTCGGCGCCGGTGAAGGTGCCGCCGATCGGGATGCCCGCGCGGGCGAACGCCGCGTGGTCGGAGCGGCCGCCGACGCTGGTCAGCTCGGTCTGGACGCCGAACGACGTGAAGCCCGCCTGGAGCCGCTGCTGCAGCGCCGCGGAGCCGGAGGGCTGGCCGGAGGCGCTGTAGACGAAGTAGCCGGGGTTCGGCGAGCCGGTCATGTCGAAGTTCAGGTACGCCTTGATCTTCGACCGGTCTGCGCTCGGCAGCTGGTTCACGTAGTAGGTCGAGCCGATCAGGCCGCGCTCCTCAGCGCCCCACCAGCCGAAGCGGATGCGTTTGGTCGGCTGGAAGTTCGTGGCCGCCACCTGGAGGGCGACCTCCAGGATCGACGCGGAGCCCGTGCCGTTGTCGTTGATTCCGGGGCCCGCGGTGACGCTGTCGAGGTGGCCGCCGACCATCACGACGTTGTTCGCGTCGCCGACCGGCCATTCCGCCGTCAGGTTGTAGCCGGTCGCACCGCCGTAGCTGAACGACTGCACAGCCGTCCGGTAGCCCGCCGCGTCGAGCTTGCTCTTCACCCAGTTCACCGAGGCCAGGTACCCCGGACGCCCGTGGGCGCGGTTGCCGCCGTTCGCCGTGGCGATCGACTGGAACTGGTTCAGGTGCGCCCGGACGTTCGCGACGTTGATGTTCGGTGCCGCCAGTGCGGTGGGCGCTGCTGCTTGCGCTGTGGTCGTTCCGGCCACCATCAAGGCAGCCGCCAGCGCGATCAGGATCCTCATGGTTCAACTCCGTGCAGGGTAGGGATTGAGCCACTGATCAACATGCTCCACTGTGCATGAGCCCGGTAGATGCGAACGGCTGGTTGTTCCGTCGCGTCGGATTCGTCCATTTCGGTGGTGATCAATCAGAATGGTCCAGGTGGGTGACGTCACTGTCGTGCTGGGCATCGGTGCCGCCGTTCTGCTGATCTCCGTGATCGCGGTGCGCGTGTCGATCCGGCTCGGGCTGCCCTCGTTGCTGCTGTACCTCGGCATCGGCGTGGTCCTCGGCGAGTCCGTGCTCGGCATCCGGTTCGACGACGCGGACCTCACCCAGTCGCTCGGCATCGCGGCCCTCGTGCTGATCCTGAGCGAGGGCGGGCTCACGACCCGTTGGCACGCCGTGAGGTCCTCGCTGTGGTTAGGCGTGGCACTGTCCACAGTGGCCGTTGTCGTGAGCGTCGCGATCACCGGCACGGCGCTGCACTACCTGCTGGGCCTCGACTGGCGGATGGCGTTGCTCTGGGGCGCGGTGCTGTCGTCCACGGACGCGGCGGCGGTCTTCAGCGTGCTGCGTTCGTTGGGCGTGGGACCGCGGCTCACGGGCGCGCTGGAGCTGGAGTCGGGCCTCAACGACGCGCCCGTCTACATCGCCGTCGTGCTGCTGGCGTCCGCGGATGAGATCACCTGGACGGCCCCACTTCTGGTGCTCTACGAACTGGCCGCGGGCGCGCTCATCGGCATCGCGCTGGGGTTCCTCGGCGGAGCGGGGCTGAGACGCGCGGCGCTGCCCGCCACCGGTCTGTACCCGCTGGCCACGGTGGCGGTCTGCGTGATGGCGTACACGGCGGGCGACCTCCTGCACGCGTCCGGATTCCTCGCCACCTACGTCGCCGCTCTGGTGCTCGGCAACGCGCGTCTGCCGCACCGCGCGGACACGCTGTCGTTCGCCGAGGGGCTTGGCTGGCTCGCCCAGATCGGGCTGTTCGTCTTACTCGGCCTCTACGCCTCCCCGTCGCGGCTGCTCGACGTGCTGTTCCCCGCGCTGATCGCGGGTGTGGTGCTCACGTTCGTGGCGCGGCCGTTGTCGGTGGTGCTGGCCTCGTTGCCGTTCAAGGTGCCGTGGCGGGAGCAGGCGTTCCTCTCCTGGTCGGGGCTGCGCGGTGCGGTGCCGATCGTGTTCGCGCTGATCCCGTTGATCCAGGGCGTGGAAGGGGCGCGTGAACTGGTCGACGCGGTGTTCGTGCTGGTCATCGTGCTGACGGTGGTGCAGGGCACGACGCTGCCGTTCCTCGCCAAGCGGCTCGGGCTGGTACGCGCCGGCGAGCCGCAGGAGGTGCAGGTCGACTCCTCGCCGCTCGACGAGCTCGGCGCCGAGCTGCTGCAGGTGCACATCCAGCGCGGGTCGAAGCTGCACGGCGTCTACATGACCGAACTCCGGCTGCCGAACGGCGCCACCGTGAGTCTCGTGGTGCGCGGCGCAAAGAGTTTCACGCCACAGCCGACCACCCGGCTGCAGACCGGCGACCAGTTGCTCATCGTGACCACCGAGGAGGCGCGCGACGCTGCTGAGCGGCGCGTTCGTGCCGTGGACCGGGCAGGTCGCTACGCCAGGTGGAAGGGCGAGACCGGCGAATAGTCGGTCTCCGAGGCTTCTCACGATGTGATCGGGTGTCGACGCGCACCGTGACCCTCCGCTAACGTCTTCGGCAGGTCATGAGAGCCAGCGTCAAGCCCAAGCTTGCTGGCCGGCAACCCTCCAACCGCGGTGGGGTGCCCTTGGTGAGGACCTGGTCCGGCGCGTGGGGCGCCGGTCAAGCGCGGGCCTTCGCGAAACGGGGCCCCTGGCCTCGGAGGCAGCTCGATGACGCTCGCGATCACCCCGGACACCACCGTTTCGGTTCCCGCTGTCGTCGGCGCCGACCTGCGAGTCCCGCTCGTCACCGGTGAGCGCGTGACGTATGCGAACCTCGATCACGCGGCTTCTGCGCCCTGCCTGCAGGAGGTCCGGGACGCCGTCGACGAGCTGCTGCCCTGGTACGCCAGCGTGCACCGCGGCGCCGGCTTCGCCTCCCAGGTCTCCACCCGCGTCTACGAGCAGGCCCGCGACCGCATCCGCAAGTTCGTCGGGGCGCACTCCTCCGACACCGTCGTCTTCACCCGCAACACCACCGATTCGCTGAACCTGTTGGCGCGCAGCGTTCCTCGCGGCACCGCCGTCGTGTTGTTCGACAGCGAGCACCACGCCGCCCTGCTGCCGTGGCGCGGCCCGAACGTTCAGCGCATCCCCTCGCCTTCCTCGTCCGGCGCTGCGGTTGCCGCGCTGGACCGGGCCTTGGCCGCCGCCCCGGTCGGCCCTCGGCTCGTGATCGTCACCGGGGCGTCCAACGTCACGGGTGAGCTGTGGCCGGTCGCGGAGCTGGCTCGGGTGGCCCGCTCGCACGGCGCGCGGATCGCTCTCGATGCCGCGCAGCTCGCGCCGCACCGCCAGATCAACGTGCGTGAGCTGGGTGTGGACTACGTCGCGTTCTCCGGCCACAAGATCTACGCGCCGTTCGGTGCCGGTGTGCTGGTCGGCCGCGCGGACTGGCTGCAGCAGGCCCAGCCGTACCTGGTCGGCGGCGGTGCGACGGCCAAGGTGACCGACCACGGCGACCGGCTGGGCGTGGCGTGGTCCGCGGTGCCGGAGCGGCACGAGGCCGGCAGCCCGAACGTCGTCGGCGTGCACGCGCTGGCCTCCGCCTGCGAGATCCTGTCGCGGCACTGGGAGCAGACCGTTGCGCACGAGCAGGAGCTGTTGGCGCGGCTGTCTGACGGCCTGCGCACGGTCCCGGGCTTTCGCGAGCTGTCGATCCTGACCGACGCCGACAAGGTCGGTGTCGTGAGCTTCACGATCTCCGGTTTCGACGCGGGCTTCCTCGCAGCGGCTCTGTCGGCCGAGTACGGCATCGGTGTGCGCGACGGTGCGTTCTGCGCCCACGTGATCGTCGGCCGGCTCGTCAAGCAGGCCGGATCGCACGAGGAGCGGGCCGTGCGCGCGTCGATCGGCCTGGGTACGACGGCTGAGCACGTGGACCGTTTGGTCGCGGCGTTGCGCACGCTGGTGACCGAGGGTCCGAAGTGGACCTACACGCAGCGCGACGGTCGTTGGGTGCCCGAGGACGACAGCCGAACCCTGCCGCCGTTCCTCGCGTAGTTCTCTTCGTGGACAATGACGTGGTGAGTGACGAGTCCAAGGCCGCCCAGAAGGCTGCTGAGCCTCCTGCTTCCGAGCAGGTCAGCAAGCCTGCGCCGGTCGGGGAACCGGACGCTGCCACCGAGGACACGGACTGGGCGGATCGGGCCTCGGACGAGGTCGCGGGTATCGCTCCGGTTGCCGATAAGAGCGTGACCGAGAAGGGCGTGACCGAGAAGGGCGTGGCCGAGAAGAGCGAGGCCGAGAAGAGCGCTGTCGACAAGAGCGCTTCGGAGGAGCAGGCCAAGCCTGAGGTCAAGGACGAGTCTGCCGTTGCCGTCGACTCGGACGACGTCGTCGAGCCCGAGTTCTCGATCACGGGTTCGCTGCCCGAACCGAAGATCAAGATCCTGGCGGTGCTGGCCGGGGTCGTGCTGGCCCTGGACGTGCTCACGAAGGTCCTGTCCGTGGCGTTCCTGGAGGACGCCGAGCCGATCCAGCTGTTCGGCGGCGTGCTGTACCTGACGTTCGTCCGCAACCCCGGCGCCGCGTTCGGCATGGCCGAGGGCATGACGTGGATCCTGGCGCTCATCGCGCTGGGCGTGGTCGGGTTCATCCTCTGGATCTCGCGCAACCTCCGCTCCCAGCCGTGGGCCGTCGGCCTGGGCCTGGTCCTGGGCGGTGCCGTCGGCAACCTGGTCGATCGGTTGTTCCGCGAGCCGGGCCCGATGCGCGGCCACGTGGTGGACTTCCTGTCGCTCTTCGACCCGTTCGGCCGCGTGTGGCCGGTGTTCAACGTCGCCGACATGGCGATCGTCTGCGGCGGCGCGACGATCGTGGTGCTGGCGCTGCGGCAGCACGACTACGACGGGACGGTCAACCGAGAGGCCAAGACGCCCGCTGAGCCGAGCGGGCTGCAGGAACCGCAGTAGCGGTTCCCGGTGGGTCTGGCCGCGTCTGTAGCCTGACCCGGTTGCTGGTGAACAAAGAAAGTCGAGGCCCCGCGCGTGAGCGGATACCGAACGCTGCCGATTCCCGACGGGCTGGACGGCATGCGCGTTGACGCTGGCCTCGCGAAGTTGCTCGGGCTGTCCCGGACCACTGTCGCCGCCATCGCCGATGGGGGTGAGGTGCTGGTCGACGGGCGGGTTGTGGGGAAGTCCGATCGGCTCGTGGGTGGGGCGATGCTGGAGATCACCCTGCCTGCTCCGCCTCAGCCTGTGACCGTGCAGGCGATTCCGGTGCCCGGGTTGATCGTCATTCATGAGGACGACGACATCATCGTGGTGGACAAGCCTGTTGGGGTGGCTGTTCATCCTTCGCCAGGGTGGACCGGGCCCACCGTTGTGGGTGGGTTGGCTGCCGCTGGGCATCGGATTGCTACTTCTGGGGCTGCTGAGCGTCAGGGTGTTGTGCATCGGTTGGATGTCGGCACCACTGGCGTGATGGTTGTTGCCAAGTCTGAGTCTGCTTATTCTGCGTTGAAGCACGCGTTTAAAGAGCGGACTGTTGACAAGGTTTATCATGCTGTGGTGCAGGGGCATCCCGATCCCATCAAGGGGACTATTGATGCTCCTATTGATCGGCATCCTCGGCATGACTACAAGTTTGCGGTTATGAACTCTGGGAAGCCGTCTGTTACTCATTATGAGGTTATGGAGGCTTTTCGGGCTGCTTCGTTTGTCGAGGTTCATCTGGAGACCGGGCGTACTCACCAGATTCGGGTGCACTTTTCGGCGTTGCATCATCCCTGTGTTGGGGATTTGACGTACGGGGCGGATCCCACGTTGGCCAAGAGGCTTGGGGTTTCGCGGCAGTGGCTGCATGCTCGGCAGCTCGGGTTCCATCATCCTGGGTCTGGGGAGTGGGTTGCCTACACGTCGGAGTACCCGGAGGATTTGGCTGCTGCGTTGGAGCGGTTGCGGGAAGAGGGCTGAGGGGCTGACGCGCGCCGGTTTCGGCGCCGTCTCCCTGTTTCGTTGGCGGGTTCCTGTTTGTTGTTCGTAGGTGGGCGCGTTGCTTAGTTATCTGGCGGTTGCTTTCTGGGGCGCCGCCCCAGACCCCGCCAATCTGATCAAAGACCGGCCAGCGCCACACGCGGGTTGATGGCACGCCTGTTGCTCAGGGCGGCTTGCTGTTGCGTAGGTGCTTGCGGTGGTGGGGGTGGTCTCGTGACGGGACCACCCCACCCGGCCCGTGTGGAAAAGACGGCTCGGCTTCGCCATCGCATAAGGGCGGCAGGCGACAGAGCGGCTCGGCTTCGCCATCGCGTGGCTCGGCTAATGAGTGCTGAGCCGGTCGTCTGGCAGGCTCGGCC
>NZ_JAJAEG010000031.1:0-123016 GCF_047445655.1 Lentzea alba
TGTGTGGCGTGGTGGGGTCATGTGGCGTGGTGGGGCTGTGTGGCGCGGTGGGGTCGTGCGACGCGGTGGGGTCGTGTGGTGCGGTGGGCGTGTGTGGCGCGGCGGGGTCGTGCGGGGCGGCAAGGTCATGCGGTGCGGTGGCGTCGTGAGTGCTTGGTCCGGTCGCGCCGGCGCCGCCAAGGTTGTGGTGCGGCGTGGAGCAGCGCAAGGTGGCTGTCAGCCGTTGGGCCGCAGGGTCGTAGGCCAGGTCGGTCACCTCGGTGACTCGGACCGCGCGGACCAGTTCGGCCTCGACCCGAGCGCGGACCTGGCGTGGCGGCAACTCGGCCAGGTGCGCGGCGGCTGCGGCGTAGTCGTCGATCACCAGCGCTTGCGGGAGGTGGTCCCAGGCGGTGCCGACGGGGGTCAGCGAGGTCTTGGCCACGCGGCTGGTTTTCAGCGTCACGGCTCGGCTTGCGCTGCGGGTTGCCGACTCGGAGACGACGTTCGAGGCTGCCAGGCGCTTGCCGGTGCGCAGGGGAGTGTCGCGCTGGACCAGCACCACGTCGCCGGACGCGAAGTACACGTCGGCTGTGGTGGCGGTGCGCAGGCGGGCGCCCAGAGCGGTGAGGCGGACGCGTTTGAGCGGTGTTTCCGCGGGCTCGTCAGGGCCCAGGATTTCAGTGCGCGGCCCGGTTGCTGTGGTGCGGGCGTGTAGTTCGGTCAACAAAGCGGCGAACTGTTCGGCCGCGTAGTCCGCGCTTCTGGTGCGGTAGGCGGTGAGTTGGGCGAGCAGGTCGGTGATCACCGCGGCCGGCCAGTGCAGGCGTTGGGCGGTCAGGTCGCGGTGGAGGCGGTGCCAGGCGGCGTCCAGCACCTCGCTGGCGTTGGTGGCGCCGTCCAGCAGCAGTTGGTCGAGCAGGTCGGTTACGGCGGTCAGATCTGTTGCGGTGGTGGGGGATCCGCCCACGTCCACGGTGTCGGTGCCGGTTGTGTCCGCCTCGCGGAAGGCCCACACCGCCAGCGCCATCGCCTCGTCGCGGTTCACGGCGTCCGTGTGCACGTAGGACAGGTCGCCCGGTACCAGGAACGTCACCGTGCAGGTGGGGAGTTCGGCCTGGGCGGTTTGGTCTTCCGTTGTCGGGTGGCGGAGTTTGGCGCGGTAGCCCGCCTGCAACGCCCGGCGGGCACGGCGCAGGGTGCGTTCGCCCATGAGGGCGGCCAGGTCCTCGTCGGTCACGGTGGCCGGTGACCACAGGGAGGCCGGGGTGGAGGTTTCGGTGACGCGTTGGTAGGTGAGGACCACGGCGATGCGGTGGCGGCAGACGCCTGTTGCGCCGCAGCTGCACTCGGCGGCGTCGAGGGTGGTGTTCGGGGGCAGGGTGGTCGTTGTGCCGTCGGGGAACTTGCCCTGGACGGTGCCGGTCGGGTCGGTGTCGAGTGCGGGGACGGCGCCGGCGTCCAGTTCCTTGGCGGCGCGTTTCACCAGGCCGCGGTTGGCCAGGGCGGCCAGTGCGTCCGGGGTCAGGGCCAGCAGGTCTGGTCTGGTCACGCGAGTCTCTCCGCAACGAATTCCGCTAGTTGGCCGGGGGTCATCGCGCCGACGTGGGCGCCCGCGTTCGCCAGGCGCTTGCCCAGTGCGCGGTCGTAGTCCGGGTTCGCTTCCTCGTCCAGCGCTGCCAGGCACAGGACGTGCGTGCCCTGCTCTGCCAGGCCTTTGACCGTGCGGACCAGGCGTTCTTCGCTGCCGCCCTCGTAGAAGTCGCTGATGATCGCCACGATCGCGCGGCGCGGGTTGTCGACCAGGCCGGCTCCGTACGCCGTTGCCTTGGCGATGTCCGTGCCGCCGCCCAGCTGCACCTTCATCAGCAACTCGACCGGGTCGGTCACGTCCGACGTCAGATCCACGACGTTGGTGTCGAAGGCGATGAGGTGCGTGCGCAGCCCCGGCAGGCCCCAGAGGCAGGCGGCGGTGACGGCCGAGTGGATCACCGAGCTGACCATCGAACCGGACTGGTCGACCAGCAGGATCATCTGCCACTGCTCGACGTGCTTGCGCGTGCGGGAGAAGAACTTCGCGTGCTCGATCGCCAGCTTGCGCTCTTCTGGTTGGTAGCGCTTGAGGTTCGCCCGGATCGTGGCGCGGAAGTCGAAGTTGCGGGAGTTGCGGTGGATGCTCGGCCGGCGTGACCTGGTGCCGTTGAACGCTGTGCGCACCTCGGTCTTGAGCTTCTCCATCAGCTGCCTGACGACGGCCTCGACGATCTTGCGCGCCATCGCGAGCACCGCCGGGTTCATCAGGTGCTTGGTCCGCAGCACCGCGCGCAGCAATGCCGGGTTCGGCTCGATCCGTTGCAGCACATCGGGATCCGTCACGACGTCGGTGATCTCGTAGCGTTCGACCGCGTCGCGCTCCAGGCGTTCGATCGTCTCGCGGGGGAACAGGTGGTGCACCTCGTCGAGCCAGTCGACGGTCTGCAGCACCGAGTCACCGCTGCCGGCCTTGCGCACGCCGCGCTCGGCCAGGTCGGGATCTCGCCCGTAGAGCCACTCCAGCGCCGCGTCCTGCCTGGCCGCGTCGCCCTGCAGGCGGCCGGTGCAGCCGGTGGCGGGTTCGCCGAGGATCAGCCGCCAGCGTTCCAGGTCCGTCATGCCAGGCCGCCCTTCACCAGCAACGCGTCGACGCGAGCCTCCACGGCCATCGCCTCCGCCACGATCATCGGGTCCACGCTGACGCGGGTGAGGCTCCGCGCGTCTCCGTCGAGATCGCGGTGCGCGAGGACGGTCGCCGCGATGGTCTCCCGTTCTCTGGGCGGGAAGTAGCTGAACGCGAGCCGCAACGCCGGGAGCGCCACGAGGAACTCCTCGCCGGTCATGGAGCTGACGATCTCGTCCAGCACCCCGACCAGCTCCGGGCTGGCGAGCACCTCCTCGCGTGCCACGGCGAACAACCCGGCGAGCCAGTCGCCGAGCGCCTCGATCCCGCGCACCTTCCGCACGTCCGGCTGCGCGCCCAACGTCCAGGCGAGTCCGAGGGCAGCGCCGCGCAGATCTGGCGGGGCCTCCGCGTCGTTGCTCACGCGGGTCGCCACGCCCGCAACGTCCACCGTGTCCAGTGACAGCGCCGCTTTCGCGTGCAGCACCGCGTCCCTGGTCGCCGCCATGGTCCGCAGCCGGCCCGCGTCCGCCGGGGCCGGGCCGCCGTGCAGGCCCTCGATCAGCCACAGCACCCTGGCCGTGCCCGCGTCGATCACCTCGCCCAGCAACGAGTCCTTCGCCGTGCCGAACAACCTGTCGTGCCGCCACAGCCCGAGCACACCGCCCAGGACGTGGCCCAGCGCCACGAGATCACCCGTCACCCGCACGCCTTCGCTGAGCGACTCCTTGACCCGGCCGGACAACGCCGTGATCCCGCACAGCACCGCGTCGAACAGGATTGCGGCCAGCTGCTCCAGCTGCGCCTGCCGGGACCGGCGTTCGAGCGCCACCCCGGCCGCTTCCTCCAGCGTGGCACCGTTTTCCGCGGCCTCGATCAACGCCGCCAGCCGCTCCTCGCACGGCCTGAGCACCCACTGCTCGTCCAGCTGCGGCGCAGCGCTCTCCGACGGCCCGCTCGTGCGTTCGAAACCGGGAATCCGCAGCACTCGCAGCCGGTGCAGGATCCTGCTGCGCTCCAACGCTTCCGCGTTCGTGAGGTCGAGCGCGACCTTGCCCTCCCCGTCCAGGCCGTGCGTGCGGAGCAGCTCCTGCACGCCGTTGACCAGCGGCGGCGCGGGCGTGTCCGGATGCAGCTGCCCGACCTTGTCGCCCCGCAGCGCCCCGAGCATCTCGATCAACGCCGGGTGCGCGCCCGGCTGCAGCGTGCCGCGGCGCGTCCACGGCGGGGGTTGCGTCAGGTCCTCGGAGATCAACGCGCTGGTCAGCCCGTCGAGCACGTCGGTGCGCGTCAGGTTCTCGTGGCCGCGCAACCGGGCCAGGGCGCCGGCCTGCGTGCGCGCCGCGATCAGGTCCGCCGTCGACACCGGCTGCTGCCTCCTGCGCAGCCGCGTCGCGACCGACTCGACCAGCCAGTCCGCCGCCCGCCCGGATCCGGTCTCCCAGACCTGCTGGTAGTAGCCGGGCGACGGCATGCCGGACTGGTAGCCGGTGAACGCGTCCAGCCGCGCGTGCGAGTACGGCACGAGGTAGCTGGCGCCCCTCTCGCGTTCGGGCACCTCCGGCCACTCCGTGCCGCCGTCGAGCTTGGCCTTGAGCGCCGGCGTGTGGAAGCCGCCGGTGACGACCACGACCGGCCGGTCGCCCGCGTCCGCGACCGCCGCCCGCACCCAGCTCGCCATGTACTCCTCGCGCGCCGCGTCACCGTCGTCCGCGGTGGCTGTTCCCCGGAGAAGGTCGAAGTACTGGTCGAGCGCCTCGGGTGCCTCGTCGGACTCGAAGAGGTGGTCCCACAGCACGTCCACGTTGTCGACCGCGAACTCGACGCACAGCCGCTCGACGACCTCGGCGTACCGCAGCTCGGCGTCGGCGTACCTGTTGCTGACGTCGTGGAACGCCTCGTGCCACGCGGGCAGGTCGATGAACCGCACCTCGGCGTGGTGCCGGCGCCCCTCGGTGATCGCCACCCACTCCGGCGAGTAGTCGCAGAACGGCGACCACGACGCGTGCTGGTCCGAGTAGCTGAACAACGCCACCGGAAGCTCGTGTCCCAGCAGCAACTCGTCGATGCGCTCGTTGAAGTCGGCCGGGCCCTCGATCAGCACGTACGCGGGCCGCTGCTCCTCGATCGTGGCGGCGACCAGCCGGGCACAGGCGGGACTGTGGTGCCGGACGCCGACGAACACCGGATCCATCACTTTGGCACCCATCAGCCGGGCAGCAGGTGCCGGGCCTGGTGCAGCGCCTGCCACTGCTGCCCCTTGCGCCTCGGCGCGTGCTGCTCCAGGTACCTCCTGAGCCGGGCCAGGTCCTCCGCGTTGTCCTTGGCCGCCGTCCCGGCCAGGCACTCCACGACGTCCGCCGCTGTCCCGGCCTCGCCGCGCAGGAACCACCCGCGCAGCCCCACCGCGTGCGCCACGGACACGGCTTCCGCGGTGCTCATCACGGTGGTGAGCCGGTCGTTGCCCTCCCGCAGATCGCGGAACGTCCTGACGAGCACCTCGAGCACGTCCCGCTTCGGCGCGAGCTCGACACCCGATCGTTCCAGCAGCTTCGCCGCCTCCTGCTCGACCAGCGCGAGCTCGGTGTCGAAGTCCGCGATCGGGAACACCGTCTCGAAGTTGAACCGCCGCTTCAGCGCGGCGCTCATCTCGTTCACACCGCGGTCGCGGGTGTTCGCCGTGGCGATCACGTTGAACCCGTCCTGCGCGAACACCATGCCGTCCGGGCCGTTCAGCTCACCGATCGCCATGACGCGGTCCGAGAGCATCGACAGCATGCAGTCCTGGACCTCCAACGGGCAGCGCGTGATCTCCTCGAACCGCACCACCTTGCCCTCGGCCATGCCCCGCAACATCGGCGCCGGCACGAGCGAGCGCGGCGACGGCCCCTCCGCGACGAGGAGCGCGTAGTTCCACGAGTACTTGATCTGGTCCTCGGTGGTCGCCGCGCCGCCCTGGATGGTGAGCGTCGACTCCCCGCACACCGCCGCCGCGATCAGCTCGGACAGCAACGACTTGGCCGTGCCCGGTTCACCCACCAGCATCAGCCCGCGGCTGGTCGCCAGCGTGACCAGCGCTCTGTCCACAAGGGACGGATCGCCGACGAACTTCTTGGTGATGCCACGTTTCTCGTCGCCCACCACGAACCGGCGCGCGGCGTCCAGGCTCAACGCCCAGCCCGGCGGCTTGGGCGCGCTGTCGGCGTCGCGGAGCCGGGCGAGCTCGTCGGCGTACCGGACCTCGGCCGGCGGTCGCTGCGTCGTCTGGGTGCTGGTCATGAGTGCAGGGACTCCAGTTCGGAAAGCAGTTCTGAGATCGTGACCGGGTCGAGCTCGATCCTGGTGGGAGCGTCCTTCGGGGCCGACCACTCGCCCTCGCCGCTGGGCGAGAACCACACATCGGTGAACGAGATCTCCGGGTACTCGTCGACGAGGCCCACCACGATGCCGGGGTCGAGCCTGACGACGAGCGCGCCGCCGCTCGCGACCGGGCGGGTCATCCAGCACTCGACGCCGGCGTCCTGCGGCCGGCCGCGAAGCCAGCCCCTCTTGGTGAGGCCGAGGATCTTGCCGAACGGGTACGGGGTGTGGCAGTACTTCTTCAGCCTCAGCAGGAGATCCTCGCCGGAGGGCAGCACGTGCACCGGGCGGCCCAGCTGCGGGAAGGGCTGGAGGATCTCGTAGTCGGCGAGCAGCTCGCTCCAGGTTTCGAGCTCGTCGCCGAGCTCTGCCGCGTGCGCGACGCGGACCGCGGTGCCCTCGGCGAGGGTGAGCTGGTCGTCCTCGACGCCTGCCAGGGTCCTGTCCTCCGCCAGGCGGAAGGAGACGTTCCCGTCGGTGATCCAGATCAGGCGGCGGACCAGGTGCCAGAGCAACGGGTGCGCCACGAGCACCGTCTGGAACTCCTCGACGGTCCAGGTGCGCCGGTCGGCCATGGCCCGTTCGAGGCGCTTGATCTGGTCGGACGCGATGGTGCGGACGTCCTTCTTCAGCGTCGCGTACCGCTTGTGTTCGAGTGGCGCGAGGTCCTGGTCGTCCTTGGCGCCCGGCTTCGGGAGGTCCTTGCGGCGCTTGCCGTCCGGGTCGAGAACGAAGGGCTTGAGCTGCTCGTCGAACCCGACGGTGAACTGGCGGGGCCCGTAGTCGATCACGAGGGTCGCGGCGTCGTCGAGGCCCAGGCGGGGCACGAGACGGTCGGACAGCTGGTCGCGCGAGAGGCCCAGTCCGGTGGCGATCTGGGTGACCTTCTCCTGGGCTTTGGTCTTGAGGCCCTTGAACGACACCTTCTCGGCGATGCCGTTCAGGTGGGACAGTGCGATCTCGGTGCCGATCTCGGCGAGGACGTCGAGGCCCGCGACGGCCCTCGCGTGCAGGCCCGCGCCCGGCCAGTCGCGGATCAGCGGGGACAGCGCGCGAACCGTGGAGTCGTCGCCGAACCAGCCGAGCGCGCTCAGCGCCCAGCCTTCCTTGGACGGTGCGCCGGCCTTGTCCCAGGCCTGGAAGACCTCCCAGGCGAACGCGGCCAGCGAAATCGGGTCAAGCGCTTCCCGGACCACCGGCAGCCCGGCGTAGACCTCGTCCGGCTTGGACAGTGCGGCCATCATCAGCAGGTGGCGCGCGGCTTCCGCGGCCAGGGCGTGCTTGCGGTCGCGCAGCAGCACCTGGGGCAGCAACCGGGTGTCCGCCCAGTCGCCGATCACGGGCAGCTTGGCGGGCAGGACGTCGAGCGGATCCACGGACAGCACGACGTCGATCGCGGCCTGCGCGCCGCACGATGCGGCGACGGCCTGGACGTCCACACCCGTGCTGTGCAGGTGGCGCAGGGTCATTTCGGCGTTGCGGCGCGCGGTTCCCGCCTTCCCCGCGGCCGCGGGGATGAGGAGACGGGCGGCCAGGTCGCGGTGGCGGGCCAGCCACTCGACGGCCCACCGCTTCGGCTGCTTGGTCTTGGTGAACCAGGCGGCCATCACGGCGGCGACCTCGACGGTGGCGAACGGCATCAGCACCAGCCCGTTCGTCGCCGGGGCGGCCTGGGCGAGCCGCACGAGTGCGGGCACGGCGTCGAGACCGAACTTGGCGGCGATCTTCCTGCCCCAGTCGTCGGCGCCGGTGGTCCAGTTCGGCCGCCACTCCGCCAGCAGGTGCCGCACCTCGTCCGCCGGGGCGGTGAGGAACAGGTCGTTGTCGTGGTAGCCGATGGTGCCGGCTTCGTACTCCTTGAGCAGCTTCCGCCAGTTGTGGCTGTTCGCGTACCAGCCCTGGCTGTACTCCTTCAGCCACTCCTCTTCCTCGCCCGGCAGCCACCGCACCGAGCCGGCCGGCACCGGAAGGTCGTTCAGCACGACAGGTTTCGTCGCCGGCCTGCGGTTGAGCCACGGCGGCGAGGCCAGCAGCGGCGGCACCTGGTCCGCCGGGGCTTCCGGCAGGGTGTTGGCTTCGGACTCGGCCAGTGTCGCGGCCACCTCGGCGGGTGCGGTGAGGTGCGGGTTCGACAGCAGATGCGCGGTCAGCAGCTGCTTGACCTCTTCGTTGTCCGACACGCGTTCCGCCATCAGCCGCACGGCCCGCGCCGGGAACGCGGCCATCGCGGCCTGCAGCGCCGGACGCACGTGGCGCGCGTCCAGGCGGTCGAGCAGGATCGTGAACGCCTCGTCGGTGGGCAACGCCGCCAGAACCTTGAACGCCTGCTTGCGGCGGTCCGAGGTGCCGTAGCCTTCGTCGAGCTCCTCCGCGAGCATCGGCGCGATGGCCGGGCCCAGCACGTACGCCGCCGTGTACAGCACGGAAGCCGAGCCGGTCAGCTGCTGGTCCTGCTGCGCGTAGGCCTTGATGTCGCCTGCACTGCACGGCAGCGTCCACGAGCGGCTCTGCGTCCACCGCTGCTTGCAGGCCTGGGCGAACCAGTCCGCCCGCGATGGCACCAGGTACGCCCGCGCCTCCCTCACCATGTCCGTCGGGTGCAGCTCGTCGAGTGCGGCCTCGGTGGCCTCGCGTGTGGCGTCGTCCGCCACCGCGAGGGCGTACCGGGCAGCGGTGAGGATCCGGCCGTCGGGATGGTTGGGCTCCGAGTCGTAGCGGTCGCGCCGGTGCTGCAGAGCGATGCTCGTCCACTTGCCGCGTCGGTCGTCCCACTGCTCGGAGTAGGCCACCCCCATCAGCTCGACGGTCGCGGTGACCGCGAAGACGAGTCCGTGGTCGGCGATCCAGGCGTGGAGCGTGGACGGGTCGTACTGCGTGATGGCCGCGATCGCGGCCGCCCCAACGGGATTGGGCCGTCCGGCGAGATGTTCACGCGCCGCGTCCACCAGCTCTGCCTTCGAGCCCTTCGTGGCCAACGCTCGTTCGATCGCCTCAGCCTGGTCTGCGACCTTCTGCCGCGCCTGGGCCGCCAGCTCGGCGTCGACGGTGAACTCCGGTGCCGGGTCGCATCCGCGTTGCCGCACGACGTCGCGTAACCACGGTCTGGGCACCACCCAGGTGTCCTCGTCGACGGCAGCGGGCTTGCTGGCGACGGGCGAGGGAGTCTTCGTCCCGGTCTCGCGGTAGCCCTTCTTCTCCTTGTCCGCCACCAGTTTCGCGAGGTGCGCCTCGGCGGCTTCCTGGGACGCGAGCTCCTTGGTCTGGGTCTGGCCGGAGGTGCCCAGCCGTCCGAAGCGGACGGTCACGGCGGTGCCGTCCTGCTCGACCTCCCAGAACTTCGCCGAGCCGTTCGCGACGAGTTCCCACCTGCGCACTGTCTTCTCCCTGGGTAGCTACCGGAGTTGGTTTCCGCGGACAGTACTCAGGAGGTCTGACAATTCTTTATGGTCAGCTTAAAGAACTGCTCAGACGCCTTGAGTGATCACCCGAGTAACGACTCCAGCTCGGCGACGAGCTCCCACCTGCGCACTGCCGTACCTCCTGGGACAGATCTCGGATTTCAGGGTCGTGCAACGGTTACGAGCGGAGGGACTCCAGCTCGGAGAGGAGTTCGGAGGCGGTGATCGGGTCCACGTCGAGACCGGTCGGGCCGCCGTTCTTCGGGGCGCAGTAGTCGCCCTCACCGGTGGGGGAGAACCACACGTCGGTCAGCTTGACCTCGGGGAAGATGTCCACGGCGCCCACCGCGATGCCCGGTTCCAGGCCGGCCACCAGGGCGCCTCCGTCGGGGAGCGGGCGGGTGATCCAGCACTCGACGCCGCCGTCCTGCGGTTCGCCGCGGACCCAGCCTCGTTTGGTGAGGCTCAGGATCTTGCCAACGGGCAGGTCGTGGTCCAGGTACCTGGCGAGTTGCGGGATCTGGTCCTCGCCCGGGGTGAAGGCGTGGGTGGGGCGGCCCAGCTGCGGGAACGGTTGCAGGATCTCGTAGTCGGCGAAGACCTCGCCCCAGGTGGTGAGGGTGTCGGCCAGGTCGACCGGGTGGGCCACGCGGACGGTGGCGGTGTCGGTGAGGGTGAACTCGTCGTCCTCGGCGTTCGCGAGGGTGCGGTCTTCGGCCAGGCGGAAGGAAAGGCCCTCGTCGGTGATCCAGACCAGGCGGCGGACCAGGTGCCAGAGCAGGGGGTGGGCGGCCAGGACCGCGTGGAACTCCTCGGCGGTCCACGTGCGCTGGTCGACCATGGCGCGTTCCAGGCGGTGGATCTGGTCGGCGGCGATGGTGCGGACGTCCTTCTTCAACGCCGTGTAGCGCTTGTGCTCCGCGGGGGCCAGTTCCTGGTCGTCGCGGGTGCCTGGCTTCGGGAGGTCCTTGCGGCGCTTGCCGTCGGGGTCCAGGACGTACGGCTTGAGGTGCTCGTCGAAGCCGACGCGGAACTGGCGCTCGCCGTAGTCGATCACCAGCGTGGCGGCCTCGTCGAGGCCCAGACGTGGCACCAGGCGGTCTGCCAGCTGGTCGCGGGACAGACCCAGCTCGGCGGCGATCTGGGCGACCTTTTCCTGGGCGCGGGCCTTGAGGGCCTTGAACTTCGCCTTCTCGGCGATGCCGTTGAGGTGGGTCAGCGCCACCTCGGTGCCGATCTGGGCCAGGACGTCGAGACCGGCCACGGCCCTGGCGTGCTGGCTCTCGCCCGGCCAGGCGCGGATCAGGGGCGAGAGGCGGCGCACTGTCTCGTCGTCGCCGAACCAACCCAGCGCGCTGAGGACCCAGCTGTCCTTCGACGGCGAGTCGACGTCCTGCCAGCGGCCGAAGAGCGACCAGGCGAACTCCGCCAGCGACTCGCGGTCGAGGGCTTCGCGGGCGAGCGGCAGGCCGGCGTACACGGCGTCCGGTTTGGACAGTGCGGCGGTCATCATCAGGCTCCTGACCGCTTCGGCCGGCAGGGCGGAGCTGCGGTCGGCCAACAGGACCTGTGGCAGGAGACGGGTGTCGGCCCAGGCGCCGATCGAAGGCAGCTTGGCGGGCAGGACGTCGACCGGGTCGACGTCGATGAGCGTGCGCAGGGCGGCGGACGCCTTCGGGCCGTGCTCGGCGGCGACCTCCACCACGTCGACACCCAGGTCGAGGTGCAGGTGGCGCAGGGCGATCTCGGCGTTGCGGCGGCGTGCGCCGGCGACCCCCAGCGCGGACGGCAGCAGGAGGCGGGCGGCCAGCGTGCCGTGCGCGGCCAGCCACCGGCTGGCGAAGACGCGGGCCTTCTTGAGGCGGACGAGCCAGTCCGCCATCAGGTCCGCGACCTCGACGGTGGCGTAGGGCAGCAGGATGACGCCGGACACCTGCGGGTCGCGCACGGCCAGCCGGAACATCGCGGGCAGCGCGGCCATCTCGAAGCGGGCGACGATGCGTTTGCCCCAGCTGTCGCTGCCCCACGTGTTGTCCGGCACCCAGTCGGTCAGCAGCGGCAGCGCGAGCTCCTCGGGACCGATCGTGAACAGCTGGTGGTCGTGATAACGGGAGTTGCCGCTGCGGACCTCGGCGGCCAGCGCGGGCCAGTTGTACTCCCGGTTGGCCCAGTAGCCGGTGTAGGTGAGCCACTCGTCGCGTTCGCCCTCCGGCCACGCCATCTGCGCGGCGGGCGCCGGGAGGTCCTTCAGCACCAACGGTTTCGGCTGCGGTCGGCGGTTCGTCCACGGCGGCTCGGCCAGCACGGGCGGAAGTGCGGAGACCGGCGCGTCCGGCACCGTGACCGTGGCCAGCGCGGCGATCCCCGGCGGCACTTCGAGATCCGGGTGCGTCAGCAGGTGCACGCGCAGCAGGTGCCGGACATCGGCGTCGGCGGACGCGCGCGGAGCCAGCAGCCGAGCGGCGCGTGATGGGAACCTGTCCATCGCCGAGAACAGCGCTGGGCGCACGTACCGCTCCCGGACGCGGCTCAGCAGCATCAGGAACGCCTCGTCGGTCGGCAGCGCCGCCAGCACGTCGAGCGCCAGCTTGCGGCCGTCCGCGACCCACTCGGCCTTCGCGCGGAGCTCCCGGTCGAGCACCGGCGCGATCTCGGTACCCAGCAAGAGCAGCGCGGTGTGCACGCCCGTCGGCGACCACAGCAGGTGGCAGTTCTCGAGCCGGCCGAGCTGCTCGGCCGTGCTCGCCGCCGTCACCAACATCCAGAACGGCGCGACACCGCTGGCGTTCGCCTCGTCGAACCAGTCGTGGCGCGTCGGAGCGAGGAAGGCCCGCGCCGACCAGCCGAACGGTGTCGTGCCGACCTTCTCCAGCGCCACGACCGCCGCCTCGTACGTGGCGGCGTCCGCGGCGGCCAGCGCCGTCCGGACCAGCACCAGGGCCTGGCCCTCGAACGTGCCGTCGCCGAGGTGGTACGGCTGGTGCGGCTTGATGTGCCAGCCGTACCAGTCCTTGGTCTGCCAGTCCTTCCAGTTCGCGACGAGGATCGTGCCGTGGTGCGCGGCGGCGGCTGCGGCGAACGGGAGGCCGAACTCCTCGATCCACCAGTGCACCGGCAGTTTGTTCGCGCCGATCACCGCCGCGAGCGCCGCGGCGCCGAGTGGATCGGGCCGGCCGTCGAGCTGGTCGCGTAATGCCCGAGCAAGCTCCGGATCGGACTCCGGATGCGCCAGCACCTCGGCGATCTTCTCGCCGGTGGACGCCACGAGGTCGCGGAACTCCTGCGCCAGCGCGGAATCCACCACGAACTCGGGCGCCGGCCGGACGTCGTGGCGGGGCATCGCCTGCGCCAGCCACGCCGCGGGCATCACCCACGTGTCCTCGTCGACGACGGTGGGCTTGGTGGGGGAGGTGGCGGCGGGCTGCTCGGTGGGGGAGGTGACGGTGGCCGCTGCCGCTGCCGCTGCCGCTGCGGCTGCGGCTGCGGCTGCGGGAGCAGCGGGGGCAGGGGGATCAGAAGCGGCGGGAGACGCTGTCGCGGCGGAGGTGGCAGCGTTGGCGGAGGAGGCTGCGGGAGCGGCGGCTGCGAGGGCGGCGGGGGCGGCGGAGGCTGCGGGGGCGGCGGCTGCGGGGACGGCGGAGGCTGCGGGGGCGGCGGAGGCTGCGGGAGCGGAGGCTGCGGGGACGGCGGCTGCGGGGACGGCGGAGGCTGCGGGGGCGGCCGGAGCGGCTGCGGAAGCCGGTGCGACGGCCTTGTAGCCCTTCTTCTCCTTCTCCGCCACCAGCTTCGCGACGTGCGCCGCGGCCGCCTCCGCAGAGGGGAGCTCCTTGGTCTGGGTCTGGCCGGTCGTGCCCAGCCGTCCGAACCGGACGGTGACCTCGGCACCGTCCCGCCCGATCTCCCAGAACTTCGCCGAACCACTCGCGACGAGCTCCCACCTGCGCACTGGCAAACCCCCTGAACCCGAGTCCGAAGTCGATGTCCACGGACCGTACTCAGGGGGTCTGACAGTTTCGGATGATCACCCGAAACTGCAGGTCAAACCGTTAGATCTCCCACCAGATCGCGGTGTCGGGCGGCAGCAGCAGCTGGCCGTCGCGCACCCCGTAGTACGACGAGGCGAGCAGCACCGCGCCGGGATCGGGCAACGGCACGACCTCACCGGACAGGTTCACCGCGCAGGCGATCCCCCGTCCGTCCGCACGCCGCTCGAACCACAGCACGTCGGCAGGCCCGTCCACCCACGTCACGCCATCGCCCGCACCCAGCGCCGGGTGCTCCCGGCGGGCGCGCAGAGCGTTGCGGTAGAAGGACAACATCGAGTCCTGGTCATCCGACTGCGCCTCGACGCTGAGCTTCGCCCAGTCCGCCGGCTGCGGCAGCCACGACCCACCCGTGCCGAACCCGAACGAAGGACCGGTGGACGTCCACGGCAACGGCACGCGACACCCGTCACGACCGCGTTCGGTGTGCCCGGACCGCTCCCACATCGGGTCCTGCAGCACCTCGTCCGGCAGGTCCAGCACCTCCGGCAGGCCGAGCTCCTCGCCCTGGTACAGGTACACCGAACCCGGCAATGCCAGCATCAACGCCAGAGCAGCGCGCGCCCGCCGCACACCGATCTCGCCGCCGCCGTACCGCGTTACGTGCCGTTGAACGTCGTGGTTGGACAACACCCACGTAGTAGGCGCCCCAACGGGAGCCACCGCGGCCAGCGACGAGTCGATGACCGAACGCAGCGCTTCGAAGTCCCACTCGGCGGTCAGGTAGTGGAAGTTGAACGCCTGATGCATCTCATCGGCACGCAGGTACATCGCGGTGCGCTCAGCGGAAGGCGTCCACGCCTCGGCCACCAGCACGCGCTCACCGTCGTAGGAGTCCACCACGGCACGCCACTCGCGGTGGATCTCGTGCACACCGTCCTGGTCGAAGAACGGCAACGGCTCGGTGCCCAGCAGCTTCAGCTGGTCCGCGTGACCGATGTCCGGCAGCCCGGGAGCCTTGATCATCCCGTGCGCCACGTCCACCCGGAACCCGTCGACCCCGAGGTCCAGCCAGAACCGCAGCACGTCGCGGAACTCCGCCCGCACCTCTGGCAGCTCCCAGTTCAGGTCCGGCTGCTCCGGCGCGAACAGGTGCAGGTACCAGGAGCCGTCCTCGACCCGCGTCCACGCCGGCCCGCCGAACACCGACTCCCAGTCGTTGGGCGGCTGGTCCCCGACGCCCTCGCGGAAGATGTAGCGCTCACGACCACGCCCGGCCAGCGCCTCCTGGAACCACGCGTGCTGGTCGGAGCTGTGGTTCGGCACGATGTCGACGATCACCCGGATGCCCAGCGCGTGCGCGTCGTCGACGAGCGACCGCACGTCGTCGAGCCCGCCGAACAACGGGTCGACCGCGCGGTAGTCCGCCACGTCGTACCCGCCGTCGGCCATCGGCGAGGCGTAGAAGGGCGTGATCCACACCGCGTCCACGCCCAGGTCCCTCAGGTGGGGCAGGCGTGAGCGGATGCCGGGCAGGTCACCGATGCCGTCGCCGTCCGAGTCGGCGAAGCTGCGCACGTAGACCTGGTAGATGACGGCGTGTCGCCACCAGTCCTGGGACATGTCCTTGCCTTCCGATGGGGTGTGTCAGCGGTCCAGGAAAGACGTTGCAAAAGTTTTCCGCAAGTCGACATGAGGATTACTTGAGAACTCGCCTCAATCTTGCAAACTTTTGCAACGCTCGAATAATGCGTTGCCGCACCGCCACACGATCCGTCAGAGTGATCGCAACGAACCGGAGAAGGGAGCCAGCCGTGATCCAGCACATGCAACATCAGCACGACTGGTGCTCCCCGACGTGATCTGAGGACACGTTCCGGGGAGCCGTCCCGTCGCCGTCGCGACGAGGCGGCTTTTTTGATGCCCGTTGGTCCAATTGGCACGGACGCCGCGCTCTGGACGCGGAGATCGAGGTTCGAGTCCTCGACGGGCAGCCGTGACCGAAGCCGAAGCAGTCGAGGCGCCAGGTTGTGGTCCTGGTCGAAGCCGGTGCGAGTCCGGTCGGTCACTCCAACGCGCGGGATCCGGCGATCACCGAGGCCTCATGAGCCTGGGGTGCCTGGTTCGACACCAGGACGCGCGACTACGCCTTCATCGGTTTGCGCAGTTCAGCGGCACGGCCTCCGTGCCGTTCCGCGAGCTTCTTCTCGACGTACTGGTCTGCGGTCAGCCCGTTCAGCTCCACCGTGGCACTGAGTGCGTCGAACAGTGCCTTCACGTCGATGAGCCACGCGTTGGGGACGTGGGCGAACGAGACCTGGACCGGGGCATGACCAGGCACCTCAGCCGTCGCGGTGGCCTGCTCCCCGGAGATCTTGATTTCCTTGACGTCGGTCGGCGGCACGAGCTCACGGGACGACGCCAGCAGCAGCCTCAACGCGCCGGCCTCGTCGAACACGCCCAACGCCGAGTTCGTGGTCCTCATCTCGTACACCTGCAGACGGTGCACCACGGGCAGCTGCGCGAGTTGGGCTTCGGTGCTGTTCACCGCGTGCTGCAACAACGACGCCGCGAAGGTGTAGGAGTCAGGCGTGCACTTGAGCGCCGCGTCCTCGTGCTTGCTGCTGAGTTCTTTGGCGAACGACCTGTAGTCCGACCACACCCACCACTCGTCCGAGTCGTAGTCCGGCTCGGGGACGGTCGTGGAGGTCTCGGTTCTTCGGGGTGCTTCCGGAGCGGGTGTGGCGCTGCACGCGGTCACCGCTACAGCGATGACCAGCGCCCCCAGGATCAGCTTCATGGGCGGATGGTAGGTCGTCTCACCCCTTGGAACGGGGAAGCCCTCGACGGGGACGGTCGTTGGCACGGACATGAGCGGCTTCGCGGAGGACTGGCAGACCTGGAAGACGGAGCGGGAGAAGGGGCTGGCCGACCCGTACGGGTGGCTTGCGCTCGTCTCACTCGACTGGCTGGAGACCACCCCACGTGCCTATGACGGCCTACCGGGCGTGTGGTGGCAGGACGACGACGCGGCGTACTGGGAGAACGACGGGGAACCGACGCGGTTCGAACTCGTCCAGAGCGGCGCCGGCGCGCGTGTCACGGTCGGCGACGTGGAGGTAGAGGTGGCCCGGCGCGGCGGTTACCTGATCCGCGTGCACGACCCGAAGGCGGAGGTGCTGCGGGACTTCCGAGGCGTGCCTTCCTATGGGCCGCATGAGAAGTGGGTGCTCGACGGCGTGTACGAGCCGTTCGACGCGCCGATTCCCACGACCGTCGGTGCGGTCGTGGAGGGTCTTAGCCACGTCTACGAGGCGCCGGGCCATGTGCGGTTCACGTACAACGGCGCCGAGCACACACTGACGGCGTTCAACGGCCGCAACGGCGGGTTGAGCATCCTCTTCACCGACGCGACCAGCGGGGTCACCACGTACGCGGCGAACCGATCGCTCGCGGCGACCCCGGTCGACGGCAAGATCGTCCTCGACTTCAACCGAGCGACGAACCTGCCGTGCGCGTTCACCGACTTCGCCACCTGCCCGTTGCCTCCCGCAGGCAACCACCTGCCGTTCGAGGTCGAGGCGGGGGAGAAGACGCCGTACGAGCGGGCTTGGAACTCCTGACGAAATGATCTCCAAGGAGGTTGGACCACCCCGGGACTGATGGTCCAGGGTGGTTCGGCCGAAGCCGTGGAAGGCGACGACGAGTTGTGGGCGGTGCACGCTGCGCCGCGGCGTAAATGCGTCGACAGCGCCCTCGACACTCGGCAAAGTGGTTGTCCGTGACGAGTAGTGCACTGTGGACCCGTGCGACAGCCGACCGCTACGACGCGCAGGAGAGCGAATTGTTCTCGGCTGCCGTTCTCGGACCGACTCTCGCCTTCCTCGCCGAGCTCGCCGGAGACGGCCGGGCACTGGAGTTCGCCATCGGAACCGGACGAGTGGGAGTCCCGCTCCGGGAACGCGGCGTGCCGGTGGTGGGCGTCGAACTGTCCGAGCACATGGCCGCGGTGCTGCGGCGCAAGATCGACGAGGACACGCTCCCGGTGGTCATCGGGGACATGGCCACCACCGTCGTTCCCGGTGAGTTCACCCTGGTCTATCTCGTCTACAACACCATCACGAACCTGCTCACCCAGGACGAGCAGGTCGAGTGCTTCCGCAACGCCGCGCGGCATCTGGAGCCCGGCGGCCGATTCGTCATCGAGCTGGGTGTGCCGCCGCTGCGGTTCCTGCCGCCCGGCCAGGTCGCGGTGCCGTTCGACGTCTCCGAGCAGCATCTCGGCTTCGACACCTTCGACCTGGTCGAGCAGATTCTCGTTTCGCACCACTTCACCCGCGACGGCGACGACGGTCGCTACCGCCGCAACAACTCCCGGCACCGGTACGCCTGGCCGGCAGAGCTCGACCTGATGGCCCGGCTCGCTGGGCTTGAGCTGGAACGTCGCGTCGCGGACTGGGACGAGGCTCCGTTCACCCAGGACTCCGCGAAACACATCTCCGTGTGGCGCAAGCCAGTCTGAGGTCCACCACCGGGCTGTCAACGCACATCCGTGGATGTCGTCGCGGATCTCCCAGCGGATCCGCAGGCGGTGAAACCAGTGCAGCAGCGCGAAGGTCTGCTCGACCACCCAGCCGTACACGCCCAGCCCGGAGCCGTGTTCACCGCCGCGACGAGCGATCGCCGGTGTGATGCCCTTGTCGCGAACCAGCGTGCGGTCGTTCAGCCGCTTGCGTCCCGGATGGTCGGCACGACGCGGGACCACCAGGGAAGCTGCTGGCCCTTCCGCACACCGTGATCAACACCGCGATGATCAACCTTGTTCCAAGATCATTCTGTGAGGAGTTCTCAGAAGAACTCGTCGAGCAAGCGGTACCAGTAGAGCTTTTCCGGGCGGGGGACGAGGCCGTAGGCACGGTCGAACGCGGCTACGGCCTCCTCGTCGTCGTCCAGTTCCCGGTGCGCCAACGCGATGTCGTGATGCCGATCAGCCACGCCGAGGCGTCCGGCGTCGAGCAGCACCGTCGAGCCGTCCGGCCGCAGCAGCACGTTCGGCGGGCAGAAATCCCCGTGCGCCACCACGAGATCCTCGTCCGAAGGTGCCGTGGCGACCAGGTGCTCCAGCAGTTCCGACGGCGTCGCGTCGCGATGGTCGTCGTCGAAGTCTGCGGGGTCGACCAGGCCGGCCTCGACGTTGCGCCGCGCCTTCTCCAGCACCACGGGAATCCGCGCGTCGAACGGGCATTCGGCGACCGGCAACGCGTGCAGTGATCGCAGCACGGTGCCCATCACCGTGCCCGCGAGCACCAGGTCGACCGCGGCCAGTGAGGGTGCGCCGACATCGGCCAGCACCAGCCAGCCGTCCGTGAACGCCGTGATCTCCGGCACCTCGAAGTGCGTGCCCAGCCAGCGCAAACGCTCGTGCTCGTCCGCCGCGTCCCGCTTCACGTAACAGGATCCGACGCGCCACGCCGAGTTCGACAGACCTTCGTGATCGCTCGACCAGACGGCGTCGGGACCGACCGCCTGTAGCACTTCCCCAGGGATCTTCACCCCGGAATCAAACCATTCTGCGATGAGCGAACGGCATTGACCTCTACTTAACAGGAGATTTGATGCTGTTCACATGACGATCAAGTACCTCACCGTTGCCGTTCGCATCCTCTTCGGCGCGCTGTTCGCGTTCTCCGGCTTCACCAAGCTCTTCGGTCTGGGGTCGCAGTCGATGGACGGCATGCCCGCCGAGGCGGTGGCGTTCGCCACCGCGCTCGGCGAGAGCGGATTCATCATGCCCATCACCGCGGTCGTTGAACTCGTGGCCGGAGTCATGTTGCTGGTCAACAGGTTCGCGCCGCTCGCACTGGCACTGCTGGCACCGCTCGTGGTCGGGATCTTCGGCTTCCACGTGCTGCTGGCGCCCAGTGGTGCCGCGGTGGCCGTGGTGCTCGCGGTCGCCGAGCTCTACCTGGCGTGGGCCTACCGCGAGTCGTTCAAGCCCATGCTGATGCCACGTCACTCGCAGCCGGTTCCGTTGCCGTCCCTGTCCAAGTCGTAAACGTCCGGACCGATCACGCGGATCGGGCCCGTGACGTACGCGGGCCCGTTCCCGGTGCCGCCGGCGCAGTCGACATCAGACGCGATCGGGACGCATGGGCTGTAGCTCGCGTGGCAGCTCGGCTGAGGTGCCGGCGCTGGCTGGGGCTGCGGATTGGGCTGCGGCTGGGGTTGCGGCTTCGGCTGCGCGACCGCCGGGGGAGTGGTGGTCGTCGTAGTAGTCGTTGTCGTGGTGGTAGTTGTGGTCGTCGTGGTGCTGGTCGGCGCCGTGGTCGTGGTCGTAGTGGCAGGTGCGGTCGTGGACGTGAGCCCGGCGGCCTTGTTCACGTTGGTCGGCCCGCTCACCACCGCCCCGACAACAACAATCGCGATGAAGAACGCGAACAGGCTGCCCGCCCCGATCGCCACCGGCGCGATCCACGACCGAGAGCTCGCGACCGGCACCACCGCACCTCGGGGCACCTCACGCGGCATCCGCAACACGATCTGCAGCAACCCGTTGTTGCCGCGCTGCACCAACGCCTGGCACCCGGTGGCACCACCGCCGGACTCCACGTGCATCAGCACCGGCGCATACCGTTGCGACATCAGGAAAGTCAGCTCACCGACCCGGTACCCGTCGAGCCGCACCTCGATGCCGCGCTGACCGCGGTGCTTCCCGGCCGCGATCATGCACCACGTCAGGTGCACGGCGACCTGCCGCGTCACACCGGCCGGAACGGCGTACCGGGCCAGCACGTCCTGGTGGTGCTCCTCGCCGGTGACGGTCACCGTCACCTCACCGGGCACCATCACCAGACCGGCGGCCGAGTTCTCGATCACTGTCGCTCTCCCTCAAACCGGGGCACGTACGGCAGGACCATCGAGCGACTACGCCAAGTGTTACCGAGCGTATGCCGTTCGAGTGAAATCAGGCCGGCAGTGTCACGCACCGTCGACGATCACCGATGTACAGCGATCTGCGTACCGTGTGCTCATGTTGCAGCCGGACCGCGAAACCAGGGCCGAGTGGACGAAGACGGTGACCGCCTTCGTCGAGAACTTCATCGACGGGCTGGAAACCGCGCCCGCGTCGTCACCGGGTACCGCCCTCCTGCCACCACCCCCGGCCGAAACACCCGGCGAACTCGCCGACCTGCTGGCCCAGTTCGCCGACGCCGCCGCACAGGCCGTGGAAACCGCCGGCCCGCGTTACCTCGCCTACTTCCCGGCAGGCGGCCTCTACAGCTCGGTGCTCGCCGAGTTCGCCGCCCAGGCCACCAACCGCTACACCGGCGTCGCCTCCACCGCACCAGCACTCGTCGCCATGGAGCACAGCGTCATCCGCTGGCTGTGCACCGAGTTCGGCCTTCCCCGCGGCGCAGGCGGCATCTTCACGACCGGCGCCTCACTCGCGACTCTCTCGGCGGTCCACACGGCCCGCCAAGATCGACTGAAGACCCACGACCCCAACGGAACCATCTACGTATCCCCGCACACCCACCACTGCGTCTCGAAGGCCGCCCACATCACGGGCTTCCCACCCGAGCGCATCCGCGTCGTCCCCACCGACGAACACCTGCGCATGGACGTCGTCCAAGCCCAAGCCATGATCGCCGAAGACCGCGCCAACGGCCTGAAGCCGTTCCTCGTCATCGGTACGGCAGGCGCGACCAGCACCGGCATCGTCGACCCGCTGGACGCCATCGCCACCCTCGCGTCCAGCGAAGACCTGTGGTTCCACGTCGACGGCGCGTACGGCGGCGCGTTCCAGCTGACCGAACGAGGCCGCGCGATCCTCCAGGGCATCAACCGTGCCGATTCCATCGCCTGGGACCCGCACAAGAGCCTCTTCCTCCCGTACGGCACCGGCGTCCTGCTGGTCCGCGACGAGGCGAAGCTGCGCGCGGCCCACGTGGCAGACGGTGACTACCTGCAGGACCTCGACCACGGCACCGGCGTCCCCGACTACTCGGACCTGGGACCGGAGCTCACCCGGGAGTTCCGCGGCCTGCGCATCTGGCTGCCGCTGCACCTGCACGGCGTCAAGGCGTTCCGGCAAGCGATCGACGAGAAGCACGACCTGGCCGACCACCTGCGGGCCGAGCTCACCAAGATGGAGCACATCGAGGTGCTCCCGTCCGACCTGACCGTCGTGGTGTTCCGGAGCGCCGACAGCGAGCAGCTCCTGAAGGACATCAACAACTCCGGCAAGTTCTTCCTGTCCAGCACCAGGCTCGGCGGGAGGTTCACCCTGAGGATCTGCGTGCTCAGCCATCGCACCCACCGCGAGCACGTCGACGAGGTGATCGAGCTGATCAGGCGCTTGTCCGCACCACCAGCGAGGTAGGCAGCAGCACCGACGGCGGCAGCCCCTCCTCGCCCTCGATCTCGGCGAGAAGGCGCCACGTCAGCATTCGCCCGAACCGCTCCACGTCCTGCTTCACCGTCGTCAACGGCGGCACTGCGGGCACCGAATCGTCGAACCCGACCACAGCAACGTCATCCGGCACCCGGCGACCAGCAGCGTGCAGCACCTGCAACGCCCCGAGCGCCATGATGTCCGCGGCCACGAACACCCCGTCCAACGAAGGTTCCCGAGTCAGCAACGACGTCATCGCCGAAGCACCACCTTCGGGCGTGAAGTCGCCGTACGCCACCAGGTCCGTGCGCTGCCCGGACATCGCGCGGCGCCACCCGGACAGCCGGTCCAGCCCGACCGCCATGTCCACCGGCCCGGCGATCGTCGCGATCCGCTTGCGCCCCGACGAGATCAGGTGCTGGGTCGCCTCCACCGCGCCGGTGAAGTTGTCCGAGTCGACGTACGGCACCGGCCCGCCCGCCAGCGGCCGTCCGCCTGCCACGACCGGCAAGCCGTTGTCGTGCAACAACGACAGCAGCGGGTCGTGGCCGTGCGAACTGATCACCAACGCGCCGTCGACGTGCCCGCCGGTCAGGTACGAGCCCACGTCGCCGGGCTGGCTCATCATCAGCACCAGCTGCGTGCGGTGCCCGGCCAGTTCGGCGTGCACCCCGCGCATCACCCCGGCGAAGAACGGGTCGGCCAGCACCCGGCCGCTCGGTTCGGAGACCACCAACGCGATCGCGTTGGCCCGATGGCCGGCCAATGACCGAGCGGCCTGGTTCGGCGTGTAGTCGAGCTGGATCACGGCTCGCCGCACCGCCTCCCGCGCCCGTGTGCTCACGTGCGGCGCGCCGTTGAGGACGCGGGAGACGGTGGACTTCGACACCCCGGCCAGCCGGGCGACCTCGTCTATGCCGGGGCGCCGGGTCATGACGCGATGGCGTTGCTGCGTGCCACGGCGGAGAACCAGCGAGCACTCATCTTCGGTGTGCGCACCTGCGTGTCGTAGTCGACGTGCACGATGCCGAACCTCTTCGCGTAGCCCTCGGCCCACTCGAAGTTGTCCATCAGCGACCAGCAGAAGTAGCCCCGCAGGTCCACACCGGCCGCGATGGCGGTGTGCGCGGCCCGCAGGTGCGAGGCCAGGTATGCGGTGCGTTCGGCGTCGTCGACTCCCGGCTGGTCGGGGTACGCGGCGCCGTTCTCGGTGATGTACAAGGGGATCGACGGGTAGTCCTGGTGCACCCGCAGCAGCACCGAGGTGAGCCCGTCCGGCCGCACCTCCCAGCCCATGTCCGTGATCGGCGCGTCCCGGCGCGGGAACGAGTGGTCGCCGACCCCGATCCACGGCGAGGGCGCGGTCTCGCCCGGCGCGGCACTCACGTAGTGCTCGGTGTAGTAGTTGACGCCGAGCATGTCGAGCGGCGTGGAGATCACCGCGAGGTCGCCGTCCTTGACCATCTCGGAGAACCCGAACGGTGCCAGGTCCTCCACGACGTCCTGCGGATACCGGCCGTGGAACAACGGGTCCAGGAAGATCCGCTGCTGCAGGCCGTCCAGCCGCCGCGCCACGTCCAGGTCCGCCTCGGAGTCCGGGTCGGCCGGGATGATCGGGTACATGTTGAGCGTGATCCCGGCTTCCGCACCACGTTCGCGGATCACCCCGGCCGCCAGCCCGTGGCCGAGCAACAGGTGGTGCACCGCGGCGGCCGCGGCAGCCGGTTCGGTGCGGCCGGGCGCGTGGACTCCCGCCGCGTAACCGAGGAACGCCGAGCACCACGGCTCGTTCATGGTGGTCCAGCCGTTGACCCGGTCGCCCAGCGACTCGATCACCGTGGTGGCGTACTCGGCGAACCGGAACGCGGTGTCCCGGGAAGCCCACCCGCCGAGGTCTTCCAGCTTCTGCGGGAGGTCCCAGTGGTAGAGCGTCGGCCACGGGCGGATGTCGTGCTCCAGCAACGTGTCGATCAGCCGCCGGTAGAAGTCGAGCCCGGCCTGGTTGACCGCCCCGCCGTCCGGCCGCACCCGCGGCCACGCGATCGAGAACCGGTAGGCCTGCAGGCCCAGCTCGGCCATCATCTTCACGTCCTGCTCGAACCGCCGGTAGTGGTCGGCACCAGGCTCACCGGTGTGCCCTCCCACGACCTTGCCCGGCACGCGGCAGAACGCGTCCCAGATGGAGTCGGTGCGACCGTCCACGTCGGTCGCACCCTCCACTTGGAACGCAGCCGTCGCGGCTCCCCAAAGAAACCCGTTCGGGAAAGCGATTTTCTCCACCTTCACCCCTTCACAGCGCCCTGCATCACGCCCGCGACGATCTGCCGCCCGAGCACCAAGAACACGATCAAGACCGGAACGGTCGCCAGAGTCGTTCCGGCGAGCACGAGCGAGTAGTCGACGTAGTAGCCGCTCTGCAGCTTCTCCAGCGCCACCTGGAGCGTCGGGTTGTCGGCGTTCAACACGACCAACGGCCACAGGAAGTCGTTCCACGACTGCATGAACGTGAACACGCCCAGCATCGCGGCGGCCGGGCGGGCCGCGGGCAGCGCGACGTGCCAGAAGGTCCGCCACAGGCTGCAGCCGTCCATCCGCGCGGCCTCGACGAGCTCGTCGGGGATGGCGTCGACCAGGTACTGCCGCATCCAGAACACACCGAACGCGGTGACGAGGTTCGGCACGATCACGGCCTCCAGCTCGCCGGCCCAGCCGAACTCCGCCATCGCCATGTACAGCGGGATGATGCCGAGCTGCGTGGGTACCGCGAGCGTCGCCACCACGAACAGGAACAGCACGCCACGACCCCGGAACCGCAGCTTGGCGAACGCGAAACCGGCCAGCGTGGACAGCAGCACGACGGACAACGTCACCGTGCCGGACACGATGAAGCTGTTGCCCAGCGCCTTCCAGAACGGGATCGAGTCGAACACCCGCGCCGCGTTGGCGAAGAAGTTCCCGCCGGGGATCAGCGTGAAGTCACCGGTCAGCACCGAGTTGTCGCGGCTCGCCACCAGGTACGACCAGTAGAACGGGAACGCCGAGCCGAGGATGAACGCGGCCAGCACCCCGTAGACCACGAAGGACGGACGCCTCACTTCACCGCCCTCCTCGTGAGCCAGAAGTTCAGTCCGGCGATCAGGATGATGATCATGAACAGCACCCACGCGATCGCCGACGCGTAGCCGAGGTCGAAGTGCTGGAAGGCCGACTGGTACAGGTAGAGCACGACGGTCTGGTACTGGTGCTCCGCACCGCCACCGCTACCGCCGGCCGGTTCGTACAGCTTGGCCTCGGTGAAGATCTGCAACCCGCCGATCGTCGACGTGACCACGACGAACACGATCGTCGGCTTCAGCATCGGCAGCGTGATGCTGAAGAACCGGCGCACCGGCCCGGCCCCGTCGACCACGGCGGCCTCAGTCACCTCGCGCGGGATCGCCAGCATCGCGGCGAGCACGATCAGCGCGTTGTAGCCGGTCCACCGCCAGTTGACCATCGAGGCGATGGCGACGTGACTGCCGAACGTGCTGGCCTGCCAGTCGATCCGCGGCAGACCGACGAACGCAAGCACGTCGTTGACCAGACCGTACTGCGGCCCGAACAGGTTGCCGAAGATGATCGTCAACGCGACCAGCGAGGCGACGTAGGGGAGCAGCACGCCCATCCGCCACGCCGTGCGCGCCCGCAGGTTCGCGGCGAGCAAAGCGGCGAGCACGACCGCGACGATCACCTGCGGGACGCTGGACAGCAGGAAGATGCTGAAGGTGTTGAACAGCGCGTTCCAGAACTGGCTGTCGGTGAACAGTGTCGCGTAGTTCTGGAGACCGACGAACGGTGTCTCGTCGGCGCCGAGCTCCCAGTCGAACAGCGACACGTAGGCCGTGTACAGCAACGGGAAGAGACCGACGGCGCCGAACAACACGAAGAACGGCGCCACGAACAGGTACGGCGACACCTTGGTGTCCAAAGAGGACAGCCGGTGGGTCCGCGAGCGGGCAGGGATCACCCGCTCGCGGTCCGGCCTGGTGAGCATGGCGGTCACTTAGCGACCTTCTGTGCCTCCGAGAGCGCGGTCTTCCAGGCGTCGTCGGCGCCCTTGCCCTGCTCGACGGACAGCAGCGCCGCGCTGAACACGGTGTCCTGCAGCTGACCGTCGGTCGGGCCCTTGTACTGCGCCGCGGTCACCTTCTGGGCCTGCGCGGCGAACAGCGCGCCCGCCTTGATGTCACCGAAGTACGCGTTCGACGAGTCCAGCAACGCGGGATCGGTCAAAGCCTTGACCTGGCTCGGGAACGTGCCCTTGGACTTGAACGCCTTGATCTGCTGCTCCGGCGCGGTCAGCCAGGCCGCGAGCTCGGCGGCCTTCTTGGCGTTCTTGCTCTGCTTCGGCACGGTCAGGAACGACCCGCCCCAGTTGCCGCCGCCGTTCGGGAACGCCTCGGTGACAGCCCACTTGCCGGCGTTCTCGGGACCGGCCTGCTTCTCGATCACGCCGAGCATCCACGACGGGCACGTCTTCGTGGCGAACGCGCCGTTCTTGAAGCCGGTGTTCCACTCGTTGCTCCACGCCGCGAGCTTCGCCGACTGGCCCTTCGCGACCGCGCCCGTGACGGCCGTCCAGTCGGCCTTGATCGCGGGGTTGGTCTCGACGACGAGCTTGTCGGACTTGTCGAAGTAGCCGACCTCGTGCTGGTTGTGCATGGCGTTGAAGACCTGGGCGGCGCTGTCGAACCACGCCACCCCGCCGGACTTCGCGATGAACTGGTCACCGGCGGCGAAGTAGCTGTCCCAGGTGGCGAACAACGACTTCACGGCGTCCGGAGAGGACGGCAGACCGGCCTTCTCGAGCAGGTCCTTGCGGTAGCACATGGCGAGCGGCCCGATGTCGGTGCCGTAGCCGATGAGCTTGCCGTCCTTGGTGGCCGAGTCGTACTTCCACTTCAGCCAACGGCCTTCCTCGACCTGCGGCCCGATCTCCTTGAGGTCGTTGAACTGACCCGCCTTGGAGAGGACCTGGCTGAGGAAGCCCTCCTCGACCGCCTCGATGTCGGCCAGCCCCGAGCCCGCACCCAGCTTGGTGAACAGGTTCTTGTGGTGCGGCTCGCCCTGGCCGGTCTTGCGCTGCGTGATCTTGACGTCCGAGTGCGCTGCCTCGTACTCCTTGAGCAGCTCCTCGTACCCGAACTCGTTGAACGTGGCGATGGTCAGCTCGGTCTTGCCGTCCTGGGCTGCACCGCCCGACGAGCACGCGGTGGCGGTTAAGAGCAGGAGAACGCTGACCCAACTGCGGTGGCGCACGGGAGAACTCCCTCGGTCTCGACGGCGGTTTCTGGGAGCGCTCCCAGAAGTTTCAGGGAGTGTTAACCGCGCGCTACGAGGGTGTCAAGGCATTACAGGGGTTGTTTCTGGGAACGCTCCCAGTTTGTTACGCGCTGGCTCGCTTCACGAGAGAGGTGGGCAGCAGCAGCGACGGGGGCAGGCCGTCCTCGCCGGCCAGCTCGGCCAGCAGGCGCCACGTCATGGTGCGGCCGAGCTCCTCGACGTCCTGCCGGATGGTGGTGAGCGGCGGTGTCGTGGTCGAGGCGAACACCGAGTCGTCGAACCCGATCACCGCGACGTCGTCCGGGATGCGCTTGCCATGGGCGTGCAGCACCTGCAACGCGCCGAGCGCCATGATGTCCGCGGCGATGAACACCGCGTCGAGGCCGGGAGCCTTGCGCAGCAGGCGCTCCATCGCCTGAACTCCGCTCTCCGGGGTGAAGTCGCCGTGCGCCACCAGGTCCGTGGCGATCTTCGCCTCGCTCAGCCCGCGTTTGAACCCGCTGAGCCGGTCCGCGCCCACGGCCATGTCCTTCGGCCCCGCGACGGTGGCGATCCGCTTGCGGCCGAGCGACGCCAGGTGCCGCGCGGCCTCTAGCCCGCCGGTGAAGTTGTCCGAGTCCACGAACGGCACGCCGGTGGTCCCGAGCGGCCGCCCGCCGACCACGACCGGCAGTCCGATCTCCTGCAGCATCGGCACCAGCGGGTCCTCGCCGTGCAGGCTGACCAGCAACGCGCCGTCGACGTGCCCGCTGCTCAGGTATGCGACCAGGTCGTCGGTGTCCGACGGCTGGCTCATCATCAGCAACAGCTGCAGGTGCCGGCCGGCGAGCTCGGCGTGCACCCCGCGCAGCACCCCGGCGAAGAACGGGTCGGAGAGCACCCGGCCGGTCGGTTCGGACACGACGAGCGCGATCGCGTTCGCGCGCTGGCCGGCGAGCGCCCGCGCGGCCTGGTTGGGGGAGTACCCCAGCTCGGCGATCGCGGCGTGCACGGCCTCACGCGACTTCGCGCTGACGTACTGCTCGTCGTTGATCACGCGCGAGACGGTCGACTTCGACACCCCCGCGACCCGCGCTACCTCTTCGATGCGCGGCCCAGGGCGCCGTTTGGCCGTCTCAGTCATGACAATCATCCTAGGACCGGACAGACATCGGGTGAATGTAACTTTTTGGTCTACACCATCTACGGGTGAGCTGTTAGGAACGCGGGACGCCCACTTCGAGGTAGAGGTGAGATCCGATGTCTTGGCGACACCCTGTCTTCGTCTTGCTCCTTCTGCTCGGTCTGACTGCTCCGGTCACCGCCGCGGTGGCGGCACTGCGCAGCACCTCGTTCACGAACGACTGGCGCTTCGTGCTCGCCGACCCGGCGAACGCGCAGCAACCCGATCACGACGACTCGTCCTGGCGCCGCCTCGACCTGCCACACGACTGGAGCATCGAGCGCGACCCCAACCCCGCGGCTGCCCCCGGTGAGGGCTACTACGAGGCGGGGACCGCCTGGTACCGCAAGACGTTCACGCTGCCGGCGAACGCGAAGGGCAAGCGGATCTCGCTGGAGTTCGACGGCGTCTACATGGACTCCCACGTGTACGTGAACGGCAAGCTCGCGCGCAGCCACCCGTACGGCTACACAGGCTTCAACGTCGACATGACCGGCCTCGCGCACACCGACGGCGAGCCGAACGTCGTCGCGGTGAAGGTCGTGCACCAGGCGCCCAGCAGCCGCTGGTACGCGGGCAGCGGCATCTACCGCAACGTCCACCTCGTCGTCACCGAACCGGTGCACGTCGCCCGGCACGGCGTCTTCGTGACCACGCCGAACCTCGCGGCCACCTACCCCAAGGGGTACGCCGACGTCGAGGTGAAGACCGAGCTCGTCGGCAAGGGCACCGTGACCCACCAGGTGCTCGACGCCGACGGCAAGGTGGTCGCTTCAGGACGCACCCTCCGCGTCCAGAAACCGACGCTGTGGAACACCGCCAAGCCGTACCTCTACACGCTCGTCACCAGGGCCAGCTCCGGTGACACCGTCCGCACGCCGTTCGGGATCCGGTGGTTCGAGTTCGACCCCGCCGACGGCTTCTCGTTGAACGGCAAGGACATGAAGCTGGAGGGCGTCAACCTGCACCACTCGCTCGGCGCGCTCGGTGCCGCCGTGCACGAGGACGGCATCCGGCAGCAGCTGCTCACCATGAAGCGGATGGGCGTCAACGCGGTCCGCACGTCGCACAACCCGCCCGCGCCCGAGTTCGTGCGGCTCTGCGACGAACTGGGCCTGCTGCTGATGATCGAGGCGTTCGACACCTGGCGCACGCCCAAGCGGCAGTTCGACTACGGCAGGTTCTTCGACCGGCACAGCTCCGCCGACATCAAGGAAATGGTGCACGCGGCCAAGAACTCGCCGTCGGTGATCATGTGGTCGATCGGCAACGAGATCCCGGACGGCACCTCGGTCGAGATCGGGGTGCCGATCGCCCGCAGGCTGATCGACGACGTCAAGTCGGTCGACCGCACCCGCCCGGTCGTGATCGGCTCGCACAGCTACACCAGCGTGCCGAAGGACGGCTCGGCGCAGGACCAGATCCTGCGCATGCTCGACGGCGTCGGCCTGAACTACAACACCGCCAAATCCATCGACGCGTTGCACGCCAAGTACCCCAACACGTTCTTCATCGAGTCCGAGTCGTCGTCGAGCACCTCTGCCCGAGGTGTCTACCTCGACCCCCAGCAGAAGAACACCGGCCAGGACTACACGCCGGGCCAACGCGGCAGCTCGTCCTACGACAACAACATCGTCGGCTGGGCCTCCAGCGGCGAGCACGCGTTGAAGAAGGACCGCGACCGCAAGTTCCTCGCCGGGCAGTTCGTGTGGGCGGGCCAGGACTACATCGGCGAACCCACGCCGTACCACGGAGTCTTCCCGGTGCGGTCGTCGCTGTTCGGCGCGGTGGACACGGCGGGCTTCGAGAAGGACCAGTTCTACCTGTACCAGTCACAGTGGACGACGGCGCCGATGGTGCATCTGCTGCCGATGAACTGGACCGACCACGAACCGGGCGCGCCGGTGCACGTGTGGGCCTACAGCAACGCCCCCGACGTCGAGCTCTTCCTCAACGGCCGCTCGCTCGGCACGAAGTCGTTCCAGGCCAAGAAGACCACGTACGGCAAGTCGTACCTGGAGACCAGCGAACCGACCGGGGACGACAGGACCTATCCCGGAGGCAGCTACACGAGCCCGAACGGAGGCGCCGGGCACCTCCGGCTGGCGTGGACCGTGCCGTTCGAACCCGGCACTCTCACGGCCGTGGCGCGCAAGAACGGCACGCCGATCGCGACCGACACGCTGCGCACCGCGGGCACGCCGGCGAAGGTCACGCTGAACACCGTGCGCGGCAAGGAACTCGACTACGTGAGCGCGACCGTCGTCGACGCCAACGGGGTGGTCGTGCCGTCCGCGGACCACCGGATCACCTTCGAGGTCGCCGGCGGAAGGGTCGTCGGCACCGACAACGGGCGTCAGGAGGACCGGGAGAACTTCACCGCGTCCACCAGGCGTGCCTACCACGGGAAAGCGCTTGCCATCGTCACCGCCGGCGCACGGGTGACCGCGCGGCTCGGTGCACCGTCGCCGCGGCCACCCGCCGACGCGTCCTACTCCGGAGCGGCGGGCACGCTGCCGGAGCACCTGGTCGACGGCAAGCCGGAGACGGCGTGGTCGAACTTCTACACGAAGGGCCAGACGCCGCAGCTGACGGCGACGAGCCTGTCGCACGCCTCGGACTGGGTCGCGCTGAACTCGGCCATGCGCACGGTCAGGAGCATGACCGCCACGTTCACCACGGGCGGCGCCTACGCGTTGCCGTCGGCCGTCGACGTCCGGTACTGGGACGGCAGCCGATATGTGCCGGTCACGGGCTTGCGAGTGGTCTGGGCGGGAGGGTCAGGCGCGCCCAGCACCATCACGTTCGACCCGGTCACGACGAACAGCGTGCGGCTTCTCCTTTCCAGCGCGACACCAGGGACAGCGGGTGGCTTCCTGCGGATCTCGGAGCTGACGGCGGCATAGGAGAAGTTTCGAAGATCGTCCGCACAAATCGCGCACAGCGCTCCCTCGTTCTGGCACCATGCCGGAGCGAGGGAGGGTCAGTGCGGTATCGGCTTCTTGGGCCGCTGCAGATCTGGCGTGCAGGCGTGGAAGTGCGCCTGGGCGGACCCCGGCAACGGGCGCTGCTGGCGGCGTTGGCCATGCGTGCCAACGAAACGGTCAGTTTTGAACACTTGAGTGAAGCGGTGTGGGAATCTCCACCCGCTGCCCCTGAATCGAACATTCGCACCTATGTCGCGGCGTTGCGCAAGCTGGTGCTCGACGACCTGGTGACGGTCCCCGGCGGGTACCGGCTGAACACGCCGGTCGAGGACGTCGACGTCCTCGTCTTCGAGCAGCTGTGCGCGGCCGGCGACGAGGCGCTGCGGCAGGGCGACCACCGAACGGCGGTGACGAGGTACGAAGAGGCGCTGGCGTTGTGGCGCGGGCCCGCACTGGAGGGGCTCACGATCGGTCCCGTGCTGGTCGCGGAGCTGACGCGGCTGCAGGAACGGCGGCTGACGGTCGCCGAGCAGCACGCCCGGCTGGCCATCGAGCTCGGCCAGGGCGAGCGGCTGATCGGCGAGCTGCGGCGGCTGACCAAGCAGTTCCCGTTGCGGGAACAGCTGTGGCTGCAGCTCATGCACGCGCTGCAGCGTGCGGGCAGGCCTGCCGAGGCGCTGCGGGCGTTCGAGGACGTGCGGCGGCTGCTGGCCGACGAGCTGGGCACCGATCCCGGCTCCGACCTGCGGGAACTGCACGCCCGGCTGTTGCGCGGCGACGAACCGCGACCGGCGCTGAACACGTTGCCTCGCGACGTCGCGGACTTCACCGGCCGCACCGCCGAGATCGAACGGCTGACGCGTGCGGTGACCGGCAAGTCGGCTGTGGTGATCTCCGCGATCGACGGCATGCCTGGCGTGGGCAAGACGACTTTGGCCGTCCACTTGGCACACCGGCTGGAGTATCCGGACGGTCAGCTGTTCATCGACCTGCACGCGCACACGGCGGGCCGTGCGCCCGTTGAACCGACGGATGCGCTCGACATGCTGCTGCGCGCGCTCGGCTTGGAGGAGATCCCGACGGATCCCGACGAGCGGGCCTCGTTGTGGCGGGCCGAGCTGTCGCGGCGGCGGTTGCTGGTGGTGCTGGACAACGCGGTGAGCGCCGACCAGGTGCGGCCGCTGCTGCCGGGCGTGCCGGGGTCGCTGGTGCTGGTCACGTCGCGGGCACGGCTGGTCGAGCTGGAGGGCACGTCGACGCTGACGCTGGACGTGCTGTCGGAGGCGGAAGCGCTGGAGCTGTTCGCCACGATCGTCGGCGACGAGCGCGGCACGGACCCGGCGGCCCGTGAGGTCGTCGAGCTGTGCGGCCGGTTGCCGTTGGCCGTGCGGCTGGCGGCCGGTCGGTTGCGTTCGCGGCCGACCTGGACCACCGCGCATCTCGCGACCCGGTTGCGCGAGGGGCGATTATCCGAACTGGACGCGGTCTTCGCGTTGTCGTTCGGCCAGCTGCCCGCGCCGCACCAGCGGTTGTTCGCACTGCTGGGCCTGCACCACGGCACCGACTTCGACGTCGACCAGGCCGCCGCGCTGGGGGAGCTGGAACCGTTGGAGTGCGACGGGATGCTCGAGGATCTCGTCGACGTGCACCTCCTGGAGCCCACGACGCTCGGCCGCTACCGGCTGCACGACCTGCTGCGGCAGTACGCGCAGTCCAAAGTGGACGCGTCGCGGGAGCCGCTGACCCGGCTGATCGACCACTTCCTGGACACCGCGAACCAGGCGACCCAGCTGATGTCGCCGGCGTCGCGCAAGTACGAGGTCGACATCACCTACCGGCCGCAGTGGCGGCTCGTGCTGCGCGACTACGACCACGCCGTGGAGTGGATGGAGACCGAACGCCAGACGCTGATCGCCACGGTGGCGTTGGCGCTCAACGGTGGCTGGCACACGCAGTGCTGGCAGCTGACGCGCGCGATGACGTTCTTCCTCATGGTGCGCGGTCACACTCTCGACTGGTCCACGGTCCACGAGTACGCGCTGCAGGCCGTGACCGACAACAAGCCGGCGCTCGCGATCACGGTGAAGAACTACGCGATGTTCTTCTGGCAGGTCGGGCGGTACCAGGAGGCGATCGACCACAACGAGCGCGCGATCGACCTGCTGCACGAGCTGGGTGACCTGCAGGGCGAAGCGGGCGCGTTGAACAACCTCTCGCTGGTGTACCGGACGTTGCAACGTCACGGCGAGGCCGCCGACCTCCTGGAGCAGGCGATCAAGGTCGCGCGCCAGCTCGGTGACCGCCACCTGGAGTCGCAGGCGATGAGCAACGTCAGCAACAGCTACAGCGCTCTCGGCCGGTACGACGAGGCGCTGAACGCCTGCAACGGGGCGCTGGCCCTGATGCGGGAGCTGGGCAGCCGGCGCGACGAGGCGGACACGCAGAGCGCGCTGGGCATGATCCTGTTCGCGATGGGCCGCCACGAAGAGGCGCTGGAAGCGTTGCGGTCGGCGCTCTCGGCGGTGCGCGCGATCGGTGACGTCACAACGGAAACCGTGGTGCTGAACTACCTCGGTGAGGTGCTGACCGCGGCCGGGCGGCCTGGGGAGGCGTTGGTGCCGCTGCGGGAGGCGTTGGAGCTGGCGGAACGGATCGACGACCGGCGTGAGGCGGCCAACGCGCACAAGCACCTCGCGCGTGCGGTGGCGGATCCGGAAGAGGCGGCACGGCACCGGAAGGAGTCGGAAGAGCGGTTCGCCGCGCTAGGCCGGGACTGACCGCGGTCCCGGCCGCCCGCCCGGCAGCACCGCGCCGCGCGGCAGTCCGTCCCGCAGCAACGGCAACAGCTTGGGGTGCTTGCTCATCAGCACCGCGGCGGTGCCGTTGCGCTGCTGGACCCGGCGGCAGAAGTGCGGCGACAGCGGCACGCCGAGGTACGCGTCGGCGCGCGGCCCGTAGACGATCCTGTCCTCGACCCCGCACCACGCGCCGGCGACGGGGTGACCGTCGACCCAGAGGTAGCCCTCCACGTACACGCCGCCCTTGTGCCGGGGCGCCTCGCTGAACGCGTCGCTGAAGGTGACCTGTGGCGACAGGCGGGTCTCGGCGTCGGCGGTCCACCACCGGCCGACGTCGAGCACCAGGCCCTCCATGCTCGCGTGCGCCCACTCCGAGTCGTCCACGAGCGTGCGGAACGGGGCTTCGAGCCTGGTGAGAGCCGCTGTGAGCTCCTCCACCCGCTCATGGTGCGTCGATCGGCCCGGTTTCGCTGTCCGGCGTGGAATAGGTCCACCGGACCGGGTTAGTGGCGCGACTGGCGACGTTGGCGGTGAGTTCACGCTCAGCAGGACGCCGGGCGGCACCACGATGCGTCCGTCTGACCGCGAATTCGCACGGCAACGTCGCCAGTCACGCCACTACTTCGCCGACGTGATGGTGACCGGGATGCTCACCTGCAGCGAACCGGCGCTGCCCGTGATGGTGCCGTCGCCCGCCTTGGGCCCTGCCTGCAGCCGAGCCTTGAACGTGATCGTCTCGCCCGGCGCGAGCGTCTGGCCGCCGGCGCACGTGATGGTGCCCTTGCCCGCCGGGCACCCGACCGATCCGGCCGGCACCTTGCCCGGTCCGACCGTCTTGATCTTGTCGGGCAGGCTCAGCGTCAACGTTGGCACCGTGGCGGGCTCGGAACCGGTGTTCGTGATCGCGATGTTCATCTCGTCGGGCGGGCCCTCGGTGGTCATCGCGATGCTGCCGGGCGCTTCGGCGCTCAGCTCCGGTTCCGCGGCGGCACCGGTGGAGGTGGTCGCCGGGTCGTTCGGGTCGTTGGACTGGGCCGGGGTCGCGGCACCGGCCGTGCTGCCCGGCGCACCGGTCACGGAGGTCGGGGAACCGCCGGACGAACTGGTCGGCGCGGCTCCGGCCGTGGTGCTCGACGTGATCACCGGGGCGGCGCCCTGGTTGGTGGACGGGTTGTCCGAGGTGACGACACCCGAGGCGGCGACGACCACGACCGCTGCCGCCGAGGCCGCCACGCCGAGCCAGGACGACGCCGTGAGGGAGATGGCCGCGCCCTTGGTGGCGGCCGCGGCGAGGTAACCGGCCGCGCCCGTGCCGAGCACGATGGGTGCGACGAGACCGCGCAGCGCGCCGTTGACGTCGGCCAGTTCGCTTGCGAGCTTGCGGCATTCGGCGCAGTCGTCCATGTGCGAGTCGAGCTGGACGGCCTCACGTCCCTTGAGCCCGCCGCGGGTCCACGCACCGAGCTTGGTGACCGTCGCGCGGCACCGCTCCTTGGGCTCCTGGGCGACGTGCGCCTGCAGGAACGCCTTGCGCAGGCCTTCGCGGGCCCGGAACGCCATGGCGGAGACGCCGTTCGCGGTCAGGCCGAGCAGCGGCGCGATCTCGCCGGGGGACTGACCCTCGATCGCGGTGTGCCACAACACGGTCTGCCAGCGTTCGGGCAGCGACGCGAACGCCGAGGCCGCCAGCGCCTGGTCGAGGTCCTCCACCGCCTTGTCGCGGAACGGCACGCTCGTCGCCCGCGTGGCACCGGGTACTTCCTCGATGTCACCGGCCAGTTCGAGCCGCTTTTCCTTGCGCGTCCGGTCGTACGCCGCGTGCCGCACCGCCGTGAGCAGGTACGGCCGGAACGCCGCTCCGGGCCCGCCACCGCTGCGCATCGCCGCGAGCACCTTGGCGAACGCGTCCGACACCAGATCGTCGGCGTCCGCGGAAGATGTGGACAGTTGCATCGCGAGGATGTTGGCCGACCGCACGTGACGTTCGTAGAGCTTGCCGTAAGCCTCGATCTTGCCGTCACGGACGGCATCGATCAGGTCGGCGTCCGACGGCGGTCGTCCACGCTGCCCGATCAAACTTCGCCGCCTTCGTCACGCGCACCACTGATACGCGGACCCTATCGAGATCGCGCAACACGAACAATCCACGCATACGAACCTGATGTAATAAGAGATCCTTAGGCCGGACCTAAGTCTTGGCCAACGTGGGCCGGATGGCCCTGGCGCTTTCGTACTTTTCGGTCCGTGACGGAACTTCTGACCGAGGTGCGGCAGGCCACCCGCGTGGTGCCGATCGAACGGCACAGCCTGCTCTCCGACCGCCGCGCCCTGGCCCTGGTGACGCCGGACGCCGACGTGACCTGGCTTTGTTCTCCCGCGCCGGACTCGCCGGCGTTGTTCGCGCGGCTTCTCGGCGGTTCCGGTCATTTCTCTATCCGGCCCCAGAAGGACCAGTTGCCGCTGGGCCAACGGTACGCACCGGGCACGATGACGGTGCAGACGCGCTGGACGGGCCTGCAGGTCAGCGACGAGTTGGCCGGCGGTCTCGTGCGGACGGTCGAGGGCCGTGTGCCCGCGGTCGTGGAATTCGCGCCGCGTCCCGACTTCGGTCGCGCTCCTGTGCGGCTGGAGCGTGTCGTGGACGGGCTGCGCGTCGCGGGCACGCTGATCGTGCTGCGCTCTCCTGGTGTGGACTGGGAGGTTTGTGACGGCACGGCCACTGCTGTGATCACCCCACCTTTCGTCCTCGAACTCCAGCTCGACGTGCCGTCCTCTGTGGACGATGACTGGGCCGAATGGTCGTCGGGGCTCCGGCTTCCGGCTGTGCAACGCGATCTGGTCCGAAGATCCGCTTTGACGTTGCGCGCCCTGTGCCACCGCGACACCGGTGCCGTGCTCGCCGCGGCCACCACGTCACTGCCCGAGCAGATCGGTGGCGTCCGCAACTGGGACTACCGCTACTGCTGGCTGCGCGACGCCGCTCTGACCGTGCAAGCCCTGGTGTCACTGGGATCTCTGGCCGAGGCCGAGGGGTTCCTGGGCTGGTTCCACGGCGTGCTCGCCACCGTTCCCGGGCCGGAACAGCTGGATCCGCTGTACACGATCCACGGCACGACTTTGGGTCCGGAGGTGGTGATCGACAGCCTTCCCGGTTACGCGGGTTCGGGTCCGGTCCGCGTCGGCAACCTCGCCGACCAGCAGGTGCAGCTCGACGTGTTCGGCCCGATCGCCGACCTCGTCCACTCCCTTGCCCTGGCCCGCGGCACGCTCGCCGACCGCGACTGGCAGGTCGTCACCGCGATGGTCCAGGCCGTGACGCGCCGCTGGGACGAGGCCGACCACGGCATCTGGGAAGAACGCCACGTGCCACGCCACCGCGTCTACTCACGGGTGATGTGCTGGCAGACCGTGGACCGGGCCATCGCGCTGGCGCACCGCTTCGGCCGCTGTGTCGACCCCTCCTGGGTGGCGCTGCGTTCCGCCATCGCCGCCGACGTGCTCTCTCGCGGCTGGAACCCCGACGTGGGTGCCTTCACCACCGCCTACGACGGCACCGACCTCGACGCGGCCTCGCTGCACGTGGGGCTGTCGGGTCTCCTCGACCCGTCCGACGACCGCTTTCGGTCCACGGTCGTCGCGGTCGAGGAGGTCCTGCGCAGCGGGCCCACCGTCTACCGGTACCTGCGCAACGACGGGCTGCCCGGTGATGAAGGCGGTTTCCACCTGTGCACTACTTGGCTCATCGAGGCCTACCTGCGGGTTGGACGGCGGGCCGATGCCGAGGAGCTGTTCGAGAGCTTCGTGCGGCTGGCGGGGCCGACCGGGTTGCTGCCGGAGGAGTACGACCCCGTTGCCGAGCGGTCGTTGGGCAACCACCCGCAGGCGTACTCCCACCTGGGCCTGATCCGGTGCGCCCGGTTGTTGTCAGACCTGCCTGAGACGATGGAGGCGACGCCTTACGTCCCCCAGGGGGAGGCTAAAAGCTTTCCGTGAGACCGCTTCGCTCGGCCTCGACCGCCCGGAGGACGCGGGCCGGGTCGCGCAGTGCCACGTGAAGGGCGCTGGACCGATGGAACCCGGCGAGTTCTTCTGAACCGAGGATCGCCGTTGCTGGTCGCGGCGTACCGGCGCACCGACCTGAGGGTGCGCCGGCTCGCTCCGCGCGCTTCAGCCTTGCAAGCGGTTCGCCAGGGACACCGTTCTCCTTGGGCCGTATCGATTCAGTGGCACTCGCTGGTCCGGCCGAGCGTGTCCGCGGCGGTCACACCCGGCCGGGTCCACTGCGCCGTCGGACGGCTCGTCTCGCCCCAGGTGGACTTCCCGTCCACATCCGTGCGCCAGTACCAGCACGGTGCGTTGCCCTCGGGCCAGCCGACAGGCTTGTCCTCCCACGCCTCACCCCGGCCGTAGGGCGTGATGTCGAGCAGTGCCATGGACCCGTTGGCCAGCTCGGTGCCGCGGCCGGTCGTGGAGTACGTGAGGAACACGCGGTCGCCGTCGCGCAGGTACGAGGTCAGATACCCCATCGCCCCGCCGACCGGCTCCTCGGCGTCGCGCACCGAGTACCACGGCTGGGTGTAGCCCATGAACTCGACAAAGCCGGCCACCTCCTCCCACGGGCCGGTGGTGACCACGGCGAACGAGACACCGCGGGCGTTGAGGTAGACGGCGTCCTTGAGGTGCCAGGCGGTGGTGGTGCAGCCCTCGCACTGGCCCTGCGGCGGCGCGCCGTCGTACCACATGTGCTTGTAGACGACGAGCTCGTCGCGGCCCTGGAACAGGTCGAGGAACGGTACGGCGCCGTCCGGGCCGACGACGGAGGTCTTGCCGTCGAACTCGACCATCGGCAGCCGGCGCCGGGCCGCCGCGATGGCGTCGCCTTCGCGGGTGTGGGCCTTCTCGCGGATCAGCAGTTCGGCGCGGGCGGCCTGCCAGGTGGCCAGGTCGACAACGGGCGGGGTCATGGTGTCCTCCACAAGGTCTCGGTCACTGGTGTGTCGAAGCCACCGAGGCCTTCTCGACAGACCTCACGGATGTCCGCGCCACAACCTCCACGCCCGCGGGCTGGCCGGCTCGTGATGGCTGTTCGCCTCGCCGAACCGCAGCCGCACCCGTGCGCCGCCGAGACGCCCGCGTTCCAGGTGGATCGTGCCGCCGGTCGCCTCCGCCGCGGCACGGGCGATGTCGAGCCCGAGCCCGGTGGATCCGCCCCCACTGCTTCCTCGATGCAGCGCCGACGACGGATCCGCGACTCCGGTGCCGCCGTCCTCGACCACGAGCGTGACCCACCCGGCGTGCCGCACGACTGACACGCCGACCGGAGCGGCAGCAGGGGTGTGCCGGAAGACGTTCTCCAGCAACGCGTCCACCACGGCGGCCAGTGCGTCGGGGGACAACGGCACCCACGCGGGTTCACCGAGGTCGATCTCGCACATCCGGCCCTGGTCGTCCGCGTGCGCCGACCAGAACTTCATCCGCGCCTCGACGACCGATGCCACGTCGCACGTGCTCGGCCCCGCGATCTCGACCGGTTGCAGGGATTGGATGATCCGATCGACGTCGTGCCCCAGTGCGATGACCGCGCTCCGGATCCGATCGGCGACCGGCCCGGATCCCAGAGCATCGGCGTCCAAGCGCAAGGCGGCCAACGGAGTGCGCAACCGGTGCGACACGTCCGCGATCATCTCCCGTTCCTTCGCGACCAGCTGCGAAGTCCGCTCAGACGCCGAGTTGATCGACGCGGCCAGCGCCTCCAGCTCCCGCGGCCCGGTCAGCCTCACCCGCCGCCCCGCCGAAGAGGCGAGCACCCGCAACGCGACGAGCACCGGCGTGAACGGCCGATGCCCCAGCCACACCGCAACGGTCAACGCGACCAGCGCAACGCCCAAAACCGTTGCCACAGCCCCAAAGGGGAACGGCACAGCAGCAGGCACGACCGAAACCACAGCCCCGCCAACGGAAGCGACCGCCGAACCACCACCGGCGCCAAGCCGTGTGCCGTCCGCGAGCACCACGGAAAGCCGCCCCTCGGCACCGGCGACCGTGCGCGCGATCGTTCCGCGAACAGCGTCGGCATCGGCGGAAACCGCGAGCACCGCGGCGACAACGGCCGCATCGCGCTGATCAGCCGCCGCAGCCTCGGCGGCAGCCCGGGAGAAGACCAGAAACCCAGCGGTGGCCAGGAAAACCACCGTCACCAACCCTGCCGCGACGAGCAGCGAACGGGTGATGACCGATCTCATTCCGGCGCCGCCAGCTTGAACCCGACACCCCGCACGGTGTGCAGATAACGAGGATGCGCCGCGGTCTCACCCAGCTTGCGCCGCAACCACGACGCGTGCACGTCGATCGTCTTGTCGTCCCCGACGTACGGATGCCCCCACACCGCCTGGATCAGCTCCCGCCGCGAGATCACCCGCCCCTGCCGTTGCGCCAGATACGCCAGCAGGTCGAACTCCCGCCTGCTCAACGCGAGCACGGCATCACCCAGCGTGGCCACCCTCTGCGCGAGGTCGACGGACAGGTCCCCGAGCTCCACGACCTCCGCCACCGCAGCCGAAGAACCACCCGTTCGCCGCAGCAGCGCGTTGATCCGCGCGGCCAGGTGTTCGGCCGAGAACGGTTTCACGATGTAGTCGTCCGCACCCGCGTTCAACGTGCTCACGACCGAGTTCTCGGCCCCGCGCGCGGTCGCCACGATGACCGGCACGTTGCTCACGCCGCGCAGCATCCGCAGGGCCGCGACCCCGTCCAGATCAGGCAGCCCGAGGTCGAGTATCACCAGGTCCAGCTCGGATGTTCCCGCTTCCCGCAACGCCGCGACGGCGGTGCCGACGGCCTGCACGACGTGCCCGAGGTCGGTCAGCGCGTGCACCAGCGCCGCCTGGACCACCGGGTCGTCCTCGACCACCAGCACCTTTGACATACACGCAGCGTAAGCAGCGAACCCGCCGATTGGGAGAGGTGTTTCGAGCTTATCGAGATCGTGTTTCGTCCTTAAATCTTCCTTAGGGAGCGCGGGCCTACGGTCTGCAGTCACACCGAACCAGGGAGTTGGCGTGGCAGAAGTCGTTCTGACGGGTCTGGGCAAGGCGTACGGCGACGGCACCCGCGCCGTCACCGACCTGAACCTCGAGATCCGCGACGGTGAGTTCCTGGTGCTCGTCGGCCCGTCGGGGTGTGGCAAGACGACGGCGCTGCGGATGATCGCCGGACTGGAGCAGATCACCGAGGGCACCATCCGCATCGGTGAGCAGGTCGTCAACGACGTGCCGTCGCGTGACCGCGATGTGGCCATGGTGTTCCAGTCGTACGCGCTCTACCCGCACCTGAACGTGTACGACAACATCGCGTTCGGCCTCACGTTGCGCAAGCTGAACAAGAAGGAGATCGACCACCGGGTGCGCGAGGTGGCCGAGGTGCTGGAGCTGACCGAGCACCTCGACCGCAAGCCCCGCAACCTCTCCGGCGGTCAACGGCAGCGCGTCGCGATGGGCAGGGCGATCGTGCGGGCGCCCCAGGCGTTCCTGATGGACGAGCCGCTGTCCAATCTGGACGCCAAGCTGCGCGTGCAGATGCGGGCGCAGATCGCCCGCATCCAGCGCGAGATCGGCGTGACGACCGTGTACGTGACGCACGACCAGACCGAGGCCATGACCCTGGGCGATCGCGTCGCGGTGATGCGGCGGGGCGTGTTGCAACAGGTCGGGCCACCGCAGGAGCTCTACGACCGGCCGGTCAACCTGTTCGTCGCCGGGTTCATCGGCTCGCCGGGCATGAACCTCGTGTCCGCGCGCCTCGACCAGCACGACGGCCGGTACTGGGTGTCGCTCAACTCCGACGCCCTGCTGTTGCCGGAATCCGTGCTCCGCCAACGCCCGGCGCTGCAGCAGTACGTCGGCCGCGACGTCGTGGTCGGCATCCGGCCGGAGGACATGGAGGACACCGCTCTCGCCGATGCGCGCGAGGGCCAGATCCTGCACTCCGTCGCGGACCTGGTCGAGGCCATGGGCTCGGACGTGCTCGTGCACTTCCCGGTCGACGTCCCGCCCGTCGTCACCGACGACACCCGTGAACTGGCGCAGGACGCCGGCACCGACGACCTGCCGAAGGCCGGCGGCAAGGGAACCGTCCTGGTTGGACGGTTCAGCCCGCGCACCCGCATCTACGAAGGACAACCCGTCGCCGCCTGGGTGGACACGTCCCGGCTGCACTTCTTCGACCCGGTCACCGGGTCCTCCATTTGGAAATAAAGGGAGCTTCAATGAAGAAGCAGTTGATCGCACTGCTCGCGCTCGCCGCAGTCGCGGGGGCAGGTGCGTGCTCGGGAGGTGCCGCCGGCGCCGGGGACGACCTCAAGGGTCAGACCGTCGAGATCGTCGGCCCCTGGACCGGTGACGAGCAGAAGAGCTTCGAGAAGGTGCTGGCCGCGTTCACCACCAAGACCGGCGCCGAGGTGAAGTACACGCCCGCCGGTGACGAGCTGCCCACCGTGCTGCAAACAAGAATCTCGGGCGGCACACCGCCGAACGTCGCCCTCATCGCCCAGCCCGGCCTGGTCGCGCAGTTCGCCGAGGACAACGCCCTGAAGCCGGTCAACAGCGAAGTCGAGCAGGCCGTCACGCAGCACAACGCGGCGGTGTGGAAGCAGCTCGGCAGCGTCGACGGCAAGCTCTACGGCTTCACCTTCAAGGCCGCCAACAAGTCCGCGATCTGGTACAGCGAGAAGGCGTTCGGCCAGGTCGGCGCGACCCCGCCGGCGACGTGGGACGACCTGATCAAGACCAGCAAGGCGATCGCGGAGACGGGCATGGCGGCCGTGGCGGTCGGCGGCGCGGACGGCTGGACGCTCACCGACTGGTTCGAGAACGTCTACCTGCGCACCGCGGGCCCGGAGAACTACGACAAGCTCGCGAAGCACGAGATCCCGTGGACCGACCCGACGGTCCGCAAGGCGTTGGAGGAGCTGGCGAAGCTGTGGGGCGACCCGACGCTGGTCGCGGGCGGCGCGCTGCAGACCGAGTTCCCGAAGTCCGTGATCTCCGTGTTCGGTGAGCCCGCCGGCGCCGCGATGGTGTTCGAGGGCGACTTCGTGGCGAGCATCATCACGACCAACACGAAGGCGAAGGTCGGCGAGGACGCGAAGTTCTTCCCGTTCCCGTCGGTCGCGGGCAGCAAGGACGCCGTCGTCGCCGGTGGTGACATGGCCGTGCAGTTCAAGGACGACAAGGCGACCACCGAGCTGATGAAGTTCCTCGCCTCGCCGGAGTCCGGGGAGATCTGGGCCGGCCTGGGCGGGTTCCTCTCGCCCAACAAGGACATCGCGTCCTCTGCCTACCCCGACGACGTGACCCAGGACCTCGCCAAGCGGATCGTCGACGCGGGCGACAACGTGCGGTTCGACATGTCCGACCTGGCGCCGGCCGCGTTCGGTGGCACGAAGGGCGCGGGGGAGTGGAAGGACCTGCAGGACTTCCTGGCCGACCCGAAGAACGTCGACGGGATCATGCAGCGCCTGGAAGCCAATGCCGCGAAGGCCTACGGCAAATGAGGCCCAGAACATTCGGGCACAGCGCGAACGTGGACGTCGCGCCGGGGCGCTCGCCCCGGCAGGCGATCCCGTTCCTGCTCCCCGCACTGGTCGTGCTCTCGGCGCTGGTGCTGTACCCGTTGGTGTTCTCGCTGATCCGCAGCTTCTTCGACGCAGGCGGTGACGAGTTCGTCGGCCTGCGCAACTACGTCGACACGTTCACGGACCCGCGGACGCTGATCGCGTTCCGCAACAACGTGATCTGGGTGGTGGTCGCTCCGGCGGCCGTCACCGGCCTCGGCCTGATCTTCGCGGTGCTCACCGAACGCATCCGGTGGGCCACCGCGTTCCGGCTGGTGCTGTTCATGCCGATGGCGATCTCGCTCTTCGCCTCGGGCATCATCTTCCGGCTCGTGTACGCGGAAGAACCGGAGCAGGGCGTGGTCAACGCGGCCATCGTGGGCGTGCACGACATCTTCAGCCCGTCCTCGCAGTACGCCGGCGCGCGGCCGCGTGACGGTTTCACCCCAACGGATGCGGGCTTCACCGCCAACGCTCAGGCCCGGCCCGGTGACACGGTCATGTTGCCGCTCATCGGGTTCAACCCGCAGGAGATGCCCGCGCAGGCACTTCCGGCGTCCGCACCGCAGGCCGGCGTCTCGGAGCTGCGCGGTGTGGTGTGGCTGGACGTGTCGGTCGGCGGCAAGGCCGGGCAGGTCGACCCGATCGAGCGCGGCATGCCGGGCGTCGCGGTGGAAGCCGTGCGGGACGGGCAGGTCGTGGCCCGCACGACCACCGGCGACGACGGCAGGTTCACGTTCCCGGACCTCAGCGGCGAGGCGACGATCCGCCTGCCCGAGTCGAACTTCGCGCTGCCGTTCCGCGGGCTCACGTGGCTCGGGCCGTCGCTGATCACGCCGGTGATCATCTCGTCCTGGATCTGGATCATGACCGGGTTCGCGATCACGTTCATCGCCGCCGGCCTCTCCGCGATTCCCCGGGACGCGCTGGAGGCCGCGCGGGTCGACGGCGCGACGGAGTGGCAGGTCTTCAAGCGGGTCACGATTCCGTTGCTCTCACCGGTGCTGCTGGTCGTCTTCGTGACGCTGGTGATCAACGTGCTGAAGATCTTCGAGCTGGTCTTCGTCATCGCCCCCGGCTCGGTGCAGGAGGAGGCCAACGTGCTGGCCCTGCAGATGTGGCAGGTGTCGTTCGGCTCCGGTGGTGACCAGGGCGCCGGCAGTGCGCTCGCGGTGATCCTGTTCCTGCTGGTGGCCCCGGCGATGTTGTTCAACATCCGCAGATTCCGACGGGAGCGGTCGTGACGCTGCTAGCAGAAGAGGTCCGCATCGAGGTACCCGTCTCCGGCTCTCCTCGCCGGGGTGTGCTGTCCCGCATCGGCGCGCGGCTGGGCAACGGTTTCGTGCAGGTGCTGCTGGCCCTGGTGGCGGTGTTCTGGCTGGTTCCGGTGTTCGGCCTGCTGATCGCGTCGTTGCGCGACGAGTCGGCCAACACCTCGAGCGGCTGGTGGACGATCTTCACCAAACCCGCCGAGCTGACGCTGGACAACTACGCCGCGCTCGTCGCGAACCAGGCGGTGTGGCAGTCGTTCCTCAACACCTTCTACATCGCGGTCCCCGCAACGGTTCTGGTCGTCGTGATGGCGTCGCTGGCGTCGTACGCGTTGTCGTGGATCGAGTTCCCGGGCCGGGAGACGCTGACCGTGGTCGTGGTCGGACTGCTGGTGATGCCGATCCAGGTGGCGTTGATCCCGGTGGCCAAGCTGTTCGGCACGTTCGGGCTCTTCGGCACGATCACCGGCGTCGTGCTGTTCCACGTCGCGTTCGGCCTGCCGTTCGCCATCTTCCTGCTGCGCAACTTCTTCACCGGCATCCCGCGCGACCTGATCGAGGCCGCGCGGATGGACGGTGCGACGGAGTGGGTGATCTTCAAACGGGTCGTGCTGCCGGTCGCCAAGCCGGCCATCGCGTCGCTGACGATCTTCCAGTTCCTCTGGGTGTGGAACGACATGCTGGTGGCGCTGGTGTTCGCGGACCAGGACTCGGCCCCGATCACGGTGGCGCTGCGGGCCCAGCTGCGCCAGTTCGGCACCAACATCGACCTGCTGGCGACCGGCGCGTTCCTGTCGATGATCGTGCCGCTGGCGGTGTTCCTGGTGTTCCAGAAGTACTTCGTGCAGGGCGTGCTGGCAGGGTCGACGAAATGACCACCGTCGCGCTGCGGGACGTGAGCCTGATCTACCCCGGCGGCACGGTCGCGGTTCAGGACGTCAACCTCTCCGTGGCCGACGGCGAGTTCATGGTGCTGCTGGGCCCGTCCGGCTGCGGCAAGTCGAGCATTCTGCGCATGGTCGCGGGACTGCAACGCCCTACCCGCGGCCAGGTCGTGCTCGGCGGTGCTCCCGCGGACGACGTGCCGGCGCGCTCCCGCGGCGTTTCGATGGTGTTCCAGGACTTCGCGCTCTACCCGCATCTGACGGTGGGCGACAACATCGGTTTTCCGTTGGACGTCGGCGGTTGTCTCAGTGCCGAACGCACCGAGCGGATCACGGAGGTGGCCAAGGCGTTCGGCATCGACGACCTGCTCGGGCGTCGTCCGGCCGAGTTGTCCGGCGGGCAGCGGCAACGGGCGGCGATGGCGCGGGCGATCGTGCGGGAACCCCGTGTGCTGCTGATGGACGAGCCTCTGTCCAATTTGGACGCGGTGCTGCGGTCCGGTCTGCGCGGCGAGATCGCGGGCCTGGCGCGTTCACTCGGTTTGACCGTGCTGTACGTGACGCACGACCAGATCGAGGCGCAGACGATGGCCGACCGGATCGCGGTGCTGCGCAACGGCGTCCTGGAGGACGAGGGCCGGCCGGACGAGGTCTACCGCAACCCCGCGACGATGCACGTGGCGGCGTTCGTCGGCAGTCCGCGCATGAGCCTGTTCAAGGCGTACGTGCAGGTCGTCGTCGACAGCCACGTCGCGCTGCACATCGGTGGTCAGACCGTTGAGCTGCCGTGGCCCGACATGCGAGCTCGTGCCGTGGCGCACTACGACGGAGAGGACATCGCGGTGGGCGCCCGGACCGAGGCGCTGCGCCCCGCACCCGCCGGCTCGTCCGGCCCGGTCCTGACCGGGCAGGTGCGGCACCTGGAGCACCACGGGCACGAGACGCTGGTGTCGGTCGACGTCGGTGCGTGGGGTGTGGAGCCGTGTGGCCTGCACGAACTGCGGACCGGCGAGCTCGTGCTGCGGGTACGGCCTGATGTCCGGCCCGCGCACGGTGAGTACGTCGGCGTGCGGTTGTGCCTGGAGGAGCTGCACTTCTTCGACCTGGAGAACGGGCGGCGCATCGGCCCCCGCGGACGACGTCGTTAGTGAGGCTCTGGGGGCGTGAAGGCCGGTTGCCGCCCCCGTCGCGGCAACCGGCCTCCGGGAAGTGGCCGGGTCCCCCTCTCCCCGTGGAGCCGATCCGACCACTGAACTGCCCGCAATTCTGGGGCGCCACGCAGGGGACCAACAGCGACAACCCACACACCTCACCGATACATTCGGAGTAGTGGAGGGGTGTGTGTGGACGGGTCATTCGGCGCNAGCCGATCCGACCACTGAACTGCCCGCAATTCTGGGGCGCCACGCAGGGGACCAACAGCGACAACCCACACACCTCACCGATACATTCGGAGTAGTGGAGGGGTGTGTGTGGACGGGTCATTCGGCGCATTGCTGCGCCACCACCGCCTGACCTCGGCGTTGACGCAGGAAGCGCTCGCGGAGCAGGCCGGGATCAGTGCTCAGGCGATCGGCGCGCTCGAACGCGGCACCCGCCGGTACCCCCACCGCGAGACCGTGTTGCGGCTGGCCAGGGCCTTACGGCTCGGCCAGGACGAACACGCCGAGCTGGTCACGGCCGCGGCCAGGCCGTCGGTGCCTCGCGCCGAGCCTTTGCCGCCTCCCGACCGGACCGTCGCCGCTCAGCTTCCTGCGGGCGTGCAGGGGTTCACCGGCCGTGAGGACGTCCTGCGCGCCATGGACTCGTTGCTCGCCAATGAGCCGTCGCACGCGGTCGTGGTGTCCACGCTCGCCGGCATGGCGGGGATCGGCAAGACGACGTTGGCCGTCCACTGGGCTCATCGCGCCCGGTCGCGGTTCCCCGACGGGCAGCTCTTCCTCAACCTGCGTGGTCACGGCGGCGGCGCACCGGTCACGCCGCTCGAGGCACTGACTCACCTGCTGACCGGCCTCGGCCTGGAGCGCGGCAACGTGCCCACCGACGTCGACGCCGCCGCGGCGACCTATCGGACGTTGCTCGCCGACCGGCGCGTGCTGGTGGTGCTCGACGACGCCGTCGACGCGCGGCAGGTGCGGCCGCTGCTGCCGGGTTCGCCGGGCTGTCTCGTGCTCGTGACCAGCAGGTATCGGCTCGACGGGCTGGTCGCGCGGGACGGTGCCACGCGGATCCAGGTCGACCTGCTCGACGCGGCGCAGGCACGGGCGTTGCTCGTCCACGTGCTGGGGGAGGAACGACTCGAAGGCGAACCGGTCGACGACCTCATCGAGCTGTGCGCGGGGTTGCCGCTGGCGTTGCGCATCGCCGCCGCCCACCTGCTGGGCGGCCGGTCGATCAAGAGCTACGTGGCCGCGCTGCGGTCCGGCGACCGGCTGGGTTCACTCGCGGCGCCCGGCGACCCCGACACCGCGGTGGGCGCGGCGTTCGACCTGTCCTACGCGGCGCTGGACCCGCTGCCGCAACGGGTGTTCCGGCTGATGGGGCTCATGCCGGGCCGAGACCTGACCGCGGACGCCGTCGCCGCGCTGACCGAGCTCGACGCTTTTGAGACCGAGCGCTGCCTGCACGCGCTCACGGCGGCCCATCTCGTCGATGAACACCAACCTGGCCGGTACACGTTCCACGACCTGCTCAGGCTCCACGCCGCGCAACTGGCCACCGACGACGAGTCCGCGGCCGCGACCGAACGGCTGTGGGGCCACTTCGCGCTGACGCTGCTCAACGCCGGTGAGCGGGTCGACCCCCGCACGTACCGGCACGTGCTGGCCGAGGACTACCGCCACACGACGTTCATCGACGACACGATCGCGAACACGTGGATCGACGTCGAGACCGAGAACCTGGTCGCCACCACGCACGCCGCTGCCGCCGTTGGGCACACCCGGCTGGCTGTCCAGCTGTTGATCGCGCTGCACCCGCAGTTCGAACGTCACCGCATGGAGGCGGTGTGGCTCGAGACCGGGACCGTTGTGCTGGAGGCGGCGGTGCGCAGCGGTGACCTGCTCGCCGAGGCACACGCGCTGCGGATCATCGGCGACGCCCACTGGTGCGGCTGCGACTACGAGAAGTCCCTGACGTTCCTGGGAAAGGCACTCGATGTCGCCGACCGGCTCGGCCACACCGAGTTCTACCGCGTGGTGCTGTGCGCGCTCGGCAGGACGTCGATCTCGATGGGCCGCCCCCGCGACTGCGCCTCCTACTACGAACGGGCACGCGAACTGTGGCGGCAGGACGGCCGCCCGACCGACGGCTCCCTGGTCCTCGGCGACGCCTACTGGGAGCTGGGCGACCTGGAGCGCGCTTATGCGTTGCACACCGAATCCATCGAAGCCGCACGCCGCGACGGCGTCCGCTACGGCGTCCTGCTCGGCGAAACGCACGCGGGCCGCACCAGCCAGGCACTCGGCCGGCTGGAACGCGCGATCGAGCACTACACCGCGGGCCTGGCGCTGTGCCGTGAGTTCGCCGAACCCGCCGAGGAAGCCGGCAACCTCGCGAACCTCTCCGGCGCCTACCGCGACCTGGAGAAGTACGACCTCGCCCTGGACACGGCCCGCGAGGCGCTCGACATCGCGACCCGGCTGGGCATGCGACGCACGCAGATCAGCGCGTGGCACGTCCTCGGCAGCACCCACCTGCTGCTCGGCTACGACGACGCCGCCCGCACCGAGCTCCGAACCGCCCTGGACCTCGCCGTCGCCGTGTCACACCAGCGCGGCCGATGTGACGCCCTGATCTCGTTGGCAGCACTGCACTTGCGGCACTGCGAGCACTCCGCCGCACGCGCGCTGGCGTCGGAGGCGCTGACGGTCAGCCGCGGCACCGGTCATCGGTTGCCGGAAGGGGAAGCGCTGCGGATGCTCGCGGAGGTGGACCTGGCCGAGCGCCGGTTCGACGATGCGCAGCGCCTGGCGGACGAGGCCGGGACGTTGCACGCGCGGTCCGGTTACCGGCTGGGGTCGGAACGGGTCGCGGACACCGTGCGCCGCATCGCCGAGGCCCGAGGCTGAACTGACGTCGACGCCGCCGGCTCGTTCGCGTTCCACCTGGTCTCGTGTCACCTGATCGAACAGCTACGAAGCATCATCGCCGGCGGCCGCCACCGCTCGCTACCTGTCATCCCTACGACGGCTTGCGCGTCGCCGCCGCCACCGGCATCGTCTCGACGTTGCCCGGCCCGCTGCTCACCCTGTCCGGTTACCTGCCCACCCACGGAGCCGTGGAGGCGCTACGAGCCGCGGTGACCGGCGGGCCCGGCCTGGCCACCGGCGTGGCCGAACTCTGCACGTGGCTGCTGGTCGGCGGCCTGGCCACCGTCCTGGTCACCGACCGCCGCCGCTACCTCTCAGGCCGCCGCCTGCGTACGGACCGCCTGGCACTGGCCGGGTAATGTTCTCCGGATGGGGGAGACCGTCCGCATCGGAGTGTTCTACGACGGCACGTGGTTCGCGTACCTCAGCGACTTCTACGCCACCGCGCACCAGCGCGCGGCCAGGATCGCGCTCGACGGCCTGCACGACGCCCTGCGCTGGTACGTCCACACCGAAACGGGCCGCCCGCTGGACGACTGCGTGGTCGCCGAAGCCCACTACGTCCGCGGTCGCATCGAGACTCCCGCCACGTCGTTCGACGCCGTCCTGAGCGCCGCCGGCATCACCCGCCACGACCTGCCGCTGCACGGCGGCAAGGAGAAGGGCGTGGACGTCCAGCTCGCACTGGAGGCCTGGGACCAGGCGACCACCGTGCCACTCGAATGGGTCGTCCTGCTCACCGGCGACGCCGACTTCGCCCCGCTCGTGACCAGGCTGACCGCCCGCGGCGTGCACGTGATCGTGCCGGTGGTGGACATCCGCTCGACCGCCCCCGCCTGGACCCCGCGCACCGCGGCCCCGCTGCGCGCCGCGACCCCGTTCACACCTGGTTTCGACGACCTGTTCGCCCCCGCCGACCAGCCCGGCACCCCGCTGCGGCCGGCCTTCGTGCGCTCCAGCCAGGCCGTGGCCTCGCCGGTGGGCACGCCACGAGGCCGCAGGCGTGGCACCGTGACGGAGTGGAAGTCCGGGCAGGCGCACGGCTTCATCACCGACACCCGCGGCGGTTCGTGGTTCGTGTCCCGCGACGAACTGCCGGAAGGCCTCACGCTGCTGCTGGCGGGCACACCGGTGTCGTTCACCGGCTCGCCAGTGCCCACGGCGGGCCGCAAGTACCCGAGGGCGCAGTCGGTCCGCCTCGACTCGGCGTGACTCAGCCAGCCGCCAGGGCCTCGTCCACGGTCGCGTGCAGCTCGATCATCTCGTTCAACGTCGTCGCCCGCAGCGCCCGCAGCACGCTGCCCGCCGGCGCCACCACCCGCAGCGTCGTGCCCTCCTCGACCCCGCGCAGGTGGAACTCGACCAGCACGGAAAGGCCCGTCGACGCGAGGAACGAGACGCCCGTCATGTCCAGCACGACCGCGAGCCGGCCCTTCGCCGCCTCGGCGAACACCTCCGTCAGCCGCTCCTGCAGGAGCGGCGCCGTGTAGGCGTCGACCTCTCCGGCGACCTCCAGGACCACCGCGTTCTGCCGCTGTTCGGACTTCATCTCCAAAGGCGCCACCCCGCCACCCTTGCAGGCAGGGCGCCTGATGTCGATCAGCAGGGGCGGCGTGGTGACTATTCGTGCCGCGGATTTTGTGCTCGCAGCGCAAGCGGCGAACCATCGGAAGCCGATTGACTTCGTCTTGTGCGAACTGCAGGGCTTGTCGTCGTGGGAGTGATCACCGGCTGGGTCTGCGCCGTCCTGCTCGGGCTCGCGTTCGGTGGTGCGGTGGCCGACCGGTTCGGCCTGCTGGGCGCACCCGGCTCCGAGGGAGTCGCCTGGGGCGACTGGCGCTCGTTCACCGTCTACACCGGACAGCCCATGCCGTGGGCGCCGGAGTGGCTGGTACCACTCGCCGCCGTCGGTGCGACCGCCGCGGAGATCGCGTTGTTCGTCTGGCTCATCTCGGGCCCGGCACGCAAGTGGGCGGTGCGTTGCTGCTCGCCGTGACGCCGGCCCGCTCTGTCACACATCGACGCGCCGTCTCGTCCACATGACATGAAACTGCTACTCGACCGGATCAGCCTGGCCTTCATCGGCGTCACGTCGGCCTACGTCGGCATCTACGCCTACTTCGCTGCGGCGTCCTGGTACGCGAACTTCCCCGGCTTCGGCCTGCGCTGGCTGCCGCAACTGGGCCCGTACAACGAACATCTCATCAAGGACGTCGGCGCCATGTACCTGGCGCTCACCGTGCTGAGCTTCCTGGCGTTCGCGAACGCCAGGAAGCCGGTGATCGTCCAGATGACAGGCGCCGCGCTCCTGGTGTTCAACACCCTGCACTTCGTCTACCACCTGACGATGCTGCACATGTACGAGCCGCGCGACCAGTGGCTCAACGCGGTGCTGCTGGGCCTGCTCGTGGTGCTGTCGGTGATCCTGGTGATCCAGCCGCGTCAGACCTGAGCAGCGGCAGGAACCCGCGATTGTTTCGGTGAGCGCCCGAGTTCCGCGGTCGGAAGCCGGAAGGTCTCACGCCCGGTCGCGATCGCCGCCGCGCTCAGCACGCACACCCCGGCGGTGAAGATCGCGACGCCCACCCAGCCGTCGCGGCCGGAACCGATCGCGGACACCACACTGGGAGCGAGGCCGGCGATCGCGAAACCGAACTGGGTGCCGATCGCCATGCCGGACAGCCTGACCTGGGTGCTGAACATCTCGCCGTACAGCGACGGCCAGATCCCGTTGATGCCGGAGTAGACGACGCCGAACATCAGGATGCCGAAGGTGAACACCAGCGCGTACGAGCCGATCGAGATCGACCACAGGTACGGGAAGATCAGGATCGCGCACCCGAGACAGCCCGCGATGAACACGGGCTTGCGGCCGATCCGGTCGGAAAGCCCGGCCAGCAAAGGGATGGCGGCGAGCGCGACGACGTTCGCGAGCACGCCGACCCACAACATCGGCGTGCGGGCCAAGCCGACCGTGTTCACCGCGTAGCTCAAGGCGTAGACGGTGAAGATCGTGCTGACCGACGCGATGGTGGCCGCGATGACGACCCGCAGCACGGCAGCCCAGTGGGAGCGGAACAGCACGGCGACCGGCAGCTTGGCCACCTCGGCCTTCTTGAAGGCGGATGTCTCGTCGATCTTGCGCCGGATGACGAGCCCGACGACCACGACCAGGGCGCTGCACCAGAACGGAACCCTCCAGCCCCACGACAGCAGGTCGTCCTGGGGGAGTGCGGCGACGGGCAGGAAGATCGCGGTGGCCAGGATCTGCCCGGCCTGGGTGCCGCTCAGGGTGAAGCTGGTGAAGAAGCCGCGCCGGTGTTCTGGCGCGTGTTCCAGTGACATCGAGTTGGCGCCCGCCTGTTCGCCCGACGCCGAAAGTCCTTGCAGCAGGCGGAGAACGACCAGGAGCACCGGTGCGAGGACACCGACCGAGGCGTAGGTCGGCAGACAGCCGACGGCGAACGTCGCCACGCCCATCAACAGCAGTGTGAACACCAGGACCTTCTTGCGCCCGAAGCGGTCGCCGACGTGCCCGAGCACGAAGGCGCCCACCGGACGGGCGAGGTAGCCGACGCCGAACGTGGCGAGCGCGAGCAGGGTGCCGGTCGCGGGCGAGGTCGCGGGGAAGAAGACCTTGTTGAACACCAGTGCCGCGGCCGTGCCGTAGATGAAGAAGTCGTAGTACTCCAGCGCGCTGCCGATCCAGGCCGCCAGCGCGGTCTTGCGGGCCATCGATGTGGTCACGGCGTACTCCGATGTACGTTCTAGTTAGTTAATTAAAGGTCGAACACGTGACCCCCAGGTGTCAAGAGCTGGTTTTCAGCTGGTCAGGTAGTCGATCACCAGGTCGCTGAGCATGCGCCGGTGGTGCTCGCGCCGTGCCGGGTCGAGCATGTCCCGCCCGAAGATCGCGGCGAACGTGTGCCGATTCGCGAGCCTGAACACGCAGAACGAGCTGATGACCTGGTGGATGTCGAGCGCGTCGACGTCGCCGCGGAACCGGCCTGACTCGCGGCCGCGTTCGAGGGCTCGGGCGAGGCCGTCGAGCGCCGGGTTCGCGAGGTTCGCCAGGATCTCCGAGCGCGCGATGTGCTTGGCGTGGTGGATGTTCTCGATGCTGACGAGGCGGATGAAGTCCGGGTTCGCCTCGTGGTGGTCGAACGTGAGCTCGGCGAGCCGGCGGATCGCGATCTCCGGGTCGAGGTGCTCGACGTCGACACCGGCCTCAAGTGCGCGAATGGCCGAGTAGGCCCGTTCCAGGACGGCGATGTAGAGCTGCTCCTTGCCGCCGAAGTAGTAGTAGATCATCCGCTTCGTGGTGCTGGTGCGCTCGGCGATCTCGTCGACCCGCGCGCCGGTGTAGCCCTTGTCCGCGAACTCGTGTGTGGCCACGTCGAGGATGTCGGCGCGGGTGCGCTCCTTGTCGCGCTGGCGCTCGGCCTCGGACGACGACGGTGCGGCCACCGGGTACCCCTTCGATCAACGGATGACCAGGCAACTCTAGTGGAGTACTTCCGGCACGCCGAGACCTGCGCTAACGTGAACTCACTAGTTCGTACATTACGGAGGACGGGTGTCCAGCTTCCTGATCGGCCTCATCGGCTCCGGTATCGGTCCGTCCCTGAGCCCGGCGCTGCACGAACGCGAGGCCGACCGGCTCGGGCTGCGTTACGTCTACCGCCTGCTCGACCTGGACGTTCTCCGCCTTCCGCTGGGCGAGGTGCTGGCGGCGGCCAGGATCGCGGGGTTCGACGGCCTCAACATCACCCATCCCGCCAAGCAGGCGATCATCCCGTACCTGGACGAGCTGGAGCCCGAGGCGGCCGCGCTGGGTGCCGTCAACACCGTGCTCTTCGAGGACGGCAAGACGATCGGCCACAACACCGATGCGGCGGGGTTCGCCCACAGCCTGAGTCGCGGCCTGCCCGACGTCGCGATGGACAAGGTCGTGCTGCTGGGCGCGGGCGGCGCGGGCGCGGCCGTGGGGCACGCGTTGCTGTCGCTCGGCACCGCGCGGCTCGGCGTCCACGACGTCGACCTGACTCGCAGCGCGGAGCTCGTGGACGCGTTGCAGCGCAGGTTCGGAGCTGAGCGCGCCGTCATGTGCACCCCGAACGCCGTCCAGACCGCCGACGGGCTGGTCCACGCGACACCCACGGGCATGGCCGCGCATCCGGGGCTGCCGATCGACGAGTCGTTGCTGCACGACGAACTCTGGGTCGCCGACATCGTTTACCGGCCCCTGGAGACGGCTCTGCTCGCGGCGGCACGCGCACGGGGCTGCCGTGTGTTGCACGGCGGCGGCATGGTCGTCCTGCAGGCCGCAGAGTCCATGCGGCTGTTCACCGGCATCGAGCCGGACGCGGCGCGGATGCTGGCCCACTTCGAGGAGATGGAAGGGGAACCCGCTCATGCGGCCTGACCCGCGCACCGGCATCGCCACCGTCTGCCTGTCCGGCACGCTGGAGGACAAGCTCGCCGCTGCGGCGAAGGCGGGTTTCGACGGCATCGAACTGTTCGAGAACGACCTGCTCGCCGCGCGTCCCGGACCCGCCGAGATCCGCAAGCGCTGCGCCGACCTCGGGCTGAGCATCGACCTCTACCAACCCTTCCGCGACTTCGAGGCCGTGCCGCCGGACGTCCTCGCCGCCAACCTGCGCCGCGCCGAGCACAAGTTCGACGTCATGGCGGAGCTGGGCGTCGACACGGTGCTCGTCTGCTCCTCGGTGTCGCCGGACGCCATCGACGACGACGATCTCGCGGCCGAGCAACTCCACCTTCTCGCTTCGCGCGCGAGTGAACGCGGCCTGCGCATCGCCTACGAAGCGCTCGCGTGGGGCAGGTACGTCAACGGCTACGAACACGCGTGGCGAATCGTCCGCCGCGCCGCGCACCCGGCACTCGGCGTGTGCCTGGACAGCTTCCACATCCTGTCCAAAGGGGACGATCCACGGGTGATCCGCGCGATCCCCGGCGAGAAGATCTTCTTCCTGCAGCTGGCCGACGCGCCAACGTTGCCGATGGACGTCCTGCAGTGGAGCCGCCACCACCGGCTCTTCCCCGGCCAGGGCGACTTCGACCTGACCACGTTCACCGGTCACGTCCTCGCCACCGGCTACACCGGCCCGCTGTCGCTCGAAGTCTTCAACGACGTCTTCCGCCAGGCCGACCCGTACCGCGCTTCTGTCGACGCGATGCGCTCGTTGCTGGCGTTGAAGGACTCCTTGGGGCTGCTGGACATTCCTTCCGCGCCCGCCTCGCAGGGCTACGCGTTCGCCGAGATCGTCGGCGACTCCGGCCTGGCCGCGCTGGGCTTCACCAGGGCGGGCGTGCACCGCACGAAGCCGGTGGAGCTGTGGACCCAGGGCGAGGCACGGGTACTCGTCAACGCGTCGGGCGAACCCGGCACGATCGCCGCTCTGGGCATCACGGTGCCCGACCCCACTGCGGCAGGCCAGCGCTCTGAGGGAATGCTCGCTCCTGCCTTGTCCCGCACGGCCGGTCCCGGTGAAGCGGCGCTGACCGCGATCGCCGCACCCGACGGCACGCAGATCTTCTTCTGCTCCTCTGACGACTGGATCGAGGACTTCGTCCCGACCGGCGAGTCAGCGCCGGCGGCCGGCATCACGGGCATCGACCACGTCTCGCTGACCCAGCCGTTCGACCACTTCGACGAGGCCACGCTGTTCTACCGCTCGGTGCTCGGCCTCGAACCCGGCCCCGTCACGGAGTTCGCCGCGCCCTACGGACTCGTGCGCGGCCGCGGGGTCAGCGGCTCGGGCATCCGGCTGTCGCTGGACGCCGCACTGGTCCGGCGCGGCGACTGGGCGCCTGCCGTCCGGGAACCGCAGCACATCGCGTTCTCGTGCGACGACGCGTTGGCCAGCGCTCGGGCGTTGCGAACGCTGGGCGCACGGGTGCTGGAGATCCCCGCCAACTACTACGACGACCTCGCAGCGCGGACTGGTCTTGCCGCAGAAACGATCGGTGCGTTGCAGGAGTGCTCCGTGCTCTACGACCGCGATGCGCGCGGCGAGTTCCTGCACTTCTACACCGAGCTGGCGGGCGCACGGGTGTTCTTCGAGGTGGTGCAGCGCATCGGGGACTACCGCGGGTTCGGCGTGGTCAACGCGCCGGTGCGGATGGCGGCACACCACGACGCGAGGCTGACCTCAACCCAGCACTGAGGTTCCGAGCGTCGGCCAGGTGCAGGGCGACCTGCAGCCGCAACCGGTCGTCCCGCACCGACCGGTCGAGCAACCGCTCCGCCTTGCGAACCCGGTACGGCACGGTGTTCTTGGCGACGTGCAACTCGCCGGCCGCAGCCGCGACGCCCTTGTCGTGGTCCAGATAAGCCTTGAGCGTCAACCGCAACTCGGCGCTCGCCGCGTCGTCAGCGCTGAGCGGCCCCAACTCCCGCCGTACGAAATCCTTGGCAGTGTTGATGTTCTCGGCGGCCAGCGCCACCAAACCCAGTTCCTCGTAGGTGGACAGACCCGGCTTGCGACCCGCGAGCCGGGTCAACCGCTCCACCGCCACGGCCTGCTCGTGACTCGCGCGAAACCCGACTGTGCCCGCCTCGGGCAACCCGGCGGCGACGTGCACGTCGAGATCGTCCGGCACTTCCGCCCGCGGCCCGCTCCCTGCCCGCGATCCCCAGGCCCACAACTTCGTCGGCCCCGCCACCACCAGGAGCTGCGCGGTGCACCCCGCCAACACCCGCAGGGCCGCGCGTTCAAGGTCCCGCGCGGTGTACTCGGTCAGCTCGTCGCTCCACACCAGCAGAGCGAGATGATGGCGCGAGAGGTCGTATCCCAGCCTCCGGCTCATGACCTGACCGTCCGACGCCCCGCTCAGCACCGACTCCACGAGATCCCGCCGCGTGAACGCCGCACTCCGCAGCCACCGCTCCCGCTCGGCCGTGAACTGCGCGATCAGGGTGCTGGACAGGAAGTCCAGCCCGCCGAACAGATCCGACATCAACTGCCGCGTGGCCGCACCGCGTTCCGAGACGGAGAGCTTCTCCTCCGCCAGCGACGACAACTCCCTGGCGACGTTGGCATTAGGTCCGCTGCACGCCCTGCACGACCACCTCGACTGATGTGCCCCTGGCCACCGCCGCCTTGGTGGCCCTGTCGCCCTCGGAGATGAGCGAACCGCAGTCCGCCCGGCCGGTGCGCGCCGAGACCAGCGCGCTGAGCACCACCGCCTCGGCGACCCGCGCCTCGGAGGAACCAGGATCCCGTTCGTACGCACATTCGAACAGCGCGCGGGCGTGCTCGACGCCCCACGCCACCAGGTCGTCGCCGATGAGCTCCGCCACCTCGGCGAGCAGCGCGGACCTGCTGGCCAGCCTCGTCCGCTCCTCGGTGGGACGCAGCGCGTCGAGTCACGATCGGTCTGCGGTCACCCGGTCCGACTAGGTCTGGGTGCCGCTTGATCTTTGGGCCTGTGCGGCGCCGATTTCGTGGGCCAACGGGCTGTTCTACCGCAAAAGCCTAGGGACCCAGTCGCACCGGCAGGGTGATCAGGCCCCTGATCAGGGTGCTGTCGCGCCACCCGAGCTCCTGCGGCGACCCGGCGAGCTCGATGTCCGGGAACCGCGAGAGCAGTCCGCGCAGCGCGATCTCGAACTCCAGCCGCGCCAGCGGCGCGCCGAGGCAGTAGTGGATCCCGTGCCCGAACGCCACGTGCCCGGCCGCCTGACGGGTGACGTCCAGCTCGTCCGGCGCCGCGAAACGGGCCGAGTCGCGGTTCGCCGCGAGCAGCGACACCAAAACCAGCTCGTCCTTCGGGATGGTCACGCCGCCCAGCTCGACGGGTTCGGTGGTGTAGCGGAAGGTCGCCAGGTTGACCGGTCCCTCGTAGCGCAGGAACTCCTCGGTCGACCCCGCGATCAGCTCGGGCTTCTCCTTGAGCAGCGCCAGCTGGGCGGGGTGGCGCAGCAGCGCGAACACGGCGTTGCCGATGAGGTTGACCGTCGTCTCGTGCCCGGCCACCAGCAGCAGGAACGCCATGGAGACCAGCTCCATCTCCGACAGCCGGCTGCCCTCGTCCTCGGCGTGCACGAGTGCGGAGAAGAAGTCGTCGCCCGGCGCCTTCCGCTTCTCCTCGACCATCCCGAGCAGGTACTGCGACATGGCCGCTCCGGCCGCGGCGACCGCCTCCTGCGTGTTGTAGGTCAGCAGCGTGGTGGTCCACTCGCGGAACGAGTCGCGGTCCTTGGTAGGGATGTCGAACAGCTCGCAGATCACCGTGATCGGCAGCGGGAACGCGAACGCGTCGAGCAGGTCGACGGTGCCCTCCATGTCGTCGAGCAGCTCCTTGGTGATCTCCTCGACCCTGGGCCGGAGCATCTCGACACGGCGCGAGGTGAAGGCCTTGTTCACCAGCTTGCGCAGCCGGGTGTGGTCCGGCTGGTCGGCGTTGAGCATGTGCGAGTTCAGCACGTCGTCGAACATCCGCTTGCCGGAGTTCGAGTCCGCGTGGTGCTCGAACAACCAGCCGCCCTTGCTGATGTCCTTGCTGATCCGCGGGTCGCTCAGCGCCGTGCGCGCCTCTTCGTAGCGGCTGACGAGCCAGACCTTGAGCCCGTGCACGAGGCGGAGCTCCTTGACCGGTCCTTCGGCGCGCAGCACGTCGTGCAGCGCGTGCGGGTCGTCGACGTACTCGAGCGGCAGCCGGTAGTAGTCAGTCACCCCATCGACTAAACCGCGTTAACGCATTGCTCGCCAACGATTTGGCGAAACCGCACCGGTCAACGGGTCATGAGGCTCGCGGCTCGTTCCGCGATCGCGACCACGGTCGCGCAGGTGTTGGCCGACGGGATCCGCGGGATCACCGAGGCGTCCGCGATCCGCAGGCCCTCGACGCCGTGCACGCGCAGTTCCTCGTCCACCACCGACATCTCGTCCGCACCCAGCTTGCACGTGCCGACGTAGTGGTAGTACGTCCCCGTGGTCGCCCGGATGTAGGCCTCGCCACCCGTCTCCGCTTCCTGCCCACGCCACGGCCTGAGCGCGCTAGCCGCACCGATCTCGCGCACCAGCCGCATCCCGTTCACCATCGCGGTCATGTCCCGCGGATCGGTCAGGTAGCGCGGAGCCAGCTCGACTCCCCGGTCGGACAACCGGAGCCGGCCGCGGCTGTGCGGCGTCATCAGGGAGAACGTGATCACGTAGGCGCTGTCCCCGGCCGGCGACAGGCAGGACTGCAGATCCGGCGCGTCCAGCTCGGGATCGCTGCGCAGCAGCCCGAGCACCTCGACGTTGTTGTACGAGCTCATCGGGAGTGGTCGCGCACTGCTGTACATCACGAAGCAGAGCGGGTGATCGTGCAGGTTCTCGCCCACGCCGGGCAGGTCGGCGACCACGCCGATGTTCATGTCACGCAGGTGACCGGCCGGACCGAGCCCGCTCCGCATCATCAGCTCAGCGGTCCCGATGGTGCCCGCGCACAGCACCACCTCGGCGGCTGAGGCGCGGTGGTGCTGGCCGCCAACGGTGTACTCGACGCCGGTGGCCCTGCGTCCGTCGAACACCACTCGCTTGACCAGCGCGTCCGTCACGACGTCCAGATTGGTCTGCGAGCCCAGGTAGGCGTCGGCAGCGCTTTGCCTGGCGCCGGAGACGATGTTCAGGTCGACCCAGCCGACGCCCTCCTCCAAGCCGCCACTGATGTCCGTCGCACGCCGGTGGCCCGCCTCCACAGCTGCATCCACGAACGCTGCCGCCGCCGGATGCTGTTGCTCCGCCGGGGCGACCACCAGCGGGCCACCGACACCGCGCAGAGCCGGATCACGGGTGGGCGCGTGCTCACTGCGCCGGAAGAACGGCAGCAGGTCGTCGAACTCCCACCCCTTGCCCCAGTCGTAGCTGCTCCGGTGCCCCCTGGCGAAGATCATCCCGTTGATGCTGGAAGAGCCACCCAGCGCTTTCCCGCGTGGCCAGGCGAGAGCTCTGCCGAGTTCCGGCTCCGGCAGAGTCGTGTCCTGCCAGTCCGACTCGGTGCCCAGAAGCGACAGCCAGTTGTTCGGCGTGGTGGTCACCGGAGACGCGCTACCCGCCTCCAGCAACAGCACGGTCGCGTTCTCGGCCAGGCGGGCGGCCACCACGCACCCCGCGCTCCCGCCGCCCACCACGATGTAGTCGTACTCACTCATGTTCGCGACCTCGTGCGTACTGGCGGATGAGGGAACGAGACAGGTGCGGGATGTCCCCGACAGCCTCGCGGAAACGGGCTGAGGGGACGTCCGAACCGGGCACTGCCGGCTCCGGCTCCTGAAAGCCGTGCAGCAGCGGGAGGATCGAGTACTGCCGCCGGTCCTCGGGCAGACTGCGCAGCGCGGCCTCGACGCGGACGAGCCAGTCGCCGTAGTCCGCGATCCGCTCGATCGCGTGGCCGTCTTCGACCAGCCACTCCACGAACGTGTCGAGCGAGATCCCGTCGTCGTGCGGGTTGATCAGGTTGAAGGTCTGGTACCCGCGAGGACCCAGCGCGACAACCGAGGCTGCGGTGAAGTCGACGGGCAGACCGTCGTAGTGGGCGCCCTCGCCGCGGTAGAAGGACTGCGGGGCAACGCCAGTCGCGAGAAGGCTGAACATCAGCCGGCTGAACATGTCGTGCACGTTCAGCTGCCCGGCATACCTGCTGTGCGCGAGGATCATGGTGGAGCGGAACACCGTCACCGGCAGCCCGCACAGGTCGTGCGCCTCCCGCAGCAGCACCTCTCCGGCCCACTTGCTGGTTGTGTACCCACCGGCGTACCCGTCGTCGACAGGCTGGACCGGCAGCGCGGCACGCACGTCGGAGTCCTCGTCGAGAGGCTGCCCCTTCCGCGACCTGGCCACCGCCACGCTGGAGATGAACGTGATCGGCTTGAGCCGCTGAGTCAGCGACAGACGGATGAGTTCCGCGGTGCCAAGAACGTTGGCGTCGAACAGATGCCGGTACGACAGCACGTGGTTCACCAGGGCGCCCGCGTGGACGACCAGGTCCACCTCACCGGTCAGCCGCTCCCACGTCGCCTCGTCCAACCCCAGCCCTGGCTCGGCGATGTCTCCCGCCAGCACCTCCAGGTGCTCCTCGAAGTCGCCGAAGGCATCGAACAGACGCTGCCGGGCGGCGTCAGGACTGGAGCCGCGGACCACGACGATCAGCTTGCCGCCCACGGGAGCCAGCCGCTGAAGCCATTCGAGGGCGAGGAAACGCCCCAGGTAGCCGCTCGCGCCCGTCAGCAGAACACGGCGAGGCTCCCCGGCCGGCAGCGGGAGCTGACGGGCAGCGGACAGCGTTTCAGCGTCGACAAACCGTTCCAGCACAAGGTCTTCCGCGCGTACCTCGGTCACGTCCGAGCCGTGCACCGACGCGAAGGTGGGCCGCATCGCACCGCCACGACGCTTGGCCTCGACGTAGGCGGCCAGCTGCTGCAGGTCGTGTGCGGGGCTGATGATGACGTCGACCGGCACGCGGATGCCGAACGTGTCGTGCAACAGGTTCGACAACGACACCGCCGACAGCGAGTCGCCGCCGAGGTCGCGGAAGTGCGCGGAAGGACTCACCTCGGCCGTCGAACCCGCCAGCAATGCCCGCGCGGCCCGCTGGACGGTCTCCAGCACCGGCAGGTCACCGCGGCGCAGGTCGAGCAACTCCTGGGTCTCGCGCGCCGAGATCTCGGCGTACAGCTGTTCCAGCCGCTCGCCGTAACGCTCCACGAGCTTGGGCCACAACAGCTTGCGCTGGTCGGACAGCAAACCGTTGGCCTGGCTGAACGGCTCGGTCTCCAGCAGCAGACCGCGGGGGATCTCGTACGACTTCAGGCGCGTGTCCTTCGCGATCTGCCGGAACGAGTCGATCAGCAGTTCTACGAGACGTTCCCGGTCGTACCGCTCCAGGGCATCCGCGGTCGGCACGACGACCGCGAGCAGGTAAGAGCGCTCGCTGTTGCCGTAGACGAAGATCTGCCGCACCAGCGGCCCTGCGGCGAAGACGGACTCCAGCCGCGCGACGGCCACGAACTCGCCCTGCGACAGCTTCAGCACGCTCTTGAGGCGGTCCACGACGGCGATGCGGCGTGGACCGAGCTCGGCGACGATGTCACCGGTCTTGTAGTAACCGTCCTCGTCGAAGAGATCCGCCGTCAGCTCGGGTTGCTTGTAGTAGCCGGGAATCCCGTCCGCTTTCACCCGCAGCTCGCCGCGTGGGTGCGGGGAGTCGGTGCGGAAGTAACCGAGCTCGGGCACGTCGGCCAGCCTGTAGTCGATCACCGGCGGGTTCATCAGGGTGCCGTTGACGGCGATGCCCGGGACCTCTGTGGAGCCGTACATGTCGTACACGGGGATGCCGAGGAGCGACTCGATGAACTCGCTCAGCGTGGCCGACAGCGGCGCGGAGCCACAGGTGGCCCAGGTGACACGCCCTCCGAGGACGTCCTCGCGCAAACGCGTGAGCACCTCGGCCGGGTCGCCTCCGGCCAGCTCGCTCTGGTAGCGCTGGTAAAGCATCTCGCACACCCGCGGCACCAGGGACAACTCGGTGGGCCGGACGAGAGCGACGTCCTCGAAGAACGTCGAGAGATCGCTGCCGGCGGTGAAGCAACTGGTGCCACCGCGCGCCAGTGCGTTCGTCAGCGTGAAGTAGCCCGCGAAATGGCTCAGCGGCGTGTAGTGCAGGGCGACCAGGCCCTCCCGGTTCGCGCGGTCCTCCCACGTGACCCTCGCCAGCCGCTCGGTGTAGATCGCGCCCTTGGGTGTCCCGGTGCTCCCCGATGTGTACACGAGCTTCGCCAGAGGGTCCTCGTCGTCGCCGGGGATGTACGGCGGAGCTTCGGGCAGGCTAGCGCCAAGGTCGAGAACCTCTTGCAGTGCAACGACATCCACGTCCAAGCTGGCGCGGGCAGCGGCGAGCCGCTCCGCCTGGTCGTCGACGCGCGGGTCGTGGTCGAACACCACCAGCCGCTGGACCGAAGGCGTGCGCAGGGCCAGTTCGGTCGCCACGCCCAGGTGCTCGCTGCTCGCGGCGAGGAGGAACGGCTCCGTCTCCGCCATGATCGACGCCAGGTTCGACGCCCCGGTCTGCAACGGAACGCTGACGGTGCCCAGATAACCGCACGCCAGCTCCAGCGTCGCGTAGTCCCGGCTCGTGAACCCGAGGAGCGCCACTCGCTCGCCCGCGACGAGAGGACGCCGCGGGTGGTGGTGCCATTCGCTCGCCACCGCGCGGGTGCGGCTCCACAGCTCCCGGTAGGTGGTCATCTCGTAGCGGGGCAGCAGGCGCCCCTGGGCGTCCCGCGCGCGCTCACCGACAGCGGGCCGTTCCCCGTAGCGCTCGAAGACGTTCGCCATTACTTGCGCAAGTCGCAATGTCATCTCCGAAAATGGAAACAGCCCCGAATTGCGACACTAGCAGCAGTTCGTCGGGCAAGTCACGCCGTTCGGGCCGCGTTTAGGCTTTTTGATAAGCATCATTGCGGCGGCCGGTCGTTCCTTGATAGTGATTTCACGAGGACTCCTGCAATCGAGGATGTGCCCATGGACCACGATTCCGCCCCTCTGGAACTCGACGACGCGTTCGTGCAGGACCCCTACTCGGTGTACGCGAAGCTCAGCACCGAGGGCTCGGCGCACCTGGTGAGGATGCCCGCCGGAGTTCCCCTGGTCGGCGGGCTGCCGGTCTGGCTCATCACCGGGTACGAGGCGGTGCGGTCCGCGCTGGCGGATCCCCGGCTGAGCACCGACCTGAACAGGATCGACGGGCTGTTCGCGCAGAAGGAGGCGGACCGCAGCAAGCGCGGCGGCTTCTCCTCGGTCATCGCCAGCCACATGATGCACACCGACCCACCGGACCACACCAGGCTGCGCAAGCTCGTGAGCAAGGCCTTCACCGGGCGCGCCATCCAAGCTCTCCGGCCGGAGATCCAGAAGATCACCGACGAACTGGTCGCTGCCCTCGCGGACCACGACGAGGTCGACCTGCTGGACGCCTTCGCGTTCCCGTTGCCGATCCGGGTGATCTGCCTGCTGCTGGGCGTACCGGTCGAGGAACAGGCGAACTTCAAGTCCTGGTCCAAGGCGCTCGTCTCCGGCACCTCGCCGGAAGAGGCCACCGCCGCCGCGACCGCGGTGGCCGAGTACCTCGGCGAACTGATCGAGCGCAAACGTCGCGCAACCACGGACGACGTGCTCAGCGCGTTGGTCTCGGCGCACGACGTCGACGACCGGCTGACCACGACCGAACTGATCTCGTCCGCCTATCTGCTGTTCATCGCCGGTTTCGAGACCACGCTCAACGCCCTCGGCAACGGCACGCTCCACCTGATGCGGAACCTCGACCAGTGGGAGGTCCTGCGCGAGGACCGAACGCTCCTGCCGGGCGCGGTCGAGGAGTTCCTGAGGCTGGAGAGCCCGCTGAAGCACGCCACCTTCCGCTGTGCCAAGGAGTCGCTGAACGTCGGCGACGTCGAGATCCCGGCCGGCGACTTCGTGCTGCTGGCGATCGCCTCCGCCAACCGCGACCCGCAGCGCTTCGACGACCCGCACGTGCTGGACGTCCGCCGCCCCGCCGCCGGCCACCTGGCGTTCGGGCACGGCATCCATCACTGCCTCGGGGCACCGCTGGCCAGGGTGGAGGTGCAGATGGCGTTCGGCGCCCTGCTCGACGCGTTTCCCGCCATGAGGCTCGCCGCCGACCCCGAGGACCTGCGGTGGCGCAACAGCACGATCATTCGCGGGCTCGATTCACTTCCGGTGCGGCTGAACCACCGTTAGACGCTTTCTCACATTTCCCGAAAAGGTGTGGCTGACCAATGCGGATATGCGGAATCAAGGCATCACACGACGGCGGAGTCGCGGTCATCGAGGACGGCCGCCTGCTCTTCAGCTACGAGATCGAGAAGCTGCAGAACGGCGAACGGTACAGCTCCCTCGGAAACCTGGAACGCGTGACCGAGATCCTCGCCGCGGAGGGTCTGTCGCCCGCTGACATCGACCAGTTCGTGGTCGACGGCTGGTACACGCAGGACGACGCGGGGGAGCCTGCGGTCGCGGTGAACGCCGGCGGTCTGCCGGTGCAGCTCCGCGTCGCACCGTACGTCGAGAGCGACGGCGATCCGCTGCGACGCCACACCTTCCGCGGCCACGGTCTCGGCGACTACGCCAGCTACCACCACGTCGCCAACCACCTCATCGGCACGTACGTGTCGAGCCCGTTCGCCGCCAGGGGCGAGGACGCGTTCGTCCTGGTCTGGGACGGCATCATCACGCCGCGCCTCTACCTGGTGCGGGCGGAGACCCGTGAGGTGACCTTGGTCGAGGTCCTCATGCCCGTCTTCGGAGGCAGCTTCGCGGCGTTCTGCGCGCGGTTCGAGCCGTACCTGCCCGACACCGACGACATCGCGTCGGACCGGTTCATCCGCCACCACCTCTCCGTCGCGGGAAAGGCCATGGCCTACGCGGCCAAGGGCAAGGTCGACACCGGTGCCTTCGCCGTGTTCGACGACCTCATGGCCGAACTCAGCGACATCACCGTCGACAGGGTGGGGGTGCTGGGGGACAAGGTCGCCGCGAACCGCGACGAGCTGATGCCGGGCCTGTCCAACGCGGACCTCATCGCCACCTACCAGGCCTACCTCGGCCACAACCTGCTGGAACGGCTCACCTCGGCGGTGCGCGGCCGGTTTCCGGACGGCGACCACAACCTGGTGATGGGCGGCGGCTGCGCGCTCAACATCAAGTGGAACAGCGCGATCCGGGCCAGCGGCGTGTTCCGCGAGGTCTTCATCCCGCCCTTCCCCAACGACGCGGGTGCCGCGATCGGAACAGCCGCCTGCGAGATGTTCCGGCACGGCCGGACGGCACTGGAGTGGAACGTCTACAGTGGACCGAAGATCGCCACCGGCACCCTGCCTGACGGGTGGCGCGCACAACCGTGCGACGAACGGCAACTGGCCGCTCTCCTGCACGCCGAGGACGAACCGGTGGTCGTCCTGTCCGGCCGGGCGGAGCTGGGCCCGCGCGCCCTGGGCAACCGCAGCATCATCGCGCCCGCGACCAGCACCCGGATGAAGGACCGGCTCAACGACATCAAGAACCGGGCCTCCTACCGCCCCGTCGCGCCCATCTGCCTGGAGGACCGCGCGCCGGAGGTCTTCGAACCCGGCACGCCCGACCCGTACATGATCTTCGAGCACCGCATGCGTCCGGGCTGGGCGGAACGTGTCCCGGCGATCGTGCACCTGGACGGCACCGCCCGGCTGCAGACCATCAAGTCCACTCAGGACACCGCCACCGTGCGCATCCTCCGTGCATACGCGGAGATCAGCGGCATCCCCGTGCTGTGCAACACCAGCGCGAACCTGGAGGGGCGGGGCTTCTTCCCCGACGTCGAGTCGGCGGCCCGATGGGGCGGAACCAGGTACATCTGGTCGGAGGGAACGCTCTACACGAACCCGGCGTGATCGCTCGCCTTCCTGGTCACCGAAGCATTTCGGCGACCAGGAAGGCCAGTTCGAGAGCCTGACCGGCGTTGAGGCGCGGATCGCACGCCGACTCGTAGACGCGGTGCAGGTCCTCGAACCCCACTCCGCCGCCGACGCACTCGGTCACGTCTTCACCGGTCAGCTCCATGTGCAGGCCACCCGCGTGGGTGCCGAGCGCCCTGTGCACCTCCAGGAAACCGGCGACCTCGTCGAGAACGTCGTCGACACGCCGCGTCTTGTGCCGGCAGGGTGCCTGGAAGGTGTTGCCGTGCATGGGATCGCACACCCACACCACCGGCGCTCCCGAGGCGTTGACCTTCTCCACGAGCTCGGGCAGCAGGTCCCGCACCCGGCGGGCTCCCAGGCGCACGATGAACGTCAGCCTGCCCGGCCGCCGGTCGGGGTCGAGGCGGTCGATCAGGGCCAGCGCGTGCTCGGGTGTGGTGGACGGGCCCAGCTTCACCGCGATCGGGTTGTCGATGGTCGCGAAGTAGGCGACGTGGGCGCCGTCGAGCTGTCTGGTGCGGTCACCGATCCACAGCATGTGACCGCTGCCTGCGTAACGCCGGCCGGAGCGCTCGTGGGTCAGCGCGTCCTCGTAGTCGAGCAGCAGGCCCTCGTGGCTCGCGAACACCTCCGCGCCGCTCGCCCGCAGAACGTCCAATGTGTACTGAGAGGCGTCGTACACGCGACGCAGCCGGAACGGGTCGGGCTGCCGTTCGGTCCGGGTGAAGCCGGTGCCGTTCACCGCGTCGCCCCGGTACACCGGCAGCGTGCGCCCGTCGACGGTCTCGGTCGGCGAGGACCGCGGCTTGGCGTACTGGCCGGCGATCCGGCCCACGGTGACCACCGGGAGGGTCGAGGCGGACGAGAGGATCACGGACATCTGTTGCAGCAGACGCAGTTTGCGCCGGATCGTCTGTGCCGAGACGGAGTCGAGCCGTTCGGCGCAGTCACCGCCCTGCAGCAGGAACGCTCTGCCCTCAGCGACCTTCGCGAGGCGTGCGGTGAGCGCGTCGCACTCCCACGGCGTGACCAGGGCGGGCGAGGCCGCCAGGTCGTCCACCACCTCGCCGAGCCGGGCCTGGTCGGGCCACTCGGGTTGCTGGCAGGCGACGAGCGTCCGCCAGTCCGGGACCGTGTCGATCGTGCTCTCGCTCATCGGCCCGTCTCGACGAGGTCGTGGCTGATCCCCAGGTCGTCGAGCAGCAGCTGCAACGGCCCGGTGTCCCGCTTCGGCACGGGCCGCGCAGCCGCCCACTCGCGCAGCTGGTCGGTACCGATCTCGAAGCCGCCTTGGGCCGCAACGGCCACCCACGGCTCCAGGTCGGCGGAGCGGAACGCGGTCAGCCCGGAGACCAGTGCCTCACGGAACATCTGCTGCTGCGCGCTGTCCAAACTCCGGTAGAGCGAGCCGCACAGCTCGCGGAACACCACCGCATGGCCGCTCTCGTCCCGCCGGTGCAGATCGGTGGTGATCCGGTTCATCGGCTGGATGTCCTGGGCCGTGGAGAGCGTCGAGAGGAACCCGCTGATCGTCGTCTCGGCAGCCAGCGAGAACGCGATGTCGACGATGTCGCGGTCGAACCCGGACAACCCGGCGCGCGCCGAGGCCCGTCCCTGGACCACCGACCAGACGTCCGGCGCGAACCGCACATCCGCCATGTCCCGGCGCCGCCGCGTCACGCCAACAGCGTTGTGGCACATGAGGATGTGGTAGTGCTCGTCGATGATCGTCTGGTGCAGCGCGTCGACGGCGACGTCGTCACGGCGGACCGGGATCCGTTCCTGCAGCATCAACCGGCAGGCCGGCAGGATGATCTCGTCCTCGATGGCCGCCGTCTTGGCGTTGTAGGCGATCCACGCCGCGGACAGGATGCGCTCGCGGGCGTCCCGGTCGAGCCGGTCGGCGCCCGGCAGGTCCAGTACCGGCACGAGGTGTTCGGGAAAGTCCGGCAGCGCCGCGTCGAAGTGCCCGTCCAGGTCGAGCTCGTCCTTCTTGACGGCCACCCGCTTGCCCCAGCGACGGGTCAGCTGGATCAGCAGATCGCGCTCGTAGTCAGCGGACATCGGTGAACCTCCTCACGTGGTCGGCACAGGAGTCGAGGCGCGACTGCCAGTGCTCGGCCACCACCAGATCCTCTTCGCACAACCGGCCCAGCCCCTCGGCGACCGGCCGGATGCCGTGCAGCGCGTTGACCGTCCACACAGGAATTTCAGAAAGCTCTGCAGGGGTGGCTGTTTCCGGAACGACCTGCCCGGCCAGCTCCCCGAGAAGGGCACGGGTGATCCCGGGGAGCAGGCCGGGTCCGGGCGGCGGACCGCACAGGGTGTCGCCACGCCACCAGACGATGCTCGTCGTTGATCCTTCGAGCACGTGTCCTTCCGGCGAGAGCAACAGCGCCTCGTCAGCACCTGCCGCGAGCGCGGCGGTGCGCAGGGCGGCCAGGTGGTCCAGGTCGACGCCCTTGACGGCGGGAAGGCTGCGGCGGTCGGGGCCTGAGTTCCACAACCGAACGGTCGCGGTGCGCGGGGGAGCAGGACGTAGCCACAGCCGCAGTCGCAGCCGGGAGCCGGTCTCCACCAGCTCGACGCGAGGAAACCACCGGCCCTGCGCCGGCAACGACTCGGCGACCGCGCGCAGGAACCCGTCCGTCTCCGGGCCGGAGAAGCGGGAGCAGGCTGCACCGAAGCGCTGGGCGTGCAGACCGAATCCCCGCACCCGCCCGTCGTCCACTAGCCACGAGTCGATGACCCGCACCATCCCGCTCGCGTCGGATGGCGACCACCCGTCGTCCCACCACTGCCGGTCGGCACTCATCGCTGACCCGCGTCCGACACCGCCGGAGCACGCCAGGCCCGCAGCGACGCCGCCGCCTTGAGCAGCATCTCCTCGTACTCGTCCTGAGCGTCGGAGTCGAGCACGATCGCCCCGCCGGCACCGATGGTCAACCGGTCACCGACGCGGACCGCGGTGCGGATCACGATGTTCAGGTCGGTGCCGCCGGAGAGGCCGAAGTAGCCGAGGGTGCCGGAGTACACGCCCCTGGCCTCCGTCTCCAGGCCGTCGATGATCTCCATCGTCCGCAGCTTCGGCGCCCCGGTCATCGAGCCGCCGGGGAAGCACTGCCGGACGCAGTCCATCGCGCTGACTCCGTCCTTGAGCCGGCCGTGGACGGTGGACACCAACTGGTGCACGGTCTCGTAGCTCTCGACGGCCAGGTACGGATCGACGTCGATGCTGCCGACCTCGCACACCCGGCCCAGGTCGTTGCGCAGCAGGTCCACGATCATCAGGTTCTCCGCCTGCGTCTTGGCACTCGACGCGAGGGTGGCGGCGATCTCGGCGTCGCGCACGGGGTCGGCGTCGCGGGGCGCGGTGCCCTTGATCGGCTTGCTGGTGACCGTGCGATCCCGCTCGATGCGCAGGAAGCGCTCCGGCGACGAGCAGAAGACCGTGACGTCGTCGAAGCGCACCAGCGCGGCGTACGGCGCCGGGTTCGCCCGGCGCAACCGCCGGTAGAAGGCGGTGTCGTCGTCGTGGAACGGCAGGTGCAGCCGGTCGGTCAGGCAGATCTCGTAGCTCTCGCCCAGGACCAGCTGCCGCCGGCACTCCGCGATGTCCGCCAGGTACCGGTCGCGGCCGCGGACCAGGTACTCCTCGGCGTCAGGCGGCGCGCACGGTTCGCCCGCGGGCTCGCCGTCGACAGGGCGCAGTCCGGTGAGAACGGTCGCCGTCCGGTCCACCCACTCCTGCGCGTCCCGCCGGGTCGCCTCGTCGTGCACGGCGACCAGGTAGGTCAGCCCCTCCTGGTGGTCGACCGCGACGATCCGGTCGGCGAACATCCAGGCGGCGTCCGGGGTTTCCGCGGTGTGCCGGACCGCGGCACCGCACTCCGACTTGAGCTCATAACCGAAGTAGCCGACGTACCCACCGGTCAGGTTGAACGGCAGGGTCGTGTCGGGAACCCGCCGCTCGCGCAGCCGCTGCTCCAGGAAGTCGAACACGCTGCCGGGAACGTGGCGGACCCCGCCGGCGTCGCGCACCTGCACCACCCCGCTGCCGGTGCGGTAGGTCACGACCTCGCTGAGCGGCCCGGACGTGTCGCCCAGGAACGAGAACCGGGACAGCCCTTGCTCGACCCTGCTGCTGTCGAGCCAGAAGCAGTGGGGGCTGTCGTCGAACAGCCGCAGGAAGATGGACTCGGCGTCGGCGGCGGTCGGGACGACCGTGCTGATCAGTCCCAGCTCCCCGGACCGGGGCGAGTGGGTCTGGCGGCTCAGCTCGGCGAAGTTGCGCAGGATCTCCCTGCCGTACCCGGAGGCGACCGACTCGGGGTGGAACTGCACGCCCCACTGCGGCAAGTCCCGGTGCCGCAACGCCATCAGCACGCCGTCGTCCGCCCACGCGATCGGGACGAGCTCTTCCGGCAACGGCTCCTGCACGCCGAGCGAGTGGTACCGCACCGCGACGAACTCACGAGGCACCCCGGCGAACAACGGGTCCCCGTCGTGGGAGACCTTGGCGAGGTGCCCGTGCCGTGGCTCGGGCGCGGCGGACACGGTCGCGCCCGCCAGGTGCCCGATGATCTGATGGCCGAGGCAGACCCCCAGCACCGGCAACGTGGTCCGGCGCAACAGGTCGCCGACCAGGCCGATGTCACGGGCGTGCTGCGGACGGCCGGGACCGGGCGAGACGACGATGTTGTCGAAGTCCTCCAGCGGCAGGTCGAGCAGCAGCGGGTCGTCGTTGACCACCACCGTCGGTTCCCGGCCGTTGATCTCGGCGATCAGCTGGAACAGGTTGAAGGTGTACGAGTCGTAGTTGTCCACCAGCAGTGTTCGCGTCATGGGCCGGCCAAGGTCTTGCGGAGGGTCTGGATGTCGTCCGGCGCCAGGGTGATCCCGAAGATCTCCTCGGGAGCGGACAGCACCTCGGCCTCGTCGAGCTCGCGGAACGTCGCCGGTTCACCGGGCCGGATCTCGGTGAGCACGGTGCCGGCGAGGAGGTGCCTCACCTTGGCCTGCGTGCGCTGGAGGATCACCCGGTGGTTGAACGGCGAGCGCGGGTGCGTGAGGCAGAAGTGGTTGAGGAGCTCGAAGTCCGACGGATAGCGCACGTCCGTGGTGAAGCCGTAGAGCTCCGCCGGTCCCTCCGGCCGCAGGAACCGCAGCACGTGTTCACCGGTCGGCTCCTGCACGAGGTCGAACGAGAAGTCGCTGTCCAGCCGCGCGTTCTGCGCGAACCGGATCGGCTCGTGCGGCCCGAAAGCACCGAAACTCACGTCGTGGAGCCAACGTTCGCCGTCCAGCTCGACGAGCAGTGCGACGTGCAGGGCCGGCCCGAACTTGCTGCCGGTCCGGACCCGCGTCCTGCCGGCGAACGCCGTGAACGTGAACCCGATGCGGTCCAGCACGGCCGCCATCAGCACGACCTGTTCCAGACACCAGCCTCCCCGGCCTTGCTGCACCAGCTTTTCCTGGACGTTCGCCAGGTCCAGCGGCACCGCCGTGCGCCCGAGCAGCGCGTCGAGGTTGTCGAACGGGATCGCGTCGACGTGGGCGGTGTGCAGGCGCCGCAACGTGGAGAGGTCGGCGGCCACGTCGCCCTCGTAGCCCACGCGCCTCAGGTAGGCGTCCAGATCGACGCCACTTCCTTGCCACATCGAGTCGCTCATGTGAACTGCCCCGCGATCACGGCGGCGAGCACGATCCAGCCGTAGTTGGTGTTGGCGACGAAGGTGTCCCAGCACGCCTTCGGATCGTCCAGGTCCACCCGGAAGAGCAGGTAGGACAGGTAGATCGCGGCCAGCACGACGATCACGTAGAACGCCCAGCCGATCGGCGTCAGCGAACCGGCCCACAGCACGCCGGTGACGCTGAGCACGACGAAGAGCGACAGCCACGCCTTGGTCGCCCTGCCGAACAGCAGGGCGGAGGACTTGACCCCGATCTTCCGGTCGTACTCCTTGTCCTGGTGGGAGTAGATCGCGTCGTGGACCATGGTCCAGAAGGTCCCCGCGACGTACAGGCCGTACACCGCGGGCGGGTAGTCGGTGTTCCCGGTCGCCGCGGTCCAGCCGACGAACACGTAGGTGCTCATCACCAGCCCGAGGAACGCCGAGGGCCACACGAAGAAGCGCTTCATGAACGGGTACGCGACGATCAACGGGTACGTGGCCAGCGCGACCAGCGCCGTCTCGACGTTCGCCATCGCGAGGACCAGCAGCGCGGCCACGGCCTGTGCGGCGGCCCAGAGGATCCCGTTCCGGACGCTGATCGTCCCCGCCGCGACAGGCCGCGCCACGGTGCGGGCCACGCGGACGTCGATCTCCTTGTCTGTCACGTCGTTGCTCGCGCAGGCGAAGCCGCGGATCAGCACCGCGGCGACGGCGACGGCCGCCACCGACAGCAGATCCGGCCGGTTCCCCGAGGCGAAGACGACGGCCCACAGGCCTGGCAGCAGGTAGAGCACGTACCCCGTGGGCCGGTCCAGCCGCATCAGCAGGAGGTACGAGCGGATCGAGTCCGGGCTCCTCGTGACTACGCCCGCGGATATCTTGTGCAGCATCAGGGTCCAATCACCAGGTCACCGGAAGTTCGACCAACCCGCCGATCAGCGTGTCTCGGCGCAGCCTCAGCTCCTCCACACCGACGGCCAGGCGCAAAGCCGGGAACCGCGCGACGAGCTGGGTGAGCACCACCTGCAGCTGCATCCGCGCCAGCGCCGCGCCCACGCAGTTGTAAGCGCCGTAACCGAAAACGAGGCTGTCCGCGGTGTCACGCGTGACGTCGACCTCGCCAGGGCCGGCGAAGACCGTCTCGTCGTGGTTGGCCGCGATGATGTTCAGCAGCACGAAGTCGCCGGTCCGGATGGTGACACCGTCGATCTCGAAGTCCGTCACCGCGTAGCGGGGCATGCCGCCGTTGTGCGGGTTCGGCATCGACCTCCGCAGGGTCTCCTCGACGGCGCCGGAGACGAGGCCCGGATCGTCCTGCAACGCCTGCCACTGGTCCGGATCAGACAGTAGCAAAAGGACACTTGTACCGATTCGCGCGACCGTGGTCTCATAGCCGCCGAACAACAACAACGCTGTCAGCCCAAGGACTTCGTCGTCGGTGATGCCCTCGGTCGCGCAGATCCTGGAGATCGCGTCATCGCCCGGGTTCCGCCGCTTGTCGGCGATGAGCTGCTTGCAGTAGCCGAACAACCCGCCCAGCCCCTGCTTGGACCGGACCGGGTCCCCGATGTTCGCGGCGTCCTGGGTCCAGCCGCCGAAGCGGTCCTTGTCCTCCTGCGGCACGCCGAGCCACTCGCACATCACCAGGATCGGCAACGACAACGCCAACGCCTCACGCAGGTCGACCGGTGGCTGCCGCCCGGCCAGCTCGTCCAGCAGCTGCCCGGTCTGCTTCTCGACGTACGGCCGCAGCTCCGCCATCCGCTCGGCGGAGAAGTGCGGCTCCAGCAGGGCACGCATCCGGTCGTGGTCGGTGGCGAAACCGCCCAGCAGACTGGCGAGAAGCGCAGACCCGCTGTCCTTCGCCTGCGGGTCGGGGTTGTTGCGGCTCAGCCGGTCGTCGTCCAGCAACTGCCGCACCTGGGCGTGACCGGTGACCAGCCACGCCTCGCCGCCATCGGGCGTGCGAACCCGGTGGACCGCGCCCTGGGACTGGAGAGTGCGCAGCTCTGGCGCGAGCTGCAGCACGTTCGCCTGCTCGAAAGGCAGTTGAACCGGGGTGCTCACTGACGACCTCCGCCGGAATCGGGGTTCATGCGGTGCGATGGACGATGCGGTCGAACAAGGTGGTCAGTTCGGTTGACGCCGCAGGGGACAGCTCGGCTCGTCCGAGGTGCGCCAGAGCCGAGTCGAAGTGGTCGCGGGAGGTCTGCTCGGCGGCGCGACGGCCACCGGACTCCTCGACGAGGTCGGCCATCTCCTGCAGGTGCGCCGCCGTGGTGTCGCCGGCCTGCCACAGCCCGCGCAGTCGTTCGCTGGCCGGAAACACCGCCAGCACCGGAAAGGACGGGTTGCGCCGCCCGATGTCGCCGCGGACGGGCTTGCCGGTCACCGCGGGGTCACCCCAGATGTCCTCGACGTCGTTGAGGATCTGGAAAGCGAGGCCCAGGTGCCTGCCCGCACCGCGCAGGGCCGCCAGGACGCGCTCGGGTTTGCCCGCCCGCAGTGCGGGTGTCACCAGCGCGCACTCCAGCAGCGCGGACGTCTTCTCCTCCACGATCCGGTCGTACTCCGCGATGCCGGCGTCCGGACCCAGCCGGACGGTGAGCTCGCGGGACTGACCGGCGAGCACCAGGCGGTTGGCTTCGGCGAACGCGCTGGAGATCTCCGCACGGGCGGGGCCGAGGTCGTCGACGACCATCTCCAGGCTCAGTGCCTGCAACGCGTCTCCGGCCAGGATCGCCAGGCCGGTGCCGAACACCTTCCACGCGGCCGGGCGGCCGCGACGCAGGTCGTCCGCGTCGATGATGTCGTCGTGGATCAGGGTGGAGTTGTGCAGCAACTCCAGTGCCGCCGCCTGGGACAGGACGTCCTCCGGCCGCAGTCCGACTCCCGCTGCCGCCGCCATCATGAGAGAGGCGCGGGTCAGCTTGCCGTTCGCGGCCGTGCTGGGCTCGCCGTGCTCGTCGATGAAGCCGAGGTGGTAGGAGCTGATCCGGGCGAGCGTCGGCTCCAGCGCGGAAACCTGCTGCCGAACGACGGGCAACACCGCGGACCGGACCATCCCCGGCGACAGCAGGGTGTCGAGTGTGCTCATCGGATTCTCCTGGAATTGAACACGGAAAACTCGTCGTCGCTTTGAGAGCGGTAATCGGGAATTTGAGCCGTAGTTCCGATCAGTATCCTGAACGACCTCTCCTGTTCGTGTCAACGACGCGGCGCGCTCGGGTTCGACTTTGGGAAAAACCCCAAAGAGAGCGGCGTACAGCCCGGATCGGACTATTCTGCGGATTGGTGGCTGCTCGACGCGACCCGCCCCCTGGCGATGGTTCACGGAAAGCTTGAGAGGCGAAATGGCTGTATCAGCCGATTCTGCGAAATTGCGTGAAGGCCGGCCGTTCGACCCGTATGGCGCACATCGCGACGACCCGTACTCGTTCCTGGCCGGCATCGGTGATGACGAGCCGGTGTTCTACGCGCCTCTGCTCGACGCGTGGTGCGTCACGCGACGCGAAGACCTGCTCGCCGTGCTGAAGGACGACAAGAGCTACTCGGCGCGCGACCACAACCCCCGTCCCAAGGTCGAGCTGCCCGACGACGTGGCCCGGATGTTCAAGACGTGGCGCGGCGATGGTGGTCTGGGCGTCGGCTCACTCGACCCGCCCGCGCACGCCAGGGTCCGCGAGGTGCTCAACATCGGGTTCACGCCGGCCAAGGTCAGGGCGTTCGAACCCACGATGCGCAAGATCGCCACCGACCTCGTCGAGCGCGCCGCGGCCGACGCGGAGTTCGACTTCATCGAGGCGTTCACCGTCCCGTACGCCCTTGAGGTGATGTGTGCGCGCCTCGGGGTGCCGGACTCCTACCTCGACCGCTGCCGCCTGTGGTCCGAGCAGCGCATCGAGCTCATGATGTTGCAGCACGACACCGATCCCGGCCTGCTGCGGGAATGGGCCCAGGGGCTGGTGGACTTCGGCGCCTTCGCCCGTGAGCTCGCGAAACAACGGCTTGCCGACCCGCAGGACGACCTGATCAGCGAGCTGCTGCACCACGGCAAGGCGGGCAACACCCTCACCGCCGACGAGGTCGCCGTGCAGATCCCCACTCTCATCTTCGCGGGACACATGACCTGTGCCGAGGCGCTCGGCACGATCATGTACCAGCAGCTGCGCGCCCCCGGCGGCTGGGCGGAGGTCGCCGACGGCACGATCGCCACGCGTGACCTCGTCGAGGAGGGGCTGCGTTTCGACGCCCCGCTGGCCGGCATGTACCGGACCGCGACCCGTGACGTGGTGGTCGGCGACGTGCACCTGGCCGAGGGGAGCAGGTTGCTCCTGCTGTACGGGGCGGCCGGCCGGGACAGCCGCGCCCACGCGTGTCCTGCGGCGTTCAGTCCTGGCAGCGGGTCTTCCTCTCATCTCGCGTTCGGGCACGGCATCCACTTCTGCCTCGGAGCTTCGTTCGCCCGTGCGGAACTGGAGATCGCGGTGCAGGCCCTCGCCTCCAGGATGCCCGGTCTGACGCTGGCGCCGGGGCAGTCGCCACGTCACCGGCCGGTGTTCCCGCTGCGGGCGCTGACCGAGCTGCGCGTACGGCAGTGAGAACGCACGGGACCCCCGCCTAGAGTTCGATCATGGACATCGGAGAGCTGCAGGCGCGCGCGGTGGAGATCGCCCGGATGTACGACCGGTCTCACCGTGCGGCCGGCCGTCAGGAGTGGAGCACAGGGGATCTGGCATTGGGGTTCGTCGGCGATGTCGGTGACCTCGCGAAGCTGGTCATGGCAGTCGAGGGCCGCCGAGTCATCCCGGATGCCGAAGCCAGGCTCGGCCATGAGCTGGCTGACTGCCTTTGGTCGGTTCTCGTGCTGGCCGATCGCTGCGGAGTCGACCTCGTCGCCGAGTTCGCCGACATGACAGACGGCATCGAGCAGCATCTCCGACTTGACGAAGGGCCTCCACGACGAACGCCCCGAACATGATCATGAGAGATCATGTTCGGGGCTCATCTGCGTCAGGTCAGGCGCGGGTCGCGGTCAGGTAGACGTAGCCCTGCTCCGGCGTGACCGCGGACAGCCGCATGAAGGCCAGGAGCGAGGTGGCCTGCTCCTCACCGACCAACGCGACCAGCTCGTCGCGTTTGGTCTCCACGGCGTCGGCCATCACCGCGAGCGTGCGGCGGGAGTTCGCGCTGATGTCGCGGATCTCCACGTCGACGAACCCGTTGGCGGCCAACGCCGTCCGGTACTCGTCGATGGTGCCCAGGGACTTCACCGCGTAGTTCTCGCAGACGTGGTCCAGGACCTTGCGCCCCTCGGGGCTGACCGGGCCGCGCTCGATGACGTCGGCGATGGCGAGGCGGCCGCCGGGGCGCAGGACGCGGGTGATCTCGGAGAGCACCTGGCCGCGGTCGGGCATGTGCCACATCGACTCGAACGCCCAGGCCGCGTCGAACGAGGCGTCGGGGAAGCCCATGTCCATCGCGTCCGTGAACTGGAACGTCGCTCTGTCGGCGAGGCCGGCCGCGGCCGCGAGCTCGTTGGCCTGCGCCACCTGGGCGTGGCTCACGGAGATGCCCACGACGTTCACGTCAGACGTGCGGACGAGCCGCAGCGCGGGATGGCCGATGCCGCAGCCGACGTCCAGGACCCGCTGGCCGGCCCGCGGGGCGAGACCGGCGATCATCATGTCGGTCAGGCGGTCCGTGGCCACCTCGATCGAGCTGTCGTCGGCGTCGTCCTCCCAGTAGCCGTAGTGGTAGTTCGGGCCCCACGCGGAACCGTAGATCTGACCGATCCCGTCGTAGACGTCGGCGACGTCGCTGGGAGCGGGGGCTTGGCCGAGCGTCATAGGGAGGAGCTCCACTTCTTCTCGAAGCGCAGGAAACCCAGCTGCAAGCCGCCTGCTCGCCATTCCGCGCCCTGCGCCTGGTTCGCCAGCAGGGAGATCCTCATCTGCCTGCGCTCAACGGCGGAAAGGCCGTTGTCGCAGTCCAGCACCGCTTTCGTCCAGGCGGCGCTCTCTTCCCAGAACGGCGCGGTTTCCGCCGTGGCGTCGAACTCGTCGACCAGTTCGAAACCCGCGGCCTCGGCGGCCTTCACGTAGTCGAGCACGGTCGCCGGCTTGCAGTAGAAGTACTCCGCCCACACATCGGCCCCGTGCGGGCGGGTGGTGAAGACCTCCTCGATGCACACGCTCCCACCTGGGCGAATCACGCGTGCCAGCCGCTGGAACCACTGAGAGCGGTTGAAGTAACCGCTGCTCTCGATCGCCACCGCCGCGTCGTAGGGGCCGTCGTCCACGGTGAGCTGGTTCGCGTCGCAGACCAGCGCCTTGACCTTCCCGTCCAGGCCGCATTCCCGGGCGAACCCCTCGACGATCGGCGCGTGCTCCGGCGCATTGGTGACCGCGGTGACGTCGGCGCCGTATTCCTGCGCCCAGAAGAGCGAACCCCCGCCGAGACCGCAGCCGACGTCCAGAACCTTCCCGGACAGCCGGTGTTCGGCGCCCCAGATCTTGGCCGCGTACTGCAGCAGACCTTCTTGATGAAGCCGGATGCTGCTGCGAATGGACTCCGGCGTCGCGTTGTGAGCGTGCGGCGGCGTTTCGGAGGACGGGTAGTAGCCCACGTGGTAGTGGATCCGGGGCCCAGGCCCGTACTTGCGGACGAGCTTGGCTGTTTTGTCGTCGTAGTACTGGCCGACCACCCTCACCTCATCTTGAGGGTCCAGCGCTGCCAGAGGTGAACTTGAAAGATTTGACACGGTCACGTCTCCAGGGCTCGGATGCCGACCGGATTAGTCGCAAATAGCGATCGGATTCCATCCTGGAGGCGCGTCAAGGGTCGTGTCAACGACACCGACTGTGCAGTTTCGACTTTGGGAAAAACCCCAAAGGAGACGGCGCAAAGCCTGGAATCCACTATTCTGCGGATTGGTGTCTTTTATGCCCGTACCCGCAGCAGCGGAACGGAGTGAGAATGAGTGGCGGTAAGCAGGTCCTGCTGGCCGAGCCGCAGGGTTTTTGTGCCGGCGTGAGGCGCGCGATAGCCATCATCGAGCTCGCGCTGGAACGGCACGGCGCGCCGATCTACGTCCGCAAGGAGATCGTGCACAACCACCACGTGGTGGGCGAGTTCCAGCAACGGGGCGTGCGGTTCGTCGACTCCGAGGACGAGGTGCCGGAGGGCGCGGTCTGCGTGTTCTCCGCGCACGGAGTCTCCCCTCAGGTGCGGCAGAACGCGGACACGCGCGGGCTGGACGTGATCGACGCGACCTGCCCCCTGGTGGCCAAAGTGCACCAGGAGGCCCGCCGGTTCGCCCGTGACGGGCGGACGTTGCTGCTCGTCGGGCACGCGGACCACGAGGAGGTCGAGGGCACCTTCGGGCACGCTCCCGACCAGACGATCATCGTCGAGACGGTCGCCGACGCGGAGGCACTGGACCTCCCGTCCGACGCACCGGTCGCCTACCTCACCCAGACCACGCTCTCCGTGGACGAGACCAGGGACATCATCGCCGTGCTGCAGCGCAGATTCACCGATCTGCGCGGGCCGGGCACCGACGACATCTGTTTCGCCAGCCAGAACCGCCAGGACGGCATCAGGTCGATCGTGGACAGGTGCGACCTGGTGCTGGTGGTCGGTTCGACCAACTCCAGCAACTCGATCCGGATGGTCGAGGTGGCGAGAAGGCTTGGTGCCGAAGCGGAACTGGTGCCGGACGTGACCCACTTCGACCCCGCGTGGCTGACCGGGGTGAACACCGTCGGCGTGAGCGCCGGGGCGAGCGCGCCGGAGATCCTCGTCAACCAGCTGCTCGACCTGCTCGCCGAACTGGGCTACGCGGACACGGCCGTGCACCGGGTGGCGACCGAGGACATCGTGTTCACCCCGCCCGCGCGGCTGACCGAGACCAGCTGAGGAGCACTGTTCGACATGGCGCTGCTGGAAACCGTGCGCGACCCGGCGCGGTTGCGTGAGCTGACCACCGCGGAGCTCCGCGACCTCGCCGGGGAGATCCGCGCGTTCCTGATCGAGCGGGTCTCCGCGACCGGGGGACACCTCGGGCCCAACCTGGGGGTGGTGGAGCTGACCATCGCGTTGCACACCGTCTTCGAGTCCCCGCGCGACAGGTTGTTGTGGGACACCGGACATCAGTCGTACGTGCACAAGATCCTGACCGGGCGCCAGGCCGGGTTCGACCGGTTGCGCCGCTCCGGCGGGGTCTCGGGCTACCCGAGCCGGGAGGAGTCCGAGCACGACCTGGTGGAGAACTCGCACGCGTCCACCGCACTGTCCTATGCGGACGGTCTGGCGCGCGCGGACGCCCACCTCGGCCGGCGGGACCGGGCCGTCGTCGCGGTCATCGGTGACGGCGCGATGACCGGCGGCATGGCCTGGGAGGCGCTCAACAACATCGCGGGCGGGCCGGAGCGGCCGCTCGTCATCGTGCTCAACGACAACGGCCGTTCCTACGCGCCCACGGTCGGCGGCCTCGCCGTGCACCTGGCCGGCCTGCGTGCCGGACGCGGGCCCGGCGTGTTCGAACAGCTCGGGCTCGCCTATCTCGGCCCGGTCGACGGCCACGACCTGGAGGCGGTCCAGGACGCGTTGCGCCACGCGGCCGCGTTGGCCAGGCCGGTCGTCGTGCACGTGATCACCGCCAAGGGCCGGGGTTGTCTCCACACCGAGAGCAACGACCTGGACCTCGGTCACGCCGTCAAACCGATGGACCCGCACACCGGGCAGGCGCTGAAGTCCTCGCCGCGGTCGTTCACCTCGGTGTTCAGCGAGAAGCTGGTGGAGCTGGCCGAACAGCGCGACGACCTGGTGGCGATCACGGCCGCGATGGCCGAGCCGACCGGGCTGCTCCCGTTGCAGCGCAAGCATCCTGGCCGGGTGATCGACGTCGGCATCGCCGAGCAGCACGCGGTCACGATGGCCGCGGGCCTCTCGCTGGGCGGTGTGCACCCGGTGGTGGCGATCTACTCGACGTTCGTGAACCGCGCGCTGGACCAGTTGCTGATGGACGTGGCGCTGCACAAGCGCCCGGTGACGTTCGTCCTCGACCGTTCCGGCGTGACCGGCGACGACGGGCCGTCGCACAACGGCATGTGGGACCTGTCGGTGTTGCAGGTGGTGCCGGGCCTGCGGATCGCGGCGCCACGCGACGGCACCCGGCTGGCCGAGCTGCTGACCGAGGCGGTCGCGTGGCAGGAAGGTCCGACACTGCTGCGGTTCCCCAAGGGACCTGCCGGTGACGACCTGCCGGCCATCGCCAGGTTCGACGGGATGGACGTGCTGTGCCGCTCCGGTTCGCTGGACGTGCTGATCGTCGCGGTCGGCGCGCTGGCGGGGCTCGCGCTCACGGTCGCGGAGAGCTTGCTGGCACAGGGCATCGGGGTGACCGTGGTGGACCCGCGCTGGGTCGCCCCGGTCAACCCCGCGCTGGCCGGCCTGGCTCGCCGCCACCGGCTCGCGATCACGGTCGAGGACAACAGCCGCGTCGGCGGTGTCGGTTCCGCGATCGGGCAGTCGTTGCGGGACAACGACGTCACCACCCCGTTGCGCGAGTTCGGCATCCCTCGGCGGTTCCTCAGCCACGGCTCCCGGGCCGAGGTGCTCGCCGCCTGCGGGCTGACCGCGCAGGACATCTCCGGGTCCGTGGTGGAGTTGCTGACGCCCGTGGAGGATCCGTGGCCGGTCATGTCAGGAGACGAACGATGACCGTCAACCTGGGCATCCCCGCGGTTCCGCTCTCCGTGGCCACGCGCCGGATCTCCCGCAAGATCATGGTGGGCACGGTGCCGGTCGGCGGCGACGCGCCGGTGTCGGTGCAGTCGATGACCACCACGCCCACCGCGGACGTCGACGCCACGCTGCAGCAGATCGCCGAGCTCACCGCGGCCGGCTGCGAGATCGTGCGGGTCGCGGTGCCGTCGGCGGACGACGCGGCCGCTTTGCCGGCGATCGCACGCAAGTCGCAGATCCCCGTGATCGCCGACATCCACTTCCAGCCCAAGTACGTGTTCGCCGCTGTAGACGCAGGTTGCGCCGCAGTGCGGGTCAACCCGGGCAACATCCGCCAGTTCGACGACCAGGTCGGCGCGATCGCCCGCGCGGCAGGGGATGCAGGTGTGCCGATCCGGATCGGCGTGAACGCGGGGTCGCTCGACAAGCGCCTGCTCGACAAGCACGGCGGCGTGACGCCGGAAGCGTTGGTGGAGTCGGCTTTGTGGGAGTGCTCGCTGTTCGAGGAGCACGGCTACACGGACCTGAAGATCTCGGTGAAGCACCACGACCCGGTGGTGATGATCGAGGCGTACCGCGAGCTCGCCGCCCGGTGCGACTACCCGCTGCACCTCGGCGTGACCGAGGCAGGTCCGCGTTTCCAGGGCACGATCAAGTCCGCGGTCGCGTTCGGCGCGCTGCTGGCGGAGGGCATCGGCGACACCATCCGGGTGTCGTTGTCCGCGCCACCGGTCGAGGAAGTCAAGGTGGGCAGCCAAATTCTGGAGTCCCTGGGGCTGCGGCCGCGGGGACTGGACATCGTGTCGTGCCCGTCGTGCGGCCGGGCTCAGGTCGACGTGCACACGCTGGCCGAGCAAGTCACCGCCGCACTCGAAGGGTTCCCGGTGCCGTTGCGGGTCGCGGTGATGGGCTGCGTGGTGAACGGGCCCGGCGAGGCGCGGGAGGCCGACCTCGGAGTCGCCTCCGGCAACGGCAAGGGCCAGATCTTCGTCAAGGGCGAGGTGATCCGCACGGTCCCGGAGTCGCAGATCGTGGAGACCCTCCTGGCCGAGGCGGTCCGCATCGCCGAGGAGATGGGCGTGGACGTGGAGGCGTGAACTCAGTCCACGATTTCGCACGTGACACGCGGTGGCCACGAATCCGTTCGCAGGATTTCGAGGACGAACGCCCGCGAAACCAACGCGACCCGGTTCGGAGCCTGCAGCTTGTCGGACATGACACGGACGTGATAGTCGATGGTCTTCGAACTGAGGTACAGCTCCCTCGACAGCCGCCCGCTGGAGAAGCCGGCCGCGACGCCCTCCAGGATCTTGGCCTGGACGGAACTGAGAACCCAGCAGTGGTGCTCGCAGTTCTGAATCTCGGTCTGCGCGTACATGGCACCCATCCATTCCCGGAACAGTTTTGAGGAACGGCCGTGACAACGTTGACACGTCATACCAGGCCTGCAGCGGCGGACGCGCTGATCCAGTCCCTGCACGAGGACCTGAGCAGGCTGCCGGCCAGTGCACAGCTGGACGCGGTGCTGTGTCTGCTGGAAGCGGCCCGGTTGATGCTGCACACCCTCGACCAGACGCGTGACGAGCTCGCCGGCGAGGACCTCGACCACATCCGCGCGACCATGCGCGCGGCGTCGCTCTCGGTGCGCAGCTACCTGTGGCGAACCGGCGACAGCTAGCCGCGCACCGCGGGTGTTCGCAGGCGGGTCGCGTCACGCAGGTCGGGCAGGAAGGTCATGACGACCGCCGCACAAGCCATGAAACCCGCGCACACCAACAGCCCGGCGCCGAACCCCGCGCCCGCCGCCAGCGCGCCCAAGCTGATCGGGGCGAACGCGGACACACCACGCCCGATGTTGAAGCAGAACCCGGCACCGGTCGTCCGCACCCTGGTCGGGAACAGCTCGCCCAGGTATGCGCCGAAGATGCCTGCGTAGGCCGCGAAGAAGGCGAACATCGGGCCCAGCCACAGCAACGCCGTGCGGTCGGCGGCGATCACGTACAGCGGCAGGGTCAGCGCCACCCCGGCCAGTGACAGCACCAATGCGTTCTTGCGGCCGATCCGGTCGGCGATCAGACCGAAGACGTTGTAGCCCACGAACATCCCGAGGTTGAGCACCGTCAGGAACAACGCGACCGTCGCGGCGGGGATGCCCTTGTCGGTCTGCAGGTAGGTCGGCAGCCACGTGGACGCGCCCCAGGCCCCGAACATCGCGAACCCGGTCACGATCGCACCGAGCACCGTGCGCTTGCGCAGCTCCGGAGCGAAGATCTCCGTCACCTTCACCGGCGTGGTCTTCTGCTGAGCCCACTCGGCCGACTCGCGGAAGAACAACCCGACGATCACCAACGGAATCACGACACCCGCACCACCGATGAAGAACAACAACCGCCAGTCCGGCAGCAACGCACCCGACAGCACCGCCGCGACCACACCGCCGATCGGGAACGAGCTGAGCACGAACGCGACGGCACGACCTCGTTGCGCGGCAGGCCAGGTCTCGACCACGTAGGCCGACACCACACCCCAAACACCGCCGAGTCCCATGCCCGCCAGGAAACGCAGCACCACGAACACGGTGAAACTGGGAACCCACGCGATCGCCGCCGTGAACACGCCGAACACCGCGAGCGACACCATCAACGCCCGCTTGCGCCCGTAGTTGTCGGCGAGCCAGCCGACGGTCAGGCTGCTCACCCCGATGCCGAGCAACGTCGCCGTGGCGAGCAGACCGCCCTGGGTGGTCGTCAGTCCCAGCTCGGCGCGGATCACGGGCAGTGTGAACGACAGCAGCAGGATCTCCAGCGCGTCGAACATGTAGGCGACGAACGAGCCGACGAGCACAACCCACCGGTTGGATCCACTCACGCGAACCAGTCCATTCAGTCGTCGGGTTTCGTCAGAGAGCCGTGTGATCGTCACTTCGCGGCTGATCGCTGATCCGATCGCTGTACGCCGTCCAGAACCGCGCGTTGTGCCGCGCCAGTGCGGCGATCGGGCCGGCGCAGTGCGCCGGGATCTCCTCCACCGGTGGTGGCGCCTGGTCGGTCACGCTGTGGGTGTCCAGCCAGCGCAGCAGTGCCCGGCCGACCTCGCTGAGCCGCAGTGACGGGTCCTTGCACAGGGTCCGCATGATCGCGACGGGATCGAGCTCGTCCCTGGGGGCAGCCTGGCGACGCGGCGGACCCGCACTGCCCGCTTGCCGTTCCGCCGCGTCTTTTCGGGCAGGAACCGGGTCTTCTCCGCAGCTGATCCGGTTACGCACATCAAGTACTGTCGAAGGCGCGATACCCGCCGCTCTGGCGATGTCGCGGAGCGACCGGTTCGGATTGGCACGCATCAGTTCACCGGCGAGCCTGCGACCTTCCGAGTTGTCGAGCGGGCGTTCTCTGCCGTCCCTGCCGATCCGGGTGTTCGACTGACCACCCTGAACACTCGAACACTTGCGGATCTCGCCCACGGTGCTCGCGGAAAGCCCGCTGACCAAGGCGATCCACCGATCCGATCTGGCCGGATGAGTGACGATGATCCGCTCGGCGGCCGCTTTGCGATCAGCCACCGACAACGGAAGACCGTTCGCCGTGTTGGCTTCGACCGCGAGCACGAACGCGTCGTCCTCGTCGCCGTCGAAGAACTGCGCCTCGACGTGCTCGCGACCGCTCAGTTCCGCGGCACGCACCCGATGCACACCGTCGATGACGCACATGGTGCGACGGTGCACGAGAATCGGCGGCATCCGGGTGCCGGTTCGCGCCAAAGCACGTGTGTATTCGGCGTTCACACCGCTCGTCCTCGGCGAACCACCGAGCCGCAGCCGATTGATCGGCACCATCTCGATCGGTACGTCGCCTGCCTGATGGGCACGCCACGGAGATGGCAGTTCCTGGTCGCCGCACTCAAAGCCCTGATGCCGCATCAAAGCCGTCCTTCGGTACGCGATCGATCGCGAGCAACTCATCCATTCACCAGCGAATCAGGTCGGTGAGCGACCCGACACTGCGCATGTACGCAGTCTTCGCCGGCTCCTCATCGAGTCCCGTCCCACTGCCCGACAAACCTGATCGTCCTAAAAGGACAGTTACGCGCCGATTTCGTGAAAGAATCGAAAGTTCCAGGTTGTTGACTGCAACGCTACGAAAGACCTCACGTTCGGTCAACAGTCGACCCCGGAGTGTGCCTAATCCTGTGGTTTGCCCCCGAACCGGGTCGGCTGACCTGGGGAAACCCTGTCCGAAGGTGCCACCCAATTGAGACGCGCCCGCAAGGCTCGCGAAGGGAATTTGTTCCACGCGTTCGAATGGAAATTCGAACGCGTGGACAGAAGGCTGACATGTTCGTTCAAGAAAGAGTCCACAATGGACTGTTCAGCGATCTGCGGTTCCTGGGATTTGTCCTGGTACGCGGTCAGAACGGCGTGGGCGGCGCGTTCGCCTCCGGCCAGTGCACTCTCGACGTGGCCGGGCTGGTCGGCGGCGGTCTCGGTCGAGGCCCGGTGCAGCCGCCCGTCCAGCGCGGCCCGCTGGTACAGCGGGTGTCCGAAGCTGCTGTAGTCGTTCAGGAACTGCACACCGCGGGGCGACGTCCAGTGTTCGGCGCTCCAGTCCTGCACGTGCAGCTCCCCGCACCGCGCTGCCGGGCCGAACAGGTCGGTGAGCTGGCCCACGACGGCCTGTCGGAAGCCCGGTCCCGTGGCCGGGGCGAAACCGAACAGCGCCGCGGGGGAGCCGTCAGGTCCTGACATGTCGTGGATCTCCCGCAGGGGACCGGTGCGGCTGAACGCGGCTCCGGCCAGGCCGTCGCGCCGCCAGAACGCGTCCTCGTACACGGCGACGACCTTGGTCACGGCGCCCATCCACACCGGGGTCGACTCGGCGAGCAGCACCAGGTCGGCGGGCAGTCCGTCCACGAGGTCGATGCGCGCTAGCGCGAGGGCGGGCGGGACGGCGAGTACGACATGATCGGCGCGGTGAACGGTGTCCGGTGTGTGGACGTCCAGACCGTCATCGGTGGCGGCGATCGCGGTCACGGGTGTGCTGAAGTGCAGCGTGCCCGCAGGCAGGGCGGCCGTCAGTCGGTCGGTCAGGGCGGCGGCACCGGACCGGTAGCGGCGTGCCGGTACGTCGATCGGGTTGCCGTGCAGCCGTTGTACGCCCGCGGTGGCTCGTGTCCAGCTGGTCGCCGCTGTTCAGGCGCGTGCCGGCGGGTCAGCGCTGCGAGGGCTGTTGCGCGCCTACCCCGACTCCGGCAGCCACGTCGTCGACCTGATCAACGAAGCCTCCGACGCGTTGGACGGCTGACCCGCGTCAAGTTGCCGCGGCACCGTGACCGCAATACGGTTGAAGTCTCGGGTTGAGGTGACAGCTCGGTTGTGGTGATGCCGAGTCGTCCAAGGAGCCTCCCCGTTGACAGTGCACGATTTCCACAGCCGTGGCATGAAGATCGCAATGGTGTCCGTCGGCGCCAGTCCGCTGACGGCACACAGCGATCCACGCGGGCTGCACATCGCTGAACTCGCGGCAGCGCTCGCCCGGCAGCGGCACTCCGTGACGGTGTACACGAGTGCGCACGACGGTTTTCCCGGACGAACCACCCGTGACGGATACGCGGTCGTGCACCTTCCGCAGGATCTCGGAGAGTTCGCCGACGGGCTCGTCGAGCACTGGCAGGACAGGCCGCATGTCGTCCACGCGCGGTCCTGGGAGTCCGGCGTCGTGAGCGGGCTCAGCGCGCGCCGGGCCGGCGTTCCCTTCGTGCTGGCACCGCACGGGGACGGCGAGAACGAACCACCTTCAGCCCGACGGGCGCTCTGCAACGCAGCCGACCGGATCATCGTCACCAGCGCGCGGAGGGCGGCGGAGTTGGTCAGCGCGGGCGCCAGGAAGGCGCGCGTCCGCGTGGTGCCGCCTGGGGTGAACGCGGACGTCTTCCAGCCCGACGGACCGAGGGCGAGTCGTGCGCGGCCGCATCGAGTCTTGTGGGTCGGGGAGTCTCCGTCGGGATACGGCGTCGAGCGTCTCAAGGCAGTGCGCGACACCGAGTTCGTGCAGGAGAACGAGTCCACGCGTAGGTTGGCGACGGCGGAGCGGGCAGCCTTCATCCGGTCGGCCGACGTCGTGGTGTGCGCGGGATCCACGGCTGAACACGAGAGGACGGTGCTGGAGGCCATGGCGTGCGGTGTGCCCGCCGTGGTGATCGTTCCCGGTGGGCCGACCGACGTGGTGGTCCACGGTGTCACCGGTGTGCACGTGTCCCGCGACGCGCACGTCGAACTCGTTCGCACCCTGCGCGCTTTGCTGGCCGATCCCTCGCAACTCGATCTGCTCGGGACATCGGCACGTGACCGGGCTTGTGTCCGCTACTCGTGGGATCGCATCGCCACCGACACCGCCTACGTGTACGAACAAGCGATCTCCGCTCACGGCGGGTTGCTCGATCGTGTGGCGCAGGAATGACGTGACGGCTTCCGGCGAGGCGGCCGCCTGCCGTTCCACCCGTCACTGCCGACGTGGCGTTGGGCACTCACTCAGATCGCGTCACGGTCTCCAGCAGGTTCTGGGCGACGTCGCGGAGCTTGACGTTCTCCTGCTGTGACCGCTCGACCAGCATCCGGAACGCTTCGTCGGCCGTGCACTGGTGCGCGGCCATCAGCACGCCCTTCGCCTGGTCGATGACAGCGCGCGACACGAGTGCCCGTTCCATGTGCTCGATGTGTTCGCGGGAGCGTTGCCACCGCTGGGCGCTGGTGATCGTGGCGGAGGCCGCGGTCGTGAAGAGCCGCATCAGGCCTTCGTCGAACGGGTCGAAGGCGGCGGCCGTGTGGCTGTAGACGTTGAGCGAGCCCACGTGCCGCGCCTCGGATCTTTCTGACGCCGGCAGCACCACCGGCACGGACAGGTAGGCGCGGATGCCGCAGTCCGCAGCCGCGGCCTCGAACTCGGGCCATTCGTCACGGTGTTCGCCGACGACGGCGCGGACGATCGTGAGGGTGCGGGCGGCCTCCAGGCACGGTCCGCGGTCGGCGCTGTACTGCTTCTCGTCGATCTCGATCAGCCGCTCGTCGGTGGCGGCAGCGGTGCGGGGCTGGTCCTGCGTGAGCACGGAGACGGTCACCGCGTCGGCGTCCAGAATCGCCCTGGCCGCCGTCTCCGCGAGCCGCCGCAGCGCGTCTTCCAGCGATTCCTCGCCGGTGAACGCGTCGCGCAGCACCTCGAGCGCGTCGGCGGTCTCGTCGAGACGTTCCACGGGATCGGGCCGATCTCCGTCGAGGGAAGAATCCGGTGACGGGTGGAACGTTCGAATCTCATCGGCCATGCCGCAGCTCTCCTCGATCGTCGGCCCAAGCTGCGGCGCAGGCTTCTCGACGCTCGCCAGTGCATGGTACGACTGTTGACCACGCGGAGGCTTGGCCTGCTGAGGTGAACTCCGGCTCAACCGGACCGGCAGCGGGTAGCTGTAGTGCTCAACATCCCGCGCCGGTACCGGCCGGACCGCCCGGAGGCGGGCCTTCCGTGCTTTGCACGCACGTGCACGGCGTTCTCTCTGTACCCACAGGTTTAGATCTCACTCCTCCGTCACCGCATGTCGATCATTCAGGCGAGTTGAGCGCCGGCTCGCGCTGGCTCTTCTCGCGGTTGACCGAGGGAACGTGATGACGGACGACTCATCCAGCAGAGCCGTGGACGGTGTGTTCTCCAACGTGCTGATCCAGGACGCGATCGCGATCGTCGCGCTGGGCGGCGAGATCGACATGACAACGGACGAAATGCTGTTGGCCGAAGCGGAAACGAGCTGAGCCGAGCGCCCGTCGGCCTCGTCGTCGTTCCCGAACCTGCCCGGCCTTCGCGACACCTCGCTGCCACCTCAACGGCGTGCCTAGCGACTCACAGCGTGAGCGGACAGGGGACCAGGGCCCACACGGACTTCCCCGCCGTGCGCCGAACAACGCCCCACTGCTTGGCCAGCTGGTTCACGAGCACCATGCCACGCCCGCGCACCGAGTCGGGCGAGGACGGCCGCAACACGGGCGCCGACGATGAGGCGTCCTCGACCAGGACACTGATGAGGCACGGCCCAGCCGACCTCCGCAACCGGAGGCGTGCCGGGAACCGCGCGTGGTCGTAGACGTTCGTGACGAGCTCGGTGACGACCAGCAGCACGTCGACGAGATCGTCCTGGTGCAAGCCGGACAACGTCGCCTGCGCCCACCTGCGAACCCTGCCCAGATCGGCGGCCTCGCGGTCCAGCTCCAGAACGTGCGCCGGATCAGAAGAGGCCGTGCCGTTCGTCACCATCATCCTCCCCGCCGCACACTGATCTCCTCAGAGCACTGCCTTCTCGATCACCTTCGGTATCTGCTGGATGCCCGCTCGCCGCGGTGGCGAATCGCTCGTTCGCGAACGACTGAGGCCGCCTCCGGAAGTTGCTCCGGAAGCGGCCTCGTCGTGACTCGTCAGCTCTGGTCGGTCCACCACTTCTGGCCGGACTCGCCGAGCGTGGAGATCGGGTCGTAGTACGGGTACCGGCGGTCCAACGCCTCGGGGTCTTCGAGCTCGATCCCGGTGCGGTAGTTCTTGGTCCAGTAGGAAATGCCCAGCTCGCGGTCGTACTCGGCAAGCTGGTGCACCCACCGCTTCCCGACGTACGGCACGTCGCACACGATGCGCGGCGTCGCGTACCCGGGCAGGTAGCCCATGATCGCGTGCTGCAGCTCCTGCGCCTCCCACACCGCCACCCGCCAGTGCTCGGCGTTGGGGATCATGTCGCACATGTAGAAGTAGTACGGCAGGATGTTCGCTTCCCCTTGCAGCGCAAAGCAAAGGTCCAGCAGGTCGTCCGACGTGGCGTTGACGCCCTTCATCAGAACACCCTGGTTGCGCACGTCTCGGACGCCCACCTCAAGAGCCGTGCGCGCGGCCTCGGCGACGAGGGGCGTCACGGACTGGGCGTGGTTCACGTGTGTGTGGATCGCGAGGTTGACGCCACGGCGGGAAGCGGTGCGGGCCACGCGCTCCAGGCCCTCGACGACGCGAGGCTGGAGCCAGTGCTGCGGCAGGCCGGCCAGGGCTTTGGTGGCCAGGCGGATGTCGCGCACGGTCTCGATGTCCAGCAGGCGCATCAGGAACGACTCGAGCTGCGGCCACGGCACGTTTGCCACGTCACCGCCGGAGACGACGACGTCGCGCACGCCGGGCGTCTTCTTCAAGTACTCGATCATCTGGTCCTGGCGGTCGACAGGCTTCAAGGAGAGCTTGTGCTTGTCGATCAACGGCGTCGAGTTGCCGACCAGGTCCATGCGGGTGCAGTGGCCGCAGTACTGCGGGCAGGTCGACACCATCTCGGCCAGGACCTTGGTGGGGTAGCGGTGGGTCAGGCCCTCGACGACCCACATCTCGGCCTCGTGCAGCGAGTCGCGCTGGGAGTGCGGGTGCGACGGCCAGTTCGGGTCGCGGTCGGAGGCGACCGGCAGCATGTAGCGGCGGACCGGATCGGCCAGGAACGCTTCGGTGAAGGCGTCCGGAGAAAGTTCGGCGTTCACCGCCATCGTGTTGAACATCTGCGGCGGGATCAGCATCGACATGGTCGCGAACTTCTCCATGTCCGCGGCCAGGTCGTCGTAGAACCTGTCGGTGAGCAGGTCGCCCGCGACCTTGCGGAGCTGCTTCACGTTCTTCACGCAGTTCACGCGCTGCCACTGGGCGTCGCGCCACTGCGCCTCGGTCACGTGTGACCAGCCGGGGAAGCGTCGCCAGTCGGGTTCGACCAGCTCACGGCGCACGTACGTGTACGGCTGGCGGTCCAGCCGTTCCAACGCCGTGGGGGCGTCGTGCAGCGCAGTCATCCGTACTCCTCAGCGTCGAGGTCGCGTAAAGATATCCTGTCACATCGCTAGCGAGCCGTAAATATTTCAGCTCAACGCCTGGTGGAGGGCGGGTCGGGAGCATTTGGGCCGTCCCGTACGTTCAACCGGCATGCCCCTCTTCGCGCTGCTGCTGCTCGGGATGTTCGCCGAGATCGCGGTCATGGTCGCCGTGGGTAACGCCATCGGCGGGCTGTGGATGATCGCGTTGCTGCTGGTCGGCACCCTTGTCGGCCTCCAACTCGTGCGCCGGCAGGGTGCGCAGACGATGGCCGCGTTCTCCGAGGCGGTGTGGAAGCGTCAGCAGCCGCACCAGGAGATGGCCGACGGCGTGCTGATCGCGGCGGCCGGTGCGCTGATCATGGTGCCGGGCTTCATCAGCGACGTCGCGGCGCTGTTCCTGCTGTTCCCGCCGACGCGCAAGCTGGTGAGCCGCAGGATCGCGCGCAAGGCGGAGGCGGCCGCGCTGAAGTTCGAGCACGAGCGGCGCTTCGGGGCCGGTCAGGTCGTCGAGGGCGAGGTCGTGGACGTCGACGCCGACCCGGTGATCATCACGGACCGGCGCGAGCTGACGTGATCCGCGCGTACCGGCCCGCTGACCTGGACGCGCTCTACGACATCTGCCTCGACACCGGTGATGGTGGCCGGGGTGCGCGCCATCTGTTCGACGACCCGCGTCTGCTCGGTCACGCCTACGTCGGCCCGTACCTGGCGTTCGAGCCCGACCTCGCGTTCGTCGTCGAGGACGACGAGGGCATCTGCGGTTACGCCATCGCGGCCTCCGACAGCGAGGCCTTCGAGGACCGGATGGAACGGGACTGGTGGCCTGACCTGCGCGTTCGCTATCCGCTGACGCCAACGGCGAACCGGGTCGTGCAGCACATCCACAGGCCGGCGCGGGCCGACCTGGTGTTGGTGCTGGACTATCCGGCGCACATGCACGCGAACTTGCTGCCGCGCGCGAAGGGCAAGGGCTTCGGCGGCAAGCTCGTGCGCACCGTGCTCGAACGCCTGGAGAAGGGCGTCCACGTGCACGTGCGGCACCACAACACACACGCGATCGGCTTCTGGGAGCACCTGGGGTTCCGCGTGATCGACTCCGCGGACAAGCTCACGATGGCGCTGCGCCTCTAAGCCAGCAGGTCCTTCAGCAGCAGCTCGAAGTCGAGGACCTCGCCCCCGGCCGGCACCACCGCGTAGGTCGACTCGAGGAACCGGTGCAGCTCGTCGGCCGACAGGTGGAACACGGCGTGCGAGTCCTCGGTGAAGAGCTCCAGCACGAGCACGTCGCCGTGGTGGGGCCGCAGCCGCACGTCGCCGATGCCCGCGGGCGCCAGCAGTCCTTCGGACAGCAGCTCGCGCCCGACCAGCCAGGTCGACTCCTGGTCTTTGGTGTGAAACCGCAGCGTGACGGCATGCGGATCGTCCGTGCGGTACTGGAGGTCGACGTTCATCGGCTCGACCGAGCCGTCCGGCCGAATGAACTCAACGATGGTGGCGGTCCCGACCCGCGTCTCGTTGAACATCGCCGTTCCTCCTCCGCTTCGAGGGCGTTGACGAACACACGGATGCCGTTCAGGTTCGGTTCAACGCTTTCTTGAACTCTTCTGTGGGTACCTGAAGTCGCATGACCCTCTACGGCATCCACGCGTCACATGAGCAGATCCACCCCACCGACCTGCTCGCCGCCGTGCACAGGGCCGAGGAGGCCGGCTTCCAAGCCGCGATGAGCTCCGACCACTTCTCACCGTGGAGCGCGCGCCAGGGTCAGTCCGGGTACGCCTGGTCCTGGCTCGGCGCCGCACTCCAGGCCACCGACCTGCCGTTCGGCGTGGTCACGGCCCCGGGCCAGCGCTACCACCCGGCCATCACCGCCCAGGCCATCGGCACGCTCGCCGCGATGTACCCCGGCCGGTTCTGGGCCGCGCTGGGCACCGGCGAGGCCAGCAACGAGCACATCACCGGTGACGGCTGGCCGCGCAAGGACGTCCGCACCGCGCGGCTGAGAGAGTGCGTCGACGTGATCCGCGCACTCCTGAACGGCGAGGAGGTCAGCCACGACGGCCTGATCCGGGTCGACCGCGCCAAACTCTGGACCCGGCCACCCGAACCCCCGCTGCTGATCGGCGCGGCGGTGAGCGCGAAGACCGCCCGCTGGTGCGCCGAGTGGGCCGACGGACTGATCACCGTCAACGCCCCGCCCGATCGCCTGCGCGAACTGGTCGACGCGTACCGGGACGCCGGCGGTCGCGGCAAGCTCCACCTGCAGGTGCACCTGAGCTGGGCACAAGACGACGACACCGCGCTGAAGATCGCGCACGAACAGTGGCGCTCGAACGTGTTCCGTCCGCCCGTGTGCTGGGACCTGGAGCTGCCGGAGCACTTCGACGTCATCGCCGAGCACGTCACCCCGCAGCAGGTCGCCGAGGTCGTCGACGTGTCCTCGGACCTGAAGTGGCACACCGAGCAGCTGTTCCAGTACGCCTCGCTGGGGTTCGAGGAGATCTACCTGCACCACGTCGGCCAGGACCTGATCCCGTTCGTCGACGCGTTCGGCGAGCACGTGCTCCCGGAGGTGACGAGATGATCCGCACGTCCGACGTCTGGTGGAAGAACGCCGTCCTCTACTGCCTCGACGTGGAAACGTTCTCCGACAACGGTTTCCGCGGCTGCACCGAACGCATCGACCACCTCCACGCCCTGGGCGTCACGTGTGTGTGGCTGATGCCCTTCTACCCGACGCCCGAACGCGACGACGGCTACGACATCACGGACTTCTACGGCGTCGACCCGCGCCTGGGCTCGCTCGGCGACTTCGTGGAGTTCGTCCGCGCCGCCCGTGACCGGGGCATGCGCGTGATCGCGGACCTCGTCGTCAACCACACGTCCGACCAGCACCCGTGGTTCCACGACCCGGACAAGCGCGACTGGTACGTCTGGGCCGACGAGCCGCAGACCGACGGCCCGCAGGGGATCACGTTCCCGGACAAGGAGAACTCCCTCTGGGAGTACGACGAGGAGGTCGGCAAGTACTACCTGCACCGCTTCTACAAGCACCAACCGGACCTGAACGTCTCCAACCCCGAGGTGCGCGACGAGATCGCCCGGATCATGGGCTTCTGGATGGAACTGGGGCTGAGCGGCTTCCGCGTCGACGCCGTCCCGTTCCTGCTGGAACCCAACGACGCCACGGACGCCCTCTCGTTGCCCGACCCGCACGACTACCTCACCGACCTGCGCGCGTTCCTCAACCGCCGCAACGGCGAAGGCGTCCTGCTCGGCGAGGTCAACCTGCCGTACAAGGACACGATGGCCTTCTACGGCCAGGGCGTCGGCGACGAGCTGACGATGTGCTTCGACTTCGTGGGCATGCAGGCGATGTACCTGGCGCTGGCCCGCCACTCGACCGGCCCGCTGGTCAAGGCCCTGCAGGAACGCCCGCAGCCACCCCGCGACGGCCACTGGGCGACGTTCGTGCGCAACCACGACGAGCTGACCCTGGACAAGCTGCCCGACGACGAACGGCAGGAGGTCTTCAAGGCTTTCGGCCCGAAGCCCGAGCACCAGCTCTACGGCCGTGGCCTGCGCCGCCGGTTGCCGAGCATGCTCGGCGGCGACCAGCGCCGCATCCGGATGGTCTACAGCCTGTTGTTCACGCTGCCGGGCACCCCGGTGCTGTTCTACGGCGAGGAGATCGGCCTGGTGGAGGACCTGTCGCTGGAGGGCAGGCTCGCGGTGCGCGTCCCGATGGACTGGGAGAAGGCGGGGGAGCAGCGCCACGACCCCGAGTCGTTGCTGACCTGGCTGCGTCAACTGATCCAGGTCTACCGGGAGTGCCCGGAGCTGGCGTGGGGCGATGTCAAGGTGCTCGACGTCGGCGATCCGACCGTGTTCGCCCATCGTGCGGACTGCGACGGCGGCTCGGTGATCGCCGTGCACAACTTCGCGGACCGCGAGGTCAGCGTGCGGGTTCCGGCCGAAGGCGCCCTCACGGACCTGCTGACCGGCGGGAAGGTGAGGACGGCGAAGATCGGCGCGAAGGTCGATCTCGCGCCCTACGACTGCCGCTGGTTCCGCCTCGTTACCGAGTGATGCTTGCGGGATCTTTACGCTTCACGTGAAGATATCTTCGAGACAGCGTCGTCGACCGAAGGATTTTCAGGTGAGCGCGTACGGACTGCACCGCGTCCTAGAGCCCCAGGGCGTCCTGCCGCAGCAGGCGTGGCGGCTGGACGCGGAACCCGTCCCCGCCGCCGACGAGGTGATCGTCGCGGTCGAGCGGCTCAACCTGGACGCGGCGTCGTTCCGGCAGCTCAGGGAGCAGCATGGCAGCGGTGCGGCCGTTCGGCAGGCCGTGCTGGACATCGTCGGTGAGCGCGGCAAGATGCAGAACCCGGTCACCGGCTCGGGCGGCATGTTGCTCGGCACGGTCCTCGAGGTGGGGCCGGAGTCGCCACTCGGGCTTAAGGCCGGCGACCGGATCGCGACGCTGGTCAGCCTCACGCTCACGCCGTTGAAGATCAACGACGGGCTGCAGGACTGGAGCGGCGAGGACGAGCAGGTGCCGTGCCGCGGGACCGCGGTGCTGTTCGGGCGGTCGATCGCGGCCGTGTTGCCGGACGACATGTCGAACGAGCTCGCGCTGTCCGTGCTGGACGTGTGTGGTGCACCGGCGCTGACCGACCGTGTGGTCAGGAAGCACCCCGGCGCGTCTGTCCTCGTGCTCGGCGGTGGCGGCAAGTCTGGGTCGCTCTCTCTTGCGGCCGCGCGTCAGGCAGGTGCGCAACGACTCGTCGCGCTCGTCCCGACCGAGAAGGAAGCCGAGCAGGTCAGGAAGTCGGGCCTCGCGGACGAGGTCGTGATCGCGGACGCGCGCAACCCCGTCGCCGTGGCCGAAGCGGTCGGCAAGCAGGTTGATGTCACGGTCGTGTGTGTGGACGTGCCGGGGTGCGAGCACGGCGCCATCCTCGCGACCGCGGACGGCGGGACCGTGATCTTCTTCTCGATGGCGACCTCGTTCAGCGCCGCCGCCCTCGGGGCCGAGGGGCTGGCGGCCGACGTGGAGATGCTGGTCGGCAACGGGTATGTGCCTGGTCACGCCGCCTTCGCGTTGGACCTGGTCCGGACCCAGCCGGGTGTGCGGGCGTTGTTCGAGCAACGGCAGACTGCGTGACGTGAGTACGCAACTTTTGGTCGGTGGCCGCATCTACGCACCGGATGCGACGGCGATGGCTGTCACGGACGGCGTCGTCGTGTGGATCGGACAGGACTCGGTCGGCCGCGCGCTGCACCCGGACGCGGAGGTCATCGAGCTGAACGGCGCGTTCGTGGCGCCCGCGTTCGTCGACGCGCACGTGCACGCCACCAGTGCCGGTCTGCTGCTGACCGGTCTCGACCTGACCCGCACGGGTTCCGCGCAAGAACTTCTCGATCAGGTACGCCAAGCCGAAGGGCCTCTCGTGTGGGGTCACGGCTGGGACGAGACCCGATGGCCGGAGAACCGTCCGCCGTCGCGTGCGGAGATCGACGAGGCGGCCGGCGGCAAGACCGTCTACCTGTCGCGCATCGACGTGCACTCGGCGCTGGTCTCGTCGAACCTGATCACCGACGAAACGAAGAACGCCGACGGGTACGACGCAGAAGGTCCTCTCGCGCGCGCAGCGCACCATCACGTGCGTGGCGTCGCCAAGGCGGCGATCACGCCTGAGCAGCGTCAGGCCGCACAGCAGACCTTCCTGAGCCACGCCGCCTCGAAGGGCATCGCAAGTGTCCACGAGTGCGCCGGCCCGGACATCTCCGGCGAGGACGATCTCCGCGAACTCCTCGCGCACACGGACGGCCCCGAGGTCGTCGCCTACTGGGGTGCCCACGAACTGCCCGGCGTCGAGGTCCGCGGCCTGGCCGGTGACCACTTCGTCGACGGCGCGATCGGCTCCCGCACCGCCGCCCTCACCGAGCCCTACGCCGACGCGGACACCACCGGCGCGCTCTACCTGGACGGACAGCAGATCGCGGACCACCTCGTCCGGTGCACCGAGCAGGGCCTCCAGGCGGGCTTCCACGTGATCGGCGACGCCGGCATGGCCGCCGTGATCGACGGCTTCGAGCGGGCCGAGAAGGTGCTCGGCGCGCCCACCCTGGCGAGTGCCCGCCACCGTCTGGAGCACGTCGAGATGGTCTCCGCGGAGCAGGCGCAGAAATTGGCCGGGTGGGGCGTCATCGCCTCCGTACAGCCTCTTTTCGACGCTGAGTGGGGCGGCGAGGCCGGAATGTACGTTCAGCGCCTCGGGGCCGAGCGCGGAGTGGGGCTGAACCCCTTTTCACGTCTTGCCGCGGCCGGGGTGGTGCTGGCGTTCGGCTCGGACACCCCGGTGACCGCGATCGACCCGTGGGCCGCGGTCAAGGCGGCTGTTCATCACCGCACCGAGGGCTTCGGCATCTCGCCCCGCGCCGCGTTCACCGCGCACACCCGTGGCGGCTGGCGTGCGGCGGGCGTGGACGACGGCCTGACCGGCACCCTTCAGCCCGGCGCGCCCGCGACCTACGCGGTGTGGGAGACCGGCGACCTCGTCGTGGCGGCGAGCGACTCGCGGGTGCAGCGCTGGTCGACCGACCCCCGCTCCGGGGTTCCCGGACTGCCCGATCTCACCGGTCCCGCGCCCGTCTGCGTGCGAACCGTGCTGAACGGCCGGACAATTTACGAGAGGAAGTGACTCATGGCGTTGCTCGACCTCGACCCCAAGGTCGTCGCCACCGCGCGCAAACTCGCGGCGCGGGCGGCGGAACCGGTGGTGTCCCTCGCGAAGGCGCACACCACCGTCGCCGTCGAGCGCGCCACACTCCGCCTGGCCGGCATCACCGGCGCGGACTCCACCCACCGCGCCGGTGACGTGCCGTGGGTCAACCGCGTGATCGACACGGTGCGCGAGCAGTGCGGGCTGGAGCACGGCGTGGTGCTCCCGGCGTTCCACGCGCTGCGCCAGCACAACCTCGGCACCCTCACCGAACTCGCGGAAGCCACTGCGGCCGGTCAGATCCAGTTCGGGATCCCCACGGGCAAGGACCTGACGGCGGCCCGCAAAGCCGCCACGTCCGCGGTGTCGAAGGGCCTCAAGACGGTCGACCGCAACAAGGCCCAGCGCGACAAGCTCGTCGCGAAGTGGGGTGACCCCGCACAGCGCCCGTGGATCTACCTGATCGTCGCGACCGGCGACATCGACGAGGACGTCGTCCAGGCCCAGAACGCGGCACGGGCGGGCGCCGACATCATCGCGGTGATCCGCTCGACCGGACAGTCCCTTTTGGACTACGTGCCGGAAGGTGCCACGCACCACGGGTTCGCGGGCACGTACGCCACGCAGGAGAACTTCCGGATCATGCGGGCGGCGCTGGACGACGTGTCGAAGGAGGTCGGCCGGTACGTGCGGCTGACCAACTACGCTTCCGGCCTGTGCATGCCCGAGATCGCGGTCCTGGCGGGCCTGCAGCGGCTCGACATGATGTTGAACGACTCGATGTACGGCATCCTGTTCCGCGACATCAACCCGATCCGCACGTTCGTCGACCAGCGCTTCTCCCGCCAGGTCCACGCCCGCGCCGGCATCATCATCAACACCGGCGAGGACAACTACCTCACCACCGCGGACGCCGTCGACGCCGCCCACACGGTGACGGTGAGCCAGCTCCTCAACGAGCACTTCGCCCACGAGGCGGGACTGCCCGACCACCTGCTGGGCCTCGGGCACGCCTTCGAGATCAACCCGAAGGTGCCCGACTCGTTCCGACTCGAACTCGCGCACGCGCTGCTGGCCCGCGAGCTCTTCCCGGACGCGCCGTTGAAGTGGATGCCGCCGACCAAGCACATGACCGGTGACGTGTTCAACGGCTATCTGCTGGACGGGTTCTTCAACCTCGCTGGTGTCCTAACAGGACAGTCCATTCTGCTCGTCGGCATGATGACGGAAGCGGTGGTCACACCGTTCCTGTCCGACCGCGACCTCGCGCTGCAGAACGTGCGGTACGTGCTCAACGCGGCGGGCAGCCTCGCCGAGGACTTCCGCCCGGCACCGGACGGCCTGATCGTCAAGCGCGCGCACCAGGTGCTCGGCGAGGCCGTGGACCTCCTCGAACGAATCGTCGACGACGGCCTGCTGAACGCGATCGCGGACGGCACGTTCGGCCTGATGAAGCGTCCGGCGGACAAGGGCAAGGGCGCGGACGGCGTCATCGAGAAGGCAGAGGCGTACTTCAACCCGGCGAGCGAGATGCTGGAGGCACAGGCATGAGCAGGTACGTCCGGCCGTACGGCGACACCACCGGCGACGGCATGATCCAGACGTCGTTCACCCTGCCGATCCCCTTCGGCCCCAAGGCGGACGGCGCGGCGCAGCAGCTCGCGAACAAGATGGGCATGGACCCCGCGATGGTGGTCCACTCGAACCCCATCGGCGACAACTTCACGTTCTTCGTCGTCTACGGCTCGGTCAAGCACCTCGTGGACCTCGACGAGGTCAAGGTCGTCGAGCGCGAGTACCCGTTGCTCAGCCCGGCCGAGGTCAACACCACGCTGAAGAAGGTGTTGCGCCGCAAGCTGGTCGTCGTCGGCGGCTGCATCGGCACGGACGCGCACACCGTGGGCATCGACGCGATCCTCAACATCAAGGGGTTCGCGGGCGAGAAGGGCCTGGAGTACTACCGCGAGCTGAAGGTCGTGAACCTCGGCGCGCAGGTCTCCGTTCCCGAACTGGTCCGCAGCGCACGCGCGGAGAAGGCCGACGCCGTGCTGATCTCCCAGGTCGTGACCCAGCGGGACGCGCACATCCTGAACACGCAGGAGATGTCCGCGGCGTTCCGCGAGGCGATGGGGGACAAGCGCCCGCTGCTGGTGGCCGGCGGACCGCGGTTCGATCCGCTGATGGCCTCCGAGTTGGGGGTGGATCGCGTGTTCTCCCGGGGTACGACTCCGGGGGAGGTCGCGAGCTATCTGGTGCACGCGATGCAGGAGAAGAAGGGGGTCGCCGCGTGAGCGGGGCTTTGGTCGAAGGCTTTTCCGTGACGCACCGCCGTTACGTGCCGCACTCGCACGCGCACTACGGCGGCAACCTCGTCGACGGCGCGTACGGGCTCGGCATGTTCGGCGACGTCGCCACCGAGCTGCTCATCCACACGGACTCGGACGAGGGGCTGTTCGCGGGGTACAGCTCGGTCGAGTTCGCGGCACCGATCCAGGCAGGCGACGTCGTCGAGGCCACGGCGACGTTGGTGCGCATAGGAAAGCGCTCGCGCGAGATCGTGTTCGAGGCACGCGTGGTGTGCCGTTCGGCGCCCGATCGCGGTCCTTCGGCGGCGGACGTGCTCGTTGAGCCGATCGTCGTAACGCGGGCTCGCGGCACCGTTGTGGCACCGAAAGCCGCCGAATAACAGAAAAATAACGCTCGAACCGGCAGGCGTCCTGCTTCCGAATCCCCGGCCGTGGGAAGGGAGCAGGACAATGCCAACTAGCAACAAGAAGCGATTACAGCGCGGTGCGATCGCCGTCGTTGTGGTCGCGATAGCGGCGGCGGTGCCGGCGGCGCAGGCGTCCAGCCACCGCGAAGCACCGCTGATCGCGGCGGACCCGGCGGTGGACAACACCGACGTGTACGCGTTCACCAGCCCGGACAGACCCGACACCGTGACGCTCATCGCGAACTGGTTCGGACTGCAGGAACCCAACGGTGGCCCCAACTTCTACCCGTGGGCCACGGACGCCAGGTACGACGTCAACATCGACGCCGACGGCGATGCGGTGCCGGACAAGACCTTCCGGTTCACGTTCACCACCGACGACCGGCGCGGTGGCAAGTCGCCGACCTTCCTCTACAACAACGGGCCCGTCACCTCGATCAACGACGACAACCTGTTGTTCCGCCAGAACTACAACCTGGAGCTCATCGAGCCCGGCAAGACGATGACGCTCGTGCGCAACGGTCGTGCGGCGCCGTCGAACACCGGGCCCGCGTCGTTCCCGAACTTCGGGGCGATCAGGGACCAGGCCACGTTGAAGATCCCAGGCGGCGGTCAGGTCTACGTGGGACCGGCGGAGGACTCGTTCTTCCTGGACCTGCGGGTGTTCGACCTCCTCTACGGCGGAAACCTGAAGGAGGTCAACCAGGACACCCTGATGGGCTACAACGTCAACACCGTCGCCATCCAGGTGCCCAAGACGATGCTCGCGCTGAAGGGCGACCCGACGCGCAACCCGGTGATCGGCGTGTGGAGCGACACCGAGCGGCGCTCGCTCAAGCTCGAACCCGGCAAGGCGACCCCGCAGGGTCCGTTCGTGCAGGTGTCGAGGCTGGGCAACCCGCTGGTCAACGAGGTCGTGGCGTCGGCGCCCATCAAGGACGCGTTCAACGGCCTGGAACCGGTGAACGACGGGAAGGTGCAGGCGTTGCTGGACCGGGTGAACGACCCGGAGCTGGCGCGGCTGATCCAGGCGATCTACGGCATTCCGGCGCCGAAGACGCCGCGGGCCGACCTGGTGGAGATCTTCCTGACCGGGATCACCACGAAGGCGGGCGGCCCGATCAAGGCCGATCTCAACTCGCAGCTGAACAACGCCGACGTGGACCCGAAGAAGTTCACGCCGTCGGAGATGTTGCGGCTCAACATGTCCACGCCGGTGTCGGCGAAGCCCAACCGGCTCGGTGTGCTCGGCGGTGACCTGCAAGGGTTCCCGAACGGGCGCAGGCTCACCGACGACGTCGTGGACATCGAGATCCAGGCGGTCGTGGGCGCGGCCCTGACCGGCAAGCTCGTGCCGGCACTCGCCAAGGGCGACCGGGTGGACAAGAACGACGTTCGCTTCGGCGACAAGTTCCCCTATGTGGGCCTGCCGAGCAACGTGGCGGTCAACTACCGCTGAGTGAGCCCCTGGGGACGCGTGGTCGCCCCCCCCGACACCCCGCACGCGTCCCCAGGTCCTTCAAGGGAGCCGGAAAATGTGGAAAGTTGTGCCGCTGCTCGCTGCCCTGCTCGTGGTCACCGCCTGTGCCCGGCAGGAGCCCGTTTCTCAGCCCGTCACTCAGACTTCTTCCTTGCAGCGCAACGCCGAGTCGCTGCAGGCCAAGCTCCGCCGCACGCCCGATGACGCCTCCGCGTGGGCCCAGCTCGGTGCCACGCACGTCGAACTGGCTCGCACCACTTTCGATCCGCAGCACTATTCACGTGCCGAGCGCGCGTTGAAGGAGTCGTTGCGGCTCAAGCCCGAAGGCAACGGTGAGGCGTTCATGGGGCAGGGCGCGCTGTTCAACGCCCGGCACGACTTCGTTGCCGCCCGTGACTGGGGTCAGCGCGCGGTTTCGGCGCTGCCGGACTCCGCACAGGCTCAGGGCGTGCTGGTCGACGCGCTGACGCAGCTCGGTGACGATGCCGGTGCTGCCGTTGCGCTGCAACGGATGCTGGACCTGAGGCCCGGTGTCGCGTCGTTCACCCGCGCCGCGTACCACTTCGAGCTGCACGGCCGTCTGGACGAGGCGCGCGTGGCTCTGGAACGGGCGCTGGAGACCGCTTCCTCGCCTGAGGAGGCCGGGTTCTGCCAGTTCCACCTGGACGAGCTGAAGGGGCGGACCGACGCGGAGGCGCTTGAGGTCTACGGCGGGCTCGTGTCGAAGGCGCCGTCGCCGGAGTACCTCGTGAAGTACGGCAAGGCTTTGGACAAGACGGGCAAGCCGGCGGAGGCGCGGGCGCAGTTCGACCTCGCGTTGCAGCAGTTGCGGGCCTTGGGTGGCGACGACCTGACCGCGGCGCTGATCGCCGCCGATCACGGGGATCCCGCTGAGGCGTTGCGGTTCGCCGAGAAGGAATGGACGAAGCGGCAGAGCGTGTTCACCGCCGACGCGATGGCCTGGGCGTTGCACGTCAACAAGCGCTCTGCGGAGGCCCTGCCGTACTCGGACAAGGCCGTCGCACTCGGTTGGAAGGACCCGGAGGTTCTCCGGCACCGCGAGGCGATCCTGGGGAGTCTGCGATGAGGGTGTTCTTGTTGGTGGTGTTCGGAATGCTGCTGATGGGCGGGGTGGCGCAGGCGCACCCGTTGAGCAACCTCAGCGTGAACCACTACGACGGACTGCGGGTGTTTCCCGACCGGATCGAGCTGCGGTCCGTTGTGGACAGCGCGGAGATCCCGACTCTGCAGGACCGCGACTTCGTGGACGCCCGCAAGCGGTGCACGGAACGCGCGAAGTCGTTGAACGCCATGGCGGACGAGCAGGAACTGCGGTTCGAGGTGCGCGAGGCCGACGTGGTGCGCCCACCCGGTGAGGCCGGCCTGCCGACCATGCGCCTGACTTGTGACCATGTCGCGTTGCTGCCGGTGCGCGGTGAGGTCGAGGTGACGTTCAGCGACTCGTACCTCAAGGACAAGCCCGGCTGGCGCGAGATCACCGTCGTCGGTGTCGACGTCGCGGTCTCCGGCGCGCCGGCCGAGTCGATCAGCAACGAGCTGCGCTCGTACCCGGAGGACCTGCTGTCGTCACCTCTGGACGTGCGCGCGGTCCGGTTCGTAGCTCAACCAGGCGAGGGAACCGTTGTGACCCCGCCTGGTGCGTTGGGAGAGGCCACGAAGGCGGCCGTCGGCCTGGTGGGTGATCTCACCCCGGTGGTCGGGATCGGTGCGGTCCTGCTGTCTCTGGTGCTGGGCGCGTCACACGCGGCGCTGCCCGGCCACGGCAAGACCGTGATGGCCGCCTACCTGGCGGGTTCGAGAGGAACCCGCCGCGACGCATTCCTCGTGGGGGCCACGGTCACCATCACCCACACGGCGGGGGTCTTGGTGCTGGGGCTGCTGCTCAGCGTGTCCAGCGTGATCGCCGGCGAGTCAGTCCTCCGCTGGCTCGGCGTCACGAGCGGTCTGCTGGTCGCGGTGATCGGAGGAGTGCTGCTCCGCTCGGCGGTGCGTTCCCGTGGTCGTAAGCGGCACGACCACGGACATGGTCATGGGCACGGACATGGGCACTCCCATGGGCACGGTCATGGTCATGGGCACCGCCGGGCGGGGCTCGTCGGAATGGGAGTGGCGGGCGGCTTGGTGCCGTCCCCCTCCGCTCTCGTCGTGCTGCTGGGCGCGATCGCCCTGGGCCGCACGTGGTTCGGAGTGATCTTGGTGCTGGCGTACGGCCTGGGCATGGCGGCGACGTTGACCGCTGCGGGGCTGTTGCTGGTTTCGATACGAGACCGTTTCGGTCCGCGTCTGGCCCGCTTCCGCAAATACGCGGACTTCACGCCGCTGGGCACGGCGGCGCTGGTGATGCTCGTCGGAGTCGGTCTGGCCACGCGCGCGCTGGCCGGTTAACTGAGAGAGGGATCATGAAGAAGCTGGTTGTGTCCGTGTTCGCTTTGCTCGCACTGGGTGCGTGTTCCACGTCGGGTTCGGCAACTGCCCAGTTCGACGACGAACAGCAGTCCGACATCTCCTGCATGAAACACCAGGAGCAGACTCCGGGGGAGGAGTACTTCGACGAGGGCAACTGGGACACCGTCGTCTCGTTGTCGATCCTGCGCTACTACACCTCGAACGGGTCGAAACCCTACTGCGACGGCGGAGAAGCCACCGCCGCCGACCAGGGCTGGCGCAAGCTCTACGTGCAGATGGGTGCGGACCAGACCAATCTTCGCTGAATCGACCCGCAACCTCCGCCGCACTCCTCCGTTGGTCAATACAGAGGTAGTGACGTGTCGGGGAGGATGGGGCGCAGTGAAGATCGACCACCAAGGGGACACACCTCCGTACGAGCAGGTGCGGACGCACTACGCGCACGCCATCGCGAACCGCGCTCTGCCGGTCGGCGCCAAACTGCCGACGGTGCGAGCCCTGGCCAAAGACCTGGGCTTAGCGGTGAACACGGTGGCGCGCGCGTACCGCGAGCTCGAAGAGGCCGGTCTTGTCGAAACCCGAGGCCGCGCCGGGACCGTGGTGAGCGCGAACGGCGACAGCAACCGCGAGCGGGTGCGGGCGGCGGCGGCGCACTACGCGACGATGTCCGCTGAGCTGGGCCTCACGTCCGATGAGGCGCTGGAGATCGTTCGGGCGGCTTTGCGGCGGTTCTGAGCTTCAGGCGGCCTCGGCCGTGACGAGGGTGATCGGCCCGGCGAGCGGCAGGTGGCCGGTGAACGACCAGCCGCAGTCTGCGAGCCACTCGGCGCCTTCTTCGACGCTGTAGACGTCGCCGTCGTTGAGGTGGATCGCGAACTCCCCGGCCATGAGCGCCGCGGGCAACGGCTGGGTGTGCGTGGGGTCGGTCCAGAAGTCCGCGAGCAGCAAGCGCGCTTTCGGCTCGGCGGCGTCTCGGATCTTGCGCAGGATCGCCTGGTTCGTGTCCTGGGTGAAGTAGTGGATGACGTTGGCGAGCAGGAAGACGTCGTGGCCCGGCGGGAGATCGTCGGTCAGGAGGTTGCCGGTGCGCACATCGATCTGCTCGTGGCCTTTCACCCGCTCCGCGGCGATGGCGGCCACCTCGGGCAGTTCGAACACCGTCGCCGTGAGCCCGGGATCGGCCTGGGCGAGGGCGATCGACCACGACCCCGGGCCGCCACCGATGTCCAGCACCCGGCTTCCGGCCGGCAACCCGGCGACGTGCGGCAGCGCTCGGCAGGCACCGGCGGTCGCGGCGTCGATCCCGGCAGACACGATCGGTACGAGGTCGTCGTCGACGTCGAAGATCTCGTGGGCGGGCTTGCCTCGGCCGAGCGTCCCGGCGAGGTCCGTCCACGCCGGATAACTGACTCTGTCCCACATTCGCAGCAGCGGTCTGAAGTCGGCAGGCGTGGCGCCGGACAGGAACGTCGCGGCCACCGGGGCGTTCGCGTACTGGTCGCCGTGCCGTTCGAGGAGCCCGAGCGCGACCATGGCGTCGGCGCTGATGCGGGCCGAGCGTTCGGGCAGGCCGGTGCGGGCGGCCAAACCCTTGAGGTCGGCCGGTCCCTCGCCGAGGGCCTCGAAGAGCCCCAGCTCGCTGGCGGCGAAGAGGTGCTTGCTGGCCATGAATCCTTGTGCCAGCTGGAAGATCTGGTCTGGTGTGGTTGTCATGCTGCGAGCGTGCTGCTCGTCCGGCGGCCTGGGCCATCCCAGAACACCGGGTGATCGCCGCAGGTAGGACCCAGATTTCTGGGAGTGTGGGTGTCGTGCGGCGGGCGTAGTCTCCTGGCTGGCGCACTACGAGTACGTCGTCGACGACGTCAACAAGTGGTCGTTCCTGGCCAACAGCGGACGCATCGCCGGCGCGACGAGCATCGACACCCACGGCGACCTGACCCGTTCCGCCAGACACCGATCGCAGGTGACGTACGGCTTCGGCGACGAACTGCGCGTCTCGCTGGTGGCCGACGGCATCTACTGGGGAGCGGCGGGCTTCCTGCGCCACGCGGACCAGCCGTGGTTCACCGACGCCGAGGTCGCCGCCCTGTCCGCGTTGTCGTCACTGGTCGCGACCGGTCTGCGGCGCACTCTCGCCACCTCGCTGGCGGGTTCTCCGCGCGTGGACTGGGGTCCGGGCGTTGTGGTGTTCGACGCCGACGGGTCGCCCGAGTCGACTTCGGCCGCGGCGGAACGCTGGATCAGCGAGCTGGTCGAGCATCCGCCGCCGGATCACCCGAGCGAGTCGAAGATCGTGCAGTCGATCGCGGCCCGGGCCAGGGTGATTCCGCCGGGGACCGACCCGCTCGAGCTGGCCGCGCGGGCTCGGGTCCGCACGCGTGCCGGTACGTGGCAGCTGTTGTACGGGACCTGTCTCGGGCCTGGCGGGCGGACCGCGGTGATCATCCATCCTGCCACCCCGCACGACGTCGCACCGGTGGTGGCGTTGGCTTATGGGCTCACCGATCGTGAGTCGTCGGTGGCGATGCAGTGCATCCAGGGGCGGCCCACCAAGGAGATCTCCAAGGTGTTGTGCATGTCGCCGTACACCGTGCAGGACCACTTGAAGTCCATTTTCGACAAGACCGGGGTGCGGACGCGCGGGGAGTTGGTCGGGCAGATCTTCCTCGACCACTACGCGACTCGGTGGGAGAAGCCGGTTTCCGAGCCACCCGGGTTGATCGTCCGGGGCATCGAGAACACGTGAGTCAGCGCGCGTCGAACAGCTCACGCAGACGGCCCGCGAGACCGCGCATGTCCTCGCCTGCGTAGATCCACGTCGTGACGCTCACCGACCACGCGTGGGTCAGGTTGTCCGCGAGGCTCCACCTCAGCTCGACGTGTCCGCGCGAGTGAAAGCGCGCCGTGACCGCCAGTTCCTCGTCATACGACCGCCACGCCCGCTCGCCGTCCCAGCCCTGGAAGTCGTCGGCGAGCCGTTCGAAGAACACCGCGAGCCCGTCGTGGTCCAGCACCTCGACGCCTTGCCGCGCCTCGACGCCGTTCGCGCTCAGCTCGACGGACATCGTGGTGATGTCCTGATCGAACGCCACGCAGTCCTGCAGCCGCACCTGGGCACCGGTCGTCTCGACGCAGGTGATCACTACCTCCACAGCGGTCGAAGTACCCCTGGCGGATCACCCGTTCGCGACCCTTCGGAAGCGTCTTGACACAGCTAGGCTGCCCGATGGATCGTGAATAACTGATTCGTCAGTCAATTTAGGGGTGCGAGATGGGGCGGACCGTCCGGGACGGCCTGCGGCTCACGGCCGAACAGGAGCAGTTCGTCGAGCTGGCCAGGGAGTTCGCCGCCAGGGAGATCCGTCCGCGGGGGCGCGCCGTCGACGAGGCGGACACCGAGTCGCCGCTCGACGTCTGGGAGAAGGCGTCGCAGCTCGGGTTGACGTCGTTCATGATCCCGGAGAAGTTCGGTGGTGGTGGGGTCACCGATCTGCTCACCCAGGTGCTCGTGCAGCAGGAGCTGTGCCACGGGGACATCGGCATCGGGAACCTGATCACGTCCAACGGCTTCTTCAGTGCTCCGATCGAGCACCTCGGCTCGCCCGAGCAGCAGGAGCGGTTCCTCGGTCCACTGGGGAGCGACCGGCCGCCGCTCACCGCCGTCGCGGTCACCGAGCCCGGCAGCGGGTCGGACGCGGCGAGCATTCAGACCTCGGCCAGGCGCGAGGGCGAGGAATACGTCCTCAACGGACAGAAGACCTGGATCAGCAACGCTCCGTACGCCGAGTACTTCGTGGTCTTCGCGACCGTGGATGCGACGCTGAGGTCGCGTGGTGTCACGGCCTTCGTGGTGCCGCGGGACACCCCTGGGCTGAAGGTCGGGCCGCCGTTCCAGAAGATGGGGCAGCGGGCGATCGTGAACGCCGAGGTGTTCCTCGACGACGTGCGGGTGCCGCTCGAGAACCGGCTCGGTGACGAGGGGCAGGGGTTCGCCGGCCTCATGCGGACGTTCGACGCCTCGCGAATCCTCATCGGCGCTGCCACGACGGGCCTCGCGAGGGCCGCGCTCGACTTCGCCACCGACTACGCGCGGGAGCGCGAGCAGTTCGGGGTGCCGATCATTCAGCACCAGGCGGTGGCGTTCCGGCTCGCGGACATGGCCACGCGGGTCGACACCTCGCACCTGCTGACCGTGCGGGCGGCGACGTTGTACGACGAGGGGCACGCGGTGGCGCAGGAGTCGGCGATGGCCAAGCTCGTCGGGTCGGAGAACGCCATGTGGTGCACGCACGCGGCTGTGCAGACGTTGGGGGGCTACGGGTACTCCCGCGAGTACCCCGTCGAGCGGTGGATGCGTGACGCCAAGCTCGAAGAGATCGAGGAAGGCACGTCGGACATCCAGCGCCTCATCATCTCCCGCGGTCTCGGTGCGAGATGATCTTCTCTGATCCCGCGTCCGTCGCGGTCGTCGGTGCGAGCGACGACCCCGCGAAGTGGGGGCACTGGCTGGCGCGCGGGGCTCTCACGGGCCGTGATCGTCGTGCGGTCCACCTCGTCAACCGCGGTGGTGGCTCGGTGCTCTCGGAGCCGACGGTCCGGTCGCTGTCAGAACTGGCCGAGGCGCCCGAACTCGTTGTGCTGGCGGTACCCGCGGCGCACGTGCCCGCTGTGGTGGACGAGGCGTTGTCGGTCGGCGTGCGTGGATTCGTCGGCATCACCTCGGGAATCGACGACGGGGTGATCGCGCGCATCCGTGCGGCCGGCGCGCGGTTGCTCGGGCCGAACTGTCTGGGTGTGTTCGACGCGGCCACCTCGTTGCACCTGGCGTGGGGGCGGTTCCAGCCCGGTTCGCTGGGGGTGGTGTCGCAGAGCGGGCAGGTCGGGCTGGAGATCGCCGGGCTGGCGGCCGCGTCGGGGATCGGGGTGTCGCGGTTCGTCTCGGTCGGCAACCAGGCGGACGTGACGGCGACGGAAGCGTTGCTGGACCTCGTTTCCCACGACATGACGACGGTCGTGGGGGTGTACCTGGAGAGCTTCGGGCCGGGGATCGTCACGGCGATGTCGGAGCTGCGCGCGGCCGGTAAGCCGGTCGTGCTGCTGACGGTCGGTTCCTCCAGGGCGGCGCAGGAGGCGGCACGTTCCCACACTGGCGCGTTGACGTCCTCTTTGGACGTTGTGGACGCGGCTTGCCGTCGTGCCGGTGCGGTGCGGGTGGCGACGCCGGCCGCGCTGGTCGACCTGGCGGCGGTCGTGTCGTCCGGGGTGCCGCGCGGGAGCCGGGTCGGGGTGGTCTCCGACTCCGGTGGACAGGGTGCGATCGCGGCTGATCTCGCGGTGGCGGCGGGGTTGTCGGTGCCGCGGAACCCGGTCGACCTCGCCGGGGCGGGGGAGCAGGATCTGGAGAACTACGTCCGCGCGATCGATGTTCTGGCACGCGGGGGTGAGGTCGACTCGGTCGTGTTGTCCGGCTATTTCGGCAGCTACGGCCCGGACACGCCCTCGCTGGAAGCCCTCGAAGTGGCGGTCTCCGACAGAATCTGTTCGCTGGCAAGGGAAACCGGCGTTTCCGTGGTGGTGCACAGCATGTGCGCCGACTCCGCCGCGGTGCGGACGCTCAAGGCCGGCGGAGTGCCCGTGCAGCACACGATCGAGCGCGCGCTGAACGCGTTGGGCGGCGCGGCACGGCTCGGCAGGCCAACGCAGACGGTCGTGCCACAGACAAAGGCCGTCGTTCCGTTCCAGCCCGGTTACCTCGCGGCCCGCGAACTGCTGAGCTTCGTCAGGTTCCCCAAGGCTCACGCCGTCACGAGCGCCGCGGAAGTCAAAGCCACCAACCTCAACGGCCCGTACGCTTTGAAGGCCGACTGGCTCCAGCACAAGAGCGAACACGGCGGCGTGAAGATCAACCTCACCGACCCGGCCACCGCGTTCGACGAGATGACGGCCAGGCTGGGCCCCGGCACGTACGTCCTCGAAGAGATGGACACGCGCGAGAACACCGTCGAACTGATCATCGGCGCGAAGCGCGATCACTCGTTCGGCCCAGTGATTCTCGTTGGCGCGGGCGGCATCCACGCAGAGTTGCTCAAGGACACCGCGATCGAGCTCGCCCCCGTGACCCCCGCCACAGCGCGGGAAATGCTGGCACGCCTCATCTCTGCCCCTCTCCTGTCAGGCTGGCGTGGCGCGGAACCGGTCGACGTGACAGCGTTGGCCGAGGTGATCGCCCAGATCTCCGAGACGCTCGTGGCCAGACCGGACCTGGCCGAGATCGAGCTGAACCCCGTGCGCGTGGGGCCCGACGGCGTGCTGGCCGTCGACGCGCTGATCATCCCTTCGGGGGACAAGGTGAACGACACGAGCGGACGACGCGTGGCATGAGGATGACCCCTCCTCGCATCAGCGGGGGTGACGCGCTGGTGCGCGCACTCGTCGCGCACGGCACCGAGCTGGTGTTCGGCATCCCCGGCACCCACAACCTCGGCATCTACCGCTACCTCGCCGAGCACGACGTCAAGCACGTCACCCCGCGCCACGAGCAGGGCGCCGGTTTCGCCGCCGACGGTTACGCCCGCGTCACCGGCAAGCCCGGTATCTGCCTCACGACAAGCGGCCCGGCCGTGCTCAACGCGATGACCGCGGTGACCCAGTCGTACTCCGACTCCGTGCCGGTCCTGCTGATCTCCCCGGGCATGCCCCTGCGCCACCCCGGCCGCGGCAACGGCACCCTGCACGAGGTCCGCCACCAGAGCGCCGCGCTGGAAGCGGCGATCGGCTACTCGAACCGCGTGCACAGCGTCGCCGAGATCCCGCTGGCCATCGCACAAGCCTTCGCGCACATGACCTCCAGTCGCCCCCGCCCAGCACACCTGGAGATCCCGCTCGACCTCATCGACGCCGTCGAGAAGGTCAGCGACGTCGCACCCGTCCTCGTCGCCCACCCGCCCGCGGACGCCGTCACGATCGCCGCAGCGGCAGGCCGCCTCAACTCGGCAACGCGACCGGGCCTGATCATCGGCGGCGGCGCGAAGGGCGCTGCCGAGGAGATCACCGCACTCGCCGAACGCCTCGGCGCCCCGGTGGTCGCCACAGCCAACGGCAAGGGCACCTTCTCCGAACACCACCAGCTCTCCATCGGCGCCGGCCTGCACCACAAAGCAGTGGCCGAGTTCGTGGCTGAATGCGACGTGGTCCTCGCCATCGGAACCGAACTGGCGAGCACCGACCTGTGGAACGGCCCGCTGAAGTTCCCCGGCGACCTCATCCGCATCGACGTCGACCCGGCCCAGATGATCACCAACGCCCTCCCGGACTACCGCCTGGTCGGCGACGCCCAAGCCACCGTCACGGCCCTGAACCAGCGCCTCGGCAAGGCCCAAGCGACCCAGGAAGCCCTGAAGCGTGCCGAACGCTGGCAACGCCTCTTCCGCAAACACGCCCGAGCCCAAGGCGCCCCCTGGCTCCCACTCGTCGATGCCATGCGAGAAGTCCTGTCCCCAGGCGCGATCATCGCCGGCGACAGCGCAATGGCCTGCTACTACGGCACTTTGTCCAACCTGCCGCTCGAAGGCCCGGCAAGCTTCCTGTACCCCACGGGTTTCGGCACCCTCGGCTACGGCCTCCCGGCAGCGATCGGCGCCAAGATGGGCGCCCCCGACCGTCAGGTGATCGCTCTGCACGGCGACGGCGGCGTGATGTTCACGCTCCCCGAACTCGCCACTGCGGCTCAGGAACGTCTGCCCCTACCGGTGATCATCGCCGACAACGGCGGCTACGGCGAGATCCGCCGCGAGATGGTCGACCGCAGCGAACCCGTCCACGGCGTGAACCTCCCCGGAATCGACTTCGCCAAGGTCGCCAAGGGCCTCAACTGCCACGGCCTGACCGTCGACGACGAGGACAAGTTCGCCAACGCCCTGCGCAAGGCGTTCGCCGCCGACCGTCCCACGGTGATCCACGTGACGGGTGATCTGGCCGGCGCATAAGTCCACGATTTGGCACTAAATGGACCGCCCAGCCGTGAGACCATCCCCCGATGGCGGAGGATGACCTGGAATTCAACATCCAAGCCCGCAGCAGCATGGCGCCCCGTTCTGGCTGGGCCTCGGCCACCGGCCTGCCCACCGAGATCAAGGACCTGCTCTGGGCCCAGGAACAGGCCGCCGACCTGCTGCCCTACCAGCTCCCCGGCGCCCGCACACCCTCACTCGGCACGGTGTACGTGCGCCAGGACGTCGGCAGCGGGGTCGACGACGCGCCAGGGGACCAGCCGCCCGCCCCGTTGCTGGACGAGCACGGCCAGCTGATCGAGCCGCCGTCGGGACCCGCGACGATCCGGGTGACGGTGCGACCGCCGTCGAAACCGATGCGAGCCGCGCTGGACGCCGACGAACACCTGGTGATCACCGGAGGCCCCGGCCAGGGCAAGTCGACCCTCACCCTCAGGCTCACCGCCGAGATCGTGCGAGCCTGGTCGGTGCCGGACGAGGACGAACCTCCCCTCGACGAACCCGTGGTGCCGCTGCGCATCCCCGCTCGCGTGCTGGCGGCGCACCTCGGCCAGTCGTTCTCGCAGACGCTGGCGAGCAGCGCCACCGCCGAGTACGGGCCTTACCTGAGCGGACCACTGGACTCGGCGCTGTTCGCGCGCCGGGTGGCCGGCCACCGGTGGCTGCTGTTGATCGACGCGCTGGACGAGGTGGCGGACAGCGACCTTCGCCTCAGGATCGTGCACACCCTGGCGGCGTGGGCGACCAAGTCGACCTACCGGGTCCTGCTCACGACCAGGCCGGCCGAGGGCGGGACGCTGGCGCCCCTGCAACGGGCAGGGGCCGGGCGCTACGAACTGCTCCCGTTCGACGTGGACGCACTGCACAGGTTCGCGGAGCACTGGTTCGAGGAGGACATCGACCAGGCCAGGAGGTTCCTGCGCCAGGTGCGCGACGCCCGCCTGTTCGAGCTGGTCGCGGTGCCGCTGCTGGCCACGATCGCCGCAATTGTGTTCGAGAAGCACGGCGAACGCCCACTCCCCGGCAACCAGTACCAGCTCTACGACTCGTATCTCACGTTCATCCAGACGTCCCGCGAGACACCGGAAGCGTTCGAGCGGCATCACACGTCGTTGGTCGAGCACCTCGGCCGCACCCGGCTCAGGTCGGACATCCCTCTGGTCAAGGCTGTCCGCGACTGGGTCCGCTGCCACGAGGACGCCGGCTCGTACGACGACGTCATCGCCCATCTCACCGCGACCGGTCCGTTCGTGCCGCGCGGCAACGACCTGACGTTCCTGCATCACAGCTTCGCCGAACACGTGGCGGCCACTGCGGAAGCCCGTGATCTGCCCGAAGCGTTCGACCCGGACGGCTTCGCCGACCTACTGCACCGAGCGAAACCGTTGGAGGAAGGGCGTTTCGCACGTCAGGTGCTGCTGCACTACACGCACCTGCACCCGGCCGAAGCCGACAATGTGTTGCGCTGGCTGCACAACGGGACAGGGGAGCAGCACCTTCTCGCCGCCCGGCTGCTTGCCCGGCACATGCCCGCGAGCGCGCCACTGGTCGACGACTTCCTCGCCACCGTGCGGGGATGGGCGATGACCACCCAGTTCCGGGCGAGGCTCATCCTCGGCCAGGCCAGCCGCGCCACGCACCACCACGGCCTGCGCGACTGGCTCATCGGCCTGCTGCAGGACGAGTCCGCGCCGTGGGAATCGCGCGCGGAAGCCGCCACGGCGTTGGCGGTGCGGTTGCGCGAGGATCGCACGGGGGAGCCGATCAGGTTCCTGCGCGCGGCCGTGGACGACCTGTCGGCTCCCGCCGACCACCGGCTGGCCGCGGCGGAGGCCCTGGCCGACACCGGAACCGCGGAACGGGAAGCGGCCGAACGCGGTCTGCGTTCGGTGCTGTCGGACCCGTTCGCGACCGGTGCGGACTGTCACGGCGCTGCGGTCGTGCTGTCCGCTTTCGGTGGCGAGGCTCGTGACTTCGCTGTCGCCGCGCTCGAACGCATCGTGTCCGATGAGGACACACCGATCAACTGGCTCGTGGAGGCAGCCACGGGACTGGCCGAGATCGACATGGCGTTCCACGAGCGGTGCATCGAGGTGTTCCTCGGCGTGCTGCGCGATCGAGTGCACAACACGCTCGGCAGAAGGGAAGCGGCGATCGGTCTCGCCGCTCTCGGCGCACCACAGGTGGCGACCGAGGCGTTGGCTACGTTGGTCACCGACCGCAGGTTGATCGCGGGCATGCGGGGCAACGCGGCGGTCACGCTCGCGTCGCTCGGCCCGAGGCAGCGGGCTCTGGCAGGCGAACTGCTCCTGGCCCAGATCGACGCCGGGCCGGAGGAACGCAGGCAGCTCCCCGCGCAACTCTCCCACCTCTGCCCACCTGAGGTGGGGGCGCAGCACCTGCGCAGGGTGTTCGCGGACAGCGGAGCACTGTGGGGCCAGGTCATCGCGGCGGCCGGCGCACTCGCGGCGCTCGGACCTGCCTTTCACACCGAGGCTGCCGCGCAGCTCCAGCGCGTGCTCGCCCAGGTGCCACCGATGCGGCAGGACTTCGTCGGAACCCTGCGGGAACTGTCCGCGCTGCCAGAACCACATCGCGGCGACGCCATCACCAGGATGCGGGCCGCGCTCGTCGACCTGCGGATCGACCCGCTCACCCGGTGTTCCACCGCGAGGGAACTGATCCGCTGCGCTCCCGAGTACCACGCCGAGGCTGCTGAACAGCTGATGCTCATCACTCGCGACTGCGACCCCAACGTTGCTTGGGCGGCTTGGACACAGCTGGACCAGCTCGGGCCCGAACTGAGGGAACGCGCGCTGAAGGCGCAGCTCGCGCTCGCGCGGGCTGATCCCTCATCGGCCTATCAACTCGGCGGTGCGTTCGCGTCGGAATGCACGGCCGACCGCCGCACTGCGGAGGAGGTGCTCACGGCTCTGCTCGGGGATGACCGGCGCAGCCTGCGCACACGTCTGCTGGCCGCGCAGGGGCTCCTCAGCCTCGGCGGACCTTTCCACCGGGCGGCGGTGGTCGGCGCGACCGAGCTCATCCGGTCCGGTGAGGTCCTCGATGTTGCTTATGTGGCAAGGATTTTCGAGTTGTCGGGACGCGGTGTCCGTGCCTCGCTCGCCGAGGCGTTGCACGAGATCATCGATGACGAACTGAGCACGCCGTACCGTTCGCGGCTGGCGATGCAGGCGCTCGACGTTCTCGGCCTGCCGGCGCCCCTACCCGCTTTGCGTCGTCTCGTCGCTGATCACTCCGCGGACCTCGACGATCGGGCGATTGCCGCGGTGACGCTGGCGAGGAGCGACCACTCCCGGCTCGACGAGGCCGTGGAACTCGTCTTCCGCGCGTGCAGCGACATGGCGTTGGAGTCGTGGCGAGAACTCGTGGGGGACGTCACTGCACTCGGAGCGGACGTGCTGTCGCGGCTGCGTGAGCTCGCCGCCGACCGGAACCGCCAACGGTACGAGTCTGCCGCGGCCGCCTGCCTGCTCGGAGCCGAAGGGCTCCCGGTGCTGCGCCGGCACGTGGAGGACGGGTACGTCGACTTCAAGTCACGTGCGCACGCGTATCGGACGATGGTGGAAGGTGCGGATCCGCAGGCGCTGGCCGAGGCCGTCGACGTTCACCTCGCGGTGCTGCACGATCCGGAAGAGCCGATGTCGGTCCGCTGTGAGGCGGCTGCCGCGCTCGCCGGCCTCGACCGGTCGTTCCTGCCAGCGATGGGTGAGGTGCTGTGGCGGTTCGCAGAGAGCGGTCATCTCGTCGTCGAGGAGCGCGCGCTGGCAGCGGACGCTCTCGACCGGCTGAACGCCCCGGAGTCCCAGCGGCTCGCCACGCTGATCGCCGCGCTGGTGCGCGACCCCCACATCAACGACGACACCGCCGCCCGGCTGATCCGCAGGTTGCCCCGGGAACAACGCACCAGGGCAGAGGCAGTCCTGCTGGCTGATCACGCGGTGGACATCGCGGATCGCGTTCCTCAGTCCGACTTCTGGGACGACTTGCCGTTGCGCGCTGAGGCCGAGGCAGCCATCAGAGACATCCTGTCGGCGCCGGAAGCCAACGCCGCGGATCGTCGCAACGCAGCGGTCGCACTCTCGCAGCTTTGTGTGCGGGTGGTTCCGGAGGCTCTCGATCTGTTGCTGGCGGAAGGAACCCCGGCCGCACGTGTCGACGCCGCGAAACATGGTGCGTGGCAACGTGTCCACGACGACGCTCAGGCAGTCGTCGACGAGACCCGTTCGATGCGGGAACGGCGGACCGCGGCACTGTTGCTGGCGAAGATCAGCACCGAGCCTCCTGCTCGTGACTTCCTGCTGGCGGACCTAGACGCGCCGTGGCGGATCCGGGCTGATGAACTCGGCCTCGCGCGCGCCTTCGATGATCTCCGTGTGATGCGGGACGATCCCTGTTTGCCTGCGTGGCAACGCAGGCGTGCGGTCGGCTGGCTGTCCGACCTGTCGCTCGACGACCGCGCGGCGTGTGGCCGTGTGCTGGCCGAGATCGCCGCCGATCCGGCGCCGCCGGCATTGCGGTGGCGGGCGGCGGACGACCTCGCCGACCTGGGCCCCAAGGGCAGATCCGACGCGCTTCCACTGCTCGACGCCATCGCACACAACGGCTGTCTTCCAGCCACCGCACGAGCTGAGGCGGCGTCAGTGATCTGTGCGAACTGGCCACCACAACGGCCGCGCATGCGAGCCGTGCTGGACAGACTGGTGGAGATCGCCACGCCGCTGCAACGGGCGAACGTGCTCTTCGTCATCGGAGCCTGGTGGCCCCTTGACGCGGTGACGGAGCTGCGTGCGATGGCAGCCGATCCGACGTTGGGTCCGGTGGTGCGACTGAGGGCCGCGCGGAACGCGATCTCGCTGTGGCGTGACGAACGGGGCTTCTGCGCCAAAGTGGCACGTGAGGTGGCCAACGATCAGGACGTGCCGAGGCACGTGCGGCGGCGGGCAGCGGCCTACCTCGCCGAGTGGAGCGACGTTTGCCGCGAGGAGGCTCGTGCGCTGCTCGTAAAGCTCTGAGCCGTTCGCGCGATTGCCAGGCGAGATAGGTTCTCCCACAACAATGTGAGGAGGCCTCCATGTTGGCGGCGATGGCGTTGGTGGCTGCGGCCGTTGTTCCACCGGGACCGGTCACCGTCGAGGTCCTGAAGGTCAGCGGCACGGGATGTCCGGCCGGCACGACGACCGTCGCGATGTCGGGCGACAACCAGGCGTTCACGGTGACCTACAGCGACTTCCTGGTGCAGGCCAAGGGAAGCGAGGCGAAGAAGAGCTGCACGATCGAGCTGAAGCTCAACCACGCGGCCGGATACACGTACGGGATCGCCGCTACGGACTACCGCGGGTTCGCTCATCTGACCGACGGGGCGCGGGGGACCGAACGCAACACCTATCGCTTCCCCGGCTTTCCGACGCAGCACAGCACGCACACGTACAACGCGCCGATGAGTGACAACTGGCACGCCACCGATGTGCCGGACAAGGTGCAGCACGGGCCGTGCAAGGACAAGAAGCCACTCACCATCGAGGCCGAGCTGAAGGTCAACGGCAAGGGCAGCGCCACCAGTTTCATGACGATGGACTCGACGGATTCGAGTGTCAGCACGACGTTCCGGGTGGCCTGGAAGAAGTGCGGCTGAAACACCGAGCGTCCGGACGGGAACACCGTCATCATGGGCGCCATGAACGACACTCTCCGCCTGGAGGTCGTGCCGGAGCAGACGCACGGGTTCGAGGTGCTGCTGCACGTCAACGACGTCGAGATGACCTCGGAAGGTGCGGGCCTCGGCCGGGATCCGATCGATCTCCTGGTGCCGGACAACAAGTTCGTGGCGACCGAGGAACCGCACACGATGATCGTCGCCACCTGTGAGTGCGGCGAGTACGGGTGTGGGCGCACGGACGTCACGATCGTGCGCGAGGGCGACACGGTGCGGTGGACGTGGTTGTTCGAGGAGCCGATGCCGAGGGACGCGGTGTTCGACGCCGGGACGTACGACCGCGAGATCGCACGCTTCTCCCAGGACTTCTCGTGGGAGACACCGGCTCGTACGGCCGCTCGTCTCGTGTTGACCGGAACGACGAACATCACCTGGGCTGGCGCGCACCACGACGATCCGGAACGGTTCCGAGTGCTCGTCAAGAACGACTGGGGCCGCACGACGGAGAAGGACTTCACCTGGGAAGGGCGAAGCCCTGAGGCGTTGGCGCGTGCGGTGCTCAGCGAGCTGGGTCAGCGCGCAGGCGGTGCATGACCGAGTTGCCGCCGCGTCCGAAGTAGTCGTGCAGCGTGACATACTCCGCGTACAGCTCTGAGTATGCTGAAACCCTTGCAGCATCAGGGATGTAGACGTCACGCCGCACCGAGCCCATCGCGACCGAGGCTTCGGAGATCGACGGATGGGCTCCAGCGGCGATGGCGCCGTGGATCGCGGCACCCAGCGCGGCGCCCTCCGACGATCCGATCAACGACACCGGCATCCCCAGGACGTCGGCGTAGATCTGCATGAGCACGGGGTTCTGCGTCAACCCGCCGGCCGCCACGAACGACTCCACGGGCAGACCCGCGTCCCGGAACGCGGAAACGATCGTGCGCGTGCCGAACGCCGTGGCCTCCATCAAAGCCCGATAGACGTCCTCGGCGCGGGTGGCCAGGGTCTGGCCGACGATCACGCCGGACAACGCGTGGTCCACCAGCACCGACCGGTTGCCGTCGTGCCAGTCCAACGCGATCAAGCCGTGCGACCCCACCGGCTTCGACGAGCCGAGCCGCGACAGCAGTGTGTGGACCGAGATGCCCTCGGCTGAAGCGGCCGCGGAATAAGAAGCGGGCACCTGGTGTTCCACGTACCAGGCGAGGATCGAACCGGCACCGCTCTGGCCGGCCTCGTACCCCCAGTGGCCGGGCACGATGCCGCCGTCGACCACCCCGCACATGCCGGGCACGGGACGCAAAGAAGACCCCACCATCATGTGGCAGGTCGAGGTCCCCATCACCGCCACGAGCTGACCTGGCGACGCGGCCCCACATGCTGCGACGGTGGCATGGGCGTCGATCACCCCGCAGGCGACCGGCGTGCCCTCGGCCAACCCGGTCGAAGCCGCACCCGCAGCGGACAGCCCGCCGACCCGCGTGCCCAGCGGCACGATCGGCGTGTCGAGCTTCTGAGCTGCGAAGGAAGCGAAGTCCGGATGCAGTTGCACCAAAAGGGATGGCGCCGGGTAGCCGGACTGGTACAGTCCCTTGTAACCGGCGGTGCACGCATTGCGCACGTAAGTTCCGGTGAGCTGCCAGACGATCCAGTCCGCGGCTTCCGCCCAGTGTCCCATGCGGGCGTAGACATCAGGTGCCTCTTCGAGCACCTGCAGCGCTTTGGGGAACTCCCACTCCGCTGACGTCAGTCCTCCATACCTCTCCATCCACGGCTCGTCGGCGAACACTGCGTTGAACCGCACGGCTTGCGAAGAAGCCGCGTGGTGGCGCCAGAGTTTCGCCAGCGCGTGAGGAGACGAGGAGACCTGCGCCAGCGGCGTGCCGTCCGCCAGCACCGGAAGCACGGTGCTGGCGGTGAAGTCGGTGCCGATGCCGATCACCTCGGCAGGTGAGACGCCGGCATCGCGCAACGCCAAAGGCACGCAGCGCAAGGCATCCAGGTAGTCCGAAGGCACCTGGAGCGCCCACTGCGGCTCGGGTTCCAGCACGCCGTGGGCGTACTCAACGGAAGCGCTGCCCAGCTCGGCCCCGTCGGAGACCCGGACCACCACGGCCCGCGCCGACAGAGTGCCGAAGTCGATTCCCACTACCAGCAACTCAACCCTCCTGAAAGGACAGTCACCGTGCACATCGGTGTACTCGACATCCGAAACAACAAGGCCTTCCTCGTCGACGGTCCAGTCGTACCGCAAAACCTCGTCAAGCAACACGACCTGAGGCGCGGCGACCAGATCTCCGGCGAAACGGAAGACAACAGGCTCATCAGCGTTGACACCGTCAACGGACGCATGCCGCACAAAAGGCCCAGGTTCGCGGACCTGACGCCGCTCTACCCCAACGAGCGGCTGCGACTCGAACACGACCCGCACGAGCTGACCAGTCGCACGATCGACCTGGTCATGCCTATCGGCAAGGGCCAGCGGGCGCTCATCGTGGCGCCTCCCAAGGCCGGCAAGACGATCGTGCTGCAGCAGATCGCGCAGGCCATCGCCAAGAACAACCCGGAATGCCACCTGATCGTCACGCTCGTCGGTGAACGGCCGGAGGAGGTCACCGACCTCACGAGCACCATCCCGGGCGAGATGTTCGCCTCCACGTTCGACGAGCACCCCAGGGAGCACATCCGGGTGGCGGAACTGTCCGTCGAACGGGCCAAGCGCCTCGTCGAGGACGGCCAAGACGTGGTGATCCTGCTCGACTCGGTCACCAGGCTCGGCCGCGCCTACAACCTCGCCGCACCGAACGGCGGCCGCATCCTCAGCGGTGGCGTCGACTCGACCGCCCTCACGCCGCCGAAGCAGTTCCTCGGCGCCGCGCGGAACATCGAGGAGGGCGGCTCACTCACGATCATCGCCACGGCCCTGGTCGAGACCGGGTCGGTCGCCGACACGGTGATCTTCGAGGAGCTCAAGAGCACCGGCAACGCCGAGCTGAAGCTCGACCGCAAGACGGCCGCGAAGCGCGTCTACCCCGCGGTCGACCTGCACCAGTCCAGCACCCGCAAGGCGGAGCTCCTGGTCAGTCCCCAGGAGCTCGCCATCACGGACGCGGTGCGCCGGGCCATGTCAGAACGCGACATCGACGTGCTTCTCGACGGTCTGCGCAAGACCCAGAGCAACGCGGAGTTCCTCATGCAGATGTCCTCCTGAGCGGCTAACTTGATACTCGGCCAAGCGAATCTGCTCCTGACCCTCATGACGCACGCAAGTACCACCAACTCAACATCAACAGGCACTTTCCTGCTACCAAATCACCAGGCGCCGTGCACGTTGTCGACGACGGGACTGTAAAAAGAGCGGTGTAACTCCCGATCATGGAAGTGCA
>NZ_JAJAEG010000032.1:0-72871 GCF_047445655.1 Lentzea alba
AGCCGGCCACCGACGTGCGCCTGGTCGGCGTGCACCGCCGGGCCGATCGAGTTGGTGACCACCGCCTCCACGAAGTCCAGATCCCCGGAGATGCGGGCGCTGGTCAGGTTGATCGCGCCGGTTCTCGCCTCGCTACCGGAGAACTGCGCCCCTCTTTCCAAGTGGACGCCTTTGCCGACCTCGATGCTGTTCGCGTTCAACGCGGGACCCAGACTGCTGCTGACCTCCGCCTCCAGCTGGAGCTCGCCATCGATGCGGCTGCCCGCCAGGTCGATCGCGCCGTCCAGGCTGTGACCGTTGATCTTGACCTTGGTCCGGAGGGTCACGGAGCCACCGACCTTCGAGCTGCTCGCATCGAAGCCACAGCCGTTCTTGTTGGTGATCTCGGCGCTCGCCAGGGTGATGTCCATTGCCAGGTTGGCGTTGCTCAAGGTGACCGCGGACGTCCTGGTGTGTCCAACGGCGCGGAGGCCTTTCTCCAGAACGATGAAGCTCTGGATGTGGGCGTCGTCCGCGTTCAGGGCGGGGCCGGTGGGATTCGTGATCCGCACGCCGCTCAGCTCGACATCTCCGGCGATGTGGGCGCTCATCAGGTTGACGGCGCCTTGCCATCCCGCTCCGGTGATGCGGACGTCCTCGCGCACGAACACAGAGCCGTTGACGTGAATCCGCTCGGCCTGGACCGCGGCTCCGGCCGTGTTGGTGACCTCCACGTCTTCCAGGCTCAGGTCGCCGCCGATGTCGCCGCCGATCAGCACGATCAGGCCGTCCTTGCGTTTGCCGTCGACGCGCAGGCCGCCGTCCAGGTGCAGGTCGCCGTCGATGTGGACACCGCCGGCCTGCAGCCCCGCGCACTGTCCGCCGCTGATCGTCAAGGCCCTCAGGTGGGCGTAGCGGGCTTCGACCGGTTCGTCGACGACGCAGTCGTGCAGGAAGAGACCGACGGACGCGGTCACGTAGTCGAGGTCGAACGTGCCTTTGATCCGAGCGGCCTGCAGCTGCACACCTCTGGGATCCAACTCGCCGTGCCGGCCGAGCAGCAGCTCCCTGATCAGCTCCGCGCGCACCGAGGGAGCCGAGGCAGGGCACACCAGCAGCTCGCCGCGCTGGGCGAACCCGATGAGCCGCTTCTCGAACTCGGTCACATAGGGGAAATCCGCAGGTGGGGGCGTTACGTTAGCAATCCGAGCCGCTGAGCCTCCGAAAGTGCCTGAGCGCGGTTGTGCACCCGGAGCTTGAAGAACAACTGCCGCTGTTCCGACTCGACGGTCTTCACGGCGATCCCCAGCACGTGCGCGGTCTGCCGCACCGACTCGCCCCGCGCGATCGACGCCAGGATGTCGTGCTCGCGGTGCGTCAGGGTGGGAACGCTCTCATGAGCTGCGGTTTCAGGGGGCCGGGTGCGGATGAGACCGAGCCGCGCGACGACCGCGGCGGCCTGGACGCGGCTCTGGACGCCGAGCTTGGCGAAGATGCGGCGCTTGTAGTTGACGACCGTGTGCGGGGAGAGCTGCAGCGCGGAGGCGACCGAGGCGGCGGACAGTCCAGAACAGACGTGGGTCAGGACTTCCATTTCACGGTCGGTCAGCGCACCTGGGGCGTATCGGCGCAACGGGACGAGGGGCACGTGTTCCAGCGACGCCCGCAGCGTTGCCAGTCCGCAGGTCGGGCAGAGGAAGACGAGTGGAAAGTCCGGTACGAAGCCCGGTTCCAGCTGGCCCACCACGACGTCGGGTGGTCTGAGCCGGCACAGCAGGTGGAGGTCGTCGAGCGAGCACGCGGTGCCCACGACGAGCCAGCCGGGCAGTGTGTCGAGCCAGTTCGCGACGGCGTCCGTCGTGAGCCGGTCCCAGGAGTGCACTGCGATCCTCGTTGACCGCACGCAGTTGGGCATGGCGCCTCACGCTCGAAGCGAGGCGGCGGCACTTGGGCTTACGTCACAAGATAGGACGTGGGTGGTTCCTGTCGCCAGCGCGACAAGAACCACCCACGTTCGACGAACTAGCCCAATGCCACGGCAAAAATGTGCAGGTTGACATCGTCCGGCAGCACGACGCTGGCGAGCGTCTTGCCTTCCGGAGCCACGTACGTCTTCGTGGCGAAGATGTGCGTGGCGACCTTTTCGTTGCCGCCGCCGCTCTGGTTGCGGTACGGCGTGGCCGCGACGATCACGTTGCCGTAGCTCGGGGTCTGCCCGCCGCCGCCCAGCGTCCAGTCGCTGAAGCCGATCTCGACCGCGGCGGTGGTGCCGTCGGTGAACGTCACCGTGGCGGGCTTGGTGCGGGCGCCGTTGGCCGCGGAGCCGACGAACGCGAGCCGCGTCCCGGACAGTGCAAGCGTTTGCTTCGTCGCGGTCGCGTTGTCCGGCCGGCCCGCGGGGGAGTTCGGCCAGGTGAACGTCAGGCCGTCGACGGTGCCCGTGCCGCCCGGCGGCAGGCCGGCCGTGGCCAGTGCTTCCCTCGAGTAGCTGTAGCCGCCGCCGTCGAAGTCGCCCTCGCCGTCAGCGTCGGCGGAGGCACCGACGTTGTTCACGGCCGCGAGCATGCTGCCCGCCGGCGCGACCTTCACCGTCTGCGGCAGCACGACCGGCTTCGCGGCGCCGTCGACGGTCACCGTGACGGTGAAGTCGTAGAAGCCTTGGGCGGTACCGGTTTCCGCGGAGATCGTGAACTCGGACGGCACCGCTCCGGTGGTGGGCGCGAACTTCAGCGCCTCCGGGCCGGTGATCGTGTAGGTCGCCTTCGGGTCGCCGTCGTACAGCTTGACCGAGTTGACCTTCGCCGTGACCGACTTGCCGGGCTCCACGACGAGCTGGCGCGGTTCGACCGTGAGGAAGTACGGCTGGTCGTGCTTGATCGGCTGCTCGCCGTCGCGGAACGACGGCGGCGCGTCCGACGCGCCCGTGCCCCACTGCGAGGGCGTCTTGCCCAGCACGAAGTCCAGCTTGCCGCCGCGCTCGACGAACGACTCGGGCAGCCAGGTCTTCGTGGTGCTGCGGCCGTTGACCTTCAGCGACTGCACGTACTTCGTGGCGGTGTTGGCCTGGGGCGCGTTGATCGTGATGTCCTTGCCGCCGCCGCGGTTGATCTTCACCGAGGTGAACAGCGGGCTGCTCAGCACCAGCTCCGCGCGCGACGGCACCTGCGGGTAGATGCCCATCGACGTGAAGACGTACCACGACGACATCGCGCCGAGGTCGTCGTTGCCGGGGATGCCGCCGGGAGCGTTCTTCCACAGCGTGTTGATGGTCTCCCGCAACGTTTCCTGCGTCTTGGCGGGCTGGCCGGTGTAGTTGTAGAGCCACGGCACGTTCACCGACGGCTCGTTGTCCAGTTCGGACTTCGCGCCGCCCTTGCCGGTCAACGCCCAGCTGCCGTCGGCGTTGTGGAAGAAGTCGTCGAGCCGCTTGTTCGCGCGGGCGTTGCCGCCCATGGACTGCACGAGCCCGGCGACGTTGTGCGTGACCATCCACGTGTACTGGGCGCTGCTGCCCTCGACGAACCCGTTGCCGGTGTCCGGCGTGAAGTCCTTGACCCACGTGCCGTCGGCGTTGCGGTTGCGGATGTAGCCACCGGTGCTGTGCGCGACCGGGTCGAAGTTGTTCTGCCACCACTGCGCGCGTTCCTGGAACGTCCTGGCGGTCCTGCGGTCGCCGGTGCGTTCGGCGAGCTGGCTGATCGCGAAGTCGGCCGCGGAGATCTCCAGGGTCTCCGCCGCGCCACCCCACGCGTTCGACACGGACGGCATGTACTTGTGCTTCAGGTACTTGTCGAGCGACGGCCGCTGCCCGACCGACATGACGGCCCAGCCGTCCTTGCTCAGGTCCAGCGCCGTCGGCACGGTCGCGGCCTTGACCAGAGATTTGAGCGACGCCTTGACGTCGTACTTGTCTCCGCCGAACGCCGAGATGGCGGCGAGCGCGATGGGCGCCGGGTCGCCGTTCATGACGTGCGTGCCGCCGTTGTTGTGCGACCAGCGGTCCCAGACGCCGTTGTTCTGCTCGGCCTGGTTGAGCAGCGACTGCGCGATGTCCGACCCGATCTGCGGCTCCAGCATCGTGACGAGCTGAAGTTGCGAGCGGTAGATGTCCCAGCCGGAGAACGTGCCGTACTGGGCCTTCTGCCTCGCCTTGTTGATCTTGTGGACCTTGCCGTCGAACCCGGCGTACTCGCCGTTGACGTCGCTGAAGAGGTTGGGGTGCAACAAGGAGTGGTACAGCGCGGTGTAGAACTTGGTCCGCTCGTCATCGGAGCCGCCGCCGACCTCGATGCGCTTGAGCTGCTTCTGCCACGCGATGTACGCGTTGTCCCTCATGTCCTCGATGGACTGACCCTTGTTCTCGCTCGCCAGGTTCTGCTTGGCGTTGTCCAGGCTGACGTAGGAGATGCCGACCTTGACGTTCACCTGCGAACCGGGTGCGAACCCGAGGTAGGCGCCGGAACCCTTGCCCAGCACCGGCCAGCCGTTCGTGCCGTACGTCGTGCCGCCCTTGGAAGTGGCACTTCCGGGCGTGACAACGTTGTCTTGATACGTGCCGATGTCGGTGAAGTCCTGGTCGAACTCCGCCACGAAGTGCAGCGTGTAGTAGCTGCGGCGGCCGACCTGGTTGATGTAGCCGCAGAAGTTGCCGGCGGTGACGCTGCCGGTGATCGTGCGCTTCTCCTTGTCGATCACGGTCTGGGCGTCACTGCTGCCGACCTGCGACTTGGAGGTGTTGATCAGGACCGTGGCCGGCTTGTCGGCGGGGAAGCTGAAGCGCGCCGCACCGGTGCGTTCGGTGGCGCTGAGCTCGGCCTTCGCACCCGACTTGAGCGTCACGTCGTAGCGGCCGGGCTTGGCCACCTCGTCGGCGTGCGCGAACTCGCTGGCGTAGAGCGCGTCGGTCGCGTCCGTGGTCGGACTCGTGGTGACGGTGCCGACGTGCGGGAAGATCGGGATGTCACCGGAGCCGCCCGCACATCCCGTCCCGGACATGTGGGTGAGGCTGAAACCGCGGATCTTCGTGGCGTCGTAGCGGTAGCCGCCGGGTGCCGCGGCGCGCAGGGTGTTGCCGCGGGACGCCTCGGGGCTGAAGGAGAACATGCCGAACGGCACGACCGCGCCGGGGAAGGTGTTCCCGAGGTTGGTCGTGCCGATGAACGGGTTCACGTGTGCTGCCGGATCCGGCACCACCTGAATCTGGGGCTGAGCGGAGGCAGGGACCACTCCGAATGTCATGGCCACCGCCACCGCAGCTGTCGTGAAGACTCTTCGCTGCATGGTCGCGGACCCTACTTACCGTGCCCGCGCAACCCCAGAGAGCGACGCGAAGTTGTCGTCAAACGGACAAGCGCTGCTCCATGAAGGCCCTCAGCGCGGGCCAATCGGTGTCTTCCGCGACCTCTACCTGGTGGTTTCCGGTCACGAGCGCGCCTTCGTCGTCGATGTCGAGTCCGTGGGTCCTCGTGCTGAGCGTGCCGGGAATGATCGCCTCGGCCACCGCGACGGCGTCGTGGACGAGGATGCCCTCTTCGCGGTCGGAGAGGTTCTGCTCGGCGTGGTGCTTCAGGTAGTCGCGGTAGGTGCCGGTGAGGTTGCTCAGCACCGGGTCGACGTTGCTCAGGAACTCGGTGTCGGCGATGCACCGCTGGGTGAGGTTGAGGGGCACGATGATCGGGTTGCCCTTGCGGATCACCGTCTGCGCGGCCTTCGCGTCGGCCCAGAAGTTGAACTCGGCGCGCAGCGTCATGTTGCCGATGCCGAGCCCGCCGCCCATGACGATCAGCCTGGGGAACGTGACGCCGGCTTCGATCGCCTTCGCGATGTTGGTCAACGGCCCGATGGCGGCGACCACCGCGTCCGGGTGGTCCGCGAAGAACTGCGTGACGTCCTCGCCGTGCAGTTGCCGTGGGTTCTCCGGCAACGTGTGCGCCTGCCCGCCGAGCCCGTCCTCGCCATGCACGTCGGAGGCCCCGCCCGGCCCTTCCGCACCTTTGACCACAGGCACGTCGGTGCGGCCGAGGTGCGCGAGCAGTCGCTGGGCGTTGCGGGTGGTGTGGTCGAGCCCGACGTTGCCGAACACCGTGGTGAGGCCGACGAGTTCGACCTCGGGGCTGTGCGCCGCGAGCGCGATCGCGAACGCGTCGTCGACGCCGGGGTCGGTGTCGATGATGAGCTTGTGAACCATGTGTCTAGGGTGCCTGAGACTCGGCGCCGACCTCGGCCACATCCCAGACGAGGCACCGCAAGCCGGGCCGTTCGAGGTAGCCCTCATCGCGCATCTTCGCGTGGTAGCGGCGCGCGTCGTCCTCGTTGTCGTACACCTGGATCGCATGGCCGTCCTGCGACCACGTCCCGTGCACGAACCCCGGCAGCCCGACCTTGCTCGACGCCATCAACGGCACCTGCGCCCGCCACTCGTCGTGCATCTCCGGGCTGAGCTCCCACACGCCTACGACCGTCCACATGCCGCACCTCTGTTCGTCGAGGTCACTTTAGAACTCGGTCAGTGGAGGTCAAGGACTGTGTCGAGCCGTGCCGCGAACACCTCGTCGAAGTCGCCGCTGATCCTCACGGACACGTGCCCGCGGTCGTCCATCAGCGCGAGCCGCAACGTCAGCGCCCCGACGGGGTGCTCGTACCACTCGTCGCGGTCCTCGTCCGTCTTCGGGAGGCCTGCCTCCAGCGCCCCGGCGTCGAGGTCGTCCCAGTCGTGGCGCGCGAGGAACGCGATGTACTCGACGACCTTGTCCAGGTTCTCGGTGAAGATCCAGCCACTCACCTCGTTCACGACCCGCATGGTGCCTCGCGGGTGCGGTGTTCGCGAATAGTTAAAGTGCCGTCCATGACTTCCATGTGGGGCGCTCCGGTGTGGACTCGTTGGGCCAGGTCGCGCCGTGACCCCGCCCAGGCGCGCTTCCTCACGCTGGCCTCCCTGCGCTGGGTCCTGCGCCACCGCGCCTACACCCCCTGGTACCTGGTCAGGTACTGGCGGCTGCTGAAGTTCCGCCTGCTCAACCCGCACGTGGTGCTGCGCGGCATGGTGTTCTTCGGCAAGCGCGTCGACGTCATGGCCCGCCCCGGCTACGGCCGGCTGGAGATCGGGCGCTGGGTGCACATCGGCGACGGCAACGCCATCCGGTGTCACGAGGGGTCGTTGCGCATCGGCGACAAGGTCGTGTTCGGCAAGGACAACACGGTCAACTGCTACCTCGACATCGAGATCGGTGCGTCGTCGCTGGTCGCCGACTGGGTCTACATCTGCGACTTCGACCACAAGACCGAGGACATCACCCTGCCGATCAAGGACCAGGGCATCGTGAAGTCACCCGTGCGGATCGGGCCGGACTGCTGGCTCGGCGCGAAGGTGACGGTTTTGCGCGGCACGAGGGTCGGGCGAGGGTGTGTGCTCGGGGCGCACGCGGTGGTGCGCGGGGACGTGCCGGACTTCAAGATCGCGGTGGGGATGCCTGCTCGGGTGGTCCGGGATCGGCGCGCCGACTACGAGGCGGATGCGCAGCGGCGGGCGGACATCGCAGACATGGCCCGCAAGGCCAAGGACGCCTTGGCCAAGCGGGTCGAGGACGCGTCGGCCTGAACTGTCAGCCGGCCACGGGCGGACGCAAGGACAGCGGCGCGAGCTGCGGGCGCTTCGGCGTGAAGCCGTCGCCGGGCTGGCGGCCGATCAGCTTGTTGCGCGTCCGCGTGTAGGCGACGGGCAGCACCTGGTCGCGCAGCCACCGCCAGTGGTCCAGCAGTGAGGCCGGGGCGGCCTCGCCGGGTAGCGGTGCCAGCCACGACGGGTCGAAGTCGAGTTCCAGTGCTGTGAGCAGGTGGCCGGCCAGCCGGCGGTGGCCCAGCGAGGACAGGTGCAGGCGGTCCGGGCCGAAGTACCGCGAGTCGTGCACGGCCTCGTCGGCGGCGACGTCGACCAGAACCGCGCCATAACGCGCCGATGCAGTGCGCACGGCGTCGTTCAAAGCCTCGATCCGTGGACTCAGGCGCCAGCCGAACGGCATGCGATGCGAGATGTCGCTCAACGTGAAGACAGCGACCGTAGGGGCGAAGGACGTCACGGCGCGTACGGCGGCGTCCACGCGTCGGGCGATCTCCGGACCGGAAGCGCCGGACATGACGTCGTTGCCACCGCAGAACACGGCGACGAGATCGGGTTCCAACACCGAAGCGGACGGGACCTGTTCCACCAGCATCTGGTCCAGGCGACGGCCCCGCACGGCCAGGTTGGCGTAGCGGAAGCCCGGCGCGTCCAGCACGGACGCGACGCGGTCCGCCCAGCCCCGGTACCTGCCGTCGGGCAGCAGGTCGTCCAGACCCTCGGCACAGCTGTCGCCGAGGGCGACGAAGCGTTGGTATTTCATTCAGTCCTCGGTCACCTGTTGTTCATGTGGCCGACGACTGTAGCGAACCTAGGTGAACAGATTGCCCGTAGCGATCTTGGGACGGCCCAGCACGCGTGGTTCGCGCACGAAAGCAGAGGCATAAACGGCAGCCGTGTCGTGCGCGATCGTGGCCCAGTTGAAGTCCGTGGCCAGCCGCTCCTTGGCCGCACGGGCACGGACCGCCGCAGCGGCAGGATCGGAGAGCACGTCACGCACGGCTCGGGTGAGTCCGTCCACGTCACCGGGGGCGAACGACAGGCCGGTGACGCCGTCCAGCACGACCTCGCCGAGGCCACCCGCGGTCGACGCCACGAGGGGTGTCCCGGCAGCGGCGGCCTCCAGTGCCACGATGCCGAAGGGCTCGTAGCGAGAAGGCAGAACCACGGCGTTGGCGGCTGTGAGCAACGCCGCCAAAGACCTGTCGGAGAGATGTCCGACGAACTCCACGGCCCGCAGCACGCGGTGCTTGCGCGCCTGTTCCTGCAGCCACTCGGTCTGCGAACCTCCGCCGGCCACGACGACCCGAGTGCCCCGGTGGAAGCGGCGGATGCGGGGGAGCGCGGCGATAAGGTCCTGGATGCCCTTCTCCCACTCGATGCGGCCGAAGAACAGCAGCAACGGATCACCGTGCGGCGAGTGGGCACGGCGAGCGGCGCCGACGTCCTTCGCGCGCACCTTCCAGCCGCCGGGCTCGATGCCGTTGTGCAGCACGGAAACGTCGGCGGTGTCCACATCGAACAGATGTGCCACCTCGCGCCGCATCGCGGAGGAGCAGGTGATCAGAGCGTCGGAACGGTTGGCCAGCCACCACTCCACGGAGTGCACCTGCTGGTTCAACGGGTGCGAGAGCCAGCCGGAGTGCCGCCCGGCCTCGGTCGCGTGAATCGTGGCCACCAGAGGAACGCCGAAAGCCTCGGCCAACGCCACGGCCGGGTGCGTGACGAGCCAGTCGTGGGCGTGCACGACGTCCGGACGCCAGGAGCCCAGGGACAACCCGGCGCGCGTCATCGCGTGACCCATCGCGAGGGTCCACGCCAGCAGGTCCTTCTCGAAGACGAAGTGCGCGGGGTCCTCGGCGACCCGGATCAGCCGCACGCCCTCGCTCACCACGTCGACGGTCGGGTGCGTGACGGCGTCGGAGCCGGAAGGCTGACGGCACAACACCACCACGTCGTGCCCCTGCGCGGCCAGCTGTGTCGCGAGCGCGTGGACGTGCCTGCCCAGTCCGCCGACGACCACCGGCGGGTACTCCCACGACAACATCAGCACGCGCATCCCGCTACCTCATTCCTCGCGCGTCCAGATGCCCGAAGGGGCCATCCGCCGCACGGAGCTCCGTTGCCCTCGTGTGCCCACGACCGCCACGCGCCAACGCCGCCAGCTCGCTGAAACGATCGCTGTGAATCTTCGCGCGGTAGCGGGCGTAGTCGGCGGCCGAGTCCTTCGTGACCATGAACGCCCAGTCGCTCGACAACGCCAGCAACGCCTCGCGCACCGCCTGGTCCAGCACCGGGTCCCGGACCTCGCAGGAGAAGTCCAGCCCCAGCAGTTCCTGTTGCACCGACGCGTTCAGCGACACGATGTCCGACACCTGCGCGCCGTCCCACACCCGCCAGTCCTTGCCGCTGCCCCACGACGACGCCGGCAGCTCCACCGGCGCACCGACGTGACCGGCCTCGACGGCGCCGCGCAACGTCGTCACCCGCACGCCCGCCTCCGGCAACGCGCGCAGCACGCCTTCCAGCCACAACGGACCTTCGTGCCACCAGTGTCCGTAAAGCTCGGTGTCGTACGCAGCCACGACGAGCCCGCCGTCGATCGCCCGCAACCGCCGTACGACGGTCTCGACGAAGTCCTCGACGTGTCGATCAACGGCCTCGCGCGCGAGCAACGGGTCGTACGGCCGCTTGTCCTGCGGCGCCACGTTCTTGCCGGTCACCCGTGCCGGCTTCAGGCCCGTCGGGTGGTCGTAGGTGTGAAAATCCCGGTACGCGGCATCGCCCGGATAGCCGACCTTCGGCGACCACACGCGGTACGAGACTTCGAGATCACGCCCGAACGCCAGCACGTCCGACGACCCGACGGGGTGCGCCGACGACGTGTCGCCGTGCAGCGCGGGTCCGTCCACCATGAACCGCTGCACGCCCGCCGCCGCATACCCGGCTTCCATGCCGGGCGAGTAACCGCACTCGGGCGCCCAGATCCCCTCGGGTGCGCGGCCGATCCGCAGCGCCGTGTCGTCCAAACCGGTCCGCAGCGCGAACTCCCGGACACGTGGATCCAGCAACGGCTGAAAGGGGTGCGTCGCCGGCCCGCCGAGCAGCTCGATCGTCGAAGAGTCCACAAGGGACCGCAGCAGTGGCGAGAACCCGTGCCGCCAATGCGATTCGAACTGGTCCAGCGCCCAGGAAGACGCCCGGTGTTCGTACGTGGACAGCTCGCGCAGCCGTTCGCCGGCGAAGTGCGAGCGCAGGTGCCAGTTGCCGAGCCAGTCGTGCGCGCCGCGTAAGCAGTACGGGTCGTCGAGCTGCGCGGCCAGGATCGGCGTGACGCCGAGCGTGAGGACGTCCTCGCGCCCCTCGTCCGCGAAACGGCGCAGCATGTCGACGACGGGCAGGTACGAGTGCGCCCACGCCTGGTAGAGCCACTCCTCACCGACCGGCCACGCGCCGTGGTGCGCGAGCCAGGGCAGATGGCTGTGCAGGACCAGGCAGAACGTGCCCTCGGAAGCCTTCTGGGTCACGCGCGCACCGCCACGGCCACGAGGTCGAGGCAGGTGTCCATGTCTTCGGACGTGATGTCGAAGTCCTCCACCGTCACCGACTCGACCGCCTCCTTGAGCTCGGCGGGCCACGGCGCACCCGACAGGGCGACCTCGACCTGTGCGTCGATGATCCGTCCATCCAGGAGGGAGTCAAGCCTCTTCCCGTGACGCAGTCCCGTCAGTTCGTCAACGCGGAAACCGGCGTCGCGCAGCATCTCGTCCAGTTCGGACGGTGCGAGCTCCCTGGTGTGGAACGGGTTGAGCGGCGTGTCCTGACCCGGCGAGAACGTCAGCCTGTTCGGCGTCGTGACGATGAGCTTGCCGCCGGGGCGCAACACCCGCAGGCACTCGGCGAGGAAACCCTCCTGGTCCCACAGGTGCTCGATGACCTGCAGGTTCGCCACGACGTCGACGCTGCCCGACCGCAACGGCAGTGTCGCGAGGTTGCCGCGCAGCACGTCCAGCTGCGGGTACGCGCGCGAGACGTGCTGCGAGGTCAGCTCGTCGTAGTCGAGCGCCACCACCCGCCGTGCGACCGTGCGGATCAGCTGGGCGCCGTAGCCCTCACCGCACCCGGCCTCCAGCACGACGGCGTCCGCGCAGTGTCCGATGAGGTGCAGGTAGGCGGCCTCGTGCCGGCGGAACCAGTAGTTCTCCTCGGCGATGCCGGGCACCGTGCGTTCGCCGGTCAGGGGGAGGGTCACGCCGCCAGGTTACTTGCCAGTAGAGCGCCTGCGAACTACCTGGTGCGCGACGGCGACAGCGACCCCTGTCGCGGCGAGCACGGCCGTCATCGCGGGGCTCATGTACTTCGACAGGCTGGGTGCCTCGCTCGGCCCGGTCAGCCAGAGCGTCAACGGGGTGGCGTAGGCCAGCGCCAACGCTCCTGTCCACCAGCGCAGGGCCTTCGAGCGGCGGTCGCGCAGGCTGGCGACGAGCACGACGGCGATCGGAATCCCGGAGAGCAGCCCGAACTTGCCGATCACCATGACGGGCACGGCCCAGGCCGCGACCAGGGCGGACGTCGACGGGTGGGCGGCGGTGCGGGTCTTCGCGGACATGACAGGCTCCTCGGTTCGTTAGTGGTTCTTCCTTCAGTTAGATGTTCTAACTGAAGTGACACCATGAAGCTAGACTGCGGTGAGCGTGTGAGTCAATAACGAACGTGAGAGGGTCTAACTATGGAGACAGGGCAGAACCCTCGGGAGCGCTATCGGGTCCAGGTGCGCGACGAGGTCAAGCGGCACGCGTGGGGGCAGATCGCCACGGCCGGGGTGACGGCGTTGTCCCTCAACGCCATCGCCAAGGAGATGGGCATGAGCGGGCCGGCGCTGTACAGGTACTTCGCCAGTCGCGACGAGCTGATCACCGCGCTCATCCGGGACGCGTACCGCAGCCTCGCCGACACCGTCCGCGCCGCGCACGAGCCCGGCATCGACGTCGTCGGGCTGGCCGCGGTCATCAGGGCGTGGGCCCTGGAGGACCCGCACCGGTACCTGCTCATCTACGGCACGCCGGTGCCGGGCTACCACGCGCCCGACGAGATCACCGCGATCTCGAACGAGATCCTGGCGGTGCTGCTGGAGGTCTGCGCGGACCCGTCAGAGGGCACCGAGCAGACCTCGTTCGACGTCGAACTGGCCGGGAACCGCGAGTGGGCTGGCCGTCTGCCGGCGTCGTCGACGACGGTGCATCGTGCCCTGTCGTTCTGGGTGCGGCTGCAGGGCGTGCTGTCGCTCGAACTCGCCGGCCACTTCCCGATGGGGTTCGACCCCGGCCTCCTGCTCGAGGAGGAGGTGACGCGGCTGTGAAGGTCAGAAGGGCGAGACGGTCACGGCCAGCGCGCCGGGGCCCACGTTCGCGCCGATCGCCGCGCTGACCTGGGTCAGGACGATGTCGCGGGCGTGCGGGATCCGCTGCTGCAGCAGCTTGAGCAGCTCGTGACCCTCCCTTTCGGCCGCGAAGTGCTCGACCGCGAGGTCCACGTTGCGTCCATAAGCGAGTGCCACGGCCTTGTCGACGAGCTTCGACAACGCCCGTTCGCGGCCCACGACCTTGTCGAACGGCTCCACCTCGCCGTTGACGACGGTGAGCAGCGGCTTGACCGAGAGCGCGTCGCCGAAGAGCTTCGCGGCGGCGCTGACCCGGCCGGCCTGGCGCAGGTAGTGCAGCGTGTTGACGTAGATCAGCACGCTGGCGTTGCGGCCGCGCTCCTCGGCGACCTTGCGCGCGTTCTGGACGTTGCCCCCGGACTGCACGATCCGCGCGGCCGCGAGCGCCGCAAAGCCGAGCGTCATGCCTGACGAGTGCGAGTCCACGATGAACACCGGCACGCGCGACTTGGCGGCGGCAGCCTTCGCCGCGTCCGTCGCGGGGGAGAGCTTCGGCGTCACGTGCACCGAGACGATCGTTTCCGCGCCCTTGGCCCACGCGTCCTGGTAGGCCCAGAAGAACGCGTCCGGTGCGGGCGGCTGGGTCGTGATCGGGATCTGCGCGTCCATCGCCTGCAGCAGCCGGTCCGTCGGGACGTAGGCCTCGTCGATCAGTTCCGACCCGATCTTGAGCTGCATCGGGACCGTGATGATGTTGAACCGCTCGGCCAACCGGGTCGGGAGTGACGCGGTCGAGTCGGTGACGACGGCTACTCGTGAGGACACGAACGAGAAGGTTAACCAAGGGTGATCGAAGTAGCCACGACCGATCGATGGCAATTCGTGTGATCTGCGCCTGGGCGGTTGCATTCCGTACACGGCGAACGCGCGGAGTGAACCCCTCGGAAAGGCGTCCTACTTGACACAATCGGGTGACTGCTCGTTGTTTGGAGTTGATCTACGGGCGTCTCGTTTGCGCAGGAAGCCCGCGTTATTCCACGTGTTACATGCACCCGTTCTGTCCACTGTCGACGCTGGTTGGCGGTACCGGCCGTGGGTAAGCTCGCACAATCTTCAGCCTGGTTGAGTGAGTAGGTGACCATGGGTGCAAAAGAGCAGGAACTAGTTCCGCTGCACGCCGCTTTCGACGTTGTCTACCGAGGTTTTCATCGCCGTCAGGTCATCGACCACATCGAGAATCTCGAGGAGCAGCTGCGCTTCACGAGCGTCGACCGTGCCGAAGCTCTGGCGCAGGCCGCTGATTTGCGCAAGCTCCTGGAAATGACGCGCCAGGACCTGGACGAGGCGCGCGCCAGGATCGAACGGCTGGAGTCGACCTCCGGTACGCACGCCGGCGCCACCGAACGCATGCACCGCATGCTCCGCCTCGCCGAGGACGAGGTCGCGGAGATGCACCTGCAGGCCGAACGTGAGTGCGCCGACCTCCGCCAGCGCACCGACGTGGAGATCGCCGCGTTGCGCGCCGAGGCCGAGCGCGAGTCCGCGGCGATGCGTTCCGAGGCCGAGGCCGAGCTCTACGCGGCCCGCCAGGACTGTTCGTCCCGCGCCGCCGCGATGGAGCGGCGTGAGATCGAGATGGAACGTCGCTGCTCCGATCTCGAAGCGCAGCACCGCCAGCGCGCCGACGAGGTCGAGCGCGAGTGCACCGAGGCGGTGGCCCAGGCGCAGGCGGATGCCGACCGCCTGCTGCGGGAGACCGCGCTCCAGTGCAACTCCCTGGAGGCCGACTCGGAACGCAAGCGCGAGAAGGCCCAGCAGTTCTTCGAGCTCACCATGACCCGCCGCCGCAACGAGGCCGCGCAACACCTGCAGGAGCAGGAGGCGCTGGCCAAGGCTCGTGCCGAGTTCGTGGTGAAGGTGGCGTGCCGCGAGGCGAACAGGCGGCTGGCCGATGTCGCGCAGGAGATGGACGAGCTCCGCGAACTGCGCCGCGTCGTGCACTCCCAGCTCTCCGCCGCCCGTGCCGCGTTGTCCACGGCCGCCGAGCGCGTGGCGCCGGCGATGATCCCGGAGCAGGTGGCCGCGTCGTGAAGCGCTGGGTTCCGCTGGTCGTCGGTGCGCTGATGGTGCCGGCGTCGGTGACGGCTTTCGGGTTCTCCGTGTACGGCGAGGAACTGTCGACGGCCTTGTCGTCGTCTCCCGCGGTGCCGCCGGTTCCGGCTCTCGCGCTGCCGGCGCCGGTGATGCCCCACCTGGAGCCGGAGCACCGCCTGCAGCTGCCTCCGCTGTTCGTGTCGCCGGACCGGGCGCAACAGGCCGTGCGGGCTCTGTTCGCGTCGCACGCCGTCAAGGGCGTGACCTTCGCGCCGGGCACGGCGGACCTCGTGGGGCGCGGCGCCGATGTGCAGCGGGGGCTGGCGTCCGCGTTGCGGAACGTCTCGGGCGGTGTGGTCACGTTGGTCGCGCACGCGTGGAACGGTGAGACGGCCTCTCACCGGTGCGACGTGCTCGCGATGCACCGGGCCGGTCTGGTGCGGGACTACCTGGCCGCACAAGGGGTGGACAGCGTCATCACTACTCGGGTGATCGTGGACCCCGTTTGGGGCCCACCCTCGGACGGCGGACCTCAGGTCGACGTCCTCGTCGCGTAGCTAGGAGCTTTCGCATGGCAGGGGCCGTCGGAATCGTCTTCGGGTTGTGCGTGCTGTCCTTCACGTTAGGGGCAGCGCTGATGTACGTCGTGCTGCGCCGCCGCGAGGACGGTGCGCCGCCTTCGAACGCGGCCGCCGATGCGCCGGCCGAGCGGGCGTGGGTCGAGAAGCCCGTGGTGGAGCCGGTCGAGGACGACTACGACACGCGGCCCATCCACCGCAACCCCGTGGTGGGGCTGCCGCAGCTGGAACCGGCGCTGGCGGCGCTGGCCGAGCCGGTCGCAGAGCCCGAGCCGGAACCCGAGCCGGAACCGGTCGCGGAAGTCGAGCCAGAGCCCGAGCTGGAGCCGGTCGCGGAAGTCGAGCCAGAGCCGGAGCCGGTCGCGGAAGCCGAGCCGGAACCCGAGCCCGAGCCGGAGCCGGTTGCGGAAGTCGAGCCGGAGCCTGTCGACGAGCCAGCCGTGACCACCGCGCTGCCCCCACCCGCCAAGCCCCAGGCCGCGGAGCACACCACGTGGGTGGAGCGCGAAGACTTCCGGGCGCGGTACCTGCGGACGTTCGAAGAGGTGCGCCGCAAGGCCGGCAGCAACTGACGTCCACTGTGGACGGCCTGTCCGAAACTCGTCGGTTCGTGTCCGAAACTCGCCGGATTCTTGTCGGTGCGGCCTGATATCACTCAGGTCATGACTTCCAGCGCTGACCGCAACCAGCTCTTCCACGCCCTGCACCGCCCCGGCCCGCTCGTGCTCCCCAACGCCTGGGACGTCGCGTCCGCCCTGATCGTCGAGTCGGCGGGGGCGAAGGCGGTGGCCACCACCAGCGGGGCCGTGGCGTGGAGTCTCGGTGCGGCCGACGGCGACAAGCTGGACCGGGACAGGGCGATCGACCTGGTCGCCAGGATCGCCAAGGCGGTCAAGATCCCGGTGACCGCGGACATCGAGTCCGGGTTCGGCAAGGACGCCGCGGAAGTCGGCGAGACCATGCGGGCGATCAGCGAGGCGGGCGCGTCCGGCGTGAACATCGAGGACGGTCACGGGCCCGCCCTGCGCGACGTGCAGGAGCAGGTGGACCGGCTGGCGGCGGCCCACGAGGCAGCCCCGGACCTCTACCTCCACGCCCGGATCGACGTGTACCTGCGCGGGATCGGTGAGCCCGAAGATCGGGTGAGGATCACGTTGGAACGCGCGCAGGCCTACGTCGAAGCCGGCGCGAGTGGGATCTTCGTGCCGGGCGTGACCGACCTCGACACGATCAAGCAGCTCTCCGAGGGCATCGACGTGCCGCTCGGCGTGCTCGCCGGGCCGGGTGCGCCCGCGGTCGGCGAACTGGCGGGCGCGGGCGCCGCCCGGATCAGCATCGGCACCGCGATCGCCGAGGCTGCCTATGCGCTGACGCGCAAGGCGGCCGTCGAGCTGTTGACGAGCGGCACGTACAGCAGCGTTGAGGAGAACATTTCCTACGGCGAGCTCAACGCGTTGTTCAACTAGTGCCGCTTGCCACGCAGCTTGCGCAGCAGCTGCTCGGCCTGCGCGCGCTTGCGCGGGTCCTGAGCCATCTGCCGTGCCTTCGCTTGCAGTTTGTGGCCCTGCGGGCTGCGCAGGAACCTGGTGATCTTGTCCATGAACGAGGCCATCGGTAGGTCCCTCCAGGTGTCCGTTACGTCCATTTCAACGGACGTAACAGCCCTCCGAGTTCCCGAGATCAGACCGGCGAAACCGTGATGCCCAGCGCACCGGGGCCCACGTGGGCGCCGATGGCCGAGCTGACCTGCGTCAACATGAACTGGCGGACGTTGGGCACACCGCGCCGGAGCTTGCGCAGCAACCGGGTCGCCTTCTCCTCGGCGTCGAAGTGCTCCACGGCGACGTCCACGGGTTCGGTGCCCGCGCGCTTGATCGCGATGTCCAGCATCCGGTTGAGCGCGCGGTCGGCGCCCATCACCCGGTCCAGCGGGGTGATCTGGGCGTCGGCCATGGTCAGCAGCGGCTTCATCGACAGGGCGGAGCCGACCAGTGCGGCGGCGGCACCGATGCGGCCACCGCGGCGCAGGTACTCCAGCGTGTCCACGTAGATGAGCTCGGTGGATCTGTCGAAGCGGCGCTGGGCGGTCGCGAGCACCCTCTCGACGCTGCCGCCTGCTTCTGCGATCTTGCCGGCGGCCTGGACGGCGTAGCCGATGCTCATCCCGCAGGTGTGGGTGTCGACGACGTGCACGGGCACGCGGACCTGGGCGGCTGCGGCACGGGCCGCCTCGACGGTCGCGGACAGCCGGCCCGACACGTGCACGGACACGATCGAGCGGACGCCCTGCGCGGCCAGTTCGTTGTACGTCCAGAAGAACGCACCGGGATCGGGCGGGATCGTCGCCACCGGGACGTTCGAACGCATGGCCGAGACCAGGTCCGGGACCGGGATGCGGGACTCGTCATCGGTGTGGTCGCCGATCCTCACCTGGATCTGCACGACCTCGATGCCGAGTTGATCAGTCAGCTGCGCCGGGAGACAGGCTGTGGAGTCGGTGACAACTGCTACTCGCCGGTACATGGCCGGTCAGATTAGTCCCCCGAATGGGTTAAGTCTCAAAAGGTGTCGTCAACGGGTGACAACTGTCACGCTAGCGGGGTGCTTGCTGCCGTTTGCAGGGGTGCTACTGGCGGGTAACATCCGGGTGATGGCAGGGTCGTGAACACCCGGCGGCGCAGTCTTTAAAGTCCTCTGCGTAAGCGTCGCCGCCCGTCCGCAGGAGGTCGAAGAGGACCTATGAACATTGTTGTCCTGGTCAAGCAGGTGCCTGACACCTGGTCCGAGCGCAAGCTCACCGACGCCGACCACACCCTTGACCGCGAGTCCGCGGATGCCGTGCTCGACGAGATCAACGAGCGCGCTGTCGAAGAGGCACTGCTGCTGCAGGAGGCCCACGGCGGTGAGGTCACGGTGATCGCCATGGGTCCCGACCGCGCCACCGACGCCATCCGCAAGGCGCTGTCCATGGGTGCCGACAAGGCGATCCACGTGAGCGACGAGGCGCTGCACGGTTCGGACGTGCTGGCCACGGCCAAGGTCCTCGCCAAGGCGATCGGCACGGTCGAGAACGTCGACCTGGTCATCGCGGGCAACGAGGCGACCGACGGTCGCGCGGGCGCTGTCCCGGCCATCGTCGCCGAGCTGCTCGGCCTGCCGCAGGTCACCCAGCTGCGCAAGGTCACCGTCGAGGGCTCGACGATCAAGGGCGAGCGCGAGACCGACGAGGGCGTCGCGTTCCTCGAGGCCTCGCTCCCGGCCGTGGTCTCCGTGACCGAGAAGATCAACGAGCCGCGTTACCCGTCCTTCAAGGGCATCATGGCCGCGAAGAAGAAGCCCGTCTCCACGCTCACCGTGGCGGACCTGGGCATCGACGCGTCCGAGGTCGGCCTGTCCGGTGCGTGGACCCAGGTGCTGGAGGCGGCCCCGAAGCCGCCGCGCGGTGCCGGCGAGCGCGTCGAAGACGGTGGCGACGGCGGCGCGAAGATCGCCGAGTTCCTCGTCGGCCAGAAGCTCATCTGAGGGAGGGGAAATCATGTCTGAAGTTCTGGTTCTCGTTGACCACGTCGACGGCGAGGTCAAGAAGGTCAGCTACGAGCTGCTCACGGCCGCGCGCCGGCTGGGCACCCCGGCTGCCGTGGTCGTCGGCGCGTCCGGCGCCGCGTCCAAGATCCGCGAGTCGCTGGGCAAGTACGGCGCCGCAAAGGTCTACGCCGTCGAGTCCGACGACGCGGCCAACTTCCTCGTGACCCCGAAGGTCGACGCTCTGGCCTCCCTCGCCCCGAACGCGTCCGCGGTGCTCGTCTCCGCGACCGTCGAGGGCAAGGAGGTGGCGGGCCGCCTCGCGGTGCGCATCGGCGCCGGTCTGCTCGTCGACGTCGTGGACATCGAGGAGGACGGCACCGGCGTGCAGTCCATCTTCGGTGGCGCGTTCGTCGTCAAGGCCAAGGTCGGCAACGGCACCCCGGTCATCACCGTCCGCCCCGGCGGCGTCGAGGCCGTGGAGTCCGCTGCGGACGCCGTGCTGGACGAGTCGGTCACGGTCTCCGTGGACGCCGCCAAGTCCGCGCGGGTCACCTCGCGCGAGGCCGTCGTCGGTGGCGACCGCCCGGAGCTGACCGAGGCCTCGGTCGTCGTCTCCGGTGGCCGTGGCGTCGGCTCGGCGGAGAAGTTCTCCGTCGTCGAGGAGCTCGCGGACTCGCTGGGTGCCGCCGTCGGTGCCTCGCGCGCCGCGGTCGACTCCGGCTACTACCCGCACCAGTTCCAGGTCGGCCAGACCGGTAAGACGGTCTCGCCGCAGCTGTACGTGGCGCTGGGCATCTCCGGTGCCATCCAGCACCGCGCGGGCATGCAGACCTCGAAGACGATCGTCGCGGTCAACAAGGACCCCGAGGCCCCGATCTTCGAGATCGCCGACTTCGGTGTCGTGGGCGACCTGTTCAACGTCGCGCCGCAGCTGACCGAAGAGGTCAAGAAGCGCAAGGGCTGAGCACTCCCGCTCATCGCCGATGGCCGTCCCGTTCGCGGGGCGGCCATTCGCCGTTCGTGAGGCGGAACTCGCTGGCGAAGATCGTGGCGCGGCGGGAGAATCACCGCCATGACCGAAGAGCGCTACTGGCTCCAGTACCAGTGAAGGAAAGTGTCCCGGCTGCACGCGCCGCTTGACGACGCGGAGCCGGCCACCTGTGGCGGCACGATTCGCCGCTATCTGCGCCGCTACCGGTTCCACCCGCCTGAGTCGCGCTCCTACGAGCGGACTTTCCAGTTGCTGTGGTGTTCCGACTGCCGGACATACGCGACCCAGACCGTGCACGTGCCCCGCGCCACCGTGCTGCCGAATCCACTGGCGGATCTTGCCGTGGAGGTGCGCGAAACCCTGGAGCGCAAGGAACTCGCTCTGGTCAAGCACCTCGATCGGATGGCCCGGCGCGGGCAGCTGTGATTTGTCCGTTTCGGGATGCTAAGTGTCGTCAGCGGTTTGTCAGGGCATAAGTGAAGTCTGTCCGTGTTGAACCGACCAGGGGAGTTCAAATGGGACAGATCAAACGACTCGCGTCAGTGGTTCTCGGTCTCACGATGGCCGCGGGCTTCATGACCCTCGCGGCCGCACCGGCCAGCGCGGACCGTCCGTGCACCGGCCGGCAGCAGAAGCTCTACTTCATGGGTGAGAAGGACGCGAACTTCGGCGGCAGCGGGATCGTGACGCTGCTGAACTGCCACGCGAGCAAGCGCAGCGCGAGCATCGACGTGTCGCGCGGGTTCGACCCGGACTGCAAGAACATCCCGTTCGGGGAGACCCGCTCGTTCGAGTACAACCGGCTCAAGGGGATCGCCTCGTACAACAAGCCGAAGTGGTGCTGAGGCTGCGGTGATTTGTCTGCTTCGCGCTGCTAAGTGTCGTCAGTGGTCTGTCAGGGCTTTCGCGAAGTCTGTCCGCGTTGGAACCGATCAAAGGGGATCAAGTGGGACAGATGAAGCGGATCGCGACGGTTGTGCTGAGCGTGGTGATGGCCGGCGGGTTCATGACGATCGCGGCCGGGCCGGTGAGCGCCGACCAGCCGTGCTCTTGGCGTGAGCAGAAGCTCTACTTCTACGGAGAGCGGGACGCCAACTTCGGCGGCAGCGGCATCGTGACGCTGCTCAACTGTCACCCGAGCAGGACGTCAGCGAGCATCGACGTGTCGCGTGGCTTCGACCCGGCCTGCAAGAACATCCCGTTCGGGGGAACCCGCGAGTTCGAGTACAACCGGCTCAAGGGGCTCGCCTCCTACAACAAGCCCAAGTGGTGCTGATTCAACAACGCGAAACGTCCCTCCCCGGCTGACCGGGGAGGGGCGTTCCTGTGGGCGAACTTCTGGATGTCCAGTTGTTGCAGTCCCGCTGGACGACGGGCGCGCCGTCTGCCACTGAGGAGGAGTCGGAGGTGGTGGCATAGGCGACGAGGATCTCGCCGAACTCGTTGCGGTAGCTGGCTCGTCGAAGGTCGCTGCGGAACATGACAAGCAGCACGGCCGTTACGTGCCACCATGTCCGAGGTGTCGGCCCATGCTCGAGGAGTTCGGGCTCAACCGAGCGAAGAAGAAGAGCGGTAGATGAGTTCGATCGACGAGTGGTGGCCTCAGCGGGCGATCGACCTCCTGACGGAGGCCGGTTGGTCGCCGGGGCGGGCCGTGGACGTCACCGAATGGCGTGTGGAGCTGGAGGAGATGGGCTTCGTGATGCACGAGGCCGCGGAGCGGGTGCTCGTGGAGTTCGGAGGCCTCCTGCTGGAGGCGGAGGGTACCGGCGTGCGGCATGGCCGGTGCGCTCTCGAGCTGGATCCCTTGCTCGGCGTCGGGTCTAGGAAGTCGTTCGACGACTTCGCGGCGAAGGCCGGCACGCGGGACCTGTACCCGATCGGCGAGGTCGACTGGGGCCACGCCAGCCTGGCGATCGACCCGGACGGCCAGGTCCTCATGCTGTGGGGACCCGGCTTCACCCGGCTCGGCAAGGGCAGGGACGCCATCGTCCGTGCGACAGAAGGCGACTACTGAGCAGCACAGAACGGCCCTCCGGAGGGCCGTTCGCAACTCCGGGCGACCCCCCATCACCCGCCCGGGCGAGCAGACCACCAGCGGTTAACCCGACTGCCACTGAGGCGTCATCGTTCTGACCTGCTGTCATTCGCCAATCCGGCTTCACCCTGGTTCGCATGACGCAGCCGGAACTGCTTGTCAGCACCCCCGCCCAGCAGGGCGAGGACGCCCCCCGCTACTCCCTCCTCGTCGCCCGCGACAGCGAAGAAGTCGTCGCCGCGCAGAGACTGCGCTACGAGGTGTTCGCCGGTGAGATGGGAGCGACGCTGCACACCAGCGTGCCCGGCCACGACGTCGACGAGTTCGACGAGCACTGCGACCACCTGGTGGTGCGTGACGACCGGACCGGCGAGATCGTCGGCGGGTACCGGATGCTGCCGCCGGAGCGCGCCAAGGAAGCCGGGCGGCTCTACAGCGACGGCGAGTTCGACCTGAGCAACCTCAAGGACATCCGCCACACCACCGTTGAGACCGGACGGTCCTGCGTGCACCCCGACCACCGCAACGGCGCTGTCGTCAGCCTCGTGTGGGCCGGCATCGCGCGGTACATGTTGCTGAGCGGGCACAAGTGGCTCGTCGGGTGCGCCAGCATTCCGTTGCAGGACGGTGGCAGTTTCGCCGCTGGAGTGTGGGACACGGTGCACGCCAAGCACTACGCGCCCGAGCAGTACCGCGTCACGCCGCACAACCCGTGGGACGTCGACCAGATCGCGCGGCCGGACAAGACCGTGGTGCCGCCGTTGCTCAAGGGGTACCTGCGGCTCGGCGCGAAGATCTGCGGGCGGCCCGCGCTCGACGCGGACTTCGGGGTCGCCGACCTGTTCATCCTGCTCGGCATGGATCACGTGGACCAGCGCTACCTCAAGTTCTTCCTGGGGGAGACGGCATGAGTCACGCCTGGATGCCTTCGTCGCCGTGTGGTGACGGGTGCGTCAACTCGGCACATGACAGCGTCAGCGGGCTGCGGCAGGTCTGGCGCGCGGTCACGGCCGTCACGGCGATTCTGTGCGGCGTGACGATCGCGCTCGCGTTGCTGCTGCCCAGCAGGCAGCGTGAGAACGCTATCCGGCTCTGGTTCCACGCGGTCTTGAGGGCGTTCGGGGTGAGGCTCCAGGTCCACGGCGCGCGGAGGTTCCAGGAGATCCCGGAGCGCGGTGTGCTCGTCGCGAGCAACCACGTGTCGTGGCTGGACGAGCTCGCGATCGACTCGGTGCAGCCGATCCGGCTCGTCGCCAAGAAGGACATCAAGAGCTGGCCGGTGCTCGGCAAGATCATCACGGCGGCCGGGACGGTCTACCTCGACCGCGAGAAGCTGCGTGAGCTGCCGCAGACGGTCCAGGAGCTGGCGACCACGCTCAGGAGCGGCAGTGCGGTCGGCATCCACGCCGAGGGCACCACGTGGTGCGGGCTCGCGTCCGGGCGCTACAAGCCGGCGCTGTTCCAGGCCGCGCTCGACGCCGGTGTGCCGGTGCGGCCGATCGTGCTGCGCTACCGGATCGGTGACCACGTGAGCACGCAGCCGGCGTTCATCGGCAGCGACACGCTCGTCGACTCCATCCGGCGGGTGCTGAAGGTCAAGGGACTGGTCGTCGAGGTGCACGTGCTCGACGAGATCGCACCCGGTCGTGCCGCGTCGCGCCGGGAACTGGCGAAACTTGCCGAAGAGCAAGCAAACCGCTTGACCTCGACCGAACTGGAGATTGCACCATCTACGGGTGACACTCACCGCGCCCGTCCCGTCTCGCCTCTGGTCGCCTGACCGACGCTGGCCCACGACGGGCATCCTGCTGCTGGTCACCCTGCTCGCCTTCGAGGCGATGGGGGTCGGCACCGCGATGCCCACCATGGTTCACGAGCTGAAGGGCGAGGCGCTCTACGCGTGGCCGTTCCTCGCGAACCTCGCGGCGAGCGTCATCGCCACCGTCTTCTCCGGGCGGCTCTCCGACCGGCGCGGACCGAAGCCCGCGGTGCTGATCGGCGTCACCCTGTTCCTCTCCGGCCTGGTCGTCGCGGGTGTCGCCGAGACCATGACGGTGCTGCTGGTGGGCCGCGCGCTGCAGGGCTTCGGCGCGGGTTTCCTGATCGTCGCGATCTACGTGGTGATCGCGCTCGCCTACCCCGAGAACGACCGGCCCGCGGTCTTCGGCGCGCTGGCCGCGGCGTGGGTGGTGCCGTCGCTGGTGGGCCCGGCGGTCGCGGGCTGGGCGACCGAGCACCTGAGCTGGCGGCTGGTGTTCCTCGCGATCGTGCCGCTCGTGGTGTTCGGCAGCGTGTTGCTCATCCCGGTGTTGAGGTCGTTGCCGCCGCACGACGCGACGCCTCCACAGCGCAAGTACCTGCCCATCGCCGCCGTGGCGGTCGGTGTGGGCGTGGCGAGCCTGAGCTGGGCGCTGCAGCACCGCACGTGGTGGCTGCTCGCGGTGGCGTTGCTGCTGCTGGCGTCCGCGCTGCGCATCCTGCTGCCGAAGGGCACGCTGATCGCCCGGCGCGGCCTCCCCGTCACGATCCTCGCGCGCGGTCTGCTCGCGGGCACGTTCTTCGCGGTCGAGGGCTTCATCCCGTTGACGCTGACCGTCGTCCACGGCTACTCGCCGCTGGAGGCGGGCCTCCCGCTGACCCTGAGCGCCCTGGGCTGGGCCGGCGCGTCGATGTGGGCGTCACGGCACCCCGAGATCGAGCGCTACACCCTCGTGCGCGTCGGCTTCATGTTCGTCGCGACCGGCATCGCGGCCGTGACGCTCATCGCACCCACGTGGGGTCCGGCCTGGGCGACGCTGCTCCTGTGGGCCATCGCGGGTGCCGGCATGGGCATGGCGACGTCCAGCGTCGGCGTGCTGATGATGGCCGCGTCGCCCGAGGAAGACCGCGGGTTCAACTCGGCGGCGCTGCAGATCTCGGACATGCTCTTCTCCGCGACCATGATCGGACTCGGCGGTGTCGTCGTGGTGGCCACCGCGCCGACCGCGGGCGTGGTGGTGCTGAACCTGTCGATGGCGGCGTTGGCCGTGGTGGGAGCGATTCTGACCGGGCCCCGCATGCGGGCTACCCTTGAGGCCTGATGGCTTATCTCGACCACGCTGCCACGACCCCGATGCACCCCGAGGCGGTCGCGGCGATGACCGAGGCGTTGTCCACCACGGGCAACGCCTCGTCGCTGCACACCTCAGGCAGGCGGGCGCGGCGTGCGATCGAGGAGGCCCGCGAGACCATCGCCGACGCCCTGGGCGCCCGGCCGTCCGAGGTGCTGTTCACCGGCGGCGGCACGGAGAGCGACAACCTCGCGGTAAAGGGCATCTACTGGGCCTCCGGCAAGCGCCGCGTCCTGGCCTCGGCCGTCGAGCACCACGCGGTGCTGGACGCCGTCGAGTGGCTCGAGCAGCGGGGCGCCGAGATCACCTGGCTGCCGACCGACCGGTTCGGCCGGGTCTCCACCGAGGTCGTCTCGGAGGCCCTGGACTCCTCTGACGACGTCGCGCTCGTCACGACGATGTGGGCGAACAACGAGGTCGGCACCATCAACCCGGTGCACGACATCGCGCGTGTTTGTGCTGATCGCGGCGTGCCGTTCCACACGGACGCGGTGCAGGCAGTGGGTGCGGTTCCGGTCGATTTCGCCGCTTCCGGCGCCTCCGCGCTGACCATGACCGGCCACAAGGTCGGCGGCCCGTACGGCGTGGGCGTGCTGTTGCTCGCGCGTGACGTGAAGTGCGCGCCGCTGCTGCACGGCGGTGGTCAGGAACGTGACGTGCGCTCCGGCACGTTGGACGTGCCGTCGATCGTCGGTCTGGCCCGTGCGGTGCGGATCGCGGTGGACGAGCAGGAAGCGCGTGCGGCCGAGCTGGCGGCTTTGCGCGAGGAGCTGATCGCGCGGGTGCGCGCGGTCGTGCCGGACGTGATCGTGAACGGCGACCCGGTGGACCGGCTGCCCGGCAACGCGCACCTGACGTTCCCCGGCTGCGAGGGCGACAGCCTGCTGATGCTGCTCGACGCCCAGGGCGTGGAGTGCTCGACGGGCTCCGCGTGCACGGCCGGTGTCGCGCAGCCTTCGCACGTGCTGCTGGCGATGGGCGTCGAACCCGCGCTGGCCCGTGGATCGCTGCGGTTCTCGCTGGGGCATACGTCGACGTCCGAGGACGTTGAAAAACTTGCGTCGGTCATCGGCCCGGTGGTCGAACGCGCACGTACGGCAGGTTTGGCAGGCATGAGGCGTAACCGGAAGGTGGTCAAGCAGTGAAGGTCCTCGCGGCGATGAGCGGTGGTGTCGACTCCGCGGTGGCGGCGGCACGAGCCGTCGAAGCGGGGCACGACGTGACGGGCGTGCACCTGGCGTTGTCGGCGAAGCCCGGCACCCTGCGCACCGGCGCGCGTGGCTGCTGCACGATCGAAGACGCCCACGACGCCCGCCGCGCCGCGGACCTGATGGGCATCCCGTTCTACGTCTGGGACTTCGCCGAGCGCTTCACCGAGGAGGTCGTGGAGGACTTCGTCGCGGAGTACGCGGCGGGGCGCACGCCCAACCCCTGTTTGCGCTGCAACGAGCGGATCAAGTTCGAGGCGCTGCTGGACAAGGCGATCGCTCTGGGGTTCGACGCGGTCTGCACGGGGCACTACGCGCGGCTTGAGCTCGTGGACGGGCGTCCGGAGCTGCGGCGGTCGGCCGATCTGGGTAAGGACCAGTCGTACGTGCTGGCTTCGTTGACGGCCGATCAGCTCGCGCACGCGATGTTCCCGTTGGGGGACACCAACAAGGACGACGTGCGGGTTGAGGCTGCTGCGCGTGGGCTGTCTGTTGCCAAGAAGCCGGACAGCCACGACATCTGCTTCATCCCGGACGGGGACACGCAGAAGTTCCTGGCCGGGCGGATGGAGACTCGGCCCGGGTTGCTCATCGATGACGAGACCGGGGCGGTGCTGGGGCGCCACGCCGGCGTGCACGAGTTCACGGTGGGGCAGCGCAAGGGGCTTGGGATTGACGGGCCCGCTCCTGATGGGCGGCCTCGGTACGTGCTGGCGTTGGAGCCGGTTTCTGGGAACGTTCGGGTTGGGTCGGCTGAGAAGCTTGCGGTGACTGGGATTTCGGCTTCCGCGGTGGTTGCGCACGTGGAGCTGGATGGGCCCGTTGAGTGTGTTGCTCAGGTTCGGGCGCATGGGGGGACTGCGCCGGCTGTTGCCGAGCTTGTCGACGGGGTGTTGAAGGTGTCGCTGCGGGAGCCGTTGAAGGGTGTGGCTCCTGGGCAGGCTGTGGCGATCTATCGCGAGGATGCTTTGGGGGACATCGTGCTGGCCAGTGCGACGATCGATGCTACGCGGTGAGCGCAGTGAGCTTCACTGATGCTGATGTTGCGGAGCTTTACGACAAGCTGAACCCCTGGGGTGGGGGTGATGCGGCGTTTTATGACGCGCTTGTTGATGAAGCTCGGGATGTGCTGGACGTCGGGTGTGGGACCGGGCAGATGTTGATCGCTGCTCGGGAGCGCGGGCATGTTGGGCGGTTCGTCGGGCTTGATCCGGATTTGGCTTCGCTTGAGCGGGCTCGGGTTCGGTCGGACGTTGAGTGGGTGCAGGCTCGGGCTGAGGATTCGATCTGGGTTGCCGAGTTTGACCTTGCTGTGATGTCCAGTAACGCGTTCCAGTTCTTTGTCACTGATGATGAGCTGCGGAAGTCGTTGCGGGCCATCAGGAATTCGTTGCGTCCTGGTGGGCGGTTCGCGTTCGACACGCGGTATCCCGCTGCTCGTGAGTGGGAGCAGTGGCCGCTTGCTGAGATCGAGGTTGACGGGTTGACGGTCAGCTACGAGGTCGAGAGCGTTGAGGACGGTGTGGTGGCCGTTGCTGAGTTGACCTCGCGTGGTGGTGAGCTTCTGCATAGGGATCGGGCTTCGTTGCGGTTTCTTGAGGTCGGGGTGCTCAACGAGTTCCTCGTTGAGGCCGGGTTTGTCGTTGAGGGGCAGTACGGGGATTGGCAGGGTGGGCCGATCACCGGGGAGTCTGTTTCGATTGTCACGGTGGCTGGGGTCGCGTCGGTTTCGTAGGTCGTCCCCTGGTGCGTTGGCGGGTTCGAGTCCGTGACGGCTCGGCTCCGCCGTCGCGGAAGATCAGCGTGGCTGCCACTCCGAGTTGGCGCCGCAGAGCAGTACGCACGGCAGCTCGCCCGGTACCTCGCCCTTGAGGAACGCTGCGAATGCCGTGGCGCCCGCCGGTTCTACCGCCAGCCGGAACTCTGCCCACAGGCGGTCTCGTGCCGCGAGAATCTCCTCATCGGACACCAGCACAGACGTGACGTTGTGCTGCTGCAGGATTTCCAGGCTGTTCTCGCCTGCGCGGGTGGCGCCCAGTGCGTCGGCGGCGATGGAGTTGACCGGGCCGTCCACTGGTTCGCCTGCTGCCAGGGCGCGGTGTACCGCGCAGCAGTTCTCGGGTTCTACGTTGACGATCAGTCGCCCGCCGGAGGCCAGCGCGGCTCCTGCGATGAGGCCGCCGCCACCGCTTGCGATCGCGATGGTGTCCACTTCGGGCGCGTCCTCGACGATTTCCCGGGTGACTGTGGACTGGCCCTCGATGACCGTTGGGTCGTTGTAGGCCTCGATGTAGGTGAGGCCGAAAGCGCGGGCGGCTGTGGCTGCTTCGGCGTAGGTGGTGCCGTGGCGGATCAGCTTGGCGCCCAAGGCTTCGATGCGGCTCGTTTTGGTTTCGGGGGCGGTCACCGGGACGAAGACGGTGGCGTGTGCGCCCAGCAGGTGGGCGGCTTGGGCTACGGCGATGCCGTGGTTGCCGCCGGATGCGGTCACCACTTCGGACACGTTGAGCGAGAGAAGTTTGTTGAGTGCGCCGCGGATCTTGAACGAGCCGGTCAGCTGGAGGTGCTCCAGTTTGAACACCAGCGGGCGGCCGTCTACTTGCACGTGCATGACCGGGGTGCGGCGGACGTACTGCGACAGCGTTCTCATGACACCAGCTTCCACAAGAACTGGGCGAGAGTCACGATGCCCAGCAGGAAACACACCAGGACGAAGGTGCCGCCCACCATCACGATCAGGCACGCCCCCCAGGACGTTTCCTCGTTCGGGGTGGCGTCCAGTTCGTGTTGCAGTTCGACCCGGGCTTCCAGGTAGAGGGAGGCCAGGCGGGTTCGTGCGGTTTCGGTTGGGGCCTCGTCCACGCGGCCCTGCCAGTTCAGCGCCACGAGTCTGGCCTCGGCGCGGCGGTAGGCGCGTTCGAAGGCCATGGTTTCCTCAGGGTCGCGGTCTTCGGCCAGATAGGTCCAGCGACCGGCCTGGGCGGGTTGGCCGAGGATGCGGTAGACCTCGGCGAGGCGTTCGCGCAGATCCAGCCGGTGCGGGTACGTGCCCACGAGTCCGGCGATGCGCTGACGTGCTCTGAGCACGTTGGCGAGATCGCCCTGTTGCAACTCGTCGGCCGCTTTGTGGAGCGTCAGCTCTACCGGCATGAAGATTAGTTTCGCAGGTAGGGCTAGCTTTGACCTGTGTTTGGCCTATCGCTGCTGGTCTCCGGCCTCGCCTGGTGGTTGGGGCTGTACCTGCTCGCCCGTGATCCGCGCAAGCCGTTGCTGTGGTGGGCGGGCTCTGGACTGATCACCTACGCGGCGGTGGTCGTCGTGCCACATCCGGTGCTCGTCGGGCTACCGGCGCTGGCCTGGACGGGTGCAATCCTGCTGCTGGTCCGGCCGGCGTTGATCCGGTGGTGGATCTTCGCGGTGGTGCCGTTCTTGATCATCTCGCTCTGGTTGCCGTGGATCGTGTTGCTCCCGTTGGCCGTGGCGACGGTGCTAGCCATAAGGAAACGCACTTACTTTTCACTCGTCGGAGTGATGTTCGGCCTGTCGGCGGGCGCGTTTCTGCTCGGTCTGCTGCCTGACGCGATCACGTTGCCGTCGCTCGGGTTCGACGTGGTGGTGTTCGGTGTGCTGGTCGCGGTGACCGATGCGGTCGAGGAAGGTGAGGCGATCCGGGCGGACATGCTGCGGTCGTTGGTGATCGCCGGGTTCACGGCGGTGCTGTTCGGGTCGCAGGTGGTCTTCTTCGGTGGGCCTGAGCTGCTCGTGTACACGACGGTTGCGGCGGCGATCGCGGTGCAGGTGCTGGCGAACCCGCTGGCTGCCGTGGTCGACCGGCTTGCGGTGCCTGCTGTTGCGGCCGAGCGGGCCGAGCTGCGGGAAGCCGTGGAGTCGTTGCCGAAGCGGCGGCCGTTGATCACTGAGGACGAGACGGAGTTCGCGCGGCTGACGCGGAAGGCGTTGAGTCACTACGGCGATCTCGGGAAGTTGGTCGCGAGTCCGTTGATCGCTTTGACGGAACCCGGGCCGCCGCTTGATCGGGCCGCTGAGCTGAAGGTGTTGTTGCTGACCAGCATTCAGCGACTCAAGCCCGCTGGTGGCGATTTCGGCACGAGCGATGAATGGCGTTATTACAACGCGCTGTACTTCTACTACGTCAAGGGGATTCGGCCGTATTCGGTGCGGACCAAGCGTGAGGACCTCGACGCGGAGGATCGGCGCGCGCTGCAGTGGTTTGTGACACAGGTGCCTGAGCGCACCCTCCACAACTGGCAGAACGCTGCCGCGCGGCTGGTCGCGGTGGACCTGATGGCAGGAGTTGGCAGCGCTTGACGTGGTTCTGGCAGCGTCTGGGCGGCCATGGTCGGGTCATGTTGAAATTCGCCTTGAAACTCGACGGTGTCGCTTCGTTCACGATGGGCGTGCTCGCCCTGGCCCTGCGTCCGGAAATCGGGCTTCCCATGCCGTGGTTGGTCGGGGTCGGCATTTTCTTCGTCGCCTACGGCGTGGGTGTTTTCTCGCTCGGCATGCGTTCCGTGCCGGATCGCCGAATGGTGCTGCTCGTCATCATCGGCAACACGGTGTGGGGTGTGGACAGTGTGCTGACGGCCGAGCTGAAGTGGTTCCCGCTCACGGATGCCGGCGTCGGGCTGGTGTTGATGCAGGCGCTGGCCGTGTTCGTCTTCGCCGCGCTGCAGTTCGCCGGCCTCAGGCGCGCAGGGTCCGTGAGCGACCGCGGAACTCGGCCACGATCTCGGTCCCTCGCCTGATCGTGATGTCGTAGATCCCGCTGCGGCCGAACCGGGTCCGTTCCACCGCCTCCGCCACCAGCTCGTCGCCCTCGTGCACGGGTTTGATGAAGTCGATCTCGGCCGTGGCGGCGACGGTGACGGACCCGGCCCTGTTGCAGGCGCAGGCGAACGCCGTGTCCGCGAGCAGGAAGACGTAGCCGCCGTGGGCGATGCCGTGGCCGTTGATCATGTTCTCGGTGACCGCCATGCGCAGCAACGCGTACCCGTCGCGCAGCTCGACCGGCGTGATGCCGAGCGCGGTCGAGGCCTTGTCGGCGGCGAGCATCTCCGCAGGACCATTCATTCGTGGCAGCGTAATCACCCTGGCGGTGGTGTCACGCGGCGTCGGCCGAGCCCTACCGTCCGAATGCTTGATCGCTCAACATCGGAGGTGGTCATCATGGCTGGATGCTCTTGCTGCGGCTCGTGCACGGGTCCGGGCTGCGGGTGCTGCAGCGGCTGTTAGAAGCCTCGGACGAAATAACGAGGGCCGGTGCGGGGGAGCCCCCGCACCGGCCTTCACTCCGCGGCAGGGTCAGCCGACGCACTTCGCGTAGGCGTCACCCATCGCGGCTTCCTGCCCTGGTTCGCACGGCGAATCCGGCGTGAGGAACGTGTCCGCGTTCTGCCGAAGAGCCGCTTGCAGCGCGTTGGACATCCGGGTCGGGATACCGCTCGCCAACGCGTCGTTGATCTGCTGGTTCCGGTCCGCGGTCGTGGTGCAGCTGATGAAGATGCCGGACGTGACCTGCTTCGGCAGCCAGTACGCGTGCAGGTCGAAGTGGCACTCCTGGACCGTCCAGTGTGGTGCGGCCTGGGCGGCGGGAACCGTCCAGAGGCTTGCTGAGATGACGAGGCAGACGACAGCGATGGACCTTCGAACCGATCTGATCACGGGACTCTCCTGATGGTTGGTCAGAAAGAAAAGTCCACGTCCGATCAGGTGGTCGGTGACCTGGGCCGTGCTGTTAGCGGCTCGTCGTGCATTCACCCGGTTCAGCTACCGCGGACGTCCTGCCCCAGCTCGGCGAACGCCTTGAAGTCCTCCATGTGCTGCAGCGACTGCTTGCGGAAGGCGCCGGGCATCAGGAACCCCACCAGCCGCATCATCACGCCGCTGAACCGGTACTCGTTCTCGCTCACCCAGAGCGTCGTCTCCGGCCCGGCTTCGGTCAGCCGTTCGCGCGCGGCGCTCCACATGCCGTCGCCGACGATCTCGCGCTCGAAGTGAACGACGCTCCCCGCCGGGATCTCGCTCAGGTCCTCCGGTTCCCGGCGCGTGATGGTCTCGGTGCCCTCGAACTTCTGCTGCCCCATCTGCATGACGACCCGCGACTCGGTGCCGACGTGCCCGTGCACCCCGCTCAGCGGCTCGTGCACCACCAGACCCCGCAGCCACTTCGGCATGTGGGCGGGGTCGGCGAGCAGCTGGGCCACCCTCTCCAGCGGCAGAGCGATCTCGATCGAGACGGTGTACTTCATGGGCAGCATCTTCGCCCAGGTTTGCCTGGTCAGCCCGTGTAGACCTTGAACATGTTCGTGAATTCCCAGTTCGCCTGCGAGATTCCACTGCAGGTGGGCGAAACCCCGCCGCCGGGGCACGATCCGTTGTCACGGCCGGCGGACCAGAACGCGATCCGCCCGACGTGGTTGGCCCGCGCGTAGTCGAGGACCTTGCGCGCGTCGGCCTGGGTCGTCGTCATCCCGGTGTCGTTGCGCCCGATCATCGGCGTGAGACCGAGCGACGCCTTCAACTGCGCGTCGGTCTTCGACGGCCAGATGGCGCGCATCTGCCCGAGGGTGGCGTTGGAGGCGGCGACCATCGCGTCGCCCCAGTTGCCCGTGTAGCCGAAGTTCATCAGCATCGGGTTCACCAGCACGTTGACGCCCTTGGCGGCTGCGTCCTTCAGCACGTCGACCGAGTACGGGTCCATGCCGTAGTCCTGGCCCTGGATGCGCATCGTGTAGCTGACGGTGGTGCCGCGGGTGTCCTGCAGCCGCTTCAGCGCCGTGTTCACGATCGCCTGCGGGATCGTGGCCTCCACGTCCACGTCGATGCTGTTCGACCCCACGGCGTCCAGCACGGCCACGTAGGCGTTGTAGAGGGAGTCGGCCGTCGAGCAGACGTGTTCGAGGTACGGGCCCATCGCGCCGCCGGTCGCCACGATCACGCTGCCGCCGCGGGCTTTGAGCGCCTGCACGTCGTTGATGATCCGGCTGTCGTTCAACGCGACCGTGCCGCCCCACGCGGGTGCGCAGCCGGCCGACGAACCCAGTGCGAACGCGAGGGTGAAGACCTTCTGGCCGGTCGCGTTGGCGACGTCGACCAGTGACGGCGAAGGCATCGTGATGTCGATGTACGGCGCGACGCGTGCGCTACCGGGCGTTGGCGGCACATCGGACGTCGTGGTGGTGGACGGCGGCGTGGTGGTGGTCGAGGTGGGCGTGCCACCCGAGCACGGGACGCCGTTGAGCTTGCAGTTCGTCGGCAACGCCGAGCCGCTCACCAGGAAGCCGAAGCTCGCGGACGCGCCGGGTTGCAGCGAGCCGTTGTAGTCGCGGTTCGTGAACGTGTGGTGGTTGCCGCTGCTGGTCACCGTGGCGTCCCAGTAGGACCCGAGTGACGCGCCGGCGAGGTCGAACTCCAGCTTCCAGCCGTTCAGCGCGGTGCTGCCGGCGCTGATCGTGTACTTGCCCTGGTAGCCGGAGCTCCAGGAGGAGTCCTGGCTGAAGACGGCGGATTCGCCGGCGGCTGAGGCGGGAGCGATGGCGACGAGTCCGGCCACCAGTGCGGTGGCGGCCCCGGCGGCGAAAAGGGCGAAGCGGGCCATCGGAGGTCCTTCCGGCAGGGGTGGAAGGGAGTGGTGTGGGAACGCGGGGCGCGTCGCGTTCCCACACCACGTCAATGAGGAGCTCGTACTGAGAGCGCCTGCTCAATCACGGTAAGTGGCCTAGACCATAGCGTCAATGGGTCTAGACCTTTCTTGTCTGCAGGACAGTGGAACAATTCAGCGGGTGCGTGGAGCCACTGGAATCGGATCGCTGCCCGGAACCGACATCGACGAGGCGGCGAGGGTTGTCGTCGGAGAGCTGCCGGAGCTGCCGCACGTCCCGGAGCTGCCTGGCCGGGGAGTTGGCGCGGACATGATCGGCCGCACCGCCGGCCTGCTCGTCGACCTCGCGATCGAGGTCATCACCTCCGGCTACCGGGTGAACCCGCGGCCGGGTCGTGACCACCGCCGCGCCGTCGACCTGATGCGCGGTGACCTGGACGCGTTCGACGAGGCCTTGGAACGGGCGGGCGCGCAGCCTTCCGTGGTGAAGGTGCAGGCCGCCGGGCCGTGGACGTTGATGTCGAACATCGAGCTGATGCGCGGCCATCGGGTGCTCACGGACCGCGGCGCGGTGAAGGAGTTCTCCGAGTCGCTCGCCGAGGGGCTCAAGCTGCACGCCGCCGAGGTCGCCAAGCGCACCAAGGCGAAGGTCGTCGTGCAGCTCGACGAACCGGGCCTGCCCGCGGTGCTGCAGGGCCTGCTGCCGACGCCGTCGAAGCTCGGCACGGTGGCCGCGGTGCCCGAACCGGACGCGCGCTCGGTGCTCGCGACCGTGATCGAGGCTCTCAGTGAGCACGAGGTGCTGGTCCACTGCTGTGCGCCGCACCCGCCGTTGACGTTGCTGAGGGAGGCGGGCGCGGCGGCGATCGCGTTCGACGCGACGTTGATCAAGGGTGCAGACGCGCTCGACGAGATCGGTGAGACCTGGGAGGCGGGCACGACGCTGGCGCTCGGGCTGGTGCCGAGCACGGACCCCGGCGCACCTGTGACGTTGAAGGACGTCGGGCAGCGGGCGTTCACCCTGGTCGACCGGCTGGGCTTCCCGCGGTCGATTCTCGCCGATCAGGCGCTGCCGACGCCGACGTGCGGCCTAGCGGGCGCTACGGCTTCCTGGGTCAAGCGTTCGCTGTCGCTGACCCGTGATCTCTCCTCGGCCTTTTTGGAACCGCCTGAGGGCTGGTGATGTCCGGTTTGTGGAGCTAGTCTGCTGCGAACTATTAGGAAACTTTCTTAACCGTAGGCCGCCCGCCGAGGCCTGGACCGGGAGTTCCCCTCATGCGCATCAGACGTGCGGCTCTCGTTGCCGCAGTGCTCACAGGTGTGGTCGTGGCGCCTGCTCAGGCAGCCCCCACCGGACACATCAGGCTGGATCAGGTCGGTTTCGGCACCATCGAGGCGAAGCACGCGTACGTGCTCGGTGGGGCCGCGAACACCACGTTCACGGTCGTCGACAACCGCGGCCGGACCGTGCTGACCGGGAAGACGGGTGCCTCGACGGGCTCGTGGAGCGACAAGTTCCCCTCGGTGCACCCGATCGACTTCTCCCGCGTGAAGACGCCGGGCACGTACCGCATCAAGGTCGGCTCGACCGTGTCGACCTCGTTCAAGATCGACACGTTGTCGCGGTTGTTCCAGCCGGTCGCGAACAACACCGTCGAGTTCTTCCAGGCGCAGCGGGACGGCGCGAACGTCATCCCGGGGCGCCTGAACCGCAAGCCCGCGCACCTCACCGACCGCGAGGCGCTGGTCTACGAGGAGCCGGTGTTCAAGGGCGAGGGCGGCGACGAGATCGCGGCGCCGCTGAAGCCCACGGGCGCCAAGGTCGACCTCGAAGGCGGCTGGTTCGACGCGGGCGACTTCGTGAAGTTCACCCACGCCTCGTCGTACTCGACCGCGTCGATGCTGCTGGCGTTGCGCAACAAGCACAACGCCGCGCTGTACGAGGAGGCCAAGTTCGGCCTCAAGTGGCTCGACAAGGCGTGGGACGAGAAGACCGGCACGCTTTACGCGCAGGTCGGCATCGGTACCGGCTCCGAGGAGTTCGGGTTCGTCGGCGACCACGACGTGTGGCGCCTGCCGGAGGCCGACGACAAGCTGAACGTGAAGCCGGGCGACAGCGAGTACTACATCAAGTACCGGCCTGTTTTCCGTGCGAATGTCGCCGGCGAGAAGATCAGCCCGAACCTGGTCGGTCGAGTGGCCGGCTCGTTCGCTCTGGCCGCGCAGATCGAGGCTCATCGGAACCCGCGGCTGGCCTGCGAGTACCTGAACAAGGCTGCTTCGCTGTTCGCGCTGGCCAAGACCGAGAACGTCGGCGAGCTCGTCACGGCGTTCCCGCACGCGTACTACCCCGAGGGCTCCTGGGCCGACGACCTGGAGTTCGGCGCCACCCAGCTCGCGCTGGCCGCGAAGGCGTTGAACGACAAGCGTTACGGCCAGTTCGCCCGTGCCGCGACGCACTGGGCCAAGGAGTTCCTGGCCACGGGTGACCCAGACACGTTGAACGTCTACAACATCTCCGCACTCGGCCACGCGGACCTCGCCCCGTTGCTGAAGAAGGGCATCCCGGGCGCCGAGGTGACCGAGGCGCAGGTCGTGGGTGACATCAAGCGCCAGCTCGCGCAAGGTGCTGCAGCGGCTCAGAACTCGCCGTTCCGCACCGCGGCCAACGTCGAGACCTGGGACGTCGGCTCGCGCACGTTCGGGTTCATCACGACCGCCGCGCTCTACCAGAAGCTGACTGGCTCGAAGGAGTACGAGACGTTCGGCACCCAGCAGCGCGGGTTTGCGTTGGGCACCAACGCGTGGGGAACCTCCTTGATCGTCGGTGTCGGCGCGAAGTTCCCCGAGTGCCCGCACCACCAGGCGGCGAACCTGTCCGGCTCGCCGAACGGTGGCTCGAAGGTGCTGGTAGGCGCCGTGATCAACGGCCCGAACGACGCCTCGCTGTTCGGCGACCTCGGCGAGATGCCGCCGGGTTCGGTGGACTGCACCAAGCCGTACACGCTCGAGTTCAACTCCGCGAAGTCCGTGTTCGCGGACGATCTGAGGTCGTGGCCGAGCTCCGAGCCCGCCATCGACTTCACGGCGACGGGTGTGCTCGGCTTCTCGCTGATCGCCACCTCCTGAATGGCGCCGGCGCGAGCCTGGGTGTCCAATTCGGACTTGTGCTCAGGCTCGCGCTGGTGTTCCTGCTTCTGACGGCTGGTACTGCTGAGGCCCTGCCGTCGAACGTGTTGTGCCGAGTGCCCGGCGTGCACGACCCGGACGTGATCCGGATCGTGCACGCCGTCGGTTTGTCGTTGAAGGTCAGCGACAAGGTCATGCTCGCCGGGTTCGAGGCCGGGTGGGTCGAGTCGCACATGAACAACTTGGACTGCGGCGACCGGGACTCGCTGGGCGTGTTCCAGCAGCGGCCCTCCATGGGGTGGGGCACGCCTGCGGAGATCATGGACGTCGCCCACGCCTCGCGGCGCTTCTTCGAGTACGCGGTGAAGGTGGACCGGCCGGATCTCACGCCCGGGTTGCTCGCCGATGCGGTGCAGCGGTCTTGCTGTCCTTCGCGGTATGACGAGGCGTTGCCGCGGGCTTCGGCGATGTTGCGGCAGGCTTGGCAGGGTGGGCCCGAGGTTGTCGCCGCTTCGGTGTATGTGGTGGAGGACGGGGATGTCTGGGTTGGCCGCGAACGCTTGAGCACGGCTGGCGACTTCGTTGGACGGCCTGCGGTGGCTGGTCGGTTCGTGTTCGCTCGGACCGATCGCGGTGTGGTCATGGCGCTGGCTGATGGGGCGTGGCGGGCGGTGGCTGCGGGCGTGGCTGGGGATCCGGAGGCTGTTCTTCGTCCTGATGGGACGGTCGCCCTTTATGCCGTGCTGGCCGACGGCAGCGTCGCGGAACTGTCAGACCCTTCTGCGACGATTGGGATGGGGGGTAGCTCCCCCCAGGGGGTCGGCCGATCCGGATCGATTCCGCTGAGCCCGCCAGGGTTCGCCGTCGGCAAGCCGTCCGCGATCGCTCACGCTGACGGCTCGGTTGCGGTGTACGTCCGGTCGGGAGGTGCGCTCATGGTCCGCGCGGCCGGAGCGTGGCGTGAAGTCGCTTCAGGCTTGATCGAGAGCCCTGAGGCGGTCCTCCGTCCTGATGGGACGGTCGGCCTCTACACGCTGATCAACGGCCGCGCCCACCGTCTGGGCGCGGGCTGGGAGCCGTTGAGCGACACCCGCTTCATCGACACGGTGTCCGCGCAAGCTGACGGCACGGTCCACGCGCGTCAGGCCGACGGCACGGTGCTCAGAGCTGGTTGAAAGGCTCCGCGTACCGGAACGCCCCACCAGGAACCTCACCGAACAACCGAGCCTGGAAGTGCGGCGCCCACTCGGCAACCGGCGGCGTGATCCCGAACTCCGCAGCGAGCCGGAACCCGAACCGCGAGTAGTAGTCCGGCGAGCCCAACAGGATCACCGCACGCTCCCCGCGAGCCTCCGCCGCACCCAGAACCGCGTGCATCAAAGCCTTCCCGACCCCACTCCGCTGATGATCCGGGTGCACGCTCAGCGGCCCAAGCCCCAAGGCCGGCACCTCCCCGATGTACCCGCGCGTGCACACGACGTGCCCGAGCACCGAGTCCTCGACCAGCGACAGCTCCGGGATCCACCCCTCGTCGGCACGCAGCGAGTCGATCAACTCCGCTTCTTGCCCGCTCGCGTACGGGAGGTTGTCGAACGCGAGGTTCGTGAGCTCGCGGATGGCGTCGATGTCTGCGGGTGTCTCCCGCCGGATCAGCATGCAGCGAACTGTGTCTGGGCAAAGCACGGAACGCCACTCATAATTCGCCGCGGGGGGGAGGGGGAGCGGGGAGATGAAGCGCTGGTGGCCGTTGCTGGTGCCGGTAGTAGTGGCCGCACTGGGGTGGTTCGCGCTCGGCGGGCCGGAAAAGCTCAAGGGCACCGCTACCGGCATCAAGCCGGTGGAGCTGGTGACGTGGGCGGAAGCGCAGGTCGGCGACTGCGTGTGGCTGGACGACGAGGGCACGTTGTTCAAGGTCGACTGCCGGACCGGGTACGCGGGTCAGCGGGTGGTGTTCCACAACGAGCCGATGATGGCGTGCCGCAACGGGGACGCCTACATCTGGCTGCAGCAGGACGACAACTCCCCGAGGCTGTGCATGGTCCTCAACGCGGTGAGCGGCGACTGTTTTGCGAAGGTCAGCGGCTTCGACGCCTACATGGGGCAGGCGGTGAAGGTCGAGTGCGCGACGGCGAAGGCGCAGATCAAGGTGCTGATGGCCGGGCCGTACGACTTCCAGGCGAAGTGTCCGGAGGAGACGAACCAGTCCCACCGGTACCCGTGGCCGCCGATCTTGCTCTGCGTGAAGGTCTACTGAGCCCCATAATCCGCGTCGTGGTCGTGAGACAGACCGTGCTCGTGTGCGTACTCGCCGTGCTGGCCTACGTCGGCTTGTGGGCGTTGTTCAGCGGCGACGAGACCGAGACACCAGCAGCGCCGGACGCCATGTTCCTCACCGACTACTCCAAAGCCACAACAGGCAGTTGCGTGAAGTTCAACGGCCCCGGCGAGAACGACCTGGGCCTGACCGTCGTCGACTGCAAGGGCAGCAGAGCGGCGTTGAAGATCGGGACTGTTCTCCCCAACACCTCCGGGGAGTGCCCGCGCGGCGACTACAAGGTGCTGCGCGACACCAGGCACAACGCTGCGCTGTGCCTGCTGCCCAACGCCGAGCCCGGTGACTGCTTCGAGATCGACACCGAGGACATCCAGCGGTCCGTGGTGTCCAAGTTCGACTGTGCGGCGCCGCGGGTGAACGTGCAGGTCGTGGACGTGGCGAAAGAAAGTTGTCCCGAAGAGGCCGAACTCGGTGTTCCCTATGAGGACCTGACGTTGTGCCTGAGGAGGGTGCGTTGATCGTCTTCGAGGGGCCCGAGCAGTTCGACGCGTGGCTGCACGAGAACGGCGCCACCGAGACCGAGCTGTGGATCAAGTACGCCAAGAAGGGCTCGGGGCTCAGGTCGATCAGTTACGACGAGGCGCTGGACATCGCGTTGTGCCACGGGTGGATCGACGGGCTCGTGCGGTCCGTCGACGACAAGTACTACTCGCAGCGGTGGACGCCGCGAACGAAGCGCAGCAAGTGGTCCAAGCGCAACTGCGGCAAGGTCGAGGAGCTGATCGCGGCCGGCAGGATGCTGCCGGCCGGGCTCGCGGAGATCGAGAAGGCCAAGGCGGACGGTCGCTGGGAGGCCGCTTACGCCGGTCCCGCGACGATCGAGGTGCCGGACGACCTGCAGGCGGCGCTCGATGCCAACCCTGAGGCGCTTAAGGCGTTCAAGACGCTGAACAGCCAGAACAGGTATGCAGTGCTGTTGCGCGTGCACGACGCGAAGAGGCCGGAGACGCGCGCACGGCGCATCGCTCAGTTCGTCGAAATGCTGGCGGACGGACGCAAGCCCTACGCTTGAGCGAATGAACTGGTTCCGCCGCCGCAAGGCCGAAGACGTTGCTCCCGCGCACCTGCCGAACGCGGAGGAAGCCGCGCAACGCTTCTGGGAGCGGTGGTTCGAGCTGGTACCGGTGGTGAGCGCGGCGCTGGGCGACGGCGAACCGCACCGGGTCGAGGACGAGATCCGGGACCTCGTCTCGACGATGCACCCGGACCTGCTGTTCTCGCTCGAACAGGGCCATCTCGCCATGTACGCGCTGGTGATCACCGGTCAGGAGGACCCGCGGCTGCGCCCGTACACCGACGCGTGGATCGCCGCCGCGCCGCCGACGGACATGGTGTGGGAGTTCCACGACTCGGTGCCGCCGGTGCCGGACCCGACCGAGGTGATCGTGAACCTCGGCGACGTGCGGTTGCGGCTGGGCGACTACCGGATCGTGGCCCAGGTGGACGGTGACGTGGTGGACGTGGCGGTCTACCACCCGGCGCTGGCGGAGCTCAGCGACCAGCAGCGGCAGACGATGACGTTCCTGCCGCTGGACGTCACGCTGGGCGAGCGGCTGGCGGGCGAGCGGTTGCGGCGCGTGGAGACCGCGCAGCTGGAGCCGGAGGGCACGATCAGCCTCGTGGAGCTGCGTTCACTCGTCCGGACACTGGCTCAGGCATCTGACGACTGAGTGGTTCCGGGAATTGTCAGACCTGGTCACTAAGCTTTGTGACGTGACCACCGAGAGCCTTGAAGACGTCCCGGCAGAGGTGCGCGAGCGGCATGCCGTGCTCGCGGAGCAGGTGCGCTCTCACCAGTTCCGCTACTACGTGCTGGACGACCCGATCGTCACCGACGGTGAGTTCGACGCGCTGCTGAAGTCGCTGGAGGCGTTGGAGGCCGAGCATCCGGGTCTGGCCACGTCGGACTCGCCGACGCAGCTGGTCGGCGGCACGTTCTCGACCGAGTTCAAGGCGGTCGACCACCTGGAGCGCATGCTCAGCCTGGACAACGTCTTCACCCAGGACGAGCTGACGGGCTGGTTCGAGCGGGTGCAGAAGGAGATCGGCTCGGGCACGCACTTCCTGTGCGAGCTGAAGATCGACGGCCTCGCGATCAACCTGCTCTACGAGAAGGGCCGGCTGACGCGGGCGCTGACCCGCGGCGACGGCCGCACGGGCGAGGACGTGACGTTGAACGTCCGCACGATCTCAGACGTGCCGGTGGAGCTGAAGGGCTCCGCCGAGTTCCCGGTGCCGGACCTGGTCGAGGTGCGCGGCGAGGTCTTCCTCGCAATCGAGGACTTCCTTGCTTTGAACGCCTCGCGGGTCGAGCGGGGCAAGTCGCCGTTCGAGAACCCGCGCAACACGGCGGCCGGATCGTTGCGGCAGAAGGACCCGAAGGTCACCGCGTCCCGCAAGCTGCGCATGATCTGCCACGGCATCGGCAAGACCGAGGGCTTCGAGATCGCTCGTCAGTCGCTGGCCTACGAGGCGTTGAAGTCGTGGGGCCTGCCGGTGTCCTCGCACACCGAGGTGCTCACCGACCCGGCGGACGTCCGCAAGAAGGTCGAGTACTGGCGAGAGCACCGGCACGACGCGGTCCACGAGATCGACGGTGTGGTCGTGAAGGTCGACGAGGTGTCGCTGCAGCGCCGGCTCGGGACGACTTCGCGCGCGCCGCGGTGGGCGATCGCGTACAAGTACCCGCCGGAGGAGGCCACCACGACGTTGCTGGACATCCAGGTCCAGGTGGGCCGCACCGGCCGCGTGACGCCGTTCGCGCTGATGGAACCGGTGAAGGTGGCCGGTTCGACGGTCGCGCGCGCGACGCTGCACAACGGCTCCGAGGTCAAGCGCAAGGGCGTGCTGATCGGCGACCGCATCGTCATCCGCAAGGCAGGCGACGTGATCCCCGAGGTGCTCGGCCCGGTCCTGGCCGCGCGCCCGGCCGACGCACGCGAGTTCGTGATGCCGACGCGTTGCCCGGAGTGCAACGCCGAGCTGCGCCCGATGAAGGAGGGCGACGTCGACATCCGCTGCCCCAACGCGGAGACGTGCCCCGGCCAGCTGCGCGAACGCCTGGCGTACCTGGCTTCCCGCGCCGCGCTGGACATCGAGGTGCTCGGCTACGAGGCAGCCGCCGCGATCACCGAGTCCACGGTGTACACGAACGAGGCCGACCTGTTCGACCTGGACGCCGACGACCTGCTGCAGATCGAGCGCTTCAAGACGATGAAGGGCGAGCTCTCCGCGAACGCCCTGAAGCTCCTCGACAACCTGGAAGCCGCCAAGTACCGTCCTCTGTGGAGGGTGCTGGTAGCGCTGTCGATCCGCCACGTCGGCCCGACGGCCGCCCGCGCGCTGGCGCTCCAGTTCGGCTCGATGGACGCGATCATCGCCGCTCCTGAAGAGGCCCTGGCGAGCGCAGAGGGCGTGGGCCCGACCATCGCCGCGGCCGTCGTCGAGTGGCGCGAAACGCCGTGGCGCCAAGGAGTCGTCGAACGCTGGCGCGCTGCCGGCGTGCGGATGGAGGACGAGCGCGACGAGTCGATCACCCGCAACCTCGAAGGCCTGTCCATCGTGGTCACCGGCTCGCTGACGTCGTACTCCCGCGACTCGGCGAAGGAGTCCATCCTGGCCCGCGGCGGCAAGGCGGCCGGCTCGGTCTCGAAGAAAACCTCTTTCGTGGTCGTAGGCGACTCGCCAGGATCGAAGTACGACAAGGCCATCTCCCTGAAAGTGCCGGTCCTCGACGAGGCGGGCTTCCGCGTCCTGCTGGAGCAGGGCCCGGACGCGGCGAGGGAGGTGGCCATCACCGAGGAGGAAGGCGCTGATGGCTGACCTGATCATCCGCCCGGCCACGGAGGCGGACCTGCCGGCGATCGGCGCCGTGACAGTCGAGGCGTACCGCGTGGACGGCTACCTGGAAGGCACCGAGGACTACGCCGACCACCTGGCCGACGCCGCGTCGAGGTTCCGCGACGCCGAACTGCTGGTAGCCGTGGACACCTCAGGCGCCGCGAACAGCTCAGATGCGGTGGACTCCGCGGGCTCCGGCACCGTGCTGGGCTCGGTCACGATCGTGCTGCCAGGCACCCCGTACGCCGAGATCTCCCGCCCAGGCGAGCTGGAGTTCCGCATGCTCTCCGTGTCCGCCGCCGCACGAGGCCGCGGCGTCGGCGAGGCCCTGGTGCGCGCGGTGATCGACCGCGCCCGCGCCGCCGGGATCGGCCAGGTCGTGCTGTCGTCGTCGGAGAAGATGGCGGCGGCGCACCGGTTGTACGAACGGCTCGGCTTCACGCGCCTGCCAGAACGCGACTGGGCCCCGCTGCCCGGCCTGAACCTGGTGGCCTACGCGTACGGAATGCCGCTCTGACGGGCAACCGCGCCGCATCCCGGGCGTCCACCGGATAGCTTCTGGTGTCGGCGAATGGGGGTTCGCGAGATGAGATCAGCCGCTGTCCTGCTGGCGTCCGCACTGGTGCTGGCCGCCTGCTCCGCCGAGGAAACAGGAGCAGACGACCCGCGCACGGCCGTCGACACGTATCTGGCGGCGATGAACGACCAAGACGAACCGGCCCTGACGAAGGTGCTGAACGAGGCGCACCGGGACCAGGCCGCGTCCCACCTGTCCGACCGGGGCGGCAGCGCGTTGGCGGTCGAGTCCGTGGACATCACCCAGGACTTCGGCCCGATGTTCGCCAACGCTCACGTGAAGGGCGCGCACGCGGACGGTTCTCGCTACGACGAGCGGATCGTGGTGTCGAAGATCGACGGCCGCTGGTACGTGGCCCTCCCCGGCCCGATCCGCGTACCGCCCGGCGGCAAACCGACCAGCGCGGTGACGCGATGAGACCGGCGCTTCTCGCCGTGATCGCCCTGCTCCTGCTTGCCGCCTCGGCCGCACCGGCCCACCTGTCCGACCACGACCGCCGAACCATCGCCGACCTGGCCCAGCGCTACCTCCAGCACCGCGCCGACAAGGTCACCAACGTCCAGCAGACCGCAGGCTTCGGCATCCCCACGACCGGCGCGCTGACAGCCCAGCTCCGCACCGACGAGATCAAGCTGGAAGCTCGCAGGCAACGGATCAGCGCACTCCCGTTCGGCGGCTACTCACACGCGGAGACCAGCACCGACCTGAAGCGGGTGCACCTGACCGAGGACGGCAGCGTCGTCGCACACGTCCGCGAGCTGACCGCGTTGTACTTCGAGGAATCCGCCACGATCGACAACACCAGCTTCTCCATGACCCACGTGCTGATCTTCGCCCGCACCGCCACCGGCACCGGCTGGGCACTGGCCACGGCGACCTTCCCGCCAGGCTCGAAGTGCGGGATACCACCGGAAACCCAGTTCTGCGGCCACATGTCCGACCGCTGACGTGATCAACTCGACTAGCCTTGGGGGCCACACAACGAATGGGGGATTCGAGTTGATTCGCAAGGCATTGCTCGGCGCCGCGGTGTTCGGCGCACTGATCATCGGCGGCACCACGGCGTCCGCGGACCCGCAGGACCACGGCACGCAGACGCCGGTGACCACGGAGCACGCGCCCCGCACGGGAACCTGATCAGGCCTGCATGATCCGAGCCCGCACGGCCGGATCACCGGCCGCCTGCTCGTAAAGCAGGTCGCGCAACACCTCCGCGGGCAACGATCTCAGCCGGTCCCGCAGCTCGACGTCCTCGGCGTCGGGCGGCGGGACCGTCAGGCCGCGGTCCAGCAACACCAGCCCGACCGCCACGCAGTGCTTGCAGAAGAACCCCTCCGACCCGTGCGGGCAGCTGCAGTCACCGACCAGCTGAGGACCCGACCAGGACATCTGGATCGTGTAGACGGCGTCCTCGCTGCCCCGCACCCGAGCCGCCACGTGCCGGCTGTGCACCCGCAGGGACAGCACGGAGTCGCGGTAGGTGAGCCCGCGCCAGTACGACTTGGTGCCCGCGCGGTGCAGCAGCAGTTCGGTGGTGAGGTCCGTCGACACGGGGGTCATCCAACCGGGTGACCGCAGAAAGGATCAACATGATCGCGATCGGCCACCTCGAGCTCGCTGACCGCACCAGGTGGCAGGAGCTCTTCACCAGCTACAACACGTTCTACGAACGCACGCTGCCGCACGAGACCTACGACGAGAAGTGGCAAGCGTTCCTGGAGAACAAAACCATCCACGCCCTATGCGCCCGCGACGAGCACAACACCGTCGTCGGCATCACGCACTTCTTCCAGCACCCCAGCACGTCCGGCCCGGACGTCTGCTACCTGCAGGACCTCTTCACCGCCCCCGAGGCGCGCGGCCGGGGCGTCGGCCGCGCGCTCATCGAAGCGGTGGCGGAGTGGGCGGAACAACGCGACTGCTGCCGCGTCTACTGGCACACCAGCGAGTGGAACGAAACCGCCCGCCGGCTCTACGACCAGGTCGCGGAGAAGACCCCGTTCGTCCACTACCGCATCGCGCTCTAACGCGCGGTCGCCTCCAGGTCCAGCAACGTCACGGCAGCGCGGAAGTACTTGTTGGTGCCCAGGTCGCGCACGGTCTTGATGTTGAACGCGGCCTTCAGCTTCTCCGCGTCGCCGGGGCTCACACCCTGCAGCGCGTCGACGGGGGCGTCCAGGATCTCGTTGAGCGGGAGGTTCTCGTACTGCTTGTCGAGGAGCATGTCGAGGTTCACGGTGATGGCCATGATCTTCTTACCTCCGGTGGAGTGAGCGATCACGGCCGATTCTGGTGCCAGATCACCACGCCCGCAGAACGGAACGGCTTGCTGTGATCACCGCTTCCCGCGCATGACGGCGACGACGATCACGCCCGCCACCGCGAGCACACCGGCGATGCCCAGCGCCAGATCGCCGATCGCCAGATCGGGCTGAGCGAGCACCAGGGCCAGTCGCATGTCCTCAAGCTAGCCGTTGGAGCAACGCGCGGACCATGATTGTGTGGGACCGTATGAAGTGTGCTGCAAGCCTGTCTGAACGGCTCCCGCACAGCCGAGGAGCACCCGGCCCTGCCGCTCACGCCGGAGCGTCTGGCGGAAGACGCCGCCGACGTGGCCGCGCTGGGCGTCACCTCGGTGCACATCCACCCGAGAGACGTCATTGGTGCGCCAACGCTCGTAGGCCCAGAAGTGGCGACAACGATCGCCACGGTCAGGGCGGCCGTGCCGGGCATGGAGATCAGCGTGTCGACGAACGTCCCCGGCAACCGCACCACGCTCATCGCCAGCTGGGCCCCACTGGCCGCGGGACGACCGGACATCGCGAGCGTCCACGTCGACGAGCCGGGCTGGCGAGACCTGGCTCAAGCCCTCTACCAGGTCAACGTGGCCGTAGAGCTCGTAGTAGCAGCGCCAACAGAACTAGACCCACCACCAGGCACCACAAGGATCACCGTCACCGCGACCGAGCACACGGCAGAGCAGATCCTCCAGCAGGTAGAACCGCTGGGCCTGCCGATCCTGTTGCACGGCAGGGAGAACAGCGCCTGGCCGGTCTTCACCTACGCGGCACGGCTCGAACACCACACGCGCATGGGCCTGGAGGACACCCTTGTCCTCCCCAACGGCGACCAAGCGAAGAACAACGCCGAACTCATCGCGATGGCCAGAAGAAACCTGAAGGCCAAGGCCCCCAACTAGTCCGGCAGCACAACAGCGACGATGCCGGCCAGGTGCGCCAACCGCGCCACCTCCGCCGCACGGAACATCGGCCCACCCGGACGCCCGACGACGAGCACCCGATCCGGCTTGCCCAGAGGAGTCGCCGCGAGCTCGGTTCCCAGCTCCCGCCAGGTCTCCGGCACCCACTCGTCCTCACCGTCGAGCACGGTCGCGCGCTCCAGCGGGAACCACGGCGCCGAAGCCATCCGCGTCTCCGGGGCGGCGGAGGACGCCGTCAGCCGGTTGATCCCGGTCCCCTCAGGCCCGACGACCACGGCCCAGCCGGCACGGATGATCTTGGGGACACCCTCGGTGAACACCTCAAGGCCCTTGTGCGGCTCGTCGGCGACCTCCTCCACGAGCTCCAGCTCGCGGTGGGTGTCCAAAATCCCGGCGTAGGGGCGGACCGCGTCGACCTCGACGCCGTCGACGGACTCGGCGGCGGTGATCAACGTGTCCGGCAGGCGACCGGACGGGAGTTCGACGACCAGGTCGTCGATCGCCACGCCGGAACCGCGTTCCACGACGTCCACGCTGAGTATGTCCGCCCCGATCTCGCCCAAAGCCGTTGCGACCGCGCCGAGGGTGCCGGGACGGTCCGGGAGCTGGACCCGGATCAGGAACGACAAGGTGAACGCCTCCATAGCTCGTGCGCGAGACCCCGCGTCTTGCGCCGTTGCCGGTCGGTGATTCTCGCAGACGCAGGTTGCGGTCATGACCTGCTGTCCGCGTTGCGGAACGGTTAAGTTGACGTGCCGGTCAGCCTCAGAGGCGGTAACCCGTTCGAAGGCGCGCCTGACCAGCCCATAGACTCACGGGGTTCCCGATTCGAATCCCGACCCTACGGGGGTTGACAGGAGTGCCCAGCATCTCCCGCGACGAGGTCGCGCACCTGGCGAAGCTCGCCAGGCTGGCTGTTACCGAGGACGAGCTCGACTTGTTCGCCGGACAGCTCGACGTGATCCTCCAGTCGGTGGCCACCGTTGGCGACATCGCCACGGCCGACATCCCGCCGACGTCGCACGCCGTTCCGCTGACCAACGTCTTCCGCGAGGACGTGGTCCGTCCGAGCCTCGGTCAGCAGCAGGCGCTCTCAGGCGCTCCTGAAGCCGAGGACGGCCGGTTCCGCGTGCCCCGCATTTTGGGTGAGGAAGCATGACCAACGACCTGATCCACGCCACCGCGGCCGAGCTCGCCGCGAAGATCCACAGCGGTGAGGTCTCCAGCGTCGAGGTCACGCAGGCCCACCTGGACCGCATCGCCGAGACCGACGCGAAGGTCCACGCCTTCCTGCACGTCGACGCCGAGGGTGCGCTCGCGCAGGCCCGCAAGATCGACGAGGCCGTGAAGGCGGGCGAGACCGTCGGCCCGCTGGCCGGTGTGCCGCTCGCGCTCAAGGACGTCATGACGACCGAGGGCGTGCCGACGACCGTCGGTTCCAAGATCCTCGAGGGCTGGCTGCCGCCGTACGACGCGACGGTGACCCGCAAGCTCAAGGAAGCCGGCGTCGTCATCCTCGGCAAGACGAACATGGACGAGTTCGCCATGGGTTCGTCGACCGAGAACTCGGCCTACGGGCCCACGCACAACCCGTGGGACCTCGACCGCATCCCCGGCGGCTCCGGCGGTGGCTCGTCCGCGGCGCTGGCCGCGAACCAGGCGCCGCTCGCGATCGGCACCGACACCGGCGGCTCGATCCGCCAGCCCGGCGCGGTCACCGGCACCGTCGGCGTGAAGCCGACCTACGGCGGCGTTTCCCGCTACGGCCTCGTGGCCTTCTCCAGCTCTTTGGACCAGGCCGGTCCGTGTGCGCGCACGGTGCTCGACGCCGCGCTGCTGCACGAGGTCATCGCGGGCTACGACCACATGGACGCCACGTCCATCAACGCCCCGGTGCCGCCGGTCGTCGCGGCTGCCCGCGAGGGCCTCAGCGGTGACCTGTCCGGTCTGCGCATCGGTGTCGTCACGCAGTTCAGCGGTGAGGGCTACCAGCAGGGCGTGCTGCGCAGCTTCGAGGCCGCCGTGTCGCAGCTCAAGGAGCTCGGCGCGGAGATCGCGGACGTGTCGTGCCCGAGCTTCGACTACGCGCTGCCCGCGTACTACCTCATCGCGCCGAGCGAGTGCTCGTCGAACCTCGCCCGGTTCGACGCCATGCGTTACGGCCTGCGCGTCGGCGACGACGGCACGCGCAGCGCCGAGGAGGTCATGTCGCTGACCCGCGAGGCCGGCTTCGGCCCGGAGGTCAAGCGCCGCATCATGATCGGCACGTACGCGCTGTCGTCCGGTTACTACGACGCGTATTACGGCTCGGCGCAGAAGGTCCGCACGCTGATCACGCAGGACTTCGCGAAGGCGTTCGAGAACTTCGACGTGCTCATCTCGCCGACCACGCCGACCACGGCGTTCAAGATCGGTGAGCGCGCGAACGACCCGATGGCCATGTACAAGGCCGACCTCTGCACGATCCCCGCGAACCTCGCGGGCACCCCGGCCATGAGCGTCCCGAGCGGTCTGTCCGACGAGGACGGCATGCCGGTCGGCCTGCAGATCATGGCTCCGGCGCTGCAGGACCACCGCATGTACCGCGTCGCCGCCGCGTACGAGGCAGCGCGTGGTGCGTTTGGGGGTCCCTCGCTGTGAACATCAAGAAGGCAAGGGGCTTCCTCGGTCTCTTCGGTGCCGTGATGGGAGCCGTGGGAGCGGTCTCCGGCCTCAAGGCGGCCCGGGAGAAGAAGGACAAGCTGGCCCTGGCGAACGCGGTCGCCAGCATCGCCGTGGCGATCACCGGTGCGGCGCTGGCCGTTCGTGCTCTGCGGAAGGACGAGTTGGCATGACCTCTCTGGTTGAGCTGATGGACTACGACGAGGTCATCGAGAAGTACGACCCCGTCCTGGGTCTGGAAGTGCACGTCGAGCTGCACACCAACACGAAGATGTTCTGCGGCTGCGCCAACGAGTTCGGCGGCGAGCCGAACACGCACACCTGCCCGACGTGCCTCGGCCTGCCCGGCTCGCTGCCGGTCGTCAACGCCAAGGCCGTCGAGTCCGCGATCCGCATCGGCCTCGCGCTGAACTGCGAGATCGCCGAGTGGTGCCGGTTCGCGCGGAAGAACTACTTCTACCCGGACATGCCGAAGAACTTCCAGACGTCGCAGTACGACGAGCCGATCGCCTTCAACGGCTGGCTCGACGTGACGCTGGACGACGGTGAGGTCATCCGGGTCGAGATCGAGCGCGCGCACATGGAGGAGGACACCGGCAAGTCGCTGCACGTCGGTGGCGCCACCGGTCGCATCCACGGCGCCGAGCACTCGCTGCTCGACTACAACCGCGCCGGTGTGCCGCTGATCGAGATCGTCACGAAGATGATCCCGGGCACCAAGGAACGCGCTCCCGAGGTGGCCCGCGCGTACGTCACGGCGCTGCGCGACCTGCTGAAGGCGCTCGACGTGTCCGACGTCCGCATGGACCAGGGCTCGCTGCGCTGCGACGCGAACGTCTCGCTCTCGCCGAAGACCACCGGCGCGCTGGGCACCCGCACCGAGACCAAGAACGTCAACTCGCTGCGCAGCGTCGAACGCGCTGTCCGGTTCGAGATGACGCGTCAGGCCGCGGTGCTGGAGTCCGGCGGCGAGGTGATCCAGGAGACCCGTCACTTCGACGAGTCCTCGGGCAGCACGTCCCCCGGCCGCAAGAAGGAGACGGCGGAGGACTACCGCTACTTCCCGGAGCCTGACCTGGTCCCGATCGCGCCGTCGCGCGAGTGGGTCGAGGAGCTGCGCGGCACGCTGCCCGAGCTCCCCTGGGAGCGCCGCGCGCGCATCCAGAAGGAGTGGAACCTCACCGACGAGGTGCTGCGCGACCTGGTCAACGCAGGCGCTCTCGACCTCATCATCGCCACCGTCGAGGCGGGCGCGAAGCCGGACGAGGCCCGCCCGTGGTGGGTGTCGTACCTGGCGCAGCAGGCCAACTCGAAGGGCGTCGAGCTCACCGACCTCGCCATCACCCCGGCCCAGGTGGCGCGGGTGATCGAGCTGGTGAACTCCGGCGCGCTCACGAACAAGCTCGCCCGTGAGGTCGTCAACGGCGTCCTCGAAGGCGAAGGCTCCCCGGACGACGTCGTCGAAAAGCGCGGCCTCAAGGTCGTTTCCGACGACTCGGCACTGGAGAAGGCCGTCGACGAGGCCCTCGCGGCTCAGCCGGACGTCGCGCAGAAGATCCGCGACGGCAAGATCCAGGCCGCCGGTGCGATCGTCGGCGCGGTCATGAAGGCCACCAAGGGTCAGGCCGACGCGGCCCGCGTTCGCGAGATCGTGGTCGCACGCTGCTCGTAGATACATAATCGAAGCAAAAATCACAAAGGGTCACCTGTTTGTGCAGGTGACCCTTTGTGATCTTAGGCCGGTCGAGTGGCTGTTAGCTAAATGAGACGTATACCTGTAGCCGTGTGTGCGACTCTCTCGTACGCACCCATCTGGGGGGATGGGAAGTAAATAGTCCAAACGAGGGGGGAAACCTCAAATGACTGGTCAGCGCGAAGGCTTCTTGGACGACATCCTTGACAAGGTCAAGGACATCATCACCGACGACAACCCGAACCCGACGCCGCCTCCGCCTCCGGCTCCCACGCCGGTGCCGCAGCCGAAGCCGCCCGTCACGCCCAAGTGCTGCGGCCAGACTCCGAAGTTCGCGCCAACGGCAGAGGACTTGACCGTCGAGGAGTCGAAGGTGCACGACGCGGACTGCCCGAACCACCCGGACAATCTGCCCAAGGATGTCGTGGTCTAGGTCACACTCCGCGCTGTCCGTCACCCGGCTCTGCGCCTGGTTGGCGGACAGCGGCATTTGGGCGCATGTGGTGTGATGATCACATGCCCGCTCTGGCCCTGGATAGAGCGCGCGAGTTGTACCAGAAGGGATGGACGGAGCAGGACCATTACCGGTTCCCGTCCTCAATCCGCCTTCACAAGCGTGCACTCGTGCACGCCGATCGCGCGCCTGACAGTCCCGAACGGACGGAGCTGCGGGCCCGCATCCTGTACTGCCTCGGTGACGCCACCGGCGAAGCCAGCGGGTTGGACGCCGCCGTCGGGTTCTTCGACCAGGCGCGCCAGGAGCTCGAACGGCTTGAGGACCCGTGGTTGCGCGTCCTGCTCAAGGGCTCCGCCGACTACTACCAAGCCTGCATCATCCTGCGCATGGGGCAGCCGGAGCAGGCAGTCCCGTGGTTCGGCCCGTTCATCGACTTCGCTGAGAACGCACTGCGGACCTCGCCCGAGCGCGTCGACTCGGAATGGGTGAATCGGCTCGCGACCTCGTTGATCTCCAGGGCGCTCGCGAACGCGGCCATCCGCCGCAGCGAGGCCGCTGTCACGGATCTGGAACGGGTGGCGGCCCTCAGTGCTGAGCACAGCCTGGACCGGCTCTATCCCTACGCGATCGCGGCGCTCGCCAACACGTACAAGCAGAGCGGGCGCGTAGCTGAGGCTCTGCGGCACTTCGAGGAAGCCGAGCGTCTTTACCGCGTACATCAGAAGCCGTCGGTGCTGGCCAGTTCGCAGCTCCTGCACGCCGAATGCCTGCTGATGGCCGGCATGTCCGACCATGTCGGCCGGATGCTCGACGAGGCGTTGCCGGTACTGCGGAAGAACAAGGTCAGTCAGGACATCGCCGAGGTCGAGATGTACCGGGCGTCGGCGGCACTCCTCGACGACCAGTTCGACCTGGCCCGCCGAATGGCGAAAGCCTCCATGCGCAAGTTGCGCAAGCGCGGCAGCACGTGGTGGATGATGGCGGCGCTGATCGAGCTCTGGGCCCACGCCATGCAGGTGAAGCGCGTGACGAACGCGCTCGTGCAGAAGGCGTTGATGCTCTCCGAACAGCTTGCGGCCAACCATCTGCTCGACGAGGCCCGGCTGGCCGGAGTGCTCGCCGTCCGGCTCCAGGTCCGCCGCCGCCGGCTCGCAGAGGCTGAGGAACTGTTGAGCCAGCTTCCGGCTCCACGCGCTGTCACGCCGCTCGACCACCGCATGCAACGACGGCTCGTGCTCGCAGAACTCGCGCTGGCCAAAGGGGATCGCCGCACTGCGCTGATGCACGCGCGCAAGGGTTTGGACGAACTCGGCCAAGTGCGCGACCAGCTCGGTGGGCTGGAGCTGGTGTCCGCCACGGCAGTGCACGGTCGTGAGTTGCGTGAGCTTGCGATCCGCCTGGCATTGGAGAGCAACAACGCGCGCAAGGTGTTCGTGTGGCTGGAACGCACCCGCGCGCAGGCGTACCGCTACGAACCGCTGGAACTGGTCGAGAACTCCGAACTGGCCGAACGCATCGCGGAGGTTCGCGGACTCGGCCGGGAGCTCATGCGCGCGGGTCTCGACGGCCGGCCCACCACCGAGCTGCGCAGCGACCTGTTGAAGGCGCAACGTGAAGCCAACAGGCTGGGGTGGCACTCGCAGCGGTGGGGTCGCACGCGTCCGATGGCGACGATCAACGAGGTGATCGCCGAGCTGGGCGAGCGCGCCATGGTCAGCTTCGTGGTGTCCGGTGGGGACATGGTGGCCGTCGTGGTCGCTGGCGGTCAGGTGCGGATGGTCAGGCTCGGTGCCGCGCACGACGCGCTGGAAGGGGCCCAGAAGCTCCACATCGACCTCAACGCGCTGGCTCCTGACTACCTGCCGCCGCCGCTGGTCGAGGTCATCGGCGGGTCGGCGCGCAGGCAGGCAGGCACGCTGGACTCGTTGCTGATCAAGCCGTTGATCCACCTCATCGGCGAACGGGAACTGGTCGTGGTCCCGACCGGTCCGCTGTACACGGTGCCGTGGGGCGTCCTCCCGAGCCTGCACGGTCGCCCGGTCGTCACGGCGCCGAGTGCGACGGCGTGGCTCGCCGCGACCCAGGCCGACAAGGTGAAGGCCGATCGGGTGCTGCTGGTCAGGGGGCCGAACCTGCAGTTCGCCGACGACGAGCTGGACCGGCTCGCCTCACACCACGACAGGGCGAAGGTGCTGTCCGGTGAGGACGCGACCGCGGCGGAGGTGCTCGCACACCTCGACGGCGCGGATCTCGTGCACGTGGCCGCCCACGGTGAACACGAGAACGAGAACGCGTTGTTCTCCCGGCTCGAACTCGTCGACGGTCCGCTGTTCGCCCACGAGCTGGGCCGGCTCCGCAAGCCGCCCGCGCACGTCGTCCTGTCCGCCTGTTCGCTCGCCTCGAACCGCGTTCGTCCTGGTGACGAAGCCCTCGGGTTCGCGGGCGCGATGCTGGCGGGTGGCACGAGGACGGTCGTAGCGGCGGCGAGCAAGGTCGGCGATGAGACCAGCGCCGCGGCGATGGCGGATTACCACCGCGCGTTGGTCGCCGGTGCCGCGCCGGCCGTCGCGCTCGCTGAGGCGATGGCGAAAGACCCGTTCCGCAGGCCCTTCCTGTGTCTGGGCTCTGGCTAGACCGATCGGGTGGTTGTCCGGACAACCCCTGGGCGAACCCGCTGGTCAGTGGTGACTTCTGCCCCGAGTAGCGAACACGGTTGGTGAACTTCTCTCGCTTGCGCGTGACTTTCTGTGCCACTCTGGTCAAAAGTCTTGACCGAGGGGACTCGGTCGCTGTCGTCACGGCTGTTCAGGGGGTACAGCCGTGGGGACAGCGCCCGAACCAACGGCCCGCCTATCGGCTCTAGTCGATGCGCGGGCCGTTGTGCAAGAAACGACCGCATGCGCAGAACTCTGCTTGCTGTACTCCTGGCGGTCGCCGCGGCGGTGGCGGCACCCGTCAACGGAACGGCACAACCGACAGCACCAACGCCTTCGGTCACCGACCGCGAACCAGGCAATGGGCCTGAGCGCAACGAGATCGCGGCAGTAGACCCGATCACCTCACAGCTCGTCCTGGCTCAGGGGGAGAACCAGGCCGACCGGCACCAGGGCTATCCACGTAGGACAAAGCTCAGAACATTCCCCGAGAACCCGGCCGACAAGGCCATCAAGCTCGGCCTCGCGCCGTACCACTCGCTCGCGCCGAAGCTGAACGCGTTGCAGCAGAAGAGCAACCGGATCTCGGTCGAGGTCGCCGGCCAGTCAGGACTCGGCCGCGACCTGTACCTGGTCACGCTGACCGCGCCCGAGTCGCCGCTGGAAACCCGTCTGCAGGAACGCTTCCGCGCCTCGATCGAAGAGGGTCGCAACGTTCCGGCAGGCCTCTACAAGGCGCCGATCTGGATCAACAACAACATCCACGGCGACGAGTGGGAAGGCACCGACGGCGCGCTGCGGGTCATCGAGCGCCTCGCCACGAGCAACGACCGGGACGTGCAGAACCTGTTGCGCCGCAGCAGGATCTACTTCAACCTCACCGCGAACCCGGACGGCCGCGTCGCTGGCACGCGGGAGAACTCCGCGGGCTTCGACCTCAACCGCGACTTCGTCACGAACTCCCAGCCCGAGAACCGGGTGATGCAGGAGATCGTCGAGCGCACCCAGCCGTTGATGATGCTGGACGAGCACGGGTACTCGTCGAAGACGCTCATCGAGCCGACCACACCGCCGCACGGCCAGAACTACGACTTCGACCTGTACATCAAGCACGGCCTTGCCAACGGCTTGCAGATGGAGAAGGCCGTGCAGGCGCTCGGACATCCGGAGACGGCGAAGCCGGAGATCCCGTTCCGCGACTACCCGGTCGGCGAATGGGACGGCTGGGCGCCGATCTACACCGCGCAGTACGCGATGTACCAGGGCGCGATCTCGTACACGATCGAGATCCCGATGCGGGTCAACCGGGGCGACTACAACTCCCAGCCGGTCGCCGAGCTGCAACGCCGTTCGAAGATCAACACCGACGTCGTCGAGGCCACCATCGACACCACCCTCGACTACGTGGACGACAACCGGCGCAACCTGATCGCCGGCCAGACCGAGATGTTCCGCCGTGGCGCCGCAGGTGAGGCGCAGCGGTACATCCCGGACGGGTTCGTGCCCGGCTTCGGCCCGGAAGACCGCTTCACCACGGAGTTCCCGCGCGCCTACGTGATCACCGGCGACCGGTCGGCGCCTGCCGCCGCGCGCCTCGTCGACCAGCTCGTCCGGCACGACGTCCGGGTCGAACGCGCCGAAAGGCCGTTCACCTTGGGCGGTAAGCGCTATCCGGCCGGGTCGTACGTCGTGGACATGCACCAGCCGAAGCGCGGCCTGGCCAACGTGATGCTGGAGCAGGGCAGCGACATCTCGGACAAGGCACCGGTGATGTACGACATCTCCGGCTGGAGCCACCGCCTGCTGTGGGGCGCTTCGGTCGACGTCTACAAGAGCGGCCCGTTCCGGTTCGACGGCAAGCCCGTCGTGGCGGCCGCGCCGACCGGTGACGTGAACGCCGCGCCGGGCGCTGACCTGGCGTTGGTCCTCAACGACGGCAAGGATGTCAACGCCGTCAACGATCTGCTGTCGCGCGGCATCGAGCTGCGCCGCCAGGACGACGGCGCGGTCGTCGTTCCCGCACGGGAAAGGGCTGCCGCGAAGGAGGTCGCCGACCGCTACGGCGTCCGCTTCACGACGGCTAAGCCCGGTGGCGTCGCGTTGCAGCGCAAGGTGATCGCGGCCGCCGTGTCCGCGGACGAGCTGCAGGTGCTGCGGGAGTCCGGGTTCGAGGTCCGCACGATCTCCACCGCGGTGCTGAACGCGGGCTTCGACTGGTCGCGGATCGACGCGTTGTACGTGGGTGCCGGCCTGAACTACACGCAGCTCAACCCCACGGCCAAGGCGGCGCTCGACGAGTTCCTGAAGCGCGGCGGCGTCGTCACCCGCGGCGCGACGGGCAGCAAGTTCAACGCCGACGCCAAGTTGCTGCAGGCCACCTCGGTCGCGGGCTGGGAGGACGCCAACGGTGTGGTGAACGTGGTCAACGGCGCCGGCCCCGTCGGCACCGGCGCGTTGCCGCACTCGTTCGTCTACGCGCCGCAGTGGTTCACGAACCTCGGTGCGGGCGTGACGGTCGAGCAGCGCTACGGCAGCACGGTGATCGCCGCGGGCCACTGGCACGCCAGGGACAACGGCACCGGCGGCCAGGACGCCGCCGCTGGTCAGGCGGCGGTCGTCTCCGGCACGTCGGCTGGTGGTGCTCGCGTCGTGCTGTTCGGCACCGAGCCGATGTTCCGCAACCACCCCAAGGGCCTCTACGCCCAGGTGGCGCGAGCCATCTTCTGGACGGGTACGCGCTGACCGACTGCCTGGGGCCGGGTCAGGATTGCCCGGCCCCAGGCGGCAGGAAGCCGTGCGCTGACAGGTCGAACCAGTTGCCTTCCGGGTCGATCGCCCGGTACTCGGCGAAAGGTCGATCCCCACCGCGCAGGGCGGGTTTCGGTTCCAGCGTCTCCAGGTACGGCTCGACCGAGTCGACCTGGAAGCCGAAGTGGTTGAAGCCGGTGGGCACGTCACCGTCGAGACGCTGCTGGATCAACGCCAGGTTGATGTACCCGTCGGTGACGAAGTGGCTGCCGTCCGGGTCGGTGTGGAACAGCTCCATCCCGAACCGCGAGGTGTAGAAGTCGGCCATCTCCTTCGCGTCCTGCACGACGAACGCGATGTGCCGCAACCTGGGCCTGCTCATGACTTTCCCTTCGGGATCATGTTGTGGAACGCGGCGATCTCCCACACACCGGCCCGCCGCACGACGACGGCCTGCGCGTGTGTGGTGATGCCCACCGGCGCGATGGACGACGTGACGTGCACCAACGAGATGCCGTCGGCCAACGGCCTGATGAGGCTGATCTCGGCCGTGAGCTTCGTGTCCTGGTACGGCCCGGCGAACAGCTGCCCGTGGCCCAGCGCGACAGCCCGCCGCCCGAACAGTTCCGCGCCGCGCACCGTCACGAAGTCGACGTCCTGGGCGAACGCGCTCGCGAACGCCTCGCCGTCGCCGTTCGCCCAGCCCTGCTCCATGCGTCGCCAGAGCTCGTAGATCTGTTCACTCATGCGTGGTTCATCCTCAGTGGCAGGCGCAGGCACTCGGCGTCCCACGCGGCAAGCGAGTAGTAGAGGCCGCCATGGCGGCGTTCGAGGTAGCAGACGACGTTCACGGGCCACCCGCTGTTGCGGAACATGTGCTCGTCCATCGGCGTCGGGTGGTCGCTCAACGGCCGGTCGCGCTCGCACTCGGGCCCGAGCCGGTGCCAGTCCGGGTGCAGGTGGATCGAGCCGAGGACGTCGAGCCCGCGGGCGTCCGCCGAGCGCGTGATCGTGAGCAGGTCGGCCGGGTCGAGCCACCACGCCCGCACCGGGTTCTCGTACGCCGTGCCGAACCGCGGCACGATCGTCGCCGAGAACTCCTCTTGTGCCGACGGGTCGGTCAACCGCGCGTTGCGGCCGAACGCCACCTCCTCGACCACCGCCTCCGTGCCGGCGGATCGGCCGAGCAGCACCGCGAAACACGGTCTCGGTTCATCCTCGGTGATGAACGAGTATTCGGCGGACGCGGCCTCCAGAAACGTTTTCACTGCCCGATCCGAAAACAGCACCGCGTCGGTGCGCGTCGGGCGCTCGGCCAATTCCATCACGCGGCCGAACGTATCGAGACGCCGTAGTCTCACGCGAGATTGCGGACCGCAATGGCCCTATTACATTGGGCGATAACATGAGTCGCATGCGTCTGGAAGTGCGGCACCTCGAACTGGTCGTGGCGATCGCCGACTGCGGCAGCCTGCGCAAGGCCGCCGCCCGCCTGCACCTCACCCAACCGGCGGTGACGACGCAGCTCAAACGCATCGAGGACCACCTGGGTGGCGTCCTGTTCCTCCGCACGGCAGACGGTGTGCGGCCGACTCCGATGGGCGTGGATTTCGTGCAGGAGGCGCGCTCGATGCTCGCCCAGTTCCACGCGCTGGAACGCGTAACGCGCCGTAACGCGCACAGTTCCGGCGCTCCTACCAGGCTCGCCGGAATCCCTGCTCATCACTTCGGACTACTCGTGAGCGCACTCGGCGACAACGTCACGAGTCGCACGATCAAGGAGACCGGGACGCTGACCGCGTTGCTCACGACCGGCGAACTCGACGTGGTCGTCATGCGTCAATTTCCCGGTACTCCGCTTTCCTTTCCGTCAAATGTCGGACACCGCCTGCTCACCCGCGAACCGATCTTCGTCGGCGTGCCGGACCACCACCCGCACGCCGGCTCGTCGCAGATCGGGCTGGAGGCGCTGGCCGACGACAAGTGGGTCATGCCGGAGCCCGACGACAGCGGCATGAACGCCCACTTCGCCCGCCAGTGCGCGGCGGCCGGGTTCGAGCAGCGGATCGCGCACTTCAGCAGTGAGGCGCACGTCGCGCTGACGTTGATCAGGGAGTCCGGCGCGGTGTGCCCGCTCTACCCGGTCGGCGGCACCCCGGCCGGCGTCGCGCGGCTGCCTCTGGAGGGAAACCCGCTGGTCCGCGAGGTGGTGCTGGCCTGGCGGGTGGACGCGCCGGTCGCGGAGGAGATCGACGACCTGTGCGAGCAGGTCGCCGCCGGTTACCTGAAGCTCGTGGGGGAGAGCGAGGTCTACGCGCGGTGGTGGCGCGACGAAGGAGAGAGGTTCGCCCTCAGCCCCTAGTCCTTGCCTCCGCCACCAGGCCCGCCTTCACGCACAACGATCGCAACGCGGTCGTCCGACGACACGGGCTGGCCACCGGCCTTGTTGACCGTGCCGACCAACGACGCGGTGTCGTTGAGCATCTCCATCGGCCCGAGCCGCCCGAACCCGTCCTCCTGCATGGTGAGCTCGGGCTTGCCCGTGAACGCACCGGTCGCGTTCATCGCCAGAGACTGCAACCCGGGCGTCTTCGACGTCGTCACGGTCAGCATGTCGGAGTACGACGAGCAGCCCATCACACCGGGCTTGTCCGGCCAGTTCCACGCCACCTCGCTGAGCTTGCCCGGCGCGACGCGGTAGACGACGTCGGCGGCGGCGGTCCAGTCCGTCACCCAGATCTTCTGAGCGTCGGCCGACACGCACAGCCCACCGGGCAGCCGCAGCCCGGACGACACGACCGCGGAACCGGCGGTGGGGTTGCCCTGCGCGGGCTTGCCGGAGCCGTCGATCCGCAGCACCTTGCCGGCCAGCGAGTTCGGGTCGGCGGCCAGCGCCGGGTTGCCCGCGTCACCGGTGGCGACCAGCAGCGAGCCACGGCGGTCGCTGGCCAGCACACCGCGGTTGCCGGACGGGCCCTTCGGGATGCCGGTCAGGATCGGCTTCGGCGTGTCACCGGGCGCGATCCGCAGCACGCGGTTGTCGGTCGCGGTCGTCACGTAGACGTACGCGAGCTGGTCCTCGGCGAACGTGGCCGACAGCGCCAGCCCGGTCAGGCCGCCGTCGGACGACGTGTCGGTCTCGATCTGTGCGATCACGACCGGGTCGACGTCCTTGGTCACCTTGACCAGGCGCCCGCCGCGTTCGGTCGCGTAGGCGGCGACACCGCCGTTCGCGTCGGCACCGATAGGGGCCACGCCCGTGACGGTGGTGAGGCACGTCGCGATCACGGCGGGACTGAAGTCCTTGCAGCCCTGCGGCGGCGGAATGCTCTGCGGCGTCTGGCCGCGGCCCTGCTCGCCTGGGGTGGGGCGGAACTCGCCCGGCAGCTCCGGCTTCGGGCCCGCCTGCGGGGTCAGCTGTGGTTGGGCGCTCCAGCTCGTGGGTGGCGGCTCTTCTGGAAAGCTCGCGCAGCCCCCTGCCAGCAGGCAGGCGGCGGCCAACAACACGACGGAACGAACCACGGCTCCCAGGCTAGGTGCGCGACCGTGAACCCGAAGTGAATGCCTCGGAAGTCGCGAAGTCCACCGACCGGACGCGGTCCAGCAGCAGATCGAGCTCCGCGCTGACCACCTCGGGAGCCTCCAACGGCAGGTAATGGCTGCACGGCAGCACCCTCAGCCGGGCCTGGGGCAGTGCGCCGATGGGGCCGGACATGCTCTCCGTCGTCGCCAGCACGTCGTCGCGGCCGGCCAGCAGTGTGACCGGGCACACGATCGGGCCGAGGTCCTGGCGCGCCGTCTCGCCCAGTGCGAGCGCCAGCGTGAAGTACCAGCGCCAGTCGTGCTGCAGGAACCGGCTCACCGCCTCGGTCACGGCCTTCGGGTCGCTCGAAGGCTTGATCACGCCGCTGTGCCGCAGCAGGAACGTCGTCAGGTCCGTCACGGGGATGCGGTGCAGCACGCTGTCGAGCACCGGACCGGCTTGGCGAAGCATCCGCGTGCCCATGTTGCCGACGAACCGGCGCACGTTCTTGGGGATGATCGGCAGCATGCCGTCGAACGAGTCACCCGGCGCACCCGCGACGAGCAGCAGGCCCGCCACCCGTTCCGGATGACGCAACGCCAGCTCGGCCGCGATCGTGACGCCCATCGACCAGCCCATGACGACACACCGGTCGACGCCCGCGTCGTCCAGCACGGCGAGCGCGTCCGACACGTGGTCGTCCAACGAGATGTTGCCCTCGTCGACGGGCCGGTCGGAGCCCATCGTGCCGCGCATGTACCAGCTGAGCACGCCGCCGCGGTCGGTCAGCGACGGCCACGACTCCGGCCCCGAGCCGATGCCGGGACACAGCAGCACGGGCGGGCCGTCACCGGACGCGTGCCACGTTCGGATCTTCGTGCCGTCCCAGGAGATGACGTCGTGCTCCCGCATGGTCGTCATTCTGACGTACTTTGCTCTGGTGACGCTCACCGTGCTCGTGCCAGATGATTTCGGAGTCCAGGCGCTGTCTCAGGTGGACGGTGTCCGGCCTGTTCGTTACACGCCGGGTCAGCCGTTGCCCGCAGAGGCCGCAGATGCCGAGATCCTGGTCCCCAAGTTCCTCGCCGGCACCGACCCGCGCGACGTGTTCGCGCAGTTGCCGAAACTCAAACTCGTGCAGTTGCTCAGCGCGGGCGCGGAGAACTTCGTCGGCAAGATCCCGGACGGTGTGATGCTCTCCACCTGCCGCGGCGCGCACGGCGGCAGCACTGCGGAGTGGGCGATCGGCGCACTCCTGGCGATCTACCGAGAGTTCCTCGTCTTCGAACGCGCCCGCGCCGAGGGCCGCTGGGACTACCACCTCACGGACACCTTGCAGGACAAGAAGGTTCTGATCGTCGGCGCCGGCGACCTCGGCGAGCAGCTGCGACGTCGCCTCGAACCGTTCAACGCCTCGTCCGTGCTCGTCGGCCGCACCGCGCGTGACGGCGTGCACGGCGTCGACGAGCTGCCGTCGTTGCTGCCGGAGTTCGACGCGGTGGTGATCTTCACGCCGATGACCGAGGAGACCAGGCACCTGGTCGACGCCAAGTTCCTGGCCGCGATGAAGGACAACGCGATCTTGGTCAACGGCGCCCGCGGGCCGGTCGTGGACACCGACGCATTGCTCGCGGAACTGAATTCCGGGCGACTGCGCGCGGCCCTGGACGTGACCGATCCCGAACCACTGCCCGCGGATCATCCACTGTGGACCGCGCCGGGTCTGCTGCTCACCCCGCACGTGGCCGGGAGCTGCACCGGGCATGCACATCGCGCATACGCGGTCGTTGCGTCCGAGGTCGCTCGCTACGTTGCGGGGCAACGTCCGCGCAATCTTGTGAACGGCACCTACTAGGACATCTCTAGTCCATTAGGGTGAACCTAAGCTGCCGTTCGGCTCTCGCGCGCCCGTGGCGGGTCTCCTAGCGTGCGGGCGTGGCTACTCACGACAAAGGCTCGACCACATCGAGCGCTTTCTCCGACGACTCGTTCTACTCGAGCAGCGGAGGGGGAGTGCACCACTTCGACGACGGCACGACCAGAGTGGGCACGGACGTCGGTTCGCCGTACGACTCGACGACGAAGGCGTTCGACACCACGGGCTACACGCCGTTGGACAAGTCCACTGTGGACTCCGGCATCGCGGACGACGACGACCCGTTCGCCGACGACCGCAAGAAGTTCGGCTGGACCGCGGGCCCGGACATCGGCCTGCTCGTTCTGCGCGCGGTGCTCGGCGGCATCTTCGTGCTGCACGGCCTGCAGAAGGTCTTCGGGCTCTTCGGCGGCCCCGGCATCAACGGCTTCGCGCAGCAGCTGGAGAAGATGGGCTACCGCGAGTCCGTGGTCCTCGCCTGGGTCACCGGCATCACGGAGCTGGCCGGCGGCGGCCTGCTCGTCCTGGGCCTGTTCACGCCTCTGGCCGCGGCGGGCCTGCTCGCGGTGATGGCCAACGTCATCGCGCTGCAGTACAAGGGCGGCTTCTTCGGTCCCAACGGAGTGGAGCTGGAGCTGGCGCTCGCGGGCATGGCGTTCGCGGCGCTGTTCGCCGGGCCCGGCCGGGCCGCACTGGACTACAACCGCAGCTGGTTCCGGCACCCGCTGGCGGCGGGCTTCATCGCCCTGCTGATCGGTGTCGGCGGTGCCGCGGTGACGTTCTTCGTGTTCCGGTAAGAACATCTTCGTGCGGAAGAACCTGACGGGAGCGCTGCTCCAGCTCGCCCTGCTGGTGATCGGGATACCGGTCGTCTACCTGGTGGCGTTCCCGTTCGGTCTCACCGCGAAATCCCTGCTGCCGCCGCTCGGTCTGCTCGCGGGACTGATCGTCAGCGGCGTCCTGGTCAAGAAAACGGAGCAGCCCGTCAGCGGACCGCTGACGGGCTGGCTCGTGTTCGGGGCCTGTGTGGCGCTTGCCTTCGTTTGACCTTGTATTGGCCAGGTTTCCCCTTCAAGCCGCCTCGTTCGGACGCCGACATCTCGGTGAAAGACGGCGCACGAAGGGAAGAAAGTGGCGACGAGCGGCGATTTCAAGATCGAGGCCAGGCGCGCGGAGGAACTGGGTGAGATAGCCCGGCTCATCGCGACCACGAAGGACGAGAGACCGGTGCCGCCCCGGTTGCGTGAACTGGTCGAGCTCGTGGGCGATGAGGCCGATCCGGAAGAGCTGGGTGCCCGCGCGGCGAAGGACGCCGAGTTCACCGAGTTGCTGCGCGAGGTCCTGCGGGAGTCGCGCAAGAACAACAAGAAGAAGATCACCATCGTGTTCGTGGTCGTGCTGGTCACGGGCGGAGGCGCCGGCCTGTTCACACTCCTGCCGGACCGCGGGACCACGCCCGAGCCGGGCGACAAGAAGGTGGCCAGCGTCGCGCCACAGGCATCTGGCAGCGAGTCCAGTGCGCCGACGAGCGGCAGCTCACCGTTGTCGCCGACGTCCGTTCCCCCGCTGTCGCTCACCCCGCCGGTCAAGACGTCCGGCCCGGTGGCGACCAAGACGCAGGGCCCCGGACCGCAGCTGGGGACGACCATGTCCCAGGCCCGTGGTTTGCCGGGTACGTCGGTGAACTTCTACGGCACGGGCTTCAACGCCTGCACGGGACGCCGCACGGTCAACGTCCTGTGGGACGGCGCTGTCGCCGAGTCCGGCGTGGCGATCGAGCCGGACGGCCGGTTCGGCGTGCGGTTCACGGTGCCGGAGAACGCGTCGGTCGGCGATCACCACCTCTCCGGGCAGTGCACGGACGACACGGGCCTGACATCGCAGGCGATCTACACGGTGTCGCCGCCACTCGTCGTGACAGGGACTCCGAACAAGCTGCGGGCGGGGCAGGTGCTGAGCGTGCGCGGCACGAACTTCGACGGCTGCCCGGACTACGGCGACCGGACGGTGAACGTGAGCATCGACGCCATGGGGCTCACGACGACGGCGCCCATCAAGGCGGACGGCACGGTCGACGCGCAGTTCACGATTCCGCCGGGCACCGCGTCCAACGACTACTACGTGACCGGGCAGTGCCGGGACGGTGGCCAGTGGGCGCGCGGGATCTTCACCGTGCTGCCGTGACCACCGCCCCGCAACAACCTCAGCGGTTCGGGTCGCGCACCGCTCCAGTCGACGCGTCGGTGGCCATCCGCGCGTACGCCCGCAGCGCACCCGTGACCGGACGGATCCGGTCCACCGGCTGCCACGGCCGCTCGGAGGCCTCCATCTTGGCGCGCCGCTCGGCCAGCACGTCGGCGTCGACGAGCAGTTCCAGGCGCCGCTCGTGCACGTCGATCAGGATCCGGTCACCGTTCTCGACCAGCCCGATCGTGCCGCCGCCCGCCGCCTCCGGCGAGATGTGACCGATCGACAGGCCCGACGAACCACCGGAGAACCGGCCGTCCGTGATCAGCGCGCACTTCTTGCCCAGGCCGGAGCCCTTCAGGAACGCCGTGGGGTGCAGCATCTCCTGCATGCCGGGGCCGCCCGACGGGCCCTCGTAGCGGACCACGAGCACCTCGCCGGCCTGGATCTCCTTGTTCAGGATCGCCGAGACCGCCTGCTCCTGGGACTCGACGACGCGCGCCGGGCCCTCGAAGTGCCACAGCTCCTCGTCGATGCCGGCGGCCTTGATGATCGCGCCGCGCTCGGCGAGGTTGCCGCGCAGCACGGCCAGGCCGCCGTCCTTCGTGTACGCGTGCTCGATGTCGCGGATGCAGCCACCGGCGGCGTCGGTGTCCAAAGAGGACCAGCGGTTCGACGTCGAGAACGCCTCGGTCGTGCGCACACCACCCGGAGCGGCGTGGAACAGTTCCAACGCCTCAGGAGACGGCGAAGCAGCGCGGATGTCCCACTTGCCGAGCCACTCCGCGAGGGTCGGCGTGTGCACCGACGTCACGTCGTCGTTCAGCAGACCGGCGCGGTAGAGCTCGCCCAGCAGCGCGGGGATTCCGCCCGCCCGGTGCACGTCCTCCATGTGGTAGTCGGAGTTCGGCGACACCTTGGACAGGCACGGCACGCGGCGGGACAGGTCGTCGATGTCCTGCAGCGTGAAGTCGATCTCGCCCTCCTGCGCGGCGGCGAGGATGTGCAGCACGGTGTTCGTCGAGCCGCCCATGGCCATGTCGAGGGCCATCGCGTTCTCGAACGCCTTGCGGTTCGCGATCGACCGCGGCAACGCCGACTCGTCGTCCTCGCCGTACCAACGACGACAAAGCTCCACGACGACCCGGCCGGCCTCGGAGAACAGCTCGCGGCGCGCGGCGTGCGTGGCCAGCGTCGAGCCGTTGCCGGGCAAGGACAACCCCAGCGCCTCGGTGAGGCAGTTCATGGAGTTCGCGGTGAACATGCCGGAGCAGGAACCGCACGTCGGGCACGCGGAACGCTCGACCTCGGAGAGACCCTCGTCGTTCACGGCGGGGGAGGCCGAGGCGGAGATGGCGGTGATGAGGTCGGTCGGTGCGACGGCGACACCCTCGACGACGACGGCCTTGCCGGCCTCCATCGGTCCGCCGGACACGAACACGACGGGGATGTTGAGCCGCATCGCCGCGTTCAGCATGCCGGGGGTGATCTTGTCGCAGTTCGAGATGCAGACGATCGCGTCGGCCTGGTGGGCGTTGACCATGTACTCGACCGAGTCGGCGATGATCTCGCGGCTCGGCAGCGAGTAGAGCATGCCGCTGTGGCCCATGGCGATGCCGTCGTCGACCGCGATCGTGTGGAACTCGCGCGGCACGCCGCCCGCCTCGCGCACGGCTTCGGCCACGATGTCGCCGAGGTCGCGCAGGTGCACGTGACCGGGCACGAACTGCGTGTAGGAGTTGGCGATCGCGATGATGGGCTTGCCGAAGTCGCTGTCCGTCATGCCGGTCGCCCGCCAGAGAGCGCGGGCTCCGGCAGCGTTGCGGCCGTGCGTGGTGGTGCGAGAGCGGAGCTGAGGCACTGCTCCTCCAGATTCAGTTCAAGAAGAAACGCGCGGGACGCCAGGGGTGAGGGCGGCCATCAGTCTGGGAGCGGTGCCTCAAAGGTTACTTGTGCCCCGGAGCAGGAATTCCGGAGAGGCTCGCGGAGACCAGCAGACAGGCCAGCGCGAGCGTGATCACGTGCACAACGGTGCACCACAGGCAGATCTTGCCGATGATCAGGAACTCGGCCGCGACCAGGTAGACCACCATCAGCACGCCGATGCCGACCGCGCCGAGTCGCACCCACTTGAGCGCCTCGATCCGCCACGCGAAAGGGAGGCAGATCACGGTCAGGAACGCGAAGAACGCCAGCCCGAGGAACGCGACCGGGATGCCCAGCAGCTCCGACTGCTCGCTCGTGGTCACGGTCTCACAGTCGATCACCGTGTCCGCCGAGCACAGCAGCGCGCTCGCGTTGAAGTGCGTGTACGTCAGATAAGCCGAGGTCAGCAGGCCTGCGATGGACAGCAGCAGGCTCAGCAGCGGAACTCGTTTGATCACTTCTCCGACTCTACGGTGCCATGAGGGTGACCTTCATGGACCTCAGGTCCATGAAGGTCACCCTCATGGACATCTGCGGGGGCTTCCACGACACTCGGGTCCGGCACGCGCCCACCGCTGACCAGCGACAGCGCCGGCAGGTGCATCAGCCGCACCGCGGGCAGCGTCACCTCGGTGTCGTCGGTCTTGACCGCCTTGAGCCAGCCCTTCTGGACCAGCCGGATGGACTTCACCTCGTCCCACTTCAGCGTCGTCGACTTGAAGAGCCCACGGGCGACGAGCTGTTCGTCGGTGACGGTCGTGCGGTTGCGGATCACCCAGTACGCGTACGCGAGCGGGAGGACGTACATCGCCTGCAGCCCGGGAGCGAGCCACGCCACAGGAGTCACGCAGATCGCGATCAAACCCGCTGCGAGCAGCGCCGTTGCCGGGATGCGAAAGACCAGCTTCTTCACTCGAAGGATTGTTCCACGTCCACGATCCGGGAATTCCATCCCGCAGAGTTGACGTGCTCTTGCGCGAGGCGATAACGTCCGCTTCATGCAGCGCACGCTCGTTCTCGTACTTCTCAGGCGCGTCGACGCCTGAGCCGAACAGCCTGCGTCGACGCGCGACCCTCGCACGACCCATCTCCGGGTTGTCGAGGGTTTTTTCGTGTCCGGACCCCGATACCCACGAGGCAATGATGACCAGCGCACCATCGCGACAGGCTCCAGAGCCCACGTCGCCACGTCCAGGTCCGCGGCCCAAACCGGCCCCGCCGACGGGCGCACCGATTCGTGTAACCGGTGCTCAGTCGCTCGTCCGGTCACTTGAGGCGGTCGGCTGCGAAGTGGTCTTCGGCATTCCCGGCGGGACGATCCTTCCCGCGTACGACCCGCTGCTGGACTCCACGAAGGTCCGGCACATCCTCGTCCGCCACGAGCAGGGCGCGGGACACGCGGCGACCGGATACGCGCAGGCCACCGGCAAGGTCGGGGTCTGCATGGCGACCTCGGGACCGGGTGCGACGAACCTCGTCACCCCGCTCGCGGACGCGAACATGGACTCCGTGCCCATCGTCGCGATCACCGGCCAGCAGTCGCGGCCGCTGATCGGCACGGACGCCTTCCAGGAGGCGGACATCTGCGGCATCACGATGCCGATCACCAAGCACAACATGCTCGTGACCGACGCCGCGGAGATCCCGCGGGCGATCGCGGAGGCGTTCCACATCGCGGCGACCGGCCGACCCGGCCCGGTCCTCGTCGACATCCCCAAGGACGTGCTGCAGGAGACCACGAGCTTCTCCTGGCCGCCCGAGCTGCGCCTGCCCGGTTACCGGCCGACGACCCGGCCGCACGGCAAGCAGGTGCGCGAAGCCGCCAAGCTGATCGTCAGCGCCCGCAAGCCCGTTCTCTACGTGGGTGGCGGCGTGATCAAGGCGGACGCCCACGCCGAGCTGCTGCGCCTGGCCGAGGACACCGGGATCCCGGTCGTCACCACGCTGATGGCGCGCGGTGCGTTCCCCGACTCGCACGACCAGCACCTGGGCATGCCCGGCATGCACGGCACCGTCGCGGCCGTCGCGGCGATGCAGAAGTCGGACCTGCTGATCGCGCTGGGCGCCCGGTTCGACGACCGCGTCACCGGCCAGCTCAACTCGTTCGCTCCCGACGCGCAGATCATCCACGCGGACATCGACCCGGCCGAGATCTCCAAGAACCGCCGTGCGGACGTCCCGATCGTGGGCGACTGCAAGGAGATCATCACCGAGCTGATCGACGCCGTCCGCACCGAGCGCGACACGGCCAAGGCCGTCGACCTCACGCCGTGGTGGGACACGCTGAAGTCGCTGCGCGAGACGTTCCCGCTGGGCTACGACTGGCCCGAGGACGGCACGCTGTCGCCGCAGTACGTCATCGAGCGGATCGGCGCGCTGTCGCCGGCCGACACGATCTACACGGCGGGTGTCGGCCAGCACCAGATGTGGGCCGCGCAGTTCGTGAAGTACGAGCACCCGCGCACGTGGATCAACTCCGGCGGCCTCGGCACGATGGGCTTCGCGGTCCCCGCCGCGATGGGCATCAAGGCGGGCGAGCCTTCGCGCACGGTCTGGGCGGTCGACGGCGACGGCTGCTTCCAGATGACCAACCAGGAGCTCGCCACCTGCGCCATCGAGGGCCTGCCGGTGAAGATCGCCGTGATCAACAACGGCAACCTGGGCATGGTCCGCCAGTGGCAGACGCTGTTCTACGGCGAGCGGTACTCCAACACGGATCTGGGGACGCACAAGCACCGCATCCCAGACTTCAAGCTCCTGGCGGAGGCTCTCGGCTGCGTCGGCCTGCGGGCCGAGTCGCGCGAGGAGGTGGACGAGGTGGTCGCGAAGGCGTTGGAGATCAACGACAGGCCGGTCGTCGTCGACTTCGTCGTCGGCAAGGACGCCCAGGTGTGGCCCATGGTCGCGGCGGGCACCGGCAACTCCGAGATCATGGCCGCCCGCGGCATCCGCCCCCTGTTCGACGAGGATCTGTGATGACCAGGCACACGCTGAGCGTTTTGGTCGAGGACAAGCCCGGTGTGCTCGCGCGCGTCGCCGGCCTGTTCTCCCGCCGCGGCTTCAACATCGAGTCGCTGGCGGTCGGCCGCACCGAGTACCCCGACATCTCCCGCATGACGATCGTGGTGTCGGTCGACGAGCTGCCGCTGGAGCAGGTGACCAAGCAGCTCAACAAACTCATCAACGTCATCAAGATCGTGGAGCTGGAGCCGGCGGCTTCCGTTCAGCGGCAACTGGTGTTGATCAAGGTCCGTGCGGATGCGACGGTGCGGTCGCAGGTGCTCGAGACCGTCCAGCTCTTCCGCGCGAAGGTCGTCGACGTGTCGCCCGAGGCGGTCACGATCGAGGCCACCGGCACGTCTGAAAAACTCGACGCGTTGCTGCGCATGCTGGAGCCCTACGGGCTTCGCGAGATCGTCCAGTCCGGCATGGTCGCCATCGGCCGTGGCGCTCGTTCCATCACCGCCACCGCGGTGCGATAAGTATTTTGAGAGAGGAAACACTGTGAGCGTCGAGATCTTCTACGACGACGATGCCGACCTGAGCATCATCCAGGGCCGCAAGGTGGCCGTGATCGGCTACGGCAGCCAGGGCCACGCCCACGCGCTGTCCCTGCGCGACTCGGGCGTCGAGGTCCGCATCGGCCTGCAGGAGGGCTCCAAGTCCCGCGCCAAGGCCGAGGAAGAGGGCCTGGAGGTCGGCACGCCGGCCGAGGTCTCCGCGTGGGCCGACGTGATCATGATCCTGGCGCCGGACACCGCGCAGCGCCACATCTACGCGAACGAGATCGCCGCCAACCTGAAGGAAGGCGACGCGATCTTCTTCGGCCACGGCTTCAACATCCGCTACGGCCTGATCACGGCTCCGTCCGGTGTGGACGTTGCCATGGTCGCGCCCAAGGGCCCGGGCCACCTCGTCCGCCGCCAGTTCGTCGACGGCAAGGGCGTTCCGGCTCTGATCGCGGTCGAGCAGGACGCTTCCGGTAACGCGCAGGCCCTCGCGCTGTCCTACGCGAAGGGCATCGGCGGCACGCGCGCCGGCGTCATCAAGACGACGTTCAAGGAAGAGACCGAGACGGACCTCTTCGGCGAGCAGGCCGTCCTGTGCGGTGGCGCGTCGGCGTTGGTGCAGGCCGGTTTCGAGGTGCTGACCGAGGCGGGCTACGCCCCCGAGGTCGCGTACTTCGAGTGCCTGCACGAGCTCAAGCTGATCGTCGACCTCATGTACGAGGGCGGCATCGCCCGCATGCGCTACTCCATCTCCGACACGGCCGAGTTCGGTGACCTGACCCGCGGCCCGCGCGTCATCACCCCCGCGGTCAAGGAGGAGATGAAGAAGATCCTGGGCGAGATCCAGGACGGCACCTTCGCGAACGAGTGGGTGGCCGAGGACGACAACGGCCGCGCCAACTACAAGAAGCTGCAGCAGGAGGGTGAGAACCACCCGATCGAGGCGACCGGCAAGAAGCTCCGCGACATGATGTCGTGGGTGGACCGGCCGATCACCGAGACCGCCTGAGTCTTTCCTCAAGGGAGGCCCGTGGCGCGTGTGTGACGCGCCGCGGGCCTTTCCGCTACCCGAGCAGCTCCAGCAACTCGTCCACGTCCGGCACCTCGACTTCGACGATGACGGAGTACCGCTGCCCGATGTTGATGGGGAGGCGGAGCTCGGCGGCGTTGGCGGCACCCGCGCCGAGCGTGAGCAAACCGGCCGTGATCGCGGTGATGGCAAGGAGTCGTTTCATGAGGGGCACCTCGGCATTCCTGCTCGGCACGCACTGTTTCGGCGGTCGACGATCCTAGGCCGTCCCAGGCGGTTCCGCTGGATTCATCCGGATCCGCTAACTTGCGTCAATGACCGAAAGCGCGCCGATCTACGACGACAAGGCCCACGTGCGCGGCAACCTCGACCTCCGCAACGCGGAGTGGAAGCGCCCGCCGGAGCCCGAACCGGAAGACGGCCACGTCGAGATCGCCTTCGTGGAACACACCGACGGCGCCACCTACGTCGCCATGCGCAACTCCAAGCAGCTGGAGCCGGTCCTCGTCTTCACCATGGCCGAGTGGGACGCTTTCGTAGCAGGCGCAAAGGACGGGGAGTTCGACGAGCCCTGGTAGGCCCCGCCGGTCCCGCGAACCAGTCGCGTGACCTCGGCCCGCGGCCTGGGTGGACGTCCGTTCCGTCGACCCGATCGCCGCGCCGGCGTGCTCCGGTGGCCGCGACCAGCGCCTTGAGCCTTTCCGTGCCGAGGCCGGCCCGGAGTTCCTCGATCGTCGGCAACTTCCTGAGATCTGTCAGGCACCCCATTCGCGGAAACTAGCAAGGCGCCCGGCCCGCAGTCAGCCGGTTTTCCGCCCACTGACAGCTCTGACCTGCGAAATGCAGGATTCCCGCAAGAAGATCGCACGACCCCTCTTGCAAGGTGGCCTCGCACCGCAACGAAGGGGAGAAAGCCTTGAGGAAGATTCTCGTGTCGGCCACGACCGCCGCGATCGCAGCCGTGACGCTGCTCGTGCCGGGAAGCGCGTCGGCACAGGACATGGGTGTGCAGGCCACGTGCGACCCGGACAAGCACGTGCGGATCAACGTGCAGAAGCGCGGCAACTTCGTCGACGGGCTCGGCGGGTTCTTCAACTGCGACCAGGCGACCACCGGCTTCACGATCATGGTCCAGGAGAAGAAGGGCATCGGCTGGAAGGACCACGTGGTGCTTTCGGGCGTGTGGGCGACCAACAAGTACGCCATCACCACGTACACCTGCAACGGCACGAAGTCGAAGACGTGGCGGGCGCTCATCAAGGGCGGCATCGGCACCAGGGCGTGGATTCACACGTCCAAGAGCATCACGGTGCCGTGCGGATGACCGGGTAGGCCGATCACCGTGGTGGGGGGGGGGGCGGCCCAGA